>NZ_AWFG01000015.1 GCF_000682695.1 Hyphomonas chukchiensis | reverse complement strand
GACCCGGAATCCCCCTCCCGAAAGCCCAGCTCCCACCCCCAAGCGCCCTCACAGGCGTCGCAGGCATATCAGCCTAAGCCGCCACCACCCGCTCGTCCGCCGGGATCGCCTTCAGAATAAACCCGCCGCCCAGGATTTGCGTCCCACCCGTCGGATCATAGAGGACCGCCGCCTGACCGCGCGCGACGCCTTCTTCCGGCTCATCGAACCAGATCACCGGAATGTCGCCCTGCCAGCCGAGCCGCCCGGGCACAGGTGGCCGCGTAGACCGCACACGGACCAGCACAGGCGCGCCAGCATCCGCCGCCGCCTCAAGGCTTCCGGCACCAAGCCAGTTCAGCTCTTCCAGCAACAGGCCGCTCGTCATCAGGGCCTCACGCGGCCCGACAACAACCCGCCGGTTCGGCGCATCAATCTTGACCACAAACAAGGGCTCACCCACCGCCACGTTCAGGCCGCGACGCTGACCGATCGTATAGTGAATAACGCCTTCGTGCTGGCCAAGAACGCGGCCATCAAGATGCACGATTTCGCCCCCGCGCCCGGAACCGGGGCGGAGTTTCTCCACGACTTTCGCGTAGGATCCTTCCGGAACGAAACAGATGTCCTGACTGTCTGGCTTGGCCGCGACCGGCAGGTTGAACTGGTCGGCCAGCTCGCGAACTTCCGTCTTCGGCAGGCCGCCGAGCGGAAAGCGGATATAGTCGAGCTGCTCGCGCGTCGTGGCGAACAGGAAGTAGGACTGGTCACGGCTCGCGTCTGCCGCGCGGTGAAGCTCCGGACCGGCATCGCCATCCGTACGCCGAATATAGTGCCCGGTCGCAAGGCAATCGGCGCCAAGCTCCTTCGCGGTGCGAAGCAGGTCCGAGAACTTGACGGTCTGGTTGCAGCGGATGCATGGGATCGGCGTCGACCCGGCGAGATAGGTGTCGGCGAAATCTTCCATCACCTGCTCGCGGAAGCGGCTTTCATAATCCAGCACATAGTGCGGAATGCCGATCTGGTCGGCTACGTTGCGGGCATCATGGATATCCTGCCCGGCGCAGCAGGCGCCCTTCTTCTCGATGGCGGCGCCATGATCGTAGAGCTGCAGCGTGATGCCGATCACGTCATAGCCCTCGGCCTTCAGCATCGCAGCCACAACCGAGCTGTCGACCCCACCCGACATGGCGGCGACAACCCGCGTATCAGCGGGGCTTTTCGCAAATCCGAGAGAGTTCACGCCGCCCGTCCAGGCAGCGGCTTTGGTATCTGTCATCTCATACTCCCACCGGGTTCAAGGCCCGGAGCAGCTTCAGGAAGGCGCCATATAGCGCGGGATAATGAAAATTGCGAGGGCTGACCTCAGAACCAGGCCCGAATGCCCGCCACAAAGACCGCCCGGTCGCTGTCCTCGCCTGCCGCTTCAAGATAGTCCGCCGTGCCGCCAAAGCTGCCCTGCCACTCAACACCTATATAGGGCGCAAACTCGCGTATGATCTCATAGCGCAGGCGCAGGCCGGCATTGAGACTGGTCAGGCCCGAGCCGGTTTCCAGATCGGGAATGTCCTGAGCCGACAGTTCTGCCTCTACGCGCGGCTGAAGGATCAGGCGCTGGGTGAGGCGGAATTCATACTCGGCCTCCATGCGCGCGGTCAGATCGCCCTCGCTGCTGAGGAAGGCGGCGGCATCGACTTCAAACCAGTAAGGCGCAAGCCCCTGAAGGCCCAGCACGGCATGCGTGCGCCCCTTGGGCTCAAGGTCATAGCGAAGCCCGCCCTGCAGGTCGAAATAGGGCGAGATGGCATGCGACCAGAGCGCCTGAACCTCGGCCTCCTCAAGTTCGTCGCTCTCCAGCGAATAGTCGCCCTCGCTCTTTAGCCAGAGCTTGTTCACGTCGCCGCCATACCAGGCATTGCCATCCCAGACGAGCGTGTCGCCCTCGTCAGCTGACTGCACTTCCAGCCTGTCTGCCATAATGGATAGCTGACGGGTCGCGCCATGATGGCTCAAGATATGATGGCGCGCATGGGCCATTTCATCGGTATCGAAATACTGATCTGCCATGGACCAGGGCGGCGAGGACTCTTCAGCGAAGACAGGCGCTGAAGCTGAAACAGCAAAGATAAAAAGCGCTAGAGTGCGGATCATCGCTTCATGTCCTCTTCGCTCATGGCATCATGATTCATCTTGGAGTGGTCCATCTTGGAGTGGTCCATCTTCGAATGATCCATCTCACCTTGTCCCATGGATGAATGATCCATGGTGGAATGATCCATCATCTGATGTCCCTGGTGATCCTCCATCGGCGTGGCCTCTGCCGGCAGGATCGACACGACCTGCATCATGCCCGCCGCCATATGGTAAAGCAGATGGCAGTGGAAGGCCCAGTCGCCGACATGCTCGGCGGTAATATCCACAGACACCTTGTCCGCCGGCTTGACGATCACGGTATGCTTGCGTGGCAGGCGGCCGCTCGTTTCGGCGCCGGGAATGACGAGGTCGAAGAACATGCCATGCAGGTGGATCGGGTGAGGCATCATCGTGTCATTGATCAGCGTCAGCCGCACCCGCTCGCCCTCATGGAAGCGGATCGCCTCCGTCACTTCGGAAAACTTCACGCCGTCGAACGACCACATGTAACGTTCCATGTTGCTGGTCAGGTGAATGACAATCTCGCGGCCCGGCGCGCGCGTATCAGGGTTCGGTTCAAGGCTGCGTAGCTGGCTATAGGTCATCGTCCGGTGGCCCACATCGTCAAGGCCGATGCCGGGTTCGTTCAGACGGCTCATCGGCATGGCCGCAATATTGGCAACGCCGGGGCCCTTTTCGATATCGGCTTCGATGGACACCATCTGCACGGCAGGCCCCGTTGGGTCAGGCATCACATGGCCCATCGCAGCGTGGTCCATCTTGCTATGGTCCATGGCACCATGATCCATCGGCATGGCCATATCGTGATCCATGCCCTTCATGGAATGATCCATGGCTGCGGGTGCTTCCGAACCCATCTCCATCGAGCCATGGCCCATGGCCGCATGGTCCATCCCCATGTCCTTCATCGAGAGCGTCGGCACGGCACGCAGCTGAGGCACAGCCGCCCGCATGCCCGGCCGCGGCCCGAGTGTTGCAACCGCCTGCCTCGACCGGTCAATCGACTCCGCAACAAACGCAAACGCCTCGGCGGCCTGCGGTGTCACGATGACATCATAGGTCTCCGCCACGCCCATCTGGAACTCGTCCACCTCGAGAGGCTGCACGTGCTGGCCGTCGGCCTGAACGATCGTCATCGGCAGGCCGGGCATGCGCACATTGAAAAGTGTCATGGCCGAGCCATTGATGATCCTGAGGCGCACGCGCTCACCCGGATTGAATACCATGTTGAAATTGTCAGCCGTAGAGCGGCCATTGATCAGATACGTATAGGTCGGCGCGCCAACGTCTGCGAGATCGCGCGGCGACATGCACATGGCGCCCCACATGGCCCGGTCGTCCAGCGCGGCGCCGATGCCTTCCTCCGATGCGTCGTGCAGGAAGTCGCCCACCGTGCGCTGCTGGAAGTTCTGGCTGTCGGAATGCTTCTTCAGTTTGGCGAAGAGACGCTCCGGCGTGCCATAGGTCCAGTCGCCGAGAACGAGCACATATTCGCGGTCATAGGCGACCGGGTCAGCGCCCTTGGGGTCGATGATGATCGGTCCGTAATGGCCGCTCTGCTCCTGCAGGCCGGAATGGGAATGGTACCAATAGGTGCCATTCTGCGGCACGGCATATTTATAGCTGAACGTCTCACCGGGCCGGATGCCCGGAAAGGAGACGCCCGGCACGCCGTCCATCTGGAAGGGCACGAGCAGGCCGTGCCAGTGGATCGATGTATCCACAGCCAGCGTGTTGGACACGTTCAGCGTGATCTCGTCGCCTTCGCGAAAGCGCAGCAGCGGCCCCGGCACCGAGCCGTTCACCCCGGTCGCTTCCGTGGCACGTCCATTGATGCGGACCGGGAACTTGCCGACCGTCAGGTCGAACTGGTTGCCTTGCAGCATGGGGATACCGAAATTGCCTTCCCCCGACGTGCGCGCCCAGGCGGGGGCAGCAGCAGCGCCAGTTGCCATTCCGGCAGCCGTATATTGCAAAAAGCGGCGTCGATTGAACATTGGCGGCCTCACACGGTCGGGAATAGGGATTCCCTCCCATATAGCGTGATTACCCGCGACCGGCAAAGATACCCTGCAGGGGTATTTGGTCACATCAAGGTGATCAGTGCCCGCCGCCGAAAACGCCGGTGCGGACATTGTAGTCCACGGCCAGCGCATAGTCCGGATCATCGTCCTCTTCGATCATCAACTGGCCTGCCCGTTTCAGCAGCTTGTGGCAGTCGTGGCTGAGGTGGCGCAGACGCAGGGTCTTGCCCTCGGCCTCGTAGCGCGCCGCGAGGTCCTCGATGGCCTGCAGGGCGGACTGGTCGACGACACGGCTGCGCCGGAAGTCCACGATCACGACATCCGGGTCAGTCGCAGGATGGAAGAGATCGGCGAAGCTGTCTGTCGAGCCGAAGAAGAGCGGACCTTCGATCTCGTAGACATGTGCGCCGGGCGTACGCACGCTGTCGCGCTCGATGACATGGATGCGCCTGGCATTGTTCCAGGCATAGGCCAGCGCCGAGACGATGACGCCAACCACGACGGCCGTGGCAAGGTCATAGGCGACTGTCACGCCGGTCACGAGCACGATGACAAAGGCATCCATCAGCGGGATGCGCGTCATGATGCGAAGGCTCTGCCAGGCGAAGGTGCCGATCACGACCATGAACATCACGCCGACCAGCGCGGCCAGCGGTATACGCTCGATCAGGCTGGAACCGATAAGGATGAAGGCCAGCAGGAACAGCGCGGCCGAAACACCCGACAGGCGCGTGCGTCCGCCGGATTTCACGTTGATCATCGACTGGCCGATCATCGCGCAGCCGCCCATGCCGCCGAAGAAGCCGGTGACGACATTTGCCGTGCCCTGCGCCAGGCATTCCTGCGAGGCGCCGCCACGCTTGCCGGTGATCTCTCCGACCAGGTTCAGCGTCAGCAGGCTCTCGATCAGGCCGATGGCGGCAAGGATCAGCGCATAGGGGAAGATGATTTCCAGTGTCTCGAAAGTCAGCGGGACAGTCGGAACGGCAAAGGGTGGCAGGCCGCCCTGCACGGAGGCAAGATCGCCCACAGTCGGCACATTGAGGCCAAAGCCGATGACGATGCCCGCGACAATACCGATACCGGCAAGCGGGGCGGGAATGATCTTGGTCAGCTTCGGCATGCCCCAGATGATTGCCATGGTCAGCGCAGTAAGGCCCAGCATGATGACCAGCGGCGCGCCGTTCATCCACTGCCCGCCGGCGAAGCCGTGACCGGCCGCCTCGCCCGTTCCCGGCACCTTGAACTGGCCGAGTTGGGCGAGGAAGATCACGATGGCGAGCCCGTTGACGAAGCCGAGCATGACCGGATGCGGCACGAGGCGCATGAACTTGCCGAGCTTGAAGATGCCTGCCAGCAGCTGCAGGATGCCCATTAGAACGACCGTCGCAAACAAGTATTGCGCGCCCATGTCGCCCACGCGCGGATCATGCACCAGCCCCACCATGACCACAGCCAGAGCGCCGGTTGCGCCAGAGATCATCCCCGGACGCCCGCCGAAAAGCGCCGTGATCAAGCCGACAATGAACGCTGCGTACAGGCCAACCAGCGGCGCAACACCTGCCACGAAGGCGAAGGCCACGGCCTCCGGCACGAGCGCCAGCGCGACCGTAAGGCCAGCCAGCAGTTCGGTCTTCACGCGCATGGGTGTCATGGCCGAGAGGCCATTGCCTGCCCAATCGGCACGCGAGATGCGATCGGCAAATGCCGCGAAGGTCGATTTCACCATGTCTGGGGCCTGCCTGTATGTTTCAGCCGTAAGGAGGTTTGCCCCTCATACAGGCATCATGCTGCATTGCAACGTTGCGGCTGAAGGCCGGTCAGGCCGCCGAAGCGGCTGCGTTGGCAGTTCCGGCGGCGACCCAGGCACCGCGGAAGTCCCTTGCGGGCTCCAGCTTCTCGGTCAGACCGATCAGGCCTTCGCCCTGCCCCAGCAGAATGAGACCGCCCGGCATCAGCTGGCTGGCAAGGTTATCAATGACGGCAACACGGGCAGACCGCGCCATGCCCGAAAGCACATTGCGGCAGATGATGACATCAAACTTGCCGAGGCCTGCGGCGCTTTCCAGCAGGTTGTGCTGGCGGAAACTCACATGGCCTCTCAAGGCTTCGCTGGCTTCCCACTGCCCGGTCTCAAGGCGCGTGAAATGCTTGGTCAGGCGGTGGATTGAGAGGCCCTTCTGGATATCGTAATGGCCATAGCGGCCGATCCGGGCCTTCTCGGTCGAGACTTTGCAGATGTCGGTCGACAGGATCTCGATTTTTGCGCCACGCAGGGCGGCCGGCAGTTCGTCTTCCAGCTGGATCGATAGCGAATAGGCTTCTTGGCCGGTCGAGCCGCCCGCAAACCAGATCTTGAGGCGCCCGGTGTTCGAGGCCTTCAGGCGCGCAGGCAGGACCTCTTCCAGCACACGCTGAAGCGTTTCGCGCTCGCGAAAGAAGCGCGTGTCCTTGGACACAAGCGCTGCGGCAATTTCAGCAATGAAGGCGGGATTGGCACGGGATTTCACGCAATGGACCAGATCTTCCATTGATCCGAAGCCCTCGCGGCGCGCGATCGGCGCCAGCCGGGCCTCGATCAGGTAGGCCTTGGATTTAGGAATCGACGCACCAGCACCCTTGAGGGCCAGATCCGCCAATTCGTTAAACACCTCGTCCTGCATGTCCCGCTCCGCAACCGGGCTTTTCTAACCCTTAATCCTTACCAATATCCGCGCTTTTATTAAGAAATCTTTCAGATAAGGCCGACTTCTGCAAACTTGCTTTCAAGAATATCAGCGTCGAACGGCTTCATGATGAACTCATCTGCGCCCGACCGGATCGCTTCATTGATGTGTTCGGCGTCATTCTCAATAGAGCAAAACACCACGAGCGGTTTCTTGCCGCCCTCTTCCCGGCGCAAGGCCCGCAGGAAATCGAGACCGTTCATGACCGGCATGTTCCAGTCCAGCAAGACGGCATCGGGCATGCTTTCGCGGCAGGCCTTCAGCGCCTCGGCGCCGTCGCCTGCTTCCCGGACATCGAATTTCAGGTCCTGGATGATACGGGCCGCAACTTTGCGGACGACACGCGAGTCATCAACGATCAGGCAGGATTTCATGGTCTGTCTCCAAAGGCGGGCGAACGCGTCAGGTTAACAGGTGCCCCATGAGCGTTAATAAATCGCTGCCGACGCCTGATAAAGCCGGGGATCCCGTATTCACCCCTCCGCCCGGATCTGTGTGGCCATGATGATCGCCACGTCTTCGCCCTGTTTGGCGGTGATTTCTCCCTCCAGACTGTCGCAGATCATCTTGGCAAACAGGGGCTGGATATTGTCGGGCTTCCAGCCGTCCTCGGGCTCGATGCCCTGGACCGACCGGGCGGCCTCGTCCTTCAGTTTCACCCGCTCGCCCCGGCTTGAAACAGTCATCGTCATGCCGGCGGCTTCGTTGCGTACCTTCGCATGAATCACACCGCCGCGCGGCAGCGTGTCGATGGCCATCATGATCAGGTTCATCAGCAGGCGCGCATGGGAATAGCTGAGGTGGTCGGTTGCAATATCCCATTCTATGCTGGGCTTCAGACCCGCGAGAAAGTTCTCCGTGATCTTCTTGAAATCATGCATGTCGGCTGTGCCCGCCTGCAGGCCGAGCGAGCCATAGGCATAGCGCAGGAACTGGATTGTTGCGGCCGCCTTGAGGGCACTGCTGCGAAGCAGTTCCTCGAACTGCTGGTCCATTTCGGAATCGCCCGGTTCGTCCAGCATCTCCAGCGCGCTGGTGACGCCTGAAACGGGAGACACAAGGTCATGGCAGATACGCGACGCGATGAAGGCTGAAAGCCGTGCAGGATCGATCATTGAAGGTCCAGCCCGTTGTTTGAATGCGATTGTGCGCAAAATCGAGTGAGCCGCGCCTCGTGTCAATCAACCGGGCATGAAAGTCTTGCAACAGCCGCTGTCATTCTTCCGGCGTATCGGAGCCGCCAATATCGTCATAGCCATGTCGGGCACTGTGAAAGGACAACAGGAAGAGGCCGCCTGAAAGGGCCAGCGTGAAGACGCCGCCGGCAATATAGGCGCCCCAGCCAAGACCGGTCACTTCGACACCCATGCCTTGCCAGAAAAACGTCAGCCCCCACAGCACGGCTGCGAGGGCTGCGAATGCGATTACAATCATCCATACCAGCTTGCGGGACATCGGGGGTTTTCTCCTGTCCCGCCGCCGGGCAATGGCTGCGCTATTTCTTTTTCCAGGCGCCGGATTCGTCCATGTAGTACTGGCCGGGTGACGTCTTGGCGATCTGCTTTTCACCGGTCACACGGGCCACCTGGGCGACCGTCGTGCCCGTCTGCTGGGACAGCTGCTCATACAGGGCGCGGCGCTTGTTGTTGATTTCCTGAACCTTGCGGACCACGGCCGGATCGGCCGAGCCAACCACGCCCAGATAGCCGTCGATACGCTCACCCACCTGGCCGGCAGAAATGGCCGCTTCAAGTTGCGGATCGGCCGCGTGGGCTGCAGGCGCACTGACGATTGCCAGCGAGGCGATGCTCAATGCGATGAAGATATTCTTGATCATGTTCATGACTATATCCTTTCGTCGCTATTCGGGAAACAGGTCAGGGTTGTTGGAGATCAGGTCTTCGACTTCCTTGTCGAGCTTGATGCGCACTTCCTGATCGATCTTGACGTTCAGATTGATGGTGATCGGCTTGTCGGAAGGCTCGATGCGGATCGTCGGCGTGCAGGCCGACGCAAGAGCTACGCAACCAACCATAAGCATTGTCTTTGGCGGGGTCATCAGAAGGGGACTCCTTTCATTCACGCGCGAACATGACACGGTTCGCCTTAACGTCAATCGATCAGACGGTTGCCTGTCATTCAGTTTCAGTACCCGGCTTCGGCTTGGCCAGGTCGACAATGATATCCACAAACTTGTCCTGCTGGGTCGCATAGGAGCTGCTTTTCACGAGCTCGCCGAGCTGGGAATCGAGCGTGAGATTGAACTCGAAGGCCTGCCCCTTCGGCATCGTCAGATTTTTCCCGAAGGCCAGCGGACCTGTATTCTTCCCCAGCAAGTGCACGCTCGCGACGGTCCGGTCCATCAGGTTGCCCGTGAGGCCGACCTCAAGCACCGAGAATTGCAGGTCTTTCAGGGCATCAAAGGCCAGTTTCGCGTTGGGGTCGCTCTCGGCTGCAGCGTCCACGGCATCACCCGTGTAGGAAATGCGACCGCCTTTGGCATCGGCGGACAGGCGCGCATCGCGAACCTGAACCTCATTGGCTATGAAATCGACCGGAAAACGGCCGCTGACCGTCCCGCTGGCCTGAACATCGGGAAGCTTGAGAACCGCGACGAGATCGCTCAATTCAATGGCATCTGCCGTGACCTCGACGCGCTGATCATCGCCGCCCAATGTCCATTCAAGCGGCGAAATGGCGACACGACCGCCTGCAAAGGGGAAGTAGGCTTTCTCAATACCAATGACCTTGCCGTCAATAAGATGGAACTCGATATGCCCGTCTGCCAGCGGCACGCCGATATTCATCAGTCCGACCGTCACGACCTGCCCTTTGTCCGTTGTCAGGGCGAGGAGATCACTGAAGCGGATATGCCCTTCAACGCCCGTAACGCGGCCGAGGCGCGTCGTCTGGAAGCCGAAGCTGCCGACCGTGACTTCGCCCGTGCCAGACAATTTCCCGGAATCGATATCGATATCGGCCAAGGCAGACATGTCGCCTTCCGCAAAGGTGAAGACACCGCGAAGGCGTTCCGACAGCATGACCGGTTGCAAGCCGCCGGTCCGGAACTGGAGGGGCTTCGAACGAATCGCCGCCTTGCCCGTCAGCTTGATGATGTCCATGTTAAGTGTCGTATCCGCCACTGTCACACCGCCCGCCTTGAGGCGGAGCGGGCCGGTCATCAACAGCTGGCCGTCGGTGAGCGTCGCGCTCAGATCGGATATCAGTGGCTGATAAAGCGGATCATCCCGGTAGTCCTTGATCAAGACAGCATTCGCCTTGAGCGCCCCGGACAGGCCGCCTTTGCCACTCGTGCCATCAAAGGAAAAACTGTCAGCCGACACATTGGCAGGTACGAGCGTGCCGCCAAAGCGGGTTGCCCCCAGACGCGCCGACAACCGAGGCGCGCCCTTTCCGGTCGCGACACCCATGCGCAAGGCGTCGCCTTCGATAGTCAGCGTGCGATCACCTATCGTGAGGGGCAGGTCCAGCGTCTTCGCCAGGATGGTCATCGCAAGGCCGCCCTTCGCTGACCAGTCGACAGTCGCACTGGACAGCCCCAGCTTGCCGGACGTCGATCCTGTCGTGAACGGAAGATGCACATTCCCGAGCGTCACGGCACCTTCGGGATCAGAGACGTTCTCGCGAATAAACCCCTTGCCCTGTGGACATATGTCGAGACTGACCGGATCGGCCTTGATACTGCCGAACACGAAGCCCTTGCTCGACGCCTTGACGCATTTCGCCCCTTCCGGTGTCACCTGCCAACCGGTTTCGCCACGCGTAACATGGACACCTCCATTGATATCCGTGCTTTTGAGATCGACACCCGAGACCTGTCCGGTGAGCGACAACCGCCCCCGGGTGCGCAGGTCAAACGCATCTGTCGCGCTGGACAGGCTGAACGTCGAGAGATCGGCTGAAACGGTCTTGCCGCCTGCCGCCCATGGCTTCAGCACTACGTCATGCGCCTTGATGCCAAAACCGGCAGCACCCTGCTGCAGCTCATCAAGGCTCAGCTGAATTGCCGGCGCGCCGCCGCCCGCCAGACTGATATCTCCGCTTACCAGTACGTCCTGCCCGCGAACCGACAGCCACGGACCGTCCGCTCCCGGCACAATGCCCAGCCGCATGCCGGACTTTGTCGTCAGCACGGTCTCGCCGCGGCTGGAGACTGATATGAGGTCGGCGCGTCGGCCCACACTGAAATTCATTGTCAGATCGAAGTCGGAGAGCGCGCGGTCAATGGTCGCCCGCAAGGCGGCGCCATGATCCGAGAGGACACCCGGAAGGGTGATTGGCTTGGTGACCTTGGTGCGCGTTTCCGGCGAAAGCTGTGTCGTCTGGGTGGCCACACTTCCTGTGTAGAGCAACGTGCCTTCTGCTGAACGGCTGAGCACGCCGCTTGCCGACACGTTCCCGGCTTTACCCTGTGGCGCGACAACCTGACTGGCTCCGACCGCGACCGGCCCGCCGATATTTCCGCCGTCACCTTTAAGATCCGCTTCAAGGCTCAGTGAGTCCGCGCCATACCCCCCATAACTGACCGCCCCAGACTCGAGAATTATACTCGCCCGCGTGAGCGCTGCCATCGCCGCATCGGTGGTCAGGCTTGGAAGTTCCGTGAAGGCCGCAGAACCGCTCGTTCGCGCTGCGCGCAACGCTCCAGTCGGGAAAGCAGCCTCTGCGATAGATCCCGTCCAGTTCATCTGCATCGGCCCTTCGCCGACATCAGCCGCGTCAATCGTCATCTCAAGAAGCGCATCCTTGACCGAGATACCCTTAAGCGTTGCCTGCTCGAGAACAACATTTGCTCCCCCGGCAATCCGGCCATTGTCGGCAGAGAGGAAAAGGACACCCTCAGACCACTGAAATTCTGAATCCCGGGTTTTAAGCGATGCCGGGTCCAGCATGAGATCAAGCTTGCCGTTTTGAGGGAAGGTGCCGTTCACCGATACAGAGGCTGACAGCTCTCCCGCGTCGGTGACGAGAAAGATGCGACCATCCGTTATCTCAATGGCGGGCAGCTTGAGTTCGGTGTTTTCCCTTTCGCCGGACGAACTGGCGAGTTTCTCGAGCCCGTAAAATTTGACTCCTTTCTCGTTCAAGACCCCGCGTACAATTGGCTGGTCTATCGTGACGCCCGTCAATTCAGGGCTGAAAAGGTGTGGCCAGCTAAGGCGCGCGCGGGCCTCCTGCGCCTCCAGCGGAACATCGCCACCTGCGCTTATCTTCAGCGCGCGGATCGTCGCTCCACCAAATCCAAGCTGCGTGAATTTCCCTTCACACACGAGATCGCGGCGCTCGCACCAGCCTGCGAGCACGCGCTCTGCAACGGCCTTGCGCGTCAGCCAACCGGTCACGAGCACGCCTAACAGCAGAATGACAACGGCCAGAATCACCCAGCGCCCCCCGCGAACGGGCTTGATCAGCGATTCATCGACCGATTTGCCTACATTTTTGTCATCTGGTGTATTCACTGTGCGATCCGGCTTGCATCTTGCTAGTCCTGAAACCTAAAGTCCTAATAAGGCAAGAAGGCCAAATTTAGCGTGTTCTGGATTCTTTAACACGCAAATGTCAGATTGGATGCTTGTTCAACCGCACCTGCTGTTTGGGGGGCGGAAGAGCTTGGGAGAAACGGGACGTTACGCGTGGAACACAACACGGAAACTGAACCCCAGAAAGTGCCGCATTCCAAGCGGAACTTGTCACAGGGCCTGAAAAGCCTCGCTGTCCTGTTCGTTCTGGGGTCTGCCTCGGCTGTTGCCGGGCTCTTCATGGTGGATTCCACCGGCCAGCCCACGCATGGCACTGCGGATGCCGCCACCCCGTTGCCACTGGCGGTTACGCTGCTCAGTGCGCGCGACCTGGCCCAACCGAAAATTCTCGAACACGAAACCGGCACACTGAAGCCGCGCGAGACGCTGACGGAGCTGGTCGTCAGCCTCGGCGCAAACCACCAGGACGCCAATAGCGCGCTCCAGACGCTGTATTCGGGCGATCTTCTCGATGCCCGCCGTCTGCGGCCAGGCCTCAAAGCCGAAACCTATCTCGATGGCGACAAGCTGACAGCCCTTACGATCCGCGCCGAAGCCGACCGCAGCCTGCTGATCACACGCGACCAGGACGGCACCTGGGAAGCCACCGCCCTGAATGCGCGCCTGACCCCCAGCTACAAGCGCATCGCCGCATCGATCAACACATCTATCTACGAGACGGCCCGCAGCCTCGGCGCAGGCGACCAGCAGGTCGTCGATTTTGCCGATGCCTTCGCGTATGATGTGGATTTCCAGCGTGAAATCCATCCCGGCGACAAGTTCGAGATTGTCTACGAAACCTATGTCGACGAGCGCGGAAATCCGGTGAAGACGGGCAATGTGGTCTTCGCCTCACTGGATGGTCAGGCGCTGAGCCGTGACTTTTATCGCTTCACGCCCAGCGACGACCAGACACCGGACTATTACGACAGCAAGGGTGAAAGCGCGACCAAGTTCCTGATGAAGACGCCCATCAATGGCGCCCGTCTCTCATCCTCCTTCGGTACGCGGCGGCATCCGATTTCCGGCTATACAAGGCAACACAAGGGTACGGACTTTGCGGCGCCAACCGGAACGCCAATCTACGCGGCAGGCAATGGCGTGGTTGTCCGCGCCAATCGATATGGCTCTTTCGGCAACTATGTGAAGATCAAGCACGCCAATGGCTATGAAACGGCCTATGCCCACCTCTCGCGCTTTGGCAAAGGCATCAAGGCGGGCACCCGGGTACGTCAGGGCGATATCATTGCCTATGTCGGCACAACTGGTGCCTCGACAGGCCCTCACCTGCACTATGAAGTCCACATCAAGGGCGTTGCGGTCAACGCCATGGCCCTGAAACTGCCGACGGGACGGAAACTCGCCGAAACGCCTGCAATTCTTGAGGAATTTGCGGAGAAGAAAGCCGAAATCGACCATATCCGGACGGAGAGCGGCGCAGAATTCAACCAGGCTCTGCTGGTTTCGGCGACCACTCACCAACCTTAATTCCTCCCCAGACGCAGTTTGACACCCGAAAACGCCTTCCATGGCGTATTTCTTGCTTTTTGTGACCTGAAACACTTCGCGCGGCCTTCCTTGAGGCCCGTCAGGGATATCAGGCATGAAACAGCAGATCCAAAGACCGGCACGTGTCGACCGGTCGCTCCGCCCACATCACGTGGCCGAACGGGCCGTTGCAGGCCTGGTTGTGCTGGGCATGCTGGTTCTGTTCGTCTTTGTGCGTCCGCAGCAACCGGCAAGCCTGACCAGCGCAGATGCCGCACAGGCGATGCTGGATTTTCGCGACAACATGCCTGCGGCCTCCACCGCCGAGCGCATCGGACAGGTCACGTCCGGCGCCGCGGCGGCCGACGTACTCGAAGTTCTGGGGGCCAGCGCAACGGATGCGGCGGCTGCCGTCGCCGCCCTCCGCCAGACGGGTCTTGTGGACCGCAAGCGCATGCGTCCCGGCACGGCCCTCACCGCCTATTTCGATGAGAGCATGATGGATAGTGAAACGAGCCGCCTGATTGCCGTATCTATAAAACCGAATGCCAAGAATACCTTGCTCGCGACGCGACAGGCTGATGACAGCTTTTTCGTGAGCGTGCTGACAGCGCGGCTCGTCACTTCCCGGCGCCGGGCAGCCGGTGTGATCGAGACGGACTTGCAGACGGCCCTCGTGGCTGCTGGCGGCACACCTGCACACGCCACAAGTTTTGCCGCACTGTTTCCGGATGACGTCGGCCTGGCGGAAGGTGGCCATCCTGGAGACCGTTTTGATACCGTGTTCGAGGTCGCCGAAGACGAGCGCGGAAACTTCATCGAGAACGGCGACCTTGTCTTTGCCGCTTTCAATGGTGAGACCAGCCATGGCAGCTGGTATCGCTACACACCGGGCGACACGGGCAGGACCGAATTTTTCGATGCAAATGGCGTCGCCGCGCAGCCTTTCCTGACGCGCTATCCCATTGGGAGGGCGCCGATTAATTCAGGCTTTGGCCAACGCTATCATCCTTTGACAGGGCAGCTGCACCTGCACACCGGCATCGACTTCCGCGCGCCTGCCGGCACGCCCATCAAAGTGGCGGGAGATGGCACAATAGCCTTCATGGGTTTCAGCGAAGGCTATGGCCGTCATGTCCGGATCAAACACAAGCGCGGTTTTGAGACGCTGTATGCGCATATGTCAGGCTTCGCCGGCATCAAGGAAGGCGACGCTGTCAAGGCAGGCGACGTTCTCGGCTATGTCGGGGATTCCGGCTCGGCAACGGGCGAGCATCTTCACTACGAAATCCGGCGGGACGGGCGCTGGGTCAATCCGATGACGCTTGAATTGCCCTCAGGCCGCAATCTTGCGTCGGATCCGGCGGAACTTGCCGCTTTCATGAAGCAGAAATCCGAGATCGATGCTCTCAGAGGCGCGACCCAAGCAACGGAACTCGCGACAGCCGCCACATTGCTGCCAGTCATCCAGCCTAACAGCCCATAAAAAAGCCGCCGCATCTGCGAGATGCAGACACAGCGGCCATTATATATTGCGAGCGGTCAGTTAAGGACAACTCGCCCCTTGGCGAAGTCATTGGGCACGCCATTGATCGAGAGCATATCGCCCTCAACCCCGACATGGATTGTCTCACCATCGGCAATGCGACCTTCCAGCAGCAGACGAGCCAGCGGATCCTGCAA
This sequence comes from Hyphomonas chukchiensis, assembly GCF_000682695.1. Lineage (GTDB taxonomy): Bacteria > Pseudomonadota > Alphaproteobacteria > Caulobacterales > Hyphomonadaceae > Hyphomonas > Hyphomonas chukchiensis. The sequence goes on along the minus strand of NZ_AWFG01000015.1, from coordinate 62,543 downwards.
CTCCTTCTGGATCACACGTTTCAGCGGCCGGGCACCGTACACCGGATCATAGCCGCGAGCGGCCAGCCAGTTGCGGGCATCAAGGCTGAGGTCGAGCTTCATCTTGCGCGCCGACAGCAGCTTTTCGAGATGAACCATCTGGATGTCGACAATATGATCGATCTCGCCACGGCCGAGACGCTTGAAGAAGACGATCTCATCGATCCGGTTGATGAATTCCGGCCGGAAATGCATCCGGATGGCTGACATAACGCTCTCGCGCGCCGAATCAGACACTTCGCCCTCATCGCCGCTGGCAAGCGCATCAGCGCCGAGGTTCGAGGTCATGATGATGATCGTGTTCTTGAAGTCCACGGTTCGGCCCTGGCCATCGGTCAGGCGACCGTCGTCCAGCACTTGCAGCAGCGTGTTGAAAAGATCCGGGTGGGCCTTCTCGACTTCATCGAAGAGGATGACCTGATAGGGGCGCCGGCGAACGGCTTCCGTCAAGGCCCCACCTTCATCATAGCCCACATAGCCGGGAGGCGCGCCGATCAGACGGGCCACCGAATGCTTCTCGGAATATTCCGACATATCGAGCCGCAGGATGGCCGTGTCATCGTCAAACATGAACTCAGCAAGCGCCTTGGTCAGCTCGGTCTTGCCGACACCTGTCGGGCCGACAAACAGGAATGAGCCGATCGGACGGTTCGGATCCTGCAGACCAGCGCGGGCGCGACGCACGGCATTCGAGACCGCTTCGAGGGCGGCGTCCTGGCCGACCACGCGGGCCCGCAGGGCGTCCTCCATATGGAGCAGCTTCTCGCGTTCACCTTCCATCATCTTGTCGACGGGAATGCCGGTCCACTTGGAAACGACGCCAGCAATATGTTCCGGGCGGACGACTTCAGACACGAGGCCATCATCGGCGTCATCAGCGCCTTCGACATCCTTGATCTGCTTTTCGAGCGCAGGGATTGTCGAGAACTTAAGCTCAGAAGCACGTGTCAGGTCACCCGTGCGCTGCGCTTCGGCCATGTCGGCATAGGCGCGATCAAGCTGGTCCTTGGCATTCGCCGTTCCCTTCAGCTTGTTCTTCTCCGCCGACCAGGCAGAGGTCAACTCGTCGGACTTGGCCTGAAGGTCAGCGATATCTCCTTCGATTGTCTTGAGACGATCAATTGATGCCGTGTCTTTTTCCTTCTTCAACGCCTCCGCTTCGATCTTCAGCTGCAGGAGCCGACGATCAATCTCGTCCAGCGCTTCCGGCTTGGAGTCGACCTGCATGCGAAGGCGCGAAGCGGCTTCGTCCATCAGGTCGATCGCCTTGTCTGGCAGGAAGCGATCCGTGATGTAGCGGTTGGACAGTGTCGCAGCCGAAACAATTGCCGCATCCGATACGCGCACACCATGGTGGGCCTCGTACCGGGCCTTCAGACCACGGAGAATGGAGATCGTATCCTCAACCGAAGGCTCGTCCACGAAGACCGCCATGAAACGGCGGGCGAGTGCCGGATCGCCTTCCACATATTTGCGATACTCATCGAGCGTCGTTGCACCGATACAGTGAAGCTCGCCGCGCGCAAGCGCCGGTTTCAACAGGTTCGACGCATCCATTGCGCCATCCGATTTTCCGGCGCCAACAAGCGTGTGCATCTCATCAATGAACAGGATGACGCCGCCTGCAGCTTGCTGCACTTCGTTGAGCACGGCTTTCAGCCGCTCTTCAAATTCACCACGGAATTTCGCGCCCGCAATCAACGCGCCCATGTCGAGCGCGAGCAGGCGTTTGCCCTTCAGGCTTTCAGGCACGTCGCCATTTACGATGCGCAACGCAAGGCCTTCGGCAATCGCCGTCTTGCCAACGCCGGGCTCACCGATGAGCACCGGGTTGTTCTTCGACCGGCGCGAGAGAACTTGCATTGTACGGCGAATTTCCTCGTCCCGGCCGATCACCGGGTCGAGCTTGCCATCGCGCGCATCCTTGGTCAGGTCACGTGCATATTTCTTGAGTGCTTCATAACCTTCTTCGGCATTGGCGCTATCTGCCGTACGGCCCTGGCGCAGATCCGTGATGGCGGTCTCCAATGATTTTGTCGTGACGCCAGAACTCTTCAGGGCCTCCGCAGCCGGATCAGAAGGCAGGCCAACAATCGCCAGCAACAGGCGTTCAGTCGTCACGAAGGCATCACCGGCCTTCTTTGCGCCGGCTTCGGCATCCTGGAACAATTTGGCGGACGCCTGCTCAAGCCGCAGGCCGTTATTGGCGCCGGTCACCTTCGGCAGTTTGCCAAGGGCCGTGTCGACCCCCTGAACAACCAGTTCCGGACGGCCACCAGCCGCACGGATCAGGTTCACGGCCAACTGGTCACGATCCTCCAACATGGTTTTCAGGATATGGGCGGGTGTCAGCGTCTGGTGTCCGCTGGCAAGGGCCGCGGTCTGGGCGCTTTGAACGATTGCGCGTGCGCGCTCGGTATACTGGTCAATATTCATTCTTATCCCCTCTCAAAGGCAGATTCGGTTTGGTTTGCGGCCCCGCTCAGCGGCGGCCTGTCGTGTTGAACTGGATTTGGGGAGTGATGCCGGGCCATGCAAGACGCGCGACATGCGACAAGATCAATCGCGTCTCAGGATATATTCCAGGTCCACCTGTTCACCGACAGGAAAGTCGTATTCGCCGACCTTGTAGAATCCGTAACGTGCATAGAATCGCTGTGCGCCCTCATTGCCGGACCAGACGCCAAGGAACAAAGGCGGCCGTCCGGCAGCTTCCACCCATTCGAGCACGCGGCTCATCAGGGCGCCGCCAATGCCGGACGACAGGGCGCCGGGGCGAACATAGAGCCTTTGCAATTGGAGTGCGCCATCAGGAACAGGATCGACCGGAAGTTCACAGGGACTGGCCTGCGCATAGCCAGCCAGATGCCCGTCAGGTGCGTCGGCAAGCCAGATCGGGCGATCTGACGCACCAATCTGACATTTCCAGCTTTGGAGCGCATAGTTTTCGGCCAGATAAAGCTGCAGATCCGACGGGCTATAGAGATGCCCGAAAGCGGCAACAAAGGAAGAGATGCCGAGGTCCCTGAGGGCCTCCGCATCCCTGATTGTCGCAAGACGTATCAATGTCTCAGAGCCATATAAGGGCGATCCCGCCCGTCTCAGTCAGCTGTTGTCTCGGCCGAGTCATCTGCGCGCACAGGCTCGTCCGTATCGGACGATGCCGCTTTGCGGCGGCCACGCGACAAGGTCTTCATCACGCCATCCGTCACGGCTTCAGACTCATCGGACGCATCCTTGGCGCGATAAGGCTTCCGCCGCGACTTCGGGCGATCGCCCTCGGCCTTGGGCTTCGGACGGCTCTCTTTAGGCGCCTCCACTTGGCTGGAATCCGAATCGTCACTGGCATCGATGACTTTCAGCGAATCCGGCTTGCCGTTGTCGTCATCCGTGTCGCGGCTATTGTCACGATCGTCCTGGTTCTGGTTCTCGTCCTGACGCGAACGCGATGTCACCTGAACCGTGGCTTCCTCGTTGCTGTCGTCGGAGTTTGAATCATCGTCCGACGAATCATTGCGGTTGTCGCGATCATCGCGGCGATTGTCGCGATCGTCCCGGCCATTGCGCTGTTGCGGTTGCTGGCGGTCCTTGGCTTCCATCTGTTTGGCAACGATTCGCTGATAATGCTCTGCGAACTGGAAATAGGCCTCAGACAATACGCGGTCGCCGCTGGTCTGGGCGTCCCGTGCGTATTGCTGGTACTTTTCCAGCACCTGCTGAGCAGATCCACGGATCTTCACGTCCGGCCCAACACTTTCATAGTGCCGGTTCGGATTGTTGTGATTATTGTTATTGTTGTTACCGCCTGAGCGACGATTGCGCCCGCGTGAGCGTTTCATGAATGTATATCCCGTTTCATGCGCCTGCTTTTTGTCCTGCAGGCAGTTCCCAGCGCAATTGCCGAAGGAAGTGCTGTGGCCGAGCCCCGTTTTGCGAGAGTCTGGCGAGGGTGGAGCAGACTTGCCATACGCGGCTTCCAGCACCTCACGCATAGCTTCTAGCCTGTATTATTCACTCCGCCAAGCAAAAATATGCGTATTAACCAACCTGCTTACGCGCCCATACAACCCGGTCATTCCCGCCCAGATCCTTCGCACTGCCGATATCGGTCAATCCGGCCGCTGACAGGATCGCTCGCACATCCCCCTGCTGATCATAACCGATCTCGAAAATGACCGGCGTTCCGGGCTTCAGGCGGGTTTGGGCCAGCCCTGCCAGTTCCCGATAGGCATCGAGCCCGTCCGCCCCACCATCAAGGGCCACCTCAGGGTCGTGAAGACGCACTTCAGGGTCGAGAGAGGCAATCACCTCGCTGCGGATATAAGGGGGATTGGAGATGAGCAGGTCCACTGATCCCCAACCGGACCATTCTGCCCAGGGCTGCACGGCCAGCCGTGCCCGGCTCTCCAGGGCATGCCGCGCAATGTTCTCGGCCGCCAGCGAGGCCGCCGCGACATCGGCCTCAACGCCGGTTCCCGACACATCCGGCCGCGTCACCAACAGCGCTATCAAAAGGCATCCCGAACCTGTGCCAAGGTCCGCAATTTCCAGCCCAGGGGCCTCCGGCAGCAGACGCAGTGCCGCTTCAACCACGACCTCACTGTCGGCGCGTGGCACCAGGGCACGGGCATCCGAGATGAAATCCAGGCCAAAGAAGGAAGCCGTTCCGGCAATATGCTGGAATGGTACACAGGCTTCGCGCTGGCGAACCATGCGCTCGAACGACTCGCGTAAATCGTCCGGCGCGGCCAGATGGCCCCTGAGGATCAGCTGGGAGGTTGTCAGGCCGGAGGCCAGCGACATCAGCAGACGGGCTTCGCGTTGCGGTGCCTCGATACCGGCCTGCCTGAGGCGTCCGGCGGCCGCGGCCATCAGATCCGTATAGGTCAGGCGGCTCAGTTCTCGTTCTCCATGGCCGCCAGCTTGCGAGCCTGGTCTTCCGTGATGAGGGCTTCAACCACATCGTTCAGCTTGTCGCCCGTTATGATCCGGTCGAGCGAATAAAGCGTCAGGCCGATACGGTGATCGGTCATCCGGTTTTCCGGGAAGTTATAGGTTCGCACCTTCTGGCTGCGATCGCCCGAACCGATCTGACTCGCCCGGGCTTCGGCGCGTTCGGCATCCTTGGCCGATCGTTCGCGCTCATAGAGGCGGATCTTCAGCTGATCCATCGCCTTTTCGCGGTTCACGTGCTGGGATTTTTCCGAACTGGTCGCAACCAGGCCCGTGGGCAAGTGCGTGATACGCACGGCCGAGTCGGTTGTGTTGACGTGCTGGCCACCTGCGCCGGACGAGCGCATCGTATCGATGCGGATATCTTCAGGACGAATATCGATCTCGACATTCTCCGGCGCGGGCAGCACGGCCACTGTGGCCGCAGACGTATGGATACGTCCTTGCGTTTCGGTCGCTGGAACGCGCTGCACGCGGTGCACGCCGCTTTCCCATTTCATGTGCCCGAACACACCATCGCCGGACACGTTGGCGATCAATTCCTTGTAACCGCCCGCATCGCCTTCGGAGGCGTCCACGATTTCGACCTTCCAGCCCATGATCTGGAAATAGCGCGAATACATTCGGAACAGGTCTCCGGCGAACAGGGCCGCCTCGTCGCCGCCAGTGCCGGCGCGCAATTCGATGACGATATCGGCCTTGTCGTCGACATCCTTCGGCAAAAGCAGGACCTGAACTTCCTGCTCAAGGGCCGGCAAACGGTCCTTGAGCTCCTCGACCTCGTCGCGCGCAAGCTCCGCCATGTCCGGGTCGCCGCTGGCAACAAGTGCTTCGGCTTCGCTCAGTTCCTTGCGCGCCGACATCAGCTCGCGAGCCTTGTCGACCACCGGCTTCAGCTCGGCATGCTCTTTGGACAGGGCGATGATTTCAGAGGTTTCGGTCGCTGCACCCATGCGGGCTTCGACCTGTTCAAAACGGTCGATCACCTGCTGCAGTCTGGAAGGAGAAATAGTGGCCATAGCGGCCCTTTAGAGCGGTTTTGAGGGCGCGTGAAGCGCCCTCGCTGCCACATCTGCAAGCTAGAGCAGAATTCGCACGACCTCATGACCGGCCATAATGAACAATGTGATCGACGCCAGGGCAAAGACCATGAAGCGAAGTATCACCTTGGGCGACAGGATCTGGACGAAGGAATGGACAATGCGCAGGCCCACATAAATCCATGCCATCAGCTCCATGAAATTACCCTGCCCGCCCGTCAGGGCTGCAAAGAACATCAGGGCATAGAAAATGGTCGGCTGCTCATGCAGGTGATTATAGTTGTCGGCCACGGAACGGACATTAGGGGGCATGCGATCCCCGTAGGTGCCCGGATGCCGGGCAGCGTCAGGATCGATCTGAGCCTTTTGCATCGCCGGAATGCGCGTCGCATACATCCACAGCCACATCACCAGCGTCCAGCAGATCAGGGCCAGAACAGGCAATAGAAGTTCAACAATTACAGACATTTACAGCTCCCTTAGCTTTCGTTTTAAGGGAGACTAGGGGTCAATTCGCGATTTGAACAGCAGTTTCAGGAGGCGCCGCCTTCTCTAAATGCGCTGCCAGAAAGGTCGTGAAGGCGTCGATATCCTTGGGCACGATGCTGTGTCCGCCTGGGCGCAGCCAATAAGCGAGGTCCGATTCGGGATCAAACGCACGCATGCCCGAGTCTGAAAGGCCACCCGCCCCATCCGCATCGTAGACAGCAGACGCCGCCTCAGCGGCGCGATATGTGGAATTTGGGTCCGACCAGACATCCCGTCTGCCATTGCCCAGCAGAACCGGCGTGGGCGCCAGAAGGGCCAGCAACTCGTGTTGATCCACAGGCAGGCTGGCCAGGTCCGTCAGATAGGCTTGCACATTTGGTGACAGCCAGTGGGGATACGATTTCGCCATGCGCACAAGTCCCTCACCCGTTTCAGACCGCGACAGAGCCGCCCCTGCAAAACCGGACTGGTGAGCGATCACGGCCGCGACGCGTCGGTCCCAGACACCCGCAATCAGCGCGGACTTGCCGTGCCGGGAATGGCCCATCACGGCCATGCGTTGGCTATCAATGCGCGGATCTGCCTCCAACGCGTCCAGCGCCGCCGAGAACCCATAGGACCATGCCATCAGCGCACTCGTCGGATTGATGGGACCGCCCATTCTGGCCATCACGGCCTGCGCCTCGCCATTCTTGTCCGGCACGAGTTCACTGGCATAAAAGCTGGCATAGGCCAGTCCCAGATCGAAATAGCGCGAGACCGGCACCTCAGCTATGTAGCGGCCGAAAATCTGGGTCACTACCTTTCCCATGACGCCATCCATTTCCGAGCCGTCACACACAGACATATCAGCAGCAGTGACGGGCTCTCCGGGAAATGAGGCGCAGTTGGTCGAGAATGTCTGGCTGACGACGACAGGCGAGGACCGGTCTGACTTTGGAAAGGCCGCCACAAGATGGAAGAGGCGCGCGCCCTCGCCCGAGCCAATTGTAATTTCCGACTCCTCAAGCGTGCCACGGCCATCCAGATAATCAGGATCGACAACATGCCATTGGCTGAAGGTGACAGGCATGCCTTTGGGCCACGGACCGTAAAGTGTGTCCTCGAAGGCCTGCTTGAGCTCATCGCGGGTCGCTGAACTGCCAGTGATTGCCTGGACATCAAGCGGCGGTTGGGGGAGCGCCTTGTTGCCTGTCTCCAGGCTCGCATAATTCATGCCCAGCATGGTGCAATTGGACATCACCAGAACCGTTATCCCCAACACAATAAGCAGCGGCATCCGTTTCAGGAACCAGATCATGCGGGCAAACCTCTTATGCTGAAGACACGTTGCGCGCACTCATACCGTCATTTGTCGATTTGGGCAGGCCCTTCACGAAAACGTGGCTGTCTCATGATCGTCTTTCAACGAAGTCGCTGTGCTGATCGGCTCGCAATAAATTTCGCGCTTGCAGGGTCAAGCTCGGTCTGTACCATCACCTTATGAAATGGATTGCCCTTGTTATAGGTTGTGTTTTCGGCCTCGCTGCAGGCACGGGGTCTGCGCTCGCTGCGGCAGGCATAGTCGGCCCAGGAATGCGCTTGGGCGGCGTTATCGACGCCGATGGCTGGCTGAGCGACTGGACCGTCGGGTCTCCCAGCGCCAATCCCTGGACACGAGCCTATATTGCCCGCCGCGGCCTCCTCGCCCTTACCAAGGAAGAAGCCGTCTATTTCACCCGCGCAAAGGACGACACCGGCAAACCCCTTGTGGAAGATTGCACCTATCGTGTCAGCGGCGACGCGATGCCCGCTCTCTGGTGGTCCGTCACACTCTATGATGCGACGAACTACCTGCCCAAGAACACCGATCAGGCGCTCTCCTATGATCTGACGAAAGCCAATGATGCCGGTCAGGCCGCGCATTGGTCCTTCATCGTTGCACCGGAGCGCCCTTCCGAAGGCAATTGGGTATCCAGTCGTTCCGCTGGCAGTTTCGACCTGACCTTACGTCTCTACAAACCCGATGCTGCGCTGATAGATAATCCAGAATCCGTGTTGCCGCCGCCATCCATCGAACGCCTTTCGTGCCGGAGCCAATCCTGATGCGCGGCTTTCTTGTTGGCCTCGGCGCTTTTGTCGTCACCTTTGCGCTGGCACACTTTGTCGTGCTGCATGCCGTTCCCGGCAAAATCATGTCCAAGGTACGTGAGCGGATGATGGCGAACGGCCTGCCTATGCAACAATGGCAGATGACTCCGCGTGTCTCGCCGGAAAACCAACGTGTCGTTCGCCCCGCGCCGGACCTCGCCTACGCCATCTGCATGATTGACCTGTCGGGCGGCCCGGTCGAGCTGGAGGCTCCAGCTTGGGATTCCTATGGCTCACTATCCGTATTTTCAGCGCAGACCGACAATGTCTATGCAGGTTCGCTCGACGCGCGTGCGCCAAGAACACCCCATATACGACGCGTCATTGTGGCAACAAGCAACCAGGACGTTTCTACGGCAGGGGACGCTGAAATCGTGCGGGTTGAGCAACCTGAGGCCCTCGCGCTCATTCGGCGGCTCGCTCCAACGCAGGAGGCTTACGACGCAGCCGCCGCCCTCATTCCCGAAAGCCTGTGCAAACCGCTCTAGGGCGCTACTCGGCCGCTACTTCGGCCTGCTCGCGCTCGGCACGCAGGCGTTCGGCTTTCTGCTCAACGAGGCCGACGATGTGCTCGATCATGTCGGCGTTCGACACGTTGTGATCTGCACGGCCCGCAACAAACATCTTGCCGCTTTCCTTGCCGCCGCCCGTAAAGCCGAGATCCGTCATCGCCGCTTCACCAGGGCCGTTGACCACACAGCCGATAATGGAAAGCGAGATTGGCTCTGAAATGTGGGCCAGACGCTTCTCGAGCGTCTCGACAGTGGAGATCACGTCAAAACCCTGCCGTGCGCAGGAAGGGCACGCGATGATGTTGACGCCGCGTGTGCGCAGGCCGAGCGACTTTAGCATCTCGAAGCCGACTTTGACTTCCTCAACAGGGTCTGCCGACAGCGAAACGCGGATCGTGTCGCCGATACCGGCCCAGAGCAGGTTGCCCATGCCGATGGACGACTTCACCGTGCCTGTACGCAGACCGCCAGCTTCGGTGATTCCGAGATGGAGCGGCGCATCGGTTGCTTCCGCCAGCTGGTGGTAGGCGGCAGCGGTCATGAACATGTCCGATGCCTTCACGCTGATCTTGTACTCGTGGAAACCCAGGTCATCGAGAATGCGCGCATGGTCCAGCGCGCTCTCGACCATCGCATCGGGGCAAGGCTCGCCATACTTTTCAAGAAGGTGACGCTCCAGCGAGCCACCATTGACGCCAATCCGGATGGAACAGCCATTGGCGCGCGCCGCGTTGACGACTTCCTTCACACGCGCCTGCGACCCGATATTGCCCGGATTGATACGCAGGCAGGCCGCGCCGGCGTCAGCGGCCTCGATGGCACGCTTGTAGTGAAAATGGATGTCGGCAACGATCGGCACAGGCGAGGCCTTGCAGATCGCCTTCATGGCCGCCGTCGCGTCTTCCGTCGGGCAGGACACGCGCACGATATCGGCGCCAGCCTCGGCCGCGCGTTCGATTTGCGCGATGGTGGCAGCCGCATCTTCAGTCGGCGTATTCGTCATTGTCTGGACAGCAATCGGGGCGTCACCGCCCACTTCGACCGATCCAACGCGGATCTTTCGCGAGACGCGCCGGTCGATATTGCGCCATGGCCGGATCGGATTGTGGCTCATGAGACTTGGGTCTCCCTGCGGCTGATTGCTGGGCCTGATGTGGCGCTTGCAGGCCCTTGCGTAAAGGCCTCACCGCACATTGTTGCGCTAACGGGTCGCTTTGCCGGCGCCATTCGAAGCGACAGTCGGCGCAGCCATTTCAGCGGCTTCAGCCAGTTTCTGATCGACACTGACCGAAAACACAGCCGCTCCCTCAGGACCAAGAGGACCAATGACCACGTCACCGACGCGCCACTGGAAGGCACCGCCATCCTTGGCCGAGACAGTCCAGCCCGCATCAAGGCGCGGGAAATAGTTCTCCCCGGCAGCCATGACGCGGCTGCGGAAAATTGTGCCGTCAGCACCGCGAATTTCGAGCCAGCCCTGACGAACGGCCACGAGTTCAAGCTGAATATTGGTCGGTAATGGCCGTTCGGCCTCGCTCATGTCTTCAAAAAGGCTGTGACGGGCACCGTTGACCGCAACAATGGCTGGGGCGGGGGCCAGTTCTGGGGCTGGCTTCACGATCTGTGTCACACCGATGGCAGCCCCGGCAAAGAGGGTCATCACGGCCGCAGTCGCGACCATCAGCGGCCATTTCGGCTTGGGCGGCGCGATGTCGCCAATCTTGGGTACAGGCGCTGAATGTTTCACTTCCGACACAGCGCCGCATTCAAGCGTGTATTGGGCAATCACTTCACTGTCCGGCAGGCCCAGCTCCACGCAATAGGCGCGCAGATAGGGTGTCAGGTAGCCTTTGGGGATCTGACCGATCTCCATGCGCTCAATCCACATAAGGAAATCCTGACGCAGGAGGGACTTCCGCGAAACGTCTGCGATTTCCAGGCCGAGCGTCTCGCGCACACGGCGCAGAACCTGCCCCATCCGCAGGCTCTCGCCATTGAACTTGCGGCTCTTGAAAATAGCCATGGCCCGCTCGCGCGGAGTCATCTCCGGGATTGGCTCGGAGACTGATTCAGACACAGGCGAATCCTCAATGGAACGGTCCGTTCCGCTGTCAGCGGAGCGCACATCATCCAGAGATTCTGGGCCTTGTGTGTTGAAGGTTTCGTCGTGTCCCATATTCTTCCAATCCAGCCGTCCGTCGGGATGTTCGCCAAAAGACGAGCAAGTTCTGGTCCAGAAACATGGTGATTTTTGGACCAGCGGCTTTAACCCTCGGACAATTCCACCCCATGATCGGCCGCCAAGGCTAATACTTGGTTACGGAACGCATCGTCCGGTAGATCCAGCACCTTCAGAAAGTCCTCCCGGAACGCCTCAAGGTTAACAGACCTTACCATGCGTTTCACCGGGCCGATAGCACCGGCGGGCATGGAAAGGGCGTGGAATCCCAATGATATAAAGCAAAGTGCGGAGAGGGGAGACGCCGTCGCCTCGCCGCAAGCCGACATCCGGATCGAATGATTGGTACAGGTCTCCGACACCTGCCTGAGGAAACGCATGGCTGCCGGGCTCACCAGATCATACCGATCCGATACAGATGGCGTCATGCGGTCAGCCGCAAAGAAGAACTGCATCAGGTCATTCGTGCCGACCGACAGGAAATCGGCCTCACCGGCAAGTTCCGACAGGCTGAAGGCAAGTGCTGGCGTCTCAAGCATCACGCCCACTTCAAGCTTGGACGGCTTCTTGCCCGTTTGCTCTTCACTCCAGACTACTTCCTTCATCAGCAGGTCGCGTGCCTCGAAGAATTCACTGGGGACCGTGACCATAGGAAACATGACCGTCAGGGGATTGGTACCGGCTGCCCGGACAAGCGCCCGCAACTGGCGCCGGAAGAGGCCCTTGTGATCAAGCGCGAAACGGATCGAGCGCCAGCCGAGCGCCGGGTTTTCCTCGCGCTTCAGATTGAGCGCAGGCAACACCTTGTCGCCGCCAAGATCGACCGTGCGGAAAATAACGCGTTTGCCATCGGCCTTTTCCAGAACGCGCTTGTAGAGCGCGACCTGATCATTGAGGCGCGGCAGCGTTTCCGAAACGAGGAACTGGAATTCGGTACGGAACAGCCCGACCCCGTCGGCGCCGGCCTGATCCAGCATATCGAGATCGAGATCCAGACCGGCGTTCAGATAGAGCGATACGTGCGTTCCGTCCTTGGTCTTTGCCGGCAGCCCTCGCAACGCGGCATAGGTCGCCTGACGCTCGGACCGCAGGGCCACGCGCCCCTTATAGGCATCATAGAGCGTATCATCCGGGCGGATGTGGAGAATGCCCTTTTCAGCATCCACGATCACCCAGTCACCCTGGTCGACCCGTGTCGTCAGCCCTTCAATCCCGCCCAGCGTCGGAATGCCCAGCGCCCGCGCCACGATCGCGGCATGCGATGATACAGCGGCCTCTTCCATCAGGATGGCGCGCAGCCCCGCATTCGCATAGTCGAGCAATTCCGCCGGACCCAAGCGCCGCGCAACCAGTACGCTGCGTTCTTCACTGATCTGCGGCTTGCCATCGTCCCCCGCCAGAACGCGCAGCAGGCGGTTATCAAGGTCTTCAAGATCGTTCAGCCGTTCGCGCAGATAGGGGTCACGCGCACTTTGCAGCCGAGCCCTGTGCTCACGGCGCGCGCGGTCAACGGAAGCTTCGGCTGAAAGGCCTGACCGGACACCTTCACGCAGCTTTTCGGCCCAGGACGGATCATGCGCGAGAAGCCGATAGGTCTCCATCACATCGCGCGGGTCATCTCCCAGTGCGGCGCCATCCAGTGCCATCATCTGGTCGATGGATTCCTTCAGGCCCTGAAGGGCATCTTTCAGGCGCTGGGCTTCCATATTCTGGTCTGCCGCGAAGAATTTCGCAGCCGGAACCACGGGATCGTGCAGCACGGCACGGCCATAGCCAAGGCCTTCACAGAGGACGCGGCCGTTGAGCGAAGCAAGGTTGCGCTCGCGCTTGGTGCCATCGCCATTGGTCAAGTGTTCCGGGTCCATCCGGTCGACAATCTCCGCCAGCACCATGGCAATGGTCTGAAGCGTGTCGATCTCGTCATCGCCATAGGCCCGCTCGGTCCGGTTCTGCACCGTCAGCACGCCCAGAACACGGCCGCCACGCAGAATGGGCATGCCGAGGAAGGCGTGGAAGGGATCTTCGCCGGTTTCCGGGCGGTAGGAGAACGAGGGATGGCGTGGCGCATCCTGGATGGCCATGGGCTCAGCCCGACGCGCAACGAGGCCGACAAGGCCCTCATTCGAGCCTAGGCGTGTAGCCGAAACGGCTTCAGGCTTCAGCCCCTCCGTCGCGATCAGCAGCAAGGCCCCGTCTGTCAGGCGCAGATAGATAGAGCAGACGTCCGCCACCATTGTGGACGCAATGATGCGCACCACCTGATCCAGCCGGAAACGCGTATCGCCGTCTTCCGCCATCACCTGGCGGAGGCGGTTCATCAGGAGACGCGTGGCCGGCAGATTATAGGGCATGGTTCTCCTGAGTTTCGCAGTCGGGTTTACACTGCGTCAAGTCCGAACGCCGTGTGGAGGGCACGAACAGCCAATTCGGTATAAGGTGCAGCAATCAGAACCGAAATCTTGATCTCGGAAGTAGAAATGACATCAATGTTGATGCCCTTCTCATAGAGCGCCGTGAACATGGTTTCGGCAACACCGGTGTGGCTTTTCATGCCGACGCCAATGATCGAGATCTTGGATACGTCACGCGTCACTTCAAGCTGCTCATACCCGATATCTGCCGCCATGCTCTCAAGCGTCTGCTTGGCGATAGGGCTGTCGCGGTCGGTACAGGTGAACACCATGTTGGCCCGCTCTGGGCCACGCGCATTGGCCTGGACGATCATGTCGACATTGACGCCCGCGCGCGCCAGTGCCGAGAAGATCTTGGCGGAAACGCCGGGCTTGTCGGCCACCCCATACAATGTGACTTTTGCTTCGTCCCGCGAATAGGCAACGCCGCTAACAACCTGTTTTTCCACGATTTCTTCCTCTGAGCAGACAAGGGTTCCGGGGTTCGGCTCACCTGGTTTCAGGAAGCTGGAGAGCACGCGCACCGGCACATTATGGTTCATCGCGAGTTCCACAGACCGCGTCTGCAGGACTTTCGCGCCGAGGGACGCCATTTCAAGCATCTCCTCATACGAGATCTTGGGTATCCGCCGGGCCTTGGGCACCATGCGCGGATCGGTAGTATAGACGCCATCAACATCCGTGTAGATGTCACAGACGGTAGCATTGAGGGCCGCAGCCACGGCGACGGCGCTTGTGTCGGACCCGCCACGGCCAAGCGTGGCGACCCGGTCATCATCCGTCACGCCCTGAAAACCCGCGACAACGGCAATCTCGCCCCCATCAACGGAATCCGGCAGGCCGCTATTCTCAAAACCAAGGATACGGGCGCGCCCATGGGCCTCATCCGTCTTCAGGCGCAATTGCCAACCGAGCCAGCTGCGGGCCTTGAGCCCGCGCCGTCGCAGCGCCAGTGCCAGAAGGCCGGCGGTCACCTGCTCGCCGGAGGCGACGATCACGTCATACTCGTCATGGAAGAGGTCGCGTCCCAGATCCTGCCCGGCGGCGCCTTCCGCCAGCGCAACCAGCTTGTTGGTTTCGCCCGCCATGGCCGACACAACGACGGCCATCAATTCGCCGCGCGCTGCACGATCCGCAACGATGTCCGCCACATTGGCAATACGATCGAGGTCGCCAACTGACGTCCCGCCGAATTTGAGAACTGTACGCGCCATTTCGCCCCATATCCTGTGAAGTGAAGGGTTTGCCCTTTATATGCGCCCTCATAGGGTTAAGTTCGACGCTGATCAAACGGGAACGCCACAAGATGGTAAAAACAATCGAAGGTTCGCGCGCCGCGCCCCGTACTCCCAGCATTGATGCGGATGAGGTGGCCAAGTTTTCGGCCATGGCCGCAGATTGGTGGAACCCAACCGGCAAGTTCAAACCGCTCCACCGGTTCAACCCGGTTCGCCTGAAATTCATTCGTGAGACGGCGGAACGCCATTTCGGCATAGCGCCGGGCGCTCTGAAGCCCCTCGAAGGTCTGCGCCTGCTCGACATAGGCTGCGGCGGCGGCCTCGTGAGTGAGCCCATGGCCCGACTTGGCGCCAGTGTTACAGGCGTCGACGCGTCAGAAGCCAACATCAAGACGGCGCTGACCCATGCCGCCGAACAGGGCCTCGATATCGATTATCGCGCCGGAACAGCTGAAGGCCTGATCGACGCCAGCGAGACGCCCTTCGACATAGTGCTGAACCTGGAAGTGGTTGAGCATGTCGCGGACGCCCACCAGTTCCTGAAGGATACGGCAAGCCTCGTGCGGCCGGGCGGCCTGATGATCGTCGCCAGCCTCAACCGGACAGCGAAGGCCCTCGCAACGGCCGTTATCGGCGCCGAATACGTGCTCGGCTGGCTACCCCGCGGCACCCATGACTGGTCCAAGTTCGTGACGCCGGATGAGGTTCGTACCGCTTTGCTGGCCGCGGGCATGGCCCCCGAACCTGCAACGGGCGTCGTCTTCAAGCCCCTGTCGGGCGCCTGGGTCCTTTCAGACGATACCGCCGTCAATTTCATGGTCGTTGCCCGGAGACCTGAAGCATGAGCGCACTGCCCACCCCAAAAGACATTCTCGACTTCTGGATCGGCGATGCCAGCCAGTCCGGCGAGGCGGCGGGCCAGAAGAACAAGATGTGGTTTGCCAAGTCGCCAGACCTCGATGCCGAAATTCGCGAGCGCTTCCTGATCCTGCTGGAAACCCTCGCCGCCGGACCAATGGCGCAGGAATGGGCCGAGAAGGGACCGCGCGATCGGCTGGCGGCCATCATCGTGCTGGACCAGTTCAGCCGGAACATTTTCCGGGGCAGCCCGCGATCCTTCTCTCAGGACATGCTGGCCCTGCGCCTCTGCAAGGAAGGCCTCGCCCTGCGCGAAGATCTTTCCCTGAGCGAGGCCGAGCGGATGTTCTTCTACCTGCCACTCGAGCACTCGGAAGACGTGGGCGACCAGTCGCGCTCGGTTGAAATGTTCACCGCCCTGCGCCGTGACGCACGTGAAGACTTCCAGAAGCTGACCGAAAGTGTCCTGGAATACGCCTACGCACACCAGTCGGTGATCGACCGGTTTGGCCATTTCCCACACCGCAATGACGTGGTTGGGCGTCAGTCCACGCCCGAGGAAGAAGCCTATCTGGCCAAGCCTGGTAGCGGCTTCTAGTCGAGCGTTTGCGGCCCTCGCGGATCAAGACTGCGCGCAACATCCTGCTGCATGGCACGCGAAAGAGGATAGGTCCAGGACGCGAATGACGCCCCAAGATACAGCGCGCCCGGAAGCAGGCAGAAGATCATCAGCAGGCCGTTCACCGCCTCTGGCGAATTGACCTCGCCCGGATGGAATCCGGCCAGTTGGCCCACCATCAGGTAGCCCACACCGAATGCGAGGCTTGAGCCGATCTTGTAGGCGCTTGTCAGGAGCGAATAGTAGATGCCAGCGCGGCTCTCGCCCGTCTTGGCAGCATGCCACTCCACGACATCGGCCGTCATCGAACGTGTCAGAACAATAGGCGCGCTGAATGCAGTCCCGTTTATGACCGCGCCAATGAACAGGGGCCAAAAGCCCCCCATCTGCCCGAAAAAATAATAGAGGATGTAGCTGCCGGCCGCCAAAAGCGTGGAGAGGCGGAACGCAATGTTCTTTTCAGTGCGCGCCGCGAGCCATAGCCAGAGGGGCATCGCCGCAGCCGCGACCATGAAGAAGACCATGAGAATGAGGCTGGACTCCGTATCGCTGAGGCCGAAGGCATATTCAGCCACGAAGAGATAATTCGATGCCGTCACCGCGATCGCTGTGCCTGCCAGTAATTCCATGATGAGGATACGGCCAAGCATCTGGTTCTTCACCGCGCCCCAGAGCGGCTTCAACTCGAACTTCATCACCGCGCCCTTGTCGCCGGGAACGGGCCGATCCGGGACAAAGAAGAATGCCAGCGCGCCTGCGAGTGGCAGCGATATCAGAAGCATGCCTCCCATCACCGCCACCTGACCGAACCGGTCGAGATCGAACCCGAACAACGGCAGCAGTGCCGGAAGCGCCAGCAAGGTCAGCATGGACAGGATGCTCACGATTTCCGGCCATAGAAAAAGGCGCGACCGCTCGTCATAACTGTCAGCAATCGCAGGTACCCAGGCAGAACGCGAGGTCTGCAGCAGCGTGAAGCCGACATAGAACAGCAGCATCCAGCCGACAAAATAGGCCGGGCCAACGCCCGTTCGCGGCGGCATGTAGACAAAATAGGTTGCAACCGCGAGGAGCGGCACACTTAGCAGGATCCAGTGCCGGACACGCCCGAGCGGGCTGCGATAGCGGTCGACCAGGTAACCCATGACGGGATCTGTGAAGATGTCCCAGAATCTCAGCAGCATGAAAAGGAGACCGGTCAGCTCAAGCCCCAGCCCCACTTCATGGGCGTAAAGTGGCGACAGGTAGACTGCCAGCGGCAGGCCTACCCCGGCGAGCGGAATGCTGAGCGTCGAGAACGCGAGAACGCGCGGCAGGGAAAGGCGTTTAGCGGGCGTTGATGTCATTTACGCAGACTGCGCATGCAATTCGTGACGGCCAAGTCATTTTTATGCTGCAGTGCGGCTTGACGCTGGGACCTTTAGTCGTGAGTTTCCGGCCAAATTGAAAGTAAGGGCTGACCGATAATGCTGAAAAAACTGATGCTTGGCGTGCTGGGACTCGTCATCCTGGTCGTCGGAATCATACTCGTGCGAACCTTCACTTATGGCGGCTCGCCCGTGGGTGGCCGTGTGGACCTGCCTGCCGCGCCCGATATTTCCGCAGAATCAGCCGCACAGCATCTCGCCGAAGCCATCCGGTTCAAAACGGTCACGCTATCCGGCGGAGACCCGCGCCCCGGCCAGGAAGGCGCATGGCTGGCCCTGCAGGACTGGCTCGTCGAAACCTATCCCGCCGCACACGCCGCTATGACCCGTGAAACCGTGCCCGGCACGCTGACCTTGCTCTACACATGGCAAGGCAGCGACCCGTCCCTGAAGCCGCTCCTCCTGATGGCGCATCAGGACGTTGTCCCGGTAAATATCGGGACCGAGGGCGACTGGACCGGCGCGCCTTTCGCTGGCGAAATCATCGACGGCTATGTCTACGGACGTGGCGCAATTGACGACAAGGGCAACCTGATCGGCCTGATGGAAGCTGCCGAAGGGCTCGCCGCGTCGGGCTTTCAGCCCAAGCGGACCGTGATGTTCATGTTCGGCCATGACGAGGAAGTCCTCGGGTCGGGTGCACAGGCTGGCATCGCCCTGCTGAAGTCGCGCGGCGTTGAACCGGAAATGGCCCTTGACGAAGGCTTCATGGTGATCGATCCGTCGCCGATCACGGGCAAGTCGATGGCCTTTGTCGGCGTCTCCGAGAAAGGCTATATCACGCTCAAGCTGACCGTCGTCGCCGCAGGCGGGCACTCTTCGCAACCGCCACGCAACTCCGCGGACGTGGCTCTTGCGCGCGCCATTGTCGCTCTTGATGAAAACCAGATGCCGGCCGATTTCTCCAGGCCGCCGGTCTCCGAACTCTTCCTCGCCTCTGGCCAGGACATGCCGTTTATGCAGCGCATGGCTCTGGCGAACCTCTGGCTGTTCCAGGGCGCTGTAGAGTCCTCGATGGCCAAAGTGCCGGCAGGCAATGCCATGATCCGCACCACGACCGCGCCGACCATGCTGAGCGGTTCGGCCAAGGAAAACGTCCTGCCACAACGGGCCATGGCCATGGTCAATTTCCGGATCCACCCGAATGATACGCCGGAATCTGTCATGGCGCACGTCAAAGACGTGACGAAGGACATTGAAGGCCTTGAGATCGAAATCGGCGGCGACGGCATCAGCAGCCCGGCCTCGCCGGTCTCGCCAACGGACAACCGCGCCTATGCAGTACTCGCAAGCGTGGCCGCTGAAGTCGGCAATGGCGCACCTGTTGCCCCGGCGCTCGTCATCGGCGCGACGGATTCCCGCTACGCAGCGGCGATCACGCAAAACATCTATCGCTTTGCTCCGGCACTGATGTCACCGGAAGACCTGACAGGCTTTCACGGCACGAACGAGCGCATCTCGGTGGAGAACATGGCGCGTCTCTCAAAAGGCTATGCGCAGGTCATTCTCGGCATGGACGGCCCCGATTCCTGAGGCCTGATTTCCAAAATCATAGCTTTGAAGTCCCGGCCGCTCCCTTAAAGGAGCGGCCGGATTGATTCTGGCCTAGCTGACCGGGTCGGTCACCTGTTCGATCGGGATCGAATAGTGCCGGGCGCAGAACTGGCAATCGATCGCCAGCGTGCCATCGGGCTCGACCATTTCGCGCAGGGCATTGTCGGGCATGCCCTTCAGCGTATCGACGAGACGCTCTTCGTTGCAGGTACAGCTGTCGAGCAGGCCAACCCGGTCTTCCATCCGCACGCCCTGTTCGTGGAACAGGCGGAACAGGAGGTCCGGAACGGCAAGATCGGGATCCACCAGCTCGGCATCGCTCAGCGTTCCAAACAGGGCCTCGGCCTCACGCCAGACTTCCGTCGTGTCACCGCGATTTTCGTCGCCCGCGATCCGCTGCACCATCATGCCACCGGACACCCAGATTGGCTTCTCACCTTTGCGGTCAAGTTCAGCGACGGCCAGCTTGATACGGCTCGGCACCTGCTCGGACTGGGCGAAATACTCCTCCGCACATTCCGACAGCGTGCCCTTCTCGAGCGGCACGATGCCCTGATAAGGCGCAATCGAGGGATCGTCCTGTATAAGGATCAGGGCGAGGCGGCCGGTTGGGCCGAAGAGTTGCGGCATGTGCGGAGCAGCGCCCTTGTTCACCTTCTCGAGATGGGCCCAGCGGTCGGCATCGAACTTGGCATAGCCGCGCACGCCGCCATCGGTGCGGTATTCACCAACGAGCATGGAGACCGGGCCGTCGCCCTCGGCCTGGACCAGGATACGCCCTTCAAACTTGAGCGAGGCACCGACCATGGCAGCAAGCGTCACGGCCTCACCCAGGATACGGGCCAGATGGCGCGGATAGTCATGGCGCTGCAGGATCGGCGACAGGCTGGCGGCGCCCATGCGCACGGCACGGCCGCGCACGGGACGCTGGTCGATCTGGAAATTGACGACAAAGTCGCTGTCTGGACGGGCAATATCGGTCATGGGACACGCTTTCAGGCGGGGCGGATGGATGCCCCCATGTGGCAGCGCGGGCCCCCTGCGGCAAGGGGGCGCCCCGTCAGGCTGAGCAGCTGCCTCCGCCGAGGACGCAGAAACTGGCGCACCAGGCATGATTCAGGCGCACGGGTTCGGCGGTCGCTTCGCCCAGCGTGGTACCCAGTTCAAAGGCCGGATCGTCGACCAGCAAGGTGCACGCCGTAACCGTCGCGCTCCCGGCGCCCTTGCGGCGGATCACCATGCGCTGGTTGGCACACATGATATCGGCGGGATCCTTCGACAGGATCTGCCAGCAGGCCGTGGTGATTTCCGGCGGATCGTCGCGCGCGATCATTTCCGGAAAGAGAACCAGCTGCGATGTGTTGGCAGGGTCAAGCTTCAGCCCGAGCCGGGCGGCCAGTTCGCCATAGGCGGCCCGCGCCGAAGCATCATCCTCATTGAGCGCCTGACGCCCGGCGAGCGCCACCTGAATGCCCTGTTCGGCCAGCCATACGAGCCCCTTGCAGGCCTCGGCAAAAGCGCCTTCGCCGCGCTCGGCGTTATGGGCCGCCTCATCGTGGGAATCGAGCGACACGCGCAAGGTCAGTCGCTCGCCGAAACGCGTATGGAGGTCCTGCAGGCCCGCCTGAACACGGGGACGCATCATCGGGCGCATCGCATTTGTCAGCAGCAGCAGGCGGTGTCCGCGCTGCAGGGCGCTCTCCATGATGGGCAGGATCTCTGGGCACATGAAGGGCTCACCGCCGGTAATGCCGATCTCTTTCGGGCCTTCTCCCAGCGTATCGATCTCGTCCAGGAATGGCGTCACATCCGCCAGCGTCAGGTAGACCAGCCGGTCATTGGTGGGCGAACTCAGGATATAGCAATTGGCGCATTCAATATTGCAGAGCGTGCCTGTGTTCAGCCACAGGGTTTTCAGGCCACGCCAGTCGACGCTCGCCCGGGTCTCGCCCTTGGCTGTGATGTGCGGGTTCGAGAATTTCTCGCGCGGGAAAATAGTATGAGCCATCGCATACCTCTAACAAGATGCACCGGCCGGGCGCCAGCGCCTTCTCGCAGACGTGATGGCGCGTGAAGAAAGCGGCAGGCATTGCCGCTCAGCCTGACTCGTATAGATCGTTCTCTATGGCACGCGAAACACATGACCTGATCTTCCAGATGTTGACATCGGGCGACGATGGCCGCGTCTGCAAGGATATTCCCGAAGACGCCTGCCATATGGAAGCGCGCAGCTTCACGACCCACGTCATGGCCCTGTCGACCAGCAAGATTGCTGACGGGCTGATCGACCCGAAACTGGTGCTGAGCTGGCTGCTGGCGACGCTCGGCGCACCCACACTGTTCATCGGGCTGCTGGTGCCGGTGCGCGAAGCAGGTTCACTGCTGCCCCAACTGTTCACGGCGGGCGCGCTACGACTGCTGCCACAACGCAAATGGGCATGGGCGGGCGGCGCACTTGTGCAGGGCCTTGCGGCGTTGGCGATTGCGGTTTCAGCTTTCACGCTCGAAGGTGAAGCGGCGGGCATCGCCATCATCTGTGCGCTTGCCGTTCTGGCCGTGGCGCGCTCCGTCTGCTCGGTGACGTACAAGGATGTGCTCGGCAAGACCGTGTCAAAGTCACGGCGCGGTTCGGCAACCGGCGCGGCCACAACTGTCGGTGCGGCCGCCGTGCTGGCTTATGGTGCCCTGCTGACGTCCGGCCTCTTGCCGCGCATGGATATTGTCGAGGCAGGCCTGATCGGTGCAGGCGTGTTCTGGATCGCCGGAGCCGCAGTCTTCCTCCAGCTGCGTGAGGTGCCGGGGGCCACCGAAGGCGGAGCCAGCCCGATCAGTGCCGTATTTGAGAATTTCGGTCTGCTGCGCAGCGACGCGCAGCTCCGTCGGTTTATCGCCGTGCGGGGACTGCTCGTATCAACGGCGCTGGCCCCGCCCTTCATGGTGGCATTGGCATCGCGCGAGCATGGCCCGGACGGCAGTGACGGTTTTGGCGGCCTCGGCCTGCTCGTGATCGCTTCGGCTGGCGCGGGCCTCCTTAGCTCCTATGTCTGGGGACGTCTCGCCGACAAATCGAGCCGGAAAGTCCTGATTCTGACATCGGCTTCAGCGACGATCGCCCTCTGCGCCACGCTTGGCCTAAACGCTGCCGGACTGCTCGGCGCTGTCTGGGCGCTGCCGCTCGTCCTGTTCGCATTGATGATTGCCTATCAGGGCGTACGACTTGGCCGTTCAACCCATCTGGTTGACATGGCAACGCAGGAAACACGCGCCGCCTATACGGCTCTGTCGAACACGATCATTGGCGCGCTGCTTTTGCTTGGTGGCGGTTTCAGTCTCGTCGCGCAGTTTGCAGGCGAGGCTGTCGTCATTGGCTTGCTCGCTGTCATGAGCGCGCTGGCCCTGCCCGTCGCGCTTGGCCTCGAAGAAGTTCAGGCGAAAGACTGAACTCTATTTATCGAGGCACCAGCGCAGGATGGCCTTCTGTGCGTGGAGACGATTCTCGGCCTCATCCCAGATCAGCGAATTCGGCCCGTCAATGACTTCCGCGTCCACTTCCTCGCCCCGGTGTGCGGGCAGACAGTGCAGGAATTTCGCGCCGCCCGCCGCCAGTTCCATCAGCTCTTCGGTCACCGCGTAGGGCTCGAGAATTTCGAGACGCCGTTCGGCATCCTTGTCCCCCATCGAAACAAACGTGTCGGCAATCACCACATCGGCGCCGGCGACGGCTTCCTCAGCAGTCTCATAGAGATCGACGCGGCCCTGCAATTCGCGGGCAATCTCGACGTCCTCGTCATCCGGCGCGAACCTGTGCGGCGTGCCAACGGCCAGCGAGAAACCGAACTTGGCGGCCGCGTGCATGAAGCTTGCGCAGACATTATTGCCGTCGCCCACCCAGGCGAGGCGCGCGCCACGGAGCGTCAGGCCGCTCTCTTCCAGCGTCTGCAGGTCGGCCATGATCTGGCAGGGATGCGAACGGTCCGTCAGGCCGTTGATGACCGGCACGCTGGAGAACTCGGCAAATGTCTCAACATCGCTGTGATCGTTCGCGCGGATCATTACCGCATCGACATAGCGGCTTAGCACGCGGGCTGTATCTTCGACCGTCTCGCCGCGTCCGAGCTGCATGTCATTGCTGGTCGCGGTGATCGAGCTGCCGCCGAGCTGGCGCATGCCCATGTCGAAGGAAAAGCGTGTGCGTGTCGACGACTTCTCGAAAATCATCGCGAGCGTGTGGCCTTCCAGAGGCGCGCCCGTGTCGACGCGGCCCTTGGGCCAGCCCTGGCGCGCCTTTTTGGCCCGGTGAGCTTCGTCCAGGATCGCGCGCAGGTCAGCCGACTCAAGGTGCCAGATGTCGAGGAAATGGCGTGGGGCTGAAGGCGTTGTCATGGTCGGGCGCTCCCGTTGAAAAAGGAAGCGCGGGGGATAGCGCGTTTCACGCTGCGGCGCCAGTCGTGCGATAAAAGCAATCCGGCGGGCCTGATCGCGCGTAAACCATGAGATCACCCAAGGATGCTGAACATGAGCCTCAAGACAGTCGCCCTCTGCTGCGCTTCCTCCCTCCTCCTGATGGCCTGCGCCACGACTCCAGCGCCCGCAGGAGACTGGTTATCCTTCGCGACGCTTGAGCCTGGATTGCCGACAAACCGCGCCCTCGCCTGCGATCCGGACATTTGCCTCGCGGCAGACGCCTCGCGCCCCACCGCGACTTATGACGTGTCGGCCAAGGCCGTTGCCGCAGCGCTTTTGAAGCTTGAACCTTCCGCCGACTTCCGCACCGAAGCCAATGGCGACATCCGCGCGCGCTATGTCGATACGACCGCCATACTTCGCTTCCGCGACGATGTGGACGTGCTGATCCGCCCAGTGACTGACACGTCGGCCAAGGTCGCGATCTATTCCCGTTCCCGCGTCGGCCTCTCCGATCTCGGCAAGAATGGCGCGCGCATCGAAGCGCTGGAGAAGGACCTCGTAACCGAATTCGCGGGCTGATCGGACAAATTTCCGATCGTGGCAAAAAAGTAATTGAGAATGACTTGCAAACAGCACGCGGTCGTGGCACGTTTTGAGAATGGTTCGCAATATGGTGGACCACCGAAACGGAGGTCCTTCCCGATGTGCTTACCCATGGATGATGTGGCGATGGTCTGCTGGCTGAAGCAGCAGGTACGCGTGATTGAAGTCTGGCGCGAAGAGCTCGCCTGCCGCCCTGAAATCGAAATCGCAATGGTGACGCGCCTTGAGCGTCACTATGCGTGGCTGACATCGGAGATCATGCGGCTCGAAGCGCCTCGTCGCGCCGCTTGATGTTAGCCCGTGCCGCGGCGCGGGAACGGGACGTGCGTTTCCTCCCAGACGCCTTGTCCCGCGCTGCGGCACCTTTAAGCGATCGCCTCAAGCGCGCTTGAGAACCCGAACGACGAGCAGAAGCAGCACCGCGCCAATCGTGGCGTGAATGATCGCACCAACGATGCCGGCACCCAGGCTCACATTGAGGGCGGGGAAGAGGTATCCGGCAATGAAGGCGCCGACGATGCCGACCACGATATTGCCGACGATGCCGAAGCCGAACCCCTTGACGATGAGTCCGGCAAGCCAGCCGGCGACAGCGCCGATCAGCAGAAAAATGATAAGGCTTTCGAGGGTCATTTTGCGTTTCCTTATTATTATCAGGCCGCACATGCGGCCCTCTTCTTATGGAGCCTGTCACCCTAGGCGCGTTTCGCCCCGGACGCCAACATGACCGCTTCAAGCCCGCCTTGCCGCTCTCCGCGCTGCAACACCCGTCTCATCTCTCCACTGGCGAAGGCCCGCGCTTTGCCCTATGTGACGGGCAAGCCCACCGGCCCCTCTAATCTCAGGAGAGACAGGACTAATGGACACCGTACTCATCATCGGCGCTGGCGCCGCCGGCTCCGTCGTCGCGCAGAAATGCGCCATGGACCGCGACACGTTCAAGCATATCACACTGGCCTCGCGCCGCATCGAAAGCTGCGAGAAAGTCGCCAAGATGTGCAAGACGCCGATCGAGATCGCGCAGGTCGATGCTGACAATGTCGCCGAGGTCGTCGCGCTCATCAACAAGGTGAAGCCGGACCTGCTGATCAACATGGCCCTGCCCTATCAGGACCTGCCGATCATGGACGCCTGCGTCGAGACCGGCACGAACTACATGGACACCGCAAACTACGAACCGCGCGAAATCGCCAAGTTCGAATACAGCTGGCAGTGGGCCTATCAGGATAAGTTCGTCGAGAAAGGCATCACCGCCATTCTCGGCTGCGGCTTTGATCCGGGTGTGTCGAACATCTGGTGCGCCTATGCGCAGGAACACCTGTTCGACGAGATCGAATATATCGACATTGTCGACTGCAATGCTGGCGACCACGGCAAGACATTCGCGACCAACTTCAACCCGGAAATCAACATCCGCGAAGTGACGCAGGACGGCAAATACTGGAAAGACGGTGAGTGGATCGAAATCCCTGCCCTCTCCATCCGCTGCGATATCGACTATCCGGAAGTCGGCCCCAAAGCCTCCTACCTCATCTATCACGAGGAAGAGGAAAGCCTTGTAAAGAACATCAAGGGCCTGAAGCAGATCCGCTTCTGGATGACCTTTGGCGAGCAGTACATCAAGCACCTCGAAGTGTTCAAATCCATCGGCCTGATCGGCCTCGAACCGATCAAGCACAAGGGCATGGACATTATCCCGATGGAATTCCTGAAGGACCTGCTGCCCGTGCCGTCATCCCTTGCGGAAGGCTACACCGGCAAGACGTCGATTGGCGTGATCGTCCGTGGAAAGAAGGATGGCAAGCCGCTCACCAAGATGCTCTACAACGTGTCCGACCATGCCGAAACGAACAGGGAAGTCAGCGCGCAGGCCGTGTCCTACACGACCGGCGTACCGCCCGTTTCCGGCGCGGCCATGTTCTTCAAGGGTATCTGGAGCGGCAAGGGCGTGTTCAACGTCGAGCAGT
This sequence comes from Hyphomonas chukchiensis, assembly GCF_000682695.1. Lineage (GTDB taxonomy): Bacteria > Pseudomonadota > Alphaproteobacteria > Caulobacterales > Hyphomonadaceae > Hyphomonas > Hyphomonas chukchiensis. The sequence goes on along the minus strand of NZ_AWFG01000015.1, from coordinate 36,117 downwards.
TCCCGTCAGCCCCCTTCCTCGAAGACGTCGCCAAGCGCGGCCTGCCGACAACCATCGTCGACCTCGCGCCCGGCGCGCAGGATGAATTGTTCGCTGTGGAGACCTGATGCCAGAGCAAAGGGCGCCTGCATCGATTGGAACAATCGTCACACGGTCGTTCCTGTTTTCCTTGTGGCTCGCCGGTGGCTTGCTCTTGGTACCGGCCGCTATCAGCGTACTGACATACGGAATCCCAGAAACATTACGCCACCTGCAGAACGCGATATTCTTTATCGCACTGCTGGTACCCCTACTGACGCTGGCATGCTCGCTTTGGTATGTCGTCTTCCAGCACATCGGCTCCAGACAAGACAATGACTCTCTCTGACCAAATCCAAACCCCCGCCTTCGTCCTCGACGTTGCTCGCCTCCGGACCAACCTGGAGACCGCCAAGCGCGTGCGCGAGGAGGCTGACTGCAAAGTGTTGCTCGCTACAAAAGCGTTCGCCATGCCGGCCGTCTTCCCGATGATGCGCGACTATCTCGATGGCACGACCGCCAGCGGCGAGCATGAGGCCATCATGGGCGCCGAGGAATTCGGCAAGGAAGTGCACGTCTATTCGCCAGCCTACACGGAAGACGAAGTGACGCGCCTCACCAGGATCGCCCAGCACATCTATTTCAATTCGGCCGAACAGCTGGCCCGCTTCGGCGCCATAGCGCGCGATGCCGGCTGCAAGGTCGGCCTGCGGGTGAACCCCGGCTATTCCAACGCCACGCTCGGCGGCGACCTCTATAACCCCACAGCCCCCGGCAGCCGCTTTGGCGAAGTGCCCGGCCTGCTGGACAGCGTCGACTGGTCCGGCGTCGACATCTTCCACGTCCATGCCCTCTGCGAGAGCCTTGCCGAAGGCTCCGTCGGCCTCATCGAATTCGTCGCCGACAATTTCGGAAAATACATCGAACAGGTCTCGGCGGTAAATTTCGGCGGTGGCCACTTCCTCAACAAGCCGGGCTATGATGTCGACGCGCTGATCGCGGCCATCAAGGCCTTCAAGGCGAAGTTCAATGTCGAGGTCTTGCTGGAGCCGGGCGCAGGCCTCGTCGTCAACACGGGCGAACTCTACGCCACCGTGCTGGCGCTGCACAGGAACGAGCTGGACCTCGCCATCCTCGACGCTTCGGCCTCGACCCATATGCCCGACGTGCTCGAAGTGCCCTACCGCCCCGAAATTATCGGCGCGGGCGATCCCGGCGAACTCGCGCACACCTACCGCCTCGGCGGCAAGACGTGCATGACCGGAGATGTGCTCGGTGACTATTCCTTCCCCGAACCGCTCGCGCCCGGCCAGCAGCTGATCTTTACCGACCAGATGCACTACAGCTTCGTCAAGACGAACACGTTCAACGGCACACCACTCGCCAACCTCGCCGTGCGCTGGGAAGACGGCGTGATCGAACCGCTCTCGAATTTCGGCTACGAGGAATTCCGTCGCCGTCTGGGCCGCTAGGCGCCGGGCCTTGGCAGGCACATCAATTGCGACGTGCCACTGACAAGCAATCGACTATCAAGGTCGTGGATTTCACCGTCGGTTGACATCAGGCCGCCCTCTGCGATGCCTGCCCTGATACGCATGTGCAGCCACTCCGCTTTGGTCGTCGGGCGATGGAAGCGATAATGGTAATCCATATTCGGCGCGATCCAGGGCGACGGATCATCTTGGGGGTGCGCCGGGTATTGCGCCATCCAGCCATAGGTATCGAGCAGGATCATTGCCCGCGCCGCATCAACAAACGTATTCTCCGCCCGCGCCCTTGGCCGGAACTTGTAGAGCCCCGTCAACTCCGGGTCGCGCGCGCCATCCCCGGCCTCCGGCATGCCCTTGATCGGGCGCTCCTCGAAACGTTGCAGGAATAGAGGCGCCGGCCTGTCCGGGTGCAGCTCTTCATAACTCTTGAGCGACTCCGGAGTCGGCATGTTCTGAAGGCGTGACGCATCATGCACCAGCCCCGGTGTCTCATCCTGCACAGCCCAGACATGGCACATCAAAAGAACCTTGCCCTCCTGAACCAGCTCCATCCTGACAAGTTCACTGCGACGGCCTGACTTCAGAATTTCCGCACGCAATTCGGCGGGGCCGTACTTGCCCATGCGGAGGAAATGACAGGTCATACTGGCCGGGCGCGGCGACCGCGTCGCTTCACCAGCCGCCCGCAAGGCGAGCGCAGAGATAAACCCGCCCGCCGGGCTCCACAGACCCCAATCCGCGCGAAGGTCTACCGCCCAGCGCTGTTCGTCCAGACGCTCAAGCCGCGTCGCCTCCTCAAAGTCATCAACGCGGTCCATCGCATCCCTCCCCAGTGAACAGTCTGATTTTATGGCTGGACACTAGCAACCCACCCGAGAAACAAAAGCGATGAAGCCGAGCAAATCAGCCGCTCGGCTGGGGCGTTGATTGACACGCCCTATAGGCGACCCTAGATCGGAAAAACGATAGAGGACTTCCAGAGCGATGAACTAGCGGCACCGGACTTTCAGGAAACGATCAAAGCCAACGGGCGCACTGCGCCTGCCGTTCACGACAACTGGAAATACACATCATGCAACGACTAGAGAACAAGACCGCCCTCATCACGGGCGCGGCCAGCGGCATTGGCAAGGCCATAGCCAAGGCCTTTGCCAATGAAGGCGCCAACGTCATCGTCACCGACATTGACGATGCGCAGGGCAAGGACACCGCCGACTCCATCGGCGCCCGCTACGAACACCTCGACGTATCAGACGAGGCAGACTGGCTGCGCATTGCCGCCGCCATCCCTGCTCTCGACGTGCTCGTCAACAATGCCGGCATCACCGGCTTCGAAAGCGGCGAGATGGTCCACGACCCCGAGAACGCTTCGCTGTCTGCCTGGCGCGCGGTCCATGCCGTCAATCTCGACGGCACCTTCTTGGGCTGCCGCTATGCCATCGGCGCGATGAAGCAGAAGGGCGCGGGCAGCATCATCAACATCTCGTCGCGCTCCGGCCTCGTCGGCATTCCAGGCGCTGCGGCCTATGCCTCGTCAAAAGCCGCGATCCGGAATCATTCGAAATCGGTGGCCCTCTATTGCGCCCAGAATGGCTGGAACATTCGGTGCAACTCGGTTCACCCGGCCGCCATCCTGACACCCATCTGGGAACCCATGCTGGGTGACGGGCCGGACCGGGACACGCGCATGGCAGCCCTCGTCGCCGACACGCCGATGAAACGGTTCGGAATGCCGGAAGAAGTGGCCGCTATCTGTGTCATGCTGGCCGGCGATGAGGCCGCCTATATGACGGGCGCCGAACTCACGCTGGATGGCGGACTTCTCGCGGGCTCTGCCGCGTCGCCCGGCAGCTAGACGGTAACCGACCTAAAAGCTCTGGTTGTTACCCAGCGAAGGGATACGAGCGCGCGCCTTGTCGACTTCATCTAGATCAAGATCGGCCCAGATCACGCCCGGCTCATCGCCGTCCGCTTCGGCCAGAATTTCGCCCCAAGGCGAGATGATCAGTGAGTGACCGTAAGTCTCGCGGCCATCTTCGTGCTTGCCGCCTTGCGTCGGCGCGACGACGAAACAGCCCGTCTCAATGGCCCGTGCGCGCAGCAGCACATGCCAGTGCGCCTCGCCCGTCACACGCGTGAAGGCCGCTGGCACCGTGAGTATCTGCGCGCCGGCCTGAGCCAGCGACCGGTAAAGAGCCGGGAAGCGCAGGTCATAGCAGATGGTCATGCCCACCCGCCCGATGCCGGCATTGGCAAGCGCCGTGGACGTACCCGGCCGATAGGTGCGCGACTCCCGATAGGTCTGGCCATCGCCGACCTCGACGTCGAACATGTGGATCTTGTCGTAGTGCGCGACCACGTCGCCATCCGGCGCAATCAGGAAGGATCGGTTAGCGAGCCGGTCCTCGCCTTCCGCCGTGACGGCTATCGAACCAAGCAGGAGCCATACGCCAAGCTCAACCGCCAGCGCCCGGAATGCCACCAATGTCGCATCGTCTTCCTGCGCGACAATCTTCGGCCGCGCCATGCCGGGACGGATGTCGAGCAGGTTCGTCATCTCCGGCGTGGCGATGAAAACCGCCCCTGCCTCCGCCGCCTGCCGCACCAGTGCGCTGGCTGCGGCAATGTTCTCCGCCACTGCCGTGGTAGAGCGCATCTGCACACAGGCGGCGCGGATCACCGTCATGTCTCGCGAGGCCCTGACCAGGCATCACGTGCCCCGGCGGATTTGACCGTCATGGTTTTTCCCTCGGCGGCGCGCACCGGCAGGGACGAGGCATCGAAGCCTGCGAGGCAATTGACATTGATGCCATAATGATCCGGGCTCGTGCGCTTCTTGTGGAACGGATAGATTCCGCATGTGGAGCAAAAAAAGTGACGGGCGACGCCTGTGTTCCAGTTATATTCGCTCAGCCTGTCCTCGCCGCCGAGCAGCGTGAACCTGTCCTCATGAACAGTCGTCATGACGGCATTTTTCATGTGGCACAGCGAACAGTCGCAGCGATAGAGATCGGTGATCTCCGTCGCAATGCTGAACGTCACGGCACCACAATGACAGCTACCCTGATAGTTGGTCATGGCTTCAGGCCGGTTCCCACTCCGTAAGCGCCGCATCCATGATGCCTGTCGCCTCCCGCACATGCTCGTCGCTGATGATCAGCGGCGGCGCAAGACGCAGCACATTTGCACCGGCCACACCGACGAGCAGGTTCTTGTCGCGGCAAAGACCCTGCAGGCTCTTCGGATCGGCCTTCATCTTCAGACCGGTCAGCAGGCCCTTGCCCGTCACGCCTTCCACCTTGTCCGGGTGGCTGTCGGCAAGGCTCTTCAGGCCCTGCGCCAGCGTGCCGGAAACGCGGCGCACTTCGGCAAGGAAGTCATCATTCGCAATCATGTCCCAGATCACATTGCCCACGGCCATGGCCAGCGGGTTGCCGCCATAGGTGGAGCCGTGGCTGCCGGGCTGCATATGCTCGCCGCAGGCCTCGGTCGTCAGGCAGGCGCCGAACGGGAAGCCGCCCCCGATGCCCTTCGCCGCGCAGAGGATGTCAGGCTCGGCGCCCTCCACCCAGTCATGCGCGAACAGCTTGCCGGTCCGGCCCATGCCGCACTGCACTTCGTCAAAGATCAGCACGAGGCCATGCTCGTCGCACAGCTTGCGCAGGCCGATCAGGCACTGGTCCGGCATGGCGCGCACGCCGCCTTCACCCTGCACGGGCTCAACAAGGACAGCCGCCGCCGTCGGGCGGGCTGCCGCTTCCTTCAGCGCCTCATGGTCACCCCATTCAAGATGCACGAAGCCGGGCAGCGCCGGGCCAAAGCCTTCAAGGTATTTCGGATTGCCGCCCGCATTGATCGCGCCCAGCGAGCGGCCGTGGAAGGCCCCGGTGAACGTGATGATGTCGATGCGCTCTTCACGGCCATTCGCCCAGTGATACTTGCGCGCGGATTTGATTGCGCACTCGATCGCCTCGGTGCCGGAGTTCGTGAAGAATACCCGGTCGGCAAACGTGTCACGGCAGATCTTGTCTGCCAGTTCCTCGGCGCCGCGCACGCGGAACATGTTGGACGTGTGCCACAGCTTGCCCGCCTGGTCGCGCAGCGCATCGACCATGGCCGGATGCGCATGGCCAAGCGCATTCACTGCGATGCCGGCGATGAAGTCGAGATAGCGTGTGCCGTCTTCCGTGAAGAGGTACGGGCCCTGGCCTTCGACGAAAACCTCTTCCGGTGGCCGGTAGACGGGCATGATGTGCTGGCGCGGATCGCTCATGATTTCTCCTGCGATTGGCAAGTATGATAAAGTTGCGGGTACGCTTGGCGAGACGCTGACCGTAAGTCAACAGCCTGGCCACTCCCGGCCCGCATGACGGCGTCACACGGTTGCAATGCTGTGGCTTTAGAACATGGGTTTTGTCACATGCGGTGGAGGTCGCGATGATCAGGACATGCCTTGTGGGAGCCATGCTGCTCATCGCCTCGCCGCAGGTCTTCGCCCAAGGGATAGACGGCTCCGGAGAGGTCGTGACGGACACGACCGAGACCGTTTCTGTTACCGCCAACAATCAGCCCGTCATCAACAAACGCATCGTCCGCACAGGACGCGACGGGCGCAAGACGGAGACGGAATCCCTGACATCACCCCTGGATGCTGCAAGCGATTCCGAGGTCCTGCCCGCAGTGTCCACACTTAGAACGATCGTTCACAACCGCGATGCGGAACTCGACCTTCTCGAGATCGTCGCGCGCGCCCACACAATCACGGAAACCGCGACGCCAGATGGCACCACACGGATCATCCGCATTGTTCCGGAAGGCGGCCAGGGCGCCACGCTCATCACGATTACAAAAGATTAATTGAAAAACGATAATTATACTTGACGATTATCGATAATAAGATATTGCTAATCGGGAAGACGAGGCGGATCGGACCGATGTCCAAAACGCCCCCTACCTCACCTGAGCCGTCGTTTCGGTTCGTCTCGGCCTTCTCAAATCTGCGTGTTCCCCTGGCATGCGGAGGACTTCAATACCTCAACACATCTCCAAAACGGAAAGAGGCGCAAGACCTGAAACCGGGTCTCGCGCCTCTCCACCGTTTGCAGCGTTTCCTCCCAGAAACTTGCCTGCTCATACGCCACCAGTTTCACACATGTGTCAAGAATGTGTTCAACAAATTTTTTGCATTCGGGCTTGCATTGGGTTCAAGCCGTTCCAAAAGCCTGAGGCACGAGGCCTGCGCCTCGTCGCTCCAGTCCGCCGCCGGAGACAAGGCCAGCGAGGCTTGGCTTTTCAGGATCACCCCATCGTCAAGGATCTTCAGGCCATTGGCCTTCAGGGTTGCGCCTGTCGACGTGATGTCAACAATCACGTCGGCCGCGCCTGTGGTCGGCGCCGCTTCGGTTGCACCCGCGCTCTCCACCAGCCTGTACTCACCGACTGACTTCGCCGCAAAGAACCGACGCGTCAGGCGCATGTATTTGGTGGCCACGCGCAGACGGCGATGATGCAGCTTGCGGAACGCGGCCCCTGCCGCTTCAAGGTCGGCCATCGTGTCCACGTCGAGCCAGGCCTGCGGCACGGCCACGATCACATCCGCGCCGCCGAACCCGAGCTGGCGCACAATGCGGAATTCGGATGCGCCATCGGGCGCGAAGTCATGCAACAGGTCTTCCCCTGTCACGCCGATATGCAGGCTGCCCTCGATCAGGCCGCGCGCAATCTCGCTGGCCGACAGCAGCCGCATTTCCACGTCGCCCAGCCCTGCAATCTCTGCCTGATAGCCCCGTTCTCCGCCAATCTGGCTGACGGGAAAACCGAGCTCCGCGAGCCATTGCTCGGTCTGCTCCTTGAGGCGCCCCTTGGACGGTATGGCGAAAGACAGCTTGCTCATGCCACATTCTCCCGTGCACGGATTACCCGGTCAGGCCTCACGACGCCGCCAATGCCGGATGCCCGCGCGCGTCCGCCTGAAAGCCCGGCAATCAAGCCGTCATAGCGCCCGCCCGCCGCGATAGGCTGACGCTCGCTGAGTGCACCCGCAAAGATCTCGAAGACAAAGCCATCATAGTAGGTGAAACGCCGGCCGAAGCCCGAACGGAACTTGCCAGCCTCTGCAACACGCGGAACAGCAGCGATGATCGCCTCCACCCGTCGCGCCACGCGTTGGATCACACTGTCCAGGCCAGTCAGGCCATGCCCGCGCGCAATGCCCAACAGAGCCTCTGCCGTTTCAGCAGCACTGCAATTCACGGCGGCGAGGGCGGCAAGCACCTTTCGGGCATCCTCTGGCACGCCGCCCGCATCAGCCGCTGCGGCCTTCGCCTTCAGGCCCGCAATGATCTCGGCAACGGAGCGCGTCCCGATCATTGGAATTGACCGCTCGCGCAGGGCGTCGAGGAATGCAGGTGCAGCCGCTTCCGGCGCAGACGCCGACAATTGATGCGCTAGCTCCACCTCAGGCGCAGATGGCGCTCCGGCGAGCAATTCAGCCACACCGCCCTCCTGACGAAAGGCACGCTTCAGCAGGCTGGCAGTGACGCCATGCAGGCCAAGCGCATCCACAAAAGCCGGAAACACGGAAAGGTCGCCCATCACCATGCGCCAATCATTAATCCCGCAGGCCGCGACAGCCTCCTGAACAAGGGCAAACGCATCCGCATCCTCGTCCGGGCTGGACTCGCGGCCGAACCGCTCAAACCCGACTTGCGTGAATTCCATAGGATCGTTCGGCGAGGCCGGCAGGCGGAAGGCACGCGCCGCATAGGTGTAGGCCTCAGGTCCATTGCGACCGGACGCCAAGCGATCCGCCTCCATGCCTGCGACAGGCAGCGTCAGGTCGGGCCGCATGACCATCTCGTTCCCGCGATGATCGGTGAAAACGCAGAGGCGCGCCCGCACGGCTTCGCCCGACAATTCCAAGGGAATGTCAGACGCCAGCACATAAGCCGGGTCCACCGGCCGCGCGCCTGTCTGCGCGAAGACCGCGCTCGCCGCTTCGACAATCTGTTCCGGCGTCATCCCTGCGCCTCGACAATCCGCCGTACCGCTTCCACCATTTGATCGCGCGGCACTTCAATCTGTCCCGGGCGCGCTTCGCGGTATTCCTCGTTGGACTGGATCGCCTTGGCTTTCATGGCGCCCATTTCGAGATCCTTGATTGTCACGGTTCCCGCTTCGATTTCATTGCTGCCCACCATGACCACGGCCGGTGCGCCGCGACGGTCGGCATATTTCATCTGCCCCTTCATGCCGGAGCCGCCCATATAGGCCTCCGCGCGCAGGCCTGCCCGGCGCAGCATGGTCGCGATTTCCAGCGCCACGGCCGGGCTGTCCTTGTCGAGGTTCAGCACGACAACCGGACCATCCAGTTTCACCGTCTCGCCCATGATCGCCAGCGCAGAGGCCAGCCGCGAAATGCCAACCGAGAAACCCGTCGCCGGCACCGTCTCACCGGTAAACCGCGCGACGAGATCATCATAACGTCCGCCGCCGCCGATCGAACCGATGCGATAGGTCTTGCCATCCTCGCCCGTCACTTCGCGCAGCAGTTCGGCCTCATAGACAGGCCCGGTATAATATTCGAGACCGCGCACGACCGACGGGTCAATCACGACATCGCCTTCCGGCGCGCCGAGCGCTTCCAGCGCCACGGCTATGGCCTCCAGCTCGGCAAGCCCCGCCTTGCCTTCCTCGCTATTACCTGCGGCCTTGGACAGGTTCGCCAGCGTCTCGGCCCGCGTTTTGGCGCCCGCTTCAGCAAACGCCAGAACGGCCTTCACCTCGGCATCGCCAAGGCCTGCGCCCTTGGTAAAGTCGCCGCTATCATCCAGCCGGCCCTTGCCGAGCAGATCGGCCACACCGGAGGCTCCGAGCCGGTCCAGCTTGTCCAGCGCACGCAGGATAGCGAGGCGCGTGTCCGCCGACGCAGCGCCCACACTCTCAAGTACGCCATTCAACAAGCGCCGCGTGTTCACGCGGATCACGAACTCGCCCGTCTCCATGCCAACCGCGCGCAGCGCTTCGGCGCCCATGGCGATCATCTCGGCATCGGCATGGAAGCCGGGTGCGCCAACCGTATCGGCGTCGCACTGCCAGAATTCACGGAAGCGGCCGGGGCCGGGCTTCTCGTTGCGCCACACAGGCCCCGCAGCATACCTGCGGAACGGTCTGCCAACGGTCTGGCCGGCCTCAGCGATGAACCGCGCAAGCGGCGCTGTCAGGTCATAGCGCAGCGACATCCACTGCTCATCATCGTCCTGGATGGCGAACACGCCGGCATTCGGCCGGTCATCATCCGGCAGGAACTTGCCGAGCGCATCGGCATATTCGAACGCGCCCGTTTCCAGCGCCTCAAAGCCCCATTTGCGATAGATTCCGGTGACCGTTTCCACCAGTTTCGCCTGCGCATGGATGAGGCCCTCGCGCTTGTCGGGAAAGCCGCGTGGCTTGCGGGCAAGATCCTTGCCGGTGAGAGGCTGGGTGTCCTTGTCGCTCATATCTATCAGGTCCTGTTTGCCGCCGCGCTCCGCATAGACGGAGACGGTCTGGATGGGAAGGCAACACGTTGCAGAAGCGTGGGCCTGTCGCAGCTCGCCTCATCTGATCTGGTTCTGGGAGATGAACACTTGCAGGAGGCGCAGCCGGACCGGTTCGCGCCTCATTGGCGCGTCACACGTGATGGTGATGGTGGTGCAGTGCAGTGTTCATTGGGGAGGCGGATACTGACGGCCCGGCTGAAAGTCAACCTGTTAGCCACGCCCCGGTGCGCCATCCCGACGGGGGATCAGCTTGAAAATGCCGGTGCCCCGCATCAACAGCTTGTCGCCGGTCCAGATACGGCCCTCGACCGTGATAATGTCATCTGCCACGCCGACAACCTCGCCCCTGCCCTCAATAAAGCTGCCAAGGTTTGCGCCAGACAGGAAGTCACACATCAGGCGGATGGTGACCCACCACGTGTCCTCATCCTTCTCGACAGCCCCGCCCCAGGCCATGTCGGCAAAGGTCATGAGCATACCGCCATGGGCATTCATCATGCCATTCGTATGATGTTCCTCGACACGGAAAGCCCGCGTCAGGCCACTCGCATCCCGCTTCTCGAACAGCGGCCCCACCTGGCGGCCAAAGCCGCGGTGCCAAGGCAGCTCATTATAGTCGGCCGGAATGTCGAATGTCTGGCTTCTGGTAAAATCGTCGGTCATGAATGCGGGATAGCGCCGTAAGGTCCTCAGCGCTAGCCCGTTTAAAGGCCAACCGCCTTAAGCGCCGCCGCCTGCCGATCCGCCACCGCTTTGACGTCAAAGCCTTCAAGGCTCTCCTCGAACAGGCGGTGATAGTTCACTTCCGCCTTGAGGCGCAGGTACGCCGCCCCAAGCCCGATGGCCGCCCGGTCCATGAAAACGAACTCCCGCGGGATCTTCACGGGGCCTTTTTCCTTCAGCAGCTTGCGCACCTGGAAGGCTTCCTTGCGGCCATACTCGCCTGCTGTCACGCCGTCGGCCACGGTGCGCACCCGGTCGTCGAGCAGCGGCCCATAGATGAAGCGCGCCCAGATATTCAGCACCTCGACCAGTTCTCGCGAGAGGTTCTGGAAGCCCCATTTCTCATAGGCCGCATAGGCAGCGTCGAAATCGTCGCGCAGCATGGCGCGGTAGAGGTCAACCACACCTTCCACAAAATTGGGCGGGAACACACGGATGCAGCCAAAATCCAGCAGGTTGATGCCCGTGCCCCCGCCGGTCACCTGATAATTGCCAAGATGCGGGTCCCCATGGATCACGGCATGGCTGTTGAATGGTCCCCACCAGGTCCAGAACAACATCTCTGCGATATGATTGCGGGTCTCCTGCGGCGCGTCTTCGAAGGCGCCAAGGCGCTCGCCATCCAGCCATGTCATCGTGAGCAGGCGGTCCGTCGACAGATCCGGCACAGGCTCCGGCACCTGAACGAAATCCTTGTCCGCCAGCATGCGCGCATAGAGCGACATGTGTTTGGCCTCGCGCCCATAATCGAGTTCCTCGCGCAGTCGGTCGGTCACTTCGCCCACCATCTCGGTCAGGTCGATCGAGCCATCCATCCGCTTGAACAGGCCCAGCATGGCCTTCAGCTGGCCCACATCGGATTCCACCGCGCTCGACATGTCCGGATATTGCAGCTTGCACGCTACCTTGCGGCCATCATGCAGCGTCGCTTGGTGCACCTGCCCCAGCGAGGCCGCATGCGAGGCCTCCTTCTCGAACGCCGCAAACCGATCGTCCCAGCCGGGCCCGAGTTCGCCTCGCATCCGGCGCTTCACGAAAGGCCAGCCCATGGCGGGTGCCTCGGCCTGCAGCTGGCTGAGTTCGGCGGCATATTCGGCGGGCAGGAAATCCGGAATGGTCGACACCATCTGGGCGACCTTCATAAGGGGCCCCTTGGACTTGCCCAGCGCGGCAGCAAGCGCCTTGGCGATGCGCTCGTCGCTCTGGTCCCCGCCAAACAGGGAATTGGCGGCAAAGCTGATGCCCGCGCCGGAGAGATTTGCGCCAACGCGCGCGGTGCGGGCAAGGCGCCCGCTCAATCGGTTGCGTTCCGGATCGGGCGCGTCAGGCGTATCGGTCATGTGAGTGATATAGGCAGTTTTGCCGGCATTGGCAGAGGTATTGATGCCGCGCCTCAGCCCGTCTTCTGCTGGTGCTCCATATAAGAGCGCAGAATCTGGTTGATTCGCGTCTGGTATCCCTTGCCGGCATCCTTGAAGAAATCGATCACATCACTGTCGAGGCGAATGGATACAGGTTTCTTCACAACCGGTTCGACAAGCTGGACATCGGCTTCAGCCCAGTCGATCTCTGGAAAGTGCTGATCGTCGCCGCGACGCGCGCGAATCTCGGCATCCGTCATGGCGCCAAGCTTCTTGAAATCCGTCTTGCCCGCAGAAGTGCGGTCTTTAATCGGATTGAGATAGAGTTTTGTAGAATGTGATTTTGGCATCATGTGTTGCAACGTCCACAGCGAAAATGATGAGGTGAAGATCAAACCTGCACCGGGCTTCAAAGACAATTCCCTGAACTTCTATGAGTGACATGAAATCTTCAGGTCCATTCAGCTCGAGCCGGACATGCGGCTTGGCAAAGCCCGACTGTATATCCTCAAATGCTATCCCGTATTTTCGTCTGTTTCGCTCGTTGTCCTTTTCATCCCAGTCTATGTTTCCGTGATGGGGTTCCGCAGGGAATGGAACTTTCATTTTTTAAACTTTCATAGGTAGCGCGGCGCCACGGCCTCATTGGGTTCGTTCTGCTCAGCCATCTAAGTAAGTTTCTTTTTATGCATACACATGTATATACAAATGCCCGATTTGTCAACTAACCCTGTTAATCTCGTCTCGATCCGATAGACCATAAGAAACAGGAAGCTGGAGGCCGCCCCATGAACCCATCCGCAGAGTTCGATGTCGTCATTTATGGCGCCACTGGTTTCACCGGTCGCCTTGTGGCCGAATACATGAATGAGACCTATGGCGTGGGAAATGAGGTCGCTTGGGCCATGGCCGGGCGCTCGCTTGAGAAGCTGAAGGATGTACGTGACGAAATGGGCATTCCGAAGTCGGTTGACCTGATCGTCGCGGACGCTTCCGACCCGAAATCCCTTGAGGACATGGTGAAATCCACCAAATGCGTCCTCACCACTGTTGGCCCCTATCAGCTCTATGGCACGCCCCTCGTCGAGGCCTGTGCCGCCAATGGCACCGATTATGTCGATCTCTCCGGCGAAGTCGCCTGGATGCACGACATGATCAAGGCGTATCAGGACAAGGCGAAGAAGAGTGGCGCGCGCATTGTCTTCTCCTGCGGCTTTGACTCCATCCCCTTCGACCTCGGCGTCCTGTTCCTGCAGAACGAGTCCATGCGCAAGTTCGGCAAACCGGCCGTTCGCGTGAAGGGCCGCATGCGCAAGATGAAGGGCACCTTCTCGGGCGGCACGGCAGCGTCAGGTCGCGAGACCATGGCCCGCGCCATGCGCGACCCCGAAGTCATGGCCGTGCTGCGCAATCCCTTCTCGCTGACAGGCGGCTTTGTCGGCCCCGACCAGCCGCATGGCATGAAAGTGATGGAAGACGAGGATTTCGGCGCCTGGGCCGCTCCCTTCATCATGGCGCCGATCAATACGAAGAACATCCACCGCTCGAACGCGCTGATGGGGCACCCTTACGGCGAGGACTTCGTCTATGACGAGATGATGCTCACCGGCCCCGGCGAAGGCGGCAAGGCTGCAGCCGAAGCCGTCGCCAGCGACAATTCCATGGGCGGCGAAGACGGTCCCAAGCCCGGCGAAGGCCCCTCAAAGGAAGAACGCGAGGCCGGACTCTATGATTTCGCCCTCCTCGGCATCACCAAGGACGGGGATCGCCTGCGGGCGACTGTCACTGGCGACAAGGACCCCGGCTATGGCTCGACCTCCAAGATCATCTCCGAAGCCGCGCTCTGCCTCGTGAAGGACTGCGCAGACCTTTCTGGCGGTATTTACACGCCCGCCGCCGCCATGGGCCTCAGCCTCGTCGGCCGCCTGCAGTCCCACGCCGGAATGACCTTCGACATCGACAATTGAGGCAAAAGGGTGACAAGCCCCCTTTTTTCAGGCTATAGCGCCCGCGTCCGCCCCTGATCGCGGTCGCAACACGAGAGTCGTTAGTCGCCTCAACCCCAGCCGGACATGATGATCCGGGCATGTTATGTACCCCCAAATAAACCAATCCGGCCGCTGCGAGCAAAACGCCAGCGCCGATGGCCGGATCATCCGGCCGCAAGAAGGACCTGTCGCCCTATGTCGTACAAGACCCTGCTGACCGAGTTTGACGCCGAAACCGGCGTCGCCGTCATTACGCTTAACCGCCCGGACCATCTGAACGCGCTGAATGACGAGATGATGACCGAGCTGACCCACGCGATTAACCGCGTCGAGGCTGACAAGGATATTGGCTGCATCGTGCTGACCGGATCGCGCAAGGCCTTTTCCGGTGGCGCCGACGTCCGTGAAATCATGGAACAGGACTATCCGGCCGCTTATTATGAAGACCTGATCACCCGCAACTGGGAACGCACCTCCAGCGCCCGCAAGCCGATCATTGCGGCCGTCAGCGGCTATGCCGTCGGCGGCGGCTGCGAACTGGCCATGATGTGCGACATTGTGATTGCGGCCGATACGGCCCGCTTTGGGCAGCCCGAGATTCGCCTTGGCGTCATGCCCGGCGCCGGCGGTACGCAGCGACTTGCACGTTTTATAGGCAAGTCCAAAGCCATGGAACTCTGCCTGACAGGCCGGATGATGGAAGCCGCAGAAGCTGAACGCTGCGGCCTGGTCGCGCGCGTGGTCCCGGCTGACGACCTTATGGACACCGTCAAGGAGATGGCCCGCACGATTGCCGCCATGCCGCGTGCTGCAGCAATGATGACGAAAGAGGCCATCAACGCCGCCTACGAAACACCCATGTCGCAGGGCATCCGTTTCGAACGCCGCCTGTTCCAGTCCCTCTTCGCAACCGAGGACCAGAAGGAAGGCATGGCCGCTTATGTCGAAAAGCGCTCTGCCCACTTCAAGGACCGGTAAACGGGCTTACTGATCCCAACTATTCTCTATTCGGACAGGATTGTGTTACCGTGCAGGTGCCCAGGGGACGGGGCGGCTCTGCAGCAGGGGACAAGCCTATGGCTGAGGTAGATGCAGTATCAACAGGATTGATCATCAGTGTACTGGTGGCCTTGCTGGTCGTCGCTCTGGCCGTTGCCGCCTTCCTGTACAGGACGCGTGTGCCCAGCCTGGTGCCGGGCGATGACGAGACCTATCTGATCAGAAGCCCTGAAGGGCGCATCCAGGCCCTGACAGCCGACATGAAGGTCCAGCCCGAAGATCCCCGCATTGTGCAGTTCCAGAACCGCAAGCAGCTGCGCTTCCCCGTCTATGACCCACGGTTCAATGCGCTCTCACACGACAGGCTGGTCACTGACAGCGGCGCCATTTCCCTGCGCATCCACACAACCACGCCCTTCCCCTTCACGGCCGTCACCAATGACGGCCACACGGTGACAGTCACTCCCTCCGTCAGCTTCGCCGTCGATCCCGCCCGTGTGACCGATCTCGCCCGGCTCGGCGATTTCGGCGACCAGTTCGAGCGGCGCATCCGGTCTGCCTTTTCCGGCGCCATCGGGCGGCGCAAGGATGAGCAGCTGCGCGAAAGCCATCATCAGATTGAAAGCGAGGTGACGGAAGAACTGGCAGGCGTCGAAACAGGCACGGACGCTTTGGGCGTTCCGCTAGGCATCACGGTGTTTGAAGCGCGCTTCAGCTATCGCGATGGCGCGGCGTTGCCCAGCGAAGTCGTCATCGCGCCTGATACGGGGGCGACCGCCGCCATGCCCGTCACGTCCGCAGACGGTGCTGACACCGCCCCCGACTCTCCCCAGCGCGTCGCCCTCGCCCCCGCCGCCTCTCGGGGCGAAAGCCCCGCCCACACCAGTGAAACACCGGGCGCCATGCAATTCCTTGGCACTGACCTCGATAAATTGCTCGACCAGTTTCGCGACCGCAGTCCCGAGCAGATCGCCACGCTGCTCAGCCTCATGGAAATGCAGACGCGGCAAAACATTGTCTCGATGCTCAGTAAATCCGGAGGACTTGTGGTGTTTTCAGCCCGGGAACTGGGCCTGAAAGGCAACCCTGTGCTACAGGAACGGCTAAGCGCAGCCAGCAACGCGGCGGATGAACAGCCGGAAACTGAATAGGGCTGGCCCTCTGGCTCAGTTTTCTGTCAGCATCCCAGTTGACGCCTTCGCACCGTTTATGTATGCCCCCGCCTTCAGCTTGAGGGAGGTTTCCCCCCGGCTTCAGGAGTTAGATATGGCAAATACCCGTTCCGCCAAGAAGATGGTCCGCAAGATTGCGGCTCGTACCGAAGTCAACAAGGCGCGCCGCTCGCGTGTGCGCACCTATGTTCGCAAGGTCGAGGAAGCCATCGCTGCAGGCGACAAGACAGCTGCACAGGAAGCCCTGCGCGTTGCACAACCCGAGCTGATGCGCGCCGTCACCAAGGGCGTGATGCACAAGAATACATCTTCCCGCAAAGTCTCGCGCCTCTCGGCTCGCGTCGGCGCAATGGGCTGAGGCCCTTCCCGGACGAAAGTCCAGGACCAGAATTCCAAACCCGCCCGGTTCGCGCTTGGCGGGTTTTTTATTGCCTCGAATTCAGGAAAATCGCCTCGCCATGAGGGGCCTGATATGGTCTGCTTGGCGCATGCTTTTCCGGGAGCCATTCCTGCATTTTCAGGCAGCCGGAGGCATAAGCTCTGCGTGTTTGATGCCTTTGCAAAATGTGCAAAAATTTACTTCAGAAAATGCCCGAATTTCACAGCCAATATCGTGTAGGTGGTGTTGACAGAACATTCGCGAACAATTGCACCGAACGACTCACTCACAAAAAAAATGCACAGGATAAACGGCTGATTTTGATGGCCTTTTGATTACATGCCGAAAGAGTCAACTGGCCATTTCCCGTGATCGCAGAAAAGTAACACTTGTCAGTAAAACCGCTGGAAGTTACCTTGTGGATACCAGCTGAAAACTCTCCCTGCACGGAGTACTTACGGGGCCCAGATCTAATCTGGAGGGAGAGTTGCGTGCCTGCTGGTCAGGACGAAACATAACAAGAAAATGGGGCTCGGCGATGGACCGAAATACACTTTTTGATTCTGAGCAAAGCGTAGAGTTTTCGGGCGCGGAAAAAGGCAGCAATATCCCCGGCCAGTCGATCTGGAAGCAGGTCCGGGCGAAGCTCGCGACCGTCTTGAATGCAACCGACTATGATCGTTGGATCGAAGACCTGCGCCTTATCGCGGAAGTTGACGGCGAGATCGTGATCGCGGCACGCGACCCGCTTGCCTATGATCGTGTTCTGGCTGAGCACAAGCGGCTGATCCAGCGCACCTGGCGCGACTTTGACCCGGCACGCCGTGGCATCCGTCTGGAATGCTGGCGCAATGCCCGCGCAGAAGTGCGCGAACTGGTATCGGACCCTTGGGCCGATGTCGTGCCAGAACCCGCGCCACAGCCTGCACCGGCTGCCGCATCCGGCGGCAATGGCAGCGACGGCGGCAAGACGACGGTTGCGCCAACGGCCACTGGCGCGCCTGACATGACCTTCAGCACGCTCGTCACCGGCGAGTCCAACGAGATCGCCGTACAGCTCGCGCAGCGCATCGCCCTTGGCCAGACCGTCGGCACATCCACAGCCCTCATTTATGGGCGTCAGGGAACCGGCAAGACACACCTCCTCTATGCCCTCAAGCATGAAGTCGAAGCGCATGATCCCGAGCGCGTCGTCGTCTACCTGACGGCCGAGGAATTCATGTCGGCCTATCATGACGGCGTGAAGGTGAAGGACACGAGCGCACTGAAGAAGCGCCTGCGGTCTGCGACCCTCCTCCTCATCGACGACCTCCACCGGATTGCCGGCAAGCCCGGCACGGAAACCGAGCTCTACCAGAACATCCGTGAAGTCACCGGCAATGGCGGCCTCGTGGTTCTGGCTGGCGATGAAGCGCCCGGTGATGTCACCGGCTTCGGCCCCCGCATGCGGGCTGAACTCAAGGGCTCGATTGCTGTCGAGGTCGGCCTGCCCGATGCCGGCATGCGCCGCGAGATCCTGGTGAGACTGGCCGCCCATATCGAAGCCGGTCACCCGAGCTTTGTCCTGTCGGACGAAATGATCGCCCGCATCAATGCAGGCATCCGTGGTCCGGGCCGTGAACTGACCGGCGCCATCTGGAGCCTCTACACCGAAGCCGGGTTCGGCGAGCGTGCACCAACCATGGACATGCTCGACCGCGTCATCCGCCGCCATCAGGGAGAAGTGAAAGTGCCGACAATCGAATTGGTGAAACGTGCCACGATGAAAGTCTTCGGGATCTCCAAGAGCGACCTCGAAAGCCCCTGCAAGGCCCGCGCAGTTGTCTATCCGCGTCAGGTGGCGATGTATCTCTGCCGCGAGAAAACCGGCAAGTCCCTGCCCCAGATCGGTCACAGCTTCGGCAAGCGGGATCACACGACGATCCTTTACGCCCACCGCAAGGTGACCAAGAACATCGCGTCGGACCCGGAGCTCGCCGGTGATATTGCCCGTGTGACGGAGACGATCTTCGAACTCCAGGCGGCAGGCATCAACTAGAACCGCCAGGTTGCCCTTGGGCAATTCCGGATCGGCGCTTGGCTTTTCCGCCCGATTGTTTAAGGGTTCTTAGCCCGCTCTCCACCAGAGGGCGGGCTGATTCTACCGCGGGCTCCCTGCCCGGTCGGAACGAACCAGCCCAATAGAAACAACAAGGCAGACAGGCGCGATCCGGCGCCCGTGATGGACGGACCAACAGATGAAGCTAACGATTGAACGCAGCGATCTCCTCAATGCCCTTTCGCATGTGCAGAACGTTGTCGAACGCCGCAACACCATTCCGATCCTTTCCAACGTGCTGCTTCAGGCCGCCAAGGGCGAGCTGAAGCTCACCGCGACCGATCTCGACATCGAAGCCGTCGACAGCGCCGATGCCAAGGTCTCCCACGAAGGCGCTGTCACTGCGCCCGCCGGCACATTGTTTGACGTGATCCGCAAGCTGCCTGCTGGCGCCGAGGTCGAGCTTGAAACGCAAGCCGATAACCAGCGTCTCACGATCCGTGCAGGCCGCTCGCACTTCGAGCTGCCGACCCTGCCCGCCTCCGACTTCCAGACCATGAGCGGCGATGACGGCGCGACGGCCTTTTCCGTCGACGCCAAGGATTTCGCCCGCTTGATCGACAAGACCCGTTTTGCCATCTCGACGGAAGAGACCCGCTATTACCTGAACGGTGTCTACCTCCACGGCGCCAAGAATGACGATGGCGACGCCGTCCTGCGCACCGTCGCCACCGACGGGCACCGCCTGGCCCTCGCCGAGATCCCCGCGCCTAAAGGCGCAGAAACGCTCGAAGGCGTCATCGTGCCCCGCAAGGCCGTAGCCGAAGCCCGCCGCCTGATCGATGCCACCGATGGCGATATCGACATTGAAGTGTCCGACACCAAGATCGTCGTGCGCGCCGGCCGCGCCGTGCTCACCTCGAAACTCATCGACGGCTCCTTCCCGGACTATGCCCGCGTCATTCCGAAGGGCAATGACAAGAAGCTGATCGTCGACAACAAGGCCTTCGAAGCTGCCGTTGATCGCGTCTCGACCGTCTCGGCAGAGCGCTCGCGCTCGGTGAAACTGTCGCTGTCGGAAGGCAAGCTGACCCTCGCGGTCAACCATGCTGAAACCGGTGCCGGTACCGAGGAAATCGAAGCCGAGTACAGCTCCGACGCCATGGAGATCGGCTTCAACGCGAAATACCTGCTCGACATCGCTGGCCAGATCGAGGCCGACACGGCCGAGTTCATGTTCAACGACCCGGCATCGCCTGCGCTCGTGCTCGATCCGTCAGACGATTCCGCGCGCTATGTGCTGATGCCGTTGAGAGTGTAACTGCGTCACGTTTGGTCACGCGGCGCCATTGGAGAAGATCGGGTTCCGGCTTTTGACGTGTAGCCGCCAACTATCTTGCATGCAGGCATGACAGCTCTCACACGTCTTTCGCTAACGGACTTCCGCAATTACGCGTCTCTCGCCTTGCCGCTTGACGGACGTCATGTCTGCCTGTTCGGCGCCAATGGTGCGGGCAAGACCAACCTGCTCGAAGCCGTCAGCCAGCTCGGCCCGGGGCGCGGGCTGCGCTCCGCCACCCTGCCGGAAATGATGCGCAAGGATGCCCCCGGCGGCTGGACCGTCGCCGCCACACTCGACAATGACCAGAAGATCGGTGTCGCCCTCGAGACAGGTTCGGGCGCCAAGCGGAACGTGCGCATCGATGGCGCCTCCGCGACCGCCTCAGACCTCGCTGACCTTATCCGCATCGTCTGGCTCACACCCTCCATGGACGGTGTCTTCCGCGGTGGCGCATCCGACCGGCGCCGCTTCCTCGACCGTCAGGTCATGGCGCATGTGCCCTCGCATGGCCGCGCCGCCAGTCGCTATGAACAGGCCATGCGCGAGCGTAACGCGCTGCTCGAACGCGGTCATGTCGATCCGGCCTGGGCCGATGCCATCGAAGCCCGCATGGCCGAAGCCGGCGCAGAGATGGCCATCAACCGGGCGCATGTGCTTGAGGCGCTCCAGGTCGCCATCGAACTGCGCCCGGACGGCCACTTTCCCAAGGCCGACCTCGCCCTCGAAGGCGAGGCCGAACAGGCGGCCCTCCAAGGCGATGATTTCAAATCCATCTTCGAAACGCTCGCCGAAACCTTCCGCACGACCCGCCGCCGCGACATTGCCGCCGGCCGCACGATTGATGGTCCCCACCGCTCCGACCTCGTCGTCATTCACCGCCCCACGGGCGCGCCGGCCCGGGATGCCTCAACCGGCCAGCAGAAAGCGCTCCTTATCGGTCTCATCCTCGCCTCTGCAGGCGCCCTGCGTGCGGATGGCGATGGCCCCGCGCCGCTTCTCCTGCTTGATGAAGCCGCCGCGCATCTCGATCCCGACCGGCGCGCCGCACTCTACGAAGAACTCGGTGCCCTTGGCGGCCAGGCCTGGCTCACCGGCACGGAACGTTTCCTCTTCGAGGCTTTCGGCGACAGGGCCCAGCGTGTCCGTGTGGACGACGGCGCCGCACGCGTGGAAGACTAGTCAGCCACGGCCTGCGAGAACCATTCCACAAGCATCGGATTGACCTCCTCGTGCCGCTGGTAGTTCAGACCGTGCGTGCCGCCTTCAATGATCCGCACCTCTGCGCGCGGGATCAGCGCAACCAGTTCCGCCGCGCTCGCTATGGCGACGGTTTGGTCCTCATCCCCGAACACGGCCGTCACCGGCGTTTCGGTTTTCTGCGCAACCGCACTGAACAGGATTTCCCTTTTCGACATCGGAAAGTTGCGCAGCGTCGACAGCAGCGCCTTGCCATAGCCGCGATAATCCATCTGCTGCGTGACATCGCCCTGCAGGCGGTTGTCCGGTTCCAGCGCGCTCTCGTCATATTGCGGATCGCCCAGCAGGATGCCGCGCCCGAACACGTGCCAGATCCAGTCGCCGACGACCGGCAGCTTGACCAGCGCCGCCGCCACGCCGCTATCGCCTTCCACATCCAGTCCCGCCGGCACGAACAGGAAGACGCGCGACACGCGCTCCGGGTGACGTCCCGCAAAGGCCATCACGATCGGCCCGCCCATCGACAGGCCGACCAGGCCAACCGGCTCGACCAGCCCAAGGCCATCGAGCACGTCCATCAGCTCCCGGTCGTAGAAGTCTTCGTCATAAGGCCCGTCCGGCCGGTCAGACCAGCCGCGTCCGAAATGATCAAACTGGACGACGCGGAACCCCGCCCCGACCAGCGCCTCGGCATTCTGCTCGAAGATGAAACCCGGCGTCGAAAAGCCATGCACCATGACGATCACGTTGCCCTCTTCGGGCCCGCGCGTCTGATAATGCAGCTGTCCGTCTGTTACCTGCAAAAATTCGCCGGGCGCCTCGGCGCGCGCAGCCGCATCCATGACTTTCAGGTCCTTGCCAGCCCACCAGTACGTGCCGGCCATGAACGCGCCGACAAGGCCCACCGTCCAAAGCATTACCTTGATCATGCGCTCATCCCGCTTCAGCCTGAACCGGCACCCACCGGCATTATACCATCAGCGATGTTTATCGAGCCAAATTCGTAATTTTTGCAAGGATGGAATGAGCGCATCAATCTCGGCAGGCGATAATGCAGCGTTCAGTTCGCCAAGTGATGGCCCCGCAGCTGCCAGTGCAGCTTCGCGCGCGACGCCGCCCGCTTCGGTCAGTTTCACGTGCTTCGCACGCCCATCTGAAGGATCGGGCTCAAGCGAGATCAATCCCTTCGCCACCAACCGCTGCAGTGTGCTGGTCATCGTGCCCTTGGTCACCTGGAAGGCTGCCGCCAACCGCGCCGGCGACCAGTCGCCCTCAAGGCGTACGAGATGATTGAGCACGCTGAACTGCGCAACCGTCAACCCGTGCGGCAACATGCGCTCGAACCTGGCACTGGATAGCTGGCTGATAATGCCAATCTCGTTGAGCAGGGTGAACAGCGCCTGTTGCTTGGGCGTCAGTGTCTTCATGCAAGGCTCCCTCAGGCGATCAAGTGTGTTTCCATCGGCCAGCGCGGTGCAGCGATGACTGGTTTCGCATAGCCTAACCGCACCAACATCTGAAGCCTCTGGCCGTTTCCGATCAGGTCATGCACCTCCCTGTAGAGACCAGCCATCTCCGGATATTCCTGCAACGACTGGCTCCACGGATGCACTTTCAGCCCTTCACGTTCGGCCGCCAGCACCAGCCGCATATAGGCGCGGCCCGCTGCAATCTGCGACGCCCGCGTTGTGCCGGAATTGCCGAGCCACGCAAATGCCCGCGCCGACATGGCCGCGTCGTGAAACATCGTCATGCCCTGTTGTGACATGCTGGAATTCGGGTCGGCCATCTGCTCACGGCTGATGACGCCTGCCAGCTTGCCCAGTGCGAAGACAGGCCCCTCCAGGAACAGGCCATCAGGATTGGCCGCCACTTCCTTCGCGCCGATCCGCATCAGGTCGACGCTTTCCTGATTGGTGTAATCGGTGGTCATCTCCACGCTGTGCGCCCGCCATGTCAGGTTCCGCAAATGTGCCGCCAGCGCATCATTGCCACAGCCACCCGCCGTTACGCCCTGCACGCTGCTACTCGACAGCACAGCAGCCAGCGCATCGGCCTCGACATCGCGTGCCTCGAAAGCTTGCCGATTGGTGTGACGCGCCAGCGTGTGGGCGAACAGCGGGTTCGGCTCGCCCGCCCCGGCAATGAATTTCACCCGCGCCACGGGCCGTTTATCCAGTGTCGTCATGTCCTCGCCGTCCGGAAAGGGTGTGATCTCGGTGCCGTAGCCATCCTCGGCCGCCGCCAGCGCCAGCAGCTCCAGGAACGTCCCGTGGCCAATAACAATCTGCCGGTCATAGGGGTCTGTCGCCGGCAGGCGGCGATCAAGGTCGCAATAGAGCGTCAGCGCGTCATCCCCATCAAGACGCACGAGCCAAGGCTGGCGATTATGCGGATTGGGCGCGAGAATCGCATAGGAAAGCGCACGCCTGCGAAACTCTGTCTCCTTCCCCGCCTCTCGCCACGGAGCACGCGCTGAGCGTGACGGCCCATTCGCCGCCACGAATCCGCCAGCTCCCCCAGCCGCAAGGACGCACCCGCCGCCTACCAGCTTCAATACCCCTCGCCGTGTCGCCATCGTCCTGCTCCTTTGGTTTGATACCGAACTATATAGTTGGACGCCAAACCAAAGTCAATCAGGTTGGGGAGTGGATCATCGGGCCGAGCCGGTCTACGTAAGGGCAACACAATATCCGGAGACTGCCCCATGAAGACCCGCGCCGCCGTTGCCTTTGAAGCCAAGAAGCCCCTCGAAATCGTCGAACTGGACCTGGAAGGCCCGAAGGCTGGCGAAGTCCTCGTCGAAATCATGGCGACCGGCATCTGCCACACGGACGCCTACACGCTCGACGGCCTCGACAGCGAAGGCCTCTTCCCCAGCGTGCTCGGCCATGAAGGCGCCGGCATCGTCCGCGAGGTTGGCGCAGGCGTCACCAGCGTGAAGCCGGGCGACCACGTTATCCCGCTCTACACGCCCGAATGCCGCCAGTGCAAAAGCTGCCTCTCCGGCAAGACAAACCTCTGCACCGCCATCCGCGCCACGCAGGGCAAGGGCCTGATGCCGGACGGCACCAGCCGCTTCTCCTACAAGGGCCAGACCATCTACCATTACATGGGCTGCTCCACCTTCTCGAACTTCACCGTCCTGCCGGAAATCGCCGTCGCGAAAATCCGCACCGACGCGCCATTCGACAAGGCCTGCTATGTCGGCTGCGGCGTCACCACCGGCGTTGGCGCGGTGACCAATACGGCAAAGGTTCAGGTCGGCGACAATGTCGTCGTCTTCGGCCTCGGCGGCATCGGCCTCAACGTCCTGCAGGGCGCCCGCATGGCCGGCGCCGACAAGATCATCGGGGTCGATATCAACGACTCCAAGAAGGAGTGGGGCGAGAAATTCGGCATGACGCATTTCGTCAATCCGAAGAACACCAAGGACGTGGTCGCCCATATCGTCGAGCTGACCGATGGCGGCGCCGACTATTCCTTTGACTGTACCGGCAACACGGATGTGATGCGTCAGGCCCTCGAATGCTGCCATCGCGGCTGGGGCACCTCGATCATCATCGGCGTGGCAGAGGCCGGCAAGGAAATCTCGACCCGCCCGTTCCAGCTCGTCACCGGACGCAACTGGCGCGGCACGGCCTTCGGCGGCGCCAAGGGCCGCACCGACGTGCCGAAAATCGTCGACTGGTACATGAACGGCAAAATCCAGATCGACCCAATGATCACCCACGTCATGAAACTCGACAAGATCAACGACGCGTTTGACCTTATGCATTCCGGCGAGAGCATCCGGAGTGTTGTCGTCTACTAAATTCAGCTCCAGCAAGAGAAAGAACGAACATGTACAGCCATATGATGGTCGGCACCAACGACATCGAAAAATCCAAGACCTTCTACGACGCCCTGTTCACATCGGTTGGCGGCAAGCCCGCGATCACCGACCCGAAGGGCCGCCTTGTCTAC
Organism: Hyphomonas chukchiensis; assembly: GCF_000682695.1. Taxonomy (GTDB): domain Bacteria; phylum Pseudomonadota; class Alphaproteobacteria; order Caulobacterales; family Hyphomonadaceae; genus Hyphomonas; species Hyphomonas chukchiensis. Next base: position 10,904 of record NZ_AWFG01000015.1, on the reverse strand, counting down.
CTGCACAATGGCAGCGTCTTCCTCGTGACACCGCCCATCGACGGCAAGCCCGCCACGCACGCCAATGGCGGCACGATCGGCTTCGCGATGTCTTCTCCTGAAGAAGCGGACACATGGCACAAGGCCGGCGCCGCTGCTGGCGGCACGCCCATCGAGGATGCGCCCGGCTGGCGCGGTGAAGGTGCAGGCCGCCTCTACCTCGCCTACCTGCGCGACCCTGACGGCAACAAGCTCTGCGCGCTGCATCGGGGCTAGGCCAAGCATGACGGACTGGAAACTTCCCTGGAAGGCCAGCTGCCTGTGCGGCGGCGTGCAGATGAAAATCTCTGCGCCGCCCATGGTCACCATGGTCTGCCATTGCCGCGGCTGCCAGAAACTGACGAGCGGGCCCTACTCCCTCTCCATGTTCCTGCCGGACGCAGGGTTCGAAGTGACCAGCGGCGAGCCCGTGATCGGCGCGCTGAAGGGCGAGCACAAGCACTTCTACTGCCCGGACTGCCTGTCCTGGCTGTTCACGCGCCCCGCCGGCATGGACATGGTCAATCTGAGGTCGACCATGCTCGATAATGCCGCCTGGGCGGCGCCGATCATGGAAACGGGCACGGCCACCCGTTTGCCTTTCGCGCAAACCGGGGCAGAGTTCTCATACGAGGGGTTCCCCGAAATGTCTGACTTCCCGATGATCATGCAGGCCTTTGCAGATCACGGCGCCAGACCGGACAACAGCTGATGGAAAGAGAGACGAACATGATGAAATGGGCATTGATGGGCGCGGCGCTTGCTGCCCTCACGGGCTGCGTTGCAGTCGAAGCAAATGAATTTGGGGCGAAACCCACTGTCAGCCATTTCGGCAGCCAGGCGATGGGTGGCACGCAGCTGCCTTTCTCCAAGTCAGTCACCGCAGGCGACACGATCTACATTTCCGGCGAACTCGGCACGGACCCTGCCACTGGCAAGCTCGTCACCGGCGGCACCGGCCCGGAAACGACGCAGATCTTCCTCAACATGGAGCGCACGCTCGCAAGCCAGGGCGCTGATCTTTCAAACATCGTGAAATGCACCGTCTACCTCAACAATATCGACAATTTCGGCGAGATGAATGAGGCCTACAAGGCCGCCCTGCCCGATCCCAAGCCCGCCCGCGCAACCGTGGCCGTGACAGCCCTTGCCATGGGCGCAAGCCTCGAGATCGACTGCATCGCCGTGAAGTCATGAGCGACGGGGCAGACAAGGACTGGAAACTGAAGCTCCGCTACGGACAGACAGAAACCAATTTCGATCATTTCGCCATGGTTGCCGATGGCGCTGTGGTCGAGGCCAATGCCGACTTCAAGACAGAGGTCGGCCCCTGCGTCCTCTCGATGAAGGCCTGGGCGAAGGACACCGAGGAGGCCGCCGAAATGATGATCGCGATCAGCAATCATCTCGGCTTCAAGATGGCCGGCAAGGTCGAAATCTATGCCACCGAGCCTGATGCTCCGCCAAAGGAAAAACCCTACGGCTACGACCTGAAGTTCACGCCCTACGAGGGCACAAGCCCAACGGCGCAATAGCCGCTGGTCGAAAGGCGCCGCGTCCCCTGCGAAGGCAGGGGCGCGTCCGCCTAGGCCAGCTTCAGCCGATAATCCTTGCGTACCAGTCGCGCCGGCAGACGGAACTCCATGAGCGGTGTCCCGCCCACACGGTCCAGTAGCTCCGCCAGCCGCGTCTTCGCCTCAGCCGGCATCGCATCAATCTCGTCCGTCACAGCCTGCAGCCGCCAGAGCGGGAAGCTCCGCGCCGCGCAGTCGCCGTCGAAGCCGCCGGTCATGAACTCAACCATGCCAAACCCGCGCGGTACGTCCGCCCCGGCCTTCACCGTCTTGGCCCACTCGCCAAACAGCGCCGCTGTCTTCACCAGCATCGGCATCTGCTCACTCATCTGACGACTGAGTATCGGCTCAAGCGTCTTTGGAATGCCATTATCAGCCAACAAGTCGCCATTGCCCGGCTCCCCCGCCTGCACGCGGCGCACATAGGCCGCCACCTTGGGCGCCAGCCGCTCCATGATCCGCCCGCTTTCCGGGTCGCGCAGCAGGTGCGCGTAGAGTGGTCCGTTGAACGCAAAGTCACCCAGCGAGGGCCGATCGCCCAGCAGGTAGGCGTGGTGGCGCAAGTGTTCCGTCATGTCCTTCAGGAAAGCCTCATAAGCCGCTTCGACGCCCGGGATATTCTCCTCGCTCACGCCCAGCATGGCCACGGCGCCCTTGAACCGCTCGCCATTCTTCCGGCCGATCGCATATTGCTCGGGTGGCGGGGCGTCCGGCGCCGAGATGCGCCCGAACTCGCCATAGGCCCAGTCCTCGTTGTAGTTCCACCGATAGTGCATGGCCGGCAATACCAGCCACTCGTCGGCATAGAGTTCCATAAGAAGCGACACGACGCGCTGCACCGGCCCCTCCGGCATTGCGCGCGGCCCATCCGGTGTCGCGGCCTCCACGGCGGCGATAATGTCCGCCGTGTCCTGCACCACCTCGCCGTCCGGCATCTCCATTACGGGAATCACCGGCCAGCCGACCTTGGGCAGAATCACATCGCGGTAAACCTCACGCGTGGCGATGCGCTCCTCGAAATCTGCCCCGCGCCAGCGCAGGTAGGCGCGGGCCTTGCCCGAAAAATAACTGACCTCCGCGCCATAGAGAACATAACCGCTCATGCCTTGATCCTTCTGCCCGGTTCGGGCCATGCTTGGCGCCAACCCGAAGGAGCGCTTTTTCATGACCCTAACCCCCGTATCCTCATGGGCAAGCTTTGGCGGCACACTCTCTGTGCATGACCATGAAAGCACAGTCACCGGCACCACGATGCGCTTTGCCGTCTACACTCCTCCGCAGGCGAAGAAGGGCCCCGTCCCGGTCCTCTGGTACCTGTCGGGCCTCACCTGCACCTGGGCCAATGTCATGGAAAAGTCCGGCCTCCAGCGCGCCGCCTCCGAGCATGGCATCATGATCATCGCGCCCGACACCAGCCCGCGTGGCCCGGACGTGCCGGATGACGAATCCTATGATCTCGGCCAGGGCGCCGGCTTCTATCTCACCGCCACCGAGGCGCCATGGGACAAGCATTATCGCATGGACCAGTACATCACTCGCGAGCTGCACGCCGTCATCGCCGCGAACTTCCCGGCCGACATGGAACGCCAGGGCATTTTCGGCCATTCCATGGGCGGCCACGGCGCGCTCACGCTCCACTTCAAATATCCTGACACCTACCGCTCCTGCTCGGCCTTCTCGCCGATCACAAGCCCGTCACGCGTGCCATGGGGCGAGAAAGCCTTCACCGCCTATATCGGCCCGCCCTCGATTGCCTGGGAACAGTATGACGCGACCGAACTCGTCAAGAACCGCCAGACGGATGCCCACATCCTGATCGACACAGGCAAGGCCGACCAGTTCCTCGAAACCCAGCTGAAGCCAGACATCTTCATCGAGGCCTGCGAGACGTCAGGACAGGCGCTGACCTACCGCCTGCACGAAGGCTACGGCCACGACTATTATTTCATCGCGACCTTCATGAGCGATCATATCGCCCACCACGCCAAGGCCTTGAAAGCCTAGACTGCTTTGGCGTGGCGGCGCGGCGCTGGCTTGAACCGTCCGTCAAAGCTCTGCGCAACGGTGCGCAGCATCACCCGCGCCGATAGCGGCACGGTCACGACGCCGTCATTCACCGTGCACAAGCCCGCCGGCACAAGGAAACGCGCCGTCTCCAGCGCATCGTCCAGCGCGTCCGGCGCTGCGCCCATCTCGGCGCACACCTCCGCCACGTCGACCCGCAGGTCACACATCAACCGCTCGATGGCACGGGCGCGAAGACGGTCATCCTCCGTCAGCGCAATGCCGCGCTCACTCGGCAGCTGACCGGCCTGAACCGCATCACGCCAGGCATTGCGATCCTTCAGGTTCTGCACATAGCCCTCTTTGAACTGCGAGATGGACGATGTGCCGAGCCCGACAAGCGTGTCGCACGGGTCGTCGGTATAGCCCTGGAAATTGCGCCGCAGATGCCCCGTCTGTGCCGCCACCGCGAGACTGTCATCCTCCCGCGCGAAATGATCGAGCCCGACGGGCACATAGCCAGCGTCCAGCAGGATGGCCGTTGCCGCCTCGGCCTGCGCGAACCGGGCCTCGATATCCGGCAGCATGTCCTCGCGGATCGCCGCCTGATGCTTGGCAAACCATGGCACATGCGCATAGCCGAACACCGAGATGCGCGACGTGCCCTGCAGCACGGCAAAGGCGGCTGCCTCTTCCACATCGGCCACCGTCTGGCCCGGCAGGCCATACATCAGGTCCATATTGTGCTTGGTGATGCCAGCGGCATTGAGGCGGGCAATCACCCGCTCCACCTGCGCACGCGGCTGCACCCGGTTGATGGCTTTCTGCACATCCAGGTTCAGCGTCTGCACGCCAAGGCTCACACGGTTGACGCCCGCCCCCGCCATGGCCTCGACCTGCGCTTCGGAAAGCACACGCGGGTCCAGCTCCATCGCAATCTCGGCATCGGGCCGCATGGCAAACCGCCGGCCGATATGGCCGATCAGCGAGGTCATGTCCTCCGGCCGCAGCGAGTTGGGAGACCCGCCACCGAAGTGCAAATGCGCCAGTCCGCCATGCGGCCCCATGGCATCGGCCCAGAGGTCGATCTCGGCATGCAGCGTTTCAACATAGGCCGCGATCCGGTCATAGCCGTTCGGCACCGTCGTCGCGCAGCCGCAATACCAGCAAAGCTTGTCGCAAAACGGGATATGCGCATAGACGGAGATCGCGGACCCGGGCTTGACGCTCCCCGCCCAGGCCCGCGCCTCCCCCGCTCCCACGGCTGGCGCAAAGTCTGCAGCCGTCGGGTAGCTTGTGTAACGCGGTACGGGCCGCTGCGCGAAGGTCATCCAGCTCTGTTTCATGTAGGAAGAGCTAGCAAATCAGGCACACGGCGGAACTCCGGAAAACCCCCTAGTCCCGCGCTCGACCCGTCAGGATACGGGTGCTAGCGTCCCCGCAAAGGAGCCTTTCATGATCAAATCCCTCGCTACTCTCGCTCTCACGCTTTGCCTGGCCACGGCCGCCCATGCCGGCGAGGACGATTTCGTCGCCGGAACACTGGTGCCGGACTATGGAAAATATGCGCCGCGCGAGAGCGCCCGCCTGCCCGAAGGCACGGTCATGAAAGTCGCCTTCGACATGTCGAAGGCCGCTCCGGACGGCGAGATCAACAGCGATCTGGTCAAAGTCGCGCGCTTCCTCAACATGCATGCGGGCTCGGGCGTCGCGCCTGAAAACCTCTCAGCTGCCATTGTTGTCCATGGCGCCGCCTCGGCTGACCTCCTGACCGCTGAAAAACTCGGCCACCCGAACCCGAATGCGGAACTGATCGCCGAACTCCTCGCCGCCGGCGCCACGATCGACCTCTGCGGAACCACCTCGGCCGCGCGCGACATTGCGCAGGAAGATCTGCTCCCCGGAATCACGATTTCCCTGTCCGCGATGACGTCCCATGCCCTGCTGCAGCAACAGGGCTACACCCTCAACCCCTTCTGAGGGGAATGTCAGCCGCAGTAGCAATGCGGCCTGAAACGTGCAATGAGCGGCAAAACCTCGCTCCGTTCCACGCAAGAACGGTGCGCTGCGCATGGATTCCCCGCGCACGCCCTTGAAAGACATATGCTAAATGACTGATACCCCCCTCGTTCCTCCGGCCCTTGCCGAGGCGCTCGCCGCACGTGGCTATGAGAGCCTCACCCAAGTGCAATCCGCTGTGATTGCAACAGAGCTGGCCGGACAAGACCTCCTCGTTTCCGCGCAAACCGGCTCCGGCAAGACCGTCGCCTTCGGCCTTGCCATGGCGGGCGACCTGCTCGATGGCGCCGAAAAGTTCGGAAATGCCGATGCCCCTCTCGCCCTGATCGTCGCGCCAACCCGCGAACTCGCCCAGCAGGTCGCCCGCGAACTGCAATGGCTGTACGCCTCCACCGGTGCCCGCATGGCCACCTGCGTCGGCGGCATGGACATGCGCGACGAGAAGAAAGCCCTCGCCCGCGGCGCCCATATCGTCGTCGGCACGCCCGGCCGCCTGTCGGACCACATCAAGCGCGGTTCGCTCGTCACCTCCGACATGCGCGTCGTCGTCCTTGATGAGGCCGATGAAATGCTCGACATGGGCTTCCGCGACGAGCTTGAGCACATCCTGCAGGACACGCCTGCCGAGCGCCGCACGCTGCTCTTCTCCGCAACTGTGCCAAAAGGCATCGCTGCCCTCGCCGGCCGCTACCAGCGCAACGCCGTGCGCGTCACGACCGAAGCTGAGAAATCCCAGCACGTCGACATCGAATACAAGGCCCTGCTCGTTGCCCCCGGCGACGAAGAGAATGCCATCGTCAATATCGTCCGCCATTCCGACAGTGAAAGCGCGCTCGTCTTCTGCACGACCCGCGCCGCCGTCAACAAGCTGATGAGCCGCATGGGCAACCGGGGCTTCCCCGTCGTCGCCCTCTCCGGCGAGCTCAGCCAGAAGGAACGCTCCAACGCGCTCCAGTCGCTGCGTGACGGCCGCGCCCGCGTCTGTATCGCAACCGACGTTGCCGCGCGCGGTCTCGACCTGCAGAACCTCGGCCTGGTCATCCACGCCGACCTGCCGCGTGACCCGCAAACCCTGCTCCACCGTTCTGGCCGTACAGGCCGCGCGGGCCGCAAGGGCGTCAGCGCGCTTCTCGTGGCGCCAAAAGGCCGCCGCCGCGTCGAACGCCTGCTCAACGATGCCAAGATCGATGCGACCTGGGGCAAGCCGCCCACGGCCGAAGTAATCAACGCCCTTGATGACGCGCGCCTGCTCGCCGATCCGGCCCTCAGCCGCCCGATCCACGAGAGCGAAGCCGAGATGATCGCCAAGCTGATCGAAACGCACGGCGCCGAACAGGTCGTCGCAGCCTTCCTGCGCAAGAGCCGCGAAGGCCGCTCGGCACCGGAAGACCTGCGCGATGTCGACGACCGCGCCCCGCCGGCCCGCAAGGAACGCGGCGACCGTTCCGACTGGACCGACCGTGAGCCCCGCGAGAAACGCCCGCGCGCCGAGCGAAAGGGCTTCGACAACGCCGCCTGGGTCTCGCTCAACATCGGCCGCAAGAAGAACGCTGAAGCCCGCTGGCTGCTCCCCATGCTCTGCAAGGCAGGCGGCCTCTCCCGCGAGGATATCGGCGCCATCCGCATCAACCCGGCCAACACGCATGTCGAGCTGACCCGCGAAGCCGCTGACCGCTTCTTCGCGTCCCTCGGCGAAGGTGCCTCGCTCGAGAAGGGCATCCGTGCCTTCCCGCTCGACGGCCCGCCTGCCAAGGAGTTCGACGACGAGCGCCCGGCGCGCCCGGTCCGTCCGCCGCACGTCAAACCGCCCTTCAAGAAGGCCTCAGCCAAGGGCGAAGGCAACTGGAACACCGACGCCAAACCGGCCTACAAGTCGAAAAAGCCGAAATGGGAAGAGGGCGCCCCCGCCAGGGAGCCCAAGGAGCCATCGCTCGCTGACTACATCCAGCACGACGGCCCGAAGGACAAGAAACCCTACAAGGGCAAGCCAAAACCCGGCGGCGCAGCCTCCGGCGGCAAGCCCCCTTTCAAGGGCAAACCGGCCTTCGCAAAAGGCGCCAAACCGGCAAAAACCTTCAAGAAAAAGCCCCCTCAGGGCTGAGGGTAGGCGAAGCGCCTGAAATACCCAAAATGACACATCACAAGCCTCTGTTTTCATTGCGGAAAATGGGAGCTTTTTTGCACTGCTAAATAGGGCCCGATTCATTTCCCTTATGGGCCGAAACCCCCTATATTTATGGGGTTATCTGACGAATCGACGAGGATGCCGGAATGGCCGACGAAATCATGGGCGAAACCCCCGAATATGGCGCAGACAGCATCAAGGTCCTGAAGGGCCTGGAAGCGGTCCGCAAACGCCCGGGCATGTACATTGGCGACACCGACGATGGCTCCGGCCTGCACCACATGATCTACGAAGTCGTCGACAACGCGATCGACGAGGCCCTGGCCGGCCATGCCGACCGCGTCACCGTCACGCTCCTGCCCGACGGCAGCGCCGAGATCACCGATAATGGCCGTGGCATCCCCGTCGGCAAGCACACGGGCGAAGGCGTCTCCGCCGCCGAAGTCATCATGACCCAGCTCCACGCGGGCGGTAAGTTCGACCAGAACTCCTACAAGGTTTCCGGCGGCCTGCACGGCGTCGGCGTCTCGGTCGTCAATGCCCTGTCCGACTGGCTCGAGCTGACCATCCACCGCGAAGGCCATGAACACTGGGTCCGCTTTGTGGACGGCGGCCGCGTCGAAGCCCCGCTGATCACGCGCGGCCCCTCGCCGATGACCGACAAGGGCAAGCCCTATACCGGCACGGCCGTCCGTTTCATGGTCTCCGCCTCCACGTTCACGATGACCGACTATGACCGCAAGACGCTGGAACACCGCCTGCGCGAGCTGGCCTTCCTGAACTCGGGCGTCCGCATCATCTTCCGCGACGAGCGCGAAGCCGAGCCATTCGAGATCATCCTCGAATACGAAGGCGGCGTGAAAGCCTTCGTCCAGCACATGGACCGCCAGAAAACGCCCATCGTGCCAGACCCGATCTTCGTCACCGGCGAGAAGGACGGCATCACGGTCGAGGCAGCGCTCGAATGGAATGACAGCTACCACGAGAACGTGCTCTGCTTCACCAACAACATCCCCCAGCGCGACGGCGGCACCCACCTGGCCGGCTTCCGTGGCGCGTTGACGCGGATCATCAACAAATATGCCAACGAGACCGGCATCGCGAAGAAGTCCAAGGTCGAGATCTCGGGCGACGATGCCCGCGAAGGCCTCACCTGCGTCCTCAGCGTCAAGGTGCCTGATCCGAAATTCAGCTCACAGACGAAAGACAAGCTTGTCTCGTCCGAAGTGCGCCCCGTGGTCGAATCCCTGATGGGCGAGAAACTGTCGGAATGGTTCGAGGAGCATCCGAAGGAAGCTCACGAGATCATGATGAAGATCGTCGAGGCTGCCGCCGCCCGCGAAGCCGCCCGCAAGGCGCGCGAGCTGACGCGCCGCAAGTCCGCGCTCGACATCACAAGCCTGCCCGGCAAGCTTGCCGACTGTCAGGAAAAAGACCCGGCCAAGTCCGAAATCTTCATCGTCGAGGGTGACTCCGCTGGCGGCTCCGCCAAGCAGGGCCGGTCGCGCGACAATCAGGCCATCCTGCCCCTGCGCGGCAAGATCCTGAACGTCGAACGCGCCCGCTTCGACAAGATGCTCTCCTCCGATCAGGTCGGCACGCTGATCATGGCGCTCGGCGCCGGCATCGGCCGCGACGAGTTCAACATCGAAAAGCTGCGCTACCACAAGATCATCATCATGACCGATGCTGACGTTGACGGCGCGCACATCCGCACACTGCTGCTCACCTTCTTCTATCGTCAGATGCCGGAGATTATCGAGCGCGGCTATCTCTACATCGCCCAGCCGCCGCTCTACAAGGTGACGCGCGGGCGCTCCGAGCGCTACGTCAAGGATGATGCCGAGCTCGAAGCCTACCTCATCGGCGAAGGCACGACCGGCGAAACGCTGATCCTCGACGATGGCACGCAGATCGGCAGCGAAGACCTGCGCGACCGCGTGCGTCAGGCCGCCAATTTCCGCTCTGCCCTGCGCCGCCTCGCCCTGCGCGCCCCGGCCGACCTCATCGAACACGCGGCCCTTGCCGGCGCGATGAGCGCCAATGCCGCGCCCGAAACGGCCGATGCCACGGCGGCCCGCCTCAACCTCCTCGCCGAGGAAGGCGAGGACACATGGGAAGGCAAGTTCGAAGACGGTAACCTCATCCTCCACCGCACGGTTCGCGGCGTGGACGAGGACGCTGTCCTGCCGGCGGCCCTGCTCGCCAGCCAGGACGCGATCCGCCTCGCCGAGCGCGCGGCCGGTCTCGCTGATCTGTACACGAAGCCTGCCATCCTGCGTCAGGAAAAGGGCGGCGACGTCGCCGTTTACGGCCCCGCCTCCCTGCTCGACGCGGTGCTGAGCTCCGGCCGCAAGGGCCTCAAGGTCCAGCGCTACAAGGGCCTCGGCGAAATGAACGCCGACCAGCTCTGGGAAACCACCCTCGACGCCAACGCCCGCACCCTCCTGCAGGTCAAGGTCGACCACGCCGACGAAGCCGACGAAATGTTCACCAAACTCATGGGCGACGTCGTCGAACCAAGGCGCGAGTTCATCGAGGAATTCGCGCTGGAAGCCGAGGTGGATGTCTGATTTTCCGTCAACCGACGAAGTGCCTGAATTGCGGCGAGGAATTCTCGCAGCACGTAATAATTACCGCATCGCTCAGGTAGCTTTGAACCGATATGTTTCATCGGAAGATCGCGATCTCGAAAGCCTCGCACTTTATGGCGGAGCTTTTTTTGTGTTTGCCCGAGCTGCAATAGAAGCATTACGGTCCAGTGACTCACGAGACGATCCTTCGCTAACGCCTATCAATCGCGAGTATTTTGAAACTCATATCAAGAACTCCGACGTATTCCGGGTCGTGAAGACTGAACGGAACTTGATCGCTCATGGTGATGACTCGTGGGCGATTCACCCCTTTAAGCCAATGGGCTTGATACTGCGGGCTATCGAAGAGAATAAGGGCGATTGGTATGAAGCCGTATTTAATGATGGTTGGCTGTTTGATCCATTCAAAGGGCAACCGATAGACGAGGTAATGGCAGAATGCATTCGTCAAATTGGGCAATGGTTGGACGAGATAGACATTGCACACGGCCAAGCATGGAAACCCAGCGAGCTTCCGAGTTAATTTTGAGAATATCGGAGGAAAGAAAGCGTAGCAACTGTTATCCTGGC
>NZ_AWFG01000014.1 GCF_000682695.1 Hyphomonas chukchiensis | reverse complement strand
TACCTATGTGTCCGGGTCGGACATAAGCCGGGCTGGCGGTGAGACAGGGATTCGAACCCTGGAGACTATTGCTAGCCTACACACTTTCCAGGCGTGCGCCTTCGACCACTCGGCCACCTCACCATCGCCTTCGCGAAGCACAGGGCCATAGCGGAACGCATGGCCGCTCGCAAGACCGTGATTGCCGTTCGCGGCGCGCAGCCCCATATTCCTGTCAGCAAAGGAGACCGCACCATGTTGTTCTCAACCAAACCCGCCACCATTCCGGATGCCGCAAGCGCCCTTCCCGGCCGCAGCGCTGCGATTCCTACAGCTGCCGAGCATTTCGTCTTTCACCGCCAGCTTCAGGACGAAACGCCTGCCGGATTCGAGGTCGCCATATTCGGACTCGGCTGTTTCTGGGGCGCGGAGCGCAAGTTCTGGCAACAGGATGGCGTCTGGATGACCGCGGCCGGTTATGCCGGTGGCCCGACCCCGAACCCGACCTATGAGGAAGTCTGCAGCGGACGTACCGGCCATACGGAAGTCGTGCGCGTCGTGTTCGACCCGTCAAAGGTCACCTATGGTGAGCTGGTGAAACTTTTCCTCGAAAGCCACGACCCGACCCAGGGCATGCGCCAGGGCGGGGATGTCGGCACGCAATACCGGTCGGCCATCTACACGACCAGCGATGCGCAGGAAGACACAGCCCATCAGATGGTCGAGGCCTATCAGGGCGCGCTGGCCCGTTCCGGCCACAGCGCGGGCATTACGACAGAGATCAAGCCGATCGATAAGTTCTACTATGCAGAGGACTATCACCAGCAATACCTCGCCAAGAACCCGGCTGGCTATTGCGGCATTGGCGGCACGGGTGTGTCCTGCCCGATCGGACTGAGCGTCTAGGAGCCGAAATTCATCGAGAAGCGCTTGCGCGTCTCGATCATGGTCTGCGCCTTGAACATGGCGTCTGAGGCGGTCTGTGCTTTCTGGATGGCCGGATCGCCTCTCAAGGCCTCAACCACCAGCGACAGTTGGGCGATCGCCTCCTGAACCGTCTTCTGGTCGAACTGTTTCTCTGCGCGGGCGAGCAGGGCCCGCCCAAGATCCATCCGGGCCTGCAGGACAAGCGCTGAGTCGGACGTCGTATCGACCGCTTCGAGATGCCTGCGCCGCATGGTGATCACCCGGTCGAGCGCGGCCAGGTCGCCCATGGCCTCAGCGACGTGAACACCGGATGCACAGAAGTCGGCCTCAAGCTCGCTCCGCACAACAGGCGCTACGCCCCCTGCCCCCGCCATCATCCCGTCCAGCGCTTCGGCGAGCAGCTTCATCTTTTCAGGCCTGAAGGCCTGCGGATTGGCCAGCGCCGGCTGCAGCTTCTTGGCCAGCAGGTAGGCCGCGACCCGCGGCATCTCGCCGTCCAGCGCGTCAAAGCGGCCGGGCAGCGGAATGCTGAAGGCCCGCGCTTCGTCTGCACGCAGGCCGCCGCCGCGCGACAGGCCCTGAACGACCAGCCCATCCGCTCCCTTGCCGATACGGCTTGCCCAAACCAGCATGTCGGCATCCGCCGTCGCAAGGCGCTTGCGGGCCTCAGCCAGAATCTTCTGGTCGGAACCGCCCGTGATCTGGCCTGTGCTGACAACGCGGAACGGTGCGCCGAAATTGAACTCGGCGAGATGGTCCTGGATGGCCGCGGTCAGCCATTTGCGCGTCCGGCCGGCCCCCGGCCCGGTCGGCCGCGCCAGAAGGATGCGATACCCCGGCTCCTTGCTGCGGCGGAAAGCCCGTGCACCGGCTGCATTGCGCATGCGCGTTACAAGCGCGCGAAGGCCCGAGAACAGGAGGAAAATCAGCACAAGGCACAGGAGCACAGCCATCGCGAACCCGAACGTCGCGAACTCATGGGCACTGAGCGCATGCGTCTCGACCCAGTCTTCAGCTGCCGTGAACCAGCCTGTTTCCAGCATGGCAATTGACCTCGTTAACGCCAAGGCGATACGAGCCTTGCCCTTCTGTGGCAACAGGTAATCACTGTTAGACTGGGCGATCCCGCGCTAGCATCGCCATGCGGCATCAATGGGAGGGCACGTGTCAGAATTTGTCACCCGTTTCGCGCCGTCCCCCACGGGGCACCTGCATCTCGGCCACGCGGCCTCGGCCTTCCATGTCTGCGATGCGGCCCGCGCAGCTGGCGGACGCGTGCTGCTGCGCCTTGAGGATATCGACCAAACCCGCTGCCGCCCGGAATACGAGGCCTCCATTCTCGCCGACCTGGAATGGCTGGGCCTCGACTGGTCCGGCCCTGTGAGGCGCCAGTCGGACCATTTCGACGACTATGGGAAGGTCATCGACAGCCTCAATCAACGCGGCCTGATCTATCGCTGCTTCAAGACAAGGCGCGAGATCGCCGCCGCCCTGCCCGCAGGCGTCGACCCGGACGAAGCCGGCTATGTCGGCAAGCCGTTTTCGCCGTCAGAGGAAGCCGAGTACCTGAGCCGGGGCCATGCCTTTGCCTGGCGGCTGTCGCTTGCCCGGGCAAGGGACGCACTCGGGGCACGCTACGGCACACTCTCGTACATGGAAGAGACCGCGAACGGTCCAAGAACGGTCCGGGCTGACCCGCAAGCGTTCGGCGATGTCGTCCTCGCCCGCAAGGACACGCCCGCCAGCTACCATGTCGCCTGCTGCCACGATGATGCGCTGCAGGGCGTCACCCACGTCATTCGCGGCGAAGACATACGCGCCATGACCAGCGTGCATGTCCTGTTGCAGGCGCTGATGGACTGGCCGACGCCGCTCTACCGCTTCCATCCGCTGGTGCTTGGCCCGGACGGCAAAAAGCTCTCCAAGCGCGCCGGCGACAAGGGATTGTCGGCCTACCGCGAAGAAGGGATGACACCAGACGATATCCGGGCCATGACCAGCGCCGCATGACCTCCCTGGAAACACACTCTACACCCCTGACACGTCACTGGATCGGACCGCTCATGGTCCTGACCGGCGGCATATGCATTGGGTTTGCACCCATCGGTCTCCGGCTGGGACTGGGCGAACTGGGGCCGCAGGGCATCGCCTTCTGGCGCTATGCCTTTGCCGCGCCGCTTTTGCTGGGTCTCGTCTTCCTGATCGAGCGCCGGGCGCCGCGCCCGCCAAACCGGTTCGTGCTGCTCGCCGGCACCTTCTTCACGCTCGACATTGCTCTCTGGCACTGGGGCCTGACGCTGACCACCGTGTCGAACGCGACATTCATCGTGAACCTCGGCAACGTGTCCGTCGGCTTCGTCGCCTGGCTGTTCCTGAAGGAGCGCCCGACCAATATCTGGTTCGTGGCAATCCTGCTCGCTGTTGCGGGCGCTGCGGCCCTCTCGCTGGGCGGCGAGGTCGGCGGCAAGGGCGACATACGCGGCGACCTGCTGGCGCTCGGCGCCGCGCTGCTCGTCTCGGGCTACATGCTCTGTTCGAAACTTGCCCGGCGGCGCCTTGGCGGCATCGAGACCATCTTCTGGCTGACCATTGTGGAAGTCTGTGTCGGCGGGCTGATCCTGCTGTTATCAGGTGAACCCCGCCTGCCCGCCACGCTCAATGGCTTCGGCGTGCCGCTCTTCCTGGCTGTCGTGGTGCAGATCATGGGACAAGGCCTGATCATTGCCGGGCTTGGCCGCACGCCTGCCGCCATCGCTGGCGTGCTCGTGGTCGTGCAGCCCGTTGTCGCGGCGGCCATCTCATGGGTGCTGTTCGATGAGCCGCTGACGGCCCTGCAAGCCGGCGGCGCCGTAGCCATTCTGGTGGCGGTGTGGTTGTCGCAGCGCGGAAAACCGGTCCCGATCGACTAAATCGCGGCGACTGCATCGAAACTGCCACAAAACTCGTCTATCACTGCCCCATCGTATCTGATCGGGGAACCAAAGACATGCGCACTTCCATCGCCGCCCTCATGACGGGCCTCGCGCTCGCCGCCACCTCCTGCACCACGCCGCCGTCTGCCGAAGCGCCTGACGCACTGGTGGCCGCCACCGAAACCGCTGCGCCCCCTGCCCCGCTTCGCCCGGGCCTCGTGCCGGAACAGGCAGGCGATTCCTATTATGTCTCCGCCGCTGCCGCCGTGCAGAAGCGCATTGACGCGCAAGGCGTGAAGCCCGCGAAAAACGTGATCCTCTTCATCGGCGACGGCATGAGCATTCCCACCGTCACCGCCGCCCGCATCTATGCCGGCCAGAAGCGCGGCCTGGACGGCGAGTCCTATTCGCTGACCATGGAAACCCTGCCGCACATGGCCCTGTCGAAAACCTACAGCCATGACTATCAGGTGGCCGACAGCGCCTCGACCGCGACGGCCATGACCGCTGGTGTGAAAGTCAATTCCGGCACGCTTGGCGTCCTCAAGGAAGCCACCCGCAACAATTGCGCGCTGGCACAAGGCAACGGCACCGATTCCATCTTCGATCTTGCCGAACGCGAAGGCCTCGCGACCGGCATCGTCTCCACCGCCCGCATCACGCATGCAACGCCCGGCTCGACCTATTCGGAAACCCCGAACCGCGACTGGGAATCCGACGCGGACCTCAAGGGCGGCGATGCGGGAGACTGCAAGGATATCGCCCGCCAGCTGATCGAATGGCCGGAAGGCGACGGTTTTGAAGTCGCCATGGGCGGCGGACGCTCCGCCTTCCTGACCGAGGCCGAAGCCGATCCTGAAAATGAAGGCAAGACCGGCAGCCGCAAGGATGGCCGCGACCTGACCGCCGAATGGGTCGCCAAGGGGCCCGACCATGTCTACATCACCGACCAGGCAGATTTCGATGCCACCGACTTTACCTCGGATGTGAAAGTCCTCGGCCTGTTCGAACGCTCGCACATGCAGTTCGAAATGGACCGCGCCAAGGATACGGCCGGCGAGCCTTCGCTGGTTGATCTCACCAAGGCCGCCATCACCCGTCTGTCGCAGGATCCGGACGGCTTTGTCCTGATGGTCGAAGGCGGCCGCATCGACCATGCCCACCACGGCGTGAATGCCGCCCGCGCGCTCGACGAGACCGATGAGTTCGACCAGGCCATCAAGGCTGCAATGGACATGACCAGCAATGACGACACGCTGATCATCGTCACCGCCGACCACAGCCACACAATGACGATTTCCGGCTATCCCCAGCGCGGCAACCCGATCCTCGGCAAGGTCGCGACTGGGCTCGACGACGACCACATGATGGCGCAGGACGGCAAGCCCTACACGACGCTCTCCTATGCCAGCGGCATGACCGCCTGCCGCATGGTTGAAGGCGAGCCGGACTGCACGCGCGAAGACCTCTCCGATGTCGACACGACCGATCCCGACTTCCAGCAGCCCTCGCTGGTGTTCATGGGTTCTGAAACCCATGGCGGCGACGACGTGGCGATCTTCGCCACCGGCCCCGGCTCGGAACTCGTTTCCGGCGTCATGGAGCAGAACGAAATCTTCCACGTCATGGGCCGCGCCAGTGGTCTGGTCGCGGCCGAGTAGGCTGGCGCATGGGCCTCAGGACGTGCGCAAAGCGCCTGAAGCCAGCACCGGGATGAAATAGGCAATGGCGAGCGCCGTGTTGGACACGGCGTTCGCCGCAAAGCCGGTCGAGATCGATATGAAACTGTCGATCACGTACCAGACCATCAGCGCCAGCGTCATTGCGCGCCAGCCCTTGGCTCCCGCCGCAAAGATGACCGGCAGCAGGAAGACAATCGTCAGGCCCCAGCCGATGGTGACAGCGCCCATCAGCCCAACCGCGAAACGCATGGCGCGCTCGTCGAGAATGGCCCCTCCCGCTGGCAGGTTACCAAAGAGGGTCAGCAGGTTGCGGGCGGGCCCGTCGAGGCCCGGGAAGGCCCCTGCCGCCAGCAGGACGCCAAAGGCGACAACACCCCAGGCCCAGACCGTCATCCAGTTTTTCCATATCCCCGTCATGTCATTCTCCGTTTCGGTTGATGACGAAGACTTGCAGCAAGACGTAAGCCTCGCAATTACGTGCGAGGTAATGGACATAAGGCAATGAGCCTGCGACGCATGACCCATGCCCACGCCTGACTTGCAACTTGTTGCCGGCCGCCCGGCCTTTGCGGACAGCTTGCGCCGTCATCGCATGGCGCGCCGGTTCAGCCAGCTTGAGCTGGCGCTCGAATGCGGCATCTCGGCCCGCCACCTGTCCTTCCTGGAAACAGGTCGCGCGTCGCCAAGCCGCGACATGGTCATGCAACTGGCAGACGGGCTGATGCTGCCGCTGGGGACGCGTAACGCCTTGCTGCAGGCGGCAGGTTTCTCCGCCGCCTTCCCCACCTCGCAGCTCGATTCCGATGCCCTGAAGCCGTTTCGCGACATGCTCACGGACATGATCACCCGCCATGCGCCCAACCCGGCCATGATCTGCGACCGGCACTGGAACATTCTCGACGCCAATCCTGTTGCTGCAGTGCTCCTCGCTGGCCTTGGCGACGGCAGCACACAGCTCAACGCCGTCCGCATCCTAACCGACAATCCGAATGCACCAGAGGCGATTGCCAACCTGCCGGATGTGCTGGGCGAAATGAGTGCCCGCATCCGGCTTGAGGCCATGGAAGCCGCAGGTGACGCGATCCTGCAGGATCATCTGGCCGCGCTTGAAGCTGCCTGCGCACGCCACCCGGTCAAGGCGGCCAGCGTGCGCAGCCCGATTGTCCCTCTTATCCTCAACGTACCCGACGGCCGCTTGAGCTTCCTCTCGACGATTGCCCATTTCGGCACGAGCGAGGACGTGACCATCCGGGACCTGCGCCTTGAACTCCTCTTCCCCGCCGACGACGCGACGCGTCAGGCGCTCGCGCAATTTAGCTGACGCTGCCTCACCCAGCGGCAAGTCTGGTCAAAGCCCGGCATCGGCGCAATGCTGCAGAAAACAGAACATAATCGGAGGAAACACGATGAAAGCTGCCGTCATGCGGGCGCCCAATGCGCCGCTCTCGATCGAAGAGGTCACGATCTCCAAGCCCGGCCCGCGCGAAGTGCTCGTGCGGCTGAAGGCCGTCGGTGTCTGCCATTCGGACGTGCACTTCTGGGACGGCGCCTTTCCGACCGAAATGCCGGTCATCCTCGGACATGAGAGCGCAGGCATTGTCGAGCAGGTCGGCTCCATGGTCAGCGCGGTAAAACCCGGCGATCATGTCGTCTCGATCCTCTCGCCTTTCTGCGGCACCTGCGAATATTGCCTCACAGGCCATATGTCGGTCTGCCACACCGTGAACGGCGAGCAGTTCAAGCGCGGCCCCACCGAGGCGCCGCGTCTGTCGATCGGCAAGGAAAAGGTCTCCCAGTTCCTCAACCTCTCCTCCTTCGCCGAGCAGATCCTCGTCCACGAGAACACGCTCTGCGTCATCGACAAGGAAATGCCGATGGACCGCGCCTGCCTGATCGGCTGCGGCGTCATCACCGGTGTCGGCTCGGTCTTCCATGCGGCAAAGGTTGAGCCCGGCTCGACCGTGGCCGTGCTGGGCTGCGGCGGCGTCGGCCTCTCCACGATCAATGGCGCGGCCATTGCCGGCGCCTCGCGTATCATTGCCGTCGACCTGTCGGACGAAAAACTCGCCATGGCGAAAAAGTTCGGCGCGACCGACTTCGTTAACCCGAAAAATGGCGATCCGGTCGAGCAGGTGAAGGCTTTGACCAATGGCGGCGTTCACTATGCCTTCGAATGCGTCGGCCTGAAGCTGACGGCCGAGCAGGGCTATATGATGATGCGCCCGCGTGGCGTGATGACGGTGATCGGCATGATCCCGCCCGGCGTGAACATCGAAATCCCCGGAATCGAACTGCTTGTTACAGAAAAGCGCCTTCAGGGCGCCGTCATGGGTTCAAACCGCTTCCGCATTGATTTCCCACGACTTGTGACCTTGTACCAGCAAGGCAAACTCCATCTGGACGATCTTGTTTCTGACCGTATTGGCATGGAAGGATTGACCGGAGCGCTTCAGAATCTTAAAGATAACAAGGGTTCAGTTGCCCGGCAGGTTGTCATGTTCGACTGAAGCCACGCCATTCGCTGTTAACGCGAATGTTAACTAATTCAGGTAGCATATTGTATATTCGCTGCAGGAATTTGGGAACGAAAGGAGGACCTGTTCATTTGACCCATATGACCAAGCCGCCTCAAATCCTGATTGTCGAAGACGAGATCCTCATTGCAATGGATCTGGAAGACATGGTCGCCGAAATGGGCGGCGCAGCTGTTGCGTCCGCACACACGATTCAGGCAGCCATGAAACTCGCCGAATCCATTGAAGCGGATGCCGCAATTCTGGACGTTGATGTGGCTGGACAGCTCGTGTTCCCGGTTGCCGACATTCTGGCGGCACGCGGTATCCCGTTCCTGTTCAATACAGGTCATTCGGCTGAGGACATTCTTCGTTCGCGTTACCAATCGGCACCGATCTGCCGCAAGCCTACGCTGCCACGCCAGCTGAAGACTGCCCTCAAGCAGCTTCTGGCGTCGAAAAACAACTCCATGGATAATGGTAGTGGGCCCCTGCCCGCCTAGTCCCGTAGCAGCTCGTTGACGCCGGTCTTTGACCGCGTCTGGGCATCCACCGTTTTCACGATCACGGCGCAGGCTAGCGATGGCCCGCCATTCTTGTCGGGCAGCGTGCCGGGCACGACCACCGAATAAGGCGGTACCTTGCCATAGCTGATCTCGCCGGTCTGGCGGTTCACGATCTTTGTCGACTGCGTGATGAACACGCCCATCGCGATCACCGATCCCTCCCCCACAACAACGCCTTCAACCACTTCCGAGCGCGCGCCGATGAAGCAATTGTCCTCGATGATTGTCGGGTTGGCCTGCAGGGGCTCCAGGACGCCGCCAATGCCGGTGCCGGCCGAGATGTGGCAATTGGCGCCAACCTGCGCGCACGAGCCCACAGAGGCCCATGTGTCGATCATTGTGCCTTCGCCGACATAGGCGCCGATGTTCACGTAGGACGGCATCAGGACGGCATTCTTCGCGATAAAGGCACCCCGGCGCACGGCGCAGGGCGGCACGGCGCGGAAACCGGCTTCGATAAAGTCCGCTTCGCCCCAACCTTCGAATTTCGACGGCACCTTGTCCCACCAGGTGCCCGGCCCCGGGCCGCCCGGCACGATGCCATTGGCGTTGAGGCGGAAGGACAGGAGCACGGCTTTCTTCAGCCATTGGTGCACGGTCCAGCTGCCATCGGCTTCCTTGCTGGCAACGCGTGCCTCGCCCTTGTCCAGCAGGTCGATCGCGGCCTCGACGACTTCGCGGACTTCCCCGGTCGTTCCGGTGGAAAGTTCGTCGCGGCGCTCCCAGGCGCGGTCGATGACGTCGGCAAGGGCATGGCTCATATTGGAAAGTCTCCGGTCGGCAGGCTTAGAGTGTTTCAAGTGCCGCTTCGAGAAAGGCGGCGAGGTCGCCCGTCACATAGTCGATGTGATCCGGCCCGTCATCCCCCAGAACGTCAGAGAGGCTGGCAGGACGCGCCTCGATCGGCTCATGGCTCCAGTCCTTTTCCGAATGGACGAGCACCGTCGTGAAACCGAGGTCCTTGGCCGGCGCCAGGTTGCGGGCGAGATCCTCGAAGAAGATTGCCCCGTGCGGATCGACGCCGTGGAGTTTCTGGAAAGCGGCATAGGAGGCGGCTTTGGGCTTGGGCACATAATCGGAATCCTCGATCCCGAAACTGCCATCAAAAAGGTGCGTAAGGCCCATCTTGTCGGTCACCTGTTCGGCATGGCCGCGTGAGCCGTTCGTATAGACGAACTTGCGGCCCGGCAGGCGCTCCAGCGCGCTGCGAAGATCCGGCAGGTCGGGCAGGGGGCTCAGGTCTATCTTGTGGACGTGACCCAGAAAGTCCGATGGGTCTATATCATGGACTGCCATCAGGCCTGCCAGGGTCGTTCCATAGTCCGCATAGTATTTCTTCTGGACCCTGCGAGCCTCTTCCGGCGGCAGCTTCAACAGGCGCGAGACAAAATCGGTCATGCGCGTATCGATCTCCGCGAAGAGGTCGCATTCGGCCGGGTAGAGCGTATTGTCGAGGTCGAACACCCAGTCACGGACATGTCCGAAACTGCCGAATGGCGCGATGTGCACGCCCGCGCGCTTATCGCTCATTCTGGCTCGCCTTTGCAAAGTCACGCTCGAAGAATTCAAACACCAGCTTGCGGTCCACCGGTGGCGGCGCGGCCTGGAACAGGGCCGTGCGATAGGCCGAGGCCTCGCACTCGTCCCGCCCGATAATGGCAAACTTGGACCGGCCGACGCAGAAGGCATCAGAGGCCTTGGCCAGCGTGCGGATCGTGTCGCCATCTTCCATCTCGCCGTAAACGAAATGCTCCTGCCCGCTCAGCGGCCTGTCGATGACGCGCGAACAGCCGCCTGCCTCCAGCATCCACCAGCCCCTGCTCTCCCAGCCTTCAGACCCGCGCCGCGCAATCGCGCTCCAGATGCGGTTCTTGGTGCGGTTACACACGGTAAAGCCCACGGCCCGGCCGCGCTCCTTGGCGACCTGCTCCAGGAAATCGATGAGATCGGCTTCGGATGTCGTATCCGGCAGGCCGTTCTTCTTCAGGAATTCGGCAATCGCCGCGCGCGTCTTGTGGCCGATATTGCCATCGACCACGCCGGAGACGACACCTGCCTCTTCCAGCAGGCGCTGGATACCGGCGGCGCGGGCCTTTTCGGCATCATAATTGTCGATTTCGGTGAAGGGCGTCATCCACCGCGTGCGGCGGGTAATCTCCACGGCGCGGAAGCCCCGGCTCTCAAGCCCCATGGCGGCGCATTCGGGCGGGCTTTCCAGCGAGAAGCTTCCGGTCGGATCGACGCAGAGGTCGGTATTGCCGCCCCATTCGCGCACGCCGCCCCGATGGGCCGATGAAGTGCGCGCGTAGACGAAATGAAATTTCGGTTCCAGCGGGCCGGGCAGCGCCAGCTTGCAGCTGCCCGGCTGCAGCTTGATCCAGCCCTCGACCGTGATGCCCTTGCCTTCCGGGCGGCCAATGGCGGCTTCGATGATATAGCTGGTCCGATTGCACAGCGACCAGCCGTCCGTGCTGTCCTGCGCCGCAGCGATCTGGCCGAAGCCGAAAAAAGTGGCCAGCAGGCCGAGGATTTTAAGAAACGAGCGTACCTGCGCCATGTTCTGTGAATAACTCCAGAAGGAGGGCATGCGGCGCACGCCCATCAAGTATCACAGCCGCCCCGACACCATGATTTACGGAATGTGCGGCAGTTTCAAGCTTGGGAATCATACCGCCTGCAGCTGTGCCGTCCGCGATCAGCCCCGGAATGTCCGCCACGGGGATTTCCCGCATCAGCTTCTTCTCCTTGTCGAGCACACCGGCCACATCGGTCAGCAGCAGCAGACGGCTCGCGCCCAGCGCCGCCGCCAGCGCGCCCGCGGCCGTATCGGCATTGATATTGTAGCGTGCGCCATCGGCGCCAACGCCAACCGGCGCCACGACCGGGATCAGGTTCGCATCCGCCCGCAGCATCGCCAGCAACACGGTCGTGTCCACAGCGCTCGGCTCGCCGACAAAGCCGAGGTCCAGCACCTGTTCGATATGGCTGTCAGGGTCTTTAGAGGTCTTGGTCGCCTTTTCCGCGCGAATCAGGTTGCCGTCAGAGCCCGACAGGCCAACGGCCTTGCCGCCCGCCTGATTGATCGCCCGCACGATGGATTTGTTGATCGGCCCGGAGAGGACCATTTCGACAACTTCCATCGTCTCTTCGTCAGTGACGCGCAGGCCGCCCTTGAATTCCGACCGAATGCCCAGCTTTTCCAGCAGGTTGCCGATCTGCGGCCCGCCGCCATGCACGACAACCGGGTGGATGCCGAGCGCCTTCAGCAGGACGACATCGCGCGCAAAGCCGGCCGACAGCGACGGGTCGACCATGGCATGGCCGCCATATTTGACCACGATCGTCTGTCCGGCATAGCGCTGGATATAGGGCAGGGCCTCGGACAGGGTCTTTGCCGTAAACTGGGCCTGGGAAGCGGTATCTGTCATTGCGCGGCGCGCCGTCCTTCATCGTGTAACACTTGCGCCAGTCTCATAAGGCGCTTTTCGGCCCGGCGAAACCCTCGCATTCCGCACGCGACATCTGTGCGCCAAGCCGCTAGGCTCCGTAAAAAGACAAAGCAGGCGGGGAAATTCATGATGAAACGCATTCTGGCGGGCGTTGCCGCGCTCCTTGTTATCCTCCTCATCGGCGCAGGCATCTTCCTGTGGGATCCGCTGCCGGCCAACCCGCCCGCCGCCGAACTATCGGCTGCAGCGGCCGATTATGACGCCGAGGTGATCCGTGACGAATTCGGCGTGCCGCATGTCCATGGCGCCCGCGACGCGGATGCCGCCTTCGGCCTTGCCTATGCCCATGCCGAGGATGATTTCGAAACGATCCAGGAAACCGTTGCCGCCGGCCGCGGTGTGCTCGCCCATTATCGCGGCAAGGATGCCGCCCCGGTCGACTATCTCGTTGCCCTGCTCGGCGTCTGGGACACGGTCGCCCTACGCTACAAGGCCGACGTGCCGGACGACGTGAAAGCCATGGCCGAGGCCTATGCCGCCGGCCTCAATCTCTATGCCGCCGAAAACCCCAAGGCGACCTGGCGCGGCCTCGCTCCCTTCACCGCCGAGGATGTCGTCGCGGGCTTCATCTTCAAGACGCCCTTCTTCTACGGTCTCGACGAGACCTTCATGCACCTCCTCGGCAATGACTATACGCAGGCCATCGCGCTGGACCCCGCCGACGGTCGCAAGGCCTTCCTGCTTGGCCCGAAGACGATGGCCGAGCGCGGCTCCAACGGCATCGCCGTCTCCGGCCGCCGCGCAGGCGATGATGTCACCCGTCTCGTCATCAATTCCCACCAGCCGCTGACCGGCCCTGTCGCCTGGTATGAAGCGCAGCTCACGTCCGACGAGGGCCTCGACATTACCGGCGGCCTCTTCCCCGGCACGCCAGTCATCCTGCACGGCTTCACGCCCAATCTCGGCTGGGCCAATACGGTCAGCGCGCAGGACCTGGTCGACACCTATGTGCTCACCGTCAACCCGGACAATCCGCATCAGTACAAGCTTGATGGCGAATGGGTGGACTTTGCCGAAGCCACCGTGACGCTGCACGTCAAACTGCTCGGCCCCTTTGCCCTCAAGGTGAAGCGCCCGGTGAAACGCTCGGCGCAAGGCCCTGTCATCGAGGCCAGGCACGGCACCTATGCCGTGCGCTATGCCGGCATGGGCGAAATCCGCCAGCTCGAACAATATTACCGGCTCAACAAGGCCGGGGACATGGACGGCTTCCTGTCCGCCATGTCGCTCAATGCCCTGCCCAGCATCAATTACATCTATGCAGACAAGGACGCGAACGTTGCCTTCATCCACAATGGCCAATACCCCGCCCGCAATGATGCATGGGACTGGTCAGGCGACATGCCGGGCGACCGGTCGGACCTAATCTGGCAGGGCTACCGACCGTGGGACCAGGTGCCGAAACTGATCAATCCCGTCTCAGGCCTCGTCTACAACTCCAACAACACGCCCTATAGCGCCACCGATGGCCCGGATAATCTGAAGCCGGAGGACTTCCCCCAGTCCATGGGCCTGCAGACCAACCAGACCAATCGCTCGCTGCGCATGATGGAACTGACCGACGGCAAGACCCCGATCAACGAACCGGACCTTCTCGCCATCAAGTTCGACACGGTCTATTCGGCCCAATCGGAAGCGGCTGACCTGATCGCGAAAGTTGTCGCCATCGACTGGAGCCAGGAACCGGAAATGGAGGACGCCGCCAAGCGCCTCGCGGCTTGGGACATGAACATGAATGCCGACAGCCGCTATGCCGCCCTCGGCGGCCTCACCGTGCTGCGCGAGATTACCGCCAAGTACACGCACCAGCCCGCACCCAAGCCTGAGACCGCCTTCCGGGAAGCCGTCGAGTGGCTGATGGTCCACCATGGCCGCATCGACCCGGAATGGGGCGAAGTGAACCGGCTCGCGCATGGCGATGTCAGCCTGCCGATCAGCGGCGGCCCGGACACGCTGCGCGCCGTCTATCCCGATGCCATGCGCGATGACGGCACTTTGCACATGACCGCCGGTGACACATGGATCGCGCTCGTCGAATGGGACCGTCAGGGTCACCAGACCGCCCGCGTCATCAGCCCCTATGGCAGCGCCATCAAGGACACGTCATCCCCCCACTATGCCGACCAGGCACCCCTCTTCGCCGCCGAAGAATGGCGCAAGGCCCATCTCACGCACGAAGACGTCGTGGCCAACGCCACACGGACATACCATCCGGGGCGAGACTAGGCTGGAAAGCTCACATTCCTCAGGAACGGCTCCGGCGGCATTTGTCGGAACAGTATTTTACCTCTGACCAGCACCGCTCCCATTTCTTCCGCCAGGAGAAGGGACGGTTGCAAACCACGCAGGTTTTCTGGGGCAGGTCTTGCTTGCGCACGTGGATTGATCGCAAGCGCTAAAGCAGCGCGATCTCGGCGCGCAGTTCGGGAATACCCCAGCCCTTTTCGGACGAGGTCATCATCACGAACGGGTGGGCCGCGCCATGCTTCTTCAGCTTGGTCTCGATCTCCGTCACCAGTTTCTCGACTTCACCCTTGTTGAGCTTGTCCACCTTGGTCAGCAGGATCTGGTAGGTCACCGCTGACCCGTCCAGCATCGCCATGACCTCTTCATCCGTATCCATCAGGCCGCGGCGGGCATCGACCAGCAGGAAAACACGGCGCAGGGACGGACGCCCGCGCAGGTAGGACCGCGTCAGCTTCATCCAGGCCTCGGCCTGCGTGCGGCTGACCTTGGCATAGCCAAAGCCCGGAAGGTCAACCAGATAGAGCTGGTCTTCGCCGACGGTGAAATAGTTGAGTTCGCGCGTCCGGCCCGGCTCGGCCGAAGACCGCGCCAGCTTGTTACGCCCGGTCAGCGCATTGATGAGGCTCGACTTGCCGACATTGGAGCGGCCGGCAAAGCAAACTTCCGTGCGGTCGGCTGGCGGCAGGCCTTTCAGGTCGACCACGCCCATGACGAATTCGACAGGGCCGGCGAACAGGAGCCGCCCGGTTTCGATCTGGTCTTCACTCGGGACGGGGCGGGAATCCATGGTTCAGGCCGCCGGTTTCTTCTCGCGGCCCAGCCAGCGCGAAATGGTCTTGCCAAGCTCGGTATCGACCCCGTTGCGGCGCATGATGAAATACTGCTGCGCAAAGGACAGCGTATTGCTCCAGACCCAGTAGAGGACGAGGCCGGCGGCAAAGCTGCCGAACACGAACATGAAGACGATCGGCATGGCGCGGATCACCATTTTCTGCGTCGGGTCGGTTGGCGCCGGGTTCAGGCTCTGAAGGCTCGCCATCGTCGCGCCATAGAGCAGCGGCAGGATGCCGATTCCGATGATCATGCCGATTACCGGGATCGCCTTGATGTCGGATGCCGCCCAGGGCAGCAGGCCGAACAGGTTGCCGATGGCCGTAGGGTCAGGCGCCGAAAGGTCCTTCAGGAACAGGAAGGGCGTGTGGCGCATTTCCAGCGTCACATAGAGCGTCTTGTAGAGCGCGTAGAAGACCGGGATCGTGACAACGAGCGGGAGGCAGCCGCCGAGCGGGTTGGCGCCTTCCTGCTTGTAGAGCTTCATGATCTCCTGCTGCTTGCGCTGCGGGTCGGCCGCGAAGCGCTCATTGAGCTCCTTCATCGGCTCCTGCAGCTTCTTCATCTTGGCCATGGACTTGTAGCTCGTGTTGAAAAGCGGCACGAGCGGCAGCTTCACGAGCACCGTGAAGGCCAGGATCGCCCAGCCGAACGAGCCGAGCACGCCGGCCAGGTATTCCAGCACATAGAAGAAGGGCTTCGTCAGGAAGAAGGCCCAGCCCCAGTCGATGGCATCGACCATGCGCGGGATGCCTTCCTTGTTCTGATAGTCCTGCAATACCTGGAAGCGCTTGGCGCCGGCAAAGATGCGGTTCTGGACGGTCTGGCTCGCGCCCGGCGCCAGCGTGATCGCGTCGCTTTCGGTGCGCACTTCCAGCGGGCCGCCGGTCGCGATGGCCTTCTTGTTGACCGACGCGTCGAACTCACGGTCCTGCTGGGGCACCAGCGCGCCCATCCAGTATTTGTCGGTCAGGCCCCACCAGCCGCCCTCGCTGGACGGGAACGTGCCCTCGGCAGTCTCGCCGTCAATCTTCTTCAGTTCCAGCAGCGGCTTGTATTTCTTCATCCGCAGCTCGCCGTCGACAACGCCCATCAGGCCCTGGTGGGCAAGATTGCTGGCCGTGGCCGAGCCGGGGTCGGTGACTTCAAGGAAGTCCTTGTAGGCGCCGTGACGCTCGACCGAGCCAATGGCGCGCACAACGCGTTCGCTGCTGCCCGTATTGATCAGTGTGTCCTCGAAGGAGAACATATAGTCCTTGTCGACCGAGATCGTGCGGTCAATGGTCAGGCCGTCCGTTTCAAGCCGCAGCGTGATCGGTGTTGACGGGGTCAGCTCCCGCCCGCCAACCTGCACCCAGGGCGAATTGCGGCCGGCGACCAGCGCCTTGCCATCTGCCCAGTAATAGGTGGCGAAATAGCCGTACTCAGCCGATTCCGGCCGGAACAGGCGCACTTCCTGCGTCTTCTCGACCGTCAGGAAGTGTTTGCGCAGGCTGAGATCATCGATGCGCGAACCGGCAAGGCGGATCGAGCCGTCGACCGAATCGGCCTCGAACTTGACACGGCCGGGGCCGGAAATGGCTTCCTCGACCGTCTTGGTCGCCGCAATCGCCGGCACATTGCTGAGTTCACTGGCGCTCACTTCGGGCTGCTCTTCAGCCTTGATCGCGGCCTGCTGGGCCTCATAGCGCTTCTGGGCCGGCTCCATGAAGACCTTCTGGTACCCGAAAACGAAGGCGACCATCAGTGCCATCGCGATCAGGAAATTGCGCTGGTCTTGCTTTTCCATGGAATTTTGCCCCGGAGGTTTATGGGCGCCAACTCGCAAATCGAGGGGGCACGGTCAATCAGCGGCGAGGCTTATCAGCGCGCTTTCCATATCGTCAAGCAAACGCGTCCAGCCAATGTCAGCGGTCGCGTCCCGCGCAATGAAGACATAGTCGGTTCCGGGCTTGCCAAACCGGGGCAGCAGAAGCCGCGCGGCCTCCCGCAAACGGCGCTTGGCGCGGTTGCGGACAACCGAATTGCCGACCTTCTTGGTGGCGGTAAACCCTTCGCCGATATGAGTGCCGGGGGCCTCGCCGGTCCGCTGCCTCGCCTGTACGACAAGGGATTTGCGCCGTTCGGCCCGGCCACTGCGCACAAACAGGAATTGAGGCCGCTTCGCTAGGCGAACGACCTCAATCGAAATGTCTTGATTGTCCTGCGGCATGGGCAGCTCCCGGCCTTTCAGGCAGCGGGAAGGTCGTGTCTCGCCTAGGCGGACAGTTCCTTGCGGCCTTTTGCCCGACGGCGTGCCAGAACCTTGCGGCCATTCTTGGTGGCCATGCGAAGGCGGAAACCATGGGTACGCTTGCGGCGCAGGTTGCTCGGCTGGAATGTACGTTTCATGGGTCTGCTCTAAGGCTGATGTGTCTCGGAAAGAGGGGCCCATACAGGCCACAGGCGGGAAGGTCAAGGCAGGCGGGCAGTATCCGGGCCAGATTCTGCGCACCGGAGGCCCGCAACGGCCCATGACTGCCATGTCTTTGCACGGGACTCTTTACATGGCCAGCCGATCTGGCTCACACTCGCCACGGGCGGGCAGCTAGAATCAAGGGATATTCATGCGTTTCCTGCGCCCTGTCATCCTGTGCCTCGCCGCCGCCATTGCCGTGCCAGCCGCCCTGGCCCAGGCTATCGACTATGACCGTCTCGACCAGCGCCTGAAACGCCTCGCCGCCGACGAGGAGATCGTCGGTCTTTCGGTTGCCGTTATCGAGAATGGCGAAATCCGCTTCGCCAAGGGCTATGGCTTTACCGAGATCGGCGGCGCGCCTGTGACCGACACGACCGTGTTCCGCTGGGCCTCGCTCTCCAAGGGTGTTGCCGCCAGCGAAGTGGCGATCCTCGCGGAGCAGGCCAAGCTGAACCTCACCGACACGGTCTCGAAGTTCAAGACATCGCTGCGGCTGCCTGGCGGTGGCGAAACTCGGGCAACGCTTGAGGATGTACTTTCCCACCGGCTCGGCATTGTCTCCAATGCCTATGATACGACGCTGGAAGATGGCCGCGACCCCGTCGAAATCCGGGAAAGCCTGCGCGGCCTGAAGAATATCTGCGCCATCGGCGAATGCCACAGCTACCAGAATGTCGCCTTCGATACCGTGTCGGAAGTGATCGAGCAGGTCACCAAGTCTTCCTACGCCGATACGGTCGAGGCCTCGATCTTCCGGCCGCTCGGCATGGCAACGGCCAGCATTGGACGGGCCGGCCTGCAAGGCTCGGACTCCTGGGCCAGGCCTTATGTGAAACGGTCCAAGGAGGCTGGCCCACCGCGCGAGAAGATCGTGAATGACGATTATTACCGCGTGCCCGCCGCTGGCGGCGTGAATGGCTCGGTCCGCGACCTTGCGCTCTATGCGCGCGCGCAAATGGGCCTCGTGCCGGACGTGCTGAGCGACACGGCCCTCGCCATGCTGCAAACACCGCGCATCTATACGAGCCGCGAACAATCGGGCCTCACACGACGCTACAAGGGTCATATGAAGGATGCCCGCTATGCCCTTGGCTGGCGCGTCTATAAATATGGCGACACCGGCCACCGCGTCGTTGGCCATCGCGGCGCCGTTGAAGGCTACCGGTCTATGATCCTGTTCGATCCCGAGCGCGACACGGGCGTCGTGGCGCTCTGGAATTCCAGCTCGCGCAAGCCGGTCGGCATCGAGTTCGAGGTCATGGACATGGCCTATAACCTGCCGCCGCAGGACTGGATGGAGCTCGACAGCGAGTCGGCCGGGGGCAGCAAGTAGCGCTGTTGGCGATCACGCGGCTTTGATCGCGCGCCAATCAAGCGTTACGGGCATGTCATCCGGTGATAGGATATAGGTTCGGGCTTCCATCCCGAGGAACCGACGTCCCATGCAACCCGCCCGCGCCCTGCTTGCCGCCCTCCTGATTACGATGCCGCTTGCGCTGCCCGCAATGGCCAGGGAATCCGAGGCGGGGATTACGAGAGATACAGTGATGGCGAAGGCCCAGCACGCCCCATGGACAGCGCTCCTGTCGAAATATGTGCACACCTCGCCCGACGGCGTGAACCGGTTCGACTATGGCGCCCTGAAAGCCAGCGCGGCGGATCGCGCCGCACTGGATGCCTATATTGCCGGTTTCGAGACCATGGACCTGTCGGGCGACAACAAGGCCGCCTTTGCCGCCTGGGCCAATCTCTATAACGCCGTCACTGTGCGCTATATCGTCAGCAAGTATCCCGTCGGCTCGATCAAGGATGGCTACCTGTTCGGCGGTCCGTGGAAAAAGGTCAAAGTCATGGTCGGCGGTCGCGAGGTCTCGCTCGACGATATCGAGCACAAGATCCTGCGCCCGACCTTCCACGACCCGCGCGTGCATTACGCCATCAATTGCGCCGCCATCAGCTGCCCCAACCTGAGAGACAATGCCTGGGAACCAGCGACGCTCGACGGTGACCTCGACGCGGCCGCCCGCGCCTATGTCAACGATCCGCGCGGCGTGACCGTCACTGACGGAGGCCTCATCCTCTCGACGATCTATGACTGGTTCAAAGCCGATTTCGGCGATTCCCGACAGGGCGTCATCGACCATTTGCTCAAATATGCCGATAAAGGCCTCGCCCAGCAGATCAGCGCCAATCCGAAGATCCGCTCCTACACCTATGACTGGTCCCTCAATGACACAGAATGAGCCCCAAGCCGACAAGCCCACCCCGCTCGCCATCCGCCTCTGGCCGCTTTACGTCATCGCGGCAGGCATCATCGCGGCCTGGGTGTTTGGCCTGTTCGACTATCTCTCGCTCGACACGCTCCGCACACAACAGGATGCGCTGCGCAGCTTTGTGAGTGAGCATCTCTTCCTGGCAGTCGCTGCCTACATTCTCATCTATGCCGCCGCGACCCTGTTCATGCTGCCGGGGGCGCTCTGGATAACGATTGCGGGCGGTTTCCTGTTCGGCCTCTATGGCGGCACGCCGGTGACCGTTGTCGGGGCGACACTGGGCGCGAGCCTCCTGTTCTTCGCCGCGCGCACATCCGTCGGCGCTGCCCTGCGCGAGCGCGCCGGGCCCTTCGTCAAGAAGATGGAGCGCGGCTTCCAGGAAGATGCGCTCTCCTACATGTTCGCGCTGCGCTTCCTGCCGGTCGTCCCGTTCCCGGTGGCCAATATCGCCCCGGCCATTCTCGGCGCGAAATACCGCGACTATGCGATTACGACAGCGCTCGGCATCATTCCCGGCGTCATTGCCTATACGTGGATCGGCGCCGGGCTCAGCGCCACGTTTGCGGCAGGCGAAGACCCGAACTTTGCCAGTGTCGCCAAAAACCTCATACCGGCGGTTGTCGCGCTCGGCGTCGTGTCGCTGATCCCCGTCGCCTACAAGAAACTCTTCTCGAAAAAAGCCGCCAAGCTGGAAAGCGCCCTTTAAGATGCATGATACAAAACTTCAGGTGACGGATCACAAGGCCGATCTCGTCGTCATTGGCGCCGGTTCGGGCGGCCTCTCGGCTGCGGCCGGCGCGGCCATGTTCGGCCTCAAGGTCGTGCTATATGAAAAAGGCGAGATGGGCGGCGACTGCCTGAACTATGGCTGCGTCCCGTCCAAGGCCCTGATCAGCGTGGCCAAGGCGGCCCAGTCGGCCCGCGACGCCGGCAAGTATGGCGTGACGCTCGGTGCACCGGCGACTGATTGGGAAGCGGTCAAGGCCTATGTCTCCCAGGTCATTGAAACCATCGCACCGGTCGACAGCCAGGAACGGTTCGAAGGCCTCGGCGTCACCGTCATCCGTGAGGCCGCGCGCTTTGCCGATCCGGACACGATTGTTTCGGCGACCAGCCGCACCCGCGCCCGGCGCATTGTCATCGCGACCGGCTCAACCGCCTTCATCCCGCCCATCGAAGGTCTCGCCGCAACACCCTATCTGACCAACGAAACCATTTTCTCGATGCCGGACTTTCCGGAGCATCTTGTCATCCTCGGCGGCGGGCCGATCGGCATGGAACTGGCGCAGGCTTTCACCCGTCTGGGCGCGAAGACAACAATCATCGAAATGGGCCGGGCGCTCGGCAAGTCGGACCCTGACCATGCCGCCGTCGCCCTTGGCGCCCTGCGCGCAGAGGGCGTGACCGTGCTGGAAGGCCACAAGGCCGTGCGCGTGTCGGGCGAAGGCGGACGCATCAAGGTCCATGCCGAACATGAAGGCGCCGAAAAGCTGATCGAAGGCAGCCACCTCCTCGTCGCCGTCGGTCGTCGCACCATGCTCGACGGGCTGGATCTCGAAGCCGGCAAGGTCGATTTTGACCGCAAGGGCGTGGTTGTCGGTGACAATCTCCGCTCAGGCAGCAATTCGCGTGTCTGGGCGCTGGGCGACGCTGCCGGACGCGAGCAGTTCACCCATGTCGCGGGCTGGCATGCGTCAGTCTTCTCGCGCCGGGCCTTCTTCAAGCAGCGCACGAAGGCGGACAGCCTGCCCATCCCCGCCGTGACCTATACATCGCCCGAAGTCGCCCAGATCGGCCTGATGGAAGCCGAAGCGCGCGAGCAGCATGGCGACTCGATCGCGACTTCATCCTTCCCTTTCCACGACAATGATCGCGCCGTGGCCGAAGGCAAGACGCTCGGCGAAGCCAAGCTGGTCATCCGCAAGGGCAAACTGGTCGGCGCGTCGATTGTGGGCGAGGGGGCAGGGGATATTATCCAGATCCTCGCCGTCGCCATGTCGAACGGGTTGAAGGTGCAGGATCTAACCAATTTCATCTCGCCTTATCCGACGCGGTCGGAAATCGTGAAGCGGGCGGCCTCTGCCCACTTCACCGAGGCGCTGTTCGGCAAGACTGCCAAGCGTCTTGTCGGCTTGCTCCAGCGTATCCCGTGAGCTAGTTCACCTTGGGTGAGCGACGATAAACGGCCCGCCCTTGCACGCGATCTGCCCGCACCCGCGCTCTCGCGCTGGTTCGAAAGCCTGTCCTTTCGTCTGTTTGCCCTCACGCTGGGCTCCATCCTGCTCGTCGAGGCATTGATTTTCGTGCCGAGCGCCTCCGGCTTTCGCAATAGCTGGCTGAATGAACGCGTCCAGGCTGCCCGAACGGCGGCCCTCGCGCTTGATGCGTCGCCCTCGCGCAATGTGTCTGACGAACTGTCCGACCAGCTCCTGATGAGCGCCGAAGTCCTCGCCGTCACGGAAATCGAGGACGACATGCGCTTCCAGTTGCTGCCGGCGCAGCAGCCTATCGAAGGCGAAACCCACAATATCGACATGCGCGGCACCACCATGATGAGCCGGTCCTTCGCGGCCATGGGCGCCTTTTTTGCGCCCGATGATCGCATTCTCGTCATTCAGGCGGATGGATCGGCGCCCGGCCGTGTACTGGAGATCGTCGTGCCGCAGGCGCCGCTGAAGGCGGCAATCAGTGCCTATGCAAGACGCGTCGCCAGCCTGTCACTGCTGATCGCACTCGTGGCGGCCGGCATCATCTATGTCATGCTCCACCTTTTTGTGGTGCGCCCGATGCGACGCGTGACGCTCAGCGCCGAGCAATTCCGGGACGATCCGGGTGCCTGGTCGCGGCGCCTGCCGCCCACGAGCCGGCGCGACGAGATTGGCCGGGCACAAAACGCCCTCGCCGACATGGAAGAAACCGTCGCCACCAGTTTCCGCAACAAGACCCACCTCGCCGAACTCGGCACGGCGGTCGCCAAGATCAATCACGACCTGCGCAATTCCCTCGCTTCGGCGCAGCTCGTCTCGGATGTGCTGGCCAGCTCCGAAGACCCGCGTGTGCAGAAAGCTGCGCCGCGCCTTGAACGCGCCCTTGAGCGCGCCATCACATTGGCCACCGAGACGCTCGACTATGGCAAGGCGACACCGACACCGCCGCGCATGGAACCGGTCATGCTGCGCGCCGTGCTGGACGAGGCGGCGGCGGAAGCGCTCGGCGCACATCCGGAAGTCGTCTGGGAAAACAATGTGCCCGCTGGGCTGCAGATACAGGCTGACGCCGACCATATGCACCGTATCGCGAGCAATCTCGTGCGCAATGCAGCCGAGGCCATGGCGCCGCGCGCAGACAGCCCGGCGCGTATTGTCGCCTCGCTGGGCCCGGACGGACTCGCATTCACCGACAACGGCCCCGGCATACCGGAATCAGCACGCGACAACCTGTTCCGGCCCTTCGCCGGCAGCGCGCGGCGCGGCGGCACAGGCCTCGGCCTCGTCATCGCGCGGGAGCTGGCGCAAGGAATGGGCGGCAGTCTTGTCCTGGCCGATACGGGCCCGGACGGCACGGTCTTCCGTCTCAGCCTGCCGGGCCTCGGCGCGTGAGCCTCTACGCCCCGCCGCAAGGCAAGGTCTGCTATCTCCACACGGACCCGGACCTGATCGTCATCGACAAGCCGGCCGAGCTCTTGTCAGTGCCCGGTAGAGGGCCCGAGAAAGCCGATTGCGCCATCGCCCGCGTACAGGTCGACTATCCGGATGCGCTCACGGTCCACCGGCTGGACATGTCGACCAGCGGCCTGCTCGTCTTTGCGCGGTCAAAAGCCGCCCAGCGCCATCTCGCCATCCAGTTCGAGAAGGGCGGGGTGGAAAAGATCTATATTGCAGATGTTTGGGGAATGCCCGAACAGGCTGCCGGTCTCATCGACCTGCCGCTCGGCCAGGACTGGCCGAACCGCCCGCGCCAGAAAGTCGACCATGACAATGGCAAGCCAAGCCAGACGCGCTACGAGGCGATTGCCAGCCATGCCCATGGCGCCCGCCTCAGCCTCACCCCGCTGACCGGCCGTACACACCAGCTGCGCCTGCACCTTGCCGCCATCGGCCATCCGATCCTCGGTGACGATATCTACGCCCACCCCGAGGCCCTTGCCGCGAGCGGGAGGCTGCACTTGCACGCAAGGTCCATGCGGTTTCGCCATCCTGCGAGCCAGGACTGGCTGGCATTTGAGGCGGCGTGCCCTTTCTGACGAACGGTCCGTTGACTCCTTCCTCACCGGGTATTATCGTTTTGCGATAAGAAGGGATTCTGCCATGCACGCCGAGATCGTCCGCCTCTCGCTTCACCATGTTGATATCAAGATCATCAGTGGCGAGCGCATGCATGTCCTGCAATGGCGCCGCAACCTTCTCTGGGATGAAGTCCTGCTTGACGGAAAGCGCCAGGCCGCAAGCCGTGGCCTCTGGGGCCGCGAGAATGTCTACGGGCTGGTTTTCGGCCGTGATCTCGACGGTTCGGGCGGAGAGCAGGTCATGTTCCTGATCGATCCCGGTCTAAGCTCGTCCAACTGGTCGTCGGGCGAACAGCGCGTAAAGGGCGTTCGTCTCGAAGGTCGCGACGGACCGCTCGTATCCTACGGCACACTCGACCCGAAATCGCTCGAAAAGCCCGCCACCTTCTCCGACTGGATGAAGAAGTCGATGGGCATGAACTGGGGCACGGACATTTCCCGCCCCCACTAGCCAATTATCAGCTTCCGGGGATCAGGCGCACTTCGGTCTTGCGGTTCAGCGGGGCTTCGACGCCGCCGGTCTTGATCGCGCCCTGTTCGCCATAGGCCACGAGGTGCACGCGCTCTGCATCGATACCGCGTGTCTCGAGCGCCGCCAGCACGGCATCGGCCCGCTTGGCTGAAATCAGTTCATTGGTTGCCGCATCGCCACTCGCATCGGCATGGCCCTCGATCTCCATCTTGTAGAGATCGCAGCGCGCGTAGGACGCTGCAACGGCGTCCATCACGGCATCGGATTCTTCAGAAAGGTCGGTCGCGCCTTCCTCGAAATAGATGGAGAAGGATTCAGCGCTGCAATCAGGTGCGGGCGCGTCAATCTCGGCGGTCACGGGCTCAGCCGGCGGAACCGGACGTGACACACAGGCCGTCAGCAAAAGCGGCGCGAACAAATAGACAGAAATTTTCATCAGACTCTCCAGCAGCGCCAATCAATCCCTTATGCATGGATTGGTTCCCGCTCACAGCCTTTTCTTGGTCCGCCCCTCATGCGCCCGCGCATTGGCCGGATCGTCGGGCCAGTCATGCTTGGGATAGCGCCCGCGCATGTCCTTCGCCATGTCGCGATAGCCATTGGCCCAGAAGCGCGGCAGGTCCTGCGTGGTTGCCGCAGGCTTCATGCCCGGCGACAGGAGTTCCACCGTCACCGGCACGCGGCCGGACGCAATCGCCGGATGCGTCGCCAGCCCGTAAAAGGCCTGCGCCCGCGCCGACACCAGCGGGGCCCGAGGGTCCACATAATCCACCGAAGCCGTCTGGCCCGACGGCAGGGTCAGCGACAGCGGCGCGTGCAGCCGCAGCGCCTCCTGCACCTGCCAGTCGAATGAGCCCACCAGCGCCTCACGCACTTTTCCAGCCGCCGGCACCTGCGCGCCCTGCCGCTTCAAGAGCGGCATCAGCCAGTCGCCCGCGCTCCGCAGAAGACTCTCAATCGACCCGTCTGCGTCCTCGATCAGCCCGGCCTGCGCCAGCACGCGCAAACGCCCCAGCGTCTCCTCGACCACATCTTCCGCGCCAATCGCCGCAAAGCCCTCTGCCATGACGGCGTCCATCATGGCCCGCGCGGCGACGGCGGGCGCAGGCTTCGGCAGCGGCGTTTCGGAAAGAACGATGGCGCCCAGCGCGCGCACGCGCCTCGCGGCAAACTTGCCCGTCTTCGGATCAAAGTCCGCCCGTTCCTCGGTCGCGACGCCTGTGGCCAGCGCATCGGCCTCGCTGATCGGCGCGGCCAGCGTGATCCGCGCCTGCCCGCTCGCGCCGCCAAGATCCGCAATCACCAGCCAGTCGGACTTCGCCAGCGCGTCCGTCACGGGCAGCATGGCCGCGCGGCCCGAGGCCATCAGGTAAACGCCCTCACTGCCGGGCCGGGCCCGCGCAATCTGGTCCGGCCACGCCCTGGCGAGCAGGGTCGCAACATCGCCCGAAGGCGCCGCACCCTTGCCCCATGTCTTCGCCTGCTGTTGCACCGTCCGTGCGCGCGGCGACCGCTCCGCCCGAAACCGGGAGAGGCGTTCGCGAATGTCCGCCGCATTGCCGCCCATCCCGCGTTCCCCCGCCAGCGCCGCAATCTCTGCCGCCAGCGCCCTCTCGCCGGGCGATCCGGCCCCGGCCACAAGTGCAGCGAGGCGCGGCGCCAGCGGCAAGCGGGCCATCTCCGCGCCAAGCGGCGTCAGGCTCCCTGCATCATCCAGCGCGCCGAGCCGCGTCAGCATGTCGGTCGCGGCCTTCAGTTTGCCCGCCGGGGGCGCGTCCATCCATGTCAAATTTCCCGCATCGCGCTCGCCCCATTCAGCGAGGGCCAGCACGAGGCCCGACAGATCGCTGCCAAGAATTTCCGGCTGCGGCGCGGCGACAAGGCCGCGTGTCGCCGCTTCGTCCCAGAGCCGGTAGCAGACGCCGGGCGCGGTACGGCCCGCCCGGCCCCGGCGCTGATCGACTGATGCGCGCGACGCCTTCACCGTTGTCAGGCGCTGACCGAGGCCGCCTGCATCGTCCTCCGCGACGCGCGCGAGACCGCTGTCGATCACCACGGTCACGCCTTCAATCGTCAGCGCGCTCTCCGCAATATCGGTCGCCAGCACAATCTTGCGGATACCGGGCGGGGCAGGGGAAACCGCCGCGTCCTGTTCAGCCGGTGACAGCGCGCCAAAGAGGGGAGCAACACGGCAGCCGTCCGGCAGGTCCTCCAGCCGCTCGGCCACACGCGATATCTCCCGCGCGCCCGGCAGGAAGGCAAGGATGGAGCCTTCCTCCTCCCGCAATGCGCGGCGAACCGCCGCCGCCATCCGGTCCTCGATCCGGTCGGTCGAGCGACCGAGATAGCGCGTCTCCACCTCGAACTGGCGCCCGGCACTCTCGATCACGGGCGCATCAATCGTGGTGGCGACGCGGCCTGTATCCAGCGTGGCTGACATGACGAGGATGCGCAGATCCTCGGCCAGAACGCCCTGCGCCTCAAGCGCGAGCGCAAGACCAAGATCGGCATTGAGGCGCCGCTCGTGGAATTCGTCGAAGATGACCGCGCCGACGCCCTTCATTTCAGGGTCCGACAGGATGCGCCGCGTGAAGAGGCCGTCGGTGATCACTTCGATACGCGTTGCGGCCGAGACTTTCCGGTCGACCCGCGTGGTCAGTCCGACCGTCTGTCCCAGCGGCTCGCCAAGGCTCTGCGCCATCCGCACCGCCGCCATGCGCGCGGCCACACGGCGCGGTTCCAGGAGCAGGATGCGCCCAGCAATCACGACAGGTCCGCCCGTCAGTCCGGCCAGTGCCAGCGGCACACGCGTCGTCTTGCCGGCGCCCGGCGGCGCAGCGAGCACGAGGCGATGGCCGTCCCGCAGCGCCGCGCAGACCTCATCCAGCACATCATCAATTGGCAGGGGAGACATCTCGGCGCTCATGCGGCGCAGACATAGGGCCGGGGGCCATCAAAGGGCAATGGGCATTACGCGGGCAGTCTGCACCACAGCTGGCAAAATCGCGATCTCGGCATTTGCCTTCCCTGCAAAGCCCCCCTACCGTCCCGGCTTCGAATGACACATGGGAGTGGCGTAATGGGCTG
The DNA here is from genome assembly GCF_000682695.1 of Hyphomonas chukchiensis. Classification (GTDB taxonomy): domain Bacteria; phylum Pseudomonadota; class Alphaproteobacteria; order Caulobacterales; family Hyphomonadaceae; genus Hyphomonas; species Hyphomonas chukchiensis. Next base: position 52,600 of record NZ_AWFG01000014.1, on the reverse strand, counting down.
GTGGTTCAAGATAGATTTGTGGAAGCGGGTGATGGTCGGCCTGGCGCTGGGCGCGATCACCGGCCTCATCCTGCGACAGGTCATGGGGGCAGAGGCCGCTGGCGCCAATGTCACCGCATGGGCCAAGCCCATTGGCGATGCCTTCATCAATCTGATCAAGATGCTGGTCGTCCCGCTCATCTTCACCACGCTTGTTTCGGGCGTGCTGGCCATGGGCGACCCCAAGAAGCTCGGCAGTCTCGGTGGCCGCGCGCTTGCCATGTACATGTGTACGACGCTGATCGCGGTCTCCTTCGGCCTGCTGATGGGCTCGATCATCCAGCCCGGCGCCGGGTTCGATACGACCACCGTTAATCCGGCTGACCTGGAAAACACGCGCGCCCAGCTGGCTGCCAACCCGCAGCCCGGCAGTGTCGCCGAGCAGCTGATGAACACGATCCTGTCGATTATCCCGACCAACCCGGTGGCCGCCATGGCCAATGGCGACGTCCTGCCGATCATCTTCTTCGCCATCATGTTCGGCATCGGCATTCTCGTCTCGGGCGATGCCGGCAAACCGCTGGCCAATGTGATGAACAGCGCCGCCGAAGCGATGATGAAACTGACACTGATCGTCATGGAAACGGCGCCTATCGGCGTCTTCGCGCTGATGGCCTGGGTCATGGGCGACCGGGGCCTCACCATTCTCGCCGTGCTCGGCAAGATGACGGCGGCACTCTATATCGCCTGCGCCCTGCACATGCTTTTCACCTTCGGCATCATCGTGAAGGTCATTCTGCGCCTGCCGCTGTTCGACTTCTTCAGGGGCGCCGTCGATGCGCAGGCCGTGGCCTTCTCGACCTCGTCGTCCAACGCCACCCTGCCAATGACCATGTCCTGCGCCACGCAGAACCTCGGCATCAGCAAATCGATTGCCTCCTCGGTCCTGCCGCTCGGCGCGACCATCAACATGGACGGGACGGCGCTCTATCAGGGCCTGATCGCCCTCTTCGCTGCCCAGGCGCTCGGCCTGCCGATGACGTTCAGCATGTATTTTACCATCGCCCTGATGGCGACGCTCGTGTCGATCGGCACGGCAGGCATTCCTTCGGTCAGCCTGTTCCTTGCCGCCACCACGCTCAGCGTTGTTGGCGTGTCAGCGGACCAGACCGTGCTCATCATCGCCCTCCTCTTCCCCTTCGACCGCATCCTCGACATGGCGCGCACGGTGACCAACATCACCGGCGACCTCGCGGTTGCAACGGCGGTTGCCAAGTGGGAAGGAGAGTTCGATGAAGAGGTCTTCCGAGCCCGAGACGCCGTCTAGGCACAGATTGCGGCGCACCGCCCTTGCGGTGCCCGCAGCGCTCTGCGCGCTTGTCCTGGCGCTACTCGTATCGGGCATCGCGGGCCTCTGGGATATCGACGCCTTCGACCGTACCCTCACCGACCAGGTGCCTGGCTGGCGCACGCCGGCACTGACCAATGTCATGCTCTTCGTCTCCGCTTTCGGCGACGCAAAGTATCTCTGGTTCATGGGGCCTTTGATCCTCGTCGCCCTCGGCGTCTATCGCAACTGGCGCGCCTTGGCGGCCTATTCGGCGGCCTTCGTGCTGACGCCCATCATTGTCCGCCTGATCAAGGCCTGGGTCGCGCGGCCCCGGCCTACGGTGGATCTCTATGGCGGCGTCGAAGCCTTCAGCTTCCCAAGCGGGCACGCCACCAATTCCACCCTGATCTATGGCGGGCTGGCCCTCCTTGCCTTCATGACGTTCAAGGGCGCTCCGCGCTTGTGGGCGGTTAGCTGTCTCACGCTGCTCATCCTGCTCATCGGGGCGTCGCGCATATATGTCGGCGCCCACTGGCCGAGCGACACGCTGGCCGGCCTTGCACTCGGCGGTTTGATGCTGAGCGGACTCGGAACGGTCACGGAATACCCCGCGAAGAACCGCTCAACACTCTTCGCTGTCACCGCACTGGCCCTGACGGGGCCCCTCTATGCCCTGCTGACGCTCCCGGCAGCGCGCGTGCTCTACCACGCCCTCGGTTAGGCTGGCCGCCAATGCTGACGCGCCGCAAGGTCTTCTCCCTCGCCGTTCCCATCGTGCTGGCACAGGCCGCAACGGCGACCACAGGCATCGCCGACACGTTCGCCATGGGCCGGTTCGGTGACAAGGCAGATCTTGCCGCCGTCGCCATCGCCGCCGTCGCATACAGCTTTATCTATTGGGGATTCGGCTTCCTGCGCATGTCCACGACCGGCCTTTCGGCGCAGGCCAATGGCCGGGGCGACGCGCCGGAAGTGCGGGCCACATTGCTGCGCGCGCTGATGCTTGGCGCCGCCATCGGGGCAGCGCTTTTCCTCCTCTCGCCCCTGCTCCGCTGGCTCACCTTCGCCGCCTTTGCCGGCACCGAGCATGTCGAGGCCCTCGCCGCCGGCTATTTCAACGCCCGCATCTTCGGCGCCCCCGCCTACCTGATGGGATTGGGCATTACCGGCTGGCTCATCGGCACGGGAAAGACCGGGCAGATGCTGGCGGTACAGATCGTAATGAACAGCGTGAATGTGGGCCTCGATATTTGGTTCGTGGCCGGGCTGGACCTTGGGCCGACAGGCATTGGCGCCGGGACAGCCATCGCAGAATGGACGGCGCTGGCCTTGGGCCTGGTACTCGTGCGCGGCGGCTTCAAGGCGCCTGCCCGACTGCTGGACAAGGCACGCCTTGCCGCCCTGTTCTCGGCCAATCGTGACATCATGATCCGCACGCTGGCCCTCGTGTTCAGCTTTGGCTGGTTCGTCCGCTCCGGTACGCTCATCGGCACTGCGGCAACGGCTGGCAACGAAGTCCTGCTGCAATTCATCACCGTCTCAGCCTTCGTGCTCGATGGCTTTGCCTTCGTCGCCGAGAAGGAAGCCGGCGAGGCCTATGGGGCCAGTGATGGCCAGCGCCTTGGCCGGGCCATGCGCCTCACATCGGAATTTGCAATCGGCTTCGGCGCCCTGTTTGCCCTTACCTATTTCCTCGGCGGTGGCTGGCTGATCAGGGCCTTTATCGCCGACCCGGAAGCACGCCGGGCAGCACTGGACTTCCTGCCCTTCTGCGCCGCTGTGCCAATCATCGGCGTTGCGGCCTGGCAACTGGACGGGCTGTTCCTCGGCACAACGCAGGGCAGGGCGTTACGCACGGCCGGGCTTATATCTGCCGCCCTCTATCTGGCGACGGACATGGCCTTGCGGCCGATCTGGGGCAATGCGGGTGTCTGGACCGCCTTCCTGATGATGTATTTCTATCGCGCGGTGGCGCTTGGCTGGTTCGTGCCGGGGCTTTTCAGAGGTCTTTCCCGACCGCGTGTTCCAGCCGCGTGAACCCGTCGGCCTTCAACAGGCCAGCCAGTTCCGAATGGACCCGGCTGACAAGCCCGGGGCCCTCATAGACCATTGCTGAATAAAGCTGCACGGCATGGGCGCCCGCCTTGATCTTGGCATAGGCATCGGCGCCGCTGGCAATGCCGCCGGCACCGATCAGGTCAAATTCACCTTTGAGCGCCCGGGCAAAGGCTTTCAACACTTCAGTCGAAGGCGCCATGAGCGGGGCGCCGGACAGGCCACCCATCTCGGCCTTGTCACGGCTGGTCAGGCTGTTTGGCCGGGCAAGCGTGGTGTTCGAGACGATAAGTCCCGACAGCCATGCACCTTGGTTGCGAACCACACCGACAATATCGGCAATCGCCTCGGCATCGAGATCAGGGGCGACCTTCAGGAAGACGGGTTTCCCGGCCCTGTCAGCGGCGCCGCAGGCCGTCAGCAGGGATTCCAGCGAAGCCTTGTCCTGCAGGCCGCGCAGGCCTGGCGTGTTGGGCGAGGAAATATTGACGGTGACATAGGCCGCATGGGGTGCAACCGCCTCGATGCCGCGCACATAGTCAGCGATCCTGTCACTGCTTTCCTTGTTCGCGCCGACATTGGCCCCGATGGGCGGCGCAGCGCGGTATTTCGACAGACGCCGCACGAAATATTCGAGGCCGAAATTATTGAAGCCCATACGGTTGATGACGGCCTTGTCTTCACTCAGGCGGAAGAGGCGCGGCTTCGGATTGCCCGGCTGCGGCAGGGGCGTGACCGTGCCGCATTCGATAAAGCCAAAGCCGAAGCGCGCCATGGCGGAGGGCACTTCGCAATTCTTGTCGAAGCCCGCTGCAAGCCCGACAGGGGCGGCGAATGTCAGGCCGGATTTCGGCAGTTTGGTCGCCAGTATCGGATCAGCTTGTGGCGCCTTGAGCGGCACGCCAAGCCCCTTCTCGAGGGCCTTTATGGTCGCCGTATGGGCGGCTTCGGGCGGCAGGAGTTTGACAGCGGCAATGCCAAGATCAGTCAGTCCCATCTAGAGATCCTCCGGCATGATCGGCGCACCATCCGCATCCGGGCCGAGCTGCCATTGGCGAGACGCTTGGGCGATAGGCAGGTCGCCGTAGAGATGCGGAAACAGTGTGCCACCCCGGCTCGGTTCCCATTCCAGGGGCGGCAGGTCTGCCACGGCGAACTCAAGGAGATGCACGACCGGCCGGCCTGAATAATAGAGCCGGGCCGTCTCCGCGACGGTCGCGATGCCTGAAAGGTGAACATAGCCGTCTGCCGCGTCCAGCGGGACAGCCGTAACGCCAGATGCCTTGGCGGCTTCCCAATCAGACTGGCTTAGTAGTTTGTAGACATGCGTGTCGATCATGCGGCGGTTTCAGCAGGCTTTGGGAAAGCACGCAACGGCCCGTGCAACGGAACCCGGCCGGTCCGCTCGCGTTTGGCTGGAAAGAAGGATATTCCATGCTTACCAGAACCCTCGCCATCCTTGCCCTTTCGGCAGCCCTGAGCCCCGTCGCGCTGGCCGATCCCGGTGCACATGGCGGACCGAAGGCGTGCCCGCCAGGACTTGCCAAGAAAGGCTGTATCCCGCCGGGACAGGCCAAGAAATATGACATTGGCGGCCACCTGCCGCGTGAATATGACCGGTTCCGCGATTATGACCGCTATGACCTGAAAGCGCCGCCGCCGGGATATTACTATTCACGCGTCGATGATGATGTGCTGCTGGTCGATGAAGACACGCGGACCATCATCAGCCTTGTTTCAATTCTGGGTGCACTTGCGCAGCAATAAGGGCGCATGAGGGGGGGATAATGGGCAAGGATCGCACTCCGGATAGCGAACTCCTGAACGTGGAGCTGGGGAACGGGCGCACGTTCGAGGACGAGATGCGCCATCTCAAGATGTTTGCGCGCGTGCTGGATTCGCGTTTCTCGCTGATGGGCATCAGGTTCGGGCTGGATTCAGTGCTGGGACTGGTGCCTGTGGCGGGGGACGTCGCGACAGGACTGGCGGGAACCTATGCGCTTTACACGGCAGCGCGGCTGAAGCTGCATCCGATCGCCCTGGCCCATATTGGCTGGAACCTGCTGTTCGATACGACGCTCGGGGCGATCCCGGTCGTTGGCGATGCGTTCGACTTTTTCTTCAAATCGAATACCAAGAATGTGCGCGTGATCGAGAAGCATCTCACGCGCAAAGTGCAGCGGCAGCTACAGAATCAGTCCTGACCTCAGGCGCCCGCGTCCGAGGCACGGCCGAGCACCCAGCCGCCGGTTGGGGCCTCGCACGCGGCAAAGCGTCCGCGCTCCTGCCCCGGGAATGAATAGGCCAGGTCGCGACAGGTGACGGATACTTTCATCGGCATGACATCGGCGACATAGCGGACAACGGAATCGGTCGCTTGGCCGGTATAATTGAGCGGGCGCACGGTGGGCTTGCTGGCTTCGCGCGTTGTGGAGCGTTCAATACGGATCTCGAGCTTTCGGCCATCGGGCGTGGCGAGGATCCGGGTAGCGCCATCTGCCTCGGTTTCGACCATGCGGAGGAAGTCATGGCGCAGTGTGTTGAGTAGCGTCGGATCAAGCGCTTCGGCAGCGGTCAGCGAGACACGTTCAGCCACGAATTCATCGACATTGCGGGGACTTGGCAGGGCTTCAGCGGCCGCGAAGGGGCGCACTTTGGGGGCAGACTGGGTATAGGCCGGGGTATTCACGGACCGTTCCGTGACCGTTAGTGGGGCAGCAGCGACCAAAGTGGGGCGCATATCGGGTTTGAGCGTGGCCGCCGCCGGGATCGGGCCTGAATAGGCGACCATCTGGACCGACGCTTTTGGCGTTGCCGATGGCTTGACGGCGACAGAGGCGGGAATGGCCGCGCTCGCGTTCAGGGCGGCGAGGCGACGCTCTTCAGCCTCGGCAGCGGCAAGACGCTTTTTCTGGTTTTCGGAGGCCACGGCCGCGAGGCGTTTCTGCTCGGCGGCGGCATCGGCCAGGCGTTTGGCTTCGGCATCTGCGGCCTGCTTGGCCTTGAGATCGGCGACGCGCTGCGCTTCGGCTTCGGCCTGGGCGACGCGGCGGGCTTCGATCTCGGCGAGGCGTTTGGCCTCTACCTCAGCGGCGGCAGCCTGTTCGGCTTCGAGCGCGGCCTGGCGCTGGGCATCTGCCTCGGCGACGCGGGCGGCTTCAGCCTCGGCCAGACGGGTCTTCTCCAGCTCGGCAGCGGCGGCGCGGGCGCGTTCGGTGGCGGCATCCTGCTGGGCTGCTTCGGCGAGGCGCTGGGCCTCGGCATCGGCAATCGCATTGGCCGCTTCGATGCGGGCCTTCTCAGCCTCGGCGGTTGCGGCTTCACGTTGCGCGGTCTCAAAGGCGGCCTTGCGGGCGGCAAGCTGGTCCGCGACGCCCTGATAATTGAACCATGGGGTCGGCGCGGTGCCGACAGGGGTCGACGCCTCAGCCATGGCGATGGACGAGGCGGCGCTGGGTGCGACAACCGGATCGACGTCCGCCATGCGCAGGGGATCGGCTTCCGATCCGGACTCAGGGTCGCCATTATGCAGGGCGCTGTCGGCGGCCATGACGGAGAGGCCGGCGAGGCCGAGAACGGCAAGGCCGGCAAAGGCGAGCTGGGAAATATCGGCCAGGCGACTGCCCGTATCGTCATCGTCCTGCCCGCCACCCTTGCCATTACGGCCATGCGGCAGGAGGCCAGGATTGGTCGATACGGCGCGCAGCGGGCGCACAGGCCCGCGACTATGCAATGGCTTTACGGGCCTGGCCGTGTCGGCGGCCTTGGCCTGGATACCGGAAATGATGGCGAGGGTGGATTGCGGACGCACGGCATCGCGGGCACGCAGACGGGCGCGGAACGGCATGTTCATGTTCGCGCGCTCCTCGGCGCGGCGGCCAGCATCCTGCGCGGCGCGCACAGTCTGGCGCACGCTTTCCGGAATCATCGGGCGAACCGGTTCCGGCTTGGTGAAATCCTTCGTGAACATCGGGCAGTCTTACGCCCCGAAAGGCGCCTCTGTATGAAACGGTGTTGGCCATTTATAGCCGCTTAGGGCTTCTTTAACCATAGGAAATGGCCCTGCCCCCGGCTTGTCATCACGGGCTTCTGTCCTTAAGGCAACACCCATTGAAAACACGCACAATAAAGGTGCACGCGCATGTCCAAGGCCAAAGCCGCCCCGAAGAAAGTCGTCCTCGCCTATTCCGGCGGCCTCGACACATCCATCATCCTGAAATGGCTGCAGACCGAGTTCGGCGCCGAGGTGGTGACCTTCACGGCGGACCTGGGGCAGGGCGAGGAACTGGAACCGGCCCGCAAGAAGGCGCTGGCCGCCGGCGTGAAGCCGGAAAACATCTTTATCGAGGATGTGCGCGAGGAATTCGTGCGCGATTTCGTGTTCCCGATGTTCCGCGCCAATGCCGTGTATGAAGGCGTCTACCTGCTGGGCACAAGCATCGCCCGTCCGCTGATCGCCAAGCGCCAGATCGAGATTGCCGACATGGTGGGCGCCGATGCCGTCTGTCATGGCGCGACCGGCAAGGGCAATGACCAGGTGCGCTTCGAGCTCGGCTATTATGGCCTGAACCCGGACATCAAGGTGATTGCGCCATGGCGCGACTGGGACTTCAAATCCCGCACCGACCTGATGAAATTTGCCGAATCCCACGGTATCGAAATCGCCAAGGACAAGAAGGGCGAGGCGCCCTTCTCGGTCGATGCAAACCTGCTGCACTCCTCCTCCGAGGGCAAGGTTCTGGAGAACCCGGCCGAGGAAGCCCCGGAATTCGTGCACATGCGCACCGTGAGCCCGGAAGCGGCACCTGACGCGCCGGAAGTCATCACGATCAGCTTCGAGAAGGGCGATGCGTGCGCCATCAATGGCGAGGCAATGAGCCCGGCGACGATCCTCACCACGCTGAACGCCTATGGCAAGAAGCATGGCATCGGCCGGCTCGACCTGTTGGAAAACCGGTTCGTGGGCATGAAGTCGCGCGGCATCTATGAAACGCCGGGCGGCACGATCCTTCTGGTGGCACACCGCGGCATCGAACAGGCCACACTCGACCGGGGCGCAAGCCACCTGAAAGACGAGCTGATGCCGAAATATGCCGAACTGATCTATAACGGTTTCTGGTGGAGCCCGGAGCGCGAGATGCTTCAGGCCGCCATCGATTACTCGCAGCGCTGGGTGACCGGCGACGTGACGATCAAGCTCTACAAGGGCCAGGCCTATCTCATCGGCCGCTCATCGCCTTATTCTCTGTACTCGGAGAAGATCGTGACCTTCGAGGACGACCACGGCGCCTATGACCAGAAGGATGCGGAAGGCTTCATCAAGCTGAATGCGCTGCGGTTGAGACTGCTGGCGGGACGGGACCGGAAGTTCGGGAAGAACTGACTTAAAATCTGTAAAGCCAGCCAGTCCTGTCAAATCCCGGCTCAAATACGGTAAAAAAGGCGGCTCGGCCCAGCAAAGCAGGCACTCCAGGTCGGGCTAGTACATGGTCTAAAGTCACCGATTGTCCTTCTATTTCAACCTCAACCCCATTGTAAATGTTGAACGGCACATTGCACATTGAAGCATCCAACACTGGTGTGCTTCCGCTAGATGTGTAGCCAAGTTGATAAAGCGCTTCTTCAGGCAATTGGAGCCAATCCGCGCCGGTATCTACGATGGCAAATACTGATAGCTGAAGCGAAATGGGCTGGTCGAAAATCACAACTTCGGAGTAAGGTCGGCGGTTGTGAGCGGCGCCGCCTGGTTGATTGTGCCAGTCATAGTCATGAGTGAATGTGATAGTTCGGGACATTACTGTAAAATCCCAGCGGTAACAAAACTTATAACGGGTTTCTCCTTGATAGGGTCATCCATTCCACTTATCTCGGACACGAGCGTAATCAGTTCGCGCACATTATGACGAGCCGCTATGACTTCATTATAGCGGACCGCGACCCATTGACGGTCATATTTCATTACGAAATCACGATCTTCGTTCAGCTTTTGCCTTAGCCACCGAGCTGTTTCAGGATTAGCCATCCATTGGCACCTCGCTAGTTCTACTTCCGATCTCTATTCACCTTTTCTGGTATCGGCGGGGCAGCCCCCTGCGATGCAGACACGAATGCACTCGGTTGCCCTGCGGGTCCGAACGTCAACTTTATCTTGTGAGAGCGCTTAAGCCCGCCTTTTGCTTCGGCGCTAACTACCCAAAACTTTATTCCGCCGCCACTTTCCACTTGGGCCTCGACATAGAGTTCAATTTCGCAGGCAGAAAGCGCAATCGTCGGCTTCTCTCCTGACTGCCTAGAGGTCTTCTCAGCCTGCCGTATACCACTGGCCAACTTCGATATGAGATCGGATATTTCGACTTCATTTTGCATTAGCTCTATCCCTCACCACCGGATATCTACTTTCAGTATACATCAAGGCTCTCTTTGGTAGCAAGCGCAGGATTGGTTAAGCGGAGTGATGCCGCCAACCCGACTTGCGCCAACTCTTGCCATGCCGGGCGCGCTGCCTAGATTTATCCCGTCAAGATAGCGTGCCGGAGCGAGGGGCCGGGAAGTGAAGTTCTACCAGATTACCTATTGGAAGACGCCGCCGATTTCGGTGATGACCTATTGGGTGCACACGCCGCTGGACGGCCAGAGCTTGAACACGGCGACCGTGTTCGACCCGCCAAGGCCGGGGCCTGTGCCGGGCGAAGGCTGGCCGGTGCTGATGGTGGAAATTGACGGGGTGGAGCTGGTGTTCACCTCGCTGGCCGAACTGGATACCTATGTCGACGTGATGTCGCGCCAGCCGCTGCCGACAACGCTGGCCCTGTCGCGGGAAAGACCCATCGGCCCGAACAAGCACTGGCTGAGCCGCATGCCCAAGAAGGCGAAATCGACTAAGCATCGCGAGAAGGCGATCAAGTACCTGAACGAGATAAGACCCGCCTTTGCGGCCGTGGCACAGCGGCCGGGATGAACCGGCCTATTCGTTCAGGCTCTCGACAATTCGCAGGGCCGATTGCCAGCGGGCGGCGTCGCCGATGCCGGAGAGGGCGCGGGACTGGAGTTCGGTGAGCGCCTTGTCCGGGCCGAGGCGGCGGACGGCGGTCATGGCGGTGGCGAAGTCTTCGGCGTCGCAATAGTCCGCCCGCGGCGTGCCGAAGATCCAGGCCGTGCCGGTCTTGCCTTCGCGCTTGCCGAGGACGCAGCGCTGCTCCGGCTCGAGGCTGAGCCATGTGATGGCCTGGAAATCCGGGAAGGCGGCGCCAAAGATGTCGGAATGGCCAAGCGCAAGGCCGCCCGTTGAGCCCGGTGTCGTGTCGACCGTGTTGAGGCCCGCGAGCAGGACCGGCTCGCTCGCATCGCCTGCGCGGCGGCCGGATTTGTTGAAGCGGCTGGAGGCCTGCAGGGCGCGGTCCTTTGCGCTGGCATAGAGCGTCATGTCCCTGGCGAGGCCATGGACGCGGTTCATCATCTCGATGAAGTCATCGGCGTCGACATCGGGCGAGGCGAAGACGACCTGATCGAAGGGCGAGGGCACGGCGCGCTCGTCGTCGGCCATTTCCTGCAGGGCACGGACGAGGAATTCATTGCCCATGGAATGGGCGACGATATTGACGCGCTCCGCGCCGGTCTGCTCGGTGAGGACGTGGAGGAAATGTTCGAGGTCGTCGATCGTGGCCTGCGTGATCTGGGCGCGGTCGGCCTTGTAGCCGAAGACGCTGCCGGCCGAAGGCCATGAGTAGAGGACGGGTGCACCGTCGATTTCGAGGTCTACGGCGAGCTGGGCGGTGCGCTCAACCGCTGTCGGGAAATCATTATTGTAGCCATGGATGAAGATGAAAATCTCGCGGCGCTGCGAGCGGGCGAGCGAGATGCGCACATTGGCGAGGAATTCAGCCATGGTCGCGTCCACCTGCATGTCACCGAGGATGACATGTTTGGCGGGATCAGGCCGGCGGTCGAAGCTGAAAATGCTGGGCTTGGGGATGTCGCCGACGGCGCGGTTGCGCGGCACGGAGACCATGACGCTGCCCGTGGCGAGCGGGGCATGCTTGCCGCCATAGTATTTATAGGGATCGAAGACCGGCTTGCCGTCAACCATGGCGACGCGCTTGATCGTGGGGGCGCGGTTGGTGCCGAAGAAGACGCGGACGAGGTCAAAGTCCGGTTCCGGGCCGAGGGCGCGGCCGCGGGTCGAGGCGGCGGCAAAGGTGCGCTCGCGGCCACGCTCCACGCTTTCGGCCAGCGCATCACCGACATTGAGGCCCGTAATCTCAGTGATGCGGGCTGTATCGAGATCGTTCTCGATGGCGAAGGCGAGGAGCGGGGCGAGGCGCGGATGGTCTGCGCCGAGATGGATGCGGACCTGCCTGATGGCGGCGGACAGTTCTTCGGTGGCGCGCGGCTTGTCGCCCGCAGCAAGGGCGATCTCGGCCATGCGGGCGCGCAGGTCTATCTGGTAGGCATAGTCGGGCGGCGTCGCGGCGCTCGCCTCGGTCAGCACCTGGCGATACGCGACGAGGGCGGCTTCGGTTTGGCCGGCGTCTGCGAGGATATCGCCAAGGTCTGCGCGCAGGTCGCCCGTGACAGTAGGATCAGCGAGCAGGGCGCGGGCCTGGGCGACCTGTTCGGCGGTGTCCCCGGCAGCCTGCGCATCGCCAAGCAGGACGAGGCGGTCGGGTTCCGGCTTGGAGGCACAGGCAGCCATGAGGCCGAAGAGGGCCACGCAGGCAAGCTTGGCTACAGGCGTGCGGATCATTTTTTGCAGCATCGTTTCGTCCCCTGACTTGCCCCATCAAACCCTAGCATGAAGGCAAAAATATGGGACAGGCTTTTGCCTAGCGTTTCGGGCCTTTCACGGCCTGAAGCGTCGTGGTTTTGACGTCGCGGCCAAGATCGACCTTGCGGCCGCCATAACTCGGCGCGCCGCTTGCGGCCCCGGAGACGGCGCCGCGCACCGTACGCTCCGTCAGCGGCGGGATGGCCATGGCCTGCGGATTGGGGCCGTTCTCGTCAAACAGGCTGGCGAGCTGTTCGGTCATCGCGCCGCCGAGCTGTTCGGCGTCAACAATGGTAACGGCGCGCTTGTAATAGCGCGTCACGTCATGGCCGATGCCGATGGCGATGAGTTCGATCGGGCTGCGATTCTCGATCTCGTCGATGACCTGGCGCAGGTGGCGCTCCAGATAGTTGCCGATGTTCACGTTGAGCGTGGAATCATCCACCGGCGCACCATCGGAAATCACCATCAGGATCTTGCGCTGTTCGGGGCGGGCGAGCAGGCGGTCATGCGCCCAGAGCAGGGCCTCGCCGTCGATATTCTCTTTCAGCAGGCCTTCGCGCATCATCAGGCCAAGGTTCTTGCGGGCACGGCGCCATGGGGCATCGGCCTGCTTGTAGACGATGTGGCGAATATCGTTGAGACGGCCGGGGCCGTTCGGCTTGCCGCCGCGCACCCAGTCCTCACGCGACAGGCCACCCTTCCATGCCTTTGTGGTGAAGCCGAGAATCTCGGTCTTCACGCCGCAGCGTTCAAGCGTGCGGGCAAGGATGTCAGCGCAGAGGGCCGCGACCATGATCGGGCGACCCCGCATGGAGCCGGAATTGTCGAGCAGGAGCGTGACGACCGTGTCGCGGAAATTGCTGTCGTCTTCCTGCTTGAAGCTGAGCGGCGCTGTCGGATCGGTGATGACACGCGTGAGACGGGCCGTATCCAGCACGCCCTCTTCAAGGTCAAAGCTCCACGAGCGGTTCTGCTGCGCCATGAGGCGGCGCTGCAGCTTGTTGGCCAGTTTCGACACGGCGCCCTGAAGGCCCTGAAGCTGGTGATCGAGATAGGCACGCAGCCGGGTCAGTTCTTCCGGGTCGCAAAGATCGGGGGCCTGCGCCACTTCATCATGGGCGCGCGTGAAGACCTGATAGTTGAAGCGGTCGCGCTCGTCGCCGTCACGGAAGTTGGGACGCAACGGCTTGGAACCGTCATCGCTGTCGTCCGGTTCGTCATCGGCTTCCATGTCGGCGTCCTGATCGACGCTGACATTGGTTTCCTCGCCGTCCATTTCCTCGGTGTCGCCGGCTTCCATCTCCTCGGCAGAGGCACCCATGGGCTCTTCGGACTCCATGTCCTGCTCGCCCTGCTGGGATTGCTGGTCGTCTTCGCTTTCTTCCTGTTGCTGCTCGTCCTCGGATTGCGACTCGTCGCCGGACTGGTCGCCTGCCGTCAGGTCGCGGATCATTTCGCGGATGGTGCGGGCAAAACCGGACTGGTCGTGCAACTGGCCAATCAGCTTGTCGAGCGCGCCGCCTGTATCGGCCTCGACGCGTTCGCGCCAGACATCGGCCACGCGTTTCGCGCCTTCCGGGAGGGGGCGGCCTGTCAGCTTTTCGCGCAGGAGGAATTCAAGCGCGGGCGCAAGGATCGCCTCGGGCTCTTCGGCGCCCATGGCGAATTCGCCGGACTTGCTGCGATGTTCCAGCACGGCATCGAGATTATTGGCCGTACCGCGCATGGCGTTGGCCCCGAGGCTTTCGATGCGCGCATGTTCGGCAGCATCATAGACGCGGCGCGGCAGGTCGCCCTGCGGACGGTGCTGGAGGTGGGCGGCCTCATTATGGTGGGCCCGGCGGAGCGCCACGGCATCTGCCTCGCCGCGGATACGGGCGGCCACAGGCGCGGGCACCTCGACCGGCGGCGGGCGCAGCACGATGCGCGCGGCATCTGACCCGGCATCATTGCCAAAGCCGACTTCGACCTCGCGGTCGGCGCTCATCGCCTTGGTCGTGGCGGCGAGGGCCTGCTTGAAGAGTTCCTGCGGGCTTGTTTCCTTTGCCATCACTGCACCGCGTCTGAGAACAGGTCCAGCGTGCGTTTGAAGGCAAGGGCATCACTGGCGGCATCATGATCATCATACCCCTGCCGGGCAAAGCCGTGGCCAGCGTCGTAGATGTGTACCTGCACATCCTTGCGGGCCGCCGCGAAGGCTTCAACACCTTCCATCGGGATGTGCGGATCGTTTCTGCCGAAATGGGCCGCGACGGGACATCTCGGTTCCGCCGTCTGGAAGGATGGCAACAGGCTGCCATAATAGGCGGAAGCCGCAACAATGCCCCTCAGCCGGCAGGCGGCCAGGTAGGCAATCGATCCGCCATAGCAAAAGCCGGTGATGAAGACCGGGCGCTCCAGGGCATCAACACAGGCGCCAATATCGGCCATAGCCGCGTCCAGGCCATTGGCCCGCGCATAACCAGCCCCCTCAGTCATGGCTTCGACTGAATGGTCTTCGCGGGCAAAGCCGGGCTTCTGACGATCAAACATGGACGGCAGGAGCACTTCGTAGCCTTCAGCCGCGAAGCGCTCGCCAGCGCGGATCATGTCGGAATTGATGCCGAAAATTTCCTGTACGACAATCAGCCCACCCTTGCGTACACCTTTTGCTTCGATGCGCACGGCACCAAAGGTAAAGCCGTCATGGCTTTTAAGGGTCAGGCTGGTCGTTGTCATTCAGGTGTCTCCGCTCAGGCGACCTTCACCATCAGTGCGCTCTCGGGCAGTTCCTCGGCAAAGCAGCGCTGGTACATCTCGGCCACGAGAGGCCGCTCGAGTTCATCGCACTTGTTGAGGAAGGTCATGCGGAAGGCATGGCCGAGATTCTGGAAGATCGCATAGTTTTCAGCCCATGTGATCACGGTCCGCGGGCTCATCACGGTGGAGAGATCGCCCGCCATGAAGGCGTTCCGCGTGAGATCAGCGAGCGTAACCATCTTGGACAGTGTGTCATCATCCACGCCGGTCGCCTTGGTCTTCACGATTTCGACTTCAGCATCGTGCTCAAGATAGTTCAGCGTCGTGACGATGCTCCAGCGGTCCATCTGGCCCTGGTTCAGCTGCTGCGTGCCGTGATAGAGGCCGGTCGTGTCGCCGAGGCCGACCGTGTTCGTCGTAGCGAAGAGACGGAAAAACGGGTTCGGCGCGATGACGCGGTTCTGGTCGAGCAGTGTGAGCTTGCCGCTCGCTTCCAGAACGCGCTGGATCACGAACATCACGTCCGGGCGGCCGGCGTCATATTCGTCGAAACAGATGGCGACCGGGCGCTGAAGGGCCCAGGGCAGGATGCCTTCGCGGAATTCGGTGATCTGCTTGCCCTCTTTGAGGACAATGGCATCCTTGCCGACCATGTCGATCCGGCTGACATGGCTGTCGAGGTTGACCCGGATCATCGGCCAGTTGAGGCGCGCAGCGATCTGCTCGATATGGGTCGACTTGCCTGTGCCGTGATAGCCTTGGACCATGACGCGGCGATTGTGCTCGAAGCCGGCCAGAACAGCCATGGTCGTTTGCGGGTCGAACCGGTAGGACGGATCGATCTCGGGCACGTATTCGGTGCGGGTTTTGAAGCCGTGAACGGTCATGGCCGTGTCGAGGCCGAAGACCTTCTTCACGTTGACTTTTTCTGTTGGCTTCAGGCCCTCAAGGGCATCGGTTTCGCTCATTACAGTCATGAAATATCAGTCTCGTCGGGGAGGATGTGTCGTTTCAGTATAGGTTCTAGCACGCGACGCGCACACGCCTAGTGCGACGTAGGGGAAAACTCATGTCGCCGGTAGGTTTGGAGCAAGGACTTGACCAAATCGAAAGAGAGCCCGTAGCTGTAAAAATGGCAGGCTTCATACTCTATGGCACGCCCGGATGGGGCTCGGCGCTGGTTGAGGCGCAGCTTGATCATTACGGACTGGACTACCGTTTCGAGAAGGTCGGCAACCTGTTCAAGGAACCCGAAGCGCGCGCCAAGCTGGAAAACGTCAATCCGCTGAAGCAGATCCCGACGCTGGTTCTGCCCGACGGGCAGATCATGACAGAGAGCGCGGCGATCACGCTCTGGCTCGCCCAGCATACAGGCCGGGATGATCTTGTGCCGGGCAATGGCGCGCCGGAACAGGCCGCTTTCCTGCGATGGCTGATTTACCTCGTGGCCAATATCTATCCGACCTTTACCTATGTGGATGACCCGTCCCGCTTTGTCAGCGTTGAGGCGGCGCAGGCGCCTTTCAAGGCTGCAGTCGCGGCCTATCGTGAGCGGTTGTGGCATATTGTTGAAGAGGTCGCAGGCGCGCCCTGGTTTCTCGGCGAGCGGTTTTCGGCGCTTGACCTCTATGTCGGCGTAATGGTGCACTGGACACCGCGCCAGGCATGGTTTTCGGCCAACGCGCCGAAACTCGATGCAATTGCCAATAGGGCCAAGGCACTTGAAGCGCTTCAGCCCTTCTGGGAGCGGAACTTTCCAGACGCCTAGTTCAGCGCCGTCCAGACAACTTCGCCGCCCACCATGGTCATCAGCGGTTTGGCCTGAAGGATTTCCGCTTCCGGCACGGTCATCAGGTCGCGGTCGAAGACGGTAAAATCGGCGAGCTTGCCGGGCTCGATCGTGCCGAGATCGTCTTCCTCGAAGGCGGCATAGGCAGCGTTTGATGTGAAGAGGGCAAGCGCCTCTTCCCGTGTCAGGGCCTGTTCCGGGTGCCAGCCTTCGGCGGATTCACCCTTGAGGCTCTTGCGGGAGACGGCAGCGTAGAACTCGATCAGCGGCGATCCAACCTCGACGGGCGCGTCGGACCCGCCAGCCACCACTGCGCCGCTATCCCAGAGACTGCGCCAGGCATAGGCGCCGGCAAGGCGGTCCATGCCGAGGCGCGAGGGCGCAAAGAAAAGGTCGCCAATGGCATGGGAGGGCTGCATCGAGGCCACCAGGCCATCTGCGCCGACGCGGGGTATGTCCGCCAAAGCGAAGTTCTGCGCGTGTTCGATGCGCCAGCGATGGGACGCATCATAGCCGCCCGCCTCGACCGCTTCGAGGATGCGCCGATCGGCCAGGTCGCCGATCGCATGCATGGCGAGCTGGACATTGGCGGCATCCGCGCGGGCCATGATCGCCGCGAGGTCTTCCGGGCTCATCAGGGCGAGGCCAGACGTATCCGGGCGGTCGCTATAGGGTTCGATCAGCAGGGCGCCGCGGCTGCCGAGGGCGCCATCCATGTAGATCTTCACGGCGCGGTTGGTGATCGTGTCGGTTTCCATCTGGCGGCCTGCGGCAATGTCAAAGCCTTCAACATCGAGCGCATTGTAGAGCCGGATCGGCAGGCGGCCCGCCTGGTCCAGTTCTTCCATCAGGGGGATCTGTTCGGGCGCGACGCTCATATTGTGACCTCCCGTCCACCCGCGCGACGCATAAAGCTTTGCGCCAGTTTCAAGCGCCGTCTTCAGGCCCTCGGCATCCGGCGCAACTATCAGCGGCGCGACGAGATTCATCGCGTTGTCGATGAGGAGGCCATTTGGCGTGCCGTCTTCAGTGCGCTCAATGCGGCCGCCTTCAGGATCGGGCGTGTCCTTCGTGATCCCTGCGGCGGCAAGCGCAGCGGCGTTCACAACCATGGCGTGGCCATCGGAACGTTGCAGGATGACCTTGTGGTCCGGACTGACAGGATCGAGGTCCGACGCCATGGGCATACGCGCCTCAGGCCAGCCGGTTTCGATCCAGCCGCGACCGAACACGACGGAACCGGGCGCCTTGTCGGTCACTTCCGCTTCGACGCGGCTGACGAGCTCGGCGACGGACGCGGTGCCTTCAAGGTTCAGGGTCAGTTCGCGCTGGCCAACGCCCAGCAGGTGAACGTGCGCATCGGTAAAGCCGGGGAACATGACCCCGCCCTTGAGGTCGATGAGTGTGACTTCATCGTCGCTCCAGTCGGCAGAGGTTGGCGGAACGGTCGCCGTGATGCGCCCGTCCGCGCCGACGACAACGGCTTCGACCGTCGGCTGGTCCGGATTGCCCGTATAGATCGTGCCGCCAGTGATGACGGTGACTTTTGCGGCCGAAGGTGTTTCAGGCGCTGGCGGTGCATTTCCGCCGCATGCGGTGAGCAGGAGGGCGAAAAGGGCGAGGCAGGGGGTGCGCATGGATGGCAGCCTTCCGGTCAGGTCTGAAGATGACCGAGCAGACGGCGCGCATTACGGGAAGTCAAGGTTCGAACGAAAAGACCGCCTCGAATGGCACGCCGAACGCAAGCGATATGCGAAAGGCAAGCTCAAGCGACGGCGCATACTTCTCCTGCTCGATAGCGATGATGGTCTGGCGCGTGGCCCCGGCGGCTTCAGCGAGTTGCGACTGGGTCATGCCGCCCGTCTCGGCGCGCAACTCCCTGATGCGGTTTCGGACCTTGCCCTTGGCCATGACCTATACCCTGTAGAGGATAAGTTTGGCGGCCATCTTCACGATATGGGCGGCAAACAGCACGGCCAGAAGCGTGAAGACGATGCCGCTGGTCGATGCAATCGCGAGCGGCGCGAAGACCGAGCTCGTATAGATTTCCTGCTGGATGAGCCGAAGCGCGAGTATGTTCACGACCACGATCAGGAACCAGTATGAAATAATCCCGGCGCGTCGCTCAATCTGCTTGTCCCGCTCGTCCTCAAAGTCCGCGCTTTCGACCGTCCCGCTATTCAGGACGACGCCGACAATCGAAATGCCGATTGTCACGAGAATTTCGCCAATGATCGTCACGACGATGACGGAGAGATATGTGCTGAACATGCGCTCGGGCGGCAGGTCCACGACCTGCCCGCCATCAAGGAACCGCATCTGCAGGAACCAGAGGGCCCATGTGGCGATGATAAGCGACCCGAGGGCGCGGATTTCAGTCCATGACATGTGCTTGTCCTTTCCCAGCCATGTAAGATATGTTTTACATAGCGATGGTCCGGGGAAATGTCCAACATGTTTTACAATTTTGCTCGCCGGGGCGCGCGGCCTGTTTCAGCTTCCAGACTTCCGGACAAACAAAAACGCGCCCCCGAAGGAGCGCGTTTTTCAGTTTGCCGGTCGCCAGGAGCGATCAGGCGGCAGCAGCAACAGCCTTCTTGGCAATGTCGCGCTTGATCTTGAGGGCCTTGGACGAAAGCTTGTCGTCCTTTGCCTTGGCCAGGAAACCGTCAAGGCCGCCGAGCTTGTCGACGGAGCGCAGGGCTTTCGCCGCGATACGCATCTTGAATTTCTGGTCGAGGGCTTCGGAATGAAGCGTCACGTCGATCAGGTTCGGCAGGAACCGGCGCTTGGTTTTCACCTGGGAGTGGCTCACCAGGTGGCCAACGATCGGCTTGGTGCCGGTAAGTTCACATTCGCGGGACATGGGCCTCGCTCCGATTGCATGTTCAGGGTTGTCTCGAAGGCGCGTCGTTACACAGTAGGAGGGGCCTGTGTCAACTCCGAAGCCACATGCCAGGCAAGAGTTTTGCAGCCCCATGTCATGGCCTGTCATGAATCTTGACTGCAACCCTATGCCTGATTGGGGCATTATAGGGGCAATCTTGTTCAGGCGCTGTTGGTGTTGCACCCCTATATAAGAGTGCGATGGGCCCTAATCCGAAGGATACGACCTGATGAAACGCGCATACTTGCTTGCTTCCGGCCTTGCCCTCGCAATGGCTGGCATTGCCGTGGCTGATACAGCGCCGGCCAGCTCAGCTGCGCCGACAGTGCTGGCGGGCGTGAAGGCCGGAACGCCGACACGCATGATCTATGAACTGGAAGCCAAGGCCTATGTGCTGTTCATCCCGGCAACGGGCCGTGCGAGCTTTACCGTCGACATGAAGCCCGACAATTACGTGATCAATTCCCGGGTCAAGGTGACCGGCATTGCCGACTGGTTCATCAATTATGACATGGTCCTGCAGGCGTCCGGCTATACGCGCGACAATGCGCTGAAAACCTATTCCTATGTCTCGCAGAACCGCGACGGGAAGAAGAACCGCCGCGTCAACCTGACCATCGGGCCGGACAGCTTCACGATGAAGGCCCAGCCGGAATTCGGGAACCTGGGCGACCCGGCCGCAACGACCGAGCAGGTGCTTAAGACAAATGACCCGATCACGGCGCTGATCACGTTTGCATTGGAGCCCCGCGCACCGGGCGCCGACCCTTGCGGCGGGCCAATCCGCATCTTCGACGGGCGCCAGCTGACCTACCTTCACCTCAAGAATGCCGGCATGAAACAGGTCAAGACCGATGCCTGGTCGGGCAATGCCATCGAATGTCATGTGACGATGGAAAAAGTCGCCGGCTACAAGAAGGGCGAGTCCAACAAGGACAACCTGTCAGGCATTGATGGCCCGCTGCGCATGTGGCTGGCGCCGCTGGAAAATGGCGCGACAGTGCCCGTGAAGATCCAGGCCGACACCGACAAGATCGGCAAGATCACGCTACAGGCCAGGAAACTGCGGTTTGAACCGATTGTAACGGAAGAAGCGGCTGTCACCTCGAATGGTCAGTAAGGGCAGGGGCAACAGCCCCGACCTTGCCGGACCTAATCGTGATCGTCCTTGGGCAAGAGACGCAAGGCTGCGATGAGGTCCGTCATGTCCTGAGGCAGCGGGGCCTCGAAGTGGAGGTCTTCGCCTGTGATCGGGTGGACAAAGCCGAGAACGGCCGCGTGCAGGGCCTGACGCTCAAACCGGCGGGCCGCATCACGCGCCGTATCGAAATCCTCACCTGAGCCCCAGGCGGTGACGCCTTTTGACCGGCCATAGACGGGATCGCCGATCAGGCTGGCGCCGACATGGCTCATGTGAACGCGGATCTGGTGCGTGCGGCCTGTCTCGAGCGTGCATTTGACGAGCGCCGCAGCCGGCAGGCCGGTGCCCTTGTCGCGCAGGCCGAATGTTTCGAGCGCCTTGTAATGCGTGATCGCCTCACGCCCGTGCGTCCCGTCGGGATTGCGCACGACGGCCATTTTCTTGCGGTCGCCGGTGGCGCGGGCAATCGGTTCGTCAATTGTGCCCGACAAGGGCCGGGGCGCGCCGCGCGTGACGGCGAGGTAGGACCGTTCGATATCATGGGTGGCGAAGAGGGCGGACAGACCGACATGGGCCGCTTCGGTCTTGGCCGCGACCATCACGCCCGTCGTCAGCTTGTCGAGGCGGTGGACGATGCCGGGCCGCTCGACGCCGCCGATGCCGGGCAACTGGCCCTCGCAATGGAAGAGGAGCGCATTGACCAGCGTCCCGTCCCAGCTGCCGGGCGCAGGATGAACGGCCATGCCGGAGGCCTTGTTGATGATGATGAGGTGTTCGTCCTCGAACAGGATTTCGAGCGGGATATCCTCGGGCTGCGGGACGGCGGGAATGGGCTCTGGCAGGGCCAGCGTATAGGTGCTGCCTTCGACAACGGCCTTGCGCGGATCGTCAGTCGGCACGCCATTGATCATGACGGCACCCTCCTTGATCAGCGACTTGGCGCGTGAACGCGAGAGGGACCCGGCCTTGTCGGCGAGGAAGCTGTCGAGGCGCAGGCCGGCGTCTGTTGCGCTGGCAGTGAGAGAAATCTTTTCCATTTGCACCCTTATAGACTCGGAGTTCGCCAAGCGTCATTCAGTTGTCGTAGTCGCGCCCTACAAGCGGCCCGAACTCACTGGAGGATATCATGAGCGCAGTTACCCGACGCGGCCTTCTTGGCGCCGCAGCCACCGGAGCCCTTAGCCTTGCCGCGTGCGCAAAGCCAGCCACCAATGCATTGGCGCCCGCCGCGCCGGCCTATGAGGGCGAGGTTTCCTTCGACCATGGCGTGGCATCCGGCGATCCGCTGCCAACCAAGATGATCCTCTGGACACGCATCACGCCGAAGTCCGGCACGGGCCCGATCCCTGTGCGCTTTGATGTGTTCGCGGCCGATAACAACGAGACACCCCTCATTACCGGCATGACCAGCGCCGAGGCATCGCATGATTTTTGCGTGAAAGTGGACGTTGCGGGCCTTAGCCCGGCAACCCGCTACACATACCGCTTCACCGCGCTGACCAGCGCAGGCGATGTGGCCTCGCCCGAAGGCATGACACGCACGACCGCCACCTCTGGCACGACGCCTATCCGGCTTGGCGTGGTTTCCTGTTCCAACTGGCAGTTCGGCTATTTCAACGCCTACAAGGCCCTCGCCGCCGAGCCGAATCTCGACGCGATCATTCACCTTGGCGACTATCTCTATGAATACGGCGTCGACGGCTATGGATCGCAAACGGCCGAGGCCCTTGGCCGCCTACACGAGCCAGCGACGGAAATTGTCTCGCTCGACGACTATCGCAAGCGCCATGCGCAATACAAGACAGACCCCAACCTGCAGGCCGCGCATGCCGCTGCGCCCTGGATCTGCACATGGGACGACCATGAGAGCGCCAATGACAGCTATCGCACCGGCGCCGAAAACCACAATCCGGACAAGGGCGAAGGCGAATGGTCTGATCGCAAGCTGCGCGCCATCCAGGCCTATTTCGAATGGATGCCAATGCGCGAACCGGAATCCGGCAACATCACCTCGGCCGTCTGGCGCGACTTCACGTTTGGCGATGTGGCAACGATTTTTGCAACGGAAACCCGCCTCACTGGTCGCTCGCCCAGCATTGGCTGGACCGATGCCGTCACCACATCCGACCAGACCGAAATGAAGGCCCAGATCGAGGCGCATTTGAAAGTCATCAATGACCCCGCGCGCACGATGATGGGCGCCGCACAGGAAGCCTGGATCGACAAGGGACTGAAGGCATCTGTCGCGAACGGCAAGACGTGGCAGGTGATCGCCAATCAGGTCATGATGGCCCGCGTCGCCCTGCCCGACATGTCGAAAGCCTTTACCCCGGAGCAAATCGCCCAGGCGATACCGCAAGTACAACAGATGATCGGCTTCTCGGCCCTTGGCCTGCCGTTCAATCTGGACGCCTGGGACGGTTATCCTGCCGCGCGCGGACGCCTGTATGACAGCGTTGAGGCCGCCGGCGCCCGCCTCGTGACGCTGACAGGCGATATTCACTCGGCCTGGGCCGATACGCTCCTTGACGACAAGGGCGAGCGCGTTGGCGTGGAATTCGTGACGACATCGATCACCTCACCCGGCATCAGTGCCTACATTACCGACGTGCCGGACCTGGGCCAGCGGTTTGCCGACGCCAACCCGGAAGTCGAATGGCACGATCCGGATGGCCACGGCTACATCCTGATGACGCTGACCCCGGAACGGGCGACAGGCGAGTTCGTCAAAGTGTCCACGGTCCTATCGACCGACTTCACGGCAGAGCGCGTTGCGACCTATGAAGTTATGCCGGAAGCCAAAGGTGTCTCGGCCCTCACACGGGCCTAGATACTAGTCCAGCAAGCCGGAGAGGCGCATGCGGCCGCCATCGAGCCGCAGCGCCTCGCCGGTAATGAAGGCGGCTTCAGGCGACGCCAGGAAACGGCAGGCATCGGCTATCTCATCAGCCTGCGCCGTGCGCCCCAGTGGCGTGCGGCGTGTCGTCCAGCTCTGGACACGCTCCTCACTCGGGCGAACGGCGACAATGGCATTCACGCGAATGGACATCTCGGCAAGTTCGACTGCGCCAGCGCGCATGACGCCAAGCACGCCATTCTGCGAAATGGTTTCAGTGAACTGGCCCGGCATGGAGGCAATCGCGGAGTAGGAGAGGACGAAAGTGATCGTTCCCTTCTGCCGCAACCGCTCGACGCCCACGGTTGGCAGGTCTTCCTGCTCGGAGAGGCGCTCGGCGAAAACCTGCAGTGCGAGGGCCGTACCACGAATTGACTTGGCGATTGCCTTGTCGAATTTCTCGCTGGCAAAGTCGAGAAGCGTGTCCGGCGCCTCCAGTTCGGGAATGATGACCGCATTGTCGATGCGGCCAAAGCCTTCAACGGCGGCGGTGAAGGCGTTGCGCAGGCCGAGACGCGTATGCAGTTCGCCATGGTGAAACACGACGTCCTCCGGCACGGCATTACGCGCTGTAACCAGACGCTCTGCGCTTGGATCAGCCGCCATTACACGGTGGCCGGTTTCGCTGAAACGGCGCGCGATGGCATCGCCGACTTCCCGGCCAAGGCCGAGGATCGCTGTGACGGGTTCGCCCATTGCGGCTATTCCCCGTCTGTTTCAGGCGGCGCGGACGCTACGCGGCTGGTCGTTCGAATATCGTCGCCCAGAATGGCGAGCCGGTCGTTCAGCCTGTGCAGGGCCGCAAGGATCTCGCCAAGCAGCCGAACGGTGACAAACAGGAAAATTATGAGGGCAAACCCGAACGCGAGCCGGGTCAGCGCCATGATGACATGCCCGTTGAACAAGGCCAGCAAGGCCCCGAGCAGGACGAAAAGCGCAGCCATCAGGAGCGCCAGCCCCAGAATGACTGTGGCCAGTTTCACCGCACCGAGTGTCATCGGCCGGTCCTGGTCTAGAATATCTCGCATGGGTCGTCCTCCGCCCGTTGCTGCACCAGTTCCAGGCGCGTCGGCGGAGGACCTGTTCCGCCTCTACTGCGCTAGCTGGCCTTCAACCATTGCAGTTGTTCTTTAATCTTGAGTTTCTGTCGCTTCAAATCCTTTAGCTCAAGAGCATCAGCCGACGGGTGCTTCTGGGTTTGAGAAATCTTCTCATCCAGTTCGCGGTGTTTGTTGGCGAGCTCACTGATCCGACCGTTGAGCGACATGGGCAGTCTCCTTCTGCGGTTAAGAACTTGTGTCTTTATTGCCACACTTAATCATAGAAGAAGGGTGGCGTTAAGGGGGCGAACCACGCATTTCGTGAGTTTAATGGTGTCGGATCACGCGTGGAGCGGCCGACCTGATTTCCTGCGCGCTTTTTGGGCGAACATGTCCTGATCAGCCCGCGCCACTAGCGTGTCTGCGCCTTGTCCTTCCTGCCATTCGGCCACACCGCATGACGCGCCAATATGAACCTTCGGCACCGCCTCATCCGCGCCATTGCAGACAATCAACTGGTCGATCAGGTGTGTCAGCTGGCGCGCCTTGGCTAGGCTGTCAGCATGACTCGCCTGCGCCAGCACAATCCCGAACTCGTCGCCGCCGAGGCGTCCGACAATGTCGGTTTCGCGCGTATTCTTCAGCAAAATATCCGATATGCGTAGCAAGACATCGTCACCCGCGGCGTGCCCGAAGACATCGTTGACCTTCTTGAAATGGTCGAGATCAATGAAAATCAGCGAAAGGGGGGTGCGGAAACGCCCGGCCAGCGCAATTTCGCGCCGCACCTCGCGCTCGAAGGCCCGGCGGTTGAATACAGGGCAGAGCGCGTCATTGTCGGCAAGCAGCTCGGCATCGGCGAGTTCCGCCCGCAGGCGCGCTGCCTCTTCGCGCAGGGCGATCACCTCTTCGCTGAGCGCCTCCAGAGCTGCCCGTTCGCGGCGGCCAAGCGTCGCGAGATCGACACCGAGAATGTCGAGCAATGCGCGGCGCTGATCCTGCGAAACCTGATGGAATTCTTCCGTCATGGTCCAAGGATATACGCGATTTGTGGCGAGGGGGAGACGTGCAGCAGATGATTCACCTGTGACGTGTAAACAGGGCACCAGTTGACCGCGCGCACGGCATTCTTATGGTGCGCGCTTTCTGGCCACAATGACCAGCCCTGCCGCTTAAAAGCCCGGTGTCTTCATGATCGATCATCTCTCTATCAATGTTGCGAGCTTTGAACGATCGCGGGATTTCTATGATAGGGCCCTTGGCCCGATCGGCGCAGCTATGGTGATGGTGAAACCCGAAGAAGCAGGCGGACCGCCGTCATGTGGCTATGGACGTGGCAACAAACCTTCCTTCTGGATCACCCAGTCTTCGTCGCCCCATAGCGGTCTGCATATAGCATTCGTCGCAGACAAGCGCGCGGGTGTGGACGCTTTCCACCGGCAGGCACTTGAAGCAGGTGGCCGTGACAATGGCGCACCGGGTCTGCGCGCCCATTACCACCCGAATTATTACGCAGCTTTCGTGTTCGACCCTGACGGGAACAATGTCGAAGCAGTCTGTCATTTGCCGGAACAAGCAGGATCAGAATGACCACTTCACCTAAAGTCGGTATCATCATGGGCAGTCAGTCGGACTGGCCAGTCATGCGCCATGCGGCAGCCATTCTTGAAGAGATGGGCGTGCCCCACGAGGCGAAGATCGTTTCCGCGCACCGCACGCCTGACCGCCTGACCGAATATGCCAAGGCCGCCAAGGGCCGCGGCCTGAAAGTGATCATTGCGGGCGCCGGTGGCGCAGCGCACCTGCCCGGCATGACGGCGGCCATGACGCCGCTGCCCGTTCTCGGGGTGCCCGTCCAGTCCAAGACCCTGTCAGGGCTCGATAGCCTTCTTTCAATCGTTCAGATGCCGCGCGGCGTGCCGGTCGGTACCTTGGCCATTGGCGAAGCTGGCGCGGTGAATGCCGGCCTGATGGCTGCGGCCATCATTGCCCTCAGCGACGCCGCCGTCGCGGCCAAGCTCGACGCCTATCGCGCCGCCCAGACTGACGGCGTAGCCGAGGTTCCCGAGGGATGACTGCCTTGCCACCCGGCGCCGTGATCGGGATCCTTGGCGGCGGACAATTGGGCCGGATGCTGGCGAGTGCGGCGAGCCAGCTTGGCTTTGATGTGCACGTCTTCTGCCCGGAAGATGATGCGCCTGCTGCCCGCGTTGCCATGAAACACTGGCAGGCCGGCTATGATGACGATGATGCGCTGTCGGGCTTTGCCCGCGCCTGCGATGTCGTCACGCTGGAGTTCGAGAATATCCCGGTCAGCGCTGTGGAAGCGATTGCCGCCACCGGCACCCCGTTGCATCCTGGCGCAAAATCGCTGGCCGTGTCGCAGGACCGGGCTGACGAGAAAGCCTTTCTCAACAGTATCGGCATCGCGACTGCGGATTACCGGACGATTGATGCCGAGACTGATATCGCCCCTGCTCTTGCCGTCCTCGGCGGCAAGGGTGTCCTGAAAACGCGCCGCGACGGCTATGACGGCAAGGGACAAGCCTGGCTGAAGACTGAGAGCGATATCTCGGCAGGCTGGCAAGCCGTAGAGGGCGCGCCTTGCGTGCTTGAAGCCGCCGTCGCCTTCGAACGCGAGATTTCGGTCATTGTGGCCCGCTCAAGCGGCGGCGAGACCGCCAGCTGGGCGCCGCCCCGCAATGTGCATGAAGAGGGCATCCTGGCGCGCTCGATCGTGCCTTCAGGCCTGTCGCGCGAAGTTGAGATGGAGGCACGGCGCCAGGCCGTCTCGCTGGTCGATGCGCTCGGCCATGTCGGCGTCCTGGCACTCGAATTCTTTGTCATGGCGGATGGCAGCCTCATTGCCAATGAATTTGCCCCGAGGGTCCACAATTCCGGCCATTGGACACCGGAAGCCTGTCAGACGGGTCAGTTCGAACAGCACATAAGGGCCATTGCCGGCTGGAAGCTGGGCGACACGCATCGGCTTTTTGATGCGGAGATGCTAAACCTGATCGGGAAAGCAGGCCTGATCGATCCGGCCATGCTGGCCCCGAACGAGACGCTGACACTCTATGGCAAGCGCGAAGCGCGCGCCGGACGCAAGATGGGCCATATTACCACGCGCCTCGGACCGCGAAAGGACTAAGCCCATGCTGCTTCCCGTATCGACCTGGCAGGACATCGAACGCTGGCTCACCAAGTCGCGTACCATTGTCATCCCGATTGGCTCGATGGAACAGCACGGGCCGAACGGTTTTATCGGCACGGATGCCCTTTGCCCGGAAATCATCGCCCGCCATGCCGAGAGCCTCGCGCCGGATGACATTCTGGTCGGACCGACCTTCAATGTCGGCTGCGCCCAGCACCATCTTGGCTTTCCCGGTACGATCACCCTGCGGCCCACGACGATGATTGCCGCGATGACGGACTGGACCGAGAGCCTGATGCGGCACGGTTTCGAGCGCCTTTATTGGTACAATGGCCATGGCGGCAATATCCACACGATCGAGGCGGCGTTCAGCGAGATTCACGCGCGGCGCAGTTTCGACCCGCGCGGCGAGGACAATCGCCCGGGCCTGTCACTGAAGCGGCGCGACTGGTGGGACTTCCGGGACGTGATGGGCCTCTGCAACAAGCTTTATCCCGTTGGCCATGGCAGCCATGCGACAGCCTCCGAAGTGTCGGTGACCTATCATGCCTATCCGGACCGGGCGCGGCCCGAGGTGGAAATGAGCCCGAAAATCGCGCCCAATGGCAAGATCGGCGACGCCGTCCAGTATCGGCGTGATTTCCCGGATGGCCGGATCGGGTCTGACCCGACCCAGTCCAACGCGGAAGATGGCGGCAAGATTGTCGAGGCCGCCGCCAAGGCCATGCTGGAAGACGTCGCGCGCTTTTCTGCGTGAAATGACACGCCCGACTACAGCGGGGACTCTGGCCACACGCAGCGAAGGGCGGTATCAAAGTATGCTTCC
The DNA here is from genome assembly GCF_000682695.1 of Hyphomonas chukchiensis. Lineage (GTDB taxonomy): Bacteria > Pseudomonadota > Alphaproteobacteria > Caulobacterales > Hyphomonadaceae > Hyphomonas > Hyphomonas chukchiensis. The sequence goes on along the minus strand of NZ_AWFG01000014.1, from coordinate 23,997 downwards.
AGAAAGGCGTGCGAACCAGATACATGCTCGACATTCAGAGGCTGGAAAAATCATTTGGCGCAAAGCATGCTGTGCGCGGGGTGTCCTTCCGGCTTGAGAAGGGCACAGTGCTCGGCTTTCTCGGGCCGAATGGTGCCGGCAAGTCCACGACCATGCGCATGATTGCCGGTGTGCTGGAGCCGGATGGCGGCGACGCGCTGATTGATGGCAAATCCATTCTTTCTAATCGGCGCGAGGCACAGCGGGCGCTTGGCTACCTGCCGGAAGGCGCCCCCCTTTACGAAGACATGACGCCGCCGGAATTCCTGGTTTTCATGGCATCCGCGCGCGGCATGAAGGGCGTTGCGCGCAAGGATGGCGTTGAGCGCGCCATCGCTGACGCGCGTATCTCTACCGTGTGTGACCAGCGTATCGGTTCGCTTTCCAAGGGCTACCGCCGCCGCGTAGGGCTTGCCGGGGCCATCCTGCATGATCCGCCTGTGCTTCTGCTGGACGAACCGACAGACGGTCTCGACCCCAATCAGAAACGCGCCGTGCGCGCGCTGATTGCCCGCATGGCGCCGCACAAAGCCATTCTGATTTCGACGCATACGCTGACCGAAGTGCCGGCCATGTGCTCGCGCGCGATCGTGGTCGACCGGGGCATGGTAATTGCCGATGACACGCCGCAAGCACTGGCGAAGAAGTCGGAAGACGGGACATTGGAAGGCGCCTTTACAAGGCTGACCGATCAGGCCGAGGCAGAATCGGCATGAAGATGTGGCTGCGCGAACAGTTCGGCGGATTCACCGCCACCTACAGACGCGAGCTGGGCGCCTATTTCGCAACGCCCATGGCCTATGTCTTCCTTGCAGTCTTCCTGCTCGCGCTGGGCGTGTTCACCTGGGAAGCCTCCCGGTTCTTTGATACCGGTTCTGCCGATCTCGCGCCCTTCTTCGTCTGGCATCCCTGGCTTTACATGATCTTCCTGCCGGCCCTCGCCATGCGCCTCTGGGCAGACGAGCGATCCGACGGGACCGATGAATTACTCCTCTCCCTGCCGCTCGGCATGCCGGGACTTGTGCTCGGCAAGCTACTGGCCGCATGGACCGTTGCCGGCGTTGGTCTCGCACTGACGGCGCCCATGTGGGTGACGGTCAATGTGCTTGGCAGCCCGGACAATGCGGCCATCATGTTGACCTATCTGGTGAGCTTCCTGATGGCGGGGGCCTACCTCTCAATCGGCGCAGCCATATCGGCCCTGACGGGCAGCCAGGTCACGGCCTTCGTGATCAGCGTGGTCATCGCCTTCGTTTTCACGGCGGCCGGCTGGCCACTGGTCCTCTCTGGCGTGAAGTCCGTATTCGGAACGGGCGGCGCTGAACTCGTTGCCTCATTCTCCTTCCTGACCCAGTTTGAAGGCGCACAGCGCGGCGTGCTGGAACTGCGCGCCGTCGTATTCTTCCTCGGCTTCACGGCTTTCTGGGCCACGCTGAACGGCCTCTGGGCGACGCGGCAGAGGCTCGGATAGGATGAAGGCGAAGCATTACATGTTCGCCGCCACGGCCCTTGCCGCCACGATCTTCGTGTCGGGCAACCTGGTCATGCAAAAGCTGCTGTCCGGCGCGCGCGTGGATTTCACCGAGAACAATCTCTACACGCTGTCGCGAGGCACCAAGGACACGCTGAGAGGCGTCGCCGAACCGGTCGAAATCACCTTCGTTTACACACGCGGTGTGGGACAGGAATATCCGGCGGTGCGTGCCTATGCGGCGCGTGTGCGTGAACTGCTGGAAGCCTATCGCAGCCAATCCCATGGTCAGGTGATCGTGCGCGAGATTGACCCTTCGCCCTTTTCCGAGGCCGAGGACGAAGCGCTGGCCGCCGGCATCACCGCCGTGGGCACGAGTGGCACGGACCCGCTCTATTTCGGCATAATTGGCCGCAACGCCGTCGACGACCAGCGCGTCATCCCCTTCTTGGCGCCCGAGCACGAAGTCACGCTCGAATATGACCTGACGCGCATGGTGGCACGCCTGGATGATCCGGATCCGCCGCGCGTCGGCATCCTCTCGTCCCTGCCGGGCATGACAGCGCCCGGTGGCGAGGGCGGCTATACGCTCCTCTCCGACATTGCGAAATCGTTCGAGATCGTTCCGATCTCGGAAGAGTTCCAGTCCCTGCCTGAGGACTTGGATGTCCTCTTCATTGCGCATCCGCCTGAACTGGCCCCGCGCCAGGAATGGCTGATCGACCAATATGTCCTGCGTCATGGCCGCGCCGTCATCATGGTCGATCCCGCAGCCAAGACCGCCGTCGGCACCAGCATGTTCGACCGGGCCAATGATCACCCCCGCTCCGATCTTGGCGTTCTGGGCAAGGCCTGGGGCGTGAACCTTTCGGAGGATGCGGTGGCCGATGCGGCGAACGCGCTGCCCGTACCCGTCGATACCGGCAATGGCCGCACCGAAGAACTGGCTCACCCCCTGTTCATAGGCGCCCCCTCATCGGACATGAACAAGGGCGATCTCGTCACGGCCGACTTGACCCGGAGGGTCAATTTCGGCGCACCCGGCGCGTTTGTCACCGGCACATTGCCGAAGGGGGTCAGCTTTTCTCCGCTCATAGAGACCGGACCCAGCCCGTCCTATATCGACGCAGCCGAGGCCGTGCGCGACATGAAGCCTGGCGATGTTCTCAAATCCTACAAGACGGCGCCCACGCCGCTCGTTCTGGCGGGCCGTCTGTCGGGCCCGCTGGTGACAGCCTTTCCCGCGGGCGCGCCTGCACTTGACGAGCCGTCCGATCCCACTCTGGCCGAACTGATGCGCGCAGAAGCGGCCAATGCGCCGCCGCATATCAGCAAGAGCGAGACCGATGCCCAGATTGTGCTGATTGCGGATGTTGATACGATTGCGGATGATTTCTACATCGTGCCCGGTAGCGGGACCGTTGTGGCGGATGACGGCGCACTCGTGCTGAATGCCCTTGACGCCCTTTCGGGCGGTGGCGAGCTGTCGAGTCTCCGCTCGCGCTCACCCAGCCTTCGCCCGATGACCCGGATCGACAAGATGCGTGAAAACGCCGAAGCGAAATATTTCCGCCAGCAGGCTGAGCTGGAAAGCCGCCTGAAAACAGCGCAGGCCCGGCTTGAGGAGCTTCAGGAAATCGGCGCGGCTGACGGATTCTTCTCCGGTGACCTTGAAGCAGACCTGAATGATTCCGAGCGTACCGAGCTGACGCAGTTGCGCTCGGATATTATCGAGCTGCGCGGACGCCTGCGCGGAATCGAGCGCGATTACCGCCGGGAGATTGACCGGCTTGAGGGAACCCTCAAGGTCATCAATATCTGGGGTGGCCCCCTGCTGGTCGGACTCATCGGCCTGCTGGTCTGGCGCCGCCAGCGTCATCGTCAGGGGCGTAGCGCGTGACCGACATTCGCCACGTCCAACGCGTACGGCGCCTTCAGGCGCTTGCAGCCCTGGCGGGCCTGCTGACCCTGCTGGCTGTCTTTCTGAATTTGGGCGGACAAGAGACGCCGCAGTCGACCGGCCGCATGGGCAAACCGGTCCTGCCGGATTTTGCGGAGGCGCGGGCGGATGCCGCAAAAATCCGGATCACGCTGGCCGACGAATCCTATAGCCTGATCAACGGCCCCGATGGCTGGACGCTTGAGGGTTCCGGTGGCTATCCGGTGCGCGCTGACCGGCTGGCAAGCCTCGCCGGCGGTCTGGGCGACCTCACATGGGGCGAAGGCCGCACACGCGATCCTGGCAAGATGAACCGTATCGGCCTCGGCGATCCGCGCGAGGGCGGGACCGGCGCCCTGATCGAGATCATCAACGAGGCGGATACGGTCACAGCTTCCCTGATCACCGGCCGGAAGGGCCCGAACGTCTATGCCCGCCTGCCAGGGGAAGAACAGGCCTTCCGCGTGAACGGCGACCTGCCGCCGCTTTACAATCATGATGCCTGGCTGGATCTCGACATCATCGACATCCATTCGGATGCCGTATCGGCCGTGCGCCTGTTTGATGCGCGCGGCAACAGTCTCTACCTGCAACGCTCTGTCGGCAGCAGTGATCGCAGCTTTCGGCCCGCACCGCCCTATCAGGACTATCGCCTCGTCAGCCGGATTGCGGCCTCCACGCCTGCCTTGGCGCTGTCACGCTTCCAGCCCATAGGCGTCAAACCGGCCCGCAAGCTGACAACCCGCCCGGTCGGGCGTCACATCACCGAAACGCATGACGGGCTGGAAGTGGACCTTCAGGCCTATAGGGAGCCTGACGGCTATTTCGTCACGCTGCGTGCAATCGAAGCCGGGGAAGGCGCACAGCGCGGCAGCACAATCAATCAGAAAGCGTCAGGCTGGGCTTTCGAACTGACCGAATTCGACTGGAATGAGTTCACGCCGCCGATCTCATCCATTGTGCGACCGCCGCTCCCCAGCGACACCGCCTCTCCAGCACAGCCATGAAAATGAGCTTGAGCAGGCCGATCAAGTAACGGTAGTCTTTACCTTCGGCCCGCTGCGGTCACCAAAGAGAAATGAACCCATGGCCATAGACCGCCTTCAAAGCGCCGCCCGCTGGGTATTGTTACTCCTGGGCGCACTTATCGCAGGCATGGGCTTTGTCGGATATCTCACATTGCAAGCCTTCTCGGCAGGAATTGAAAGCCGTGATCAGGCTGTCCTCAGCTCGGAACGCACAATGCAAATCCGGCGCGTCCTCCTGTCGGCGATCAATGCCGAAACGGGCCAGCGCGGATACCTCCTGACGGAAGATCCTTCTTATCTTGAACCTTATATCGAAGGTCGTCAGGCGTATGATGACGCCATGGCAGCCTATTATCAGGCCAAGGATGGGGAGTTGAATGCCTTGCAGGCAGAACTCCTGCCGCAATTGACATCATTGCTGGACCAGAAGTTTGCCGAGCTCGACCGTACCGTGGATCAAGCAAGACAAGGCGACCGGGATGGCGCCATTGCGGCACTGGGAACGAACAGGGGAAAGGCCCTGCTTGACGAGGCAAGGCAGATCGCAGCAACCCTTGAAGACGAGGAAGTCCGCATTCTGCATGATGCCATGAGCCGGGCCGAGTCGACCGAGAGACGTGCGCGGTACTTGCTCCTGTTTCTCGGCCTGGCAGCGCTCGCCGTCATACCTGGCATGGTTTATCTGTTCTGGCGCGCCCTGCGCGCTGAACGGGCCGAACGTTCCCTTGCGCTGGCCCGCGCCGCCAAGGACCAGACAGACCTGCTGGCACACGAACTCAATCATCGCGTCAAAAACCTCTTCACCATCGTTCTGTCGCTGGTCAGGCAATCGGGTCGCACAACCCCGGAACATGCCGCTGCAAGTGAAGTCATCCACGACCGCATTCATGCCCTGTCCCTGGCGCATGCTGCCGCCCTTCGCAGTGAAAAGGATAAAAGTCCCGTCAAACTGAAGAACCTCGTCGACGTCCTGCTTGAGCCCTATGCCTTGGGACAGAATGCGCATGAAATCGAAGGCGCGGATATTGATCTTGCCCCCGGCGTGGTGACGCCGCTCAGCCTGATCATCCACGAGCTCGCCACCAATGCCGTCAAGTATGGCGCATGGTCGACCGATCATGCGGGTGTGGTGCGCACACTCTGGCATGTAGAGCACGATGCGGAAGAAGCCGTGGAACGCGTCGTATTGAGCTGGGAAGAAATTGGCGGACCCGCAACCGACGCGGCCCGCGTGGGCAAGGATGGCTTCGGATCGCGGATGATCAACCTGAGCTGCCGGCAGATCAATGGCGACGCATCGAGTGAATGGCTGTCAGGCGGGCTGCACTTCCGGCTGTCATTCGACAACAATTTCTAACGCGCTGGCAGGTCCATCGCGGCGAGCACACGGCCAAAGCCCGCTTCCTGAACGACCAGCGCACAGGTCGACTTGCATACCGATGGATCAATCTCGACCCGGCCGCCCAGCCATGGACCAATGGAGGTGACATGGGTCACCGGGTGGACCATGTCCGTCGGGTTGGCATCGCCATCCAGATAATCAATCACGAATATGTCCGTCAGCTCTTTCACATTGCCTGTGAGCTCGATCTTGCCGCCCTTGCGTGTGAGGTGGGCCGGAGACGGAGCAACGCGGTTCGTCCGCTCCAGCGCGGACTCAACCTGTGGCAGCTTGTTACCAGGGCACTGCTCAACACCATTATAGACGGTTTGGGGCGTGTAGGGTCCGCGCAGGCGGAAACGGTCGACATAGGCCCGCTGGCGATCCTTGGACTCGGCCATCGCCATCGGGTCCTTCTCACCGAGATAGTCCCAGTAATCGACAGACCATGTCAGGATAAGCACATCATCACGCTGGGAATCGACCTCCGCAAGCGTGCGATGCGCTTTCGGGCATGCCCGGCAATTATGCGACGCAAACAGCTCCACCAGGACGGGCGAGGTATCCGCAACAGACATCGGCTGGCGCGCCGCTGCAGGCAGGGCAACGAACAGCGAGATGGCAAGAACAAGGATGCGGGCGTGTTTCATGACAGTCTCGTTATAGGCCCATGCCAAATCGCATGACAATCACAGGGGTGTGAGGACTGTTAAAAGCCCCCCGCGTGCAAACGCGGAGGGCTTTTGAAGATCAGATTGTGCAACGCGGTCCCTAGAGGGCCTCACGGGCCAGGTTGCGCAGCACATAGTGAAGGATGCCGCCATTGCGGTAATAATCGAGCTCGTTTTCCGTATCGATACGGACACGGCACTCAATGCTTGTGGTCGAGCCATCAGCCTTCGTGATCGTGACCGGCAGCATCATGCGCGGGGTGATGTCGCTGATACCTGCGATGGAAACCTGCTCGTCGCCCTTCAGGCCAAGCGATTCCCAAGTCGTGTCGCCGGTGAATTCCAGCGGCAGGACGCCCATGCCGATCAAGTTGGAGCGGTGAATACGCTCGAAGCTGCCAGCGATGACGGCACGCACGCCAAGAAGGATCGTGCCCTTGGCGGCCCAGTCGCGCGACGAACCGGTGCCGTATTGCTGGCCCGCAAAGATGACCAGCGGAACGCCTTCATCCTTGTACTTCATCGCAGCATCATAGATCGGCAGCTCTTCGCCGCCCGGATAATGCTTGGTCACGCCGCCTTCGACGCCCGGCACCATCTGGTTCTTGATGCGGATATTGGCGAACGTGCCGCGCATCATGACCTGGTGGTTACCGCGGCGCGCGCCGTAGGAGTTGAAGTCCAGCACGGGCACCTGATGCTCGCGCAGGTAGTCGCCTGCAGGGCCATCTGTCTTGATGTTGCCAGCTGGGGAGATGTGGTCGGTCGTGATCGAGTCGCCGAAGAGGCCGAGGACACGTGCGTTCTTCACATCTTCCGGTGCTTCCGGCTCAAGCCCCATTCCGTCAAAATAGGGCGGGTTCTGAACATAGGTCGATGCCATTGGCCAGTCATAGGTCTGGCCGCCGGATACCTTGATGCCCTGCCAGTTCTCGTCACCCTTGAACACGTCCGCATAACGGCTGCGGAACATTTCAGGCGTCACGGAAGCGCGCATGACTTCGGCGATCTCTTTCGAGCTTGGCCAGATGTCCTTCAGGTAAACAGGGTTGCCGTCCTGATCCATGCCGAGCGGATCGGTGGTCAGATTCTTGTGAAGCGAGCCGGCGATCGCATAGGCGACGACCAGTGGCGGGGAGGCGAGATAGTTCGCCCGGATATCCTGGCTGATACGGCCTTCGAAGTTGCGGTTGCCGGAAAGGACCGAGCAGGCAACGAGATCGTTTTCGTTGATCGACTTGGCAATTGCCGGCGGCAGCGGGCCGGAGTTGCCGATACAGGTGGTGCAACCATAGCCGACAAGGTTAAAGCCCATGGCATCAAGATCGTCCTGCAGGCCCGCGCGCAGCAGGTAGTCGGTGACGACCTGAGAGCCGGGTGCGAGCGACGTCTTCACCCATGGCTTCGACACAAGGCCCTTGGCGCGCGCATTGCGCGCGAGCAGGCCAGCGGCGAGCATGACCGACGGGTTGGATGTGTTGGTGCAGGACGTGATGGCCGCGATCACGACCGAGCCGTCATGCAGGTGATAGTCGCTGCCTTCGACGGCAAAGGTCGGTACGCCATAATCGTCCGGGATGGTCTTGTTCATCGTGGCGCCTTCGTCGGCGAAACGGGATTCGCCTTCGCTTTCCGGCGCCTTGTCCTTGTCGACGCCGCCACCCTTGATGCCGAGTACGTCTTTCTTGAACTGCGCGGCCGCATCCGTCAGCAGGACACGGTCCTGCGGGCGTTTCGGGCCGGCAAGCGACGGGACAACGTCGCCAAGGTCGAGTTCCAGCGTGTCGGTGAAGACCGGGTCAGCCATGTCTGGACGCCAGTAGCCTTGCGCCTTGGCATAGGCCTCAACCAGCGCAACGCGATCCGCATCGCGGCCGGTATCCGTGAGATATGTGATGGTTTCTTTGTCGACCGGGAAGAAGCCGCAGGTCGCGCCATATTCCGGCGCCATGTTCGAAATCGTCGCTTCGTCTTCCAGCGTGAGGTTCGCAAGGCCGGGGCCGAAGAATTCGACGAACTTGTCGACAACGCCCTTCTTGCGCAGCATCTGGACCACGGTCAGGACGAGGTCGGTCGCGGTCGCGCCCTCTGCGAGCTTGCCGGTGAACTTGAAACCGACAACCTGTGGAATGAGCATGGAAACAGGCTGACCGAGCATTGCCGCTTCGGCCTCGATGCCACCAACGCCCCAACCGAGAACCGACAGGCCGTTGATCATGGTCGTGTGGCTGTCCGTGCCCACGCAGGTGTCAGGATAGGCAACCGTTTCGCCGTCTTCTTCTTTCGTCCAGACCGTCTGGCCGAGGTATTCCAGGTTCACCTGGTGGCAGATGCCCGTGCCCGGCGGCACAACGCGGAAGTTTTTGAAGGCCGAGGACCCCCAGCGCAGGAATTCGTAGCGCTCGCCATTGCGCTCATATTCGCGCTCGACGTTTTTCTCGAAGGAATTGGCGTGGGCAAAATTGTCGACCATGACCGAGTGGTCGATGACGAGATCAACAGGCACCTGCGGGTTGATGGCGTCAGCAGCGGCGCCAAGTTTCTTGGCAGCGTCGCGCATGGCGGCAAGGTCAACAACGGCTGGAACGCCCGTGAAATCCTGCATCAGAACGCGGGCGGGGCGGTAGGCAATCTCGTGGCTTGTGGCGCCCTTGTTGTCGAGCCAGGCCTTGAAGGCCATGATGTCGTCCTTGGTGACCGTCTTGCCATCTTCGAAACGCAGCATGTTCTCGAGGAGAACTTTCAGCGAGGCCGGGAGGCGCGACACATCGCCAAGGCCGTTTTCAGAGGCTGCGGCGAGCGAATAATAAGTGTACGTCTTGCCAGCAGCGGTAAGCGTGCGTTTTGATTTAAAGCTGTCGAGAGACGGCATGCGGGAGACCTCGCGTCTTGATGTGTACATGTGGGTGCCGCGTCGGGCGGCGCGTTGCCTCGTGTCATATAGAGGGTAAGCACCTGATGCAATTGGGACAAAGGGTCTATTCCGAGGGGAATTACTGTTGCTGACCGCCACCAATCTCGGGATCCTGCGGGGCGAGCGCGTCCTGTTCGAGGGCGTGTCGCTGAGCGTTGCGCCCGGCGAAGCGGTCGTTCTGCGGGGCGCGAACGGGGCAGGAAAGACCACTTTGCTGCGCATTCTGGGTGGTTTGACGCGCCCTGAGGCCGGCCAAGTGGACCGCCGGGCCACCCACCACTGGATCGGGCACCGCGAGGGCCTGAAACCTCACGAGACACCGCGGGCGCACCTGAAACTCTGGGCACAGGCCTGGGGCTCTGACGCCGATATTGACGCCATTCTCCGGGAAATGGGGCTTTCTCGCCCGTCTGAAGTAGCCGCACGCTACCTCTCCGCCGGGCAAAGGCGACGCACGGCGCTGGCCCGGTTGATGCTGGATCGGCGCCCGCTCTGGCTGCTCGACGAGCCTTTCACGGCACTCGATGCCGACGGACGTGAGCAATTGCTCGCCTTGGTGGCGAACCATCGCCAGAGCGGAGGCGCGATTATTGCGGCCATCCATGGCGACGCAGGTTTTGTGGCGAGCCGGGAGGTCACCCTGTGAGCCCGAAACCCATCCTCTCTGCTTTCCGGCAGGCGCTCGGGGAATCCTGGGCCGGTGGCGCAGGCGCGCTCCTGCCGCTTGGCTTCTTCGCAGGTGCAGCCGTTCTTGTACCACTGGGTATCGGAACTGAACCCGGCATGCTGCGCGCTGTCGGCCCCGGCATCCTCTGGGTATCACTTGCGCTATCCAGTCTTGTCACGCTTGAACGCATCTTCCAGGCCGATGTCGAAGACGGCGCTCTGGATCTGTGGCTACAGGCAGGCGCGCCCGTGTCGGCGATCGCGGCAGCCAAGACATTCGCGCACTGGCTGACGGCCGGCCTGCCGCTGGCCCTGATGAGCCCGGTCCTGGCCCTGATGTTTCAGGCACAAGCGGGCATCGGTCTCCTGACAGGTGCTTTGATCTACGGCATTGGCGGGCTGGCCTTCTTCTTCTGGGGCGGCGTCGGCGCCGCGCTCTCGGCCACCGTTAGACGCGGAGGATTACTTATAGCCCTGATCGCCCTGCCGCTTTATGTGCCGACGGCGATATTCGGATCAATGGCCATGCGCGGGGCAGCCCTCGGCGATACCGCGCCACTATTGCTGGCCGCATCGACATTATTTGCGCTGGCGGCGGCGCCGTTTGCCATGGCTGCGGCCCTGCGCTTGGCGGCGGATTGAGGGAAGGGTATCTGAATGGGCATGTTGTCAGCCTTTGCAAATCCGCACCGGTTTCTTGCCTTGTCGCACTGGCTCGCGCCGCTTTTCTATGTGGTTGGCGCTGCGCTGATCGCGTGGGGCCTGTGGCAGGGGCTCTGGGTTGTGCCGAAGGACGACTATCAGGGCGGCGACATAATGCGCGTCATGTTCATCCACGTCCCCGCCGCTTGGCTCGCCATGGCGAGCTATTCCGCCATGGCTGCGGCCAGCTTCATCTGGTTCATCTGGCGCCATGAGCTGGCTGATATTGCCGCCAAGGCCATTGCCCCGCTTGGGGCAGTATGGACCGTGCTCTGCCTTGCGACCGGATCGATCTGGGGCAAACCGACCTGGGGCACATGGTGGCAATGGGACGATGCGCGCATGATGAGCGTGCTGTTCCTCTTCTTCCTCTTCCTCGGCTACATGGCCCTGCGCGCAGCGATGGACTCACGCCAGAAGGCCGCTCGCGCCGGCGCCATCCTCGCCATGGTGGGCGCCCTCAATGTGCCGCTGATCAAGTTCTCGGTCGACATGTTCACCTCGCTCCATCAGGACGCGAGCGTGATAACAGCAGACGGACCCAAGATGGCGGCCGTCTATCTCTGGCCGCTGATGATGAGCGGCCTTGGGCATTCCCTGCTGTTCGGAGCATTGGTGATGACCCTGATGCGGGCAGAAATCTGGACCCGGCGCGCAGCGCGCCAGCGGGCCCGCTTGCTGGCAGGCGCATGATGGAACTCCTCCCCGACCTCGGAAAGAACGCGGCCTATATCTGGGCCTGCTACGGACTGGGCGCTTTTCTCATCGGCGGCGCCGTTGTCGGCACCGTCCTGAAGGCGCGCGCAGCCAAGGCGGCCCTCAAACGCATGCAGGCAAGCGATGAGGACGCAGCATGAAACGCTGGCTCGCTGCCATCCCGGTCGCACTGCTTGTCCTCTTTGCCGGACTGGCCTTGTCGCAATTGCTGAGCCCGAAAAAGGGCGAGTTCGAACGCCTATCCCGCGCTGCGCCTGACCGCCCGTTTAATACGCTGGACGGCGGAGAGATCGCCTTTGCGCCCCCGCCCGGAAATGAAACCATTATCGTGAACCTGTTCGCCAGCTGGTGCGCCCCCTGCGAGGCGGAGCACCCGCAGCTTATGGCCCTGTCTGAACGGTTTCCCGGACGCGTCTATGGCGTGCTTTACAAGGATACAGCCGAGAATGGCGCTGAATTCCTTCAGCGCATGGGCAATCCGTTCGCCAGGGTGGCGGAGGATCCTGACGGTCAGGGCGGACTGGATTTTGGATTGACCGGCGTACCGGAAACATTCGTGATCTCAAGCGAGGGCGAGATCCTGTTACATGTCGCAGGGCCGCTGGGCCCGGACGATGTGAAAGAGGTGAGCGGGGCGCTGGACACGCCCCGCAACTGACCCCAAAGTCTTACTTCTTTTTCTTGGCGGCAGGCTTGGCCTTGGCTTTTGGCGCAGGCTTCGACTTGATCACCGGCTTGGATTCCGAAGCGGCCTTGGCTTTCGCTTTCGGCTTGGCTTTTGCCTTCGGCTTGGCTTTCGCTTTTGGCACGATCACGGGCGCTGGTTCAGCCGTTGCTTTGGCGGTTGGCGCAGGCGCTTCAGCATCGTCAACCAGTTTGGTAAGACCCGAGAGGAGCGCGTCCTGCTTGGTCTTTGGCATCGCTTCGAAGAGGGCAGCATCGGCCGCGTCGACAGCCGGCTGGGCTTTTTCCAGCGCCTTGCGGCCCTTGGCCATCAGCGAAACGGACTTGGCGCGGGCATCGGTCTTGGACGCGACGCGCTTGATCAGGCCAGCCTGTTCCATACGGGCGACCATGTCAGCGAGGGTCGAACGGTCGATGCCGGTTGCATTGACGAGATCGGACTGGCTGACGCCTTCGTTGCCGGACAGGGCAGCGAGCACCGAGAACTGGCGCAGCGTGACGCCGGCCGCCTTCAGGGCGGAAGCCGAATGATTGGCAGCAATCTGCTGCGCGCGATGCAACAAATGGCTGGGCGATTTGTTGAGGTTGAAACTGGTTGTCGTTGCCATTGTAAGCTCTACTTTCAGGGTTTGGCGCGGTTTCCCGCTGGAATTGGGTTGGTGGCCCGCTTAAAGCAGCTGGCCCGTGTGCGGATCAACAGTTTTCTCCATAAGAGACATAGGTTGAAGATTTGATGACGGATGACTTAGCAAATGGTTCCATATCGCCTGATTTCAGAACAGGTGTTCCCGCAGACGACAACCGGGAAAGGCGGATCTGCGCCACATGCGGCTTTATCGACTACGTGAACCCGAAAATAGTCGCCGGATCGGTGGTGACTGATAGCGATGGAAAAGTGCTTTTGTGCCGGCGCGCGATCGAGCCTCGCAGGGGGTTCTGGACCCTTCCAGCCGGCTTCATGGAAGAGAATGAAACGGTTGAGCACGCCGCCCAGCGCGAGGCAAAAGAAGAGGCCTGCGCTGATATCCGCATTCAGCAAATGCTGGCGGTTTATTCCGTTCCACGCATAAGCCAGGTGCAGATCATGTTCCGCGCAACTCTGGAATCTTCAATAAATACAGGGCCAGAGAGCCTTGAAGTGGGCATGTTCGACTGGCGAAACATTCCCTGGTCCGAGCTTGCATTTCCGACAGTCGTCTGGGCCCTGACGCATTATGCCGCCACGCGCCATCTGGCCGCTTTTCCACCCTTCACCAATCCGCCGGGAACGGAAAAGCTCACCCGCTAGGCGGTTTTGTCGGCGTCCTCGGACGGCAGCATATGCTTCAGTGTGTAAGGCACGTTTGCGAGCGCAAAGACAAAACCAATTGCCATATTACCCAGCCGCCAATTGGCCCAGGTTTCCTCCGAAAAAAACTGCCAGAGAATAATATTCCAGATCGCCAGAGCGACAAAATAAAGTCCCCAACGGATCGCAAGCGTCCGCCATGCAAAGTCGGGTAGCTGGAATGCACCATCAAAAAACATCTTCCAGACGTTCCGACCGACCGCGAGCCCGCCGAATATCACCCCGGCGAAGAGAAGGTTTATGATCGTCGGCTTGATGAAGAGGAAGGTTTTCGACTGCAGCACGATGCCGATCGTGCCGAATGTTCCGATCAGCACGGAGGAAACGATCAGGAAAGGCGGGATGCGTTCCTTCTTGACCAGCTTCTGCACGATGACGGCGATCGTCATGACAATCAGCGCGCCCGTTGCCCAGTAAAGCGCCGTGTCTTTCGTGAGCAGGCCGTCGCCTTCCGGGAAGCGCAGAAGCACATTGTAGATCAGGACAAAGACGAGCGTCGGCCCAAGTTCCGCCCAGACATTGCCGGGCTTGCGGGTGGCCGCTGGCGCGGAGTTCTTTTCAGGCATGTCAGTCATGAATATCTATACGCGGCAGAGCCGCTCCCGGATGTTTCTCATTCTCTGGCATACACCGCGCGCCGGGGCCAGACCTGCGCTCAGGCGCCCGCCTGCATCAGGAGGAGCCCGCACGCGAGAACAACGGCGGCAATCGTACGCCTTCGCCCGAATCCTTCGTGGAGAAGAAAAGCACCGAACGCCGCGGCGAACACGACCGATGTCTCCCGCAACGCCGTCACAATCGCCGTGTCGGTCAGCGTGTAGGCGAAGATGGCGAGGCCGTAGGAAAAAGTGCCCAGCACGCCCGCGACAATTCCTCCCCGTATTTGAGGGCGGACCGCCTTCATGAGGGCGCCCTTGCGCTGCCAGAGCGTTACGGTCGTGACGCCAATCCAATCGATGAGAAAAAGCCACACGATGAAGGTCATCGGTGTCGGTATCTCTCTCACCGCGCGTGCATCCGCAACGGCGTACAGGCCGACCCCCGCCGCCGTCATCACTGACCAGAAAAGCGCCGCCCGGTCGAGCCGGCGGGCATCCAGTGTGGCGCCGGTCGGCATGGCAAAGACGATGATGGATGCGCTGGCAGCGACGAGACCAACGATCTGCCACGGCGACAAGCTCTCGTGCAGAACAAGGCTCGCGATCAACGCCGTCGCCAAGGGTCCGAGCCCGCGCATGACCGGGAAGACCAGCGAGAGGTCCCCGCGATGCAGCGCGCGAATGGCGCTGAACTGGTAGAACCAGTGCACCACCATCGAGACGGCAAAAAAAGGCAGGGTCTCGCGCGGCGGGAAGGGTACGAAAAACGCAAACGGCAGAACGCTGAGCGCCATTACGATAGACAGCACCATACGGGCCGTCAGGATATCACCACCGCGCTTCACCAAAACGTTCGACGCCGCCAATGAGACGGCAGACATCAGGCAAAGAGCAACGGGGAGGAGCGTGCTGGTCATGGCGGCAGGTGTATGCGTGGGTTTGGCGCGCCGGGGAAGCCCGACGCGGCGTCAGGGTTTGACTATTCACAGCCCGCCTTCATTCTGGATCCAAAAGAGGAAGAAACGCATGGCCACTCACGACATTATCCTGCGCGGCGGGCTCGTATTTGATGGTAGCGGCGCTGCTCCCCGCGAGATGGACGTTGCTGTCGATGGCGGCGTGATCACAGGCATGGGCAAGGTAAACGGCAAGGGGCGAGAGGAAATCGACGCCCGTGGCCAGATCGTGACGCCAGGCTTTGTCGACGTGCACACGCATTATGATGGTCAGGCCACATGGGGGAGCGAGATCAGCCCCTCATCCCTCCATGGCATAACGACGGCCGTGATGGGCAATTGCGGCGTCGGCTTTGCGCCCTGCCGTACCGAGGATCATGACCGGCTGATCCGCCTGATGGAGGGCGTCGAGGATATCCCCTTCCCGGTCCTCACCGAGGGCCTGCCCTGGGCCTGGGAAAGCTTCCCGGACTATCTCGACTTTTTAGGCGAGCGCGAATTCGATGTGGACCTTGCCGCCCAGCTCCCCCACGCGGCCCTGCGCGTCTATGTCATGGGCGACCGGGGCGCCAATCGCGAGGATGCGACGCCAGCCGAGATCAAGGAAATGGCGCGCCTCGCTAAAGAAGCCGTCATGGCCGGCGCCATTGGCTTTTCGACCTCGCGCACGCTGAACCACCGCACGTCGGACGGCCAGCCGACGCCGACGCTCACGGCAAGTGAAGCAGAACTCACCGGTATCGCCATGGGTCTGTCAGAGGCCGGCCGCGGCGTGTTGCAGTTCGTGTCCGATTTCAACGATCCGCAAAAGGAAGCGGCCATGCTGCGCCGGATCGTCGAGGCATCTGGCCGTCCGCTATCGGTCTCCCTCGCGCAGGCTGATGTTGCGCCGGAAGGCTGGCGCGCGTTGCTGGGCGCGATTGAACAGGCAGTGGATGACGGCCTGCCAATGGCGGCGCAGGTTGCGCCCCGCCCAGTTGGCGTATTGCTGGGTCTTGAATTAACACTCAATACATTCAGTGCGCATCCCGTATTCAGGGAAATCGCTGACCTGCCCTTTGAAGAAAAAGTGCGCCGTCTGAACGATGCGGACTTTCGCAAGCGCCTGCTCGCCGACGCGCCTGATACCGACAACCCCTTCCTCAAAGTCATGCTGCGCAGCTTCGGCAAGATCTTCCAGCTGACTGATCCAGTTGATTATGAGCCCGGCCCCGATCGCACGATCGAGGCAATCGCAGCACGGCGCGGTGTCAGTAATGAAGAGGCGGCCCTCGACCTGATGCTCGAGCGCGGCGGACGCGGCATGCTCTACCTGCCCTTCCTCAATTATGCGCAGGGCAGCCTCGAGCCGATCCGCGCCATGATGGAGAGCACGGCGACATTGCCCGGACTTTCCGATGGCGGCGCCCATGTCGGCATGATCTGCGATGGCAGCTTCACCACGACCATGCTGACCCATTGGGCCCGTGATCGTTCACGCGGGCCGAAACTGCCGCTGGAATACCTGATCCACCGTCAGACACAGAAGACCGCCCGCTGGATGGGTTTCAATGATCGCGGCCTTATTGCACCTGGATATCGCGCCGATCTCAATGTCATCGATGCCAGCAACATGAAGCTCCACCTGCCGGAAGTCATTCACGACCTTCCCGCTGGTGGCAGGCGCCTGATGCAACGGGCGAGCGGCTATACGGCCACGATTCTGGTAGGGCAGGTGACACATCGCGATGGCGACCCGACCGGCGCCAAGCCCGGGCGGCTCGTGCGGGGTGCACAGGCCGCGCCAACGCGCGCCATTGCAGCGGAATAGATCTTTTGTAAAGCCTGCTTGACATGTCAAGCTTGCTTGTCTAAGTGTAAAGCACACTAGACAAGGAGGTGCTCATGGCAACGCTCGGATTTCGTACTGCCAACAAACGTTACAAAAGACTGTTCTGGCCCATGATGGCGCTTTACGTCGCGCTTATCCTCACGGCGAAATGGCTGGTCGATGAAGACACGACTCCCCTCTGGATTCGCGCTGGCTTTGCCGTCGCAACGACGGCGCCGCTCGTTGCCGCGATCTGGGCCATCCTTCGCCAGGCCAGAGAAACCGATGAATATACCCGCGCCCGGCAGATGCGTGCCCTTGCTGAGGCAGGCGCCATCGTGGCCTGCGGTGCTTTCCTCGTCGGATTCCTTCAGATCTTTGCCGTGATCGGCACAATTGAAGTTTTCTGGTTCGGTCCGGCATACTTTATTGCCTTTGGCCTGTCTTACTACCGCAACTGCATGGGACCGACGGTCTAGGCGATGAAGAACATCCTGCGCGCCCTAAGAACCGAACGCGGCTGGAGTCAGGCAGAACTGGCTGACCGGCTGGACGTTTCCCGCCAGTCCGTCAACGCCATCGAGACAGGCAAATATGATCCGTCCCTGCCACTCGCCTTCTCTATCGCCCGCCTGTTCGGGCGAGGTATTGAAGACATTTTCGATGATGGCCTTGATACCGCTACGGCAGCGGAATAGGCCCTACTCAATCGCCCCGACCAGCGCGTGCGAAAATGCGTGGGCGCTGAAGGGGCGCAGGTCATCGGCGCCTTCGCCAACCCCGATAAAGTGGATCGGCAGGTCATGCGCTTCGGCAATCGCGACCAGCACACCGCCCTTGGCGGTACCGTCCAGCTTCGTCATCACTAGGCCTGTCACGCCGGCCGTATGCCGGAAAGCCTCGACCTGGCTGAGCGCATTTTGGCCAACCGTCGCATCGAGCACGAGAATGACATCATGCGGGGCGTCCGGGTCCATCTTGCGGATGACGCGAACCACTTTGGCGAGTTCGGCCATCAGCTCGGCCTTGTTCTGAAGGCGTCCGGCCGTATCGACGAGCACGAGGTCGAGATCCTCTTCGCGTGCCCGTTCGATCGCCTCATAGACAAGACCCGCCGCATCGGCGCCTGTCGGCTTGGACATGACCGGAATGCCCGCCCGGTCACCCCAGACTGTCAGCTGCTCAATGGCGGCAGCGCGGAATGTATCACCCGCCACGAGCAAGGCCTTGGCGCCCTGATCCTTCAGTTTCGAGGCAATCTTGCCAATCGTCGTTGTCTTGCCGGATCCATTGACGCCAACAAAGAGAACAATGCGCGGTCGCGGTCCATCGGAGAAGTCGACGATCTTCTCGCGCGGCGACAGAACTTCCTCAATTTCGGTCGCGAGCGCCTGTTTGATCTCGTTTTCGCTTATTTCCCTGTCGAACCGCTCCTTCGACAGGTTTTTCGTCACGCGCCGGGCCACGGCCGCGCCGAGGTCTGACGTGATCAACAGGTCTTCGAGATCTTCGAGCGTTTCATCATCGAGCTTGCGCTTGTTGAAGGCCGCGAGGCCCGAACCAAGGCGCGACGACGAACGGGCAAGACCGGAGCCGAGCCTGGCCACAAAGCCCGGATCATTGGCTTCCGCCTCCAGCGCCGCGCGGGCCGCTGCTTCACGTTCCTCGCGCAGTCGCACCGCTTCCCGGCGGTCCTCCAGAATTTTTAGTTCGGCAGCGGCCTTGGCGCGGGCGGCTTCGCGCTCTTCGCGGGCGAGCCTTGCCGCTTCGGCTTCAGCTTCGAGCCGCCTGGCCTCTTCGGCATCAGCCCGGGCCAGCGCCTCGGCGCGCGCGGCGTCGGCCTTGCGGGCCTCTTCATCAAGGCGCGCGGATTCAGCGGCGGCCTCACTCGCTTCGCGCGCCTGACGGTCTTCCCAGGCCTTGTTGGCCTCGGCAACGACGCGCTCGATTTCAGCCTTTTCAGCCGCTTTCGCAGCGATTTCGGCATCGCGGGCGGCAATCTCGTCTGCCGAGAGTTCCGGCGCGTCCATCGCCGCGCCAGCCGCCTTTGCCTCGTCCTGTTTCTTCTTTTTCCCGAACCACAGGATCATGCCAAAGTCCCAACCAGATGCGTATTGTTGTGCCCGGTTATATGGGTACGCGCGACGCGTCCAGCAGGCGGCAAGTCGCCCTCGATCTGCAAAGGCGTAAAGTCGGGCAGGCGGGCAGTCGCGCCGCGCTCAACCAGCGCGTCTGTTGTCGATCCCACATGACGGGCGAGATGGGCCACTAGCGCCTTGTCACCCGCCGCACGTAAGCGCGCTGCACGCGCCTTGATTTCAGCCTTCGCCACCTGCGGCATGCGCGCAGCAGGCGTTCCGGGCCGGGGGCTGTAGGGAAAGGCATGCAGGAAGCTGATGCCGCACTCTTCCACGAGGCGCAGCGAATTGTCGAAATGCGCTTCGGTCTCGGTCGGAAAACCGGCAATCAGGTCCGCACCGAAGGCCATGTCGGGCCGCGCGTCGCGCAGACGCTGCGTCAGCGCAATCGCCTGGTTGCGCGAGTGGCGCCGCTTCATGCGCTTGAGGATCAGGTCATCTCCGTGCTGCAGAGAGAGATGCATATAGGGCGCCAGCCGCACATCCGACAGCGCCTCAACCAGCGCATCGTCAATCTCGATGGCATCTATGGAGGAAATGCGCAGCTGCGCCAGATCCGGGACCAGTTTCAGGATACGCTGCACCAGATTGCCCAATTGTGGCGCGCCCGGCAGGTCTGCGCCCCAACTCGTCAGGTCCACGCCGGTCAGGACGACTTCATGATGGCCCGTCTCGACGAGCCGGCGCACCTGCGCAACGACTTCTCCGGCGGGCACCGAGCGTGAATTTCCCCGGCCATAGGGAATGATGCAGAACGTACAGCGATGATCGCACCCATTCTGTACCTGCACATAGGCGCGGGCGCGGCCCTCCATCCCGTCAATCAGGTGGGCCGCCGTCTCGCGCACCGACATGATATCGTTGACGCGAACCTTTTCGTGGCCACCCAGAAGCGTCGCCGGTTTCCACGTCTCGGCCTGCATCTTCTCATGATTGCCGATCACGCGGGTGACTTCCGGCATGGCCGCAAACATGGCCGGATCCACCTGCGCGGCGCAGCCCGTCACCAGGATCGGCGCGCCGGGATGGTCCTTGGCTGCCCGGCGGATCGCCTGACGGGCCGAGCGGACGGCTTCCGACGTGACGGCACACGTATTGATGATGACGGCATCGTTCAGGCCCGCCTCTGAGGCATGGCTGCGCATCACCTCCGATTCATAGGTGTTGAGGCGGCATCCGAGCGTAATCAGCGTCGGGCTGGGAGGCATGGTTGCATCAGTCATGGCAGGTTCGATGGGCCACATCGCGCCGTCTGGACACAGAATCAAGCCCAATGGGCCAGTGAACGGTCAGATAACGGTCTCGAATTCCATCTCGACTGGTCCGGTCATGTACACATGGTCGTCGCTTTCGCGCCAGTCGATGATCAGCGTGCCGCCATCCAGCACGAGCCGCGCCTTGCGCCCGGTGAGCTTGGCGCGCGCTGCACAAACCAGCGCCGCGCAAGCGCCAGTGCCGCAGGCCTTGGTCAGGCCAGCGCCGCGCTCCCACACGCGCAGCCGGATGGTTTCCTTGTCGATCACCTGCGCAAATCCGACATTGGTGCCTTCCGGAAACAGCGGATGCCATTCCACGAGTGGCCCAAGTGCCGGAATGTCATAGGCATCGACATCCTTCACGAAGAAGACCGCGTGCGGGTTGCCCATGGACACAACAGCCGGCCGCGAAAGCGTCGGATTGTCCATCGGGCCGACTTTCACATCGACGCCGCGCACGTCCATTTTCTCGGCCAGCGGAATGTCTTCCCAGCCCATCAAGGGCGAGCCCATGTCGACGGTAACGAGACCGCCATCGGCCTTGAAGCCTTTCAGCATGTCGGCCTCGGTCTGGATCGTGACCATCGGCTTGCCGGTTTCCTCAAGGATGAGATGCGCCACGGCGCGCGCGCCATTGCCGCAGGCAGCCACTTCCCCGCCGTCGGAATTCCAGATCCGCATGAACACGTCCTTGGTAGCATCACGCTCAAGCGCGATCACCTGGTCGGCCTGCAGGTCAGCCGCGATCTGGCGCACCTGGTCTGCCGTCGGCGCGAAGGGCGTCGAGCGGGCATCAAACACGGCAAACGCATTGCCGGCGCCATTCATCTTCCAGACTCTCATCGCGCGTGTGTATTCCGTTTTCGGCCAGCAGCATAGCTGGCGATTGAAGGCCTATTTCGGCAGCCGGGTGGAGACGACCCAGCCGCCAATCTGAATGCACAGCGCAAACAGCAATGCGCCGTACACAAGCGGGTGCGACACGAAAAACGCGAGCACGGCAATCCCGGCGCATCCGTAATCCACAAGATCGCTCGACATCAGCCACCCCTGCGGCTGGCGGGCCTTGCGCACATCCAGCAGCGTGACCGTGCGCCAGACACGCCCCATGTCCGGAGGGCCAAAGGCGGCCAGTAATTGCTTCGGATCGATAATGCCCGTCATTTCCGCGAGATCCTCAGCCTTCGCCTCGCCGAGCGCGACTGTGCGCTTGCGCGCCGATGTGCCGATCAGGCTCACCAGCGCAGACAGGATCACGGCCACCGCAATGGCCGCAATCGTGAAACCGTCAAAGGGACCGTATCCGCTCATACCGCCTATATAAGCATGGCGAAGCCGGACGGAAGCGGCGATCGCGTCAGCGCTTGGGGATAGCGGCCCAATAGTCGAAGTCCAGCAACACCCCAGCAGCATACTTGCCTGCATCATCCTTGTAGGCAAAGGCGCCGGGGTCCTGGTCCTTCACGGCAACAAGGCGCAGGCGCAATGCGCCGCATGTGTCGGACAGCTCGGCCTTGTCCAGCACTTCGCTCCAGGCATAGATCGTGTCACCGGCGAAAAGCGGGCTGACATGGCTACCGGCATTGATCGCCAGCATCTGGCCTGCGTTGGCGAGGCCGTTGAAGGCCAGCGACCGGGCAATCGAGATCACCACGCCGCCATAGATCAGGCGCTTGCCGAACCGGCTGTCCTTCTGGCCGTGCGCATCGAAATGCACCTTGGCCGTGTTCTGGTAGAGACGCGTCGCGATCTGGTGTTCGGCCTCTTCCACGGTCATGCCATCGACATGGTTGATTTTCTCACCGACGGCATAATCGTCGAACGTGTACGGGCTGCCCGCGAGGGCCATGTCCCATGCCTTCATGTCCGGGTGGCCGACCAGTTCGATGGCGGGAACCACTTCAGGCAGGTCCGGAACAACCGGCTCCGGCGTCGGATTGTCCATCTCGAACTTGTTGACCATGACCCAGCGCACGAAGGACATCACCGTCTCGCCGCGCTGGTTGAAGCCAGTCGTGCGCACCCATACGACGCCTGTCTTGCCGTTCGAGTTCTCCTTGATGCCGATCACTTCAGACACCGTGTTCAGCGTATCGCCGGGCATGACAGGCAGGAAGAAACGTCCATCGGCATAGCCAAGGTTCGCCACAGCATTGAGGGAAATATCCGGTACAGACTTGCCGAATACGACATGGAAAGCGTGTAGCGGATCAATGCAGAGGCCCGGCATGCCGGCGGCCTTGGCAAATTCAGCTGAGGAATACTGTGCGAAGCGATTGCCCGTCATGGCGCGATAGAGGGCGACATCGCCTTCGGTCAGCGTTTGCGGCGTTGCGTGGATGATTTCCATGCCGACATGGAAATCTTCGAAATAATTGCCGGGATTGGATTTCTGTACGCTTGCCATCTGCCGCCTCGCTCAATGAGGCTTCAGCGGCGGCGCTCAGCTATCAGGCGCGGCCGATGAAGCCAGTCAGGGTTTCGGCCATCACCTGCACGCGGCTACCGTCCGAAATCAAGCCGGAAGCGAAAAAAGGCGCCAGAACGAGCGAAATCGCCGCAGCCAGCAAGAGGCCAGCCATGACCTGTTGTTCCCGGCGCTCAGCCAGTTGGTCAAACACGCGCGGACCCATCAGCATGTAGGGCAGGCCAAACATGCAGAAGGCGGCAAACACGAGGAGGAGTGCGGCGAGGGTGAAAAGGATCAGCATCATGATCCGCTTATCACCCATCAAAGCTGATATTCCGTCGCCCCAATCGATGAAATTCAATCGAATTGGCCTTTTTGGCGCTGATTTCGGATGCTCAGATCAGCTCAAGCAGCTTCTCGATCGGTCGGCCCAGGACGGCCTTGTTACCCTTAATCAGAATGGGACGCTGGATGATCTTCGGATTCTCCGCCATGGCGGCATAGGCGACCTCATCCTTGGCGTCTTCGGCGAGACCCGCCTCAGCCGCATTCTTCTCGCGCAGGAAGGCGCGCGGGCTGACACCGCCCATCTTCTTCGCAATATCCTTCAACTCCGCCACGCTGAGCTGTTCGGAAGCATTCATATACTTGCGCACGTCCGGCTTGATGCCCTTGGACTCAAGCAGTTCGAGTCCTTTCCGCGACGTGCTGCAGCCCGGATTGTGAAGATAGGTATAGGTCATCACGCGGCCTCGAAGGCCTTGATGGCGGCATCCATCTCGACTGTGCGGCGCGCCTCGTCGAGGTGCAGCAGCTCCGTCATCTTGCCGTTGACCTTCAGCACACCCTTTCCGGCATTTTCCGGATCGGCGAATGCCTCAATCACGGCTTTTGCCTGCTCCACATCGTGCGGGCTGGGCGCAAAGATACGGTTGGTCGCTTCCAGCTGCGACGGGTGGATCAGCGTCTTGCCGTCAAAACCGAGTGTGCGGCCCTGTTCGCACTCGTCGATCAGGCCGGGCTCGTTCTTGATGTCATTATAGACGCCATCAATTGCGATAAGGCCATAGGCCCGCGCCGCTGCCATGCTGAGGCCCAGCGCTGTCTGGAAGGCCAGCCGGTCAGGCGTTGGGCGTGCGCGATATTCCTTGGCCAGGTCATTCGTGCCCATGACGAATGTGGTCAGGCGCGTGCGGTGCGCGGCTTCGGCAATCTCCTGGATATTGAGGATCGCGAGCGGCATTTCGATCATCACCCAAAGCCCGAAA
>NZ_AWFG01000013.1 GCF_000682695.1 Hyphomonas chukchiensis | reverse complement strand
GGCTCCAGGCCTACCTGCGCGGGCACACCGGCCAGCTGGAGGGATTCAACCTGGATCTGCGACTGCACGATCCCTGCACGGAAACCTGTGGACGCGGTAACGAACATCGTCAGGTCGTCGGTGGGCAGGTAGGAGAGGTTCACGCGCCATGTGGTGACGTCCTTTTCGGTCGCCAGCGAACTGGTTGCGTCCTCGAAGGTACGTTTGTCGTGATACTGACGAAGGCCGACAAGCGGAACCAGCTTGCCGTCGAACAGGTCATAGCTGACCTCTCCGAAGACGGCGTGGTTCTTCGTGATCGTGTTATTGTCCGCGTTGATCAGCACACCCGGGCGCTCAAGCGTGTTAGCCTGCGGGCCCTCACCGTCCTGATAGGACGCGCCGATAAGCCAGTGCAGAGGACCTGCACCCGTCGAGTTGGCGCGAACTTCCTGTGCGAACATTTCCGGGTAGAACTGGCTGGAGAAATAGCCTTGTGGCGCGAGCGGAACATAGATGCCGAAATTGCCCGTCAGGTCGCTTGTCGCGCTGGTGATCGAGAAATTGTCGAAGTCCACGTTGGCGGTGAAGCTCAGCAGTTTGAAATCGCCATTGCCGTAGCTGGGCTGGCCCGCCGTGTTGGCATAATAGGCTGGCTCGACCGAGGCCATGTTGCCGAGGAAATCCTGACGGGGCTGGAAGTGCCAGTACTGGGCACGCAGGGTGATATTGTCGGTCGGTTTGGCCAGGGCGACGATGCGGACATCGTCATTCTTCGAGCCGTTGACGCCAGTGGCATCCGGTGTGCCGTCATAGGCGCCGAAGTATTCGTCGGCCCAGCCGGGGTTTTCGGATGTGCCGCCGCTGATGCGGATTGCCAGCTTGTCCTTGATGAGCGGAACGGAGACAGCGGCTGCCGCACCAAAATTGTCGCCAACGGCGTCCTTGGTTTGCGAGGCTTCGAGTTCAGCGCTCCATTCCATGTCGGTGAGGTTCGGATCCTTCGTGTGGAAAATGAACACACCGCCGGAAGAGCCCTGTCCGTAGAGTGTGCCTTGCGGGCCACGCAGGACTTCGACGCGTTCCATGTCGAGGAAGCGGACGGGCGGCGCGATGCCGAAATTGGTCACGATGAACGGGACATCATCCAGATAATAACCGATGGGCGAATCGCCGTTCGCGTTGCTGCCGCCGGCGCCGCGCAGATTGTATGAGCGCGATGCGACGGACTGGCGTTGGCCTTCATAGGCGCCCGGTACGGTCGAGATCAGATCATCGATCGTGTTGATGTTGCGGACCTTGAGGTCTTCGCCGCTGAATGCCTGAACGGCAAGCGGCACGCTTTGTAGTTCCTGGGCGCCGGTTTTCGAGGCCGTGACGACGACGGTGTCGAGTTCATAGTCCTTGTCTTCCGGCTCGGACGTGCGCGCCTGAGCATAAGCAGAACTGGTCGCCATGGAGATCGCAATCACCAAAGACAATGCGGTTGTATTACGTGTACGCAGCATTTTATCCCTCCCTAAGGGTTTAATATTCTTTTGTAGTCCAAACGTTTGCATACTCCTAGTTCACGGATATTCCTAGAGGGCAAGATGTCGGCAAAAATATTTTTTATTGGGCGTTGCTGAAATGCACGGAAGGCGCGGCCAGCCTCTGGTTGATCCCATGATCGAAGCCCCATGCATGGCCCCTACCTTAGGTTTTTATCCCCCTGGCTTCCTCGGGACTTGCGTGTGCAGCGGTCCAGGCCTATTGAAATACAAACGGTTGCAATATTCAGAACAACCCAGAGGGAGCTGCCAATGATCACTAACAACTTGAATCAAAATCTATTTTGCGCGGGACGGAAGCTGCTGGCGCGCTTGGCTGCGCGTCTTGTTTCAATGCGTGCGCCTGCGATTGTCGGCGCATCGCTATGCCTTGCTGCGCCACTGGCGGCCTATGCTGGGCCCCTGAAGGTGGGCGCCGCAAAGGTCGACATAACGCCGTCCCCCCTGCCCGAGAATTTCCTTGGAGTGCTCGACCCGATTTATGCCCGCGCCATTGTCGTTGAGAGCGACGGTAACCGCGCGGCCTTCATTACGGTTGATACGGGCGGTATTTCCACCGACATCTGGAAAACCGTCAGCGAGCGCGCCGCGAAAGAGCTGAACATTCCCGTGGACCAGATGATGCTGACCGCGACCCACACGCACAGCGCGCCGTTTGGCAGAAAAGGTGACGCCTATGTGGACCTCATCTACAAGTCGGTGAAGGAAGCCGCCGCAGCGCTGCAGCCTGCGCAGATGGCCTATGGAACAGGCGTTTCCTATATCAATGTAAATCGTAACATTATTGATCCCGAGACGCATCGCTGGTGGGAAGGCCCCAACTATGACGGTCCGACCGACAAGACGGTCGCTGTTGTCAGGTTTGAAACGCCTGAGGGCGAACCGATCGCGGTTTACTATAATTACGGCGTTCATGCTGTATTGACGGGCAACCTGGACCTCATAAGCGGAGACCTGCCCGGCGCCACATCGACCTATATCGAGGACTCGCTGGGCAAGGATGTTATCGCTGTCTATTCGAACGGTGCAGCCGGTGACCAGAACCCCATCTATTTCCAGCAAACCTATGACCTTCGTGCGATCCGGATCGATGACTACGCCGCGCGCGGCGAAGACATCAGCAATGCCATGCCGCCGGGCGGCCAAGGCATGGATCGCAGTAATCCCGAAGTTGCGAAACTGATGGAACAACAAAAGCAGATGAAGCTTTCAATGGGTCAGATGCTGGGCGAAGAAGTGCTTCACGTAATGCGTCGCTCGCTGGAGCGGCCTGTATCTGAGGCGAGTATCCGCGGTATGCGCAAGACGGTATCCTGCCCCGGCCGAGTGCGTCTCGACAAGGGGCGTGCAGGCTATGCCGGGCAATATGAAGATGCTGACCCTGTCGACATACAGCTGAGCCTGCTGAAGATCGGCGATACGGTGATTGGCGGCGTCAACGGGGAGGTCTTCACGACCATTGCCCAGCGGTTCAAGCAACTGTCGCCCTACAAGCACACGATGATGACCACACTCACGAATGGCACGGCCAAATCAGGATACATTCCGAACGATGCGGCCTATGGCCAGTATACATTCGAAGTTATTTCCTCGCGCCTTAAGCCCGGTTGCGCCGAGACGGCGATTGCCGAAGGCCTTGTCGACCTGATCGACGCAGTCGAGTAGGGGCAAGGGGACTGACATCGGCTTAGACGGAGCCGTTCATCCGATCCGTTCAGGGTGCGCGTCTGCTTGGCAGGAGCGCGCCCTTTCTTTTGTGCCGACACCAGTCAGCCGTTTTGGCGCAGGCTCTGGCACCGCGTTCCACCGCCGCAGGTCCATACGTGTAGATACAAAAAAGGGGCGCCGTGCTGTCGCGCGGCGCCCCGAAGTTTAGAGGAGGAAGTCTTCCTCGGTGGTGGTGTGTCCGAATTAGACCTCCAAATGGTCCGGCCACATGGCATGGCGGGATCATTTCAGTTGGACCGGACCTCAGCTGCCGAGATGGCTGTTGAAGAAGTCGATCATGACCTTGTAGGCGTCGCGCGATTCCGGGACGTCGGGATTGTAGAAGAAGCCATGGAACATGCCTTCCCAGACGTGGAGGTCTGCTTCGACACCGAGCTTCACGAGACGGCTATGAGTGTAGACAGCGGCGCTCATTTCGAATCCGCGTGTGCCCGTGATGATCTGCGTTGGTGGAAAGCGGGACAGGATCTCATCGGACTCCGTTGGCGCGACGAGCGGATCGTATGGGTCGGCTTCGGACAGGTAAGGCATTTGCGAGCGTGCCGGCTTGTCGGAGGCCGGTGCGTCTGTCGGCGGCGCCATGAAGCGTCCCTCGCCAATGGCTGTGGCGGTATAGTTGGCGTCACCGCCGAAGCCCTTCACTGGCGGGGCTGCGCCTGCACAATAGATGCCGATGGCACCTGGCATCGGCAGATCATGGGTCTGGAACCAGGCCATGGACATGCCGGTCAGCATGCCGCCGGCTGAGCAGCCGTAGATGCCGATATTTTCAGGCGCATAGGTTTTGAGGAGCTCGGCATAGACCTTGGCGACATCTTCGCTGGCGGCCGGGAACTTGTACTCAGGGCCCTGGCGATATTCCACGGCAACAACCCGGAACCCACCCAGCGATGCCAGCGGAACGGACTCAAGTTCCGCACAGGCAGGCCAGCACGTCATGAAGCCGCCGCCATGAAGATCAATCAGGACGCGGTCCTGTTGCTCGGCGGAGACGCCGCCAACGGGCGTGTAATCATAGACATGGACACCGCCGATGCTGGTGTCCGTCTTGCTGAAGGGAAACAGCTCTGCCTGACGGTCCATATAGGTTTTCAGGAACATGGGCGCGCCGATCTCTTCGACGGTCTTCAGGAGTTCCGGATTCTGCATCGTGTTCAGGTGGTCGGTGAGATAGGCCTTGCCCTCAGGGCTGAGATAGTCAGAGACCGGCACGGACATGGCAGGAACCTGGACCGTACCGTCCGGCTGCACGACGACCTTGCTGGAGGCGGGCGGCACCTCGGCCGGGGTGCTTGCGCACGCCGCAATGGCCATAACGGAAAAGGCGATTGCGCACGCGAGTGCGAAATCTCCGGGTTTTCGTTGCGAGGTTGGCTTTGTATCCATTTCTCTTCTCCCTGGCGTTATTGTGAGGTTATCGGGCTTCATGGGTGATCTGCCATCGCGGCACCGTCCGCGGTGGCGACTTCGGTCTTGACCCACCAGACGGCCGCAGCCGCGCAGAACATGCAGACGCCGCACAGGCGCAGTACGTTGCGGGCATCGCCGCCGAGCAGCGGTTCGTAGTAGAATGGCAGGGTGGCGGCGAGCAGCAGCATCGGGATCACGATCATCATGTTGAAAATGCCCATGTAGACGCCCGTGCGATCTGGCGGGATGGCATTCGACAGGATGATGTAGGGATTGCCCATGATGGAGGCCCAGCCGATACCAATGCCGATGGCCGGGATGAACAGCATCCACTTCTCCGAGGCGAAAGGCAGGCTGAACATGCCGATGCCTGCCAGAATGAGGCAGAAAGCGTGAATGCGATGCGCGCCGAAACGTTTGGCAAGCGGCACCATGGCGAAGGCGAGGAGGAAGCCGAGGCCGTTGTAAAAGGCAGCCATCTCACCATTCGCCAGAACCGCGGAACGGAACCCATCCGAAACGGCATCCGATGTGCCGAACACAGAGTGGCCGATCGAATAGACGACATAGGCCCAATAAGCGGCCATCGCGTACCACTGGAAGAGGCTCATCAGGGCCAGCTTGCGCATGGCGACGGGCATCTCGATAATCGCCTGCCAGATCTCCGCGAAGACTGGAAGAAAGCCTTTCGGCTTGGCGTCGATGGCGGCTTCTTCCTCAGGGGTCAGGGGGAGCTCAGGTACCCGCAGAATGGACCAGAGAATGGTGGTGAGAGAGAGGAAGGCGCCAACCATGAAGGCATAGCGCGTGACATAGGGAATGTTGTGGCTGTCGATGGCGTTCATGTTCATGCCGAGCACGTAGACCATGAAGGAGGGGGACAGGAAGGCGAGCATCTGGGCAAGGCCGGTAAACGCGCTCTGGGTCAGGAATCCGAGTTGTCGCTGTTCCGGTTCAAGACGGTCACTCACATAGGCCCGGTAGGGCTCCATGGTGATATTGTTGCCGGCATCGAGGATCCACAGCAGGCTGGCCGCCATCAGGATGGACGAGCTGAGGGGCATGAAGAACAGTCCCAGCGAACATAGGATGGCGCCAAAAATGAAGTAGGGGGTGCGTCGGCCCCAACGTGACTTGGTCTTGTCGCTCAAGGCGCCGATGATGGGCTGGACGATCAGTCCGGTCATGGGGCCAGCCAGCGTCAAAATGGGAAGCGCTGCTTCATTTGCCCCAAGATAGGAATAGATCGGGCTCATATTGCCCTGCTGCAGACCGAAGCTGAACTGCAGGCCGAGGAAACCGAGATTCATTTCCAGGATGCGCAGAACGCTGACATGCGGACGGGGAATCACGCCCTCGTGTGCGGGTCTGGTGCCTGTAGACTGAACCATGTTGTCCTCCCAGCCCTGAAATATTTATGAGATCATCAGGATCAGACTTGCTTATACGAGGCATATTTGCGGCACACAACAATCGATTGCTTTTTTGCTTCTGCCATGGGAATTTTAGGTTCGGGAGTGTGTAGATGCCTAAACAGAATGGTCTTTTCGTCGGCGGTGTGGATGGGGGTGGAACCACCTTCAAGTGCTGCATCTCCACGGTTGAAGGCGAAATACTGAGATCCGAGCGCTTTGTCACGGAAAGGCCCAAAGATACGATAGACGCCTGTGCCGATTTCTTCGCGCGCTGTGCCAAGGATGGCCAGCCTGCTGAGGCTATTGGGATTGCCTGCTTTGGTCCACTCGATATTGATCCTCAGTCTGCTAACTATGGCTCCATCCTGAATACGCCAAAGCCTGGCTGGAGTGGTTTCAACGTCAGGAATGAGTTGGCCCATGGGGCGGGCCTTCCTGTCGTTGTCGATACGGATGTGAATGGCGCGCTGGCAGCCGA
Source organism: Hyphomonas chukchiensis (assembly GCF_000682695.1). Lineage (GTDB taxonomy): Bacteria > Pseudomonadota > Alphaproteobacteria > Caulobacterales > Hyphomonadaceae > Hyphomonas > Hyphomonas chukchiensis. The sequence continues at coordinate 79,064 of NZ_AWFG01000013.1, read as the reverse complement.
AATGGCCTGGGGCGCGGCGCGCGGGGCCAAAAGCGCTGTTTATGTAACTGTTGGAACGGGAATCGGTGCCGGGATATTCGCCAATGGCGACTTCCTCGGGCGCCCGACCCATCCGGAATTCGGCCATATCCGCGTGACCCGCCATCGGGATGATATCTATGCCGGGGCCTGCAGCTTTCATGGCGACTGCCTTGAGGGCCTTGCGAGTGCGCCAGCGGTAGAGGCCCGGTTTGGCCCGCCCGCACTGATGGCGGCGGACCATCCCGGCTGGGAAATCGTGGCCTGCTACCTTGCCCAGGCGTGTATCTCGCTGACACTGACTGTGCGCCCCGAAAAGATTGTGCTGGGCGGGGGATTGCTGCTGGCGCCGGGGCTGATCGATCACATTCGCGAACAGTATGCCGCCATGCTGAATGGTTATCTCGATATGCCGACAGACGCCGTTGCGCAGTTGATCGTGCTGCCGGGGCTGGGCGACAATGCCGGGCTGCTGGGCGGCGCCCAATTGGCGCTGAAGCGCCTGGCGGGCGAGTGATGGTGACGGCGGAGCAGCTTGCGCTTGAGGCGTGGTGCAGGGGCGAACAGGTATTCCTGTGGCCCGACGGCGTGCCTGGTGGGGCATTTGCTGCGCAGGCAGTGCCTGATGGGTGGCCGCAAACCCAGATACGCAATACCGCGCAGCCTTATGTGCGTGTTTTCCGGTCGGCGAGCCCCAACGGGCGCAGCCTTCTGGTCATTCCCGGCGGCGCCTACACATTTGTTTCCATTGCCAATGAGGGTGTTGATATTGCCCGGTCAATGACCGCCAAGGGGTATACGGTTTTTGTGCTTGTCCACCGTCTTCCGTGTGAAGGATGGGATTACCCGTCGAAGGTTGCACTTCAGGATGCGCGGCGTGCCCTTGCATTGATTGGTGAAATGTCGGCAGCGCTTGGGACAGACGCTACGCAAGTGCATGTCCTCGGATTTTCCGCTGGCGGGCATCTTGCCGCGTCACTGGCCACACGGCCGGGCGATGAGACGACAGATGCGTCGTCCCTACGCTCGATGGCGCTTATTTATCCCGTTATTTCGCACGAGAAGCGCATTGGAAATGCCCTGTCGACGCAGAGCCTGCTGGGCGACGATCCTTCGGCAGATATGATCGCGCTTCACTCGCCTGCGCAGCATGTTTCGGCGGATACACCACCGGGATTTTTCGTGCATGCGCTGGATGATGCTGATGTGCCATCCGAGAATAGCCTGCTCATGGTCGGAGCCATGCAGGCAGCTGGCCGTCCGGTCGACCTGCATTTGTTTGAAACCGGCGGACATGGCTTCGGCCTTGGCGATCCGCACCTGCCGGTGGGCCATTGGATTGAGCTCTACTGTGCTTGGCTCGACCGGAATGACGACAAACCAAAAAGCGCCCGTGATGCGCGATAGAAAATATAGAGGAGACAACGAGGATGGTTGATTTCAACAGACGGCAGTTTGCCATGCTGGGCGGCATGACATTGCTTGGCACGCTTGCGGCCGGGTCGCTTGGGGCGTGCGCCTCGGCCCCCACAGCGGTTAGCAGACCTGACCTAAGTATGGTCGATCCGGAACTGCGCGAAGCTGCGACACGGATCCTGGAAATGTCTTCCAAAGGCAGCGGATATTCAGATAAGACCCTGCCGGCAATGCGTGAGCGAGGCGCGTCCTTTGTGAAACCGTTTCTGCCAGACGTGCCGGTGGAGGAGCGGAAGATTCCCGGGGCAACTGGCATGCCGGATGTTGCCGTTTTCGTGGTCAATGGCGGAGGCGATAGGGGGCGCCCAGCCATCCTTCACACACATGGCGGCGGACATATTCTTGGGTCGGCAAAAGGCGAAGTCCCTTACCTCCAGGCCATGGCGCGCGAACTCGATTGCGTGATCGTGACCGTCGATTACCGGCTTGCGCCGGAAACCAAATATACCGGATCGGTAGAAGATAATTATGCGGGTCTGCTCTGGCTCTACAAGAATGCAGATGCGCTCGGTGTGGACAGGGCCCGCATCGCGCTTCTGGGCGAAAGCGCCGGCGGGACGCATGCGGCGCTGCTGGCGATTGCAGCACGCGATCGCGGCGAGGTGCCTATCGTTCTTCAGGCGCTGATATACCCGATGCTTGACGATCGGACTGGCAGCACGCGTTCCGTACCGCCCTTTATCGGCGCGATTGGGTGGGATGCGAAAGCCAACCGCTATGGCTGGACATCATTCCTGGGACAGGAAGCTGGAAGCGCGACTGTTCCAGCGGCTGGTGTGCCTGCACGCGTCACCGATCTTACGGGATTGCCGCCCTCATTTATAAGTGTCGGCGCGCTCGACTTGTTCGTGTCGGAAGACATCCAATATGCGAACCGGCTGATAGAGGCGGCTGTGCCGACTGAGCTGCTGGTGGTGCCGGGTGCGTTCCATGGATTTGACCGTATCGGTGCCGAAGCGGCTGTTTCGAAGCGTTTCGATGCCGCGAAGATGGCTGCTTTCCGGCGTGCTTTCGAACAGCCTGTGTAGGTCTGCGCTCTGCGCGATCCCATGCGACCACACAGGGTGTCTGTCGTTACGAATGAATATAGCAATCGATTGTATATTGCGGTAGACAAGCAATCGAAACGCCAAAGCCTTACCGGGCCTCTATCAGTCCGGGGACGAAGGACCTTATGAGATCGAAAGTTAGTGTGAATGTCCCGGAGGCATCGGCAACGCGCTTTACCAAAGGTATCGTGCATCCAGACCTATGGCTGTGGGACTCATGGACCTGCAAGTCTGAGGGCAAGGATCACCTGTATTGTCTGGCCTTTGCCCGGAAGGATTCCGAGGGACGTCCAACCTCACCGGCACAGAGGAATGATTTTACATTCCATATCCGGCATTTTGAAAGCGAAGACGCCGGAGCGTCATGGCACGACCGCGGCGCGGTCGTGCAATCAAGCTCTGAGCCGAATGTGACCTTGAGCGATAATATATGGAGCGGATCCACCCTAAAAGACAGCGATGGGAAGTTTCTGTTTGCTTATACCGGCCTGCCAAGGGTCTCGATGGATCGGCGGTTTCTTCAAACCATCTGTATCGCGGAAAGCGCTGTGCCAGACAATGTGCCAGGATTGCCCCTGACGCCTGTTTCAGACCCGGTACGCGATTACGACTCCATTCGTGCCGCGGGTTACTTCCTCGGCGAGCGTGAGATGCTGGGTGCTAATTGTGGCGAATCAGGTGGTCCGATCCTGGCCTGGCGCGACCCGTTCCTGTTCATGCATGGAGACAGAATCCATGCGCTCTGGGCGGCCAAGGCTGCGCCTTTGCAGCCCGCTGTGGCGCATGCGATCCTGTCCCGGAATGATAGCGGGGACTTCGTCGTGGACGAGTTGCTTCCGCCGATGCTGTTGCCCGATGGCGATGAGTTTACGCAGGCCGAAGTTCCGAAGATCTATTTTGATGCAAGCAATCAGCAATACTGGCTCATCATTTCTGCCTGCAATCGCATTTCGGAAGATCAGCCTGATGATGAAATCGTCAAAGACCAGCGGCTATATGTAAGTGAATCCCTGCGTGGCCCCTGGATCCAGTATCGCGGGACGACGAGTGTTATACCGGATATCGAACATCTGTTTGGTGCCAGCGTGATGGACGCAGACTTTCCGGCGGGTCAGCTCACGCTGATTGCTCCCTATACCGAAATGGCGGATCCCTCGTTGCAGCTGACATTCGCGCCGGTTGCAACTGTCGCGCTTCCGGGGCGGGACCAAATGACGGCACTATTGGGAAGAAGCCTGGCTGACGGAGCCTAGCCAGTGCGTGCGATGGGCTATCGCGTTGGAACGCTGGACTGACGGACAACAAGTTCGGTATTCGTCAGGCGTGATCTGACCCGCTCTCCATTGATCTTTTTCAGGAGCAGGGAAACCAGGAGCTCGCCGCCTTGCGCAATGTTCTGGTTGATCGTGGTCAGGGCAGGGGTCGAGAGAGCAGACTGGCCGATATTGTCATAGCCCACGACGCTGACATCATTCGGAACACTCAGCTTGACGGAGTGAAGGGCGTGGATCGCGGCCATGGCCAGCACGTCGGATGCCGCAAAGATCGCGTCAAATTCCACACCGGATTTCGCAAAGTCGATCACGGCCTTGTAGGCTTTGCGGCCACCGAAGTTCACGGGAAGAATGAGACGTTTGTCATGGGACTTGCGGGCTTTGGTGTGGACTGCGGCAAAGCCGTCATAGCGCAGCTGCACTTCCGGAAGCGAGACATCGCCCAGAAACAGTATGCGTCGGCGGCCCACGGAAAAGAGATGTTCAGCCGCGAGGCGGCCCCCTTTTTCGTTGTCACTGCCGACAAAGGTGTAACGGTTGTGCGCGAAGCGGCCGCCCCAGACCACGACATTCTTGCGAAGGTCGCTGGCTTCGTTCAGCCGATCTGACCGGCCGGCTTGCCCAATCACGATCAGGCCGTCAGCCCGGCCCGTCTGCAGGAGACGACGCTCAGCAATCTGACTCTCGGACTGGGGAAGACTTATGACCAGATCATAGCCAGCCCGTGCAGCGGCGTTTGACACCGCACCAACCATTTCCAGATAGAAGGGATCCGAAATGGTCTGTTCGGACTTCGCATCGATCGGGATCACGATTCCGAGCATGTTGCTGGACTGGCGCCGCAGGCTTTGCGCGGAAGCATTGACCACATAGCCGAGCTCATCGGCGAGTTTCATGATGTGATCTTTGGTCTTCTGTTTCACGAGGGGGCTGTCGGCCAATGCGCGCGATACCGTCGAAATATCGACTTGAGCCTGCTTCGCCAGCTCGCTCATGGTTACGCGCTTGTTCATTGTTTTTGCTCCAAACTTGCGCCTGCCCACGCCGCTTGTTTCTTATCTGCCAACCCAAGAAATACAAGAATTTTGTAAAACATATGGGGCATTTCGCGTTATGCAAGCAAGTGTGGCGTCCGGCACGCAAATCGATTGGCCGGAAATGGAAAATAGGCGAGATGGGAAATTCCCGAATGGCGCTAAAGATATATCTTGCCTGGATCCGCTCGCGGCGAATTCGGAGTAATGCCCCGCGGTGGTGCGGTCCCGGCATCACGTCAGTAAAGGGATATTACCACGTCAGGCGGTAATTGTTTCACTGAAAGATCTGGAGATCGATGGCATCTGCCATGGCGCTGTAGCCGGCGTCGGAGGGGTGGATCGAATCGCCTGAATTATAAGCCTCAGCCAGGCGGCCTCCATCCTGCGGATCCCTCACCACGGCATCAAAGTCAATCACGGCATCGAAGGCGCCTTCATTCCGTATCCAGTCGTTCACCTCCTGCCTGATCACTTCTTTTTCATCCGTTGCGTAACCGGGAAGGAATGAGCCGAGATCGGGCGTGAGTGTTGCGCCGATGATTGTCACGCCGCGCGCTTGGGCGCGGTCGATCAGCTGTGAATAGGCTGCGATGATGTCGCTCGTGCCGAGCGTGCGGTATGATTGGGACATACCATTCAAAGTGAGGCCGCTGAGGCCGATATCATTGATGCCCTCCATCAGGATGATGTGGGTAACGCCGGGAACAGACAGGGCGTCCCTGTCGAATCGCGTTAGGGCGCTTTCGCCAAGCACCCCTTCCTCGAGCAGGCGGTTGCCGCCGATGCCCTGGTTGGCAATGGCGACATTCTCCATGCCTTCCGCCCGCAAGCGTGCCGCCAGATAGTCGGGCCATCCGCGCATAAGGGGGTCGCGGCTGCCATTCCCGTCGGTAATGGAGTCGCCAAACGCAACGATCACGCGGTCCACGTCCTGATTATCGACAAGGACGGCCGTCACGAGAGGCCGCGCAACGACGGTCGTTGCGCCTTCGAGGGCTGTGTCGCTTGTCCTGTCATCGCCGGGTGCCATGCTGACAACCAGCTGCTTGTCGGCCTGTGGCGGACTGACGGGATCGACCAGATAGAGGCTGATGGCGACGACATCGCCTGCCGCGACAGACAGGGTTACTGGATCGCTCCACACCGTTCCTCCCGAAAGCACGGAGACGCCAGCCTTATCGTTGAAGGTGAGCTTTTGCATCGTGTCAGGCTTGATTCCGGTTGTATCACTGAGCGCGATGGTTGCGCCATCTATGGCAAGTTTCGGCACGCTCGGGCCGCCAGACATTGCGATACGTACCGAGTCGCCACCGGCGCTGACCCGCATGAGGTAGCGCAGGTTTCCCTCGAGTTGTGGCGAGGTGACACCTGGCGGCAGGATTTCAGGCGGGATCGGCGTGGAGGGGCTGCTTGTCCATGAGGCAACCCAATGCGCATCGCTTGTCGCTATTGGCGAAGCGTCAGGCATGGTCGCGCACGCGGCAGCCGCGACGAGCATGGCGGTTGCGAACAGTGTTCGCCGCGCTACGACGTGAATGGCAATAATGCGCATGGAATGCATCCTTTGAAATCTGCCGACGCTTTAGCCTGACGGTCGGGGGAGGGGACTAGTTTTCTGCCTTGGCGACTGCCTTCTTGATGGCGGCGACGGCATCATCGTGCATGGCAGAATAGCCGAGGCGCTGGGGGTGCACACCGTCATGCGTGTATCCGGCCTGCAGTTCACCCTCATCGCCGACCAGGGCGGCGTAATAGTCGACGTAAATGCCGCCGATCTCTTCAGCATAGTCCTTGAGCCACTGGTTGAGCGAGACGATGCGTTCAACAGGCTTGATGTCGGCGCGCCAGCCAAAGGATTTCGCGGGCGGGATGCTGGCAAGAATAACGACAATACCCTGACTTTGCGCCATGGCGGCCATGGCGCGAATGTTGTTCTTGTAATCCTCGTCTCGCACATAGCCCGTATTTTCGGCAAGATCGTTCGTGCCGGCCATGATGTGGACGGCCGTTGGATGAAGGGCGACCACGTCCTGCCAGAAGCGCGCCACCATTTGTGTGCTCGTCTGGCCGCTGATGCCGCGACCGATCACGCCATCAGAGAAGAGGTCTTTATCGCCGACAGTCCAGAATTCCGTTATCGAGTCGCCCATGAAGACGACTTTCGGGGCCGGTTCACCGGAAAGAGCAGCATTGGCGTCCTTGTATTTGCAGACATAGGCCCAGTCGTTTTTCTGGCGATATTTCTCGCCCTCTTGCAGGGTCGCCAGTTCTGGCGCGCCCCTAATGGACTGATGGGTAAAATTGCTGTCCGGATCGAGAAGGTCATGAACGACGCCGGCCATGAAGCTTGTCACGTCGGGGTCTTCGAGCTGGCATGGTGGCGCCGCATCTGCCGGTGCGCTTTGAGCATTCGCGGCAAAGGGAAGCGCGATACATGCGGCTGACAAAGCCAGGGTTATAGGCCAACGGATGAGCGGATCATTCTTCACTTCGAATTGCCTCCAATGCGTACTTTGTTTTGAGTTGGACATGACGATGCCGAATACGCAATGGCCGTCATTAGAGTCTGACAAGGTGGGTGCATCAAACTTTACTGATGCTGACAAACGATTGTATTGCGGCGGGGTGTTCAGTGCAAGCATGAAGTCTGATGGGCGGAATGTCCAAATGGCAACACTGTCCAAATATTTAATTGAGTGCATTGCGATGCTCAATACACGGTGATAAAGAGTCATGCAATCGATTGGATTTAAGATCGAGTAGATAGGGAGAGGAGCTAGCCATGGGCACTGATCGTGTTCGTCGGGATCATTCGACATCGTCTAAATATTTATTCCTGAAATCTGCGCGACTCGCAGGATTGAAATCCGCGACTAGTGCGATTGGGCTGTCGGCTATGGCGGTCCTTGCTGTTGCGCCAGCGGATGCGCAGGGCGAGGAAGCCTCCGCGCCGGATGACAGCGTGCGCCGCGAGGCCACAATCGTCGTGACTGCCACCAAAACCGGCGCGCAGGCGCTGGAAGATGTGCCGTTTGCGATCCAGGCCTTCAGCGGTGAATCCCTGACAAACCGTAACATCCGGGAAGGTGCCGACCTGATCGAGCTCATTCCGGGCGCGTCGCAGGTGCAGCAAATTGGCGCCGGGTATCGGATCTTCGCTTTCCGCGGAACGGGCGCAGGTGGTCCGGTTGGCGACGGGATGGTTGGCTATTACCTCGATGACACGCCGTTCGGCGTTCCGAATAACCAGACTGCTCCGCCGCTTCAGTATTTTGATATTGAGCGAGTCGAGGTTCTGCGTGGCCCGCAGGGCACACTTTACGGTCAGGGCTCAATGGGTGGCGCGATCATCTATCGCACCAAGAACCCTGACATGCGCGAGTTCACGACCGAGGGCGAAGCCGCCGTGTCGTCAACTGCCGATGCAAGCGATCCGAACTACAGGGTTTCTGCTGCGGTCTCAGTCCCTTTGATCAAGGACAAGCTTGGACTGCGCCTTAGCGGCGGATATGATTACCAGGCTGGCTATGTGGATGTCTATTCAGACGGTCCGGTTGGCAAGCCGCGTCTGACCGATGCCAATGACATTACAGCCAAAAACCTCCAGGCCGTTTTGCTCTGGCAGCCGACGGATGACCTTTCTGTGCGCCTGCGCGCCTGGGAATTCTCGACGGACCAGGACTTCCTGTCTGTCTTCGCCTCTGTCGATCCGCCATATGCAGCGAACCAGGGCGATGTGAATGGCTATGACAAGCGCAAGGCGCGGTTTTACTCCAACACGATCAACTATGATTTCGGCAATTTCACGCTGACGAATGCGACCAGCTATCAGGAATCCCTGCCGGGCGGCTTCAGCACCGGTCTCGGACTGGGCCCACCACTTGGCACGGGCGTCCTGAAAAATGGGGGCGATTCCGACAGCTTCGTGAACGAATTCCGTCTCGCGACCAATACCGACGGCCCGTTCCACTGGGTCGGTGGGCTGTATTACCAGAAAGCCGAGGGCCTCTATACGTTCAACCTCGACTTCCCTTCGCTGTCACTTGATGGCACGACGCTCACGAAAACAGAGAACAGCTCGGTCTTCTCGGAGATCAGCTATGACCTGTTCGACGGCAAGCTCGTACCACTCGTCGGACTTCGTTATTATCAGGACACCCGCAGTTCTGAATCGGTGTCAAATGGTGTGCCCGCCAACAGTAAGGCTGATCTCGACGCAACAACATGGCGTGTGAACCTTGCCTATTATCCGACAGAAGACTGGACGGTGTTTTTCAACGCCGGCACAGGATTCCGTAGTGGCATCCTTCAGTCGCAGGCGCAGGCCGATGCTGTTATTGCGGATGGCGTTCCGACCGACATCTCCCTGCGTCCGGATGAGTTGCGCAATATTGAAGTCGGCGTGAAAGGATCCCTCCTGAATGGCGCCCTGAATGTTGCAGCAAGTGTCTACGATGTGAAGTTCACCGACTTGCAGGCTGCGTTCAATACGTCGATTGGTCTCGCAGCCTTCGCCAACCAGGGTGACGGCAAGACGCAAGGCCTGGACGTTGAAGTCAGGTGGGAAACGCCTGTCGAAGGTCTGAGCCTGGCGGCAATTGCCAACGTAAACAAATCGGAATTCACCAATATCGTTCCTGAGTTTGCTGCAGCCGACCCACGCGCCGGCAATGGGCAAACACTGTTCAATACGCCGCCGCATAACGCCCGGGTTGATCTGGACTACTTCCGTCCGCTTTCCGGGAAGTGGGAGCTGAACGCGAACGCGTCGGCCACCTTCAACAATACCGGTAAGAATCAGGACGCATCCGTAGAACTCATCGGCAATTATGAGCTATTCGATGCGAGCGTGGGCTTCCGCCGCGACAATTACGAGATCCGGCTCTTTGGTGACAACCTCTCGGACGAGCGCGGGCCGACGACGGCCAACGGCGTAACATTGCTGGCTGGTCCTCGGCCCCGCACGATTGGCGTGCAGTTGAGACTGCTGACGAAATAGGTCGGCGAAGTTTTAACTGAGCTGGAGGGGGCGGTCTTGATGCTGGATCGCTCCCTTCCTGACGCACATTTTCTGTGCTGGCTTGTGGGAGAAGACTTATGGCGACCAGAGGTAGGAGTGAGGCGGAAGCAGGCGGCTCGGGTATTGCGCGTCGTGCTGTGCTTAAGGGATCTGCACTCTTGGCTGGTGGTTTGGCAACGGCCTGCGCCGCCGGCAGTGGGGCGAGTGCAGATCTGTCGCAGGCGTCCCGTCCGAAAGAAGATGAGGGTCCGGCCGTGAGAGCGGGAAAAGATACCGCGATCGTCGATACGCAATCCGGCAAGGTCGCCGGGTTTGTTCGAAACGGCATCTTTGGATTCAAGGGCTTGCCCTATGGCGCGCCCACGGGCGGCGAGAACCGGTTCCTTCCGCCCAAGCCCCCTGCGAGATGGACTGGCGTGCGCAGCTCGCGACACTACGGCCCTGTTTGCTTACAGGACAAGGGCATGGGCCGCTTCAATGACGAAGAATCCTTCATTTTCCAATGGAATGACAGCGTCGAGGCGGAAGACTGCCTTCGCCTGAATGTCTGGACGCCCGGACCCGACCAGACGGCGAAGCGTCCGGTCATGGTGTGGCTGCATGGCGGTGCTTTTTCAGCTGGGTCTGGACATGATCTGCCAGCCTTTGGTGGCGAGAACCTGTCGCGGCGCGGCGACGTGGTTGTGGTTACCCTTAATCACCGGCTCAATCTTCTCGGCTATCTCGATCTCTCAGCCCATGGCGACAAGTATGCCGCGTCCGGCAATGTCGGAATGCTTGACATTGTCGCCGCCCTAAAATGGGTGCGCGACAATATCGAAAACTTTGGTGGTGACCCGGGCCGGGTGATGATCTTTGGACAGTCAGGCGGTGGTGCGAAGGTTTCCACGCTGATGGGCATGCCAGCCGCAAAGGGACTGTTCCATAGCGCCGCTGTGATGAGCGGCTCGTTCGGAATGGTCAATACGACCGCAAATTCGCACCGTCTGACGGATCTGTTTCTGAAGGAACTTGGCCTCGACGCAGCCTCGGTCGAGCAGCTTCACACATTGCCTTATGACACAATGCAAAGGGCAGGCGATGCCGTGATGCAGCGCGAAAATGCACCCTTTGACGGCTATGTAGATATCCGCAAGATTCGCAACAATCTGAGCTTTGCGCCGGTTGTTGACGGCAAAGTGCTGCCCGCCTGGCCCTTCAAGGAGTCTGCGCCCGAGACATCAGCGGATGTGCCCATGATCATCGGCACCACCCAGAACGAGTTCGTGACCGGGATCAATAATCCCGAAGCCATGTCCATGACGGAATCGGCCTTGCGTGAGCGTGTCGAGCGTGCCTATCCGGGACGTACTGAGGCAATCATTGCCGCGTTCCGAGAGACAGCGCCTCAAGCGAAACCATTCGAGCTTTGGTCGCGCATTGCGACAGCGCCGATACGCGCGGCGGCCATCCGGCAGGCGAAGGTGAAGGCAGATCTGAAACAAGCACCAGCGTATCTTTACGAGTTCACGTGGCAGACGCCAATCCTGGAGGGCCGACCGATGGCTTTCCATTGCGCCGATATCCCGTTTGCCTTTTTCAATACCGATCGTTGTGACACGATGTCTGGCGGCGGGGCCGATGCACGCGCCCTGAGCGCAACTATCGCTGATGCCTTTATCCATCTGGCGCGTACCGGCGACCCGAACCATGCCGGACTTGTCGATTGGCCCGCTTATATGCCTGCGACATCCCCCACGATGATATTCGATCAGGATGTTCGCGTTTCACTGAACGGTGATGAAGACGCATTGGAAACACTAGGCGACCTTTAGGCGGTTCCAAGCCTCCGGAAGCCATGCAATATACAGCAAAAGCCGGGGGAGATGGGCTATGCAAGATAAGACTGAAATTGACGGCAAGGGCTATTGGCGCGCTGTGTTGCGCCTCACCCTGTCATTGCTCGCGATCTGGTTCCTGGTTTCGTATGGCGCTGGCATCCTGTTTCGCGACTTTCTGGATCAGATGAATATCGGCGGCGCGCCGCTTGGCTTCTGGTTTGCCCAGAACGGCGCGATCTATGTCTTCGTGGCGCTCATTTTCTATTACTGCTGGGCCATGGGTCGGCTGGAACGCAAGTTTGGTCTGAAGGGCTGAGATGATGGATCAGGACTTCTGGACTTACTTCTTCGTCGTTCTCACATTTGGTCTCTACATTGGCATCGCGATCTGGGCACGCGCGGGGTCGACACAGGATTTTTACGTCGCCGGACATGACGTGCATCCGACCATCAACGGCATGGCAACGGCCGCTGACTGGATGTCTGCCGCGTCATTCCTCTCTATGGCCGGGTTGATTGCTTTCCTCGGATATGGCGGTTCGGTCTACCTGATGGGCTGGACCGGCGGCTTCGTTCTGCTCGCGCTGCTGCTTGCGCCGTTCCTGCGGGAGTTCGGAAAATTCACGGTGCCGGATTTTGTCGGCGACCGCTACTATTCCACGACGGCGCGTGTTATCGCGGTAGTCTGTACCCTGTTCATTTCGTTCACCTATATCGCCGGCCAGATGAAGGGCGTTGGCGTTGCCTTCTCCGGCTTCCTCGGCGTGCCGTTCGAATGGGGTATCGGGATCGGCATGGTAATCGTGTTCATCTATGCTGTGCTTGGCGGCATGAAAGGCGTCACCTATACGCAGGTCGCCCAATACGTTGTAATGATATTTGCCTATACGGTGCCGGCGATCTTCATCTCCCTGATCATCACCGGTAATGCAATCCCGCAACTCGGCTTCATTTCCAATGTGCGTGGGGATGATATTTCCATGCTCGACAAGCTGAACGAAGTCGTCACCGGGCTGGGCTTTGGCGCCTATACTGAGACAAGCAAGTCAAAGCTGGATATCTTCGCCATCACGGGCGCCCTGATGTTCGGCACGGCTGGACTGCCGCATGTGATTGTGCGCTTCTTTACAGTGCGCAGTGCCAGTGCCGCGCGATATTCCGCCGGATGGGCACTCGTGTTCATTGCGCTCCTCTATACGACGGCGCCTGCGGTTGGAGCTTTCGCCCGCCTCAACTTCATTAATACGGTCAATGACGCGACCTATATCGAGGATGGCGAAGACTATGATGCGTCCGCTGCGGCCATTGTCGCCGAGGGCGGCAAGCCGGTGCCTGTTTGGTACAAGGATTGGGAGAAAACGGGGCTCCTGTCTTTTGAAGACATCAACGGCGACGGCATCATGCAGTATCGTGGGCCGAATGCGCCTGACGGCATTCAAAACGAACTCAAGCCGAGCAATGATATCTTTGTTCTGGCCAATCCGCAGATCGCGCAATTGCCCGGTTGGGTCGTTGGACTGATGGTGGCGGGAGGTCTGGCCGCGGCACTGTCGACGGCCGCGGGCCTCCTCATGGTGATCTCGTCGGCGGTCAGCCACGACCTGTGCCGGAAGACGCTGTTCAAGGACATGAATGACAAGACAGAGCTGATGGTGGCACGCGGTGCAGCGGCCTCTGCCGTGTTCGCAGCTGGTCTTCTGGGGATATTCTCGTCACAGCTTGGTTTTGTCGCACAGGTCGTCGCCTTCGCGTTCGGCCTGGCGGCCGCCTCGCTGTTCCCGACCATCTTCCTCGGCATCTTCTGGAAGCGCATGAACCGCGAAGGAGCGATCGCGTCCATGACCTTCGGGCTCGTCGCGACCTTCTCCTACATCGTGTATTTCAAGTTCGTGGACCTGGACCCGGCGCACTGGTTGCTTGGCGTGTCGCCCGAAGGGATCGGTTTCCCGTTCATGCTTGGGTCTCTGGTCGTTGGGATGGCCGTATCACTGATGACGGCACCACCTCCGCAGGAAATCCAGGACATCGTGGAGGATATCCGCGTTCCGGGCCTGCGGAGGACATTGGCCGTTGCGCAGGAACATACCGCGCCCTAGCGGCGCGGTTGGCTGGCAACATACAGTCCGTCTTTGATTCAGGCGGACTGTAGTTCCGAGCTGAGACGGTCACGCAGTTCGCGCTTGATGAACTTGCCGCTCGCATTGCGGGGCAGGGCGTCATCAAGGAACCAGATGTAACGCGGCACTTTATGCTTCGCCATGACTGCTGCGCAATGATCGCGCAGTTCTTCCTCCGTGAGGCTGTGCCCCGAATTGAGGACGATGGCAGCACCGACTTCTTCGCCCAGCCTGTCATCCGGCACGCCGAAGACGCAGCACTCTGCAATGGCAGGATGGGTGTAAAGCGTCGACTCAACTTCGGCGCAGTAGATATTCTCGCCGCCGCGCAGGACCATGTCTTTCTTGCGGTCGACGATGAAGATGAAGCCGTCCTCATCAATGCGCGCGACATCGCCCGTATGAAGCCAGCCGTCGGTGATGGAATCAGCGGTCGCTTCGGGGCGGTTGATATAGCCCTTGATGACGGAAGAGCCGCGGACCCAGAGCTCGCCGGTTTGGCCGGCGGGGACGGTCTCACCCATGTCGTCCACGCACTTGGCTTCGAAATTGGGCATGGCTGGGCCGGCGCTGTCCGGCTTGTCGACGAAGAAGTCGCCGGAGACCGACGTGATGATGCCGCATGTCTCGGTCATGCCGTAGCCTGTTCCTGGGCGCGCGGTTGCGACCTGGGATTCGATCTTCTTGACGAGGTCAGGCGGCACTTGCGCCCCTCCACCCGCCAGGGACGTGAGGCTGGACGTGTCGGATGTGGCAAAGTCGGGATGGTTGATCAGTTCGCGCGCCATGACGGGTACGCCGCTCATGGCGGTTACGCCTTCGCGTGCGATAAGGCGGAGCGCCTCGCCAGCGTCCCAGCGATACATCAGCACGAGCGTGCCGCCGCCGGCGGTGACCGCATAGGCGCCGCAATTGTTGGCGGTGACGTGGAAGAGGGGCGTCGTGATCAGGGTCACGGGGATCGGTGGATCTTCAGGAGGTGCCACGCCTGTGGCCCGCTGTGTCGCAAGCGAGGCCGAGGTGGCGGCGTAGACCATGTTGAACAGGTTCGCGATGCAGCCTCGGTGCGTTAGCTGCGCGCCTTTCGGGTGGCCTGTCGTGCCGGATGTATAGAAAATGCAGCAATCGGAATCCGGGTCAACGGTTATATCCGGCATCGTGCCGCCATGGGCGATGACCTCAGCCCATGGGGTGACGTCTGCGCTGGCATCAGGGATACGCACGCCGACGATCTTCATCTTGTCAGCCGTTTCGGGGCGTTCACGTAGTCGATCAAGGCGTTCCGCATCGAGAAATAACACCTTGGGCGCCGAGTCGGTCAGGGCATAGGCCATCTCTTCGGCGGTCCACCAGGCGTTCATGCCGACAACGGCAATCCCGCTGCAGGCGCAGGCCCAGTATATCAGCATCCATTCGGGATAGTTGCGCATGGCAATGGCGACGCGGTCGCCAGCCGTGACGCCTTGGTCTGCGAGCCAGGCCGCGACGGCGTTCACCTGCTCATGTGATTGAGCATATGTGAGTCGCTCGTCGCCATAGACGAGATAGGGGCGGTCAGCGAACTCAGCGGTCGACAGCCAGAATTCCCGCACGCTAGGAGGGGCATTCTTGTAGGTCCGGATCCGGTTGCCAAGCACCTCGGCTTCAATGATTTCAAAGTCGCCACCCGGCCCGGTCAGCTCTTCACGAGCTTTCAACAATTCGGCGTAATGCATGTTTCTTCCCAATGATTTTGAACGATCATACACGCAAGCTCACCGAGGGGAACACATGGCGCCGGGGCAAGTAGTGTCATCGGAAGCATGCCCTGAGCCGCGACGTCCAAGTGGAAGTGGTATGCAGCGGTGTAAATCGTGGGATCATGTAGTCCAAAGTGCATTATCTCATTATAGAACAATGTATTATGTAGCGTGTGCGGCGGTGTGTCAGTCTAATGCGATCCCATCTCTATTATTTGCGGACGAACAGGTATTTGGCAACGAGGAGGTCGCGCTACTCGCGAAGCGCCGCATCTCGTTTCTGTTTGAACCTTATTTGGCAGTTGATGTGCCTTTCGAGCCGGATGAGCCTTCATCACATCTCGCTTTATCGAAAGCCTTGGCCTCAGTCTGATGGCGGGGCGAGAAGATTTCAGGTGAAGTCTTGAACTGCATGGGCGCGCGTCTAGTTCATTTCGTGTCTAACTGAGGGCTACGGCTCTCCTGATCCACAAAACTCAACACTGTCGACCTTGGGGACTGCACCCGCTCCCAGATGGGATAACATGCCCTGATTGCCTTAAGTGTGCTAACGCAATCAAATTGAAGAGCAGAAATACGGAAGATGGCTGACAAAGAAGACAATGCGATTCCCGCCGAGCACGCGCCGGCATCTGTCCGGATCCGTCAGCGCATCGAGCGCGCGCGGAAACGTTTTCATGCTAATGACAATATTGCTGATTTCCTTGAACCGGGTGATCTCGATGCGCTGTTGGCTGAAGTTGAAGAGGGGATGAGGACGGTCCTTCAAAGCCTGGTGATCGATATCGACAATGATCACAACACTCGTGACACGGCGCGCCGGGTTGCGAAGATGTATCTTACCGAAGTTTTTGCCGGCCGCTATGTCGCGCCGCCGGCGGTGACCGAATTTCCAAACGCGGAATCCCTCAATGAGTTGATGATTGTCGGCCCGATCACGGTTCGGAGCGCGTGCAGCCATCACTTTTGTCCGATCATGGGACGGCTATGGATCGGGCTCATGCCTAATGAGCACTCTAACCTGATCGGCTTGTCAAAGTATGCCCGGCTTGCCGAATGGATCATGTCGCGGCCGCAGATACAGGAAGAAGCGATTGCCCAAATAGCGGAAATACTGATGAGCAAGGTCAGTCCTGACGGCCTCGCCGTCGTCATGGAGGCCGACCATTTCTGCATGCATTGGCGCGGCGTGAAGGACGAGGCGGTCATGATCAATAGCGCAATGCGCGGCTCATTCCTCAAGGATCATACCCTTCGTAGTGAGTTCCTGGCGCTGCTTAACTTGAGAAAGCGAGATTGAGATGATTGTTAGGTGCCTGTACGCGAGCCGACCTGCCGACGCCCTGAAGGGTACGTTTCTTGATAATATCCTCAACCAGTCGCGGACAAACAATCCTGCGCTCGGCATTACAGGACTGCTGTGCGTGTCGGACGATCTGTTCATTCAGGTCCTGGAGGGCGGTCGCGATGAGGTCTGTGAATTGTTCAACGCAATTGTCCGTGATTCACGCCACACCCATGTCCGCCTTCTGGACTATGCGGAGATTGACGAGCGCATGTTCGGAAACTGGACCATGGGGCACGTCAGCATCGCCAAGCTCAATCCGGGCATGCTTCTGAAATATTTCAAGCGCCCGACTCTCGACCCGTTCGAAACGTCCGGCAAGGCGACGCTGGCGCTCCTGTCTGACCTGGTCGCGACCGGATCCATCGTTCGCCGCGGCGATTGATCCAAACGCTGCCTGTGCAGGATGGCTGACGGCAAGAACCATTGCGAGCTAGTGGAAAACCGCATCCATCGGGCATTCATTTCGGCCCCCCCTATCGGTATCGAGAAGCACGGGCTCGCCCTCACGGCGCGCCCGATGTGCCAGAAATAGTTCGAATGAGACTGTTTCGTTCATTGAAGGCATACGCGGCGGCTCGTTTGTGTTTGAGTTCCCATTGCATACACTGCTGAAGACAACTGCATCAATTTCGGTGGAGGATACGTATCTTTGACATCACGTTTATACAGTTAGTGTCAAATGAACCGTTTTCTAACTCTGTGCTTGGCGACAGGCTTTGCGCTGTGTGTGGCGATCCTTATGTCATCTTCACTGCGCGGCAATCCGGGTCTGCTGGGCCCGAAAGCAGCGTGTTATCCTGAAGTGGTACAGGTCGCCGCGTCGCAGATCATCGCAGATCCGGATGATCAGGAAATCGCGATTCAGGCGGCACGCTTGTTCATCAACACTGGACGCAGGATTGGTGATGCAAGCCTGGTTAAATCTGGCCTCTCTGCATTGCAGCCCGCCCTTAATAGCCGGCCTGATGCGCGTCCGCTCATACTCGCCGCAGTCGGCAAGCAATACCTTCACGATTTTGATGGCGCACTGGAATTGCTCGGCCAGGCGGAAACCCTACAGCCGCGGAACCCGACTCTGCTGCTTACGCGCGCGAATATTCTTGTTGTTCAGGGTCATACACTAAAAGCGCGTCCGGAATGCCGGGGCCTTGCAAAAGCTGGCGCGTTCGACCTCGCGCTGATTTGCGCCGCCACGACCGATATGCTCTCGCCTGACGCTGATGCAGCTTACGCGAAACTGAGCCGCTATATGGAGTTGAAGCCGGTCATGGAGCCTGCATTGCGTGGATATGCACACAGCGTTTTGGCAGAAATTGCAATGTATCATGACTGGACAGATCTGGCCGCCGGACATTTTGTCCAGGCCATCAAGGCAGATCCGGCGAGCATTCGGTCTGCAGCGCTCTACGCTGATTTCCTCATAAGTCGTTCAGAGTACGAAGCAGCTCTCAAAGCGCTGCAGGGTAAACCGCCAACCGACGCGGTGCTGGTTCGAAGGGCCATTGTCTGCAGTCAGCTGAAGAAATTCGGCTGCCTTCTCAGATCGCGCAGGACCCTCCAAGCGCACCTTCTTGCAGAGAAAAAAATCGGAAGCTTCGCTCATGCGCGAGAAGAAGCGCGCTATCTGCTGGACGTCGAAGGCAAACCCTCTGAGGCGGTGGAACGGGCACGGCTGAACTGGACGCTGCAGCGAGAGTTTGAAGATGCTGATATCTTGCTTCGGGCAGGGAGAGCGGCTGGAGACATAGCGGCCGAACAAATGGTCAAGTCGTGGGTGGCCGAGAATGGGTTATCCATCCCCGCTCTGTCGGTTGAACTCGGTTTACATCCACACGCCAGTGCTGAGACGATACCAGGAAGAGGACCTGCGCTTTGATTTTTACATCGCCACAAACCCGCAAAGCCCTAATATTATTCAGCTTTCTGCTTGTGGCTGCACCTGCGGCGATAGCCCATACAGGCGAGGGGCTCAGTGGAGGATTATTGAGCGGGTTCGTCCATCCAGTTCGTGGTTGGGACCACGTCGCGGCCATGGTCGCCGTTGGATTATGGGGCACCTTTCTTGGCCGACCAGCCATATGGGTTCTCCCAGTCGTGTTTCCCCTCGTAATGGCATTGGGCGGCGCGGTGGGGGTACTGGGTCTGCCTTTGCCAGGTGTGGAGACAGGCATTGCGCTCTCGTCAGTCGTCCTTGGGGCATTGATTTTGGGGAAGGTTCGCATGCCATTGTGGGGCGCGGCGATCATTGTCGGAGTATTTGCGATCTTTCACGGCTACGCACACGGTATTGAATTACCAACAGCGGCCAATCCGGTTTCATTCGCGGTCGGGTTCGTTGTGGCGACGGGTCTGCTCCATCTCGCTGGTATAGCGCTTGGACTGGTCACAACGCGACCGAGAGGAGAGGTCTTTGTCCGCGCTGTTGGAGGATTGATCACGGCGGCTGGCGCTGGATTTCTGCTAGGCATAATCTGATAGGAAAGGGCGCCCAATGAACTCACTATATCTGCTTGCCGCTGTTCTTTCGCAATTTGGAGATGTCCGGGCAGGGTACATTCCTGCTGATCTGAAAGTTGCGCAGGTGATACTGGTTGTCGCTGCAGGCTTGTCGATTCGCTGTCTGGCCAAAGCGGGTATCAAACGGGCATCTGTCGCATTCTGCGGGGGCGTTGCCTTGGGAACTGTTGCTATATTGCATTTCGGGCAGCTGAACGGTCCGCCTGCAATCGTGATTGGCTTTGCAGTCGTGCTGGGCGTACTCACTGCGATGCGGTTTAGCGCAAATACTGCGACTGCTTCCATC
The DNA here is from genome assembly GCF_000682695.1 of Hyphomonas chukchiensis. Classification (GTDB taxonomy): domain Bacteria; phylum Pseudomonadota; class Alphaproteobacteria; order Caulobacterales; family Hyphomonadaceae; genus Hyphomonas; species Hyphomonas chukchiensis. The sequence goes on along the minus strand of NZ_AWFG01000013.1, from coordinate 59,363 downwards.
ATCATTTTCCTGATTGGCTCTGCGTTAACGGTAGCGAGTGTTCCGGCAAATGGGGAATTCCCACAGGCTTTCAGTCTTATGGCTGTAAACGTGATCGCAGGCGCCGGCGCCATCATATGCCTTTCGCAGCTTGTGGTGATTATAAATCCAGAACGCGCGCCAGCGTGGCGGTCAATCGCGGTTCGAATAGCGGGATCCTGGATCGTTGCGATATCAGTTCTGATCATCGCAGTTAGTTCGCAGACTAACCTTTTCTAACCGACACGCCGATTGTTTTGGATTGCCTGCACCATACGATGCCAGCGCTACGTATCTCTGATGCGTCTGATCCTTCAATGGCGCAGTTACAACCCGCCTTTTTACGCTACCAGCGTCCTTACAACACTCATGAGGGGCTTTGAGCGGTAGGCCAATCTGGAGATTACCAATGCAATTGAAGCGCTCCCTACTGATATCAAGCGCGGCTATCGGTGCCCTTTGCGCTGTGGCCATTCCGAGCTGGGCGTCCAGTCACCGCGAAGCGCCTGGCACCACCGAACAGCCCAAGATCGATGGAACAGACTTTTATATGTTCAAAAGTTATGAGCCGGGCCGTGACCAGTTCGTGACCTTTATCGCCAACTATCAACCCCTGCAGGACCCATACGGCGGCCCCAACTATTTCACGATGGATCCTGATGCGCTCTATGAAATCCACGTCGACAGCGACGGCGACGCGGTGGAAGATCTGACGTTCCAATTCGACTTCGACAATCGCCTCGTCAACGACACCGGCGTGACGTTGGACATTGCCGGCAAGGATATCCCGATTGCGTTGCGCGCGGCGGGACCAGTCAGTGCGCCTGAAGATGCGGCACTTGGCGAAAACGAATACTATTCGCTTACGCTCGTGTCGGGCGATCGCAGGTCGGGAACGCGCGACGCCATCACGAATGCTGCTGATGGCTCGGCGGAATTCGTCAAGCCTCTGGATAATGTTGGCAACAAGACTATCTCGGACTATCCGACTTACGCGGGACAGTTCGTTTATGACATTACGATCCCGAATTGCTCGACGCCTGGTCGTGTCTTTGTCGGTCAGCGCGCGGAAGCCTTTGCCGTCAATCTGGGCGAGATATTCGATCTGGTGAATTTAGTCCCTATTGAAGGTGACAGCGCCCCTGGAGCGGGTGACGGCGGTGGATTTCCCGGCGGCATCACCCAAGACCGAGCAAATGATGATCTCGTCGGCAAGGCCAATGTGACGTCGTTGGCAATCGAAGTTCCGGTGGACTGCCTTGTTGGTGCCGGCAACGGAACCATCGGTGCGTGGACGACAGCAAGCCTGCCTCAGGCAAACATCGAAGACCCGCTGCCAACATACAAGCAAACGTCTCTTTATGGCGGCGCCTACGTGCAGCAGTCGCGTCTCTCTGCGCCATTGGTAAACGAAGTGGTGATCGGTTTGCCGCAAAAGGACCTGTTCAATGCGGCCGAGCCAACTCAAGACGGTGCATTGGCTGATTATGTTACCAACCCTACTTTGCCCGCCATCCTGGACCTCTTGTTTCGTGATGCAGTCAACCAGACGCTCGGTACGAGTATCGCCAATCTCGCTCCCACAAATATTCCGCGGGATGATCTTGTTGCGGCCTTCCTCACCGGGATCCCGACGCTGAACCAGCAGTCGATTGTGACTCCGTCTGAAATGATGCGGTTGAATACCGGGATTGCTCCGACGCCGCGCGCAACTCAAAGCACCTTTGGCGTTGCGGGTGATGATCTTGCCGGCTTCCCGAACGGACGTCGTCCGGGTGACGACACGGTTGATATCGCGTTGCGCGTTGTCATGGGAGCCCTTTGCTATCCGGTGCCGATCAATGGGACACCGACGGATCTGGGCTTTTGCACGTCGGATGACGCACCAGTTGGTAATGTTGCCTTCACTGACGGGGCGCCGATCAGCGCGACTGAGCTGAAGAATGCGTTCCCATACCTGAACGACCCGCTTGCAGGTTCGCCAAACAACTGAGGATAAAATATATGACCAAGAACATATGGAAACCTTTGCGGTTGGTGATGATAGCTGGCGCGGCCAGCACAGTACTGGTCGCCTGCGGAAAAGGCGGAGGCGGCAATGACGTCTTCATGCCACCACCGCCTCCGCCACCACCAGCACCGGCCAATATTGAGGACCAATTCGGAGCAGGATTTGCCGCTGCTTTCGGAAAGATGACAACCGATGATCCAAATCCTGTTGCTGCAGGAGATGTGATTGACGTCGACAAGACGGCAGATCCGGTGGATGTGCCCGACCCTTCCTGAGCACGACAGCCCATCTCAAAACAACGGCGGCGAACCTCTCGGGTTCGCCGCCGTTACTGTTTGTGGGTGACTCGGCGAATCGTCTGAACGTTTACTCCGCCGCCATATGTGTGCCGCGCGAGAAGGGTTCTGGAATACATGTCGGCGCTGCTCCAGTTTATATTTGCTTCGACACTGATGAACTGGGTGGTCAGGCCCGTCCCCGCTGGGGCCAGCAGGGAAGCATCGCTGAGATCCTCACGGGTCACGTAGCCCCCGCGGCTCCGCAAGGCGAGCAACTTCCCGGCCGAGAGAGGGTTGTCGAACAGAGCGCGAACGAGCGTATCACTTGCTGTATTGAGATTGATCGTGGTCGTGTCAGGTAATGTGCAACCAATTGATGTCAGCGCGGTGATTTCCGTTTCGTCGAAGCCGAAGGCGGCGAGGTCCGACATATCGCTAACAGGCCCGCCGAGGGCGATGGCGGCGACCAGCCTATCATTCCACGAGGCGTCGCCCTTTGCGGCAGCGACGATTCTGGCGAACATCGCTTTGGCCGCGAGATTACCATTTGCCAGATTATTGATGTTGAACCTGGATTGCTCGTCGCGAACAGATACCGAGAACGCTCCCTGCGGCAGATCGATTGGGACCTGAGACGCCAGGTACCACGCTTCGCCATAGTGATCGACGCTTGATCCCAACTGGCCGTCACGCCTGAAAGCGGACACGACGGATGATTCAGCGCCGCGCAAGAGAGCTTGCGCCTGCAACCGGTCCCCTGACTTCCGCTCGAAGGCGACCGCCTGATCCTGAACAATCATGAGTGTCAGCGTCATGGCGCTGGCGAAGGCGACAATGACAAGCACCTGGACAAGGACAATTCCTGATTCAGACTGTTTCATTTGGCGTACGTGTCCGGCATGTCGAACAGTCCCTCGATCGACCCGGTAAGGGCGCCCGGTTGATCTGGCATGCGTATATCGACGCGCACGGCCTGGGCGTGAAGCGCTTCATCAGTCGGCCATGTATCCCATTCGGCCCTCTCGGAGTCGATCACTGTGAAACGGGCGGTCTCTATTTCTGAATAACTGGACGTGCCACTTATGCACTCGCCTGAAGTCCGGCGGAACGAGCGGTCCACAACACTCAGGCTTACCGTTCCAGACGCATTGCACACTTGTGTCCGCATTTTCAGTGTGCCCGAAGCAAGCGTCAAGGATGCCGGGTCAGCCTGGGCGAAATCGTCAGACAGGTCCGACAGCAACAGTTGAAGTTCTTGAATGGCGTCATACCGAGCATCAATCCGCGATTGCAGACTCGCCAATGTGTCTACAAGCGTAAATCCCGCAAGGCTCACAAGGCTGATGATGGCCAGCGAGACGATAACTTCGATTAATGAGAAGCCACTTTCATCATCGCGCGACAGCGTCGCTGCACCTGAAGGGCATCTCGGCTGCGTATCTGGACTCAGACGACGGAGACGGAACCATGTCGCAAACCCGTGAGGCTCATGGCGGGCCACTTTACGCATCATCATCATCCCCTCGCTGCTGGATGCTGCAGGGGCTTTTCGCGGGCGTTGCCGGCATCGCTCTCGCCGCGATGCTGCTAGCCACCGCTCCGGCGGAAATCCTCAAGGCTTTCGTGCCCGGGATGCGCGAGGCGCATGTCTCTGGGTCCGTCTGGAAAGGCGTGGCCATGTTTCCGCAGGGATTGAATGCTGACTGGACGCTGTCTCCAATGCGCTCGCTGATGACGGCAAGTCTCGCGGCAGATTGGACTCTGGAAGGCGTGGATTCGAGCCTGAAGGGCAGGATGCGATTGACCAGTGGTGTTGAGCTTGATGATGTTGATGGCGTTGTCTCGATTGCAGAATTGAGCCACTTCGCAAATACCGACTTTGGGCCTTGTGACCTGTCTGCGCGGCTTTCATCGGTCCGCCTGTCGCTAAGAAACCAAGCGCTCTTGCTGGAAGGGAAAGCGATGATTGGCGAAGGCAGATGCTCCGGACGTGATGTACCTGACTTGCAGGTTGTATCCGAGCCGATCGGCGGGTCGAGTGAGATCGTGGTCAATGCTGCCGACGCTGGAGGGAACGCCCAGCTCGCACGCGTAACGCTCGACAAAGAAGGCCGCACCGTCTTGACCGTCTCGCCGGCAGGTTCAGTGCTCTTCCTCGATCGTATAACGACGTCAGATACAGTTTTGGAATTTGGCCCGCGTCTCATGCCATCAAACTCCTGACAATGTATTCAGGTTGACGATTGGAGTCAGGATCGCGAGGACGATGAACAGTACAATGCCGCCCATGACCAGAAGGACCATAGGTTCCATCAGCGCAACCAACGCCTTGGTCTGGGCCCCGAGTTCTTTCTGTTGATCCCTGGCTGTCCGCGCCAAGGCTGGTCCAAGTTCGCCGGATCGTATCGCGCTGGCAACAATTGCCAGCATCATGGGCGGCATGACGCCGGTTCTTGAAAGCGCCAGATCAAGCGCAGTGCCTTCGCCAACGTCATTTGCTGCCATATGCATGCGATTGCTGACATAGTCGTTGCTCGCCACACCGGCGGCGGTTTTCAGCGCCTCAACCAGGGGAACGCCGGATTGGATAAGTATGGCGAGGGTGCCCGATATTTCAGCAGCCTGACGGCGGAGATTGAACGGCCCAAACAAGGGTGCCTTCAAAGACCATCTCCCCCAGGCCTGGCGGCCTGCTTGTCGTCGCATAGCCCACGCCAGCGCCGCATAGAGCAGCGTAAGCGCAAAAAGAATACCTACTCCGAACTGCCTGAGGAAATCCGAAACGGCAATCAGCAAGTCGGTAGAGAGCGGCAGGTCCGCGCCTCTCCTCTGGTAGACCGAGACGACGTCTGGAACGACTTTCGTGAGAAGAAGGACAATCACCGCGCCTGAAACAAGCGCAAGAAACGCCGGGTAAATGAGGGCGAGCTGCAGGGTCTGGCGGTTTTCCTGCCGTGTCTCTGTATAGTCGGCCAAGTGCTCCAGAACGATATCCAGGCGTCCGGAGGACTCTCCAGCGGCGACGGAGGAAATATACTGTCTGGGAAAAACGTTGCCTTGTGCGGACAAGGCTTTCGCCAGGCTGCTGCCGTCGATGATTTGATGGCGGATTTCTATAAGGACCGTCTTCGCGCGGGCAGGCAAGTCCTGCCGGGCGATGGCAGCCAGCGCTTCCTCGATCCGGATCGAGTTTGCAATCAGCGAGGCGAGCTGTCGTGTGATCAGCGTCAATGTCTTGCTGGTGATAGCGCTCCGGAATGTTCGGTTCCGTTTCTTGCTTGTGGGCGCAGACGCTTTTCCGGATGCGAGTGTGATCTGCACTGGTAAAAGCGCCTTGCTTCTCAATACTTGCCGCGCTTCGACAAGGGTTCCGGCAGTCAGGGTTCCGCTACAGGCCTTTCCGGTGCTGTCGACGGCATTGTAACGAAATTGCATCATGGCGCTTTTCCGACGTCGGCTGCGCTCAGGATTTCCTCGACAGTCGTGATGCCTTCCCGGATGCGAGCGGCGCCGTCCATGGACAGGCTAGGTCCGCTCAGCCGTGCAAGTGCGGTCAGTTCGGATTCCGCCGCACCTGAGTGAATGAGTTTCTCAAGTTCGCCGTCGACCTCGACCACCTCGTAGATAGCAGTCCTGCCCCGATATCCGTGACCCGCACAGGCAGGGCAGCCAGCGGCGCGAAATACCGGCATGCCAATCTCTGCACCTTTTCCAAGTCGCGACGCCTCGGATTCAGTAAGTTCATCGGCGAGCTTGCAGGTATCGCAAAGCCGTCTCACGAGCCTTTGGGCAATAAGGCCTGACAAAATCGTGGCGAGAAGGTATCGATCGACACCCATATCGACGAGACGCGTGATACTAGCGATCGCGCTTGTCGTGTGCAGCGTGGACAAGACAAGGTGACCGGATGTCGTCGCCCTGACGGCCGCGGATGCGGTTTCGGGATCCCGGATCTCACCGATCAGGATAACGTTAGGATCCTGTCGCATAAGAACGCGAACGCCTTCCGCGAAAGTCACTCCCTTGTGAGGATTGACCTGCATCTGGCCGATGCCATCAAAGGCATACTCAATCGGATCTTCGACCGTCATGATATTTCGTGAGCGATCATTGAGGTATGTGATTGCCGAATAGAGCGTTGTCGTCTTGCCTGATCCGGTCGGCCCAGTCACAAGTATCATGCCGCCTGGCTTCGCCAGAAGGCGTTCTGTGACGGAGTGATCGCGATGCGTCATTCCTAATTGGGTAAGATTGAACTTTGCCGTGGTCCTGTCGAGTAATCGCAAAACCACACGTTCCCCGTACTGGGAGGGAATTGTGGAAACGCGTACATCAACTTCGTGTCCGCCGACATTCAGGGTTACGCGGCCATCATGAGGCTTGCGCTTCTCCGCGATATCCAGACCGGCCATTACCTTGATGCGGCTCACGAGCATGGGCGCCAGGTTGCGCTTCGGTTCGATACGGTCGCGAAGCACACCGTCTATCCTGAAGCGTATGACAAGCCGTGTCTCGTGCGGCTCGATATGAATGTCGGATGCCTTCTCGCGGATCGCTTCGGAGAGGAGCGCATTTATGAGCTGCACAACAGGGGCATTCGCTCGGTCATCCAGAATATCTTCAGACGCAGCCGCATCATCGGCGAGCGCTGCGAGATCGGAGTTGGATTCTGCGGCAAGGTCTGCCGCCCGGCTGGCGCTTGATTTGTAGGTTTCTGCAAGAGCCTGCTCGAAATCTGAAGCGCTCAGCTGCTTGAAAGCATCGATCCGCCCAGATAGCCTCTGGCATTCGAGCAATGTTGCCAGACTCATCTTGTCGCGGTGAAGCAATGTAATGCCAGAAGTCCGATCACCTGAGAGAATGGCACCAGACTGGAGCGCAAAAGCATAGGGAAGGCGCGTACATTCTTGCGTCATGGGCCCTCCAGAGTCATTTGCGCTGAGACCGTGCCAGGCTCCGGCAGGCGTGAGATTTCGGCGTCAATGACCCTGATAGAATGGTCACGTGAAAGGGTTTCCAGCCAGGACATCAACGGTGCGAAATCTGCCAGCTCAAATTCGACGACGACTTGATTGGCGGACTGCTCGATCCTCTGAATGGGCAGTTTTCGCGCCGACGCCGTCGCGGAAACGATCTCGCGCAGGCTTGAGGTATGGACACCACCGGCAGAAGGAAGACCAATTTCGACGGGAAGAGCGGAGAGCGTTGAGCGGGCAGATTCAATGCGGGCGATGCGTGTGATCGTATCGGCTCGTGCAGTCTGCAGGGGTGACCAGACAAGGGTCCACCAAGTTACAACAACCAAAAGACCGACAGCAGACGCGAGCAGCCATTGGTCTCTGGTCGACTTCGTGCGCCACCAGGCCGTCATTTGAGAGAGGCTAGTGTTCACGCTCATTGGATTCCGTCTTTTGCCATGATGGAAAGGAGGCCTTCGGCGCCACCAGGTACAACGGTCGCCGCACCCAGTTCTGCCGTGATGCCTGATTGGGCGAGCCGGGAACTAAGCGACTGAAACGTGTCGAGACTATCTGTCTCGACATGGAGATCGAGGCGGTTCCCAGCCTGCTCAAAGGCCATGTCCTGGACAGACATCGTTGTTTCGTTCTTGAGCGTCATGCTTGTGGCAGACAGGGTCGAGATGAATGTATCCACTGGTCGGCCAAGGGCATTGCTGCTCAGTGAATCGATCGTCCCCATCAGGGCTGTTCCAGCTGGCGCATTGGGAAACCGGATTCGAAAGTCGTCAATCAGTCTGGCTTCTCTTGTGTGAGCAACATGTTGCAGCGCGAGCGCATCTGCACCGGAGATGGCTGTAGTGGCGGAGACGATTGCGAGTGTCAGCGCTGTCGCTGCGCGGATGGTTCGAACCGTGTTGCTAGCGTCAGGCGCAAACGCTCCCTGCCGCAGGTCAAGAAGAGTGCTGCGGTCTGGCCAAACTAAACTCTCAGCGGAGGTGAGCGCGTCAGCCCGGCCGCTATCGTCGATAATGATCCGGCATTCCGGCGAACCCTCCGCCAGCGCAAAGACAGGCAACAGCCCTTTTGCCGTGGCAAATCCGGAGCCATCGGGGAGGCGAACAAGCACGCGATCGGCGAGGCTCGCGACGTGCCAGACATCCTGGGGGGGGATTGGTAGGATCAGGACATCAGGAACTATCATCACCTGACGCGCACTTGCGTAGGTCGAAACCCATTCTGCCACGCGCTCGGCATTGACCGCGCAGGCGAGGTATCGCCCGTCTTCGAGCCTGCTTCCAAGCGCGAAATGAGTCTGCTCAATCGGTTCGCCCAGCAAAGGCTCCATCGCAAACGGCAGGCTGGCTTTCCGTTGCTCAGCGCGCTTTAGTGGAAGGGCAACGGCCGTAAGCCTCACGCGCTCGGTCGGGACGAAGACGATATCGGGATCGGACATGATCGCGAGATTCAATTCGTATGACCGTAAACCCGCAAGCTCTGCGAACTCGCTGTGGTCCGTTGGTCTTGCAACGATGTCCGAGCTTTGCATCCTGAGCTGACCTTCCACCGTATCTGTTCCATCAAGAGGATTTCAGACCAGATACGATGGAGATCAGCGTAACGATGCGACCCCAAGCGACCCATGTACAGACGCTGCCTCCGAAGGATGCGGGGCTGTCCCTCATTGAGACATTGATCGTATTGGTCATCATCGGACTCGTGTCGGCGATGATCGTGCCCAAAGTAATTGGCCGGCCGGACGAAGCCCGGATAACCGTCGCGCGCAACGATATCGCGGTCATTGCATCAGCCTTGAAAATGTATCGGCTCGACAACCGCGCTTATCCATCAACAGCCCAGGGGTTGTCAGCGCTGGTCCAGCGTCCCTCGGGTTCCCCTCAGCCTGCCAACTGGCACCCGGAAGGGTACTTGGACGAGGCCCCTAAAGACCCTTGGGGGAACTTTTACGAGTACAGGTCGCCTGGCGAAAAAGGGGGCTTTGATCTTCTCTCGTTCGGGGCAGATGGAAAAGTGGGCGGCGATGGCCAAAACGCCGATATCCTTATTCAGGATGGGGCGCGATAGCCGTGCGGTACCGACTGTCCCCTGCACCAGTTGATGTACCTGCGAATGCTGGGTTCAGCCTCATCGAAGTGTTGATCGCATTGACAGTGCTCTCAATCGCCGGTGGCGCCTTCATTCGTGTCGCGCAAAATCACATCGAAACGGTGGATCGTCTCGAAGTGCGAATGATCTCTGATATCGTGGCGCAGAATACGCTCGTGGAACTTCGGCTAGATCCTTCACGCATAACCGCTGCGCCATCGCTTGTGCATATGGCTGATCGCAGCTGGCGCGTAACGGTCAAATCCAAAGGCTCCAGCGATCCCGATCTCGCCGAAGTCAGTATCTCGGTCTCCGAAGACGGGGGAACCGGCGCGGCATCGCTACTCGATGCATTCGTCGACACGGCCGGTCCGTCATGAAACCCTCGCCATTTCTTTGGGCTATATGGATGGCAGGCGGAGCGGGCATGATGTTTGCGCTCTACAACCTATCCGAGTTGACATGGCACGCCTTGGGTTACGTCAACCTGCCTGCAAGCAAAGCTATGATCGCTGCAGGTCCATACAGCTCGTCGCATGAGACGCCCGATATTGCGCCGATATTGGCCTGGGCACCTTTCGGGCGACGTGTCGAACTCGCCAGCAGCGGGGCGTCACAGACAAGCCTCAATATCAAGTCTCTGAAATTGCTTGCCGTCCGTGTGTCTGAAGGCGCGTTCCAGTCAACCGCTACGATATCGGTGGAAGGGCGCCCGGCAGAAATTTTTCGGTCCGGTGACGCTGTGAGCCCTGGCATCCGTCTCGATCAGGTCATGCAGCGCGGTGTGGTGCTCGACGTAAACGGAAAATCCGCAGATCTCGGTTTCGAGATGATAGGGGGTGCCGAGCGTGCCAACATCCTGCAGGTCGATGCTGATGCCTCAGGGCAACGGCTCCAAAGAACAATTTCACCCGCACCTGCGCCGGAAGAGATCATCGATGCATACCGTCAGCAGATTGCGTCTGATCCGGCAGGCCTAGTGCGCCGTTTCAGCTTGCAGCCATCACCTCAAGGCTATGTCGTCGGGGAAAATCCCCCGGTAATTCTGCTCGCAGCCGGACTGCAGCCGGGCGACCGGGTAACGCGGGTGAACGGGGCGCCCGTTGGAAACGTGTCGTCTGACAGTCGCCTGTTTGAAACCGTGATTGCATCGGGCCGTGCGCGCGTCGAGATCGACCGGAACGGTCGAGCAATCATTCTTACCTTTCCGCTTCAATAGGGATAATCTGATGAGCCGTCGACTGACCCTTTTGATATTTGTGATGCTTCTGGTGCCTATCGCAGCGGCGCATGCGGAAGACCTGCTGCAACAGGCCAAGGTTGAGACCGGCCCGGGATCTACATTTCTTCTGAATGCGCGCGACGTGGACATCGCAGTCTTTGCCGATGACGTGGCGACGGTCACCGGTCGGACTCTGATCCTTGACCCGGCTGTTCGTGGTAAGGTCACGGTCATTTCGCAGGAACCACTAGATGCAGACGGCGTGTGGACGCTGTTTCAGTCTGTTCTGCGCGTACAGGGGTTTGCCGCCATTCGGTCTGGTGATTCATGGCGGATCATACCGCAGGCAGAGGCACGGCAAGGGGGGCCTATTGCGGGTTCTGCGGGCGCGCGTGATGCTGACCTCGTAACGCGCCTGATCCGTCTGGATAATCTTGCCGCGACAGAGGCCGCGACAGCGCTGAAGCCATTCCTGTCGGCTTCGGGCTCTGTTGAGCCTTTCAGTCGGCCCAATTCGCTAATCATAACGGGATATGCCGATGATATTTCGCGCGTTGAAGCGCTGGTCAGGCAACTCGATGGCGGTGCAAGCGATTCCATGGCGGTTATCCAATTGTCGAACGCCAGCGCACCTGATGCGGCCGCGATGCTTGAACGCCTGCTCGGTGGAGCCGGGAAGGGACCAAGCATTGCTGCTGACGTCCGGAGCAACCAGTTGTTCGTACGGGGCAATCAGAAAGAGCTCGAAGAGGCACGCCGACTGGCAGCGGATCTGGACAAAGGAGGCGGCGCGGCCATTACCACGCGTGTTTTCCGTCTCAGCAACACTGACGCAGAAGCAGTGGTCGAGGTTCTGCGTGGCGCAGTGGGTGCAGGCGCGCCGGTCACTAACCCTGTAGCCCGAAGCCTCGTGGACAATGATAAACCGGCCATTGGATCTGGCTATGCGACGCTCGCGTCCAATCCCGCAACTGGCGGCGCACAGACTCCAAGCCGTTTCGGTTCCGAAGCAAACCAAACGGCAATCGGGTTTGGCATCGGGCGTGGCGACAGCGAACTCAGCCTGCAGGCCGCAACAGATATAAACGCAATCGTGGTGCGCGGCACATCCGGACAAATTGCCGAAGTAGAAGGGCTAGTCGAGGACCTAGATGTTCGGCGCCCACAGGTCGTGATCGAGGCAGCCATTGTCGAAATCACCGGGGATGCAGCTGAACAGTTTGGCGTACAGCTGGGCATAGGCGACGCTGCGCCCGGAGGCGGTGCTGCGGCTGTTTCATTCTCTGATCAGGGACTGTCCCTTAGACGGATTCTGTCCATTCTGGGTGCCCCGGTTGCGACCGGCTTGACGGAAGACGGGTTGAGCGCCGGGATCGGCGTGAACGATGATTTCGGTCTTCTCGTTCAGGCGTTTGGATCGTCAACCAAGGCGAACCTCCTTTCGACCCCTAGCATTACAACCCTGGACAACCAGCCTGCAGAGATTGTCGTCGGACAGAATGTTCCATTCCGCACCGGCTCTTTCACCACGACGGGCAACTCGACAAACCCATTCACCACAATTGAGCGGGAAGATGTCGGCATCACATTGCGGGTTTCTCCACGAATCTATGATGGAGATGTCGTGCGCCTTGATGTCAGCCAGGAAGTCTCATCCCTTGTTAATTCTGTGGTCCCGGGCGCTTCTGACCTGATTACCAACCGGCGTAGTATCCAGACGACCGTTCTTGCAGATAATGGCAGTGTGGTCGTGCTCGGTGGGTTGATAACGGACGACAGGATCTCGGCCGAAAGCAAGGTGCCTTTGCTAGGTGACGTTCCCCTCGTCGGCAACCTGTTCAAGAATACGACCGAAAGTGGGACCCGCCGAACGCTGTTCGTGTTTTTGCGGCCGACGATCATCCGTAGCCGCGAGGAACTCGACCAATTGGCCGCTGATCGGATTGAGGATTTAAACAAGGCATCAGCCTCACTGGAAAATCGCGAAAGCCTCATGATAAGCGGGAACAAATCGCCTCGCGTGATCGGCGTCGACAAGATTTATTAGGGACGTCACGCACCCTTTTTCGTTACGAAATGGGAGAAATTTCGAGTTTCAGTCATCCAGTCGGCCACCCTGCTCGTAGAGTATACCACATAGAATAAAATATAGTGGGAATTGTGGAGATGGACGCCGAGCGCGAACGTGAAAACGAAGTCCTCAAGAACGCATTATTGCGTTCGGCCGAGGGGGACAAACAGGCATTCTCAAGAGTCTATGAGCTTACGGCGCCCCGATTGTCGGCGATCGTAATGAGTATCGTATGCTGCGAAGAAACGACGAGTGATGTGCTTCAGCGGGCGTATCTTTCTATCTGGCAGAACGCGGGAAAGTATGACGCCCAACAGGCGAACCCTTTTACCTGGATGCTCGTCATCATGCGAAACCGGGCTATCGATGCGCTGCGGGCCCGCGCACGCTTCCACGTCACGGAAGAACTGGACGAGGCCGTTGAGGACGATGGGTTGCGGCCTGAAGCGTCTGCCCGGTTTGAGCAAGTGGGTAGGTTACTGACCGAAATGATCGGAAATTTGCCGCCCAACATGGAGGCCGCGATCATGCTACAGGTCGTTCATGGTTATACGTGCCGTGAAATCGGCGACCAGCTGAACCAGTCTCCCCATACTGTGAAGAGCTGGATCCGGCGTGGGCTCGAGCGCATGCGTAGCGAAATGCCTTATGCGACAAGTGCCGCCGCTATTTAGCGCAATATTAATGCTCCAGGCATTCGCTAGAGGGCTTTCGCGCAAACGGCCTGTAGGCCAAAGTAAGGTATGCTTGGCGCCTCGAGATTAGCAGATTTTGGTCTGCCCCCAGCAAAGTGGTCCATTATTTGAGTTAGCCCCGGCTTCAGATATGGAGCTGAGACATGGGCAAGAGATTGAAGCCTGAAGAGATCATCGCGAAGCTGCGGGAAGTTGAGGTTCGCCTCGCTCGCGGTGAGACAGCAGCGGCGGCAGCGCGCGCCATCGGCGTGACGGAGCAGAGTTACTATCGATGGCGCAAGGAGTATGGCGGCCTTCAGGTTGGCCAGGCAAAACGCATGAAGGACATGGAAAAAGAGAATGTCCGGTTGCGCCGAGCTGTGTCCGATCTCACGCTCGACAACCAGATCCTTCAGGAAGTTGTGCGGGGAAAGTTCTAAGCCCTTCACGCAAACGCATTGCAGTCGATCACGTGGTGGAAGGGTTAGGCGTATCAGAGCGCCGGGCCTGCCGCGTGATCGGCCAGCATCGCTCGACACAACGCAAGCCATGTTCACTTCGTGATGATGAGGAGGCTCTGACGACAGCCATCATCAACCTCGCCTCTCGGTTCGGACGATATGGCTATCGCCGGATCACCGCATTGCTGAGGCGCGATGGCTGGCATGTGAATGAGAAGCGCGTCTACCGTATCTGGCGACGTGAAGGGCTCAAGGTCCCAATGAAGCAGCCAAAACGCAGTCGGTTATGGCTGAATGACGGCTCGTGCCTGCGGCTGAGGCCTGCGCACAAGGGCCATGTCTGGTCGTACGACTTTGTCCAGGATCGCACCCATGAGGGAAAGGTCTTCCGCATGTTGTGTGTTATCGATGAGTACACGCGCGAGTGCCTCGCTATCCGCGTTGAGCGGCGGTTGAACTCTCGCGATGTCCTGGATGTGTTGGGCGAACTGTTCGTCACACACGGCGCACCTGAGCACATCCGATCAGACAATGGTTCTGAGTTTATCGCGATTGCGCTTCGGGAATGGCTCGGCAACATCGGTGTGAAGACGCTCTACATCACACCGGCGAGCCCTTGGGAGAACGGTTACTGCGAAAGCTTCAACAGCAAACTGCGGGACGAACTTCTCGCCCGCGAAATCTTCTATGGTCTACGAGAAGCGAAGGTCCTCATCGAAGGCTGGCGACACCACTACAATACAGCCCGACCACACTCATCGCTTGGTTACAAACCACCCGCGCCAGAAGCCGTCTTGCCCGCGGCGTTCATACCGCCTTACTATGGGGGTGTAGCAGCATGAACGCCGCTACATGGAAACCGCCGGACTAACAAAGGCGATGGACCACCTCAGTGGGGCAGACCACAGGAGCAGCAGTTGAACAAGCAGCTCCTGTTTGCGGTCGATATCGATGCTAGCGAGCGAACTCGCGCTCTCCGAAGTTTAGATAAGATGAACATCACAGCTGAGCACTTATTTCCCGGAGTGTTGGACAGTGTGTGCGAGCGTCTACGAAACCGGAGTTTCTTAGAATAGGTCAGACATCTGCGGCTATCGGAACGTGATGTCCTTGCTGGCCTACAATTCCGGCCACACTCGTCCTACACTTGCAATGTGCCGCCAGACTAGTGCTCTGATTTTATTGTATATTACTGCCGAAAATAGTTGCTGGCGGAGAGGAAGGGATTCGAACCCTCGATACGCGTTAACGTATACGCCCTTAGCAGGGGCGCGCCTTCAGCCGCTCGGCCACCTCTCCACACGAACCTAGTCGTCTATTGAAACCGGAGCGTAACCGCAAGTCCTGCTTCGCGTGAAAACACATACCGGCCCTTTCAGGCACATGTGGTGATCGCCGATCAGAAAGTCACGGTCGCAACAAGGGAGTCCGCATAACTGCCTGCGCCCACGGTCTGGCCAGGCGGAATACGGCCATAGACCGGGAAAGCGTCGGTCTTGGGAAACAGAAGGCTGAGCGTATAGCTGTTGCCCAGCGTGACTGTTCCTCCGGCGCCATTTCCCCAGACGCTGGTGCGGGACGGGTTTGTGTAGAGGTTATAGGCGAGGGTCGAGCCGCCATTGGCCATGGAGCGCGACAGGGCTGTGCCACTGCTGCCGCTGCTGAGAGAGATCGTATAGGAAACGCCCACGCTGGCGACGAGCGCCCCGCATGTCACGCGTACCTCGCCGGTCGCATCATGATTGGAGCCGCTCAGTGGATCATAGGTGCCAAAGGACACATCATCTGAGCTGATCGAGCAGCTGCACCCGAGGCCGGTGCAAGTGGCTTCCGCGCGTTCGCAGAAGATAATGACCGGCACCATCAAGAGGCTAAGCGGGATGAGGGCGGGTCTCATGCAGGTGCCCCTTCGCTGGCCGGGTGACAGGTGATTGTGCCGAGATCGGTGACTGCAACATCCGCTCGACCGGCGGGGCCGTGGAGGCTTGCCATGCAGGCGTCTGTGTCTGATTCCTGCATCAGGCGGACCAATGAGCCGGCATCCGGAACAAAGACGCGACCGTCACTTCCGACAACATAGGATTTCCCCGTTGCAGTATCCCGCAGTCGTGTGCCCGTCTGAAGCGGACGACCATCAGGCTGGACGACATAAGCAATGACATCCGCATGATGGGAAATGCCGAAATCCACCCGATGCCCGGTTCGGAACCCCGGTACGAGTGCGACTTGGGTCCTCGAGAAATCGGCTGTGAGGGGCAGGTCCGTCGGTTCGAAGGCAACCACATTTGTTTCATGGTTCCTGATATCCGAGATGACCAATCTGCCTCTCTTGTCGGTCACGCCAACGAGCTGCCTGTCATGATAGACGCGGACGCCGGGTTCCCCGTCCAGTTCTACCAGGGCCATGCTGTCAGTTATGGCGGGAGCCACGACAAGCTCACTGCCGAAATAGGCCAGCCCGCCGCGCAGGCCCAGGCGGCCGGCGCGGCGGCCTTCAACATCGCTGAAGTCGGCCGATGCCTCGCCGACAGAGCCGCGATAGATCACGCCCCCCGCGAACCGCTCAAGGCTGTCCCGTTCCAATTCGACATTATAACCCAGCCCACCACTGCGCGGCGCGCTCCTGCGGAAGCGGGCTTCTACGCCCGTTCTGTTGTTTCGGTAGTCCACGCCCGTTGCTGCCGTTCCATCGGGGCCGAATGGAATGGAGACGCGCAGGCTCGCCAACAATTTATCGTCAGGCTCGGTGGCTTTCAGGGCAGAGACAGCGATGGACGCGCGCCGCCATCGGCTGTTGAGACCAAAGCCCACGGCTGAATAGTCCTCACCCGTGCGTTCGTCCTGTTTAACCCAGTTGAGCGTTGCGGTACCAACGGCGTCGATATTCCACCCGAGAAAGGCGCGCGCTGTTGTGCGGGGCAGGGCGCCCTCTTCCCCAATGCGCCTGTAGGCTTCCGAAGCGTAAGTCACTGTCGATCCCAGGGTGAGGGACCGGCTGCGATATTCATGGCTTACCTGAAACTGGCTGCCGGTATGCCCTTCGCTATCTGAGAGCGCTGCCGAGGTTTCAATGACGCCGAAGTGCGTGCCTGACTTTGTTGCCGATAGGCCTGCGATATAAACGCCATCTGAGATTTCAGTCCGGGCGCCCATGGTCAGCGTGTCGCTCAATCCGCGCGCATAGCCACCCGCGAGGAAAGGATCGCTATAGTGGTTGGACTCCAAGCCGAAATCTTCTCTTAGCCAGCCGGCTTCCAGAGAATAGTCCGCAAGGCCGGGGCGCAGCAATTGAGGCGCCGCATAGAATTGGGTGGCGACAATCGTCTCCCGCCCGAGCACATCCGTGACGACCGCCTGTGCCGTGCCGGCGCCTGTGACAACGGGTAGGTCAGTGATCGTGAACGGTCCCGGCTTGAGATTGCCCTGGAAACGTTCCGTAGCATTGATCAGGACAGACACTGTTCCCGGCACGGTCGCGTCGCCGGAGAGTGATGGGGTCGGGAAGGTCAGGATGTCGGGATTGAGGCTGAAGTCTGTGCCCCAGCGCACCCCCCCGAAGCGCACCGGCATGCCCCATGTTCCGGCATCGCTGACCGTATCGCCCAGTCGCAGACGACGCGTCGAGCCCGGGTCGTCTATCGTCCAGTTTGATTCAAGCCGTATGCATTCGCTCGGAGGCTTTGAAATGCAGAACAAGTCTGTGAGGCCTGTGCCCCAGGGTGTGAACAGGCCTGTCTCGGCAAAACCGGCGACTGACTCGCCCGTGTCGCCGAACTGGGAGTAAAGATCATAGTTGATGAACAGGCCAGGCGTTACGGCCGAGAAGGCCGGTTGCGTCACAGTATTGAAATTCAATCTGTTGGGCTCATAGCACTGAGTGCTGCAGGTAATGTCGAGACGGGTATGGTCGGCCGAAAAACGCACTTGCGCATCGCCAATGGTGCTGATCGGCACATAGTCCTGGCCGCGTACTGTCTCAAAGCCGTCAGGGATCCTCAGCCCAACCTGCCCAAGATAGGCCTTCGGGAGCCAGATTATTCCATCGCGTTCCATAATCATCAGGGGGGCTGGCGACGCCTGGCCGTTCAGGCGCGTCTCAACTATGTGATACGCGTCAGTCGTGGACGACAAGAAACCTCTCAGTCCGAGCGTGCGGGAAAGGGATGCAGCCACCATGCGGCCTCCCTCCCTGGCGGCGGGCGTGTCTGCGTAGACCAGGCCGCCAGCGACGACGCCCGGTAAAATAAGACTAATCGTCAGTCTGGTGCGGAACACTTGCATTGCCCGCCACCAGGTAAAGCGTTTGTGCATTTGAGGCATATGTTGGCGCCAGATCGGCCATGATCCGGTCGCGCGGAACGCCTGCGAGCGCTTCCGAACATATGGTCGCCTCCGATGCCGGCAGGATATATTGCTGGACTGAGATCATCTCCGCCGTGCCTTTGTGGCCCCCAAGGCCGACAATCTTCTGGTAGGAGCTGCCCTCATTGCGCAGGCGGATGCACAGGGCGCCATCCTGTTCACGCGCATCGGCGAGCCGAAGTTTAGACTGCGGCGCATTTGCCGGTACGATAACCGGCAACAGAAACTCCATGCGGATACGTAGCGCGTTCGCGGTATTCGGGCCGGTCGGCGTGATGTCACGGACACGTATCCGAAATGTCTCTTCGGCGTCGCCATTTACAGACGGGGAGGCGAGACCGATACGGACGAGGGTTTCCGTGCCAGGCGCGAGCGACGCCACAGGAGGGGTGATGATCAGGGCTGGCGCGCTAGAGAGTTGGTCACTGCCATCGGCTTGCTTCCAGGAGAACCCTGTCAACTCATATGTCTTGTCTGTCGCACCATCGTTTACCAGTCTCAAAGTGGCGATCGGATGGTCGCGCTCCAGCGTGATCATCGTGGGGGCAAGTTCAAGAGCGCTTGACGACGGGAGCAGGATTGAAACCGCGGCCCCGAAGACGATTAATTTCACCTTGTTCAACATTGAAAAATCGCCTCTTGCCGCTAGTAGGTTATCGTCGCCGTCACTGTGTCGGAATAGTCGCCGGCGGGTTCCCCCTGGCCTGCAGGCATGCGTCCATAAACTGTCAGATCCTGAACACTGCCACTGCCTGTGCCGGTAACGTCAGAAGAGCCGCCAGTACCATCACCCCAGACTGTACCGTAGCCCGAGTTCGTGTAGAGGTTGTACGAGAGTGTATTGGAGCCATCAGTCATGAGGCGTGCGGGTATGGTGCCGCCCCCTGTGGTTCCGGCATTCAGCGCAACTGAATAGCTGGCGCCTGACGTGCAAGTAACTGAGATTGTCGACGTCGAGTCGAGTGGGCTTGGCGATAGTGCGTCATAGGTTCCGAAGTCGTGGTCGGTAGCGGATATCTCGCATGCTGCAATAACTGTTACAGTCACATCGAAGGTATCTGTATCGGTTGCAGCGCTTGACGTCCCCAATGGAAGCAGCACCCCTGCAATCGCAAGGATGATGCATGGTGTGTAGTTAAACGGTACTTTTTGCATCGCGCCTTCCCAAGCTGCGTCCCCATGGAAGGGGATGTCTCTCCGGGAGGTAGAATGATATGTATACGTTACGCGATAGTTAATCCTTACTTATATCCACACTCATAAAATGAGCTCTGCGAACCCCTCCTCAAACGTTGAATCGGAAGTGGAGTACGTCACCATCCTGGACGACGTATTCCTTGCCCTCTGCGCGCATTTTGCCGGCTTCCTTCGCACCGGCTTCGCCGCCATTGGCAACGAAGTCTGAATAGGCGATGGTCTCGGCCCGGATGAAACCTTTTTCGAAATCTCCATGGATGACGCCTGCGGCCTTCGGGGCCGTCCAGCCGCGCCGGATGGTCCAGGCGCGCGCCTCTTTTGGGCCGACCGTGAAATAGGTCTGGAGGTTGAGCAGGTCATAGCCGGAATGGATCAGGCGGGTCAGGCCCGGCTCTTCCAGACCGAGCGTTTCCAGATATTCGGCGCGGTCGGCATCATCGAGCAAGGCCAGCTCGCTCTCGATCTGGGCCGAGAACACCACGCATCCGGCGCCTTCTTCCTTGGCGCGCGCCACCACACGTTCGGAATGGGCATTGCCGGTGGCAGCACTGTCTTCATCGACATTGGCCACGAACAGAACAGGCTTGGAGGTCAGCAACTGGAGCATGTTCCAGGCGCGCGTCTCGTCTTTGGGCACAGCGGCCTTGCGGGCAGGGCGGCCTTCGTTGAGTTCAGCAAGGGCGAGGTCGATCAGCGCAACTTGCGCCTTGGCATCCTTGTCACCGGATTTGGCCTTCTTCTCGACGCCGGCTTTGCGCTTGTCGAGACTTTCCAGGTCGGCCAGCATAAGCTCGGTCTCGACCACCTCGAAGTCTGCGATCGGGTCGACCGTGCCGCGGACGTGCGTGATGTCATCGTTCTCGAAGCAGCGCAGGACATAGATGACTGCGTCGGTTTCGCGGATATTGGCCAAGAACTGGTTGCCGAGACCTTCGCCCTTGGAGGCCCCCTCAACGAGGCCGGCGATATCGACGAAGTTCATGCGCGCCGGAATGATCTCCTTCGAACCTGCAATCCGGGCCAGTTCGTTGAGCCGGGGTTCCGGCACCGCGACTTCACCAACGTTCGGCTCGATCGTGCAGAACGGATAATTGGCGGCCTGTGCGGCGGCGGTCTGCGTGAGCGCGTTGAAGAGGGTCGACTTGCCGACATTGGGCAGGCCCACAATTCCACATTTGAAGCCCATTCCGGCCTCCTTTTTCTGACTGTCTGACGGGGGCCTTAGCGCTATTTCGCCACGAAAAACAGGCAGTTTTGTCGCCTGAAAGCGGAATTGGGTGGCCAAGGGGGGCAGTATTGCTATGCTCGGCACAAGAGTTGCAGGAATGACCCCATGGCATATGACGTCTTTCTGGTATCCGCGAACGAAGATCGCGACACGGCGAAGCTGATCGCAAGGCGGCTTCGCGCCCTCAAATTCAAGGTCTGGTTTGACCAGAAGCAGGTCGACGAGACCTTTGACGCCAAGGACGCGCGTAATGCGATGAACTCCACGTCCATGCTCGTCCTGTGGTCCGAGAACGCGGTCAAGAGCGACTGGGTCAGGGCCGCCGCTTCGGTGGGCCATTCCCGTCCTGGCACGCTTGTCCAGATGGGCCTCGACAAGACCATTCCTTATGAGCCATTCCGGACCAACAAGCGTTTCTCGATTGTTGGCATGACATCCCGCAAGACGCCTGAGGGCTTTTACCAGGCCGTGGACGAGCTTGGCAGCCGTGATGGTCGCACCGACCTGCGCGAGTGGATGGGTTATGGTTCGAAGGATGAGGATGAGCGGGCAGACTGGCTCGCCGCCCACCCCGAAGACCCTCTGGCGCTCCACGCGAAGACACAGCGTGAAAAAGAGCTTGGCAAGAAGCCAGCGCCTGCCCCTGAGGCACAAGGCGCTGCAGCGCTCGCTGCGGCATCACTCAAGGGCGCGAATGGTAACGGCCATCGTCCGGTCGCCGGGGTCAAGATTGCCGAAGCGGCTCGGCCGACAGCCGCCACCATTCGTCAGGCGGATGCCGACATGGGCATTGGCTGGGGCACGATTGGCGGCATCATGGTCGCAATCGCGGCCATGCTGATCCTTGCATGGGTCTTCCGCTCCCAACCTCTCACACCTGAAATGCGGGCCTCCATGCCAGCGATCAGCAATGGTACGGCAGTGGCCCTGACATGCCCTGCCGGTCAGGTGCCACGCTCGCTCATGAACCAGGTGCTTCAGCCGGGCGCCATCGTGGACGACACCGCCGAGTAGGCATTCCTCCACGGTCAAAAGAAAAGCGCCGCCGGATCTCTCCAGCGGCGCTTTTCTTTATGAGCTCGAGCCTGCGCTGCTAGCTCAGGGCGCGGTCGATCTCGCGGGCAGCTGCCTCGAACTGGTCAACGCCGTTATCCTCGCTGAGGACGCGGCGTGCGGCCGAGATGGCGGCATCCGCTGCTGCGCGGCGCACCTGTTCGGTCGCTTCGGCTTCCGCGCGGTAGATACGCGCCTCGGCAAGCGCTTCACGGCGAACGAGACGGTCGGCAATGTCCTTGCGGGCCTCTGCCATGATCTGTTTCGCGTCAGCCTTAGCCTGGTCGATCATGGCCTCGGCTTCCTTGTCAGCGTCCTGCTGGCGACGTTCAGCCAGGGCAAGCGCCTCGGCAGCGCGTTCACGCAGGTTGCGGGCCTCTTCCAGTTCGGCAGAGATGGCGCTGGCGCGATTGTCCAGGCCACCAAGAATGGTCTTGAAGGCGCCCATACGTGCCGCGATCAGGAGGAAGACAACAAATGCCAGGAAGGCGGTGAATGTCACCGGGTCGGTGAACGCATAGGCCAGTCCGCCAATGAAGCCCTCACCATGACCGGCAGCGTGGCCTTCTTCCGCCGCCAAGGCTGGCAGGGCTGCGCTTGCAGCCAGTACGCTCATCGGGATGAGATATTTCATCGTCCGCATGTGACTACTCCAGCGCCGCAGTAACGGCTTTTTTCAGCTCGGATTTCGAAGCCGATACGCCGAACCGACCAACAATCGTGTCTGCGGTCTCAATGGCGATCTGCTCGACATTCTTCATGGCTTCAACGCGAAGACTTGCGATCCGCTCGTCAGCCGCATCCAGCTTCTTTTCAATTTCGGCGTCGACGCGTGCCGTTTCGGCGGCCATTTCGGCATCCATCTTGGCGCGAGCCTTGTCAGCCGTTTCGCGGGCCTTGTTCTTGGCCTGCGCAATGCGCAGCTCAAGAGCCTGCTGGGCTTCCGTTGCCTGGTCGTTCAGGCGGGCCGCCTGGTCGAGGTCGGATGCGATCCGGTCAGAACGCTTTTCGAGCGTATCCGACAGTTTCGGCAGGATGACCCGCGACATGGTGAGGTAGAGGATGCCAAACAGGATCGCCAGCCAGAACAGCTGGGATGGCATGTGCCATGTTTCGAACGGCGGAAACGGCGGCGGTGTGTCTTCCGCAAGATGTTCGGACCCGTGGGCCGCAGTTTCTGCAAGCAATGCGATCAGCATCAAAATATCCTCGGTTTCATGTCAGTCGTCAGGGCTGGAGACGCAAATGTCGCCAGCCCGAAGCCGGAAAGCTTCCTAGACGACGAACAGGATCAGGATGGCCACGAGGAACGACAGAATGCCGAGCGCTTCGGAGAGGGCCATACCGATGAAGAGGTTGCCGGTCTGCTGCGGGGCAGCCGATGGGTTGCGCATTGCGGCGTCGAGGAACGAGCCGAAGATGTTGCCCACACCGATAGCGGCACCGATCATGCCGAGTGTTGCGAGGCCTGCGCCAACATATTTGAGGCCGAGGGTGATATCGCCTTCCATGGGGATCTCCTTATGGGAATGCTGTTGTTCTACAAAGTGCCGCCCGTGAAGCGTGTTCCGTGTGCGGCGTCAAGCGGTTTGGTGTGACCATGTGGCCGCACCGGCGAAAGGGTAACTAGTGTGCGGGGTGGAACGCGTCGTTAAGGTACACACAGGTCAGAATGGCGAAGACGTAAGCCTGCAGGCCAGCGACCAGAAGCTCAAGTGCGTTGAGCGCAACGCCCATGGCAAAAGCGAATGGCGCGATGATGATATAGGCGCCGCCTGCTGCGATCAGGCCGACAGCGAAACCGGCGAACAGTTTCAGCATGATGTGTCCGGCCAGCATGTTGGCGAACAGACGCAGCGACAGGGTCAGCGGGCGGGCAAAGAAGGAAATGATCTCAATCGGGATCAGAATGATATAGATTGGCCATGGTGCGCCCGACGGGGCGAAGAGCTTCAGGAACTTGAAGCCGTTCTTGTAGAAGCCGAAGCCGATCACGATGGAAATCACGAGGAGGGCCAAGGCGCCGGTCACGATGATATGGCTCGTGGTGGTGAAGGCGTAAGGCACCATGCCGATCATGTTCGCGAAGAACAGGAAGAAGAAGAGTGTGAAGACGAACGGGAAGAACTTGAGGCCTTCCTCGCCAGCGGCGCCGCGCACCATGTCGGCCACGAAGCCGTAACCGATTTCAGCGAGCGACTGGAGGCGCGAAGGCACGAGCTGGCCTTTCGAGGCGGCCACGCCGAAGAAAGCGATCGTCAGGATGACGCCCAGCGCCATGAAGCCGGATGCGTTGGTAAACGACAGGTCGATGCCGCCGACATTGAAGTCGAGCCACTTGGTGACCTTGAACTGGTGGATGGGATCCAGCGCAACGCTCGGCATAAACAGGTTCATCCGTATCAATTCCCGTCTTCGGAGGCCTGCGGCCCCTCTGTATGTTTCAGCGCCTGAGCATTCAGCTCTTTATAGGCGCGTAATATGGCCCGAATGCCCGCTGCGAAGCCAAAAGACCCCATGATCAGCAAGCCCCAGGGCTTCGTTCCTGCGAAAACATCGATCCAGTAGCCCATGAAGCCACCGACAAAGATGCTGGCGCCGAATTCCGCGCCATATCGCAGGGCATAAGCCCCGGCCGAATGATTTCCTTCGTCAGCCTTGGTTTGCGCTTGCTTCGTCGCTTCCCGTTCAGCGCGGGCCGCCCTTGCTTTGGCGATTTCCTCACCAAGGCCGTCTGGACCCTCACTGGACATGTTTTAAAGCGCTCCGCAGCCGCGAATCCTTGCTGATCGGGAGACCCCCGGATTTCGGCGCAAACTATGAGGGGGGCTCTGCCAAGTCAACCGCGATTACAGAAACACAATTCCTTGTTTTTATTGTAATTCCTGACTGTGCGTCTGCGCTACTCCGCCGCAACAAGCTGTTCGGCGGCTTCAAGGTCCACAGAAACGAGTTTTGAAACGCCCTGTTCGCGCATGGTGACGCCGAAAAGACGGTCCATCCGGCTCATGGTGACCGGGTTATGGGTGATCACCACGAAGCGTGTGTCGGTGCGCTGGCGCATTTCGTTCAGCATGTTGCAGAAACGGTCCACGTTGGCGTCATCCAGCGGCGCGTCCACCTCGTCCAGCACGCAAATCGGTGCAGGGCGCGACAGGAACACGGCGAAGATCAGGGCGGCTGCTGTCAGCGCCTGCTCGCCGCCTGACATCAGGTTCAGCGTGCCGAGCTTCTTGCCGGGCGGTTGGGCGAAGATTTCGAGGCCGGCGTTCAGCGGGTCTTCGGCATCGACAAGGCGAAGTTCCGCCTGTCCGCCCCGGAAGAGGGCCGTGAACAGGGCCTTGAAATGCTCATTGACGGTCTCGAAGGCGGCCAACAGGCGTTCGCGCCCCTCTGCATTGAGCGCATCGACGCCTTCCCGCAGCTTGGCGATGGCGGCCGTCAGGTCTTCTTTCTCATGAACCTGGCTGCCAAGGCGGGTTTCGAGTTCCTCGGCCTCTTCCTCGGCATTCATGTTGACGCCGCCGAGCTGGTCGCGTTCGCGGCGCAGGTCTTCGACCTTGCGTTCCGCGTCGCGCGGCGTGAATTCGCCCATCTCCGCTTCGTCGAGGCCTGACTCGGCAATTGCCAACAGGCCTTCGGGCGTACGCTGGAACGAGTTGCGGGCAATCTCGACGCTTTCTTCGAGGCGACCTTCAGCCGTTTCCAGCTTCACGCTCCAACCCGCCAGTGTCTCGCGGGATTCAGATGCGGCGACGGCAGCCTGGCGTGCGGCGGTCTCGGCTTCCCGCGCTGCAGCTTCCTTTTCCGAAAGCTGGTCTGCGATGCGCTTGCGCTCTGTCTCAAGCCGTTCGACATCGGCCGCCATGGACTCGATCTCGGTGGCGAGTTCCTCGGGACGAGACTTGGCGGCGATGGCTTCGGACGCGGCACTGGCGCGGCGCTGGACGAGCCGTTCGACACGGTCACCTGCGGCGATCGCGCGGGTGGTCCAGGTTTCCACGTCGCGCTCAAGGCCCGCGCGACGGTTGGCGGCCTGTTCCCGGCCGCGTGTAATGTCTGTGAGTTGGCCGCGCGCCTCGATTTCGGCATCGCGGGCCTTTGTGACGCCCATGCGTGCTTCTGTCAGCCTTGCCTCAAGCGTTGATTCCTCTTCGGCGGAAGACTGTGGCGACATCAGCGACAGGGCTTCCTTGACCACAGCCAGATCGGCATTGGCGCGGGCGAGGGCTTCTCCGGCCGTGTCGCGCTTCATCGCGGCCCGTTCGGAGGCCTGGGAGGCTTCCGTGACCCTTGTGCGGGCCTCGCTGAGGCTACGCTGAGCCGGTGCGATGGTTTGGCGCAGACCGCGCAGGGCCTCCTCGGCGGCCAAGCGCGCATCGCGGGCTTCTGTCAGTTTGGTGGTGAGGTGCGCGAGTTCGGCCTGAAGCGGCTCGATCTCTTTTTGCGCAGCTTCAAGCCTGGCCTGCTGTTCAAGTCGGGCAGCAGCTGACACCGGTGCATCCGGTGTGCGTGTGAAACCATCCCAGCGCCACAGATGTCCCTCCCGTGAAACGAGGCGCTGGCCCGGTTTCAATTCAGCCATCAGGCGCGCGCCGTCTGCTGCCGCCGCAACGCCGCATTGAGAGAGGCGAGCCGCCAGCTCGGAAGGCGCTTCAACGAATTCGCTCAATGGTGTTGCGCCCGCAGGCAGGGACTGGATGGCAGCTCCAGCGCCGCTCCAGAACATGGCCGCAGAACGGTCCGTTGGTGCCTCGATATCGTCCCCAAGCGCGGCAGCAACGGCCTTCTCGTAGCCGTCATGTGTGCGGATGCGGTCGATAACAGGGGGCGCGCTGGGGCCATCGGCCTTGCGCAGGAGTTTTTGCAGTCCCGCAATCTCGCCTTCTAGCGCGCGCACGTCCTTGTCGGCGGCGTCGCGCGGGGGCTGGGCGTCGGCTTCCGCTGCGCGTGTCTCGGTCAGCCTTGCTTCAGCGGCTTCGACGGCTTTCTCTGCATCCTGCAATGCCTGCTCGGCTTGCGCCTCGGCGTCCTTGGCATCCTTCAGCTTGCGCACGAGCGACACGGCATCTTCGAGGCCCGCCATCTCGGCGGTCAGCCG
Organism: Hyphomonas chukchiensis; assembly: GCF_000682695.1. Lineage (GTDB taxonomy): Bacteria > Pseudomonadota > Alphaproteobacteria > Caulobacterales > Hyphomonadaceae > Hyphomonas > Hyphomonas chukchiensis. The sequence continues at coordinate 32,623 of NZ_AWFG01000013.1, read as the reverse complement.
GTTGATATCCGCCGTGATCTGGTCGCGGCGACGTGTCTGCGCGCCGACATTCTCTTCCGATGCCTTGCGGCGGGCACGCACTTCAGAGAGCTGTGCCTGTGCGTTGTCGGCGGCTTCCTCAGCGGCGGAGAGCTGGTTTCGCGCTGTTTCGAGACGGGCGCGAATCTCTGCCTCGATTTCGTCATTGCGCGCTTCGTCCATGACGGGCAGCGCGGACAGTTCATTCCGGGCGTTTTCGGTGGCCGCTTCGGCTTCGGCCTTTGCGGCTTGTTCGCGCTCAAGGTCTTCAACGAGGCGGGCAGCCTCTGCTTCCAGACGTGCATGGGCGTCAGCAGCGACCTTGCGCTCGGTTTCCAGTCTGGCGAGCGCTATACGGGCCTGGCCGAGTTTGGCGGAGGCGCCACTTTCGGCCTCGCGCAGCGGGCCAAGGCCTTCGCTGGCTTCGATACGCTCACGCTCGCAGATCGCGTCCCGACGCGTCAGGTCTTCAACAGCCCGGCGCGATTCTTCCAGTTTTTCACGGGCAATGTCGCAGGCGAGCTTGGCTTCGCTCCAGCGCAAATGGGCGACAAGGGCGTCCAGCGCGTGGATTTCATCCGACAGGCGCTTGTACTTGCGGGCCTTGCCAGCCTGACGCTTGAGACTGGCCAGCTGGCGCTCCACCTCGGCGGACACTTCTGTCAGGCGTTCAAGGTTCGCTTCGGCGCCATTGAGCTTCAGTTCGGCTTCATGGCGGCGTGTGTTGAGGCCAGCGATACCGGCAGCCTCTTCGAGAATCCGGCGGCGGTTCTGCGGCTTGGAGCCGATCAGTTCCGAAATCTGGCCCTGGCGCACGAGGGCAGGGGAGTTGGCGCCCGTCGAGGCATCGGCGAACAGGAGCTGGATGTCCTTGCCGCGCACTGTCCGGCCGTTGAGCTTGTAGGATGTGCCCGCGCCGCGGCGCAGCTTTCGCACGATTTCCAGCGTATCGGAGGAATTGAACTCGGGCGGTGCAGTTCGTTTGGAATTGTCGAGGACGAGCGTGACTTCAGCCGTCTCGCGCGCGGGCCTGCCCTGCGCGCCGGAGAAGATCAGATCGTCCATCTCGCCGCCGCGCATGGCCTTGGCCGAGCTGGCGCCCATGGCCCAGCGAAGGGCCTCAAGAAGGTTCGACTTGCCACAGCCGTTCGGACCCACAATCCCCGTGAGCCCCGGTTCTACGGGCACGGTTTGCGGGTCGACGAACGACTTGAAGCCGGCGATGCGGAGTTCGGTTATCTGCATGCCGGCCTCATATCCTTATTGTCCTGCCGTGTCGCCAGCGAGCAAGGAATCAAGCTTCGCTGAAAAGCCTTCGACCGTGCGGATGTCACCTTCGAAGCGAGACACCTGGCCGTTGAAAATGAATGTCGGGGTGCTGTCGACGCCGTCTTTCTGGGCTTCGTCATATGTCGCCTTCAGGCGGTTCCGAATGGTCTCATCCGCCATACAAGCATCGAAAGCGGCTTCGTCGGCGATCCCGTGGCGCTCGCCAATCGCGACCAGCGCCGCTTTCAGCACGCCATTGCGGGCCGCATCGGTGATGCCGGACTGGTGTTCAAACATGTCGTCCAGCACGGCAAAGAACTTGTCGTCGCCTGCGCACAGCGCCATCGCGTAGGCGGGCACGTCGATGTCGTGAACCGGATATTCCCGGTAGACCATGCGGACTTTACCTGTGGAGATGTATTTCTCGGTGATCTCCGGCAGGACAGAGTCGTGGAAATACTTGCAGGCCGGGCAGGTGGGTGAAGCGTATTCGATAAATGTCACGGGCGCATCAGCCGAACCGACAACGTGTCCGATCGCGGCCGGGTCGTTTCCGGTCTTCTTGGGGCTCGTTGCGCTATCGTCGCTGCCGCCACAGGCAGCAAGAGCCAACGCCGAAACGGCGGCCAAAGCGGTTCGTCTGGAGATGCGTTCCATCATCATAACCTTCGCGTTAAGAATTGAGTCGGGTTGGTTGCCAAATCGTTAATGCTGTGTGCCGAGCCGCCTATTCAGACAGCTTGGCCAGTTCGCCGTTCAGATAGGCCTCGAATGTTTCGCCGGAGCGGGCGTCCTGATCAGCTGGTTTGACCTGTCCGTTGACCACAAACGTCGGCGTAGCGTGCACGCCGAAAGTGTCGCCGGTCATGATCGTGTCTGCAATGCGCTGGCGGATTGCCCGGTTTACCGTGCAGGCATCAAAGGCTTTTTCGTCCGCGATGCCGTGTCGCGCAGCGATATCGAGGAGGATTTGCTTGATCGTCCCGGACTTGGAGGCATCGAAGATGTCCTGCTGGTGCTCAAACAGGTCATCCAGCACGTCAAAAAATTTGTCCTCGCCGGCGCAGTTGGCCATCGCATAGGCAACAACGTCGATATCGTTCAGCGGATATTCCCGGAAGATGAACTTTACTTTGCCCGTGGCGATGAACTTTTCTTCGACCGTCGGCATGACATCGTCGTGGAAATGCTTGCAGTGCGAGCAGGTCGGCGAGGCATATTCGATGACGGTCAGCGGCGCGTCGGCGGCGCCCTTGATGTGCCCCAGTATGGCTGGCGCGGCAGGCGCTTCAGTGGGCGCTGGCTTTGCGGCATCTCCGGTTGCATTGCCGCAGGCGGCGATAAGGAAAGCAAGAGCCGTGACAAGTGCGGACGGGCGAGGAATCAGAGACATTGAAACGGGCCTTCAGGACAGGAGGTCTACGTGGCCGGACGCGAGTCCGGGGTGGAAGTATCGGAGTCGTCTGCGGTTAGCACAGCTGCGCCCAGCGCAACAATCGCTGCGCGCAGGCTGGAATCCTGAATGCCGGCGGTCCGCGCTTCGAGGGCCTGCCGCTCTGCTGCGGTAAGGGGGCGCTTCTTGCGGCGCGGCGCGGCGGGCTCGCTGGTCGTCAGGGCGCCCTGCACGATCTTGATCGCAACGATGTCGCCGCCTGCCGATACCGAGACGCGCTGGCGGATCGTCTCGGCCTGGTGCTGCACCAGAGGTGCGGCCTGCGGAATGACGCGCAGAGTCAGCACGCGGCCGTCCTTGCCGCCGGTAATCCTCTCCGGGCGGCAGAAGGGATAGAGCTTCTCGCCGACGATTTCCCGCCAGCGGCGCTGCAGGATCTGCACGGCGGGCAGTTTCTTTGCCCCTGACTTGCGCGTCAGGCGCTCGGCGGCCAGGCCGATCTGCGAGATGCCGGGATGGACCTTGCGGGCGCGCAGATAGCGCAGCCGAACTCGGGCGCGTGCCTCTTCAATGGGGTCCAGGGTTGATCTTGTTACCATTCCCCAAGACAAGCACGGCTTGGTGGCGAGGAAAAGGCACACATGCCCGGCAAGAGGTCTTTCAAGGAACTGCCCGCACGGCTTCTGGCCTGGTATGACAAGCATGCCCGCGATTTGCCCTGGCGGGTTTCGCCAGCAGACCGGGCGCTCGGAAAACGCCCTGATCCTTACAGGATCTGGCTATCCGAGATCATGCTGCAGCAGACCACCATCCCGCACGGTACGCCGTATTTTCATGCGTTCACACAGCGCTGGCCCACGGTGGAAGCGCTCGCAAATTCTCGTGATGAGGAGGTCATGACCGCCTGGGCGGGACTCGGATACTATGCACGGGCGCGCAACCTGTTGAAATGTGCACGCGAAGTGGTGGCCCTTGGCGGCTTTCCGGAGACCGAGAAGACACTCGTGAAACTGCCGGGCATCGGCCCCTATACGGCCGGGGCGATTGCCGCGATTGCATTTGACCAGCAGGCGGCAGCTGTTGATGGCAATGTGGACCGTGTGTTCGCGCGTCTACTGGCGCTAAAGGGCGAGTGGGCGGAAGAGAAGAAGGTAATTGCGGCTGAGGTGCGGGCGCTCGTGCCTGAGAAGCGGCCGGGGGTATTCGCCGAAGCGCTGATGGATCTGGGTGCCACCATCTGCACACCAACGCGGCCGAACTGTCTCATCTGCCCGCTGGCGGACATGTGCGCAGCGCGGGCCGAGGGCGAACCGGACACTTATCCCCGCAAGCCTGCAAAGGCTGCGACAAAGGTACGTCACGGGGTGGCTTATGTCCTGCTGGAAGGGGACGAGGTCATGCTCGTGCGGCGCCCTGACAAGGGCCTGCTTGGGGGGATGCTGGCCTTGCCTGGAACGGAATGGCCGAAGAGCGGCATGCCCGACGAAGCGCCGCCAGTGGAGGCGAACTGGGAAACAATTGGCGAGGTGCGCCACGTTTTCACGCACTTTGCCCTGATCCTGACCGTCAAACAGGCCCGCCTAACGGCAAAACGCCCGGACGGGGTGTGGACACCCATCCGGGACGTTGAGGGATTGCCGAGCGTGTTCGCGAAAGCCTTCCTGCTGGCGCTGCCCGAAGCCTAGTTGAGGCCCATTTCGTCCCGATAGCGGCGGCGCAGCAGGTCGATCGGCGCGAGGTTCCGCTTGGGGTCTTCGAAGTGCCAATAAGTCCAGCCATTACAGGCAGGCGCCTGCTGGACATGTGCGCCGAGGCGGTGGATCGAGCCGGAAACGGCACCGGTTGTCAGCGAACCATCGACGCGGATGCGCGCCTGGAAGCGACGCTGAGGCGAGAAGAGGCGGTCGCCCGGTTTCAGCCAGCCATTGTCGATGAGGGCGCCGAACGGTACGCGGGGCAGGGACTTCTTGCTGCGCTCGGTTTCGAGGATCTCACCTTCAATTGGCGTGATCGCGGCGATGCGGGCGCGCGACAGGCGTACATAGTCAGGATCGCGTTCGATGCCGATGAAGTCGCGGCCAAGGCGCTTGGCGACGGCAGCCGTCGTGCCCGTGCCGGAGAAGGGGTCGAGCACCACGTCGCCCGGATGGGTCGTGGCGAGCAGGATGCGTGAGAGCAGGCTTTCCGGCTTTTGCGTCGGGTGGGCCTTCTTGCCGGCCTCATCTTTCAGGCGCTCGCCGCCCGTGCAGAGCGGGATGACCCAGTCGGAACGCATCTGCTTGTCTTCATTGAAGACTTTCAGGGCATCATAGTTGAACGTGACGCGCGAGGCTTCCGACTTGCCGGCCCATATCAGCGTTTCGTGGGCGTTCTGGAAGCGCGTGCCCTTGAAGTTGGGCATCGGGTTGGATTTCAGCCAGATGACGTCATTCTGAATCCAGAAGCCCTGGTCCTGCAGCACGGTGCCGACGCGGAAAATGTTGTGGTACGAACCGATGACCCAGATCGCGCCATCATCCTTCAGAACGCGGCGGCACTCTTCCATCCACTCATGCGTGAACAGGTCATAGGCATCGAAGCTGTCAAACTTGTCCCAGGCATCGTCCACGCCATCGACAACCGACTGGTCGGGTCGGGTCAGACCGCCGCCTAGCTGGAGGTTGTAGGGCGGATCGGCGAAGACCAGGTCGACGGAGCGGTCGGGCAGGCGGCGGAGAATGTCGATGCAGTCGCCCTGCAAGATCGTGTTGCGCTTCAATTCCATATGGCCGGCCCCGTATTGTCTACTTGTGTTTCGTGGAGACGAATCACTGAAGGACGCCGGTTTCCGAAACCCTAATAGTTGCGCAGCCGAATCAGTCCGAAATCGTTTCGATATCGAAACTAACGGATTTTGAGCCTGTGGATAGACCTGTTGATAAGTCTGTGGATGGAATCGGGATAATCGGTGAAAATCCTGTCAAAAACCAAACCGCAGCTGGCCATTTGGAGCGACCGGTGGCTGGAACAGGTCTGTTCGCAACGCGGGGCGGGGCGTGTCGAGGCCAAGCCGCCGGGTCTCCCGGGCAAAGCGCTGCGAAATTATCTGCGCAACGGGACCACGCCCGCTGCCGCGCTCAAACCAGCGGGCATCATAATCCTTGCCGCCCCGCATTTCGCGGATCGTGTTGATCACTTTCGCCGCGCGATCAGGCACGTGGGTCACCAGCCATTCATGGAAGAGGTCCTTTATCTCATGCGGCAGGCGCAGCAGAACATAGCCGGCGCCTGTGGCCCCATGTTCAGCGGCGGCCTCCAGGAGGTGCTCGATCTCATGGTCGGTCAGCCCGGGAATGATGGGGGCGGTCATGACCGTTACCGGTATGCCCGCGTCCGAAAGCGCGCGGATGGTCTGCAGCCGCCGTGAGGGCGTTGCCGCGCGCGGCTCCATCTTGCGCGCGAGGGTGCGATCCAGCGTGGTGATCGAGACGCCGACGCGCAGCAGCCCTGCTTCTGCCATGGGCGCCATCAGGTCGATATCACGTTCTATCAGGGAGGATTTGGTAAGGAGGCTGACGGGGTGGCGATAGTCCGACAGGATTTTCAGCAGTTCGCGCGTCAGTCCCAATTCGCGTTCCACCGGCTGGAAGGCATCGGTGTTGATGCCCAGCGCGATTGAGCGAGGGCGATAGCCGGGGCGGGACAATTCCCGCTTCAGCAATTCCGGCGCGTTCGGTTTGAAGAAGAGCCTGCTTTCGAAATCAAGCCCGGCAGAGAGGCCGCCATAGGCATGGCTGGGCCGGGCGAAACAATAGATGCATCCATGCTCACAGCCCCGGTAGGGGTTGATCGAACGGTCAAACGAAATGTCGGGTGACTTGTTGAAGGTGATGATCGTCTTGGCCGCTTCACGCGTCAGCGTCGTGTCGATACGGGCGGCTGCCTCTTCGACAGTATCCCAGCCGTCATCGAAGGTGTGACGCGTTTCGGGCTCGAACCGGCCAGTCTGGTTGGACACTGCGCCGCGCCCGCGCTGGTCAGACCGTTCGACGGCCTGCTGCGTGTCGATCAGCGTCACGCGGCCCGTAGGCTTGAGTTTCTGTCCTGTCCTCATGGGGCTCATGTGCCCACAAGAGCAAGAACAAAACAAGAACATATTTGGAGGTAATGCGTAGAACCTGTGGATTCAGGCTGGTGTCATCAGCCCAACAGGTTGTCGAAATTCTTGATGATCGTGCGCACGTTGTCCGGCATGTCGAGCGCCATGATTTCGGACATGGTCACCTCAGGCACATCATCTTCAGCCGTTTCAGGTTTCACCTTCTTGAACAGCATGGCCCATGGCGCAAAAATCCGCGTGTCGGCATCGCCCTGAAGAATGGAGGCGACAGACACATGCCGCTTATCATTGGAGATCTTCTCGAAGAGGGGTTCGATATCGTCCCGCTTGCCTTCAAGCACCTGCATGAAGTTCAGTCCGTTGTACATCAACAGGCCTGTGATCTCCATATCCCGGTTATTGGACACAGCGGTTGTAAGGATATCCCGAATGTCCGTTGCGGAAATATCTTCGGACGCGGAGCTGATATAGATAAGCCGGTACATGCTGTCCCCTAACGTGTGAAATCAGAGGTTAATCCACAGGCATTCACGCGCTCAAGCGATAACATAAATTAATTTCACTGCTCAGCGGACTGCATTCCACGCATGCCAGTCATTTGCCTCATCAATATCAATCAGCATGGGCAGAAGACCGACACGCGCATGCGGTGGAAGGTTTCCCCACACGTCTTCCATCGCGTGCGGCCCTGACCAGCGCACCTTGCCGAACGGCGACCGGGTACGCGGGCCCTTGTTGAGGCCGAACAGCCAGAAGCCGCCATCCCGCGCCGGGCCGAATACAGCATCGTGGGTCTGCAGCGTGCGGATGGCAGCTCGCAAGAGGGCTGGTGACAGGTCCGGAGCGTCGGCGCCGATGAACAGGACCGGGCCAGACCGCGCTTCGGCAAGCCCCTTGTCGAGGCGCTCGGTCAGCCCGCCATGCCCCTGGCTACGACGTGTCAGGGTGGCTGGCCAGAGACCGCCAATGCTATCGTCCAGGGCGCTATCAGGTGCGGTGTAGAGAAGGGGTGTCCAGTATCCGCTGCGCGCAGTCCGCATCGTACGTGCGAGGGTAAAGTGCGCCACACGGCGCGCTTCGGTGAGGCCGAGGCCGGCAGCCAGCCGCGTCTTGGCAAGGCCCATGCGGGGCGGTTTAGCATAGATGAGCAGGGTCGCTTTTGTCATCGCTTGGCCTTACTTTCGACCCTAACCAGAGGAAAGCTGGAATTCAGTGGAGGGAGAAAGTTCATGGTCCCGTTTCGTATCCTGACAGCTCTGGCGAGTCTCGCAGCGCTCTCTGCCTGCTTTTACAGCGAAGTGCCGCTGATCCCGCCCGGCGAGCAAGTCAATTTGCCGTATGATGGCGTTGTCCTCTGCCTCGCTGACGATTGTCGCAATGTGATGGTCGGTGAAGACGGCGTCTATGAGATAACCCCGCCACGGGAAGAGGCCGAGGAAAAGCCGCTGCGCGTGCGCTTCCAGGTGCTGAGAGCGGAGGACACGAACCCGGTCTATCTCGCCGAGGTCGAGATGCGTGATGAGCCGGAGGTCAGTTACCACTATCTCGTCGCCCATATTCGCGCGGGCGCAGCCACACATGTGCCAACCTACGAGTTCGCGATGCCCGCGTGCAATGACACCGAGGCTGAGATGTTGACGAAATATGGGCTCGAACGCGTGGACAACTATTCCTGCCGCGTGAGCGACCTTGCCGCCTTCAAGGCCTATCTGATCGCTGCCCATGGCGAGGATTTCGGCACGGAAGCATTCTGGACCGAAGACTAGGTATATTCCTTGGCGAGCTTGTCCGGGCTGACGCCCAGAAGGAAACGCGCCAGCATCCAGGAATTCTTCCACGCGCGGCGGCGCCAGCCATCGCGCTCATACTTCACGGCCGAAGTGCGCGCTTCTGCGTCTAGGAAGCTCAGCCTGTTCTTGCCGACAGCCCGCACGATCATGACGTCTTCCATCAGGCGCACATCCGGGAAGCCGCCCACATCGTCATAAAGCTCGCGCGAGATCAGCAGGCCCTGATCGCCATAGGGCAAGCCGAGCCACCGCGCGCGGCGGTTGGCGCGCGATTCCAGCCAGCGCGCACGCTTGTCGTCGGAGCGATACTTGAGACGGAAGGCGCCAGCATGACCGGGACGATCACGAATATGGTCAGAAACGCGCTCGGCCCACTCGCGCGACAGGATGGTGTCGGCATGGAGGAACAGGAACCAGTCGCCGCGTGCGGCTTCGGTTCCGGCAATCAGCTGCCGGCCTCGGCCCTTTGCTGTCGCGATATAGGTGGCCCCGGACGCCTGAGCTATGGCCTCTGTTCCGTCTTCGGAAAAGGCATCGCACACAATGACCTCGCGGATCAGCCCGGACTCAAGCCCTGGCATCAGGCTTTCGAGACATAGCGGCAGGTCATAGGCGGCGTTCAGTGTGGGAATAATGACGGAAAGGGGAGCGGGCATTGGAAATCCCTAGCAGGCGCTTGTGATATCAGGAACTCTCTTGGGTCAGCTGCGTTCCATGTCCAATCCCCAATGCACAAGGAAAACGCACATGACCAGCATCTATGACCGTCTCAAATCTGACCATGACCGCCAGCGCGACATGCTCGCGAGCCTCGCCGAGACGTCCGGCGACAGCGACGAGCGCCGGAAACTCTGGAAGACATTCTACTATGATATCGGCGCGCACGCTGCTGCCGAAGAGGAAGCCTTCTACGCCCCGTTGATGGAAGACTCGAAAGGCCAGCCCAAGGCACGCCACTCCGTTTCAGAGCACCATGAAGTCGACGAGATGATTCAGGATATCGAAGACATGGATTTCAGTTCGCCGGGCTGGCTGACGCGCTTCAAGACGATGCGCGAACGCTATGAGCACCACATGAAAGAGGAAGAAGAAGAGATCTTTGCGACCGCCCGCAAGGTGCTGGGCGCGGATTCCTCAGGTGAAATGGCGGACAAGTTCGACACGCGTAAGAAGAAAGAACGCGGCCTCGTCGACAAGAAAGTCGAAGAGGAAATGGAGGAATAGTCAGGCGAGCTCTTTGAGCCGCTGCTCCACCAGCAACAGGTCCCGCCAGGCGCGGGACTTGTCCTGGGGGCGGCGGAGCAAATAGGCCGGGTGCAGGATCGGGATCAGCGGAATGCTGGTCCCGTCTTGCGTTTGAAAGACATGTTCGGTGCCGCGCAGGCGCATGATGCCATCGCTCTTGCCCAGCAAGGCCTTGGCCGGAACACCGCCCGCTGCGATGATCAGCTTGGGCTTGCCCAGCACGATCATCCGTTCGACGAAGGGGCGGCATACGTCGAGTTCCTCGTCTTCCGGGTTCCGGTTCCCCGGCGGGCGCCAGTAGGTGACATTGGTGATGAACGTGTTCTCGGCCCGCGAGCGATTGATGGCCGCCAGCATCTTGTCGAGCAGCTGCCCGGCCTTGCCGATGAAAGGCAGGCCGCGTCGGTCCTCTTCGGCTCCCGGGCCTTCGCCAATCACCATCAGGTCTGCGCCCTGCACGCCGTCAAATACGACCGTGTTTTCACAGGAAGATTTCAGGGGGCAGCCCTCGAAAGCCTCGATGGCCGCCTTCAGCGCGTCGAGCGAATCGGCGGCGGCAGCAGCTGTTTCGGCTTCCGTGACCCAATTCCTGGGTGCGCGAGAGCGGCGCTGCATGGGTTTCGCTTGGGGAGTGTCGGGTTTGGCGGGGGTGTTTGACGGGTTTTGGCGTGGCTTTATCTCGCGCATCAGCGCGTCAATGCGGGCCGAATCGACTTCCACGCCCATGTCCTGCCACCACTCGGTCAGGGCCTGAAGGGCTGCGGTTGACGTAGGGGCGGACATTGCGACGCTCTGGACCTTCTTGAAACAGGCTGTAATTGCTTAATGTTTGAAATATACGGCGGTATCCTACACGCCAAAATGAGGAGTTACCAATGGCTGATGACGCCCCGCAGCGCGAGTCGATGGAATATGATCTGGTCATCGTCGGCGGCGGCCCGGCCGGGCTCTCGGCAGCGATCCGATTCAAGCAGCTTGCCAATGAGAAAGGCGAGGACCTTTCGGTCGTCGTTCTGGAAAAAGGCGGCGAGATCGGCGCGCACATCCTGTCGGGCATCGTGCTCGACCCGAAGGCGCTCGACGAGTTGCTGCCTGACTGGCGCAACAATAGCGATTGTCCGCTGAAGACAGAGGTGAAGATCGACCGCTACAAGCTGCTCGGCGAGAATGGCTCGGCCGAGCTCGGCTGGCTGCCTTTCCCGCCGCTGATGAGCAACCATGGCTGCTATGCTGGCTCGCTCGCGAATGTCTGCCGCTGGCTGGGCCGTGAGGCCGAAGCGCTGGGCGTGGAAATCTATCCGGGCTTTGCCGCTTCTGAAGTCGTCTATGACGCCGAAGGCGTCGTGCGCGGTGTCGTGGCCGGTGTCATGGGCATCGGTGCAGACGGCCAGAAGAAGGCCGATTATGAGCCCGGCATGGAACTGCTTGGGAAATATGTGCTGTTCGCCGAAGGCGCGCGCGGCTCGCTGACCAAGCAGATCATGAACCAGTTCAACCTGCAGGCCGATTGCGACCCGCAGAAATTCGGCATCGGCCTCAAGGAAGTGTGGTCCGTGCCGGAAGAGATTTTCGTCGACGGTCTCGTCCAGCACTCGTTTGGCTGGCCTGTCCAGGACAAGGACGGCAATGGCGGCGGCTTCCTCTACCACTTCCGCGACAATGGCGAGCCCTTCGTCTCGGTCGGCTATGTTGTCCACCTGAATTACAAGAACCCCTATCTGGCGCCTTACCAGGAATTCCAGCGCTACAAGCACCACCCCGACATCCGCCGCTATCTCGAAGGCGGCAAGCGCGTGGCCTATGGCGCCCGTGCGATCACTTCGGGCGGCCTGCAGTCCATTCCGAAGCTCAGCTTCCCGGGCGGCGCGCTGATTGGTTGCTGTGCCGGTTTCGTGAACCTGCCGCGCATCAAGGGAACGCACAATGCCATGAAGACCGGCATGCTCGGCGCCGAGTCGGTGTTTGCTGCCCTGCAGGCTGGCCGTTCGGGCGACGAGATGACCGAATATGATGATGCGATGCACTCCAGCTGGGTGCAGAAGGATCTCTCGACGGTGCGCAACATGAAGCCGCTGATGTCGCGCTTCGGCACCATGATCGGCGCCATGATCGGTGTGCCGGACATGTGGCTGCGCTCGCTGATGGGGTTCGGTTTCCTGCCAACGCTGAAACACGGCAAGACGGATGCGGCGTCGCTGAAGCCTGCCAAGGATTACAAGCCAATCGCCTATCCAAAACCCGATGGTGTGCTCAGCTTCGACAAACTCACGAACGTCTCCTTCACCAACACATTCCATGGCGAGGACCAGCCGTGCCACCTGATCGTCAAGGACATGGCACTGCAGAAAGCGTCCGAGCATGACGTCTATGCCGGGCCTTCGGCGCGCTACTGCCCGGCAGGTGTCTACGAGTGGATCGGGGAGGGGGCTGACCTCAAGTTCCAGATCAACGCGCAGAACTGCATTCACTGCAAGACGTGCGATATCAAGGACCCGAACCAGAACATTACCTGGACCGTGCCTGAAGGCGGCGGCGGCCCTGCCTACCCGAATATGTAGCAACGGCTACACAAAGGCGTGACAAGAGCGCGGGCAGGGAAACCTGTCCGCGCTTTTACCATCTGCCGCCTTGCTCTTGCCGCAAGGGGCTGCTTCACTCTTCGCACACGCGAAAACGGAGATACCTGACGCCCATGCGCCTCAAGCCAGCCCTTGCCGCCTCTGCTCTTGTCCTCGCCTTTGCACTCGGCGGGTGCGCTTCCACACAGTCCGCCGGAATGGCTGGCGCGACAGCCAACGCCTATGCCGATGAGGCATTGTCCCCCGCAGCGCGCTCGACCGCTGTTCTGGGCGATAATGGCAAGCCGATCGGAATCTCTGCCTATCCGGCCCCCATTGATGCGGTGAAGGCTGGCGACATGGCTGCCTTCCTCGTGATGACGCAGGGCCTCGACGCCGAGGACAGGAACTCCAATCCCTTTTTCAACGCTTTCCTCGCCCTCGACCGTGCCGCAGCCGGCGACACTGCGGGCGCCCGGACGATCCTGAATATTCAGGATGATGCCGACGCAGCCGACGCTGGTTCCAACCTTTATGCCTATCTCGATGCCTGGTTTCTGGCGATGGACGGCCAGCCGGATGCGGCGATTGAGCGTCACCGCAGCGCCTCCGCCGGCATGCCGGGCCTGACGGGAGAGCTGTCGCTGGCGGCCATGCTCGAGGCCGTTGGCCGGCCGGACCAGGCCCTTGCGGTCTACGAGTCCCTCACGCCTTCCAAGATCGAGGCGCCGGAACACCAGTTCGACCCGCGCGGCCTGCTTTACTCGCATATCAAGACGGTGATCTCGCGCCATGCACTGCTGCTTCAGCGGCTCGGACGCATCGAAGAGGCCAAGGCCGTCTACCAGCGCCTTGCCGATGCAGAGCCCGAGGAAGCCATCAGCTATGCGGCCGCGCTCGACAGTCTCGAGACGGGCAAGAACCTCAAGAACAAGCCCCTCACGGTCCGTGCAGCCTTTGCCCAGTCACTGTCCGATGTGTCGCGCACGCTGCAGGAACAGCGGATCATTCGCAAGATCATGATGGGCGGACGGCCCGACGGGTTTGACGATCAGCGCTCTGCGATGGATCAGGTGGCGCTGCTGATCAATCCGGAAGATGACGGCCTGCGCTCGGCCATCATCGATGATTTCTACGATAATGCGCTTTACGATTCGGCTGCGCACATGGTCTCGGTCAGCCCCAAGCCGACGGCGTCGCTTGAACTGGCGGCCGGTCAGGCCCTGCTGATGGGCGGCAAGGTGGATGAGGCCCGCGAGGCCATCGACAAGGCACTTTCGCTGGCGACAGATGATGACCGCCTGCCAACGCTCTATGGCGCCCTCCAGCTGACGACCTTGCTGGATGATGAAGCGCGTTCCGACAAGCTGCTCGATGAGTTGCTGAAGACGGCCGAGAGCCCAGCAGAACGCGCATCCGCCCATGGCCTCGCCGCCGAGATCTATGGCCAGTTCGGCAATTACGAGAAGGCCGCGACGAATGCCGAAGAGGCGCGCAATCTGGACGATACGCATGATCGCCGTCTCGCCATGGCCGATGCGCTGGGCAAGGTCGGCAAGGTCAATGAGGCGATCATCCTGCTGCGCACGGAGCGGCTGGCCCGACCGAATGATCCCTACACGCTGAATTCGCTCGGGTATTTCCTGATCGTGAATACCGACAAGTATGAGGAAGGCTATCGCGTCCTCGCCCGGGCCCGCGCGCTCGCCCAGCACGATCCCTACATTTCGGACTCCTTTGGCTGGGCCCTGTTCAAGATGGGCGACCTTGAGGCCGCCCGCCGGATGATCGAGTCATCGCGTCAGGAGCTGCAGCCGCACCGTCACTGGGAAATCGAGAACCATCTCGGCGATATCTATTGGTATCTCGACCGCAAGGACGAGGCCCGCGAAGCCTGGCAGTACGCGCTCGACAACCGCCCGCCGGCGGTTGAACGCAAGCAGCTTGAGGCCAAGCTGGCCTCCGGCCTGACAGCGCCGGCGCCCGAGAAGCGGCCCTTGCCGGATGTTTCGCTGACCGACGGAGAAGTCGATAGGCAGGACATCTGACACTGCACCCTTTAACGCGCCGCCGACGCGCCTTACTATCGCCGGAAACGGATGCGATTCCAGCGCGCGGCGCCAGGAATGGCTGGCCCTTGTAACAGGACAAGTACATGGCTGATGCCTACGAGAAACCCCGCGTTCCGGCCTGGGTTTGGCCGGTAGCAAAGTGGACCGTCATTGTCGGCTTTGTCCTGGCAATCATTGGATTCATTGCGATCTGGATGTACTTCCTGGCGCTTGGCCGCGATGTGCCCAGCATTTCCAAGCTCAAGCAGTATGAGCCGCCGATCACGTCGCGTGTTCACGCAGGCGACGGAACACTCATCGCGGAATTCGCTGATGAGCATCGGGTCTTCGTTCCGTACGAGTCCATGCCCAAGCATGTGATCGATGCCTTCGTGGCCGCCGAAGACAAGAATTTCTTCACCCATGACGGGCTCGACTATCAGGGCATCGCCAGGGGCGCCGTTAATTCGGCGAAGAACAAGCTGACCGGTTCTGGCGGGCTTCAGGGTGGCTCGACCATCACCCAGCAGGTCGCCAAGAACATGCTACTCACGCGTGACCAGAACCTGACCCGCAAGGCCAAGGAAGCGATCGTCGCCCAACGCATGGAGAAGGAATTCTCCAAGGGTCAGATCCTCGAACTGTACCTGAACGAGATTTATCTCGGCGGACGCTCCTATGGCGTTGGCTCTGCGGCGCTGAACTATTTCAACAAGTCGCTGCCTGAGCTGAACCTTTCAGAAGCGGCCGTGCTGGCTTCGCTCGCCAAGGCCCCTTCGGCGGTGAACCCATACACGAACCCGGAAAAACTTCTGGCGCGCCGCAACTACGTGCTCAACCGCATGGTCGAGGACAAGTATATCACGCGCGAACAGGCCGATGAGGCCATCGCGATGCCGCTCACCACGACCAAGCGCCTGCGCGGACCGGAATATGCCGCTGCGACCTATTTCGTACAGGAACTGCGCCGCGACCTGATAAAGACCTATGGCGAGGAAACGCTGGAGCAGGGCGGCCTCTCGATCCGCTCGACAATCGATACGCGCATGCAGCTCGCCGCGCAGGATGCGCTTCAGAATGGGCTGATCGCCTATGACCGCCGTCATGGCTATCGCGGACCGGTGACCAATCTGCCCATCGGCGATGGCATGCTGGAAGCGCTGAACGCGGTCGAGCTGCCCGGCGGCTATGGCACGTGGGAAGCTGGCCTTGTCACCTCCATCAATGACAAGGGCGCCCAATTGCTGCTGATCGACGGGGCCAAGATCAAGCTGCCCGCCGAGGAAGTCGAATGGGCCAGGACCTACAAGCCCAAGGACGGCAAGCCGGGTCTTCAGGTCGGCGATGTCGTGCTCGCAGAACTGAAGCGTCAGGTGCTCAATGCGAAGGAAGCATCGGCGCCCGAGCTGAAAGAGGAGCTGGACGAAGAAGGCAACCCTGTTGCCAAGCCGGTCGCCCAGCCCATGCTGCTGCCGGTTGGCAATGCGACCCTGCGCCAGGTGCCTGCGGTCGACGGTTCGCTTGTCGCGCTGGACCCGCACACCGGCAGGATCCTGGCCATGCAGGGCGGCTATTCCTTCTTCAAGAGCAGCTACAACCGCGTCACCCAGTCCAAGCGCCAACCGGGTTCGAGCTTCAAGCCGTTCGTTTATGCCGCCGCCCTTGAGAAGGGATACACGCCTGCGACGCGCATGCTGGACGCGCCTTTCGTGTCGTTCGATGTGTCGACCGGCGACTATTGGCGCCCGGCCAACTATACCGAAGGCAGGTCCTACGGCATGGTCACGCTGCGCATCGCGCTTGAGAAATCCCTCAACCAGGTCACTGCGCGCGTGGCACAGGATATTGGCATGGAAGCCGTTTCCGAACTGTCGGAACGCCTTGGCGTCTATGACAAGCTGCCGCCCTATGCGGCCATGTCGCTGGGCGCTGGTGATGCCTACCTGATCGATATGGCGAAGGGCTATGCGGCTTTCGTCAATGGCGGCAAGAAGATCACGCCAACCCTGCTCGACCGCGTGCAGGACCGTCATGGCCGCACCCTGTTCCGCCACGACCAGCGCCCTTGCGAGGGCTGCGAGGCCGAGGAATGGAACGGGCAGGAGCCACCTGAACTGCCGGAAACAGGGGAGCAGGTGCTGGATCCGATCATCGCCTATCAGGTCACCCACATGCTGGAAGGCGTTGTCGAGCGCGGCACAGGCCGCCGGGCCCTGCGCGTCGGCAAGCCACTCGCCGGCAAGACCGGTACGACGGATGACTATCGCGATGCCGTCTTCATGGGCTTCTCGCCCGATATTGTCGTCGGCATCCGCGTTGGCTTTGATGACAACCGTTCGCTTGGCGAAGGTGAAGCCGGTGGTTCCGTTGCGGCACCGATCTTTACCGACTTCATGGAAAAGGCGCTCGAAGGCACGCCCGCCATTCCGTTCCGGATTCCTCCCGGCGTGCGGCTCGTGAAAATCGATGCCCGCACGGGCGAACTGCCCGGCCCGAATACATCGGTCATCATCGATGAGGCATTCCGGCCCGGCACCGAGCCAGGCATGGCGGCCTTCAATGGCTCCGATGACTGCCTGTCGATTTCCGGCAATTGCGGTCCGGGCGCTGGCACGGGCACCTACGGGACGTTTGACCCGCGCACGGGCGAGCAGCCTGTGCCGGAGGACGGCCAGCCGGCCAAGGCGCCCGAGGCCACATCCGGCGGCAATCTCGACGGGATTTTCTGACCCAGGTCTTTTGACGCAAGGCGAGGGCTCGGCTATCCCGTGCCCAGCCAATCAAGTTACGTACTTCAGCCCCAAGAGGCCCGTTCAATGTCCGCAGAAATCAAATCCCTGATCGACCAGATCCGCCAGTCGTCAGACCTGCTACGGAGGCGTCTTTGACTGGGATACAGCCACAAAACGCCTCGATGAACTGACGGCCCTGTCCGAGCGTCCCGATTTCTGGGACGATCCTCAGGAGGCCCAGGCGATGATGCGCGAGCGCCAGCGCCTTGCCGACGGAATTGCCACGGTCGAAGCCCTGCAGCAGGAATCATCCGATGCCGAAGAGCTCCTGGAGCTGGCCGATGGCGATGCCTCGATGATTGCCGATATTGAGCGGACGCTCTCGAAAGCCGCGGAGCGAGCAGAGAAGGCCGAACTGGCCGCGCTGCTCTCCGGCGAGGTCGATGCGAACGATGCCTTCGTGCAGGTCAACGCAGGCGAAGGCGGCACGGAAAGCCAGGACTGGGCGAATATCCTGCGCCGCATGTATATGCGCTGGGCCGATGCACATGGCATGCAGGTCGAGGAACTCGACGAGCGCGAGGGTGAGGAAGCGGGCATCAAGTCGGCGACCATCCAAGTGAAAGGCGAGAATGCCTATGGCTGGCTGAAATCGGAGCAGGGCGTGCATCGCCTCGTGCGCATTTCCCCGTTCGACAGTTCGGCGCGGCGGCACACGAGTTTTGCGTCTGTCAGCGTCTCTCCTGTCATCGATGACAAGATCGAGATCGATATCAATCCGGGAGACGTTCGCACGGACACATATCGGGCCTCCGGCGCGGGCGGCCAGCACGTGAACCGGACCGATTCAGCCGTTCGACTCACGCACATTCCGACAAATATCGTGGTCCAGTGCCAGAACGACCGGTCGCAGCACCGGAACCGCGACCAGGCCTGGCAAATGCTGCGGTCGAAGCTCTACGAACTGGAAATGCAGAAGCGGCGGGCCGTTGCGGACGCCAGCTATGCCGGAAAGAGTGAAATCGGCTTTGGCCACCAGATCCGCTCCTATGTGCTTCAGCCCTATCAGATGGTGAAGGATCTGCGCACCGAAGTTGAAACGTCTGACACGCAGGGTGTACTGGATGGCGACAT
Source organism: Hyphomonas chukchiensis (assembly GCF_000682695.1). GTDB lineage: Bacteria > Pseudomonadota > Alphaproteobacteria > Caulobacterales > Hyphomonadaceae > Hyphomonas > Hyphomonas chukchiensis. The sequence goes on along the minus strand of NZ_AWFG01000013.1, from coordinate 14,334 downwards.
CGACCGGTTCCTCAGCGCTGCTCTGGCGGCTGCAGTGAAAAGCGAGAATGGAGACGATGATGCGGCGTGAAGGCCGCCTTGTTGAGTGGCATGCGGACAGGGGATTTGGCTTCATCGCTCCCGATGACGGCGGACCCAACGTCTTCCTGCACATTCGCGCCCTGCCGAAGAACGACAAGCGGCTTGAAATCGGTCAACCCTATGCGTTTGACGCCGTCCTTTCGCCGGACGGCCGGGAGCGGGCTGACAATGTGGTGCCGCTCGACAAGCCAGTTGCGCCGCAGCTCGAGCCGGAGAAGCCGAAACGCAGCCGCTGGCGGCTGCTGGAGCACTTGCCGCCTTTCCTGGTGATTATTGCTTTTGCGGGTATTTTTGCCAGCGTTTCGCTTGTGACTGACGTCTCGAGCAATTGGTACATCATCTATGGCGAGGCGAGTTTTGCCTGCCTGGTCGGCTACTGGATCGACAAGAATGCAGCGATCCAGAAGAACTGGCGTGTATCGGAAACGATTCTGCTTCTGATCGGCCTCGTCGGCGGCTGGCCGGGGGCGATCGTGGCGCAGGAAGTTTTCCGCCACAAAACCCGCAAGGGCACGTTCCGCTACCTGTTCTGGATGACGGTTGCAATCAACATGGCGGCCTTCGTGCAGATCAACGTGTTTACGTCGCTCTAGCCGTAGGCAGCGAGCACTTCATCCACAGCCCGTTCCAGGTCCTTCAGCGTTGCCACATGACTCATCTGTGAGCAGAAGGGCAGGTAACGCGGAATGGCGCTGTCGCCGGTTCCCCAGAGGGGGCGGCCTTCGGGATTCAGCCAGATCATGCTTTTGGCGCGCTGGGCAAACTCGCGGAAGAGATCGGCGCGCGGGTCGCCATAGTTCGAGCGGCCATCGCCGAGGACGATCACGGTCGTGCGCCGGTCGATAATGCTCTCGTGACCCACCTTCAGGTCTGACCAGGCCTGACCGTAATCGGTTGAGCCCATGCCCATCTCGCGGATGATCTTGGTCATGGCCTGCTCGAACTCATTGTCGGCGAGGATGTCGTCGACGGGTTTGAGCCGATGCGAAAAGGCGAACGCATGAATGTCCGGCACGGCGTCTGCCAGCGAGTAGAGCAGCAGAAGCAGGAAGCGGACATATTGGGCGACTGAGCCCGACACGTCGCAGATGGCGACGATCTTCGGCCGGTCCTTCTTCTTCTGGCGCCAGATCACGTTGAAGGGCACGCCGTCGAGCCCTGCATTCGCGCGCATCGTGCGGCGCACATCAAGCTGGCCGCGATTACGCTTCTTGCGGCGGCGGGAATGTTTCACCGCGAGGCGTTTGGCGATCTTGGCGATAAGGATCTTCATCCGCTCCATGTCATAGCGGTCGAGGGCGTTGAGGCGTTTCTCGGCGGCGAAGTCGTCACGGAACTGCTGGGTCTCGCCGGCGCCGAACACGTCAAAGGCGCGCTCGGCGCGTTCGCGGGCGCGCATTGTCAGGTCGCGGCGAATGTCGATCAGTTCCTGCGCGTCGGCTTCGTCCTGCGGTTCGCGGCCCTGGAGGGCTTCGAGCAGGCGCTCCTGCAGGCCTTCGCCGCCCATCTGCTTGACGATCTGCTGGGCGTAATACGCGACTTGCGTGGAGAAGCGGATATCGTCGATACCGGCCGCTTCAGCTGCGCGTTCCATGGCTGTGGAAATGGCGGCTTCGTCGCCGGACTGCATGAGTTCGATGAGGTTTTCGGGGGCTGGCTGGCTTTCGCCGTCTTCCGGTTGGAACTCCTCGTTGTTGGAGTCCGATTTCGACTTGGATTCGGAATGGGAGAAGTAGAGGTCGAAAAGGCGGTCGTGGACCTGTTTCTCCTGTTCGGATTTCGCGAGCACGCAGCCGAGGGATTCCTTCAGCAGGGTGCGGTCACCATAGCCGATCAGGGCAACCGCGCGGGTCGCGTCGAGGGCTTCGCCTGTGGACACGCGTACTTCGGAGGAACGCAGGGCCCGGATGAAATTGGTGAGCGTGCGCTCCATCTCCGCTATCCGAGATCAGGATAGCCGGAGGAGGTGCGGCCTGCCTTGTCCGGCCCGGCGGCCTCGCGGACGAGCCGTGGGACTTCCTTGGAGACCGCAGCGATGTCGCTCTCATGCTTGAGCAGCACATTGAGCGTGGAGCGCACAAAGTTCTCGTCGAGCGCATTGGCGTGCATCAGGAGGAGCGTGCGGGCCCAGTCCACCGTTTCGGAGATGGACGGGCGTTTCTTGACGTCGGTTTCGCGCACGCCCTGAACGAAGCTGACCAGCTGTTTCAGCAGGCTCTCGGTGACATCCGGCACGCGGGCCTGGACGATCATCCGTTCGCGGGCGGCATCGGGGAAGCCGATATGGAGGTGCAGGCAGCGGCGTTTCAGGGCGTCGCCCAGCTCGCGGACATTGTTCGAGGTGAGGATCACGATGGGCGGGACATTGGCGCGGATCGTGCCGATCTCGGGAACCGTGACCTGGTAGTCCGACAGGACTTCCAGCAGGAAGGCCTCGAATTCCTCGTCCGACTTGTCGATCTCGTCGATCAGCAGGACTGAGCCAGCCGGCTGCTGCATGGCGGTGAGTAGGGGACGCGATTCGAGGAATTGCTCGGAAAAGAACAGGTCTTCAAACGAGGACAGCTTGCCCAGCGACTGGGAGAGATTGTCGGCCGAGCCGATCAGCTCGTTGAGCTTCTCTTTCAGGATCTGCGTGTAGAGCAGCTGCTTGCCGTATTTCCATTCATACAGCGCCTTGCCCTCGTCGAGGCCCTCATAGCATTGCAGGCGCAGGACCGGCAGGTCGAGCCATTTGGCGAGCGACTGGGCAAGATCGGTTTTGCCCACGCCCGCCGGGCCTTCGATCAGGATCGGCTTGCGCAGGCCATGGGCAAGGAAAACAGAGGTCGAAATTTCGCGGGTCGAAATATAGCCGACGGTTGCGAGCCCGGATGTGACCGCCTCGATCGAAGTAAGCGGCTCGTAGCCGGTGGAAATGTCTTTTGCCATGGCAAAAGGGGTAGGGGGCGGGCGAAAGGCTGGCAAGGCATATCGCTAGGGCAGGGTGCTGTGGGGCCGTTCTTGGCGGTGTGCGCACTTATCCGGAAACGCCCTTCTTCTCCGGCTTCTCCGGCCCTTGCTCGGGCAATCGCGGGGCGATTGCTGGTCCTCACAAGCGCAGAGGGAGAGAGGGAGCGTGTGGCTGGCTATGCCCTCCAATTACTTCAGAGGGCAATCGTCGCCGGGACGGGGCGGTTGACGGTTCGCTGGGGCGGGATCAACGTTGAGGCCGGGTTGGTGGGAGTGTGGTCATGGTGGTTCTGGTTGTGGGGGCGTCGACGGGGTTTGGGGCAGCGATTGCCGAAGCGTTCTTGGCGCAGGGAGAGCGTGTGATCGGCACGAGCCGGTTGGCGCCGCGGAACGGTGCTATTGCGGCGACGGGGCTGACCATGGCGCAGCTGGATGTGCGGGACGAGGCGTCTGTAGCTGCGCTGGCGTCGCGGTTGGACGGCGCGGGGATCGTGCCGGACGTGGTGGTGCTGAATGCCGGGTACGGCATATCGGGCGCCATCGAGGACACGCCGGTCGAGGCGGCGATGGCGCAGTTCAATACGAATTTCTTTGGCGTGCACCGCATGGTGGGGGCGCTGCTGCCGGCGCTGCGGGCGCAGGGCAGTGGGCGGCTGATCGTGATCGGTTCGGTGGCAGCGCAGATCCCGGTGCCGTTCCAAGCCTTCTACAGCGCGTCAAAGGCGGCGGTTGCATCCTATGCGGCTGCGCTGCGCATGGAAGTGGCGGCATTCGGCGTGGATGTAACGGTGGTGGAGCCGGGCGATCACAAGACCGCGTTCGGGGCGGCGCGTCCCCTCTCTGACAGCGGGCCGGAGAGCGCCTACCAGCCGCAGGCGCAGCGCGCGGTGGCGATCATGGAGACGAGCGAGCTGGCGGGTGCGCCGGCGAGCGATGTCGCGCGGCTAGTGGTGAAGATCGCGGGGCTGAAGAAGCCGAAGGCGCGCTATGTTCAGGCGAACCGCATGGAGCGGCTAGGGCTGGCGTTAAAGCGCATGCTGCCAGCTGCCCTGTTCGAGCGGATCATAATGGACACATATAAAGTGCCGGGCCGGGGGCGGCGGACGAGTGGCTAGCCTTCGACGTCCGTCTGCGGGCGGTCATCACCATGGGCGTATTCGGTATGCCATTTGCCGGCTTCGTCTTCCCAGGTGATATGGGCGTCCTTGCCGGGCAGGTTCTGACGGCGGGCAGCCGAGAGGGCGGCGGCGCGGGCCGCGTCATGGGTGCGGAACTCTTCGGAGATGGTGTCGCCGAGCTTGTAGGCCCAGCCGTCACCGTGTTTGACGACGTGATAGACGATCTTTTCCATTCTGTGTCTCTTTCCGGAATGTCTGCGAACCTGACCCTGTATATTGGGCTGCGCGCGGCGGCTCACAAGTGAAATCAGGCTATGGCGCCGAGAGGTGATGCTGGCGGACTTGGGCACGTCTTTGCGTTTCTCCTTGCAAACGGGGTGTTTGCCCGCAGACCGGAAGGGGATCTGATATGGCATTTAGTGGCTCAAGACTTGTTCTGGCAGGTTTGGTGGGGGCGATGGCCCTTTGCGCGGCCTGTTCGGGAAGTGCGTCGCCGGAGACCGATGGCACGGCCGAGGCAGCGCAGGGAAAGAAGGTTGCCGGGGGAGAGGCGGACCGTCTGCTCGGAGCGGTGAACCTGCCGAAGCCCGACTGGCTGCCGAAGGGCTTCCCGCTGCCGGGTGATGCGCACATCTATAGCGTGACCAAGCCCAACGTGACGCCGGCGGCTTACCAGCTGCAGGCGCGGACCCTGGCAGACGGCGACAAGCTGTTCGCGGACATGATCCGGTGGGGCGAGGACCAGGGCATCTCGGTCACGGATGCTTTGGCGGGCAGGGAAGTGGGCGCGACGCGTGTGCTGGAAGTGTCCGGCGGCGGCTGGGCGGGGGTAAGTTCGATCCAGATACAGGATGATGCGAGCGGCTATCGGCGGATTGTCCTGTCATTGCAGAAGGCGGAGTAGCAAGGGCCCTGCCTCGGCGGGATGACGCCTTGGCTTAACGGCGCTAAGCCAAGGTCATGGCTGTCGCGCGGATTCTCTTTGTCCTGCCCCTGCCGGAACCGTTCGATTACGCGGTGCCGGAAGGGATGGATGTGCGCGTCGGTTCCTATGTGACCGCGCCGCTGGGGCAGACCGAGCGGCTGGGCGTTGTGTGGGAATTGCTGGGCAACGAGGCGGTGGCGGGGCGCACGCTGAAGCCTGTGCTTTCTGTCTATGACGTGCCGCCGATGCGGGACGCGATGCGCGAATTCATCAGCTGGGGCGCGAAATATACGGTGTCGCATCCGGGCCATGTTCTGGGCATGACACTCAGGGCGCGGGGCGGGCTGTCGCCTTCGCCGACGGAGACCGTGTTCCACCTGACGGGCGATGTGCCACCTAAGCTGACCGGCGCGCGGCGGCGGGTGCTGGACGCGGCGGAGGAGGTGGGCGCGGTGAACGCGGCGACGCTGGCGGCGGCGGCGGGCGTGTCGAGCGGCGTGGTGAAGGGGCTGGAGAAGGCGGGCGCGCTGCGGGCCGAGGAGATGGCGGCGGACCTGCCCTTTGCCTTGCCGCAACCGGACCTGCCGGGCGCACAGCTGACGGGTGAGCAGGCCGAGGCCGCCGCGGTGATGAAGGCATCCATGCGGACGGGGGGCTTTGCGGCCTTCCTGCTCGATGGCGTGACGGGCTCCGGCAAGACGGAAGTGTATTTCGAGGCGATCGCGGAAGCGCTGCGCGTGGACCCTGACGCGCAGATACTGGTGCTGCTGCCCGAGATTGCGCTGACGCAGGCGATTCTCTCGCGGTTCGAGGCGCGGTTCGGGGCAGCGCCCGCGCCGTGGCATTCGGGGCTTTCGGACAAGGAGCGCCGGCGGACATGGCGCGAGGCGGCGCATGGCCGGGCAAGGATCGTGATCGGCGCGCGCTCGGCGCTGTTCCTGCCCTATGCGAACCTGAAGCTGGTCATCGTCGATGAAGAGCATGACGGCAGCTACAAGCAGGAAGACGGCGTGACCTATCATGCGCGCGACATGGCGGTGATGCGGGCGAAGCTGGAGGGCGCGGCCGTCGTGCTGGCCTCGGCGACGCCTGCGCTGGAGACAATGGTGAATGCCGAGGCCGGGCGGTACACGCGGCTGATGCTGGCGGCGCGGCCGGGAGCGTCGCGGCTGCCGGATGTGGAGCTGGTGGACCTGCGCAGGGCGCCGCCGGAGAAGAATCACTGGCTGTCGCCCTGGCTGATCCAGGCGCTGAAGGAGACGCTGGCGGCGGGCGAGCAGTCGCTGCTGTTCCTGAACCGCAGGGGCTATGCGCCACTGGTGATCTGCAAGGCGTGCGGCGAGCGGCTGAAGACGCCGGGCACCGAGAACTGGCTGACCGAGCATAGGTATAGCGGGCGGCTGGTCTGCCATGTGACGGGCTATTCGATTCCCAAGCCGAGCGTCTGCCCGGCCTGCGGGGCGAAGGATTCGCTGATGGGCGTGGGGCCGGGCGTGGAGCGGGTGGCCGAAGAGGTGCGCGTGCTGATGCCGGAGGCGCGGATCGAGATATTCTCGTCGGACACGGCCATGGGCGGCGACGCGACGCGCGGCATTATCGAGCGGATGGAGACGGGCGACATTGATGTGCTGATCGGCACCCAGATCGTGGCCAAGGGGCACAATTTCCCGAACCTGACGCTGGTGGGCGTGGTGGATGCCGATTCGGGCATGAAGGGCGGCGACCTGCGGGCCGGGGAGCGGACCTACCAGTTGCTGAGCCAGGTGGCGGGCCGGGCCGGGCGCGCCGAGCGGCCGGGGCGGGCGCTGGTGCAGACCTATGCGCCGGACAATCCGGCCATGCTGGCGCTGGCGGACGGCGACCGGGACGGCTTTCTGCAGATCGAGCGGGATGTGCGGGCGGAACTGGGCCTGCCGCCATTCGGGCGGCTGGCGGCGATGATCGTGTCGGCGCCAAGTGCGGAAATGGTGGAGGAGGCCTGCCGCGAGATATCGCTGGCGGCGCCAAACGGGGCGGGAATCGAACTGTTCGGGCCGGCCCCGGCGCCAATCACCGTGCTGCGCGGGCGGCACAGGCGGCGATTCCTTGTGAAATCGCCCCGGAACGTTGATCTTTCGGCCTATATGGCGGCCTGGCTGGCGCGGCTGAAACCGCCCCGCCCTGTCAGGATTTCGGTGGATATCGACCCATACTCGTTCATGTAGGCCGCGTGCGTGTGTTGCCAACGCAATCGTAAGGTTATCAAGTCATAATCTGGGGTAGGGAGACCGGAGATTGCTTATGATCAATTGGCTTAAGGTCGCCTCGATTGCTTTGGTTGCGCTTGCTTATTCCGAACAAAGCCATGCTTGCCGGTTCAATAAGCCGTTTGATCCAGAAAAACTTCAAGCTGATGTGGTTATTAGGGGGCACGTGACGGCATACGCGAATCCAAGAGAACTCGCCAAAAATTTATTCCTGACCCCACAACATTACGTTCTGAGTGATGGGATCGTTTGTGTCAAAACCGTGGAAACATACTTGGGGGAAGCACGCAGCGAATGGTGTTTTGACATCGATAATTCGACGGCCTGGGCGACTCCAAGGGAATCTATCCCGGATGACGTGATCATCGCTGCCAAAATCTTTCCGCCTTTTTTTGACGAATATGTGCATGACAATCAGCTCTATTTTCGCCCATTCGGTGTGGACCACCGGATATACAATTCGGGATGCACTAGACCCTACATCATACCCTACAGTGACACCGCCGAGCGTGAGATGGTTGAGCGGTTGGCGCGGCTGGGCTTCACGTCAGTAGAGACGACCAAATAAACACCGCCCCGACACCTCAAATTGCCACCAACTGCGCGGCTTTGGGTCGATATTGATCCTGCCTGATTCCGGAAGGGCCGGTCCCAAGCTATCCGCCTTGCCATTTCGCCGCAGAAATTGGCGCGGCGGCTATGTTGTCAGGGTGATTTTCTGGTGCTAAGCGGCGCACAGATCAATGGGGCGCGCGTGTCGGGCACGCTGTCTCTTTAACATAATTCCGGGCCTTACCCGCCCCGACAAGCAACGGATCCTGGACCCTTGGCGGCATCGACACGTACACATGCGAGTGAAGCTGCCCGGCGCTATGCGCGGGCACTGTTTGAACTGGCGCAGGACACGGGCCAATTGGCCGATGTTCATAATGATTACAAAGCTTTCGTCGAAATGGCGAAGGGCTCGAAAGACCTGACCATCCTGCTCGATTCGCCCGCGTTTTCGCGCGACGAGAAGGTGAAGTCGCTGGCCGAAGTGATGAAGAAATCGGGCCTTGGCACGCTGCTGGCGAACTTCGTCGGCGTGATGGCCACGAATGGCCGCACGGCAGACATTGTGCCGGCCCAGAGCGCCTTTGATGAGCTTTATGCGAAGCAACGCGGCGTTCAGCGCGCTGTTGTTCGCACTGCAAAAGACATGACAGGCGCCGAACGCGCCCGCATCGAATCGATCCTCGCAAAAGCCGTTGGCGGCGAGGTGGAACTGACAAGCGAGGTTGATCCCTCGCTCATCGGCGGCATCCAGCTGCGCATCGGATCGAAACTGGTCGATGCGAGCATTGCCGCCAAACTTGAACGCATGAACACCGCCATGAAGGGAGCATAGTCAGCTCGATGGATATCAGCGCAGCAGAAATTTCGGGCATCCTGAAGTCCCAGATCGAAAACTTTGGCGTCGACGCTGAAGTCTCCGATGTTGGCCAGGTGCTTTCAGTAGGTGACGGTATTGCCCGTATCTATGGTCTCGACAGCGTGCAGGCTGGCGAACTCGTCGAGTTCGATGGCGGCATCAAGGGCATGGCCCTGAACCTTGAAAGCGACAATGTCGGCGTCGTGATCTTCGGTAGCGACAGCTCGATCAAGGAAGGCGACACCGTCAAGCGTTCGGGCGAGATCGTTTCCGCACCCGTCGGCAAAGGCCTTCTCGGCCGCGTTGTTGATCCGCTGGGCGAGCCAATCGACGGCAAGGGCCCGCTGACAGACATCGCTTCGCGTAACCGCGTTGACGTGAAGGCACCGGGCATTATCCCGCGTAAAGGCGTTCACGAGCCAATGATGACAGGCATCAAGGCGATCGACGCCATGATCCCGGTCGGCCGCGGCCAGCGCGAGCTGGTCATCGGTGACCGTCAGACCGGCAAGACCGCTGTCTGCATCGACACGATCCTGAACCAGAAAGCGACGAACGACGCTGCCAAGTCCGACAAGGACAAGCTGTTCTGTATCTATGTTGCCATCGGCCAGAAGCGTTCGACGGTTGCCCAGGTTGTGAAGACGCTCGAAGAGCGCGGCGCCCTGGACTACACGATCGTTGTGTCCGCTACGGCGTCCGAGCCCGCTCCCCTCCAGTACCTTGCACCGTTCACCGGCTGCACGATGGGCGAATGGTTCCGCGACAACGGCATGCACGCCCTCATCATCTATGATGACCTTTCCAAGCAGGCTGTTGCGTATCGCCAGATGTCGCTTCTGCTTCGCCGTCCACCAGGTCGTGAAGCCTATCCGGGCGACGTGTTCTACCTTCACTCGCGTCTCCTCGAGCGCGCTGCGAAAATGGGTGATGCCGCTGGTGCCGGTTCGATGACCGCCCTGCCGATCATTGAAACGCAGGCAAACGACGTGTCGGCCTACATTCCGACGAACGTGATCTCGATCACCGACGGCCAGATCTTCCTTGAAACCGACCTGTTCTACCAGGGTATCCGCCCTGCCGTGAACGTCGGTCTCTCGGTGTCGCGTGTGGGCTCTGCTGCCCAGACGAAAGCGATGAAGAAGGTTGCCGGCTCGATGAAGGGTGAACTCGCCCAGTATCGCGAGATGGCCGCCTTTGCGAAATTCGGCTCCGACCTTGATGCCGCCACCCAGCGCCTGCTGAACCGTGGTGCCCGCCTGACCGAACTCCTGAAACAGCCGCAATACTCGCCGCTGCTGATGGAAGAGCAGGTCTGCGTGATCTACGCCGGTACGCGCGGTTATGTGGATAAAGTGCCGGTTGCTGACGTGACCCGTTACGAGAAAGAGCTTCTGGCCCACCTGCGTGGTTCCAAGAAAGAGCTTCTCGCCACGATCCGCGACGAAAAAGCCGTGTCGGACAAGACAGAAGCCGAGCTCAAAGCAGCGCTCGAATCCTTCACGTCGAAGTTCGCCTGATCCCGCCCGTCCTGACGCATAGTTTGAACAACCAGAAGGCCTGACATGCCCAGCTTGAAGGACCTCAAGAACCGGATCACCAGCGTGAAATCCACGCGGAAGATCACGAAGGCCATGCAAATGGTGGCCGCAGCGAAGCTGAAGCGCGCGCAAGACGCCGCGACGGCCTCGCGGCCCTATGCCTCGCGCATGGCCTCCGTTCTGGCAAACCTGTCGGCTTCGGCCGGCGCCGGTGGCCCGAAACTGCTGGCCGGTACCGGTGAGGACAAGACGCACCTGATCGTCGTGATGACGGCAGAGCGCGGCCTCGCAGGCGGCTTCAACACCTATGTGGTGAAGCTGGCCAAGCAGAAGATCGGCGAGCTGCGGGCAGAGGGCAAGACGGTCAAGATCCTGACCGTTGGCAAGAAGGGCCGTGAACAGCTGTCGCGTGAATATGGTGACATGTTCGTGGCCCACGTTGATCTCGCAGACGTGAAGGGTGGCAACTATACCGAGTCTGCCCTCGCCCTCGGCCATTCCCTGACCACACGGTTCGAGGATGGCGAGTTCGACGTTGCGACGCTGATCTATTCGCAGTTCCGGAACGTGCTGAGCCAGGTGCCGACCGCGCAGCAGATCATTCCGGCATCCGCACCGGCTGATGCGCCGAAAGTGGACCTGAAAGGCGCGATCTACCAGTACGAGCCTTCCGAGACCGAAATCCTCGAAACGCTGCTGCCGCGCTACATCAATACGCAGATCCTGTCGGCCATGCTGGAAAGCGCGGCGGGTGAGCAGGCGAGCCGCATGACAGCCATGGACAATGCCACGCGCAATGCCGGCGACATGATCGACTCCCTGTCGCTGCAATATAACCGCGCCCGTCAGGCGCAGATCACCAAGGAGCTGATCGAGATCATCTCCGGGGCCGAGGCACTCTAGTCATGGCCAAGACCACATCCCTATACACGCTCCAAAGGAGACGACCCGCATGAGCACTCCCGCAAACGCAAAAGGCCGCGTATCACAGGTCATCGGCGCCGTGGTCGACGTCGAGTTCGACGGCGAGCTTCCGAGCATTCTGAACGCGCTTGAAACCGACAACAATGGCAACCGCCTTGTTCTCGAGGTTGCCCAGCACCTCGGCGAGAACACTGTGCGCACGATCGCCATGGACTCCACGGAAGGCCTCGTTCGCGGCAATCCGGTGGCTGACCTTGGCCGCTCGATCAACGTGCCGGTTGGCCCGGCCACGCTCGGCCGCATCATGAACGTCATCGGCGAGCCGATCGACGAGCGCGGCCCAATCGACACGGACATGCGCCGCTCGATCCACGCGGATGCCCCTCCGTTCACCGACCAGTCGACCGAGTCCGAAGTGCTCGTGACCGGTATCAAGGTTATCGACCTGCTCTGCCCATACGTGAAGGGCGGCAAGATCGGCCTCTTCGGCGGTGCCGGCGTGGGCAAGACAGTTCTGATCATGGAACTGATCAACAACATCGCGAAACTGTTCGGCGGATACTCGGTGTTTGCCGGCGTTGGCGAGCGGACACGTGAAGGTAACGACCTTTACCACGAGATGATCGAATCCAAGGTTATCAACCTGGAAGGCGAAAGCCGCATCGCGCTGGTCTACGGCCAGATGAACGAGCCTCCAGGTGCGCGTGCACGCGTCGCCCTGACCGGTCTCGCACAGGCTGAGTACTTCCGTGATGAAGAAGGCAAGGACGTTCTGTTCTTCGTCGACAACATCTTCCGCTTCACGCAAGCCGGCGCCGAAGTGTCCGCGCTTCTTGGCCGTATTCCTTCGGCTGTGGGCTACCAGCCGACACTGGCCACCGACATGGGCCAGCTGCAGGAACGCATCACCTCGACCAACAAGGGTTCGATCACTTCGGTTCAGGCCGTGTACGTGCCTGCAGATGACTTGACCGACCCTGCGCCAGCCACATCGTTTGCCCACCTTGACGCGACCACGGTGCTTAACCGCGCCATCGCTGAAAAGGGCATCTATCCCGCTGTGGACCCGCTCGACTCCACGAGCCGTATCCTTGACCCGCGCATCGTTGGCGAAGCGCACTACGAGATCGCCCGCGGCGTGCAGGAAATCCTGCAGCGCTACAAGGAACTGCAGGACATCATCGCCATCCTCGGCATGGACGAACTGTCGGAAGACGACAAACTGGCCGTGGCTCGCGCCCGGAAAGTGGAACGCTTCCTGTCGCAGCCGTTCGACGTGGCTGAAATCTTCACCGGTTCGCCAGGCGTTCAGGTGAAGCTGGAAGACACGATCAAGGGCTTCCAGGGCCTGATCGCCGGCGAGTTCGACCACCTGCCAGAGCAGGCCTTCTACATGGTCGGCAACATCGACGAAGCCAAAGCCAAAGCCGCCAAAATGACGGCTGACGCAGCCTAGGATACAGGATCAGCCTTATGGCCGACAAACTTCACTTTGCGCTTGTTTCACCTGCCAAGGAACTCTTCTCCGGTGAGGTCGATCAGGTGATCGCGCCTGGAACCGAGGGTGAGTTCGGCGTGCTGGTGAACCATGCGCCGTTCATGACGACGCTGAAGAATGGTGTCGTGCGCGTGCTCGAAGGCGACAGCGTGAAGATGCGCATCTTCGTGCGCGGCGGCTTTGCCGACGTGACGCCGGACGGTCTGACCATCCTCGCGGAAGAGGCCCGCAATCTTGACGGCGTGAAAGTCGAAGAGGTTCAGGCCGAGATGGAAGCGACGCTTCTGAAGATCCAGGCGCTGGACAAGGATGATACCGCCAAGGGCGCCCTGCAGGCGCACTTCGACTATCTCGAAAGCCTGAAAGCCGCGCTGGTCCACTAAGGGACCAGTCTGGCCCTAGCCAAAAATTGCAATTGTCTGACGGCCAACCATCACAGGTTGGCCGTTTGCGTTCCAGAGGGTCATGGCCTGGCTGGAATAGCCGTGGCGGGCCGTCTCGGCCACGTGACGCGCGAGGAACCAGCCGTCGCGCGTGGTGATCTCGTCAGTCAGGAATTCAGCCATCCAGGTCATGGAGCTGATCCGGGCGGGCGCCTTGAACATGGACATGGCGGCAGGCGGCGGCGCATCGGCGATGGCGAGCACGGCGATGGCATCCGGAACGACGGCCGGATCGACATGGCGCATCCAGATCGTGACGTCGCCCTTGTCAGCACCGGAAATGGGGCGCTCGCCCGCCGCCATGCGCATGTTGAAATTGCGCGTGAAGTTGGGGCGGTTGGGATTATCGCCGAAATAGCTGGCCGTGTCCTCGGGCGAGGTAACGTCAGGTGCCGGCATGTTGGCGAAGTCGAGCGCTGATTCCCGGGCGGCACCGAAGGCAAAGATGGCTTCGGCGGCCACGCCATCGCTGCCCATCATGCGGACCGAGACGAAGACCGTGTTCTTGCCCTGCCGCAGCAGGGTAGGCGTGCACGTCACCTCGCCGCCCACGGGGCCGACAAAGGCGACCTGCGCGGAGCGGATCGGCATGCCGGGGGCCAGCGGCATGGCTGCTTCGAGGCAGAGTGCTGCCGTCAGGCCGCCATAGGTGGTGCGGCCCTGCATCCATGCGTCGGGCAGCACCACTTTGGTGGTGTTCGCGGCATCGCGTTGGATGCCTGCGAGCAGTTCGGTATAGGCAGCCAAGACCTAGTGCTGGCTTTCCGGCGTCGTGACGCGCAGGCCATCCAGCGCATCAGACACGGTGATCTGGCAGGACAGGCGCGAGTTTTCCTGAACGTTTTCAGCGAAGTCGAGCATGGACTTTTCCATTTCCTGCTGCTCGCCGACTTTGTCCATGAAGGCTTTGTCGACATAGACATGGCAGGTGGCGCAGGCGCAGGCGCCGCCGCAATCGGCATCAATGCCGGGAATGCCGTTTTTCACGGCGGCTTCCATCACGGATTCGCCATTGGTGGCCTCGACGACGCGTTCTGTGCCGTCATTGTCTACGTAAGTGATCTTTGCCATGGGCTGTATTGTCTCCTTCAAGCGGCAGTGGCTGCCGCGGCAATGTCTTTCATCGAAACTGATGTATCGCCAAGCGTGGCGGGCGCAAGCTTGGCCCCCGACATGATCAGCTTTTTCGAGGCGA
>NZ_AWFG01000012.1 GCF_000682695.1 Hyphomonas chukchiensis | reverse complement strand
TCTTGATGTCATTATAGACGCCATCAATTGCGATAAGGCCATAGGCCCGCGCCGCTGCCATGCTGAGGCCCAGCGCTGTCTGGAAGGCCAGCCGGTCAGGCGTTGGGCGTGCGCGATATTCCTTGGCCAGGTCATTCGTGCCCATGACGAATGTGGTCAGGCGCGTGCGGTGCGCGGCTTCGGCAATCTCCTGGATATTGAGGATCGCGAGCGGCATTTCGATCATCACCCAAAGCCCGAAATCGGCGGGCGCGCCAGCCGCCGTAAGTGCCTTGTCCAACCGGTCAATATCCGCCCCGGAGACGACTTTCGGCGCGAGAATGGCGTTTGCGCCAGACTTTGCCGCCATTTTCAGGTCGTCCGCGCCCCATTCGGTGTCGAGACCGTTGATGCGCACGACGATCTCGCGGGGGCCATAGCCGCCGCCCTGAACGGCGCTGAGAATAGCGGCGCGCGCTTCCGCCTTGGCTTCCGGCGCAACGGCGTCTTCCAGATCAAAGATCAGCGTATCGGCCGCCAGGTCCTTTGCCTTTTCCAGTGCGCGTGTATTGGCGCCGGGCATGTAGAGGCAGGAACGGCGCGGACGGTGGGCTTGGGCTGACATGGGCGGTCCTTGACGGTTGACTTGCGATTGGGGAAGGGGTGGCCTCATTGTTCAAAAAGATCAAGATGACCAAAGGGCCGCCATGACAGAGTTTCCGCTATCAGGACATGTTGCCACCGGTTTCGAGCCCGTCCGCGACGCTTTCGAAGCGAATTTCGAGGATGATGGCGAGCTTGGCGCCGGTTTCGCGGTGCTGCTGGACGGTGAACCCATTGTCGACCTGCTCGGCGGCTGGGCTGACCGGAAGATGGAGCGTCCTTGGGACGCGCAAACGCTGGTGCCCGTCTACTCGACGACAAAAGGCATTTCCGCGCTCGTCCTTGCAGCCGTGGTGGCGGATCTCGCTGAAGGATATGAAACACCGATTTCCAAAATCTGGCCTGAATTTGCCGCAGAGGGTAAAGACGCCGTCACGATCGGCCAGTTCGTCAGCCATCAGGCAGGCCTGCCCGGCTTCATCAACGAGATCGACCCTGACCTCTGGCTCGATCCGCCCGCCTGCGCCGCCGCATTGGCCGCCCTGCCGCCCATGTGGCCACCTGGAACTGCCCACGGATACCATCCGACGACCTGGGGCTATGTCGTCGGCGAGATGTTCCGGCGCATCAGCGGCGTCACGCTGGGCACATGGCTTCGCGAAAACGTCTGCGCGCCGAACGGTATTGATTTCCATATCGGCCTGCCGGCCAGCGAGCATGACCGCTGCGCCGACATCAAACGGCCGACGGCGCTTCCTTCAATCGGCGAGATGACAGACCCCAAGAAAGCCGCCTTCGGCACCAAATGGTCCTCGCCCAATCGCGGGGGCGCCATCTGGCGCGAGATCGAAATCCCCTCGGCGAATGGCCACGGCACCGCCGCAAGCGTCGCTGCGCTCTATAATGCCTATGCCCATCGCGGCGCAGTTGCGGGCAAGGCACTGATGCCGGATGAGGCCTTTGCCAGTCTCGTCCGCTCCCGCGTCGACGGACCGGACCTCGTGCTCAACATGTCGACCAGCTTCGGCGCTGGCATCATGCGCAACACGCATGGCTTCTTCGGACCAAACCCTGAGGCTCTCGGCCATTGCGGCTGGGGCGGATCCATGGCGATTGCCGATTCCGACCGGCGCCTCACCTGCGTCTATGTCATGAACAAGCAGTCCAATGTCCTTGTCGGCGACCCTCGCGCTGTCGCGCTGGTCAACGCCGTCTACGGTTGCCTCTGACATGCTCGGCCATGTCAACTGGGCTGCCTTCCTCATCGCCATGGCAGCGGTTGAACTGACACCCGGTCCCAATATGGGCTGGCTGGCGGCCCTCTCCGCAAAGTCGGGCTGGCGGGCCGGACTCATGGCTGTGGCGGGCGTGACGCTCGGCCTGCTGATCCAGCTGATGGCAGCAGCCACAGGCGCCTCGGCACTGCTCGCAGAATCGCCTGTACTCTATGAGTCGCTGCGCTGGGCAGGGGTCGCCTTCATGCTCTATCTCGCATGGGAAGCCTTTGCAGATACCGGATCGGCCTCAGCGGTTCAGGGCGGCGGGCAGGAAGGCTTCCGGCGCGGATTGATCGCCAATATCCTCAATCCCAAGGCCCTGCTCTTCTATATCGTCGTTGTCGGTCAGTTCGTCGATCCCGCTTCCGGCCCTGTCTGGGCACAGATTATCCTGCTCGGCCTCATCCACCTGGCCGTGGCAATCATCATCCATGTCGGCATCGTCTTCCTCGGCGCCGGATTGGGCACGGCGCTTGAGCGCTGGCGCACATCGCTGCCTGCCCGTATCGGGTTTGCCCTCGTGCTGGCAGCGATTGCGATCTGGATCGGCGTTTCGACCCATCGGGGCTAATGGTGCATTTCTGGCACAGGCATTGCAAAGCCAGCCTTGGGTTCATTGAACCCATCATGCGAATCCTGCCTCGGCACGCTCCCAGCGGCCGGGGCTTTTTTCATGCAGGCCGCGCCGTGCGGGCAAGGCGACGCGCCTTGGCCTCGCCAATAACACTGTCGGTCGTGAAAATGGCCAGGGCCGCCCAGATACAGCCGAACGCAATCGCATGCGTCCATCCGAACGCCTCGCGGAAGATCAGCGTCGCAATCAGGAACTGAAGTGTCGGCCCGATATATTGCATCATGCCGATGGTGGAGAGCTTCAGGCGCTTTGCCGCGAGCCCGAACAGGATCAGCGGTGTCGCCGTGATCGGCCCGGCGAGCACCAGCAGCAGGTTGTCCCAGCCGCCTTCACCCATCAACCGGCCTTCCGGCTGTTGCAGGAACCAGCTGAACCAAGCCAGGGCGAGCGGCGCAAGCACCACAACCTCGACAAGAAATCCCGCCCGGCTGTCGATCGCGACCTTCTTCCGGATCACCGAATAGAACGCGAACGAGAAGCACAGGCCCAGCGCGACCCAGGGTATGTGGCCGAACGCGATTGTCATCACGCCGACGCCAATCGCCGCGATCACCACGGCAACCCATTGCGCCGGGCGCAGGCGCTCCGAGAAAATCAGCATGCCGAACAGCACATTGACCAGCGGGTTAATGTAATAGCCGAGCGAGGCCTCCATGGTCCGGCCCTGGTTCACCGCCCAGATATAGATCAGCCAGTTGACCCCGATCAGAAGGCCCGACAGGGCCAGCCATTTCAGGTTCTCCCACTTGAACGCCGTTCGGATGTCGCGCCAGTTGGCGGCAACCGCGATCAACAGGATCGCTGTCGGGATCGACCAGATGATCCGGTGCGCCAGCAGCTCCACCGCGCCGACATGGCTCATCGCCCGGATATAAAGCGGCAGCGAGCCCCAGATGACATAGGCGCCAAGGGCAGCCGGAAAACCGAGGCGAAGGGATGACGAAGTGCTCATGCGCCGCGATGTAGGCGCAGCCGCCATGCGGCGCCACCCAATTCTTGCTGCGCAGAGCGCTTAGTTTTGCTTCACTCCGAAAGGCCGGTCGCGGCTCAGCCCGTCGTAACGGGCTGTTTCTCGGCTTTCAGCACGCCGCGGTTCAGCAATTCTTCCGCAATCTGAACGGCGTTCAGCGCCGCACCCTTGCGAAGATTGTCCGAGACACACCAGAAGGCGAGACCGTTTTCGACGGTCGGATCCTTGCGCACGCGACTGATGAAGGTCGCCCAGTCACCGACGCATTCCTTCGGCGTGATATAGAGCTCTTCCTTCGGATCATCGACCAGCATGATGCCCGGGCTTTCGCGGAGCAGGCGTTTGGCCTCGGCGGCGCTCATCGGGCCGGCCATCTCGATATGTACGGCTTCGGAATGGCCCACAAAGACAGGCACGCGCACGCAGGTCGCCACGAGTTCGATGGCAGGATCGAGGATCTTTTTCGTCTCCTCGCGCATCTTCCACTCTTCCTTGGTGAAGCCGTCATCCATGAAGACATCGATCTGCGGGATCACGTTGAAGGCGATATCCTTCTGGAAGACCTGCGGCGTCGGCTCGTCATTGACGAAGATGCCCTTGGTCTGGTTCCAGAGTTCGTCCATGCCATCCTTGCCGGCGCCGGAAACCGACTGATAGGTCGCAACCACGACACGCGTGATGCCAACTGCATCATGGATAGGCTTCAGCGCCACAACCAGCTGCGCCGTCGAGCAATTCGGATTGGCGATGATGTTTTTCTTCGCGTAGCCCATCACCGCATCGGCATTCACTTCCGGCACGACGAGCGGCACGTCCTTGTCCATGCGCCAGGCAGACGAGTTATCGATCACGATGGCCCCGGCCGCCGCAATTTTCGGCGCCCATTGTTTCGAGATCGTGCCACCGGCCGACATGAGCACGAGGTCAACGCGCTTAAAGTCAAAGGATTCAAGGTCGTGGCACTTCAGAGTCTTGTCGCCATAGCTGACTTCCTTGCCAATCGAGCGCCGGGACGCGACAGCAAAGACTTCGTCTGCGGGGAAGAGGCGCTCATCCAGAATGTTCAGAAGTTCGCGTCCGACATTCCCTGTAGCACCGACAACTGCAATCCGCGTGGCCATGATATTAAACTCCGTTGTGTAAGCCGCAGGCTTATGACGCATTCTTGTCCCATGTGCAAAGCCTGTTGCCATCGTGTTATGTGTTATGCAGCCTTTTATCCCTGCCCCAGGCCCAAGGAGACCCATGCGTGCTTGACGACATAATCGCCCGCTACATTGCCAGCTACAACGCCCGCGACATTGACGGCATGATCGACTGCGTCACCGATGATGTCGTGTTCGAGAACATTTCGAACTCGGGCCAGTCCATGCGGCTCGATGGAAAGGACATGATGCGTCAGGTGGCAGACCTCTCGGGCAATGCCTTTTCCTATCGCCGCCAGCGGCTGGTCAATGTCGTGACTGGCGCCGGCAAGGCCGCCGCCGAGATCGAATTCGAAGGCAAGGCCGCCGTCGACCTGCCCAATGGCGTTCGCGCCGGTGAAACAGTGAAAATCCGTGGCGCCAGCTTCTTCGAATTCCGCGGCAACCTGCTCTGCCGCATCGCCGACTATAGCTGATCGGCCCTATTCCGCCGCCGGTTGGCACACGACCCCTCGGGTTTGGGCATAGGATACAGCTAACCCATCCATATCTGCGACATAGGGCTCGGGCAGTTCGGCTTTGATTTCTGCCCATGCCGCAGCGCCGCCTGGCGTACAGATCACACGCAGATAATCCGGCGCCGCTCCCATCCGGAAATTCGCGTCCGGCACCAGACCCTTTCTCGCCCGATCCCATATCTGGAACGTCGCCCAAGCATGCTCGCGCATCAGATACAGGAAACGCAGCCTATCTGCCGCGTCCAGCGGCGGGGTCGCATCCATTCCGGACTGGAAAATCATGGCCGTGTCGCGGTCGGTATAGACCGAGGCGCGAAAGGTGGACCATTGCGCCATCGTCGCATTGGATTCGTTGCGAAGCATCACCGTATTGCCGCCGCGCAACTGGAGGCCCACAAACCCGAGCGAAATGACGACGGCGATTGCGCTCACGATTTCAGCAATGAGAGCCAAGTACTCGATACGCGTCCTGCGCTGTTGCAGAACTTCCTCTTTCCCCTCGCTTGTCGTGTTCTCAGCCATTTTACATCCCCCGCCCACCGATCTCAGTTATAGAGGTCAGGCTGATCGAGCAAGCTGCGGCACACGTAGATCCGGCGCGAGACCCTCGCCCATCAGGTCGATGAAATTGCCGGAATAGAAGGCCTCGACAGCGCGCGTCGATGCGCCCTTCAGGCTCTCGTCAAAGCGCTTCAGCGGATTACGGCCGCCTTCAACGTGCGGATAGTCCGACGAGAAGAGACATATCTCCTCGCCCGCATTCGCGATGATCCAGCCGGCATCCTCATGCGGATAGGGTGTCACGCGGAACTGCCGGCGGACGATCTCTGACGGTTTCGCCGACAGGTTCTGCAGCCGTGTTTCGTTGCGCATGAACGCATGGGCCGCCGAATCCATCGATCGCATCCATCCCGGCACCCAGGCGGCGCCAAGCTCGATCGCACCGAATTTCAGGTTTGGGAACCGGTCGAACACGCCGTCAAAGATCATCGTCGCCAGCGTCTGCATCACGGCCGAGGGGATCGGCATGTAGCTCACGGACGTGAAATTATCGTCCCCGCCATGGAAATCCGGCACCGGCGGCAGGCCGTTTTCCTTGTAGACCGGGTTCAGCTTGTCCTCGCCGCCGACATGGAAGAGGATCGGCAGGCCCGCCTCCTCCGCCATGGCCCAGACCGGGTCGAGACCGACATGGCTTGGCGCATGATGCTGCGGGCATTTCGACGGCACCATAAGGGCTTTCGCCCCCATCTCGATGGCATTGCGCGCCGTCTGAACCGCCCGCTCGATATCCTCCAGCGGCACATAGGCCGTGGCCAGAAGGCGCCGGTCGACCGCGCAAAAGTCGGTCATCATCCGGTTGTGCGCTTCGGCTGCCGCATAGCAGAGCTCCATGTCGTCGCCCTCATCCAGCCCGAAATTGCCAAGGCAGAATGTCGTGAAAACGAGCTGGCTGGCAAAGCCGAGAAGATCGAGCACGTCAGGACGGTCTTCCCGGCGGAAGGCGCCATGCGCTTCGTAATTCTTCCGCAGGAGAATGTTCTCCGCGACGCCCGCGCGAAAGGCGGCATCGTCATGCGCGGCCAGCTGTCCATTAACGAAAGCGTCGAAGGATTTCTTCCATTTATAGACCGGAAGATCGTGGTAGCGCGCCAGCAGCTTGCGGTCGAAATAGGGATCGAGACAGTCGCTCGGCTCCATCAAATGGCTGTCAGCATCATGCACAAGGCGGCTGCCTGCATAGGTCATCGTGTTTCCTCCAAGTCTTCTTTTTGGAGGAAGATGTCACAGCCGCAGGTCAGCGGCAATTGCGGGGTCAGTTGCTAGAGCGCCGCGATGATCGCGTCGGCCATTCCCTCGGTGCTGAGATCGCCGCCGAGGTCCTTGGTCCGGGCGCCATTCTCCAGCGCCTTGCCGACCGCAGCGAACAGCGCATCGGCTGCCTTCTCGCGGTCCAGCGACCAGCGCAGCGCCATTTCCAGCGACAGGATCATGGCGCACGGGTTGGCAATGCCCTGGCCCGCAATGTCCGGCGCCGAACCGTGCACCGGCTCGTAAAGACCCGGCGTGCCGGGGCTTCCCAGCGAGGCCGACGGCAGCATGCCGATCGAGCCCGTCAGCATCGAGGCTTCGTCCGAGAGGATGTCGCCGAACAGGTTGCCGGCAAGGATCACGTCGAACTGTTTCGGCGCGCGCACCAGCTCCATCGCGCAGGCGTCGGCATACATGTGCGTGAGTTCAATGCCCGCGCCAAATTCGGCATGCGCGAGCGTCACTTCCTGACGCCAGAACAGGCCGGATTCCATCACGTTCGATTTCTCGACCGAACACACCTGACCCTTGCGTTCACGCGCAATGTCAAACGCCACGCGCGTCACGCGCTCGATTTCCGGATGGGTGTAGAGCGCCGTGTCATAGCCGCGGCGATAGCCTTCATCATCCACATCGATGCCGCGCGGCTCGCCGAAATACACGTCACCGGTCAGCTCGCGCACGATCATCAGGTCGAGGCCTTCGATGATCTCGCGTTTCAGGCTGGACGCATCGACCAGCGCCGGGAAGCAATAGGCCGGGCGCAGGTTCGCAAACACGTCGAGCCCCTTGCGAATGGCCAGCAGTCCCGCCTCCGGGCGCTTGTCGCGGGCGACATTATTCCATTTCGGTCCGCCGACGGCGCCGAGCAGGACGGCATCGACATGCCGCGCTTTCTCAAGCGTCTCGTCGGCCATCGGCGTGCCGTGCATGTCAAAGGAAGCGCCGCCGACAAGGCCTGTCTCGAACTTGATATCCGGCACAAGGATTTCGGCCACGCGGCGCGCCTGCGCCATCACTTCGGGGCCAATACCGTCTCCGGGCAGAAGCAACACTGTTTGCGATGACATGGGCGCGGGCCTCCTGGATATGGGTCTTTGCCGCGCGGGCGCAGCAGAAGACACGCCTCTAACGCCCCGCACCCGGTCACGCAATCAGCAGATTGCCCCGGAACGGTCCGGGAAGGGACTCAGATGGGTTCAGGATCGGCCTCGTAAAGGCGCAAGGAACGGTCCGTAATGCCCAGTTCGGGGAAGAAGGAGCGCCAGGTGGCCATGTGCGCCGTCTTGAAATGCGCCGCCAAGGCTTCGCGGCTCTCCCAGCGCTCGTTCACGCGGATCAGGCCGGGATCCAGCACATCAACGCTATAGGCATAGTCGATACATCCCGCCTCGGCCCGGCTCGCCCGGATCATCTGTTCCATCACGCCCCGCGCCTTCTCCAGATTGGCCGGCGGGATGCGCACTGTCCCCTCGATCAGGATCATCGGGGCGCCTCGGCATCCTCAGCATCATCAACAGGCTCTACAGGCGGCGCCTTCTTCGGCAATGTCGCGTTTGTCTCAGGCTTCATGCTGAACGGGTCATTGTGACAGCCGCCGAGCGCCGTCAGGCACGCCGCAGACAGAAGAACCGATTTCCAGCGCGCCATGACTATCCTCCTGTTTCGCTCGTTTCAGCCCGCGCGTTCGAGCCAGGGCGTCATGTGCCGCCGCTTGGCTTCAAATGCGTCAATCTCCGCCGCAGATGTCAGCGACGCGCCAATCTCGTCGAGGCCGGCCATCAGGTTGGACTTGCGGCCAGCATCAACTTCAAAGCTGTGCACGACACCGTCCGGCGTCGTCACCGTCTGCGTCTCAAGGTCAATCGTGAACACATGGTTCGCCCCGCCGGCCTGCGCCGCCAGCTCAGCGCACACATCCACCGGCAGGCGCACGGGCAGGATGCCGTTCTTGTAGCAATTATTGTGGAAGATATCGGCAAAGCTCGGCGCGATGACACAGGTAATGCCCTGGTCCAGCAGCGCCCATGGCGCATGCTCACGCGACGAACCGCAGCCGAAATTCTCGCCCGCAATCAGGATGTTCGCCTTGGCATATTGCGGCTTGTTGAGCACGAAATCCGGGTTTTCGGAGCCATCCGCCTTGGTTTTCAACTCGTGGAACAGGCCCTTGGAGAGGCCGGTGCGCGTCGTGGTCTTCAGGAACTGTTTCGGGATGATCATGTCGGTGTCGACATTCGACATCAGCTTGCCCTTCTCCATCAGGGGAGCGGCAGTACCAGTGAGGGTCTGAAAGGCTTTCATCTTGTTATCCTAATGCGGGTCATGCGAGATGAACAGGGTCGGCACATTCAGCGTGCCATTTCGAATGGTGAAGACATTGCTTCCGGGCTTGCGCCCCTTGCGCTGTCCGGACACGTCGAAGCCAGCGTCCAGCAGGCGCTCATGCGCCGCCGCCAGATCGGCCACTTCCCATGTCAGGCCCCAGATGGAATCCGCACCGGATATGTCCGGTGTCTCGCCGAGACGGTTGATCACCTCGAAGGTCAGCCCGCCCGTACGGAAGAACAGGAAACGCGTTTTCCATTCCGGCGCGGTCCGGTCGAGCGCAAGGTCAAGCCCAAGGCGCGCGCCATAAAGCGCCGCCGCCCGGTCAGGATTGGGCGTATTGATGACAATATGGTCGAGGCCTGACACAGCATCATCCGGCGCATCGGCCGCCTCGAGTTCGCCCGTCTGATGCTCGATCAGGAACGTGCGCACACCGGCTGTCTCATCGTCTGAACACCGAAAACGCCGCCAGTTGCGCGTTTTGCCTGCAATTTCGCTCGTGCTGTCGCCCGGCATGATCTCGTGCGGCTTCAGGCCACGACGCGTCAGGCGATGATGGGCATGCTCAATATCCCCGGTGCGGAAGGCAAGGCTCTTCAGCCCCGGCCCGTCCTCGGCAATGACCTCGCCGAGACGCTGCGCCATCGGCCCGTCGCCATCCGGGGCCATCAGCTCAAGCGCCGTATTGTTCACGCGGAAGATCGCCGTCGCTGCGCCATCTGCCGAGACCGCCTCCCAGTCAGGCGCACGGCCAAGCAGGGCGGCATAGACCGCCGTGCCCGACGCAATCTCCGGGCAGACCAGAACAATATGGTCCAGCCCCGTGATCATGCCTTGGTGCTTTCCTTCGGCAGCGCCGTGTCGATGCTCTTGAAGCGGGGCAGGGCCTCGACGCGCGACATCCAGCGGCGCACGTGGGCGAACGGAGCAAGGTCTATCTGCGCCTGGCCGGAATACGCGACGACACCATAAATATCCACGTCAGCAATGGTGACCCCGCCGCCAACGAGCCAGTCGCGCCCTTCGAGCAGACCGTTCAGTTCCTTCAGGGCATTGGTCGCACTGGCCAGATTGGCCGCGACGACCTGCTCGGGAAAATCAAAGAAGCCCAGCTTCTGGGCGCGGGTCCGGAAAATGCCGATGGACAGCTGGCCCGTGCCCCACAGCTGCCACTCGCGGGCCCGCAGACGCTCGGCCCGGTCCTTGCCGCCGAACTGGCCGGTCTCGTCGGCGAGATAGTCGAGAATGACGGAGGACTGGCAAAGGCAGATGTCCTTCTCGTGATCCTCCAGCACCGGCACCTGGCCATAACGGTTCTTGGAGAGGAAGGCGTCGGCCTTGTGCGCGCCCGAGCGCAGGTCGACATGCTCGTAATCATAGGGCGTGCCGGTCAGGTTCAGCATCAGGCCAACCTTGTAGGTCGGCCCTGAGGCAAACATGCCATGCAATGTGTATCGGGTCATGTCGCGTTTCCTCGCTTGATTGGCCTCATTATGTGCGAGGACCGTGCACTTTGAAATCGCCGTATCTGGCGTTGCCCGAGCGGTCAGCCCAGCACGCCATTGATCGCCGCGCGCGCCGCCAGCGCCGGACTCATCAAATGTGTCCGCCCGCCCCGGCCCTGACGGCCTTCGAAATTGCGGTTCGAGGTCGATGCGCAGCGTTCGCCCGGCGACAGGATGTCCGGGTTCATGCCAAGGCACATGGAACAGCCCGGCTCACGCCATTCGAAACCGGCTTCCATCAGGATGATATCGAGCCCTTCGGCCTCGGCCTGCGCCCGCACAAGGCCAGAGCCCGGCACGACCATGGCGCGCACGCCCTCGGCCACATGATGGCCCTTGGCGACATCCGCCGCCGCCCGCAGGTCCTCGATCCGGCTGTTCGTGCACGAGCCGATGAAGACCCGCTGCACCGGCGTTCCGGCAATCGGCACGCCTGCCTCAAGACCCATATAATCGAGCGCCCGCTCGGCGGCTGCGCGCTTGACCGGATCGGCAATCTCTTCCGGCACAGGCGTCTTGCCCGACAGCGGGATCGCCTGTTCCGGGCTCGTGCCCCAGGTGATGGTCGGCTCAACCGAGGCGCCATCAATCCGGATCACCGTATCCCAGGCCGCATCGTCATCGGAATAGAGTGTCTTCCAGTAGCTGGTCGCCACGTCCCACGCGCCAGCCTTCGGGCTCGCCGGGCGGCCCTTCATGTATTCGAATGTCTTTTCATCCGGTGCGATCAGGCCAGCGCGTGCGCCGCCTTCAATGGCCAGGTTGCACAGCGTCATGCGCGCTTCCATCGACAGCGCCTTGATCGCCTCGCCGCGATACTCGATCACATAGCCCGTGCCGCCCGCCGTACCCGTCTGCGCAATAATGTGCAGCGCGAGATCCTTGGCGGTCACGCCGTCGCGCAGCTTGCCCGTCACTTCCACGGCCATGTTCTGCATCTTGCGCGCGCGCAGCGTCTGCGTGGCCAGTACATGTTCGACTTCCGACGTGCCGATGCCATGCGCCAGCGCGCCAAAGGCGCCGTGTGTCGACGTGTGGCTGTCACCGCACACGATGGTCATGCCGGGCTGCGTGCGGCCCTGCTCTGGGCCCACAACATGCACGATGCCGTTGCGGATATCACCCATGGGGAAATATTCGATGCCATACTCGGCCACGTTCCGCGTCAGCGTTTCCAGCTGGTTGCGCGCTTCCGGATCCTTGACGCCTGCAAGGCCGGCCGCCTGGTTCTCGGTCGGCGTATTGTGATCGGCCACGGCCAGCGTCAGGTCGGTCCGGCGCACCTTGCGGCCAGCCAGCTTCAGCCCGTCAAAGGCCTGAGGGGTCGTTACTTCATGAATAAGGTGCAGGTCGATATAGAGCAGGCTCTCGCCTGAAGCCGCATCCGTGTGGACGACATGCGCGTCCCAAATCTTGTCATAAAGTGTCTTGCCGGCCATTGATCCTGCCTATCCTCGTGTTCGCGGCGCACCATAGCGATAGATATGTACGATGGAAGCCCGGTCTACTGCCCGACTGAGCCTGGCATATCCCCAAACGCGAAAAATTCGCCGGATCTGTAGTATTGGCACGCCATTTGTACAATCCGAAGGGAACGCTTTGTCCCTTGTCTCGAATTGGGCCGACGCAAATCAAGTCTGAGCCGGAGGCCAATCCATGCAGCTACCCGACAGCCCCGCCACCCGCGTGATCCCGCTTCGTGCAAAGAGCCCGGCCTCCCGATTCAAGATCGTCTTCGTCATGCATGGCGAAAGGCGCGGCCGGACAGTCGCAACAGACCAGGCCTTCATGGACCGGTTGAAGCAGAGTGACCCGGAACTGGTTGGCCAGACCCGGATCCACCGGACCGGCAGCGGCCCATTCGATTTCCGGGATGTCGGCCTGATCGTGTTCTGGCTGGGTGATCCGCTGCGCCAGAAATACCCCAAATGCTATGCCGAAGCTGTCCAGATCGAGGCAACGGCCAGCCTCTATGGCATCCGCGTTCTGAATTCCCCTTTTGGACTCAGCAACACATCCAAAGCCGACCAGGCCCGGATCTGGAGCGAGACAGGCATGCCCAGCGCCTATGCCGCGCGGGCACAATCCGCAGATGACCTGCCTGCAGTGGCCAGCGAGGTCGGTTTCCCCTGCATCATCCGGTCAGACGATGTCCATTGCCAGCGCGACGTCGTGATCGCGCGCAGTGAAGCTGACGCCCGCCGCGCAGCCGCAACCTGCGTGTTCCCGGCCGCTGTCATCACCTTTGTCGACATACAGGGCGCCTGGCGGGCGACCGGCGCCGAAACCAGCCTCTTCAGCCAATACCATCACAAGGCCCGCGCCTTTGTGTTTGGCGGCGAGGTCAAGGCCAGCCATCTCTTCTTCTCGACCGATCCGATTGTCGGCCTGTCGACATCTGTCTTCGCCCGCGAAGACACGCCGCGCCGCAACTTCACCCGCCGTTTCGGCCTCGGCGCCCGTCTGGTCAGCCGCATGATCGACGCAGACCTCGCGCATTTCGAAGCGCCTGTCGCCCACGCCGATGAACTCGTGAAAGCCGTCGCTGCCCTGGGGCTCGACTTTGCCGCCGTCGATTACAGCATCCTGCCGGATGGTCGCCCGGTCATCTGGGAAGCCAATCCCTATTTCTACCTGCCTTCAGGCCAGCAAAGCGTCTTCTCTGCCGAGCGTCAGGCCGTTCGGCGTGTCGAGGAGACTTTCGACTGGATGGCCACACAGATCAAAGCGGAATATGCGCGCGCCCTCAGCGCCGGCGACAAATCCCTAATGGAGCCGGAAACCGCCCTGCTCAGCGTCGCAGGCTGACATCAGCCGACGGCCAGGCCCAAAGCACGCGAAGGGGCGTCAGGCAGGCATTTCAGGCCGCGCAGGGTCTCCCGCAGGGCTTCGTCCACAGGTGTGTGAGGTTCACTGCCAAGCCGGCTGACCAGCCGGGAATTGTCGAGCCGGACCGGCACCTTCCAGAGATATTGCATCTCGGCCATTTCCCGGAAAAGGGGCACAAATGGCTTCAGGACATGCAGCAACGGCCACGGGAAACGCCTGATCGGTGCATCCGGAACCCCGCCGGCAATCCGGAGGCGTTCGGCGATCTCACGGCCGTCCTCGAACCAGTGCCCGTTGAAATGAAACGTCTCGAATGTCGCCAGTTCGTCATTCCTGTCGACAAGGCGCGCCACGGTCTCGGCGAAATCGGGCAGATAGGCCCAGGCGTGACCGACGCCCGGCTTGCCCGGATGGGTAATCGAACGCACGGGCTGTCCCGGCTTGATCATGCCCTGCGCGAACCATGAATTGCCGGTATTGGGCCCGAAAAAGTCGCCAGCGCGCACGACAAGTACATCAACGCCGGTCTCCGCTGCCCGACGCAGACGCGCCTCCATCTCCACACGTATCGCCCCCTTGCGCGTTGTCGGATTCTGCGGGGACGTTTCGCGGAGCAGGGGGAATGCATCGGGCCCGTAATTATAGACCGTGCCCGGCAGCACGATCCGGGCCTTGTTCGCCCGCGCCGCAGCAATCGTATTATCAATCATGGGCAGGACCAGCTTGCCCCAGTTCCGGTATCCCGGCGGGTTCACCGCATGCACGATCAGGTCGGCATTCGTCGCCGCCATCAGCACATCGGCTGCTTTCATCGCATCGCCCTGGATCCAGTCAGCATCCGGCATCTGCGAAGATACATCATCCGGGCGCCGGTGCATCGCGCGTATCTGCCAGCCATGCGCCCTCAGGGCCCGGGCAATTTCGAATCCGGCGCCGCCTGTTGCGCCAAGGATCAGGGCTGTTCGTGTGTGGGTCATGTCGATCTCCTGTTTGGGTGTCAGGCAGAAGAATGAAGCAGGCGCCCGCTAAAAGAAATTGCGGTAATATCTATAGTCGCTAAACATTATTTATGGATCAGGCTTCACTTTCATGGGATCACTGCCGCTCCCTGCTCAGCGTTTACCGCACCGGCAGCCTGTCAGCGGCCGCCCGCGCCCTCGGTGTCACCCAGCCGACGATTGCCCGCCATGTCGAACAGCTCGAAAGCGTTCTCGGCGGCGCGGCCCTGTTCACCCGGTCGCCCCAGGGCCTGACCCCGACAGACGCCGCCGAGGCCCTGATGCCCCACGCGCTCGCCATGGAGGCCTCTGCCGCCGCCATGATCCGCGCCGCCTCAGGCCCGGATGATGCGCTGGCGGGCGCAGTGCGCATCACGGCCAGCGAAGTGATCGGCATTGAAGTCCTGCCATCCATCCTCGCCACGATCGGGGCCGAACATCCCCGGCTTGCCTTCGAACTCGTGGCCTCGAACGAGACCGCCGACCTGCTGCGCCGCGATGCCGATATTGCCGTACGCATGGTCCAGCCGAGCCAGGGCGCGCTGATTGCCCGCAAGATTGGCGATATCGAACTCGGCATGTTTGCCCGCCGCGATTATCTGGACCGGCGCGGCACACCCGCCTCCCTGGATGACCTCTCCAGCCATGCCCTGATCGGTTTCGACCATGAGACAACCGGTGTTCAGGGCCTGCGCGCCAAAGGGCTGGACCTTCATCGCGACATGTTTTCCCTGCGCACAGACAGTGACGTTGCCCAGTTCACGTGCATCCGCGCCGGGCTCGGCATCGGTATCTGCCAGGTCGGGCTGATCGCGCATGATCCGCGCTTTGTCCGCCTGTTTCCGGGCGAGATGACATTCTCGCTCGAAACCTGGGTCACCATGCATGAGGATCTGCGCGGCAACCGGCGCATACGCCTCGTCTTCGACCATCTCGTCGATGGGCTCACGCGCTACATGAAGCAAGGGGCCGGGGCCTGAACGAAAAACGCCCCTGCCGGACGGCAAGGGCGTTTTTGAAATCGTGAAAAGGCGGGAAGCCTATTCTTCCGGAGCAGCCTCTGGCGCTTCAGCCGCAGCGGCAGCTTCTTCAGCGGCCTTGGCTTCGGCTTCTGCGGCAGCAGCAGCGGCCTTTTCGGCCTCAAGCTTTGCCTTGGCAGCGGCTTCGCGGTCGGCAGCGGCGGCTTCCTTGCGGGCAACCTTCTCTGCGTCCTTCTGACGGCGGCGCTCGGTTTTCGAGACAGCAATCTCGACAGCCTCGATGCCGTGGCCGGTCGTCCGCTCGGCAATACGGGCCGACTTACCGCGACGGTCGCGCAGGTAGTAAAGTTTCGCACGGCGCACGCGGCCCTTGCGCTTCACTTCGATCGACTCGATCAGTGGCGAGACCAGCGGGAAAACCCGCTCGACGCCTTCACCGAAGGAAATCTTGCGAACCGTGAAGCTCTCGCTCAGGCTGCCGCCCGAACGGGCAATGCAGACGCCTTCGAAGCGCTGGACGCGCTCACGGTCGCCTTCCTTGATCTTCACGTTCACGGCAAGCGTGTCGCCTGGCGAGAAAGCCGGGATTTTTTTGTCGCCGAGGACGCGGACGCGTTCTTCCGCCTCAAGCTGCTCAATCATGTTCATCGCCATTCTCCGGCGGTTGGAATTCGGGGGTCTTGGAGTAAGCGGCGTATAAATCGGGACGGCGCTGCTTTGTCAACGCCTTTGCGCTGTTGCGACGCCATTCTTCTATACGTTTATGATCGCCGGACAGGAGAACTTCAGGCGTAGGGCGTCCTTCCCACGCGCGGGGCATTGTATAATGCGGGTGTTCCAGCAGGCCCTGCTCGAAGGATTCCTCCGTCAGCGATGCTTCATTCCCGGCCACGCCGGGCAGCAAACGCACCGTCGCCTCGATGAAAGCCATGGCCGCAACCTCACCGCCGGCCAGAACAAAATCGCCGAGCGAGACCTCTTCCATGCCGCGTGCTTCAATCACACGCTCATCAAGCCCCTCGAACCGGCCGCAGAAAAACACGACGCCCGGCCCGGCGGCCCAGTCGCGCGCTTTTTGCTGGTCAAACGGCTTGCCGCGCGGGGAGAGATAAACCAGCGGCCGCCCCTCCAGCGCCACGCTATCAATCGCCGCCGCCGCCACATCCGGCCGGATCACCATGCCCGCGCCGCCACCTGCGGGCGTGTCATCCACATTGCGGTGCTTGCCGACACCAAAGCCGCGCAGGTCTATGGTTTCCAGCGCCCACAGGCCCTTCTCCTCGGCGCGCCCCAGAATGGAGACGCCGAGCGGCCCGGGAAAGGCTTCCGGTACAAGCGTGATGAGCGTGGCCCTGAACATGCCGCGCATCTAGCCCACTCCCGTCACCGCGTCACCCCACCTGGCCGTTGACGCACGCGCCTGCCCGGCGCTTGATACGAGCAAAATAACGGGGGGATACAGATGACACTCGATACTGTCGCCACCATTGCCAACATCATGGCCTCCGGCGCCGTGGTGCTGACACTGGTCTTCATCGGCCTGCAGCTTCGCCAGAACGCGCACCTGACCCGCATGGCGGCGGCTCAGACCTCGGCCCAGCTCCTGTCGGCCAATATGGGGCGCGTCACCGAAAGCGCCGATCTCGCGGAAGTGCTCTCACGCGAAGACGGCCTCAGCAGCTGGACCCGCGCGGAAGCCCTCCGCGTCTCCAACTTCCTCAGCATTTCCTTCCGCCATTTCGAAGTCCTGCATACGCATCGTCGCTTCGGCGTGTTCGAGGATGAATTGTGGGAGGGTTCCGAAGCGCGCCTGAGGGAATCGCTCAGCGATCCCGACATCCGCGAATGGTGGGCCGGAAGCCGGATGTTCTATGCCCGCAGCTTCGTGAAATATGTCGACAGGCTCGCCGCCGAACTCGAGGTCGCCCAGGCCATGTCCACGATGGGACGGGATTAGGCCGCCAGTTCCACCGCGCGGCGGGCGGTCACCTTGTTGCGCCCGCTATTCTTGGACTGGAAGAGCGCCGCATCGGCGGTCTCAAGGGCCAGGTCGATCTGCGCACCCGGCTTCAGCAGGCAGGTCCCAAAGCTCGCCGTGATCGAGAAGTCCTGGCCCCTGCATTCCAGATGCAGCGAGGCGATACGTTCACGAATGCGCTCGCACACGAGGGCGGATTGTTCCAGCGTCACATTGCTGAGCAGGATCACGAATTCTTCCCCGCCCCAGCGACCCAGCCGGTCAAACGGGCCGCGAAGCTCGGCAAAGGCGGCGGACGCGACCTCCTGCAGGACAAGATCGCCTGACTTGTGACCGAACCGGTCATTGATGCATTTGAAATGATCGAGGTCGAACATGACCAGGCCGGCGGTCTGATGGGTCCGGCGCATGCGTTGCACCTCGTCTTCCAGGGCCTGCTTGAAGAAGCGTCGATTATACAGCCCCGTCAACGGATCGGTCGCCGCCAGGGCTTCCAGCCGCCGCTGATAATTCTTCAGGCGGAACTCATGCTGGGAGGCGATGACGCCCGTCGGAAGCGCCACACAGGCCGAGATGAGCAGGTTGGTTAAAACGAACGCACGCGGATTGGTCGGCACGCCCAGCTGGTACATCATCATCGAAAAGGTGAATGACAGGCAGAGGGCCGTTATCGCGACGAACGCAAAAAACAACAATGAATCAAAGACGTCACGACTGCGATTTGAGATGGGCATCCTGTCCTCTCCGTTTGGGCCTTTCTACAGCCTACAAGCGAATATCCCGCGAATCCGGGTACGGGATTTGCTGCAGGTCCGTTTACCAACCGGCAATGTTTGAACAGCCATTCCGGCCACCTTCCACGAAAACACTGGAACATGTTGCGACTTCGGGTCTTACTCGCACAGACGCTGCCTATTCTTGTGCAGGTCGGTTTTCAGGAGAAAATAGTATGGATACGACGAAGCGACACTTGCTGATGGGTGGCTCTGCCGCCATCCTCGCAACAGCCCTCAGCGGCTGCGGCACCCTTCTTTACCCGGAACGCAAGGGCCAGAGCGGCGGCCGTATCGACCCGGCCGTGGCCATCCTGGACGGCGTCGGCCTGCTCCTGTTCCTCATTCCGGGCCTGATTGCCTTCGCCGTCGACTTCTCGAACGGCACAATCTACCTCCCCGGCGGTCGCCGCGCCGAAAAGGCCGATGATCTCTCGGAAGTGAAAATGACCGCCGCGCTGACGAAGCCGGAAGTCGACCGCATCTGGACAGAAAACTACGGCCACGCAGCCCCCTTCGAGCTGTCCGAGCTCAACCGCCGCCGCCTCAGCGACAAGTCGATGACCCTCGACACGGTCGCCACTCTTGCCCGCAACGATTTCGCGCGCATCTGATCTGGTCAGGAAGCTGCGGATTCGTCTGCAGCTTCCGCCGCCCCCCAGCCGTCCGCTCAGTCGCCCAAGGGCTCGCCGGGTTCCTTCGCCTTGCGGATATCGGCCTGCAAGACCTTGAGCCGCTCGTGATAGTGCTCGCCTTCCCCGAATTCCTCGAACCCCGCATAGCGCGCATGCGCGCCGATCACGCGCCGCGCCTGCTTGATCGGGCACCAGTATTGTTCGGTGCGTGAGCCCACCTCCCGGACATAGGCGATGACCCCGTTCACATAGGAACAATAAGCGCAGTTCAGTTTTTCGATCATGTTCAGGTAGGCAAGGCCGCTCCGGTCGAACACGAGGTAGCGGTGACGCCGAACCTGCGGAATGCCGTAAACGCGAAAGCAGATGGCCTGGTAGATCGACACCCAGAGGTCGACGATCACAAACGGCACGATCAGGGAATAGATCACCGGCGCTGACAGCAAGACCAGCGGCCGCGCACTGAACAGGTAGCGCACGACATGCGTGCGCAGCTCGCGATGCCTTCGCACCACTTCCTGTTCGAACAATACCTTTCCGCGCTCAAGGCCATACTGCAGCCCCGCCCGCTTCTTGGCCATTTCGGCTTCCAGCTCGATTTCGAGCGCGTGAAGTTTCGCGGAGATCTGATCTATCGGATTTGTCATGCCCACTTTGTTGCGCTCCTCCCGCGACACTGACAAGCACAGGCTCGGCGCGCTTCAATCCGGCCAGTCGCGGAACAGGCCGAACTTCACATTGGTCACCATCGCATTCGCCGTGAAGTGCAGCGTGTCCGTCTCGCCTTCGCGGCTGGCGGCGGCCCTGAAGGCCATGTCGAGCTGGGCGAGGTCGCGCGTCTCGATCATGATGTGGAACTCGCGCACATCGTCCGGCCTGAGGCCCAGCTTGCAGCGCATCATCCGCCAGCTTTCGATCCGCCCGGCATTACGCATGTGATCGAGAAAGGCGGGCAGGGCGCTCGCGAAAGCGCGCTC
Organism: Hyphomonas chukchiensis; assembly: GCF_000682695.1. Lineage (GTDB taxonomy): Bacteria > Pseudomonadota > Alphaproteobacteria > Caulobacterales > Hyphomonadaceae > Hyphomonas > Hyphomonas chukchiensis. Next base: position 74,087 of record NZ_AWFG01000012.1, on the reverse strand, counting down.
GTCGGTTCCGGGCTTCAGGTCAAACCAGATATGATAGACGTCCAAGGGCTTTGCCTTTCGGGCATATAGGAATGGCTTCGTGCACGCTCCGGGCTGTCTACGTGCTTTTTCCGTGCTTTTATCCGTACATTCTGAGGGCGTAAATTGCGCTGACAGGACATGTTCTATACGGGAGGATGAATGGCAAACACTCCGGCCCTTTCCGTCCTGATTCCCTTCTTCAACGAGGAAGGCAACGTGCACCCCGTGATCGACGAGATTCATGAGGCGCTGGCCGGAATCGATTTCGAGATCATCTGCGTCAATGACTGTTCGGCCGATGCGACCAGCATGGAACTCGCCGAAGCAAAGGCGCGTCACCCGCACACGGTCGTGGTGCTGAACCATGTGGCCAGGCGCGGCAAATCCTCGGCCCTCTTCAGCGGCCTGAGATCGGCGCGCGGCGAATGGGTCCAGCTGCTCGATGGCGATGGCCAGAATGATCCGCACGACACCGCCCGTCTCTGGGCCGAAATCATCGCGCCCGGCGCCCCGGCGCGGCTCGGCATCATTGCCGGCAAGCGCAACAGCCGCAACGATTCCGGCTTCAAATGGCTGCAGTCACGCGTGGCCAATGGCGTGCGGCGTTTCGTGCTCCGAGACGATGCGACCGACACGGGCTGTGGCTGGAAGCTGATCCGCACGCGGGCCTTCCGCGACCTGCCCTATTTCGCATCCATGCACCGTTTCCTGCCGGCCCTCGTCAAGCGCGCCGGCTGGGATGTGCGCGAGGAACTGGTCAATGATCGCGAGCGGCTCGCGGGCGTGTCGAAATACGGCTTTCTTGGCCGCCTCGGCGCCGGCATCTTCGACCTGATCGGCATGTTCTGGCTCACGCGGCGCGGCGGCTACGGCATTCCCGCCGAATGGAACGACCCGCGCGCCAGCTAAGCCTTCACCGGGACTTATTTTTCGTCACCGCGCAACGACCGGTCACGCGCCCTGATGCCGGCGGGCGAGCGTGGGTCTGCCCTGACTTGCCGCTCCGGCGGTGCCTGAGCCTGTGGACGCGGCTGAGGCGCCACCCTGACAGGCGCAGGCGGAGGCACGGCACGCACTTGGGGCGCCCGGGCCTGCGGTGCTGGCGCTCGCACCTGTGGAGCGGCCTGTACAGGTGCCCGCACAGGCTGGCGCGACTGCATGGCGGGCGTCTGAGGCAGCACACGCTGTGTCTGCTGGCGCTGTGGCTGAGGCCTGCGCTCAACCTGCCGGTCAGGACGGGCGCGTTGTTGATCGCCGCCGCGCCGGTCGCCTGTGTCACGGATGCGTGGCACGTCACGGCGGACCGCATCGCCGCGCGGGCGTTCCTGCCGCGGCGGCTGTACCGTCTTGCTGATCGGGTCCGGCGGCACAAAGCCGCGCTGCGGCTGGCGATTTGGCAAAGTCGTGTCCGGCAGGGACGGTATGGTTCCCGGCCCACCGGCAAGCGCATCGGCGCCACGCCCACCCCCTGGACGCCCGGGCCCGCGCTGGCCCCGGTCGCCCTGCTGGCCACGGTCGGCGCGTGGCTCGTCGCCTCGGCCACCCCTGTCACGGCCCGCGTAGTCATTGCCGCCACGACCGGCATTATCACCGCGATGTCCGCGATCGCGTCCGTCGCCGCGATTGTCCCGGTCACCGCCGACAGGGCGGATCGATGAAATATTGTCGTTGAGGCGGAGGCCGTTCAGCTTGCCTGTCGAGGCATCGATGATTTCGCAGCGCCCCTTGAAATTAGCGTGCTCGCAGACTTCCCACTTGCCGGACTTGATATTCAGCGACGACACATTGTCATTGAAGCGGTAACGGCTGAGATCCCTGACACCGCGATTGATGCCGAGCGATGCGCCCCGCCCATTGGAATCCACATAGAGTGTCGCGTCCGCATCGCGCGCACCATAGTGTCCGCGCAGGGGCCTGGGCTTCCGGTGATAGGGGCGATAGGTGTTGTAGCCACCGCGCGAATAGCCAAAGCCATAGGGCCCGTACCCGGCCAGCGGATCGTAGTATCCGTAAGACCTGTAAGCGGGCGAATAGCCGTAATGGTAGACTTCCACCCGCGTCGTCGCGCCATAGCCATGCGAGTATGTATCATACCCATACTGCGCATCGTCGGCGTACCGGATATAGCCATTCTCATCGCGCACGAACATCAGCCCGTTCTCGGCATCCGTATACTCATAAATAGGCCGCACCGACGACACTTGCCCCTCAAGGCCGTAATAGCGAAGGTCGGGAACGTCCTCGCGGAGGAACACGCAGCGACCGGTGAAATCGCTATGCTCGCAAAGCTCCCAGGCGCCCGACAGCACGGCCACTGAGCGGGCACGGTCATTGAACTGGATATCCGGCAGGGAATAGATCGGGTCGAAAACATTGACGGCGGATCCGGTATAATTCTCGCCGCCAAAGAGGATCAGCGCCGCCTCGTCCTGGACATCGTCATATTGCGCAGCAGCCACGCCAGCTGTGGCGAAGGGAAGGGCGATCAGCGCGCCAAGGCGCAGGAGTGTGGCAAGCATGGCCAAAACCTCTCAGTTACAAATCGTAACATGCGGCATGCCACCTGAACCACTCACAACATGCGCTGCCCGGGCTGCTATTCGTCGGCGGCGGGCTCGCTCCAGCTGGCCAGATCGGGGATATGCACGCGCCCCGTCTCGAAATCGATCTCGGGCACATCTGCCAGCGTGAACGGCACGAACACACTATGGCCACCCGTCACCAGCTGAACTTCCAGCAGGTCATCGGCGCCGAAATTCTGCACTGACTTGACCCGTCCCGCGACGCTCGCCCCCTCAGTGACGACATCGAGCCCGACGAGATCCTCGATATAGAACTCGTCCTCTTCGGCCTCGGGCAGCTGCGCCCGGGCGACATGCAAGAGAGCGCCTTTAAGCGCGTCCCATTCTTCCTTCTGCTTCTGCTCGCGCGTGGCGACGATGAAATGATCATTGCCGGGCCGGGCCGACAGCGGCGTCAGCAGAACCCGCCCATTTGCATCGGTCAGGGGCCCATAGGTGAACAGGTCTTCGGGCTCGGCCGTGAAACTCTTCACGCGTACTTCACCGCGCACGCCATGGGCGCCCTTCAGGGCACCCACAACGATCAGCTTCTCTTCAGGTTTCGACGTCATGCCGCCTCTCTAGCCCTACTCGCGGCCAGAGAGAACGGGTCTTTAGCGCCTCCAGCCGTCGTGGCGATCGTAATCATTGTGCGCCTCATACCGGCTGTCATAGCGCCTGATCGACGAGATATTGTCATTCAGGCCGATCGGTCGCAGGTCGCCCGAGCCCCGCGAGACCACTTCGCAGCGGCCCTTGTAGTTGGCATGTTCGCAGGCAAGCCATGTCCCTTGTGTCACAAGGATCGAGCTGGCCTTGTCGTTGAAGCGGTAGGCAGAAAGGTCGGCAATGTCGCGATTGATGCCAACCTGCTCGCCGCTCATGCCGGCGCGCGAAAACAGCACGACATCCGCGCCGCCATTCGCATATCCCCCATTCCAGCGACCGCGCTCAGCGACACCCCCGCGCCCATAGCCGACCGGACGGATCGAGGAGATATTGTCGTTCAGGCGCAGGTCGCCAAGCCTCGAAACACTGGTGTCGATCGTGGCACAGCGCCCCTTGAAGTTTGCGTCGGAGCAGACTTCCCAAATGCCTGAGCCAATGCTGATCGACGAAACACGATCATTGAAACGAACGCGCGAGAGATCGGGCACAGCCCCATTCACCTCGATGGCCTCGCCTCTGAAATTGCCATCGGCGTGCAAGACAACGCCGCCGTGTCCACCGCGATAGGCGTCACGATGCGGTGCGGCCTGCGCTGGCAGGGCAAGGGCGGCAATAGTGGCGGCGACGAGCGCGCCGTTTCGGTAGTGCGTCAACCTGTTCATAGCGGTCTCCTTTCGGTCAGCCTCATGTCTAGGCTAAGCGAACTGAACCGGGACAAGGTTCCCCGTTGCCTCGCATTCAGGCCGTACGCGAGTGCCACTGCAAACAGAAAAGGCCAGTGCAAACAGCACTGGCCCCTTCAGATTCGATACAGGATCGAAACCTATTCCGAAGCGGCTTCTTCAGCCGGTGCTTCCTCTTCCGCAGGTGCGGCAGCTGCGGCGGCGGCAGCTTCAGCAGCGGAGGCAGCGGCTTCAGCAGCAGCCGTCGCCTTGTCGGCACGCTCTTTCACGCGCTCCTGGGCTTTCTTGCCTGGCTCACCTTTTTTCGGGTTATTGCCGGCGGCCCATGTGTAGATCGGTGCGGATTCGCCTTCGAGCGTGATCTGCGACAGGAAGCGGCCGACGCGCTCGGTTGGCTGAGCGCCTTTCTTGAGCCATTCAGCCGCTTTCACGCCGTCGATCTTGACGCGCTCGCCGGAGTCTTTTGCAAGGCGCGGGTCATAGACGCCGATTTTCTCGATGAAGCGACCGTCGCGTGGCGCGCGGGCGTCAGCGATAACAACCGAATAGAAAGGGCGTTTCTTGGACCCGCCACGGGCGAGTCGGATCTTGAGGGACATTGGGGTTACTCCTGTAAAGTGTCGTCTCTGGAATTAAAGTTCAGCTTCGTCGCTGCGGATCTGCTCATGGTGGCGGATCACTTCCGCCACGATGAAGGATAGGAATTTCTCGGCGAAGGCCGGGTCGAGGCCTGCGTCATTGGCGAGGCGCCGGAGGCGCTCGATCTGCTGGGCCTCACGGCTCTTGTCGGCCGGCGGCATGTTGTGAAGCGCCTTCAGCTTGCCGACTTCCTTGGTAGCCTTGAAGCGCTCCGCCAGCGTATGGACGAGGATCGCGTCCATATTGTCGATACTGGCGCGCAGCTGGTTCAGCTGGAAAAGGGCGAGCGTGTTGTCTGCGTTCGTCATCTATTTCTTCTTTCCCCCAAGGCCCGGAAGGCCGCCGCCCAGACCGGGCAGTCCGCCCGGCAGGCTGCCGGAGCCCATGCCCGGCGGCAGTTGCTGGCCGCCCATGCGCGCCAGATCTGCTGGGGACATGCCGGCCTGAGAGGCCGCGCCCATCATGGCTTTCATGCCGCCCTTGGTGCGCATCTTCTTCATCATGCCGGCCATCTGCTGGTGCATCTTCAGCAGCTTGTTCACTTCCTGCACCGATGTGCCCGAGCCCGCCGCGATGCGCTTGCGGCGCGAGGCATTGAGGACGGCCGGCTTGCGGCGTTCCTGCTTGGTCATCGACAGGATGATGGCTTCCTGGCGCTTCAGCACATTGTCGTCGAGGTTGGCGCTGGCCATGGCTTCCTTGGCTTTGCGCGCGCCGGGCATCATGCCCATGATGCCGCCAAGGCCGCCCATGCGCTGCATCTGGCGCAGCTGGTCGGCCATGTCTTCCAGGTCGAATTCGCCCTTCTTGAGCTTCGCGGCCATGCGCTCGGCTTTTTCGGCGTCCATCTGCTCAGACGCTTTTTCGACGAGGCTGACAATGTCGCCCTGACCGAGGATGCGGCCCGCAACCCGGCCCGCATCGAAAGCGTCGAGGCCGTCGAGCTTTTCGCCAACGCCGAGGAACTTGATCGGCAGGCCGGTAACGGCGCGCATCGACAGCGCCGCACCGCCGCGACCGTCGCCGTCCATCCGTGTCAGCACGAGGCCGGTCAGCGGCAGGCGCTCATGGAAGCGACGGGCGGTCTCGACAGCATCCTGACCTGTCAGGGCATCAGCGACCAGAAGCGTTTCGGACGGCTTGGCGATGGACGCAATCTCTGCGGCCTCGCTCATCATCTGCTCGTCGATCGTCGTGCGGCCGGCGGTATCGAGGATCAGGACATCATAGCCGCCAATCTTCGCGGCCTGCACGGCGCGCCGGGCTATATCCGCCGGCAGCTGGCCTTCGATGATGGGCAGGGAGGAAACATTCTCGCCGCACTGGTCGGCAAGGATCGCCAGCTGCTGCATGGCAGCCGGGCGGCGCACGTCGAGCGAGGCGAGGAGCACGCGCTTGCGCTGTTTTTCCGACAGGCGTTTCGCGATCTTGGCTGTCGTGGTCGTTTTACCCGAGCCCTGAAGGCCGGCCATCATGATCGTCGCGGGCGGATTGTCGACGCGCAGGCCGGTTTCAGCCTCCGTCCCCCCAAGCATCTCGACCAGACCATCATAGACGATCTTGACCACTTGCTGGCCGGGCTTCACCGAGCGGACGACTTCCTCGCCAACGGCGCGGGTGCGCACGCTGTCGATGAAATCCTTGACGACGGGCAGGGCAACGTCGGCCTCGAGCAGGGCCACACGGATCTCGCGCAGCGCGGCATTCACGTCCTTTTCGGACAGTGCGCCGCGGCCGGTCAGACCGTCGAAAATACCGCCAAGACGATCGCTCAAAGCGTCGAACATGTGCCACTCCTTTACCTTTTGCCTGTGGGAACAGACATAGGCGCTCAAACCGAACGCACAAAGCATGAAGCCCCGCTGAGCGAACCTTCGCCGGGCGGGGGGCCTCGCTGACCTCATGGATCAGTCAAAGCGCGCTTCTGTATTTTGCGCGGATGTAGCGGCGCCTAAAGCATGAGGGGCCGGTCAGGTCAAGCCATCTGCATCTCTGCGACCCGGTCCTTCAGGAGGTCGATCGCGGCCCTTATCTCAGCATCCACCAGCGACAGGACGGCCAGATCGGCCCACGAACCGTCCGCGAGGCGCATATAGCGGCGCAAGACCCCTTCATTGCGCGCGCCCAGCCGCTCAAGGGCCCTGATCGCCCGCTCATTGGCCGCCGCGATGGGAAACTCGATCCGGCGCATCCGGGCGCCAAAGGCCCGGCCGATCATCGCCATCTGTGTTGCCACAGGCACCACCGTGCCGCGCATTTCCGGCGGGTGCCAGACATAGCCGATGCCGACACGTCGATGCGTGCGCGATACGTCCAGATAGGCAATCACACCCGCAAAGGCGCCGTCCGACTGTCGCGTGATCGAGAAGGGAATGATGCTTCCCTGCTGTTTCATGGCAAGCATGAAGTCGAAATAGGCATGGAAATTCGTGCCTGTGGGCATGACCGGCAGCCAGTCCCACATGGCTTGCACCGCGCCCGACGCGGCAAGCCGCGCACGGTCACTTTCCTCCAGCAGGTCAAGCCGGACGACGTCGTTATGGAAATCCTTCTCGTCGAGCCGCATGCCCTGAAGGTCTCACGGATTGAAAAACTGACAAGCCCCCGGCGAAAGAATGGCTATGCATTCTTATTCGGAACCTAATCCCTCAGTTAATTCCAAAACAATACTCACTTTGCCTCAAACAGGCGCTCCGAAAGATAGGTGAATTCCAAAGCGGTACGCTTGGCCCGTTCCGTCTGGTTCGCCGCCGCCGAATGGCCCCCATCGATATTCTCGTAATAGAGGAAGGGCAGGCCCGCATCCTCGAACAGCTTCGCCATCTTGCGCGCATGGCCGGGATGCACCCGGTCATCCTTGGTCGAGGTGACGAAGAAGGGTTCGGGATAGGGCCTGGACGCATCGAAATTCTGGTAGGGCGAGATCGTCTCGAGGAAGGCGCGCTCTTCCGGCACGTCCGGAGAGCCATATTCGTCCACCCATGAGGCACCTGCCAGCAGCAGGTGATAGCGCATCATGTCGAGCAGCGGCACCTGCACCACGACCGCATTCCAGAGGTCCGGCCGCTGGTTCAGCATCACGCCCATCAAGAGGCCGCCATTGGACCCGCCCATGATGCCGAGATGCGCCGGACTGGTCACCTTGCGGGCAATCAGGTCTTCGCCCACCGCGATGAAATCATCATAGACGCGCTGTCGGTTGAGCTTCAGGCCCGCCTGGTGCCAGGCCGGACCGAACTCGCCGCCACCCCTGATATTCGCCAGCACATAGGCGCCGCCCTGTTCCAGCCACAGCCGGCCCGTGACGGGGCTGTAGCCCGGATTCATCGACACCTGGAACCCGCCATACCCATAGAGGAGCGTCGGCGTGCTGCCATCGAGCTTCATCCCGGTCTTGTGCACGATGAAATAGGGGACCTTCGTCCCGTCCTTCGACACCGCGAAGAACTGCTCCACTTCGAGCCCCGACGCATCGAACTTGCCCGGCAGGCTCTTCACGGTCGAGACCTCGCCGCTGGCAATGTCATAGCCGAGCAGGGAATCCGGCGTCAGGAAGTCCTGATAGGTCAGGAACACGGTCTCTTCATGCTCATCAGCAAACACGATTCCCGCCTGCCCCGTGCCCGGCAGCTCCAGCGCGCCCGTCGTCCAGCCATCCGCGCCCGGCTCCAGCCGCAACACGCGGCTTGCCACATTGTCATTGATCGAGAGCAGGGCCGCGCCCTTGGCGACAGCCACGCCATTCACCGCCTGCGCCGCATTCGGCCGGAAGACGAGGCTGACCTCCGGCAAGGCACGCGTCTCCAGGAACGCCTTCACGTCAAAGGCCACAAGATCGCCCGTCCTGAACGCCGTATGCTGGCCCTCCGGCGCCCAGTCTTCCTCCAGCGACAGGAGGAACTGCCCCTTGTAGATGCCTTCCGGCGAGGATTTCAGCGGGATAGGCCAGCGCACCGGCTCGGCTTCGCCCTCAGGCAGCCACCAGAAGGAATGGGTAAAGAAGGTCTCCGACTTCACCGCCCCCTGCAGCACCCGCCCGTCTTCCAGCTCCATCACCGATGGCCATACGCCTACATGGTCCTTCGTACCGCGGATCACTTCCTCGGCCTCCGACAGCGGCGTTCCCCGCTTCCAGCGTTTCACGATGAAAGGATAACCGGACGCCGTGACCGTGCCTTCGCCCCAGTCCGAAGCGATCAGCAGCGTATCAGGATCGACCCATGAAATGCCCTGCTTGGCCTCTGGCGTAACGAAACCATCCTCAACAAAGGTCTTGGTCTCAAGGTCGAACTCGCGATTGATCACGGCATCCTTGCCGCCATCCGACAGCGACACGAGGCAATGGCGCACGGGCTTGCCTTTCTCGCGCAGGCAATTGGCGCCCGTATAGACCCAGTTGCGGCCTTCGTCGGCGGCCAGCTTGTCGAAATCGACAACCGTCTCCCAGTCCGGCGCGTCGGTCGCATAGCTCTCAAGCGTGGTCCGGCGCCATAGGCCGCGCACGTTCACATCGTCCTGCCAGAAATTGTACACCATGCCGTCGCGCACCGTGCCATACGGGATGCGCGCATCCGATGTCAGGACATCCAGGGCTGCCGCTTCATATTTTGCATAGCGCGGGTCAGCCTGCAGCTCGGCAAGGCTGCCTTCATTCTGCGCGCGCACCCATTCCAAAGCTTTCTCGCCTTCAACCTCTTCGAGCCAGAGGTTGGGATCGGTCTCGGCGGCTTTCGGGCTTTCAGCAGGGGCGTCTGGCAATGCAGTCTCCATTTCGGGTGTCTGTGTGCAGGCAACGATCGCCAGGGGCAGAAGCGGAATAAAAAATCGCATCAGGGCTCCTCGCATGGGAAATTGGGCCTCTTTCAAGTTTTGACTCGTCGCCTGACAGGAATGCACGACATAATGGGGCGGTTGAGCGATGGCAAACAGGGGACAACACATGGACAGGATATTCGATACGAACGCGCCTTCGCGGCGCAGCCTCCTCATGGGCGCAGGCGCTGGCCTCGCCGGTCTTGCCGCCGCTGCCTGCTCACGCAAGCCGGAACCGGCTCCGGTGCCCGAGGGCATCACGGCCACAACCATCCGCGACGCCGAAGAACTCGCCGGCATCACCTACACGGATGCCGAGCGCGCCCAGATGGTCGCCGATCTGGAATCCCGCCTCGGCGCCCTCAAGCAATTGCGGGAAGTGGACAAACCGAACAGCCTCGCCCCGGCGACCGTCTTCGATCCACGCCTGCCCGGCGTCGATTATGGCCTGACAGATACGTCCAGCGTCAGCGTCATGCCCTATGTCAGTGCCGCCATGCCGGGCGAGGAAGACGTCGCCTTTGCCTCGCTGACCCAGTTGCGCACATGGCTCTCTGCGGGCGCGATCTCCAGCCGCGAACTGACAGAGCTTTACCTGAAGCGGATTGAAACCTTTGGTCCCAAACTCGAATGCTTTGTGACGGTCATGGCCGGGCGGGCCCGGCGCGAAGCCGATGCGATGGACGCCGAGCGCGCAGCCGGCAAGGTGCGCGGCCCCCTGCATGGCATTCCCTATGGCCTGAAAGACCTGTTCGATGCCGAAGGCGCCCCGACGACCTGGGGCGCCGCACCCTACAAGACCCGCGCCTCTGAGGGCGACAGCGCCATCGTTCGCAAACTTGCCGAGGCCGGCGCGATCCTGCTGGGCAAGACCACATGCGGCGCGCTGGCCTATGGCGATGTCTGGTTTGGCGGTGTCACGCGCAACCCGTTCGATATCCGCGAAGGCTCGTCCGGGTCCAGCGCGGGCTCAGCCAGCGCCACGGCCGCAGGCCTCTGCGCCTTTTCAATCGGCACCGAAACGCTTGGCTCACTGGTTTCACCAGCCATGCGCTGCGGCGTCACCGCGCTCAGGCCTACCTTCGGCAGGGTCAGCCGGGCAGGGGGCATGGCGCTTTGCTGGTCGCTCGACAAATGCGGGCCGATTGCCCGATCTGTCGAAGACTGCGCGCTTGTCCTCGACGCCATCAATGGCTTCGATCCCGCCGATGCCGGCTCTATCGCTGCCGGATTCACCTATGACTTCCGCACACCCATCACAGGCCTGCGCCTCGGCATTGATCCGGCCTGGCTGGAGGCGGCAACGCAGACGGAGAGGAACGCGATCGACGTCGCAAAGGGCCTCGGCGCCAAACCCGTGCCTTTCACCCTGCCCGACCTGCCATCCGATCCGCTCTCCCTGCAGCTCACCGCTGAAGCGGCGGCCGCCTTTGAAGATCTCACACTGTCAGGCCGCGATGACGAGCTGACCTGGCAGGATCCGGAAGCGTGGCCGAACAGCTTCCGCGGGGCCCGCTTCATCAGCGCTGTCGACCTGATTCAGGTGGATCGCCTGCGCCGCCTGTGGATGCAGGCCATGCAGACGGCCTTTGCGGATGTGGACGTTGTCATTGGTCCCAGCTTTTCGAGCGGCATGCTGACGCCAACGAACTATACCGGTCACCCGTGCCTGGCGATGCGCTGCGGCTTCGACACGACAAAGCCCCGGACGCTATTCGACTCCGAAGCCAATCCTGACGCGCCGACGGCCCGCACGCCGGTCGCCATTTCGCTCTGGGCGCCGCTTTTCCGGGAAGGGCCGATGCTCGCTTTCGGCCGGGCGCTCGAACAGGCCCTTGGTGTCGCAACCGAGCGGCCGCCCCTTCAGGCCGGCTAATCTTTCTTCCATGGGCCCAGCCGCTCGAACGTGACGCGTTCGACGAGCAGGGCGCGGCTCTTGTCGGGCACGACGGGCCGAATGCCGAAATAATCGACCCCCTGATTGCCTTCGATCAGCGGGACGTCATAGTCGAAGCTGAAGTCATTGAATCCGGGCTTGAGGTCGAAAATCTTCCAGCCTGATTCTCCGACCCGACCGGCGGAATAATTCAGCGCGATCTGCATGGCGCCCTTATCTTCGGCGGGGCGCGCCCGCACGGTCGTGCGCACCGTCTGGCCTGCAAACTGGATTTCGATATCGGCGGCCAACCGGAAGTGGGGCCCAAGCTCCGGCTCATCACGCAATGCCCCCGCATCCGCCTCGATCAGGAGGACACGCTTGCCATCCGGCCCGTCGACCAGTTCGGTCTTTGCATTGCCGCCCGCATATATCTTGTGGAGATAGTTCCCCTCGACGACGATCTTGTCATAATGGACACCATCGCCTGTAACGGTGCCTGACGGGAGGGCGCCAATAGCTGGACGGATGGCAAAAAAGACCATCAGGCAGACAACAACCAGCGCGGCCGGGAAGAAAAACCTGTCTCGCATGCGACGCGTCCTTTGCTACCGGCAATGCGCGCAAGGGCGCTGGCCAATCATAGCATCTGCTGATAGCAGGTGCGCAATCGGTTTGGCGAGCCGTATGCTCGGCTTCACATGCATTTCGAGGACCCGTCCCAATGTCCAGGTCAGCCTTGAAGCGACGGGCCAAGGAAGCCCGCACCTGGCTTGCGGATGCCTGTTTTCCCCTCTGGGCCGAGCGCGGCATGAACAGTCATGGCCTGTTCCGCGAGGGGCTCGAACTTGATCAGACGATTACCGATTCCCGCGAGAACCGCGTCCGCGTGCAGGCCCGGCAGACCTATGTCTTCGCTGAAGCCCTGCGACTCGGCTGGCGCGTGGATACATCCCGAGACCGGGTCGAACGCGGCCTCGGTATCCTGACGGGCCTTGCCCGCCGCGATGATGGTCTCGTCGGCCGCACGCTCCAACCTGACGGTAGCGGCCTGCTGGATGACACACCCGATCTCTACGATATCGCCTTCACGCTCTTTGCCATCGCCGAATCCGCCGATGCCCTCGGCGGCACAGGCGAAACCCGTGCGAGTGCGGGCGCCCTGCTCGATGCGGTCGACCGTCAGATGCGCGACCGCCTGAACGGTGGCTATGCCGAAATTCTGCCGCGCCCGGGCATCCGCGAGCAGAACCCGCACATGCACCTGCTGGAGGCCTGCCTTTCCCTTCACAGGGTCGACCCCGAGGGCGGCCATATCGCCCGTGCCGCCGAACTCGTTGCCCTGTTCGAAACGCGCCTCACGGCTGGTCCTGGCGGCCTGCTCGGCGAACGCTTTGCCGCTGACTGGTCCATTCCGACAGGCCGCGACGCCGATATTGTCGAGCCGGGCCATCAGTTCGAATGGGTCTGGCTGCTGCATGCCTATGCGGCGGCGACCGATACGCCCGTCCTCCCGGCGGCTGCAACGCTTTACGATTTTGCCTGCGCCACGCTGGATGACGATGGACGGGCCTGTGTGGAAGTGACCCGCGAGGGAGAGCCGTTCGACGGCTCACGCCGCACATGGTCCCAGACCGAGGCCCTCAAGGCGCATCTCAGCATGCTGGAATCCACCGGCGACGAGCGTCACGCCGCGGCCGCCTGCACCAGTTTTGACGTCCTCATGGACGAATTCCTGACGCCCGATGGCGGCTGGATCGACCACTATGGTGCCGAAGGCGATATTCTCTCGACTTTCATGCCCGCCTCCACGACCTACCACGTCGTTCTCGCCTTCGCCGAGCTGATCCGGGTCATGAAAGCTTGAACCTTTGGTGATTTACCCCGAAAAGGGCGCCAGATGCCCGAACTGATGCCTTTTTGAGGAAAGCCGACCGATGACCAAACTCGCCCTTGTCCGCCATGGCCAATCCGCCTGGAACCTCGAGAACCGCTTCACCGGCTGGTGGGACGCAGACCTCACCGAAAAGGGCGAGGCCGAGGCCCGCCATTCCGGCACGCTGCTCAAGGGCGTCGATGCCGACTTCCGCGCGGCCTTTACCAGTGTCCAGACACGCGCCATCCGCACGCTCTGGATGGCGCTGACCGAAATGGGCCGCGTCTGGGTGCCGGTCGAAAAGAACTGGCAGCTAAACGAGCGCCACTACGGCGGACTGACCGGCCTCGACAAGGCCGAAACCGCCGCCAAGCACGGTGACGAACAAGTGCACATATGGCGCCGCTCCTACGACGTCCCCCCACCCCCCATCGACGAGGACAGCCAGTACAATCCGGCGAAAGACCCGCGCTACAAGGGCATTGATGTCCCGGCCACGGAAAGCCTGAAGTCCACGCTTGAGCGCGTGCTGCCCTATTGGACCAGCGAAATCGCGCCTGTCCTGAGCGCCGGAACAGACACGGTGATCGCCGCCCATGGCAATTCGCTGCGTGCCCTCGTGAAACACCTCTTCAACGTGCCCGATGAGTCCATTACCGGGATCGAGATTCCGACAGGCAACCCGCTCCTGATCGATCTGGACGCCAACCTGAAACCTGTTTCGGTTCGTTATCTGGATCCTGAGCGCGCCACGCCGCTGCCCGAGCTGCCATGAGCAAACGCCGCGACCGGCGCATGATGGGCCGGGCCCTCGGCCTTGCGCGCCTCAATCACGGCCTGACCGGACCCAACCCTTCGGTGGGCTGCGTGATCCTTGACGTTGACGGCCACATTGTCGGCGACGGCGTAACCGGACTGGGCGGACGCCCCCATGCCGAAGAGATTGCGCTGGACGAAGCTGGCGCACGCGCCGTCGGCGGCACGGCCTATGTCACGCTGGAACCCTGCCGCGAGCGCTCAAGCGGCAGCCCGTCCTGTTCCACCAAACTGAAAGACGCCGGCATTGCCCGCGTCGTCTGCGCGATTAGCGATCCCCATCCGCTCGCCGAAGGCGGCATCACTGCCCTTCGCCAGGCCGGCATCCGCGTCGAGATCGGCCTCGGCGAACGCGTGGCCGCCCGCCTCTACCGGGGCTTCTTCCAGACGGTCCATGCCGCCAAGGCTTAGCCGCCGAATGGTCCCGCATGGGCAGCGATCTTTTCATAGAGCGCAATTGAATCCCGCTGGAAGACAGCCTTTGTAAACTGCGCTTCATAGGAGGCGCGGCCGCCAGCCACCAGCTTCGCCGCCAGATCCTTGTCCGTCACAACCTTGCGCAAGGCGTCCGCCAGGGCATCGACATCATTTTTCGGAATCAGCAGCCCGTTGACACCGTCCTTCACATAGGCCGCCGGGCCAACCGCATCCGCGGCGACCAGCGGACGTGACCCCGCCCAGGCATCCACCGTCACGGTGCCGAAGGGTTCATAGCGCGACGGGAAGGCGACAACATCGCAGGCCGCCAGCAGCGCGCCGCGATCATTGCGCCAGCCAAGGAAGCGCACGCGGTCATCAAGGCCGAGCCGCGTGCAATGCGCCTTCAGTTCCTGTTCGAGCGGGCCTTCGCCCGCGATCCAGACATAGAGCCCGTCAATCTTCGCCGTCGCATCGAGCAGCGTATCAAGGCCCTTCTTTTCATGCAGGCGCGCGAGCGCCAGCGCGACCGGTGCATCCTCTGGCGTATTCAGCGCCTTGCGGCTCGCCGGGTCTGCGCCGGTAAAATCGGCATATGTATGCACGATGGCCGAGCGCTCATCGCTGACGCCTTGTTCGCGGATATGGCGCAGCAGGTCGATCGTCAGGCCGACATGCCATTCGCAATTCTTGAAGCGCGCCAGCTTGTAATAGCCGCCATACCAGCCGATGGATCGTGCACGGTATTGTTTGGGGGCGAACTGTCCGGCGCGGCCCATCCAGTATTCAATCACGTCCGGCTCGAATTGCTTGATGGCATCGGCGATCACGCGCTGTGTGGGGAAAGGCCAGCTATTGTTGAACGCGGCCACATCCACACCGATGCCGGCCTCGCGAAATTTCTGGATCCGGAATGCATTGTCAGGCCGTGTCACGACGTGCTGCGCAAGATCGGTCTCTGCTAGCGCCAGCACCGATTCCAGCATGATGTTTTCCGCGCCGCCTTCTGCCGCGCCTGCCATGACATGCATTACCCGCATTTCATCTGTCCTTTTTATCCTGCCACCCCAGCATTTGATGGAGCGCATAGCCATTATCGGCGCGGGCGGCAAACGCTGCTTGGCAGTTGGGGGTGAAGTGCCTAGAGAGGGGCCAGACCGGAAGGGTAGCGTTATGACCAATTATCGTCTGTTTGGCGCAGACACGTCTCCATATTCTCTCAAGGTGAAGGCCTTCCTCACCTACAAGGAATTGCCCTTCGAATGGATCACGCGTTCGCGCAGCAATGAGGCTGAATTCCAGGCCAATGCGCAGGCCTTCGCGACCGTTCCCCTGCTTGTTTCGCCGACGCGTCCTGTCAGCCAGGATTCAACCGCCATGCTGGCGGCGATCGAAGCGGACCATGCCGAGCCCTCTTCGGTGCCCGATGATCCGGCCTGCGCCATGCTCGCCCTCATCCTCGAGGATTATGCCGACGAGTGGCTGAACAAATGCATGTTCCAGCAGCGCTGGGGCCAGTCGCCCGACCGCGAGGCCGCCGCCTTGCGCGTGCTCGCCCAGCTCTATGACGGCAAGCCGCCGCGCGCCCGCAAGGCGCCGCAGAAGCAGATTGTCGAACGCATGACAGCGCGGCTTTCACTCGTTGGTGCCGAGGCCGACAATGGCGAAACGCTCGACGCCTCCTGGCGCCGCTTCGCCCTGTGTCTCAATGACCATTTGAAAAATCATCTCTGCCTCTTTGGTGGCCGTCCTTCAGTGGCAGACTTTGCGCTTGCAGCCCAGTTCCAGCAGATGCTGCTCGACCCGACGCCCGGCAATTGGCTGCGCGATCGCGCGCCTTTCGTGGCGGCCTGGTGCACCTTCATGGAGGCGCCACAGGCCGGTGGTCCGTTTGCAGACCTCAGCGCATTGGAAGAAACGCTCGCCCCGCTTTTCGGAAACGAACTCAGCCTCACTTACCTGCCATGGGCCAGTGCCAATGCGGCCAGCGCCGCGCGCAATCGCAAACGTTTTTCCGTTACCCTCACAGATGGCGCTTTTGAGCAGGCCACCCAGCGCTATGCAGCGCGTGCTTTCAAATCCCTGCGCGCGGCCGTCTCGGCCACCGCCGAGGACGCGGCCCTGAAAGACTTCCTTGAGCGGACGGGTGCGGACAGGCATTTCACCAAGGCATGAAAAAACGGCGCGCCCCTTGGGACGCGCCGTTCCGGATATCCAGCGAGCTGAAAATCAGGCCGCGCTACCGGCTGCCTTCTTGCTGATCAGCTTTGGCTCAGCCCGTGTCTCGTCCGATCCGATCGTGATCTTGCGGGGCTTCTTTTCTTCCGGAAGCTCGCGGACGAGATCGATACGCAGCACACCATGGTCGAGGGCAGCGCCGGTCACAATCACGTGATCAGCAAGCTGGAAACGACGGATGAAACTGCGCTGGGCAATGCCGCGATGGAGGAATTCGCGGCCGTCGCCATCCTCGTTTTCGCCTTTCTTGCCGGCGACTGTCAGCTGGCCTTCCTTGGTCTCGATGTCGAGATCGGCCTCGGTAAAGCCTGCAACGGCAATCTCGATCGCAAAGGCATTCTCGCCTGAACGCTCGATATTATAAGGGGGATAGCCCTGCGTACCGTCGAGACGCGACGCCGTGTCGATCATCGTGGCCATGCGGTCAAAGCCGACCATTGTGCGGTAAAGGGGGGTCAAATCGATATTGCTCATGGAAACAGTCCTCTAGTCTGAAGCAACTGTGAGTGGCCTGCAGCAAACAGGCCCTCGGTTCGTTTCGGGCGATGTGAACACCCAGCCCGTCATCGGCGCTGGCACATTTCCCGGCCCCGGCCCGCATTGCGGCACCGTGACAATTAGTATTTGGGTAGCGTAAGGGGGTGTTCAAGATGTCAATGAAGGAGAAGGCGATGAAGAATTTCCTGTTCGCGGGTGCCGCGTTTGGCTTGCTCGCTGCATGTGGGCAACCGGAGACACCGGCCCCTGTCGAAACACCGCCGGCCGAGGCCCCCGAAGTCGCTGCGCTCAGCCCGCTCCAGGTGGCGGTTAATGATGCTGGCCGGTCCGACGCTGAAAAGGCCCGCGACGTATGGCGCCACCCCGTCGAAACCTTGGAATTCTTCGGCGTCGAACCGAGTGACACCGTGGTCGAAATCTGGCCCGGCGGTGGCTGGTACACCAATATCCTCGCGCCTTACCTGGCGGCCGGCGGCGGCAAGCTTATCGCGGCAGGCTTCGATCCGGCCGCAGCCCCGGACGAGGAACGCAAGCAGCGCACCCTGGACCGTCTCGCCGAGTTCAAATCCAATTATACCGATCCGCATTATGGCACGATCGAATACAGCGTCTTTTCCGGCGTCAGCGGCCCGCTGACGGAAGCGGGCACCGCCGATGCCGTGCTGACTTTCCGCAATGTGCATAACTGGATGTCCGGCGGCTATACCGAGAAATTCTTCACCGATGCCTATGCGGCCCTGAAGCCGGGCGGCGTTCTCGGCGTCGTCGAGCACCGCCTGCCATCCACCGCGACGCAGGATCCGACCGGTTCGACCGGCTATGTGCACGAAGACTTCATCAAGGCGCGCGCCATTGCGGCGGGCTTCGAATTTGTCGGCTCGAGCGAAATCAACGCCAACCCGGCCGATACGACAGACCACCCCTTCGGCGTCTGGACGCTGCCCCCGGTCAGCACCACGACCGACTCCGACGGCAATACGCCGGAAGGCTTCGATCCGACGCTCTATGCCGATATCGGCGAAAGCGACCGGATGACGCTCAAATTCGTCAAACCGGAATAGAAGACACCCTTCGCGGACCGGGAACGGTCCGCGAAGTACCACGCTCCGCCCCACAGATAACCCGTGAACGCCCACGGAACGGCCCGGGAATACCCTTAAATGCCCCTCCAGACGCTCTTCCCGACCCTCATCCGGCATGCCGAAATCGGTAATGACGCTTTGCGGGCCTCCCTCGAAAAAGTTTGCTGGCTGCTGGAAGACGAGGACGAGGCAGGCAATGACTGGTGCGACAGCGAAGGCTATGACGGCTACACGTCCTATGCCTCGCTCGACGACCTGCCGGAACGCTTCCCGGAAATCGCCGAGCTCAGGGCTTTCCTCGATTCCGAAGCGGAGGCTTATGCCCGCGATCTGCACTGGGACATGCAGGACCAGGCGCTTGAGCTGAACGGGCTATGGGTCAATATCCTCGGCGAGAGCGGCAGTCATTCCGGCCATATCCATCCCGGCAGCGTCATCTCCGGCACCTATTACGTGACCATTCCGGAAGGGGCAGGTCAGCTCAAATTCGAAGACCCCCGGCTCGCCTTCATGATGGCCGCCCCGCAGCCCGAAGACGACGCTCCTGAAGCCGCCCGCCGCTTCGTCTACGTCACCCCCACCCAGGGACACGCCATGTTCTGGGAAAGCTGGCTCCGCCATGAAGTAATGCCAAACCGGAGCGACATTCCCCGGCTTTCCATCAGCTTCAATTATGCGGTCAAACGGGATTAGGCCCGCAAGCACTGGATGTTTTCAGATGATTATCGTCACAGGGAGTGTCGCGACCACGCCGGACAACCATGAGCGCATACTTGCCCTGTCGCTGGAGCATGTCGCGCGGTCGCGCGCTGAGCCTGGCTGTATTGCCCACAATGTGCATGTGGACTGCGAGAACGGCCACAGGCTTGTTTTTCTTGAATATTGGTCCGATGCGGATGCCCTTAAGACGCATTTTTCTGTGCCAGTCAGCCAGGAGTTCGTGCGCGCGGTTCGCCAGCTAGCAGACGGGTCGATCGAAATGACCATCTTTGATTCCCATCCCTGGCCTGCATCGTGAATGGCGGGTTAACCCTCTGGGACACTGCGAACTCTTGACCTGAGCGCTGCGACAGGCCATCCGGCTCGCCAGCAAAATCAATTCCTCCCTGATCAGACAAGCGAGCTTCGTCCCATGGACCTTTCCAAGATCTCAACCGGCCAGAACCCACCTGATGACCTGAACGTCCTGATCGAAGTCCCACTCGGCGGCGACCCGATCAAGTATGAGATCGACAAGGCTTCCGGCGCCATGTTCGTCGACCGCTATCTCTACACCGAGATGCGCTACCCCTGTAATTACGGCTTCGTGCCCCACACGCTGAGCCTTGATGGCGATCCGATTGACGTGATGGTCGTTGGCAATCGTCCGCTGGTTCCGGGCAGTGTCGTGCGTGCACGCCCTGTCGGCGTCCTGATGATGACCGATGACAAGGGCCCCGACGAGAAAATCCTCGCCGTGCCGCATAACAAGCTGACGTCCTATTACGACAAGATCGCGACCTATCACGACCTGCCACAGACGCTGATCGACAAGACGGCGCACTTCTTCGAGCACTACAAGGATCTCGAAAAAGGCAAGTGGACACGTATCGAAGGCTGGTACGGCATCGAAAAGGCGCGTGAGCTGATTTCGCTGGCCGTCGAGCGCGGCAAAAAAGGCTAAAGCCAGGCGGCGGACGCATTCATGGACTTAACCGTCTGGCTTGCGCTGCTGGCCTTGTTCTTTGCGGGCGGCCTGACGCCCGGACCCGCCGTCATGATGGTGATGAGTACATCCTTGCGCTATGGCGCGGGGACGGCACTTGTTCCGGCCGTCGGCATATCGACGGCCAATCTTGTCTGGATCACGCTTGCGGCAACGGGCCTCGCGACATTTGCCGCGAGTGCACCCACCGTTCTGCTGGCCCTGAAGCTCGCCGGCCTCGTGTTCATCGCATGGCTTGCCTGGACCATGGCAACCGGGGATCCGACCCAGCCACGTGCCAGCGCCGCGCAAGCCCCACCGAAAGCGAGCCTCTTTGGCCGGGGCATAGGCCTGCAATTGCTCAATCCCAACGCGCTCGTATTCTTTGGCCTGCTGCTGCCCAGCTATTTCGATGCCGATCACCCGGTCATCATGCAGGCCGCGATTATCATGGTCACCGTCACGGCGACAGAAATGCTGGGGCTGACTGTCTATGCCTGGGCCGCCGATGCCATGAACCACCGCTTCCGGAACCCCGCTTTTGCGCTCTGGTTCAACCGCGCGGCCGCTGCTGCAATGCTCGTCTCGGCCGGGTTCGCGGCCTTCCTGACCACTGCTAAGTAGCCGAGATCACCTCAAAACGACCCGTTTTCGCGTTGCGCCAGTGAAGCTCGCCATGAACGATGGCAAACCAGGCGCCATGGAGTGACAGCTCGCCTGCCTCAACAGCCTGTGCGACGAACGGGAAAGTCATGAGGTTGCCAATCGAGGTCTCGATGCCTTCAAGCTCCAGGGCAAACTGAGGGTTCACCGAGCCACTCTCGACAACCCGCTCCCGGGCCTTTTCGAGAAGACGGACCCAAGGCGTCACGAATTCGCCAATGGCCGGATTACCCGCACCATCCAGTGAGGCTGCAATGCCGCCACAGCCGCCATGGCCCATCACCACGATATGGCCAACCTTCAGAACATTCACCGCATATTCCAGCGCCGCACTGACACCATGCAGGCCCCCATCGGGCTGATAGGGCGGCACCAGATTGGCCACGTTGCGAACCACAAACAGCTGTCCCGGCGCGGCATTGAAAATGTCAGACGGCTCTGCGCGGCTATCGGCGCAGGCGATCAGCATGATGTTCGGATCCTGCCCCTGGCCGAGTTCACGATAAAGATTTGCCTGTTGGGCATAATCGCCTGCGCGGAAGCGCCGGTAGCCTGAAATCAGGTCATCAATCGATTTCATGTCGTATATTCCTGTTTCTGCGCCGCAGACGTAATCCATAATGCGTAATCGGCAAGCAGAATCGGGACAATTTGTTAGCGATATGTCTATAATAACAAAATAGGCGTCATGGGACCCATGACCATTCCTCGCCTTTCCAGGAGACTTCAATGGCGACTACGACCGACGGCTCCAAGACATCCCGCAAGGGCCCGACGCGCAGCGAAGAATCGAAAGCCGCGATCCTTGAAGCCACACGCGTTGAAATGGCCGAAACGGGCTGGCGCGGCTTCAGCGTCGACAGCGTTGCCAAACGGGCCAGCGCTTCAAAGCAGACGATTTACCGCTGGTGGCCGTCGATTGGCGCCATGTGCGTCGACGCGGCGCTCGCGCTGATCCCTGATAGCCCGGATGGCGGCCGCGACCCGCAGGAGCGCGTGACGGCGCTCATCGTCCCGCTCGAAGCAACAGCGCGGACCGGGCAGGGACATGCCGTCTTGCGCGTGGCATTGCTGGCCGCCGTTGACGACAAGGAGGCCGGAGAAGTCTGGCGCGCCTGGATTGGCCGGGACATCCGCCAGCCCCTGCGCATGCTGCTCGCCGAACTCGCAGGAAAAAAAGTCATTCGCCGCGATTTCGATCTCGATGAAGTTCTGGAACTTCTGCTGGGCCCCCTTTGGCACCGCCTGATGATCATGCGGGCGCCTGTCCGGGAGGGCTTTTGTGCCGAACAGGCGGGCAATTTCCTCAGGGTCTACGCGACTTTCTGATCGATCCTCGCCGCCAATCAGCATGAATCTTGCACGGATCCCCCGTAAAACGACGGGGAGTGCAGGAAATGCCACTGGGACGTGTAAATTGGGTCGATCACGCAAAAGGCGCGTGCATCATTCTCATTGTGACCCTGTTCGCGACGCAAGGGTTTGCCGCCTCAGGCATGCAGACGGGCTGGATGGGTCCGGTCATGTCCTGGGCGCAGCCATTTCTAATGCCGGCTTTCTTCTTTCTTGCGGCGCTGTTTCTCAACAGAACGCTCTTCGGGCCGTCCAGACACTATATTGATCGCAAGATCCTTCACTTCGTCTATTTTTATATTGTCTGGCTCGTGTTGCAGGATGTCGTCCTCAACAACGGGCTGCTGTTCAGCGCTCCGCACGTTTTCGCGGGCGACCTCCTCGCTGCGCTGATCGAGCCGCGCGAAAGCCTGGTCCTGGTCTACATGCTGACCGTTTTTCACGCCGTGACCGGGCTCGTAAGACGCGTGCCGGCGCGCAAGGTATTCATCATCGCGGCAAGTCTGCAGATCGCTTTTACGACGGGCTGGATCGAGACAGGATCCGTCGTCCTCAACGAGTTCGGCCGCTGGTACGTCTTCTTCTTTGCCGGTTACATTGCCGCGCCGGTGGTCTTCGAGATGGCTGAGCGTGTTGCCGGGCATGGGGCACAGACCGGACGCGCGCTGATCGGATGGGCGGTTGCCAATGCGGCGTTCGTTGGCCTTCACGTCGCCGGTCTGCCGCTGATCAGCCTGGCGCTGGGTTTTGCGGGCACGGGGGCAATGATCGCGTTTGGCCTGATGCTGTCGCGTATCAAATGGCTGTCGATCATTGGGTATGCCGGGCGTCATTGCCTGATTGTCTATCTGACATGCGCCATACCGGTCACGCTGATGCAGCGCGGCCTGATCGCGAGCGGCGAGATTGATCACGCGGGCCTGGTTATCCTGACAACAACATTGGGCGCGGTGGCCCTGTCGCTTGGCTTCCACCGCCTCGTGCGCCGGACGCAGCTGAACGTGCTCTATCGCAGGCCCATGCGGCTGCGCATCAAATCGGCCAGATTCAGCCGCTCATCAGCCCTGCTGCCCCCGCCCCCGACGGCGGCCTGACGGCTACTTGGCGCGATGCCAGACCATCAGGGGATCGAAAGCGCCGGTTTCGGCCGCCCTTTGCAGCTGCGCAATCTGGTCTGATACGACATTCTTGGCCTGGCCCGGCATGGGCGCATTATAGAGCGCCTGATCCAGACGGCAGATCTGCTCGAACAGGGCTTCCGAACGCGCCACGAGTTCCAGAAAGCGGGGGGGGAGGCCCTTGTCGCGCTGGGCATCGGCATCAAGCGGCGGATCATCACGGTTGACGCGATACTTGCGCGCGGAGGCATCCTCGCGGCGCATTTCGCCGTCGCGCACGGCTTTTTGCATGACCAACCAGCTCGCCGCCTGCATCAGGCGCGTCGTCAGCTCCATGCTCCAGGCAGAATAGGTGAGGCCTGCCTCGCGCGGCAATGTGCGGGCGTGATCGCGCCCGGGGCCGTCGAGATAGGACGCTGTTTCCTCAACCAGCGCCATGCCCTTCGCGAACACAGTGTCGAAAAGTTTCCCGCCGGTGAAAGAGTTGAGGCTGTCGGAGCCGTTGTCGGGTGACCCGTTTGCCGCCATCTTCAAGACCTCAGAACACAAATTGCAATCTCAATACTTAAGTCATAACCCATTGCCGAGGCCTTAACTCTTTCCGCCAAACAGGGCGTCGGCCGCAGATTTCTGGGCCTCTTTTTTCGCAATTTCAGCCTCGCATGCCGCGATCTGGTCGCGCAAGGTGCTGATGCGGGCGTGCAGCTCGTCGATCGACATCTGATCCAGTGTCTGGCCGCGATTTGTCAGGATCGGTTCTTCTTCAAACAAGGGGCCTCTCCTTCGCTGCCTAAGCCGGTAGGCTTTCATAAAAACAGAAAGGCGGGCTAGAAGCGACTCCCCGACCGCCATTTTCATGAAGGAACGACGCCATGACCGAGATGATGAAAGCCGTAATCGTTGAGGAAGGCGCACCGCTCCGCCTTGGCGACGTGGAAGTGCCAACACTCAAACAGGGCGAAGTGCTCGTGAAGGTCGCCGCAGCCGGTCTCAACCGCGCGGACCTGATCCAGCGCAAGGGCGCGTATCCGCCGCCGCCCGGCGCATCCAATATCATGGGGCTGGAAATCGCCGGCCATATCGAGGCACTCGGCGAGGGCGTCCCGCGCTGGAAAGTGGGGGATCCGGTCTGCGGCCTACTGGCGGGTGGCGGCTATGCGGAGTTTGCGGCCGTGGACCAGGGCTCGCTCCTACCCGTTCCTGAAGGCATGGACATGGCACATGCCGCCTGTTTTCCCGAAGCGCTGTTCACGGCGTGGGCCAATGTATTCGACAGGGTCGGCCTGAAGGCGGGCGAGGATTTCCTCTGCCATGGCGGCACCAGCGGGATTGGCGTCATGGCCATCCAGATGGCGCGCGTTGCAGGGGCAGGAAAGATTTTCGCCACGGCCGGAAGCGACGAGAAATGCGCCCTTGCTGCAGAGCTCGGCGCGGACCGGGCGATCAATTACAAGACCGAGGACTTCGAGGCTGTTGTCCGCGAGGCAGGTGGCGTCGATGTCACGCTCGACATGGTCGGCGGCGACTATGTGCAGAAGAATATCGGCGCGGCAAAGGTCGACGGCCGGATCGTCAATATCGCCTACCAGAATGGCTTCACGGCCGAGGTCAACTTCGCGCCGGTGCTGATGAAGCGGCTGACGCTGGCTGCTACCACGCTACGGGCCCGGCCTGTGCCGGAGAAGCAGCGCATTCGCGATGCGGTGGAAAAGGATTTCTGGCCGCATGTCGTGTCGGGCCGGATCAAGCCCGTTCTGGACAAGACATTCGCCATGTCAGACGCTGAAGCGGCGCAGGCTTACATGGGAAAAGGCGCTCATTCGGGCAAGATCATTCTCACCCTCTGAGACGTATGCCTTTTCATTCAGCATCGCATGATCTATAATGTTTTCAGGTTCCAAGCTTGCCTGAAACCTTGACCGCCCGGCACGATGTGTCGGGCGGCTGCATTTCAGGCCCCAACGTGCTCCAAGGAGACATCCCATGTCCGAGATTCTGATGCCCAAGGCGACAGCCGTCTGGCTGCTGGACAATACGACCCTGACCTTCACGCAAATCGCAGCTTTCTCTGGCCTGCACCACCTTGAAGTCAAAGGCATCGCCGATGGGGACGTCGCCGAGAACATGCGCGGCGTTGACCCGATCGCTGGCGGCATCCTGTCGCGCGAAGAGATCGCACGCGGCGAAGAGAACCCTGATTATGTTCTGAAAGTTGCCGCGTCCAAGATCGCGCACATCCCGCAGCCGCCGCGCAAGGGCAGCCGCTATACGCCGGTCATTCGCCGTCAGGACAAGCCTGATGCCGTGGCCTGGTTCATCCGTAACCACCCGGAAGTGTCGGACGCGCAGATTTCCAAGACGATCGGCACGACCAAGTCGACGATCAACAATGTGCGGGACAAGTCGCACTGGAATTCGCAGAACATCCGTCCGGTTGACCCCGTTACGCTGGGCCTTTGCACCCAGATCGAGCTCGATGAAGTGATCGCGAAATCGGCGGACAAGCGCCGCCGTATCGAGGCTGAAAAGAGCCTCAATACGGAAGGTCCGGGCCTTGTGCCGACGCAGGACGATGCGGCTGCATATGAAGCCGAGCAGGAAGATGATCGTCACAAGAAGGACGTGTCTGCGGCCGACGTCTTCCGCGACTTCAGCTAGGCAAATCTGCAGTCAGGACTGCAGTTTACGAAGAAACACGTAGAACGCACCGGCGCCGCCATGGCGCTGGTGCGCTTCGGCGTAGCCTGACACAAGCGTGCGGGCATGATCCGTGTCGAGCCAGGCGAGGAAGTTGCGCTTTAGCACGCCTTCGCCCAGACGGCCCTTCCCTGTAATAACCAATACACAACGCGACCCGTCTGCCTGGGCATTGGCCAGGAAGCCGGGCAGGGCGCGCGACGCTGTGGCCTGCGTGTGGCCGTGCAGGTCGAACGTGGCTGAGACGACCAGTTTGCCCCGCTTCACGCGCTTTTCCCTGCCGCGATTTGCCGGACCACCGACGGGTATTCCCGGACCGTTCGCGGGTACTTCACGGGGCGTTGCGGGGCGCCTGGTGGGTATTCCCGGACCATTCGCGGGGGCTTTCTGGTCCGGTTCGCCCGCTTCGAGGGCAGAAATCAGCGCGCCGAAGTCTTCCGGCGCCGGGCCGATGGGTTTGATGGATTTCGCGACGCGCGACCAGGCCTTGGCTTCTTCGGGGGTCAGGGGGCGCTTCGACATGGGGCCCGTCTAGGGCGCTGCGGGCGGATCGCCAAGACCCGGGGCTTCCGACACCATCATGTTGCGCAGGAGCCGGTCAGCCACGGCGCGGGGCAAGAGGACCCAGAGGCGGCCGGGCGCATTCATGGTGCCGGCGCGGGAGCCGGCGTCGGTGCCCGTGCCGAAATAGAGGTCACCGCGCACGGCCCCCTTGATGGCGCCGCCCGTGTCCTGCGAGATGAGGAGGCCCGACCAATGCCCGCCGAGACCGGGCGCGCTCGTTTCGACAAACATGGGCATGCCGAGCGGCTGGATATCGGTATCGACCGCCATCGAGGCGAGCGGCGTGAGCGGGACCCCCTGCGCGCCAACCGGGCCGAGGGTTGGGTCACCTTCCGGCTCGGCGCGGAAGAAGACGTAGCGCGGGTTCTGGTTCATCGCGAGGCGGGCCTCGGCGGGCCCGGCCCGGTCCATCCAGGCGCGGATGCCCTGCATGCTGGCCTGCCCGCGCGTGATGCGGCCGGTTTCGATGAGCCAGTTGGCGGTGGACTTGAACTTGTGCCCGTTATGCGCGGCGTACACGGCCCGTGTTGTGGACCCGTCGGGGAAGGTCAGCCGGCCGGACCCCTGGATTTGCAGGAAGAAGACATCTGACGGATGGGCATAGGCGATGGGCGTGACACCCGCGCGGCTGATTTCCTCGCGCGACGGATAAGGGCGGGTGCGCCCGTCCGGCAGGCGCTGAAGCGGCGATGCGCCGTTCGGGATGAGATCTGCGGGCACGGCGGGGACCGGCTCGGTGAAGGGCGGCACAGGCGTACGGCGCGCTTCATAGGTCGGTTCGAAATAGCCGGTGAAGCGGCTGTTGCCATCAGGCGAAAGGGCCTCGATGGGCGTGAAAAGGCTCTGATAGGCGGCGCGGGCGCCGGCCTCGTCCCGGACACGGGCCATGGCGGCGCAGGCCGGCAGCCATTCGCCAACCTGCCCTGCCCAGGTGGCCTTTGCGGAGAGTTCGGCATTTTTGGGCCGCGCCTGAAGCTTGGTACAGCTGCGCTGGAAAGCCTGGACGCTGTCCATCAGGCTGACGCCGGACCAGCCGGGCAAATCCCCATAGGCCCCGGATGCGACGCCGGGCGGCGGCAGGAGGACAGGCCCCGCCTGTGACGGCGCGGATCGGGGCGCCTGCGTGCTCTGGCACGAGACAAGCGCGAGCGACAGGAAAGCAATAGCCAGTGTGCGAAGCATGGGCTTTTATGGCCCGCTTTGCGCGCAGCTGTCATCCAAAACTGTCAGGAATTGCCTGGAGGGCGATCAGTCGACCGTATCAACGTCATCAAGGATCCAGTTCGGATCCGTTCCGCGGACATTGCGCATGAAGGTCCAGTGTTCCTTGGCCGTTCGGGTGATCTCGCCATCGCCCAGCTCGGCCTCATAGCGCACAACCACGCGGGCGGTATCGCCATCGAGCTCCGCACTTTCGATCTCGGCCCGCTTGATGCGCAAGAGTTCGAACGTCTTTTCGCCGCTTGTCTGGCGGGCCGTGATGGCGGCATCCCAGGCCTCATAGACATCATCGTCCAGAAGCGGGCGCAGCGCGGCACGGTCGCCCTTGGCGAAAGCGCCGACGATCATGGTGTAGGCCATCTTGGCGCCCTGCATGAAGCCGGACACGGTAAAGCTGTTATCCGCATTGTAGATGTCTTCCAGGCCGCCAGCAGCAGGCCCGGTGAAGATGGGGCGCTCGTCACTGACACGCCGTTCGCGACGCTCGGCGAGCTCCGCCACATTGGTCTCGGAAGGCGCGGGCGAAGCGGATGGGCGCTGCACGGGCCGGTCATTACCGCCCCGCCCGAGCGCCATGTACAGGCGCGACAGGACAATCAGCGCGACGGCCGCCAGAACTAAAACCTCGATCACTGGGTCGAACATGTCTTATGGAATTCCTTCAAGTATCCGGCCTCTTATCCCTAGATAGGCACGCGCGGCCACAAACGCCAGTGAACGTTGCGCCTTTGGAGGGCGCATGCTAGGCGCGCGGTGCGATCCAGGTAGAGGAAACATCATGACAGACACGAGCGCACCGGGAAACCCCAATCCCCCGCAAGACCCAAATGGCGAGAAGCCCGCAGCGCCCATCATGCGCGTTCTGGGACAATATGTGAAAGACCTGTCTTTCGAAAACCCGGGGCATGCGCCTGTCCAGTCACAGCCCAATATCGATCTGGGCATCGATGTCGGCGCGGCGCCGCATGCGGATGGCAATGGCCTGTATGAGGTTTCCCTGAAGCTTTCCGCCAAGGCCCTGGCCGACGGCAAGGTGATGTTCATTTCCGAACTGGACTATGCGGGCCTGTTCCAGCTGCAGAATGTTGCGCAGGAACAATTGGAGCCGATGCTGCTGATCGAAGCGCCACGCCTTCTGTTCCCGTTTGCCCGCCGCATCATTGCAGAAATCACACGCGAAGGTGGCTTCCCGCCGCTGCTGATCGACCCGGTCGACTTCGTGGCGTTGTACCAGGCGCAGGTGCGCCGCGCCAATGCGGCCGGAACCCCGACCCAGCAATAGGCCTCAGGCCTGTTTCCACAGACAGTCGGGACCGAGCGTCTCGATGAAGGCCGCGTGAGCGGCCTTCTCTGATTCTGTCAGCAGGGATGGCAGCTTGTGGGGCCGCTGGCGGGCCGTGCGGCGTTCGCCGGCCTGCAGTTCTGTGTCCGGTGTATCGAAGGAAAAGGCGCGCGCGCGGCCGCCCAGCAGTTCCAGATAGACGCTGGCGAGGAGCTGGCTGTCGAGCAGGGCGCCGTGCAGCGTGCGGCTTTCAAGCGAGATGTCGAAGCGTTTGCAGAGCGCATCAAGACTGGCCGGGGCGCCGGGATATTTCTTGCGGGCAAGGGCGGCCGTATCGAGCCAGCGATCATCGGGGATCGGGTCTCGCCCGCAGAGCGCGAGTTCCATGTTGAGGAAGCCCCGGTCGAAACCCGCATTGTGGGCGACGAGCGTTGCGTCACCGACAAATTCCAGGAAGGCGCCGACGACATGCTCTTCCTCGAAGAAGGGCGCATCCTTGAGATGATCGTCAGTCAGGCCCGTGATGCGGATGGTCGCCTCGGAAACGGAGCGGCGCGGATTGATGCGTGTGTGGAATGTCTTGCCGGTCGGAATGTGGTTGATCATCTCGACGGCGCCCATCTCGATGACGCGGTCGCCATCGTTCGGATTGAGGCCGGTGGTTTCCGTATCGAAAGCGATCTCGCGGATGAGTGTGGTCATGAACGGGCTTCCTCTTCCTTGCGATTCATCAGGGCGATTATGGCCCGGACATGGTCGCGCGCAAACTCGAAACCATGTCCCGTGGAGATCACAAAGTCAGCCCGGGCGCGCTTTTCGGCATCGGGCACCTGGCGTGCGAGGATGGATACGAAAGTTTCCGGCGTCATGTCGGGGCGCGAAAGGACGCGCTCGCGCTGGACATCTGCCGGGGCGCTAACCACGACGACATAGTCGCAGAGCTGCCAGCCGCCCGTTTCGTAGAGCAGGGGGATGTCGATGACGACGAAGGGGGCGCCAGCTTCGCGCGCCTCCTGGCGGAAATCATGCTGGGCCTTGCCCGCGAGCGGATGGACGATGGATTCGAGGCGCTTCATGGCCTCGGCATCATTGAGCACGCGCTCGCGCAGGCGCAGGCGGTCGATCGCGCCATCGACGGCAACGCCCGGGAAGGCCGCCTCGACAGGCGCCACCGCCGCGCCGCCCTTGCCGTAAAGTTCGTGTACGGCCGCATCGGCATCATAGACGGGCACGCCCTCATCGCGGAAGAGCTGGGCCGTGGCGGATTTTCCCATGCCGATGGATCCGGTCAGTCCAAGGATTATCATGACGTGGCCTCCACGACCTTTCGGCATTTGCGCTCGGCTGCCTCGATATCAGGCACGATGCCGAACCAGTGCTCGAAGGCGAATGCCGCCTGGGCGACCAGCATGCCGAGACCATCCATCGGGGTCCAGTCCTGCGCGGCGGCCGCGGATAGGGTTTTGCTGGCAGCGGCGCCATAGCTGATATCATAGAAGGTGCGCCCAAGACCGGCTGGCAGATCCAGCGATTGTCCGGAATGACCGAGGCTCAATGTGTTGATGACGATTTCTGCCGTTGACAGACGGTTCATGCCGTCTTCAAGCGAGCAGACGTCCGGCCTTTCGACCAGGTCGTCAGCGATGGCTTCTGCACGCGATACCGTCCGGTTACTGATGGTCAGCTTGGCGCGCATGTCTGTCAGCACGAAGGCGAGGGCGCGGGCAGAGCCGCCGGCGCCAAGCAGGAGCACATTCTTGCCGGCCACATCGATGCCCGCCTGATCGAGCGTATGGAGGAAGCCGGGCGCATCGGTATTCTCGGCGCGCCAGCCGCTATCTGTGCGGATCAGTGTGTTGGCTGCGCCGATGCGGCGGGCGAGGTCGCCTGCCTCTTCGGCGAGCGCGAGCGCCGTGTGCTTGTGGGGCAGGGTGATGTTGAGGCCGCGGGCGCCCTGCCGCGTAAGGGTTGCAAGGGCCGATTCCAGTTCGCCATCCGGCACCTGCATCGCCTCATAGGTCGCGTCGATGCCGTGCTCGCGCAGCCAGGCATTGTGGATAAGCGGCGAGAGCGAATGAGAGATCGGGTCGCCGATGACGCCGTAGAGCTGGGTCATGTGGCGAGCGCTCCTCTTATGCGCAGGTAGTCGAGCAGCGGCAGCAGCGGCAGGCCGAGGATCGAGAAATAGTCGCCCTCGATCTGGGTGAAGAGCTGTGCGCCGAGGCCTTCGAGCTGGTAGGCGCCGACCGTGGAGAGGAGCGGCTCGCCAACGCGGTCGACATAGTCATTGATGAAGGCTTCGCTGAGCGGGCGCATCGTGAGTTTCGGCCGGGCGAGGTGGCGCCAGACGGGCGTGCCGTTCTCGCAGATGACGATGGCAGTTTCCAGCGTATGCGACTTGCCGGAGAGCTTGCGCAGATGATCGCGGGCGCCTTCGAGATCGGCCGGCTTGTCAAAGGCTTCCCGGTCAAGCGAGAGCATCTGGTCGCCGCCGATGACGAGGCCTTCGGTGCGGTTGGAGACTTTGACGGCTTTCAGTTCGGCAAGCTGCATGGCCTGGTCGCGCACAGACATGCCTTCAGCGCGCATCGCAGCCTTGGCCGAGTCCTCGTCGACATTCGGCTTCACGCTGGCGGCGTCGATGCCGGCACCTGCGAGCAGGGCCCGGCGGCTGGCGCTGCCGGAAGCAAGGGTGATGGAAAGACTCATATCTGGCCGCGCCGTTCGTTCAGGAGGTTGAGAATGGCCGCAGCCGTTTCTTCCACAGACCGGCGGGAGACATCGATCGTCTTCCACTTGTTGCGCTGGAAGAGGCGGTTGGCCTGTGTGACCTCATCACGCACCGCGTCTTCGTCGGCATAGATCGTGTGTTCGTCCTGGTTCAGGGAGATGAGGCGCTGGCGGCGGATCTGCACGAGGCGTTCGGCGCTGATCTTGAGGCCGACAACCATGGGGCCTTTCTCGCCGAGCTTTTCCATGAAGTCCGGCAGCGCCACCCCGGGCACGAGCGGAATGTTGCCGGCACGGACCTTGCGGTTGGCGAGGTAGACGCATGTGGGTGTCTTGGATGTGCGGCTGACGCCGAGCAGGATCACGTCGGCACCGATCAGCCCGTTGACATTCTGGCCGTCATCATGGGCGAGCGTGAAATTGATCGCTTCCATCCGGTCGAAATAGTCCTGGTCGAGCGCGTGCTGGCCGGCAACCTTGTGGTTGGCCGAAATACCGAGGTGGCGTCCGAGCATGGCGATGGACGCATCAAGCACGGGCAGGGTCGCGACGCCGCGTTCGCGGCAGAAGGATTCCAGGCGCGCTCGCAGGGCTTCATCGGAAATCGTGTACCAGACAACGCCGGGCGCGGCCTCGATCTCGCGCATCACGCGCTCAAGCTGCCGTTCGGACCGGACGAGGTAGTAGTTGTGCTCGAGAGGCTGTACATTCTCGAACTGCGCACACGCGGCCCGTTGAACGGCATTGAGGGTTTCGCCCGTACTGTCAGAGACGAGGTGGACGTTGAAATAGATGCTGGGGCGCTGCGGTGTGGTCATGGCTTCCTCTCTTGCCGATGGCCGGGCGTTTTCACAAGACCTGTGTAGTTCCTGTGCATAGATGATTCCTCACACCGGGAGTCACAATCCATCCACATGCGGCGGAATCTGACTCCCGGGGAATCCCCCTATGTTCCATCCTGTGACTCCAGAAGGGGCGTTAAGAGGTCGTTAACCAGCGCGTTCATTGAGGGTTAAGCAAGTCTTAACGGGGTGCGACACCCTGTGACTCCCATGTGGAATTTGCTGGACAAATCCTGTGAGTGGCCTTTCTCCCCTGATATCACCGGGTAGTAATAATAAGCGCCCTGACGGGCTTTTGAGAGATGAGAGATTTGAGGGTCATGGGGCAAGCGAGCACACCAAAACTGATATCGGTTCTCGGCGGAGAAGCTGCCAAGGTGCCTCCAGTATGGATGATGCGGCAAGCCGGGCGTCACCTGCCAGAATATCTCGAGTTGAGATCACGGGCCAAAGACTTTCTCGATTTTTGCTACACACCTTCCATGGCAACCGAAGCGACGCTTCAGCCTGTTCGCCGCTATGGCATGGACGCAGCAATCCTTTTTGCTGATATCCTGCTGATACTTGATGCGATGAGCCTGGGTGTCGAGTTCGAGAAGGGCGTTGGCCCTCTGGTGCAGCAGATCGATTCCGCCGCTGACCTCGGCAAGGTGCCTGCGAAGAAGGCGGCTGACCGGTTGGCGCCTGTCTATGAAACAGTCTCGCGTGTGAAGGCTGAGCTCTCGGCTGAAACTGCCCTCATCGGTTTTGCCGGTTCGCCCTGGACGGTCAGCCTTTATGCCATCGAAGGGCGCGGCAAGACGGACAAGTCGCTCGCCTGGCGCTGGGCGCATGGCAGGCCGGATGAGCTGGCCGCCGTCATGGACCATGTGATTGAAGCGACCGCCCATTACCTCCTGAAACAGGTGGAAGCGGGCGCGGACGCCCTGATGCTGTTCGACAGCTGGGCCGAGGGATTGCCGGACAATATTTTCCGCGAAGTGATCATCGCGCCGACGAAGAAACTCGTGACGCTGTTGCGCGGGATGGGCGTGACCGTGCCGATTATCGGTTTCCCGCGTGGCGCAGCGGCGATGCTGCCAGAATATGCCCGTGTGACAGGTGTGACCGCGATCGGCCTCGATACGGCCGCTGTGCCGTCTTTCGTGAATGCTGAAATCGTCGCCGGCATGCCTGTGCAGGGCCATCTGGACCCGTTGCTGCTGATCGAAGGGGGTGCGCGTATGGACGCACGCGTCCGCGAACTTGTGGAAGCTTATTCCGGGCGCCCCCATATCTTTAACCTCGGCCATGGTATCCGGCCGGAAACACCTATCGGGAACGTGGAGCGCGTCCTGAAAATCATTCGGGAAGGCTGACCGATCATGGGTCGCAAGATTGCTGTTGTGCTGTTCAACCTGGGTGGGCCTGACGGGCCGGACTCGGTGCAACCCTTCCTGCGCAACCTGTTTGACGACCCGGCGATCATTCAGGCGCCTTTGCCGATCCGCTGGGCACTGGCCCGTTTCATTTCCAAGACGCGG
Source organism: Hyphomonas chukchiensis (assembly GCF_000682695.1). Classification (GTDB taxonomy): domain Bacteria; phylum Pseudomonadota; class Alphaproteobacteria; order Caulobacterales; family Hyphomonadaceae; genus Hyphomonas; species Hyphomonas chukchiensis. The sequence goes on along the minus strand of NZ_AWFG01000012.1, from coordinate 40,222 downwards.
GCGCCCTCTGCGAAGAAGAATTACGCGATGATGGGGGCGGGCGGTGGTTCGCCCCTGCTGCCGGAAACCGAGAAACAGGCCGAAGCGCTGCAGATCGAACTCGCGGCGTCGTTGCCCGGCGATGAAGTGAGAACCTTCATTGCGATGCGCTACTGGCATCCTTTCACCCGGGATGTTGCCCGCCAGGTGAAAGACTGGGGCGCTGATGAAGTTGTGCTGCTGCCGCTCTATCCGCAATTCTCGACGACAACGACGGGATCGTCGCTGAAGGAATGGAAGAAGCATTATGCCGGACCGACCCGGACAGTGTGTTGCTATCCGTTCGAGGAAAGCTTTATCGCCGCGCATGTCGATCAGATCATGGCCGCTTTCGATCAGGCCGGGCGCCCGGAAAACGTATCGCTGCTGCTCTCGGCGCATGGCTTGCCGGAAAAGATTGTCGAGGCGGGCGACCCCTACCAGTGGCAATGTGAAACGCTGGTCGCGATGATTGCCGCGCGCGTGCCGCAGGATTGGGAAGTTGTTGGGTGTTACCAATCACGTGTCGGGCCGCTCAAATGGATCGGGCCGTCGACGGATCTGGAAGTCGAACGGACATCGAAAGAGAAGCGCAACATATTGATCGCACCGATTGCATTCGTGTCAGAGCATATCGAAACGCTGGTCGAACTTGGCGAGGAATACAAATTGCTGGCCGAGCAGCATGGCGCTGCAAGCTATACGCGCGTGGAAGCGCTCGGCACGCATCCGGGCTTTATCCGGACACTGGCGGGCGAAACCATGGCCGCGCTCGACATGAATGATACGATCCGGTCGTGTGCCGGGAGCCGGCTGTGTCCGACGGGCGCATCGGGCTGCCCGCACGCCGATGTCGTGCGTCAGGCCGGCCGCGCCGTCAGCATGCCGGCGGCTTAGGAGGCCAGACGATGCTCTATCTCTTCGTGAAAGCGCTTCACATCATCTTCGTTGTATCTCTGATGGCGAGCCTGCTTGTCTATCCGCGCTACAAGATCCACCAATTGTCGAGTTCGCCCGGCGAGCCGCTGTACGAGACGATGAAGAAGTCGTCGCAGCAATTGCGGATGATCATCATGAACCCCAGCCTGATTCTGGTCTGGGTGTTTGGCCTGACCATGCTGTGGATGAACCCTGCGCTGCTCTCGCAAGGCTGGCTGCACGCCAAATTGCTGCTGGTTCTGATCCTTTCCGGGCTGCACGGCTATTTCATTGGTCTCGGCAAGAAAGTGGACCGCGGCGGTGATGGCGTGTCGGCCAGGCGGCTTCGCATGCTCAACGAAGTGCCGTTCCTGCTGATGATCGTCATCGTCATTCTGGTGGCCGTGAAGCCCTTCTGAGGGCCATAAGCCATTGAAGACTTGACGAAACCGGCTCTCGAGGCCCATATGCGCTGTAACCGGCGCACAGTCCTTGTGCAGCGCGATGTTGTATTCGCCCGGTCCCCCACATTTCAGTCCGACCCAGATCATACCCGGATTCCACCTTTAATTGGCCTCATCCATGCTCGATAACGTTACCAGCGTCACCCTCCGCGAACTCAAAGCAAAATCCCCAGAAGAACTTCTTGCCTATGCGGAGGAACTTGAGGTCGAGAACGCCTCGGCGCTTCGTACGCAAGACATGCTGTTCGCGATCCTGAAGGAGCTGGCTGACAGCGAAGTCGAGATCACGGGACAGGGCGTGCTGGAAGTGCTGACCGACGGCTTCGGCTTCCTGCGCTCGCCGGAATCCAACTACCTGCCCGGCCCGGACGACATTTATGTCAGCCCGGAAGTGCTGAAAAAGGCGAATATCCGGACCGGTGACACCGTTGAGGGCCCAATCACGGCGCCGCAGGACAATGAGCGCTACTTTGCGCTGACCGACGTGTCGAAGATCAATTTCGAGGAGCCTGAAAAGGCCCGCCAGAAAGTCCACTTCGACAACCTGACACCGCTTTATCCCGAAGAGCGGATGAAGATGGAAAGCCGCGACCCCACTAAGAAAGACCGCTCGGGCCGCGTGATCGACATCGTGTCACCGATCGGCAAGGGCCAGCGCGCCCTGATCGTTGCGCCGCCGCGGACCGGCAAGACCGTGCTGCTGCAGAACATTGCAGCCGCGATCGAGGAGAACCACCCGGAATGCTACCTGATCGTGCTGCTGATCGACGAGCGCCCGGAAGAAGTGACCGACATGCGCCGCACGGTGAAAGGCGAAGTCGTTGCCTCGACCTTCGACGAGCCGGCGACGCGCCACGTGCAGGTCGCCGAAATGGTGATCGAGAAGGCGAAACGCCTGGTCGAGCACAAGCGCGACGTGGTCATCCTGCTGGACTCCATCACCCGTCTTGGCCGCGCCTACAACACGACGGTGCCAAGCTCCGGCAAGGTGCTGACTGGTGGTGTGGACGCCAACGCACTGCAAAGGCCGAAGCGGTTCTTCGGCGCGGCGCGGAACGTGGAAAACGGGGGCTCACTCACAATCGTCGCAACGGCGCTGATCGATACGGGCAGCCGGATGGACGAAGTGATCTTCGAGGAATTCAAAGGTACGGGTAACTCCGAAGTCGTGCTCGACCGGAAGATTGCCGACAAGCGCACCTTCCCCGCAATCGACATCATGAAGTCCGGTACGCGGAAAGAAGAGCTGATCACGCCGGCCGACCAGCTGTCCAAGATCTATATCCTGCGCCGTATCCTCGGCCCGATGGGCACGAACGATGCGATCGACTTCCTGATCGACAAGCTGCGCCAGACGAAGACGAACGACGAATTCTTCGAGGCCATGAAGAACTAGGCATGATGGAGCGCACATGAGCGAGCGCGACACAATCTGCGCCCTCGCTTCGGGTGCGCCGCCGGCTGCGATAGCGATCCTGCGCCTGTCGGGGCCGCAGGTGCGCCATCTGGCAGAGCGCCATCTGGGCAGCGGCCTGCCTGCGGCGCGACATGCAACACTGACGGACATGACCGATAATGACGGGGCCTTGGTTGATAGGGGCCTCGTGCTCTTCATGCCGGGCCCCGGCAGTTATACGGGCGAGGACACGCTTGAGCTTTACCTGCATGGCGGGGCGGCCGTGATCGCGCACGCGCTGGAAACACTCACCGCACATGACGGCGTTCGCATGGCTGAGCCGGGCGAATATACGCGCCGCGCTTTCGAGGCGGGCAAACTGGACCTGACCGAAGCTGAAGGTGTTGCGGATATCATCGAGGCCGAGACGGCCGCGCAAAAGGCGCAGGCGCTGCGGCAGCTGGGTGGCGGGCTGTCGGAAACGTATGACCAATGGCGCGCTGAGCTGACAGGTGTTCTGGCGCTGGTTGAAGTGGCGATTGATTTTCCCGATGAAGGCGACGCACCGCAGGATACGACAGCGCCGATCCTGGCGAAGCTCGGCCGCGTGATTGGCGAGATCGAAACCGCGTTGGGCGATGGCGGAATTGGCGAGCGGATCCGCGACGGGTTTCGCGTGGCCATTATCGGCGCGCCGAATGCCGGAAAGTCGACCCTGCTGAATCGTCTCGCGCGACGTGAGGCGGCGATCGTGACGGCAAAGGCCGGAACGACGCGGGACGTGATTGAAGTGCGCCGTGTGCTCGGCGGGCATGTGGTCTGGATTGCGGACACGGCTGGTCTGCGCGTGACGGATGACGAGATCGAAGCGGAAGGTGTGCGACGTGCGGAAGTGGCGGCGCGTGAGGCTGACTTGCGGCTGTTCGTGCTGGATGCAAGTGACCCTGACATAAGCCATCTGTCCACGGACTATCGTCTGGATACGGATCTTGTGGTTGCCAACAAGAGCGACCTTGTCGCAGTGCCGGAAGGCATCAAAGCCGATCATGTGATCTCGGCCAGGGATGGCGCCGGCGTCGAGCCGCTGGAACAAGCGATCGCCCGGTTCGTTGATCAATATGCGGCTTCAGTTGAGGCGCCGTTGATAACACGCCAGCGCCATAGGGCGCGGCTGAGCCAAGGGTTGAGCAGTCTGGAGGCCGCCCGCGATGCCCTTGAGCAAGACGTGGGGGCTGAAATGGCGGCAGAAGACATCCGCATGGCCTTGCGCCAGCTTGGGTCGATCATTGGTGTTGTCGGTGTGGAAGATGTGCTGGGCGCTGTCTTCTCCGAATTCTGCATCGGCAAATGACCCCTAGGGTTTGAGGCCCTGCGCGGTTATATAGCCGCCAGAACACCCCCTATTCCAAAGGTACTTTATCGATGGCGATGCCAGACCAATTCGACGTGATTGTTATCGGCGGCGGACACGCTGGCTGCGAAGCGGCTGCGGCTGCGGCGCGCTTTGGTGCGCGCACGGCGCTCGTAACGCACAAGCGATCGACCATTGGCGAGATGAGTTGCAACCCGGCGATTGGTGGCCTCGGCAAAGGCCATCTCGTGCGCGAGATTGATGCGCTGGATGGTTTGATGGGCCGCATGGCCGACAAGGCCGGCATCCAGTTTCGCATGCTCAACCGCTCCAAAGGCCCGGCTGTCTGGGGGCCGCGCGCGCAGATCGATCGGGCGCTTTATCGCCAGGCAATGCAGGCGGAGCTGGCGGATTATCCCAATCTCACGATTATCGAAGACGGCGCCGAAGACCTCATCATCGAGGATGATATCCTTAAGGGCGTCGTTGGGCTTTCCGGCGCAGTCTATCATGCGCGATCTGTAGTCATTACTACAGGAACGTTCCTGAAGGGCATGATCCATATTGGCGACAAACGCATCCCGGCCGGGCGTGTTGGCGAGGCGCCCGCGATAGGCTTGTCTGACCGGCTTTATGGCATGGGCCTGCCCATGGGCCGCCTCAAGACCGGCACGCCTGCCCGTCTTGATGGGAGTACGATAGCCTGGGACCAATTGGAAATGCAGGCGGCAGACGAATTGCCGGTGCCATTTTCCTATATGACGGACCGGATCGACGTGCCCCAAGTGGCATGTGGTATCACGTGGACGTCGGCAGAAACCCACGCAATCATCGCCGAGAATATCAATCAATCGGCGGTCTATTCCGGCGCGATTGCCGGACGCGGCCCCCGCTATTGCCCGTCCATCGAAGACAAGGTTCACCGTTTTGCCGATCGGGACCGTCACCAGATCTTTCTGGAGCCGGAAGGCCTCGACGACGACACGGTCTATCCGAACGGCATTTCCACGTCACTGCCGGAAACGGTCCAGGATCAATTCATCCGGACCATTCCGGGCCTCGAAAACGTGGTGATCCGGCAATATGCCTACGCGATTGAATACGACTATGTCGATCCGCGTGCTTTGACGCCCGCACTGGAAGTCCGTGCGCAGGCGGGGCTTTATCTGGCTGGTCAGATCAATGGGACCACGGGATATGAGGAAGCAGGCGCCCAGGGCCTCGTCGCGGGCCTGAATGCGGCGCGGGCATCTGCGGGCAAAGAACCCGTGATGTTTGACCGGGCCGAAGCCTATATCGGCGTCCTCATTGACGACCTCGTCACGCGCGGCGTGACCGAGCCGTATAGGATGTTTACATCGCGCGCCGAATATCGTCTGGCCCTCCGCGCGGACAATGCGGATCAGCGCCTGACACGAAAAGGCCTCGAAATGGGCTGTGTGGGCCCGATTCGGGCCAAAGTGTTTCACGTGAAACAAGATGCATTAACCCGCGCGCGTGAAACGCTCCAGGCCCTGACCCTCTCGCCGGCAAAAGCAGCGCAGGCCGGATGGGAAATCAATCAGGACGGCAGGGTGAGGTCGGCCTGGGAATATCTGGCCTACAAGAATATCGGTTTTCCCGAACTGACCGCCGTTTGGCCGGACCTTTCAGATATTTCTCCCGAGACGGCCGCCCAATTGGAAATAGAGGCCCTCTATTCCGGATATCTCGAACGCCAGTCGGCGGATGTGGCCGCGCTTCGCCGTGACGAGGGTCTGACGCTTCCACGTGACATCGATTACGCATCGGTTGGTGGACTTTCGAATGAAGTCCGTCAGAAGCTCGAATTGATCCGGCCAACAACGCTGGGCCAGGCCGGGCGGATTGAGGGTGTCACGCCCGGTGCACTCACGGCATTGCTCAGCCATGTGAAACGCCGCGCGAAGGCGGTCTGACCCGATGACAAGCGAGAATGACCGTGCGGTATTTCTGGCCGCTCATAATGTTTCACGTGAAACGCTTAACCGTTTGGACCGCGTGATCGACACGCTCGATTCCTGGCGGATGAAGTCGAATCTGATCGGGCCGCGCGAGTGGCCGCATATCTGGCAAAGGCATGTGTGGGATTGCCTTCAATTGCTCGACCATATTCCGGAGACGGCTAGCGTCGTGGATCTTGGATCGGGCGCAGGGTTTCCCGGCCTTATTATCGCGGCGGCCCGGCCGGAGGGCCGCGTGACGATGATGGAAAGCGTCGGCAAGAAAACGGCGTTCCTGAATGCGGCGATTGATGCGGCCGGATTATCGGCCGATGTGTATAAGGGACGGGTGGAATCGGCACCGGCCAGCCGCGCCGATTTCGTCACGGCGAGGGCCTTTGCGCCGCTTCCGAAACTTCTGGATTACGCCTCTCCCTGGATGAAAAACGGTGCAACAGGGCTATTCCTCAAGGGCGAACGCTGGGAAGAAGAATTGACGGAAGCCCGACAAAGGTGGAGATTCGCTCATGAGGCGATTCCGAGCCGAAGCGGTGGGTCGGGAGTCGTGTTGATCGTAAGGGAGCTGCAAGGTGGCGAAGCCTAGGATTTTTGCTGTGGTGAATCAGAAGGGCGGGGTCGGTAAGACCACGACTTCGATTAACCTTGGAACTGCATTGGCGGCTGTAGGTCGCCGCGTTCTGATCGTCGATTTCGATGCGCAGGGTAATGCCTCGACAGGCCTTGGTATTTCCAGGGCAGACCGGCAATTGACGAGTTATGATCTGGTCGTTGACCGTGTCGACATGGAACAGACGGTCCTTTCGACCATCGTGCCGCGCCTGGACATTGTTCCCGGCGACGAGAACCTGTCTGGCGTGGAAACGGAATTGGCCGGTGATGCGCGTCGCTCCTATCGCCTGCGTGAAGCGCTTATGAATTATGTTGACCGGGCCGAAATGGGCGGCCTCGTCAAATACGATTATATCCTGATCGATTGCCCGCCATCCCTGTCGGCACTGACATTGAACGCCATGACGGCCGCGAATGCGCTGCTTGTGCCGCTACAGTGCGAGTTCCTGGCGCTGGAAGGTCTGTCCCAACTGATGCGGACGGTCGAAGTCGTGCGGCAGGGCCTTAATCCTGGCCTCGAGATCCAGGGCGTGGTGCTGACCATGTATGACCGTCGCAACAACCTGTCCGACGAAGTGGCCGACCAGGTACGCGCCTATTTCGGCAACAAGGTCTACAACACGGTCATACCGCGGAATGTCCGTCTGTCCGAGGCGCCATCCTTCGGTAAGCCCGCACTACTCTACGATTATCGGTGTCCCGGCAGCGAGGCCTATATCCGTCTCGCCTCCGAAGTCCTGCAACGCGAAAAAGCGAGAGCGGCCTGATCACGATGAGCGAAGAGGCAAAGAGCAAACCCACGCGGCTTGGCCGCGGATTGTCGGCCCTGATGGGCGAGGTCGATGCTGTCGGCGCTGGTTCCGGCAAGGAATTGTCTGCCAAGCCGGGTGTGGCGTCGAATGAGATCGATATTGACCTTATTCGCCGGAATCCGGCCCAGCCGCGCCGCACATTCGATGAAAGCGCGCTGAACGAGCTCGCGGAGTCGCTGAAGAGCAAGGGTGTCTTGCAAGCGATCCTCGTGCGGCCGGACCCGAAGGATAAGGGCAAGTTCCAGATCATCGCGGGTGAACGCCGCTGGCGTGCGGCCAAGATTGCGGGCCTGAAGTCGATCCCGGCGCTTGTGCGCGACATCGATGAACTTGAGCTTCTCGAGATCGGCATCATCGAGAACGTCCAACGCGCAGACCTCAATCCGATCGAAGAGGCGGAAGCCTATGAAGCGCTGATGAAACGCTTCGGGCGGACGCAGGACAGCCTGGCCAATAGCGTCGGCAAGAGCCGGGTTCACATTGCCAACACACTGCGCCTGCTGCAATTGCCGGAAAGCGCGCGGGCGTTTGTGCGCGATGGGAAACTGAGCGCCGGCCATGCCCGCGCTGCGCTTGGCGCGCCGGACCCTGAGGCGCTCGTCAAGCTGGCGGCGGAGAAGGGGCTGAGTGTTCGCGAGGTTGAGGCCAAGGCTAAAGAGGCGCGCGAGGGCGGACCTGTCGAGACAAAATCAGCCAAGCAAATGGCCGAGGAGAAGGATGTCGACACCGAAGCGCTTGAGGCGGACCTGACGCGCACGCTGGGTCTGGCCGTAGACATCCGTCATGGCAAGAATGGTGGCGAGCTGCGGATCCAGTATCGCGACCTGGAGCAGCTGGACGATGTGTGCCGGCGCCTGACCGCCAAACGCGGAAGCTGATCAGGACGCTCTCGCAGCGGCCTGGCCAAGCTCATTCATCAGTACACGCACAACAGGATCGGCGCTGCCTGATCCTGACTTCGCCTGCTGCTCGGCTTCATAGATACGCTCCATAATCCGCATCAGCCGCTTCTGTGGCCACTTGCCGAGGCGCGCGCGAAAGGCAGGCCAGTCACTCTGCCAGACAGGCGGGCGCAGCTTCATGCCGGGGGCGCCTTCACCGGCAGCCATGCGCTTGTGCGCATCGAGCATGCGCAGGGTTTCGCTTTGCAGCGCACGCAGGATCGAGATGGCCGATGTGCCTGCCACCTCAAGACGTTGCAGCGCGACATTGGCGGCGACGAGGTTGCCATCCAGCGCCGCACGGATAGCGGCTGACAGGTTGTGGTCGATATCTGTCGCAGAGAGGGAGCGGATATCGCCAAGCGACACATCGCGCCCCAGCCCGCGCGCATAGAGCGCCAGCTTCTCGATCTCGGCATTGGCGATGCCGCGATGGCCGGGCAGGTCGCCGGTGAAGGCATGAAGCGCGGCTGCATCGATTGTTGCGCCAACTTCCAGCAGAGCCGTTTTCACGCGCTCTTCAATATCGCCGGCCTCATCTGCGAACAGCTGGAGGCAGGCCGCATTCTGGGCACCACTCGCCGCAGCACGTAGCTTCGATTTGGATGCGAGCGATCCCGCCTCGATCACCAGCCGCGCGGCATAGCGGTCCGGGCGCTTGTCGCCTTCGGCCAAGGCTTCAGCAAGCAGCGCGGCGATCTTGTCTCCGCTCGTCCGTATACGTATTGCACGCGGATCGCCGAGCAGGGAGACGGCTTCAAGATTGTCGAAGAGGAGGGACGGGTCCTTCTTGATGGCGTCATCGTCGAGGACGGTGACTTCCAGCTCACCCAGTTTGGGCTTCCACGCCTTGATCAGGCTGCTGGCGGCGTCACTTGCAAGGCCCTCGTCTTCGCCGAAAGCCAGCACAGACCAGATGGCGGGATCAGGCCTGCGAGCGAAAGCGACAGCGTGCTTGCCCTTTAGCAGCATCAGTCAGCCATGAGCTGGAGACGCAGATCCTGCACGATATGCTTGGCGAGTTCGCGCATGGTGCGATCCGCGGCGCTGGTCTGGGCGGCGATATCGCCATAGGGCTGGGACGGCACCGAGAAGTCAGTCTCCGCATCGGCGGAGCCTGAAATGGCTGAATTGTCCCGGGCGAGAACATAGCGCGCTGTGGCCGAGAGGCTGGAGCGCGAGGCGGCGCCATCCGGCTTGAAGGCCAGCCGCGTCAGGTTCTCGTTCAGGACCACGTTGAGCGTCGCAGGCTCTGTAACGCCCGGCAGGCCGATCGCCAGCTCTTGCTGAAGCGCCCGCCGCAACACATAGCCGGACCGTCCGCTGATCGGCTCAACCGTAATGGGCCCGCCTGCGGCCAGTGCGCTATTGCCCGGTGCATAGACCGGCTGGAAGCCACAGGCGCTCAGGGTGAGCATGGCGAAGGCGGCGAGGAAGTGTTTCATGCCACCACGATATTCACGATGCGGCCGGGAACGACAATGGTTTTCTTGACGTCCTTGCCATTGAGGAAGGCGGCAACTTCCGGATCCGCGAAGGCAGCGGCCTCTACGGCCTCCTTCGCGAGGTCCTTCGCGACAGTGATTTCGCCGCGGCGTTTGCCGTTTACCTGAACAGCCATCGTAACGCTGTCGTCGACCAACAGGGCGGGCTCGGGCTCGGGCCAGACCGCAGCCGAGACGAAGCCTTCGCCGCCAATGCGTTCCCAGCAGGTTTCAGCCAGGTGCGGCATGAACAAGGTCAGGCAGCGTGCCAGCATGGAGGCGCCTTCCATGCGCGCGCCGACAAGTACGTCCGACCCCGTTTCAGCCTTTTTCAGCGCAGTGACCCATTCATAGATCGTTGCAACGGCTGAGTTGAAGCGGAAATCGGAAATGGCCTTGTCGATGGAGGCGACGGCTTTGTGCGATGTTTTGTGCAAAGCGACTGAGCCATCATCTGAGCCAATAGCGGAAGATCCGTTTTCGGGCAGGGCATCAAAGACGCTCCAGATACGCTGCGCAAAGCGGGCTGCACCTTCAGCGCCGGACTGTGTCCATTCCACATCGCGTTCAGGCGGGGAGTCCGAGAGGACGAACCAGCGGGCAATATCGGCGCCAAAGGCCCCGATAATGGCATCCGGATCGACCGTGTTCTTCTTCGACTTTGACATCTTCTCGATCGGGCCGACGCTCGCGGGCGCGCCGGTCGCAATCTCGATCCAGGTCCCGTCGCGCTGTTCGACTTCCGATGGTTCCAGCCAGACGCCGCTGTCTGACTTGTAGGTTTCGTGTGTCACCATGCCTTGCGTGAAGAGGCCCGCGAACGGCTCGCCGCTGGGCAGGTCCAGCTCGCCGACATCGCGCATCGCGCGGGCAAAGAAGCGGGCGTAGAGCAGGTGGAGCACGGCATGCTCGACGCCACCGACATATTGGTCGACCGGCAGCCAGTAGGCGCGCTCTTCCAGGTCGTCGGGGCTGGCGAACCGCGCATAATACCAGGAGCTGTCAACGAACGTGTCCAGCGTGTCCGTCTCGCGGCGGGCCTTGCCGTTGCAGTTCGGGCAGGTCGTGTGCTTCCAGGTCGGGTGGCGCTCCAGCGGGTTGCCGGGGACGTCGAAGGTGACGTCGTCGGGCAGACGGATAGGCAAATCAGCTGCCGGAACCGGAACGATACCGCAGGTTTCGCAATAGATAACCGGGATCGGGCAGCCCCAATAGCGCTGGCGCGAGACGCCCCAGTCGCGCAGGCGATAGTTCACCTTGCCTTCGCCAAGGCCCATGGATTCGATCTTGGCGATTGCCATGCGCTTGGCATCGTCGATGGATTGGCCATCGAGGAAGCCTGAATGGAAGATCGTGCCAGGGCCGGTATAGGCATCGTCTTCGACGTCAAATGTAGCGGCGTCTGCGTTGGGCGGCAGGACAACCGGCGTGACCGAGAGGCCATACTTGCGGGCAAATTCAATGTCGCGCTGGTCGTGCGCCGGGCAGCCGAAAATGGCGCCCGTGCCATAGCCCATCAGCACGAAGTTCGCGACCCAGACCGGCAATGTGCGGTCGGCTTCGAACGGATGCTGCACGGTGAGGCCTGTATCGAAGCCGAGCTTCGGGGCCTTCTCGATGGCCTCTTCGCTTGTGCCGACAGCAGCGCACTCGGCGCGGAACGCCGTGAGCGCGTTGTTGCCTTCGGCCAGTTGCAGCACGAGCGGGTGATCAGGTGAGAGCGCAATGAAGCTCGCGCCGAACAATGTGTCCGGGCGCGTGGTGAAAATCTCGACGCCTTTCTCATAGTTCGCCGGGGCATTGCCTGCGAATTCGAACCGCATCTGCAGGCCTTCCGACCGGCCGATCCAGTTGGCCTGCATCGTGCGGACCTTCTCGGGCCAGCGCTCGAGCTTCTGGACTTCTTCCAGCAGGTCTTCGGCATACTGCGTGATGCGGAAAAACCATTGGGTCAGTTCGCGCTGCTCGACGATGGCGCCGGAACGCCAGCCCCGACCGTCAACGACCTGCTCGTTTGCCAGGACCGTGTTGTCGACCGGATCCCAGTTCACCTTGCTGGCCTTGCGATAGACGAGGCCCTTTTCCAGCATCTTGAGGAAGAGGCCCTGCTGGGCGCCATAATAGTCCGGGTCGCAGGTCGCGAACTCGCGGCTCCAGTCGAGCGACAGGCCGAGCTTCTTCAGCTGGGCCCGCATCGCGTCGATATTCTGGTAGGTCCATTTGCCGGGATGGACGCCGCGCTGCATGGCCGCGTTCTCGGCGGGCATACCGAACGCATCCCAGCCCATCGGGTGGAGCACGTTATAGCCCTTGGCGCGCCGGTGGCGGGCAACGACATCGCCCATGGCATAGTTGCGCACATGGCCCATGTGCAGGCGGCCGGACGGGTAGGGGAACATCTCGAGGATGTATGCCTTGGGCGCATCCCCGGCCTCGGCCGGTGATTTCGCCTTGAACAGGTTTGCTGCGTCCCACTCGGCACGCCATCTGCTTTCCGCGGCCTGCGGATCATAACGGGTGGCCATGTCCCGCTCCTTTAAAGACGTATGATTTGTGGCTTTCTAGCCGATCTGTGAAGCCTTGAGCGTGCGCGCACGTTGAAGGATCTTGTTCTCAAGCTGGATTCCGGTTTCCGGGTCGACGGTTGCATCGGTCCAGGTGCCGTCTGTGTTGGTCTGGCGGAAGACCGAAACCTTGACGCCATCGGCGCGTAGTCGCGTATCGAGAATGTAGACAGTAGCCTTGATGCGCTCGTCCGGCGAGTCCGGGAAGGACTTCCAGTCATAATTGACGATGCCGCCTACGGGATCGGCTTTATCGAGGGGCATGTTCTCGAATGTGTCCAGCGTGGCGCGCCAGAGATAAGGGTTCACAGTGCCGACATTTTTCTGGGTGATGCTGGCATCGTTGGACTTGCTGCCGCCGAACTGGCAGCCGGAAACGATCAGCATGCCAGCCATGGCGGCGGTGAGGATGTGTTTGACCATGAAGATTGTTCCTGAGTGCAAGACCTTGTTGACGAGGGTTTGTATAACAAGGGGAGTCGGGGCTCGCCAGTGCTGATATGCCGTAGAGGGCGCAAGGGGTTTGCAGGAGAGAAACCATGTGGAAACCACTGACACTGCTGGCCGTGCTGGGCCCGCTGGCCGGACAGGCCATAGCCCAGGAGGACTGGGAGGTCTGGGAAACCGAAGCCGGGGCCGATGTGGCGGTCGCCGCGTCGAGCGCTGAAGATGCGCCGGTGACCTGGGCAGCCGCTTTCAATCTCTCGACCAACCGGATTCTGGACAATGGCCTCGAGATTGGCGCCGTCGGCCGGCTTGAGCTGCAGCACGACAATCCCCACAGGGCGGGCTTCAGCGGCGTGAGCGGGGGTGATTTCGGGCTGGGGCAGGGCGCCTTCAGCGGCCTTGCGGCGGGGACTGGCTATGAGCAGGTCGGGACGCGGGGCCAGCTGGAACAGGCCTATGTCTATGCCGAAGGGGGCTATGGCGAGGTGCGGCTGGGCCGCGACAAAGGCGTGGCCGCGCGATTTTACGAAGGCGCCCCCAGCATCTTCCTCAAGGCCAGCACGGCCAATCCGGTGCTCGACCCGACCGGCCGGGCCTATATTCGCACTGATAATGACCTGACAGGACCGGCGCTGAAGGTCAGCTATGCCAGCCCGCGTATCCTGGGTGTCCGGGCCGGGGTCTCTTATACGCCGACGGCCGATGTGCGCGGACTGGACCGCGATCCGGAGCGCCAGGTCGCGGGTAATCCGCAAATCAGTGTCGATTCAGCGGCTGAAGCGGCCATCAATGTCTCGCGGCGCTTGCGCGAGAGCGGTGTCCGGTTGCGCGGGGCGCTCGCCTATAGCCGGGCGGATGTCAGCTCGTCCCTGCGACCGGATATATATGGCACAGTGGAAACATGGTCGGCCGGGGCATCGGCGGAGTTCGAGACGATCACGCTGGGCGCGAGTCTGCTCGGCAGCAATAATGGCCTGGATTCAGGTGCGGGCGACTATTCCGCCTGGACGATCGGGGCCACCAAACAGGCCTTCTCGATGGTCTTCGGTGCCGACTATGGCGAGGCAACGGACGACCTGACTGGGCTGACAAGCGAATCATGGAGCCTTGGCGCTGCCAAGGAACTTACCGACAGCCTGCGTGTTACAGGGGGATACCGGAGCCAGACAAGTCGCGTAAGGCGAGCTTTGCCCCTCGGAGTGCCTCAAAAGGAGGATTCGGCGGACGGTATTGTGTTAGAAATCACACTATCGCTTTAATTTAGCCGCCTCACGGAATGTTAATCTTCTATTTACTGGGCCCGCTGACTATTCTTGTTACGGGTAAGGTGCAGAATATGAAATCGGGCTTGGTCCTCTCTCTCATGCTGTTCTCGGCTGTGCTGGCAATGCCAGCCATGGCCGATCCGGCTATGGCAGAGGGCGCGATGAAGGTCGATGCACCATCCCTTTCCGAAAGCAAGGCCGCAGAGGCTGACTGGTATCGCCAGTTTGCCCGCCCAAAGCCTGCGGACACCAAGCCAGTCTGGCAACCGGAACCAACCGATGATTTCTCGGTCCAGTTCGGTGGCAACACACGCTGGCAGCTTAATCTCGACATGCTGACACGCCCGAACTCGTCGCCCCTGCCGCGTGAGCAGATGCAGGCTGGCGCCACGTTCCGCGTGACACCCCGTTTTTCGGTCGGTGGTGAAGTCAGCCTCGGTGCCGAACGTCTGAATGATTCCACCCAGTGGGAAGACAATCAGGTCGAAACCGGTATCCGGCTCAAGTCCGCCTTCAAGTTCTGATTTTCCCTTCTTTTGATCTGGCCATCGCATGACCGGCGGCCTTTTACATGTTGCCTGAGGCTTGCGACCGGGTTTAGGCCTGTGCCTATTCAGGCGCCACGGTCCGCACGGGCGCGCAATCGGGGATGATGAGTGTTGGCGCCATGTTTGTGAATGGCTTGATCCTCGTCGTCACGCTGATAGCGGGCGCTGTCCTCCTGTGGCCTCGCGTGGCCAATGTGAAGCTCTGGCGCGCCACCATGACGCCGCTCGCTTCGATCATCGGCAGCGGCTTCCTGGTCCTCGGACCGATCCTTGATTTCCAGTACGGAAAATACGCGCCGCTGATCATGCTGGCGCTTTGCGCCGGTGCCTACCTGTTTGGCGGGGCGATCCGGCACAATATCCGGCTGCGCGGTGAGCATGACGAAGATCCGGACAAGTTCGTGGCCCGGCTTGAGATCGGTGGTTCATGGACCCTTGCACTCGCTTACGTCATTTCGGTTGCCTATTACCTGAACCTGTTCGGTGCCTTCGGCGTCAGCCTGACGCCATGGGACACAAAGTATTCCGCCCGCATCCTGACCAGCGTCGTCATGCTCCTGATCCTGGCCGTTGGCTGGTTCAAGGGCTTTCGCGCGCTGGAGCGCATGGAGCAGGTATCGGTCAGCGTGAAGCTGGCGATCATTCTCGGCCTGCTGGTTGGGCTCGCCATTTTCTTCGGCAAAGAAGCGAGCACCGACAAGTTAGTGTTTCTGGAGCCCAGGGCATCCGGCTGGGCGGCGATCTCGCTGGCTTTCGGCCTGATCGTGACCGTGCAGGGCTTCGAGACATCGCGCTATCTTGGCACCACCTACGACCATCTCACGCGGATACGCTCGATGAGGCTCGCACAACTGGTCTCTTCGGCGATCTACATGATCTATATCGGCTTCGTGGCCTATGTGTTTCAGGGCAATGAGCTGCATCTGGAAGAGACTGCGATCATCGACATGATGAAAGTCGTCGCGCCGATCCTGCCTTTCCTGCTGGTTGCAGCTGCGCTGACCGCGCAGTTCAGCGCGGCGATTGCGGATACGAGCGGCTCGGGCGGCTTGGTGGCCGAGCTGACGGGCGGACTGGTCAGCGAGCGGCAGGCCTATGCGATCCTTGTCGGCATTGGCCTTGTGTTTACCTGGACCGTCGACCTGTTCGAGATCATCTCCTACGCGTCGCGCGCCTTTGCCATCTATTACGGCGTCCAGTCGGCGATTGCGGCGGTGTCAGCCCACCGGGTGCTGGGGCACAAGCGAAAGACGGCGCTCTATGCCAGCCTCGCCATTCTCGGTTTCATGATCGCGATTCTGGGCACACCGGCCGAGGGCGGTTGATGCGCTCTATTGCATGAGCCCGTCGACCGCCGCGAGCCCTGCGAAGGGCGCGACCTTGCCAGCGTTCCCTGCATTCACACCGCCGAGTGCGTAGATGGGGCAGGGCGCAGACTGGCCGAGGCGGCGCAATGCCGGCGCACCGAGCGGTTTGCCAGCAGACGGGCTGGCGGACGGGAAGATGGCCGAGACGAGCGCTGCATCAATCGGGAAACCGGCGATGGCGCGCAGCTCTGCGGGCGAGTGCGCGCTGGCGGTCATGAGGCCCATCCGGTCTTTCCACTGGCGGGACTGGGCCAAGCGGGCATGCGGCCAGTGCACGCCATCAGCGCCGACCTGAAGGGCGAGCTGAGGATCAGCGGCGATCAGCAGGCGCAGGTGGCGTTGGCGAGAGATGGCTGCGAGCTGGGCCCCGACAAATGACGCATCTGCTGCACCGAAATGGCGATGGATGATGCCCCAGCCTTCGGGGAGCGTGCGCGCTATGCTGGCCGGATCGGGCGTTCTTTGCGGATCGGTGAGGAAAAACACCGGCGGCAAGCCGGCTGGGAGGTGCGCTGCGGCAATGCGGGCAGCGGTCATGAGCTTGCGCTTTGGCGAGGATTGGCGTTTCAACGTCATCAGCATGACTGATACGGTTTCCCTCACACTTGCCAAGCGGCGCAGCGAGATTCTGGCGGAGCTTTCGGCGGCGGTTAATCCGGCGCCGGTGCTCGTTGCTGTTTCGAAAACCCAACCTGACGAGAAGCTTGAGGCGATGCTGGCGGCTGGCCAGCGCGTGTTCGGCGAGAACAAGGTTCAGGAGGCGCAAGCCCATTGGGCGGCGCGGCGTGCAGACTATCCTGACCTGGAACTGCGACTGATCGGCCCGCTGCAGACCAACAAGTCGGACGATGCGGTCGCCCTGTTCGATGTGATCGAGACGCTCGATCGCGAGAAACTGGCGCGGACGCTGGCCAAGGCCATGGACAAGCTCGGGCGGCGTGTGCCGGTGTTCATTCAGGTGAACACGGGCGAGGAACCGCAGAAGGCGGGCGTATTGCCGGATGATCTGGAGGCGTTACTGGCCTGCGCCCGGGAGGAATGCGGGCTCGATGTGCAGGGCCTGATGTGCATTCCGCCGGTTGATGAGCCCGCCGGGCCGCACTTTGCGCTGCTGGCCAAGCTCGCCAAACGCCATGGCCTGACGGGCCTCTCGATGGGGATGAGCAGCGATTATGCCGTCGCCGCCAGTTTTGGCTCGACCCATGTGCGCGTCGGGACGGCGCTTTTCGGGGCGCGCTAGACGGCGATCTCGATCACGGATTCCGGCGTCAGGAAGCGCAGGACATTGCGCAGGTCCGGCTCGGCGAGTGCGATGCAGCCTTCGGTCGGCTGGTAGGCCTCGCGGGCAAGATGCAGGAAAATCGCGCTGCCATGGCCGGGGACCGGGGGAGCGTCATTATACCCAAGCTCGACGATGAGGTTGTAGACATGGTCGGGCCGCCAGAGTTTTTCGGCTGAGGCCGGGTAAGGCAGGCTGACCGGGCGGTTATAGAGGGGATCATCCGGCGCATCGCACCAGCCATCGTGGGCGCGGAGGGGGACTTTGGGCAGGCGGGTTTCGGGCGGCTGGGTGCGGTCCGGCCGGTAGAAGAGGCGGCGCGTCTGCCAGATGCCGATGGGGGAGGCGCCATCGCCTTCGCGCTTCAGGTCAGCGCCAATCACGCCGCCAACGCCCAGCGCGCAGCGGCAGGACACGTCCATGCCGAAAAAACTGCCATCTGACCGGGCTATGAAGTGGCTGTTCACGCGCATCTCCCTGTGTTGTGATCGCCTTTCCGGCACATTCTTATGACATCCTTGCGTGTCTTGGATATGTGCAAGACGAATTTGGAGCGAATGGAGCGCCATAATGTCTGCAAAAAAGACAATCCTGCTTGTCGATGATGATTCCGACCTGCGTGAAGCGCTGGCGGAACAATTTGAGTTGCATGATGGGTTCGAGACGTTGCAGGCGGCCAATGCCCGCGAGGGGATCGAGCTTGCGGTCAATGAGCGGATCGACCTGGTCCTGCTCGATGTGGACATGCCGGACCTCGATGGCCGCGAGGCCTGCAAGGTGATGCGGCAGAAGGGCGTTCGCGCGCCGATCATCATGCTGACGGGCCAGGACGGGGATGCCGACACGATCCTCGGGCTCGATTCCGGCGCGAATGATTATGTGACCAAGCCGTTCAAGTTTTCCGTTCTGCTGGCGCGCGTCAGGGCGCATTTGCGCAGTTTCGAACAGTCGGAAGACGCGACCTTCCAGGTCGGCCCTTATGATTTCCGCCCGTCGATGAAGCTGCTGGTGACCGCCGAGGGCCGCAAGGTGCGCCTCACGGAGAAGGAAACCAATATTCTGAAATATCTCTACCGCGCGGGCGGCAAATCGGTTGCGCGTGAGGAGCTGTTGTCGGAAGTCTGGGGCTACAATGCCGCTGTCACGACGCACACGCTGGAAACCCATATCTACCGCCTGCGGCAGAAAGTGGAGCCGGACCCGGCCCATGCGCGCCTGTTGCTGACGGACGCGGGCGGGTATCGGCTGCAGCCTTGATGTGAGGCCTCAGGTTTGGTCAGCATCCCCGGCGAAAGCCGGGGTCTCATGCGGTTCTTCCTTTTTCCAATTGCCTGCCGTCCCGGCTTTCGCCGGGACTGTGGCGTGTGGGGGAAGGGGGGAGCACCCTAAACGCTTACCTTCACGCTGATTGGTGCGTGGTCGGAGGGTTTCCAGCCGCCGCGCCAGGCGAGGTGGACGCGGTAGGTGTCGATCTTCGTGTCGGGCAGGGCCTCCGGGTTGGCCCAGATATGGTCGAGGCGGCGGCCCTTGTTGGAGGCGGCCCAGTCCTTGGCGCGATAGCTCCACCAGGAATAAAGCTTCTGTTCATCGGGCACGGCCATGCGGGCAATGTCGGCGAAGCCGGCGGTCTGGCGCGAATGTTCGAGGGACTCCGTTTCGACCGGCGTGTGGGAGACGATTTTCAGGAGCTGTTTGTGCGACCAGACATCGTTCTCATGCGGGGCGACGTTGAGGTCGCCGACGAGGATACGCGGGATCTTCTTCAGTTTCTTGTAACCGGGGCCGAGCTTTTCGAGGAAGTCGAGCTTGTGGGCGAACTTGTCGTTGATGACGGGGTCCGGCTCGTCGCCGCCGGCGGGCAGGTAGATATTGTGGATCTCGATGCCCTTGACGCGGGCCGCAATGGCGCGGGCATGGCCGTGGCGGCAGAGGTCCGGCACGTCAACGCGCTCAAGCGGAAAGCGCGAGGCGATGGCGACGCCGTGATGGCCGCCTTTCTGTCCGTTCAGCACGAGATGGGGCAGGCCCATTTCGCGGAACTGCTTTTCCGGGAATTCGCCATCCTGGCACTTGGTTTCCTGCAGGCAGATGACATCGGGCGCTTCGGCGGTGACGAAGTCAGCGACATTCGGGGCGCGCAGGCGGACCGAGTTGATGTTCCAGCTGACAATCTTGAGAGGCTTTGACATGGGGTCTGCCTAGCACTGATCCCTGAAACGTCAACGCGCCCGAACGCGGGGGAGTTCGGGCGCGCCTGACGCGGGTCTCAACGTCTCGCCGGCAAGGGAATTCCGGCGGCGATGTCGCGGATTGGTTCACAGCGGGGGGTCAAGTGCTGCGCGGGGTATTTCCGTTTCATCGACAGTTGCAAAGATGTCACTCCCTGCAGAATTTTCAAGTAAAATAAACGTTAGACACTTGCCTTTTTGAGTTCTTGAAACTTTTGCGACGGTCCCGACTTCATCCGAGCCGCTTTAATGGCTGCAGAAAGCGCCTAATCGTCGTCGAAATCCTTCATGATGAAGAGGCGCGGATTGAGCTTCTTGCCATATTCCACATCAGACAATTGTACCGAGGTGATGTTGCCGCCGGAATCTTCCGTGCGCCAGCCGAGCAGCTCCTTGGTGACGTCCGACATGACTAGCGTGAGCGTGCCGTCCATCTCGCCTGAGCGGTCACGCAGGGTGACGCCGATGCGGCCATTGGTGCGGATCACGTCGAGCACCTGGGCTTCACGTTCGAAGTCGAGATTGTCGTCGAGGAGCAGGGCGAGCGGCGTGGAGCTGAGCGGCACGCGGTCGGTGGTTTCCAGTTCGCTGTCCTGCATGGCCACTGTGGCGCCATCGCTGACGATCAGGATCGGCGTCGGGTCGTTATAGTCGAAGCGGACCTTGCCGGGGCGCGAGATGGCGAATGTGCCGGTCGATTCCGAATAGTCGGGCGCGACCTGCTCGAATTTGCCCTTGGCGGTTTTTACGTCCGACAGGGCCTTGGCGACCTCTTTCAGGATGGCGCTGCGCTCGGTCGCCGAGAGGGCGCCGGTAGTGGCAGGTGCGGCGATGGCAGGCGCAGCCGGGGCGGCGCCCTGCAGGGATACGGCAAGCGGCGCAGTGGCCAGCGCCGTGACTGCGCCTAGGGTCGTGAGCAAGTTCATCATCGTTTCGGCCTCCTTATGACCATGGGCTTAAACTTAATGGGCTGAACCCCACCTAAACAGGGCCGGATAAAGGTATTTCGGCCGCTTTTCGTTGGGCCCTGTTCATGCTGGCAGGCCCCGGGGGCCAAACCGACCGCCGGATGAACACCGGGTGCTCAGGCCGGGTTCCGGACTTCGCACAGTGCCTGCTTGCGAAATCGGCCCCAGAGGCCCATCTTTGGCCCGTATATAAAGGAACCCCTGCCATGGACATCGCCGCGCTCAATACCAAGGACAGTACCGACCAGGATTTCATGGCGGACGTTGTTGAAGCCTCGAACACGCAGCCCGTGATCGTTGACTTCTGGGCGCCGTGGTGCGGCCCGTGCAAGCAGCTTGGCCCGGTGATCGAACGCGTCGTCGAGGGCAAGAAGGGCGCGGTCAAGCTGGTGAAGATCAATATTGACGAGAACCCGGCCTATGCGGGCCAGCTCGGCGTGCGGTCCATCCCGGCGGTCTATGCGTTTGACAAGGGGCGCCCGGTCGATGCGTTCATGGGCGCGCTGCCGGAAAGCCAGGTGAAGGGTTTCATCGACAAGCTGCTGAGCGGCACGGACAGTGCGCAGGTGATTGCCGAAGCGCTGGCGCAGGCCGAAGCAGCCAGCCAGGCGGGCGATATCAGCACCGCGGCGCAGATCTATGCCAGCGTGATCCAGGAAGACCCGGAGAATGTGACGGCGATTGCCGGTCTCGCGCGCTGTTATCTCGCCAATGGTGACAAGGCGCGCGCGTCGGCGACGCTGGACATGGTGCCGGAGTCGAAGAAGCACGATTCAGGCGTGAAGGGCGTGCGCATAGCCATCGAGATGATGGCTGACGCGCCTGCGCCGGGCGAGTTTGACGAGGCGCTTGAGGCGGTGACCGCCGCGCCGAACGATCATGCCAAACGGTTCGAGCTGGCGGAGAAATATGCCGGTGCCACGCGCTACAAGGATGCAATCGACCATTTGCTGATCATTCTCGGTGCGAAGCTCGACTGGGAAGGCGGCAAGGCGAAGGAAAAGCTGCTGCAGGTATTCGAGGCTGCCGGCCCGACAGACCCGGCCACTGTTGAAGGTCGCCGGCGTCTGGCATCGCTGATGTTTGCCTGATCGGCCTTTCGGGCCATCTTGTAGAGAATGATGGAGTCAAAACCTGGACCGATGAGCGCTGGCGATTACAGGAAGACAAGCGACCTGCCGGGTACGCTGGCGGTGTTTCCGCTGCCGGGCGCGCTGTTATTCCCACGCTGGCCGCTGCCGCTGAACATATTCGAGCCGCGCTATCTCAACATGGTGGACGATGCGATGTCGGGCACGCGCCTGATCGGTATGGTTCAGGCCATGGGCGGGGACAAGGCGCGGCCTGACCTTGCCATGGTAGGATGTGCGGGGCGGATCACCTCCTATTCGGAAACCGATGACGGACGCTACCTGATCACGCTGACGGGCATTGCGCGCTTTGGCATTGCGCAGGAGCTGCATGTGATGACGCCCTACCGGCAGGTGACGCCGGACTGGGAGCCGTTTGCGGGCGATCTGGTCAGTGCGACGGACGTGTCGCTGCCAAGCCGCGAGAAACTGCTCGGGGCCCTGCGGGCCTATGTCGAGATCAACCAGATGCATGCCGACTGGTCGGCTGTGGAAGAAGCGCCGATCGAGACGCTGGTGAATGCGCTTTGTTCGGGCTGCCCGTTCACGACGATGGAGAAACAGGCGCTGATCGAGGCACCGACCTTGAAAGCGCGGGCCGAAACGCTCATTACGCTGCTGAAGATGGATGTCCCCGGCAATGATGCCGGCGGCACGATGCAATAGGACGCGCCATGAGCGACGAGACACCGGCCAATACCGAACGCGCCTCGGGCGTCGATCCGCGCCTGCTGGAGATCCTGATCTGTCCGGTCTCACGTCAGCCGCTGAGCTATGACCGTGCCGCCGGAGAACTGATCTCGAAGAAGGCGGGTCTCGCCTATCCGATCCGCGGCGGCATTCCGATCATGCTGGTGGATGAGGCGCGCGACCTGAATGCCGACATGGATGGCGGGGATGTGGCATGAGCCAGCCAGCCTGGCCCGTCCGGCTGACATTCCGGCGCGGCGCTGGCGAACTTGTCGCCGCGTTTGATGATGGAACGTCCGGCGCAGTGGATTATGTGCGCCTGCGCGAGGAAAGCCCGTCCGCCGAAGTGCAGGGGCATGGCTCCGGGCCAAAACCTGTTCAAGCGCCCGTTCCAGCAGACATCAAGGTGGAGCGCGCCGAACCGGTGGGTCGCTATGCGCTGCGCATCTTCTTTTCCGATGGCCATTCGAGCGGGCTTTATACGTGGGACCTGCTGCGGCGGCTGACGGTGGGCGCCTAGCGCATCAGGCTGGGCAGGGCCGGCTGGTCGGCGCTGGCCTGACGGGCCATGGCGCGGCGGATGGGGCCAAGACGATTTGCTGCCGTAAGCGCGAGGCCGCGCAGCGGTTTCAGGAGCGCATTGTCGTTCGAGAAGGCGCGGTCGACGACATCCATGAACATGGCGGCAGCGGCTGCATCAAACCGGCGCCATTGCTGGTAGCGCTGCAGCGAGGTGTCGGAGCCGGGATCAAGCCCGACCGAGCGCGATTCCGTCATCACATCTATAAGGGCGCCGACATCCTTGAAACCAAGATTGAGGCCCTGACCGGCCAGCGGGTTGATCCGGTGGGCAGCATCACCCAGCAGGGCGCCGCGCTGGGCGACGAGCCTTGTCGCCAATTGGAGATGGAGCGGATAGGCGAGGTGCGGACCGTCGAGGGTCATCTTCCCGGCAAAGTCTGAGAACCTTGCGTTGAGTTCGGCTTCAATGGCTTCGACCGGCTGTTTCGCCATGGCTTCGGCGGCGCCGGTCTTCATGTACCAGGCGAGGTTTGCACGATTTCCGGGCAGAGGCAGGGTGGCGAAGGGGCCTTCGGGCGTGAACAATTGCCGGGCGAGGCCCTCATGCGGGCGGGAAAGCTTAACATCTGCCGCAAAAACCGACTTGCCGTAGGCGCGGCCTTCGGTGGTGATACCGAGGGCCTTCCGGACGCCGGAATTGACCCCGTCGCAGGCCGCAACGAGGCCAGCCGCGACGGTGCGTCCGTCTTCCATGGTGATGTGCGCACTGGCGGGGCCGGTCGTGAGACCGGCAAAGCGTGTGTTGCGCCACCAGGTGAGATTTGGCTCATCCGCCGCAACCGTATCGAGAGCGGCCTGAAGGGCGCCGGCCGGTACCATCTGGCCGAGCGGTTCGCCCTGCGCATCCTCTGGAAGGTCCACTGTATCAAACAGGACAGAGGGCGCGCCGAACCAGTGACGCCCGCCATCTGTCGCTTCCAGTCCCAGCAGGGGTTCGGTCTGTCCGGCGAGGGCCTGATGGACGCCCGCCGCGCCGAGCAGGCGCCAGCTACCGCGCACAATGGCAAAATTCCGTGTGTCCTGAGGTGGCGTCGCGTCCGGGTCGCGGGCATCCACCAGCAGTGTCGCGAATCCGGCGCGTGCAGCGAGAATGGCCAGCGATGTTCCGACCGGGCCGGCACCGATAATGGCCAATTCAACCTTCAGGGAGGGGGAGTCAGGGATTTCAGTCATGCTCCCTAGTTAGGGTGGAGTAACCAAGCCGTCCAGCGATGACCTAGTTTTGGGCGATTGGCCGCAACACTGCACAGTGATTGACCACCCAAGCTCAGAATCCGGCCTGACCCCTGCGCGGCAAGCGACTTTCCGTGAGCGCCTCAATCATATCACATTTGGGAGAGCGCGGGGGGTCCCGAGCTCCAGTGTCATTGACGAAGGAGGGGCCTGATGGGTCAGTCGATTGGAAGATGGATACGCGGTGCGGCATTGCTGCCGGTCGCGCTTACGGCGGGGGTCCTCGCCTACGCCCAGGAGGACGATGTCGCAACACGGCTTGCGGCGCTTGAGGAAACCGTCAACAGCAGCGCAAGCGCCTATGTCGACAACAGTTACCTGTTTCTCATCGGCGGCATCATTGTCATGTTCATGGCGGCCGGCTTCTGCATGCTCGAGGCGGGTCTCGTGCGGTCGAAGAACGCTGCGATGCAGTCCACGAAAAACGTCCTCCTTTATGCTGTTGCGGGCCTGATGTTCTGGGTTGTCGGCTACAACATGGCCTATCCGGGCACGACCATTCTCAACGGTCTTCTCGGCGTGACGCCCGGCCCATGGTCCGGCGGCGACCTCAGCGTGATGAGCGAAGCAGGTTATGCGCCGGCTTCCGACTGGTTCTTCCAGATGGTGTTCGTTGCAACGGCGGCCTCGATCGTTTCGGGCACCGTGGCCGAGCGCGTCAAGATCTGGCCTTTCCTGATCTTCACGGCTGTCCTGACCGCCGTGATCTATCCGATCGTCGTGTCCTGGGAATGGGGCGGCGGTTATCTTGATAGCGCGTGGGCCTTCTCCGACTTCGCCGGTTCGACGCTCGTTCACTCGGTGGGTGGCTGGGCAGCCCTTGTCGGCGCCATCATCATCGGTCCGCGTACCGGCAAATATATCGGCAATGTCGTCCACCCGATGCCGGGTTCGAACATTCCGCTCGCCGCGCTGGGTACATTCATCCTGTGGTTCGGCTGGTTCGGCTTCAACGGCGCCTCGCAGCTTGCTGCCGGCACCGTGGCCGACATCAACTCGGTCGCTCAGATCTTCGCCAACACGAACATGGCCGCTGTCGGTGGCACGCTGTTCGCGATGGTCACAACAGCTGTCCTTTATAAGGGCAAGGTCGATGCAACCATGGTGTTCAACGGCGCCCTTGCCGGCCTCGTGTCGATCACCGCTGAGCCGCTGACCCCAACAATGGGCCAGGCTGTTCTGATTGGTGGCGTGGGCGGTGTGCTCGCCGTGCTGACAGTTCCGCTGCTCGACAAGTTCAAGATCGATGACGTTGTCGGCGCCATCCCTGTCCACCTCGTGTGCGGCATCTGGGGCACGATCATTGTTGCCGCGACACATGGCGGCGCGATCATGCCGAACGAAGCCGGTGACCCGAGCTTTGTCGGCCAGGCCGTCGGTGTCGGACTGACAGCCGTGTTCGTGGTGGCCGCTTCGACCGTCGTCTGGCTGGTTCTGAAGTTCACCATGGGTGTCCGCTGCAGCCTCGAGGCCGAGGAAATGGGTCTCGACAAGGCGGAGATCGGTCTCGAAGCCTATCCGGAATTCTCTCGGGGCTGAGGGGGCCTTCCAGAGAATATCGACCCCGGCGAACCGAGTGTTCGCCGGGGTTTTTCCTTGCCGCAATGAAAACATCCCGCAGCGTGCTGCGGGATGTTTGCGTTTCAGCTTCAGTCTATGGACTTGGCTTATTGCCCTTACATCTCCGTACTGGTGTTCATCTCGTCAGTGGATGTTTCATCGGCATCGGCTGGTTCCATGATGACCGTGTCGATGGCGTGTATCACACCGTTCGAGGCCTTGATGTCGGTCGCAACAACGTCAACATCATCAGCCATTACCATGTCGCCTGAACGTTCGATGTCCATCGTGGTGCTGGCTAGCGTGGTCAGGTTGGTTTCGCCTTGCGAGATGTCTGCAGCGTCATATTCGCCGTCGATCACGTGGCCTTTCAGGAGGGCGACAAGTTCAGGCTTGCCTTCTTCAGACGTCAGATGAGCGACGACGGAAGGGTCCAGTTTGTCAAACGCGTCATTCGTTGGCGCGAAAAGCGTGTAGGGACCGTCATTCTTGAGGGTCTCGTCGAGACCGGCCAGTTTGACCAGCGAGACAAGCGTCGTGAAGCGGGCGTCGTCCATCGCAACGTCTGCCAGCGTGCCAGGCATGTCGGCATGTGCCGAGGCATCAGCTTCAGTCTTGTAATCCGGTCCGCCCATTTCAGTCGTCTCTGTGTCGGCATAGGGCGTCACGGTCTCGGTCGACATGTTGGCGGCCATGTCCGTTTCAGTCTCGGTGGTGGCATTCATGTCCATCGGCGCTGTATCAGTGTTAGCCGAGGTAGTGGAAGATGTCGCGACCTGGAATGTGGTCTCGCTATCCGCACTGTCTGTCGCGGCGGTCTTCAGGCGCTCGAGCTGCATGGCGTTGAGTTGTTCAATGGTCATGCCGTCAAGCGAAGCCTGGTCATTGGACTCAGTCATCACGGCTGCGGAAGTCTTAACGGCGTCAGCGTTTTCGTTAGACTCCTGCGCGGTGGCTGTGAGACCTGTTAACAGGGCAACTGTGGCGGGGATGATGAGTAAGCGTTTCATGGTCGTCTCCTTGATCGTTTCCTATGCGCAACCAACGGGCCGCAAGGGCCGCATGTTCCCCGATCACGTGCATTAAATTCGTGTTAGAGGACCGTTTTGGGGTGATTTATGCCTCCGGCAGGCCCGCGCGCAAAGCGTAAACGGAAGGCTAAAACGGCGCGCAAATCGTTAACCAAGCGACAGAATTCAAATGAACCATGTTTGCGCGGTGTTAAGGCTGACCCGGCAATGTGGGGGCTTCCTTCTCGAAACGCGGAGTTGCCCCCACACATGACTGACTACGCCTATACAGACGACGATGCCCCGAGCCTGAGCGATCCAGTGTGGCGGATCCTGACAGGCGCCGCGGCCTTCGGTGCGGGCGTGTTCGTATGCGGCAGCGTGGGCTCTTATGTGCCGAGCGATCCGAGCTGGAATGCGGCCACGGATGCGGCCGTACAGAACCTGTTCGGCGGACCGGGTGCGATCTTTTCCGACCTCGCGCGGCAGGGCTTTGGCTGGTCAAGCTGGACGGCGGGTCTGGCGCTGATGATTGGCGGGGCCATGCGAGCGGTGCTGATCGGCGCGCCGAGCGTGCGGCGCTGGCTGCTGGGCGCAGCCTTTGTGCCGCTGTCGGCTGCCTGTTTCGCCGGCTGGCCCGTTCCGGAATCCTGGCCGCTGAGCGCGGGACTTGGCGGCGTCGTGGGCGATGCACTCTTCTACTATGCGCAAATGCCGTTCAAGGCACTGCTACTGCCATCGCCGGGCACATGGGCCGGGCTTGTCCTGGGCGCCGTGGCGATCTGGGCCGCTCTGTCGGCCCTCGGTTTCCGCCGCAGGGATGCCCACCTCCTGCAGGAGGCTGCGACCTCGTCCGGCCTGCGCGCTGCGCGGCGGGCACAGGGCGCGGTGGGCCTCATCGCGTCGCTCGGCCGTTTCCTGAAGCCAAAGCGCCGACCAGCGGACATCAATGACCGCGCCCGCGTCGTGAAGGGGGATGACGAGCTTTCCGGCGAGGCGCGCCGCTTCCTGCGCACGCCGAAGAAGACGCCTGCCGATTATGACGAGGACGAGGAAGATCTCGAGGAGATCTACGACGAGGATATCGAGGAAGACGATTTCGACGAGGATGATCTGGAAGAGGTCGAGGACGTGCCGATCCGCGCCCCGCGCATGACTGCGCCAAAGCCTTCTGCAAAACCGAAAGTGACCAAGACCTCGCGTCGGACCAGGGCAACGCGCCTGCCATCGATCGACCTGCTGCAAATGCCCGAAGAGCGCGGCGACACGGTGGACGAGGAAGCGCTGATCGCCAAGGCGGCGCGCCTGTCCGAAGTGCTGAAGGAATTCGGCGTCCGCGGCCGCATCAAGGAAGTGCGTCCGGGCCCCGTGATCACCCTGTTCGAAATGGAGCCTGCACCGGGCGTGAAATCCTCCCGCGTGATTTCGCTGGCCGATGACATTGCCCGCTCGATGAGCGCCGTGTCTGCGCGTGTGGCCGTTGTGCCGGGCAAGAATGCGATTGGTATCGAACTGCCGAATGATGATCGCGACACGGTCTATTTGCGCACGTTGCTGCAGGCCGATCCCTACACCGCGACCCGCGCCAGCCTGCCCATGGCGCTGGGTGAGGATATTGGCGGCGTGCCGACGGTTGTTGACCTCGCGAAGATGCCTCACCTGCTGATCGCCGGTACGACAGGCTCGGGCAAGTCGGTGGGCGTCAACGCGATGATCCTGTCGCTGCTCTACCGCCATACGCCGGAGCAGTGCCGGTTCATCATGATCGACCCGAAGATGCTCGAGCTTTCGATTTATGAGGGCATTCCGCACCTGCTGGCGCCGGTTGTGACGGACCCCAAGAAGGCCGTGAACGCGCTGCAATGGACCGTGCGCGAGATGGAAGGCCGTTACGAGTTGATGTCGAAAGCCGGGGTGCGGAACCTTGGCGGCTTCAACGACAAGGCAGCGAAATACCGTGCCTCGGGCGAGGAAATGGTCCGCAAGGTCCAGACCGGCTATGATGATCGCGGCAAGCCGATCCACGAGACGGAAGTTCTGCCGGTTGACCATATTCCGAACATTGTCGTCGTGATCGACGAGATGGCCGACCTTATGATGGTGGCCGGCAAGGAGATCGAAGGCTGTGTACAGCGCCTGGCGCAGATGGCGCGGGCCGCAGGCATCCACCTTATCACCGCCACGCAGCGTCCGTCCGTGGACGTTATTACCGGTACGATCAAGGCGAACTTCCCGACACGGATTTCCTACATGGTGACGACGAAGATCGACTCGCGCACTATCCTCAACGAGCAGGGCGCGGAGCAATTGCTTGGAATGGGCGACCTTCTGTACCAGGCGCCGGGCAAGAAATCGCAACGCCTTCATGGCCCGTTCGTTTCGGATGAGGAAGTGGGCGCCGTGGTCGACTGGCTGAAAGAACAGGGCGAGCCTGACTATGTGATGGACATTCTTGAGGCGCCGGAAGATGGCTCAACGGGGTCGGCCGTGATGGACGCCATGCTTGGCACGTCCACCGGTGATGATGACGAAGACCTGTTCGCGCAATCGATCGCCATTGTCGTACGCGACAAGCGCGCCTCGACCTCCTACCTGCAGCGGAGGCTCAAGGTTGGTTATAACAAGGCGGCGGGCCTGATCGACCGGTTGGAAGAAGAGGGCATCGTTTCGGCGCCTAACCATGCAGGCCGCCGCGAAGTGCTGGCCAATGGAGCGCCGAGCAGCGACTGATACATGTTTTGGTGGGCAAGAAGATGAGCTCCCGGTCGCCACAAGAAGCGGCCGGGAGTTTCTTTTTGTGCCTCAACCCATCGGGTAGAGGATATCTTTGGAGACCTGATCGCAGGCCTTCATGACATCGTCGGAGAGGACCATGTCAGCGGCGGCGAGGATGGGTGCGACCTGTTCCAGGGTGCTGACGCCGACAATGGTCGAGGCGACGAAGTCATGCTGCTTCGACCAGGCTGTTGCCAGCGTGACGGGTGACATGCCGGCCTCTTCGGCGATGGCCATGTAGCGTTCGGTAGCGGCCAGCGACTTTTCGTTGACGAAGCGCTGCGCCATGAGCGTGTGACGTCCTCCCTTGTTGATATAGCTGGAGAAACGCGCGCCTTCGGGCGTCGCGCCCCCATTATACTTGCCGGAAAGGACCCCGCCCGCGATGGGCGAATAAGGGATCAGGCTGACGCCTTCCTTGCGGCAGATATTGGCCAGCTCGTCCTCGAAGCGGCGATTGTTCAGGCTGAAATTGTTCTGGATCGTCTGGTGACGCACCGTGCCGAGGCGTTCGGACGTGGCGAGGCTTTTCATCAGGCCCCAGGCATTTTCGTTGCTGCAGCCAACAATACGGACAAGACCGGCCCGCACCAGATCGTCCAGCGTATCCATCGCCTCGTCATAGGCTGTGCCATGGTCTGGCCAGTGCGTCTGGTAGAGGTCGATATAGTCCGTATCGAGGCGCTCAAGGCTCGCTTCCACGGCGCGGGTTATATTGTGCCGGTCCATGGCGGTCATGCCGGCGCGCTGGGACGACTTGATCCAGCCATGCGACGGGCCGGAGACCTTGGTGGCAATGATCAGGCTGTCGCGGTCCTTGGTCTTCATCCAGCGCCCGACGATCTCTTCCGTGCGGCCGGCCCATTTGGGATCAGGCGGGACGGGATAGTTTTCCGCGGCGTCATAGAAATTGATACCCGCATCATAGCATTCATCGAGAATGCGGAAGGCTTCCTTCTCGTCGGTCTGAGATCCGAAGGTCATGGTTCCCATGCAGATGTCGGAGACGTAGATGCCGCTTTTGCCGAGACGACGATGTTTCATTGTTTCCCCCAGGGTTTTTTGTTTGTGGGCCAAGACTAGCGGCATATTGCGCGAGCGCCATAGCTGGCGTGCCCATTAGAGGCTGCGTTCACCCAAGGTCATGCAGCCAGCCTCAACGAGAATGTCGAGTGCGTCGGCCAATCCCGCTTCATAGCGCTTCCAGCGGGCGAGCGAGCCGGTATAGAGCGGCTGGCGCACCTGGGCGGAACTTGCGGTCGCGACCGGGGCCGCGTTTTCATGGAAAGCGAGGCAGGCGGCCTCAAAAGGCAGGCCGCAGAAATCCAGCAGGCGGCGGGTTTCGGTCTCGATATCGGCGACGACATGCTCGTAGTGGACTTCGCTGAAGCGGCTTGCCGGCAGGGCGCCGGCAAACGTCTTCATCATCCTGTCGAAGCCGACATAGTAGCGCGCCGCGTCTTCAAGGCTGAAGGCATAGTTGTAATAGGAAAAGCTGGTCGCGAACATCTGGCGATAGTTGCTGAGCACCGTGTCGGCCGGGTGCCGTCGCAGGCATATGACGCGCGCATTGGGCAGGGCGGCGAGAATGACGGCGCTGTAGAAGGCATTGAGGGGCATCTTGTCGATGAAACGGCCGGCGATGTTCTGCGTGGCGCGCACCCTGTCCATATAAGCCTTGCCGAGCTCGGAGAGATCGAGCTTTGCGGTCGCTGCCAGTGTTTGGGAATCAAGCACATAGTTTGAGCGGGTGCCGGACTGGCGTTTGAGGCAAAGGCCGAAATCCGTGAGCTCGCCGGCCGATGTGATGGCGCTATGACTGGAGAGGATACGATCAACCAACGTGGTGCCGGTGCGCGGCATGCCGACGATGAAGATGGGAGCGGCGTCTTCGTATCCCGGTTTGCTACCGAGCGCATCGATAGTCGATTGCGCGGCCTCGAAGAGGGCGGTGTCGAAGGCCGGATCATGGCGGATCAACTGGCGCTTCTTCACCTTGGCGCGGGCGAGCCATGCCAGTGCGTCAGCCGGATTGCCGATATCCTCATGGGCCTTGGCCAGCGCGTGGCCGGTGCGCAGGGCATGGTCGGCGTCGTCTTTTGTGGCGGTGAAGGCCGCTTCCAGCTCGGCAATCCGGTTCTGCTCAGCGGTCTGGCGGGTGATCTGCACGATGGATGAGAGGGCGCGGGTTTCGAGCGGGTCGATAGCGAGGCAGCGTTCGAAGGCAGCGCGTGCGGCGTCCATGTCGCCGAGAAACTGCAGCGCCGCGCCGTGATTGTAGTGATAGTCTGCGATGTCCGGAGCGGCCTTGGTTGCGGCGGCATAGAAGGGCAAGGCTTCGGCATGCAGGCCGGCGCGGCTGAAGACGACGCCGAGCGTGTCCAGTGTGAGGGCATCCTTTGGCTTGAGCACGGCCGCTGCGCGTGCGACCTGCAGGGCAGCTTCGCGGTTGAGGCGGGCAATGTGGCTGCGCGCCATCTGGGCGAGGGCAGCGGCGTGATCGGGATTGAAGTGCAGGGCGCGTTCGAAGAGTTCGATGGCCTTGGCATGGTTGGCGTGGTCTGCGGTGAGGATGCCCAGCAGGTAATAGGCCTGTGCCGAGGCCGGGTCCTTGCTCAGCACATCCATGCAGATGGCATGGGCCGACTTGTAGTCCCTGGCACCCAGCCGGGCGGCGGCCTCCTGAAGCTGAGTGTTGCCGAAAGTCATCATGGGAACATCTTTAGCAGGTCTGTCCTGTTTTGAGGCAGAAAATGCCCTGTCTGCCCATTTTGACGCGCGTTCCGGCAAAAGAGAAGTCCGGTGGGCAGCCGGCTTGCCTCGGACGGTGGCGTACTGACAATTCCTTGTGTGAGGCGGGACCCAAACATCACGAGGGAAACACCATGAGGACGACTCTGTTAAAAACAACAAGCGCATTTGTGCTGGTGGCAGGCGCTGCATTGGCTGCACACGCACAGGATGCTGCAGAAGACACAGAACTTCGCGCGCAGACAATCACGGTTACAGCCACGCGCCGCGCTGAAAGCGTGCAGGACGTGCCGCTGAACATTGCAGCCGTTGGCGGCGCGCAAATCGAGGAGCAGGGCTTTGACGAGCTGGCTGATGTGCTTGCCTATGTTCCGGGCATCAACGTCGTCGATCGCGGTGGCCGCCAGGGCAACCCAATTATTGTGCGGGGCCTTAATGCTGACGGACTAGGGTCCGGCGATGGCAATAATGACGGCGGCGGTACGGTTGCGACCTATATCGGCGAAGTGCCGCTGTTTGTGGATCTGAAGCTGAATGACCTGGAGCGGGTCGAAGTTCTGCTCGGGCCACAGGGCACGCTTTACGGCGCTGGCACGCTTGGCGGCGCCATCCGCTACATCCCGGCCAAGCCGAAATTTGACGGCGACATGCTGAATGTGCGCGGTGAGCTGTCGCAGAATTTCGAAGCCGAAAACCTCAGCTACGATACCGGCTTCACGGTGAACAAGGTAATTGCGCCGAATTTCGCTGTGCGCGCATCGGTGGATTACGAGGATAATAGCGGCTTTACGGACTATCCGTTCGTTGTGCGCGAGATTGGCGTTTCGGAGCCGGATCCGGATTTCAGCGATCCGGTTGACGTCGGTACCAATCTGAAGCGGGTGAAGGACGCCGACGGCGAACAGATCCTTTCGGGCCGCGTGGCCGCGCGTTGGGAGCCCGTCTCCTGGCTCGATGGCACGCTGACCTATTATTACCAGAAGTCCGACATTGAAGGACGTCAGATTTCCAGTGCACGCTCAACCGTGCCTGCAGGCAAATATGAATCGGGCATGCGCGTCGAAGAGCCAAACGAAATCACGAACCAGCTGCTCGCTCTGGAAGTGACCGCAGACCTCGGCTTTGCCGAACTGACATCGGCCACCGGATATTCGCGTTATGATGACGATGGTCAGCGCGATCAGACCGACCTCTTGATTTCGCTGGAATACAGCTATGAGCTGTTCCCGACTTTTACCGCCTATACGCATGAGAAAAGCCGCGAGAACACGTTCAACCAGGAAGTTCGGCTTGTTTCCACAACTGAAAGCCGCCTCAACTGGATCGTCGGAGCCTTCTACAATGACTCCGACGTCATCTCCTATTCGGAGGAATACACACCCGGATATGCCGACTATGTCGGTTTCGACCGACCGGATGACCTCGAATATTATTCGCAATTCTATTCCCAGTTGAAGGAATCGGCGATCTACGGCGAGATCGGCTATGACATCACGGACAAGTGGAGCGTCACGGTCGGTGGTCGCTATTACAAGTACGACCTGGAATCCTTCAGCGATGTGGACTTCCCGCTATTCGACAGCTTCCCGGACTATTTGCAGACTGTCGGCATCGGCTCCATGGAGGACAGCCTGAAGTCAGACTTCGCTGCAGGCAGCCCGAACGGCACAGAGCGGACATCACAGGCCGACAATGGTTCGCTGTTCAAGTTCAATACATCGTATGACTTCACCGAAGATTTCCTCGCCTACTTCACCATATCCGAGGGCTATCGCATTGGTAACTCGAACGGAATCGGTGTGTGCCCTGCCTATGATCCGACTGATAACCAGCAGGGCGCCTGCGCGCTTGTGCCGGGTCAACAATATGGACCAAACGCGGGTGATGTCTCGACACGCGACGAAACACAGTTTGGCCCAGATACGACCAAGAACTATGAGCTCGGCTTCAAGTCCGAATTCGCTAATGGCCGTGTGACGCTGAATGGCGCCATATATTATATCGAATGGACCGATCCTCAACTGAGCTCGGCAACAATCAATGCCTCGATCCCGATCACGGTGAATGCCGACGGGGCAGAGTCCAAGGGCATCGAGCTGAATGGCAACTGGATTGTTTCGGATGACCTGACCGTTCGCGGTAGCTACAGCCACACCGAAGCATCGCTCACCGCCCCGGCGCCGGGGCTTGTCGGCACGATCTCGACGCCGGGCTTCGGCAGTGTACTGCTGGATGGTCGTGATGGCGACCGTCTGCCGGGTTCACCGGAAGACCAGTTCTCTTTCTTCGGCAGCTACACGATCCCGAACACCGGGCTTGATGGCCAGCTGGTCGCCAATTTTGGATATGCTTGGCAGAGCGATGTGCTGACGCGTACGGGCAATCTGGGCGACGGCATTACGCTGGATTCATTCGGGGTTGCCAATGCATCGCTCGTCTATGACACGGGCAAATGGCAGGCCTCACTGTTCGTGAACAACCTGTTCGACGAGTATTACGAGACAGGCGTTCGCGGCACGCCGCTCTACAATCAGGTCCTGACAGATGATGCCGGTGGACCGGTCTATGAGCGCACATTCTATACCTATGTCGGGGCGCCGCGGGTTTTGGGTATTCGGATGAATTATACGTTCGAATAGGCTTTACGGGGGCTATACAGCGGGGGAAGGGGCTGCCTGTGCACGGGCAGCCCCTTTTTCATTCGGCGAGCGCGGCGAAGTCGACAATTTCGAGCGCGCGGCCGGTTGCGGCGACGAAACGCGTGAAGTCCGCGCGCGAAATGGCGGTGGTGCCTGTATTGATGAGCGGGTGGAAATTGACCGGGTCCGCCGTGAAAAGCGCCGCATCCGCGATGAAGCGGACCTTGCAGGCCGGATCATTTATCAGGGCAAAGGCCGTGACTGAGCCCGGCGTGACACCGAGCCGTTCCAGCAGTGCTTCAGGCGACCCGAACGATAGGCGTTTGGTGCCGATATGGCGGTGGAGATGGTTGAGACGGATCTGCGTGTGAGCCTCGGCCGAGATGAGGATAAAGGTGCCATCCTTGTCCTTCAGGAAGAGGTTCTTTGTGTGCACGCCCGGCATGGCGGCCTTGAGGTCAGCCCCTTCATCCACCGTGAAAACCGGCTCATGCCAGTGCGTCTCGTGCGCGATGGCGTGCGTATCGAGGAAGGCGAACAGGTCTTCAGGGCTTGCGGTCATCCTGCACTTTGGGCCAAGACTTTCCTTTAGCGTCAAGCCTTTCGGAGAAACTTATCCCATGCGTCTCGAATGCTATAAAATTCACGATGTGGCCCCGGAAATCGTGCCGGGCCGCAGCCAGCGCGAATGGATGGATGCGTTTCCGGATCGCCACCCCTATCGCTGCCTGCCGCTGACCATGGCAAATTCCACGGGGTGGGAAATCCTCTGCCCGATGGACATCAAGATCCAGTGGAATGGCGGGCCGAAAAAAGAGGACATCAATTTCCTGACAACCGGCGACCCGGCGGCGATTGCGAGCTTTGCCGACAGCCATTTCATGCGCGGGATCGTGACCTTCCACACGGGCCACCTGTTCCGCACGCCGCCCGGCTGGGGTGTGTGGGCGACGGGCGCGCCGAACTGGCCGAAGGACGGCATTGCGCCGCTGACGGGCCTTGTCGAGACCGACTGGCTGCCCTTCCCCTTCACGATGAACTGGGCGATGACGCGGCCCGGCGAAGTGATCTTCCGCAAGGGCGAGCCCTTCTGCTTCGTGACGCTGATGGAGCACAAGAAGCTCGAACAGATCGAGCCGGAACGTAAATCGATGAAGACGAATCCGGAGCTGGTGAAGGAATATGACGCCTGGGTGGCGAGCCGGTCCGACTTCAATACGCGCCTTGCGACGGGCGAGGAAAAGGCCATGAAGGAGCGCTGGCAGCGCCACTATATGAAGGGCCAGAAAGTGACCGGCGACAAGGCCGAGGACCACCAGACGAAGCGGCGCCTTAAGCCTGTAAAGGACATGTGAGGAGCGGCTTTTCCCACCGGAATGGGCGGCGCTTTCCGACACTTCCGATGCACGGAAAAAGCACGAATAATGCACGGTCGATGCACGAAAGACCGTGCATGCACGGAAAGGCCCTCACCTCCCACGCCCTTTGGGCGCGGGTCCCCCCTCTCCCGCAAGCGGGAGAGGGGTCAAGTGGTTCTTCCGGTCAAACCCCTCCCTCCGGGAGAGGAGGGCCTACTCCTTGCGGGCCGCCTTCTCGGCGAGGCCGCTGGTGCCCTGGCGGGCTTCGAGTTTTGCGGCGACGGCGTCGAGGGGCACGCCGCGGGCGCGCAGGCCGACCATGAGGTGGTAGATCACGTCGGCGGCCTCGGAGGCCACGTTATCGTCTGACTCGCGGATGACGGCTTCGGCCAGCTCGTTGCCTTCCTCGGCAATCTTGCCGGCGGCGGCATCGGGCCCCTTGGCGAGGAGGCGGGCGGTCCAGCTGGTGCCGGCATCGCCTTCGAGGGCGCGGGCATCGATGGTGCCGGAGAGGTGTTCCAGCGCGGCGGCGAGGCGGGCGAGGGGGCCGAGGGGTGTGGTCATGGCAGCGCTCCTAGAGGGGCCTAACCGGCGCGCCGGCGGCGGCGAGGGCCTTGCGGGCGTCGGCAATGGTTGCTTCACCGAAGTGGAAGATGGAGGCGGCGAGGACGGCGCTGGCGCCGCCTTCGAGAATGGCGGGGGCGAGATCGCCGACATGGCCTGCGCCACCTGAGGCGATGACGGGGATGTTCACGGCGGAGGAGACGGCGCTGAGCAGCGGGATGTCATAGCCGGACTTGGTGCCGTCCTTGTCCATGCTGGTGAGGAGGATTTCGCCGGCGCCGCGTTTTTCGGCTTCAATCGCGAATTCCACGGCGTTGATGCCGGTCGGTTCGCGGCCGCCCTTGGTGAAAATTTCCCAATGATTTCCAGTCTGTCGCGCATCTATGGCGACGACGACACACTGGCGCCCGGCCTTGGCGGCGCAGCGGCTGATGAGATCCGGATCGGCCACGGCGGCGGAGTTGATGGCGACCTTGTCGGCGCCGGCTTTCAGGAGGGCGACAAGGTCTTCGACGCTGCGCACGCCGCCGCCGACGGTGAGCGGCATGAAGCAGGCTTCGGCCGTGCGCGTGACGATATCGAGCATCGTGCCGCGGCCCTCATGGCTGGCCGTAATGTCCAGGAAACACAGCTCATCTGCGCCCTGTTCGTCATAGGCGCGGGCGAGGGCGACGGGGTCTCCGGCGTCGCGCAGGTCAACGAAATTGACGCCCTTCACGGTGCGGCCGTCTTTCACGTCGAGGCAGGGGATGATGCGGGTCTTGAGCATGGATGTGCGTGTAGCGGGGAAGGGCATGGGAGGGAAGGGGGCGGCGCGACGGGGGCGTTCCGCGGGGCATCGCGGGGAATTGCGAGTCCAGTCGGAGTCCATTCCCTGACCACTCCCTGTCTATTCCGTGCCCCTTCGGCGTCCCTTCGCGGACCCCTCGCCGCCCGGTTTGACATATAAACGTTTGTTGATACGTTTGGCCGATGGAATCCCTGACAGACGACGCGCGCTGGAAAGCGCTGACAGACGCCGAAGACAAGGCGCTGACCCTGTTCGACGCGATCGAGGCGGCGGGCATCATTGCGCCGGGGCGCAGCGAGGCCGAGGTCGACGCTGACATTGCCGTGCTGGCGCTGGAGCGGTTCGGCATCGAACGCCACTGGCACCAGTGCAATGTGCGCGCCGGGGCCAATACGGTGACGACGTTCCACGACAAACCGCCCCTGCGCGTGATCCAAGCCGACGATACGGTCTATGTCGATCTCGGGCCGGTGTTCGCCGAATGGGAAGCGGATGTCGGGCGGACTTATGCGGTCGGAGAGAGCGCGGCGAAGCACGCACTTGTCGGCGCGCTGGAGACCGTGTTCGAGGCGGTGCGCGCCGAGGCGACGCCCGACATGACGGGCGCGGCGCTCTATGCGCTGGCCTGCCGGATGGCCGAGGCGCACGGCTATGTGTTTGGCGGGGCGATTGCGGGCCATGTGGTGGCGGAGTTTCCGCATGCCGTGTGGCCGGGCGACAAGGACCAGCAGCGCATCAGCCCGAACAACCGCACGCGCCTGTCGGACCCCGACCCCTTCGGCCGCCCGCGCCACTGGATTCTGGAAGTGCACCTTCTGGAACCGGGGCGCCAATGGGGCGGGTTTTATGAGCGATTGTTGCGTTTTTAGGGGGTCTGGGGCGAATAAGGCTTCACAACCTTCCGGTGTCATGTTTTTCTGATTCGCATGGAAAGTTCGCCCTCCCCTGAATTCGGCCTGCGCGACGCCCATCGCGGCAAACCGGCGCCCGGGCCGCAGGTCTGGCCAAGGCGGCCGTCTTTTTTCTGGGGGGCGTTTATCCTGCTCCAGGCCGTGATCCTGTGGCGGACGCTGGAGGCGCCCGGCTTGTGGATCGCCTTCGGCGTGGCCGCGGCGGCCTTTTACATGCGCGGCCTGTGGCCCATGAGCCGACGCGCCTGGCACCTCTGGTCCGCGCCGTTCGCGATCATCGGGTGTTGCGGGATAATCTATTGCGGGTACGGATTGCTGAAGGGCGCGCTGGTTTAGGCGCGGGCGTGCCATTAGCGGCAACGAAGAAAATTCTTAAGGTTTAAACATTATCCCTCTTTGAGCGAAATCAATTGAGGGCATTGAAATGCTGAAGGCCATACTTCTTGGAGCAGGTGCATTGTGCCTGACGGCATGTGCAAACCACCAGCCGACAAAGAATGCGGCCATGAGCTTGCCCGGCTTCATGAACCAGCAGGACACACTTGAAAAGCAGCGCCCTGTCCTGCCGGTGACCCATTATGTTAAATGGTACACGGAGGATCGCCTCCAGCACGGAATTGTTCTGGACTATATCAGTGGCATGTCGCAGCGGGACTATTTGTTTGAAGAGCCCAATCAGGAACTCTTCCGCCCAATGGTCGGCGACGCTCTTTATCAATCGGGCCTTATGGCCCGGACTGGCGCTGGCGCGCGGTATGCGCTCCAGATTGAATTTCTGGATCTTGATACGGACGCATTCGGGCGCAACTTTGCGGGCAAGACGGACGCGATCTATCGCATTGTGGATCGACGGACGAACGAGATTGTCTATGAGAAGACGATCGGCTCGCGGTTCGTGGCGAAATATCCCGGGCTGAACGAAGACGATGCGAGCTTTGCCTATGATGTTTCGGCGCCCGGCGTGATTGCGGCGACGAAGGCATTTGGTGCCTTTGCATTGTATGAAGGCGGAATGGTTGAGCTCTGGAACAACAATGAGAAGCTTCAGAACTTCTTTGGCGGCGATTCGATAGATGAGGTTTCACAAGCGGGCTGGAATGATGCGTATCAGTCCTATGCGTGGGTGACAGGCATTTCGGCCTTGTCGGGACCCGCGCTTGTCCTGCTTGGTCAGGTGAACCCGTTGAATTATGCGTCGCTGCAGCTTGAGCCGCGGGGCGAGTCCCCTTCCCTTACAAAGGCGCGGCGCGGAACTCTTTCGGAAAGCGGTCTGGGTTCGCGGTCGGCACGGAAGCGGGCCAACGAACTGAATACGCACCTTCTGGCGCAGAGCCTGACCGTGTTCCTGCTCGACCTGGCGGAGAAGGAAGACGTTCGTCTGACGCAACTTGTGCCATGCGGTTCATCGCCGTCTGACGCGTCTGATATTATCGAGGCGGTTCGGCAGGGAACGCGCGTCGTATCTGATGATTGCAGGGTCTATGTTGAGCCTGACACCTCCAGGGGTGTTGGCATTACGGCGTATAAATAGCGGGACACCTGCCCGGTGGGTTACGGCTGCGCCTAACCCACCCTTGTATTGTCAATT
>NZ_AWFG01000011.1 GCF_000682695.1 Hyphomonas chukchiensis | reverse complement strand
CCGGTCGGGTTATCCTCATTCGTGCATCCGACGATCTGTCCGTGCATCATTCGTGCATTTTCCGTGCACCGGTATCGGAGAGGCTGGGCCGGGCGCTCGCCCTGGCCGACAAAATAATCAGTCCGTGTCCCCTGCGCAGGCAGGGGCGGCGAATCCCGGCCCGTCGCACGCCCGCGCCCCTGCCTGCGCAGGGGACACGGGGCTACTGGCTGCCGCTGCCGGACACCTGACCGCGAATCCAGCCTCCGAAAAACCCAAACCACCCCCAAGCGCCCTCACAGGCGTCGCCAGCATTTGCCCTCCAATCTGGATTCCCCGGATCATCTGTGCCACCTAATCCGCTGATCGCGCCGCAAGGGCGCGCGACACGGCGGAGGCAACGCGATGATCAACCGGCTCACTCTTATGGCGCTGGGCGGCGCCTTCCTTCTCGGCGCCTGTGCCCACGAGACAGAAGTTGTGCCCGCAACCATCGTCGAGGCCGAAGCGCCCGAAGCGCCGGAGCCGGTAACCGAGACCTATACGGTCCGCCTCTTCGGCGCCGATATCGGCGAGATGACGGCTGTGACCACAGGCCCCGGCATCAAGGTCGACTACGAATACCGCAACAATGGCCGCGGTCCGACCATGGCCGAGACCATTCTCCTCGGCGAGGACGGTCTTCCCGTCAGCTGGACCGTCGATGGCAACACCACGTTCGGCAACAAGGTCACCGAAACCTTCGCCCTCGATGACGGCACCGCCCGCTGGGTCGATACGACCGGCCCGGGCATGGCCGACGCCGACGAGGC
This sequence comes from Hyphomonas chukchiensis, assembly GCF_000682695.1. Classification (GTDB taxonomy): domain Bacteria; phylum Pseudomonadota; class Alphaproteobacteria; order Caulobacterales; family Hyphomonadaceae; genus Hyphomonas; species Hyphomonas chukchiensis. Next base: position 100,726 of record NZ_AWFG01000011.1, on the reverse strand, counting down.
GAAAATCTATATCGCCCAGAACGCTTCGCCCTATGCGCTCGCGGTCTACGCCCACGCGCTCCTGGCCGACGATGACCAGACACTCTCGGCCTATCCGGCCGGCGCGCTCCATCTTGAGAAAATCGAAAACGTCACCGTCGAGGGCGGTCCGGAGCCCATCGGCACCACAGCCTATGCCCTGACCGGCGAAAGCCTCGACCCGACCTATTTCCTGATGGATGAGGATGACGCCTTCTTCGCCGTCATCAGCCCGCGCTTCCTCGTTATCCGCAAAGGCTATGAAGGCGCCGAGGCCCAGCTCACCAATCTGGCCACGCGCCTCGCTTCCGAACGCTACGAGACGATCCAGACCGCAACCGCCCACAATTACGGCACGCCCGTCCGCATCGCTGATGTGCGCATCTTCGATCCGGTGAAGAAGGCGCTGACCGGCCCGGTTTCCGTTCTCGTCGAAGGCACAACGATCAAGGCCATCGAAGCGGCAAACGCCAGCCATCCCGACGAGACCGTCATTGACGGCAATGGCGGAACCCTGATCCCCGGCCTGACGGACATGCACGGCCATGTCGGCCAGGACGACGCGCTGCTCAACATCGCCGCCGGTGTCACGCTGATCCGCGACATGGGCAATGACAATGCCAAACTCGCCGAGCTGATCGGCAAGATCGAGGACGGCACGCTCGCCGGCCCGCGCATCGTCAAGAACGGCTTCATCGAGGGCAAGAGCCCGTTCAACTCCAATAACGGCATCCTCGTCTCCAGCGAGGAAGAAGCCGTCGCGGCCGTCGACTGGTATGCTGACCAGGGCGACTATTTCCAGATCAAGATCTACAATTCGATAAACCCGGACTGGGTGCCTGCCATGGTCGCCGAAGCGAAGAAGCGCGGCCTCGGCGTCACCGGCCACGTCCCGGCCTTCACCAATGCCGATAACATGATCGAAGCCGGTTATGACGAAATGACCCATATCAACCAGGTCATGCTCGGCTGGGTGCTTGATCCCACTGAGGACACGCGCACGCTGCTGCGCCTCACCGCCCTCCAGCGCCTGCCCAAGGTTGATCTCGACGGTCCGCAGGTCCAGCATACGCTTGACCTCATGGTCGAGAACAAGGTCGCCATCGATCCGACCTATGAGATCCACGAGGCGCTGCTTCTCTCCCGCAATGGCGAAGTGCAGGCAGGCGTGAAGGACTATATTGATCACATGCCCGTCGGCGAACAGCGCGATGCCCGCGCCGCCTGGTCCAATATCGAAACGCCGGAAGATGATGCCGCCTATGCCGGCGCCTTCGACCAGATCACCGGCACACTGAAGCGCATGAAGGATCGCGGCATCTTCATCCTGATGGGCACGGACATGGGCGGCGCCTTTACCCTGCACCGCGAACTGGAACTCTACCAGAAGATCGGCTTCACGCCGGCCGAGATCCTCGCCCGCGCCACGCAGGAAGAAGCTGACTATATGGGCCTTGGCGACGAGCTTGGCTCGATCACGCCCGGCAAGAAGGCGGATTTCTTCCTTGTGCCCGATAACCCGCTCGACGACCTGAAGGCGATCAAGACGATCGAACTCGTATCCAAGGACGGGACCATCTATTTCCCGACCGAGATCTACCCGTATTTCGGCATCAAGCCGTTCACCGAGGTTCCAGACGTGATGGCGCCTGCCGGGGCCAATTAGGCGGCAGCTACGCGCTATCTGTAAAACCTGTTCCGGCAGGCGCTGCAAAAAGTTCAGCAGGCCTTAGCAAAATCTTACGGCCGCAGCGGCCCCGAAAGGGCATGCTGCGGCCTTTGTCGTTAACGCAATTGGTTGAATAGTTTCGGAAAATTAACAGACAGGCCCCAAGCAACGGGCCGTGCGTTAACCATCATTACCTATCTGCAAGAATGATGCGGCTTTAGGGCTTAGTTTACGGGTCCGGCGCATTGTGGGCGAAGGTTAATACCAAGCCTTCCGTTGTTAAGAGGTGATACAATGCTGAAGAAAACTGTGCGCTGGGGCGCAGACGTCGGCTGTCAGTCGAAAATCAAGCCGCTCGACCTGAAAGCTGACATGTCGGAGTTCGGCCTCAAGGGTAAGCTGGCCGAAGGCGAACTCGGCTTCAATCGCGCGCTGACCAAGCGCGACGCCAAGAAGGATGCCGAAGACGCCATTCCTGCGTCCGATGCGATCACGCAGGACCAGTGGAGCGAACGCGAACAGCAGATTGCAGAACGCGCGGAATCCGTGCGCCGGGGGCTCACCACCTGGCTCAGCACGACCGCAGCGGGCATCCGTAATTTCATTCACGACTGCACGCCCATCGACATCTATCCCGACCAGCTGCGTGAAGCGATCAAGTCGGAAGAGAACGAGTATCGTCACTACGAACTCGACGATGTCAGCGAGGCCAAGCAGAGCCATTCGGCCGCCATTGTGGAACTCCAGCAGTTCCGCGCCCGCCACGGCGACCGGATTGGTGACCGCACGCCCGACATTAAGAAGAATGTCGAGCAGACGGTCGCGATCCTTGTTTTCATCATGCTGCTCGAAGGCGGCTTCAACGCGCTCCTCTTCAAGGATGCGCAGGCCTCCGGCCTTCTCGGCGGCTTGATGATCGCTTTCGCCGTCAGCGCCGTGAACGTGTGCTTCGGTGTGATCACCGGCTTCTTCGGCATGCGCTATGCGCTGAACCATCCGCACATTGCCATGAAAATCATCGGCGGTGTTGTTCTCGCGGTCGGCCTGACCAGCGGCATCCTGCTGAACTTCTTCGTCGCCCATTTCCGCGACGCTGTCGAAACCGGCCTGATCGCTGCCACAGCTGCCGGCACGATGGGTGAGTTCTCCATGTTCAACATTGCGCCCGGCGATGTGATCGCCGGCATGTTCCCGAACATCATTGGCCTGCACAGCTTCATCGCGCTTGGTCTGCTCTTCATGGGGCTTACCGTGTTCGGCCTCGCCGTCTATGAAGGCTATGACCGCATCTCCGACCGCTACCCCGGCTATGGCCGTGTCTGGCGCAAGGAGCGCAAGGCCTATGAGCGCCGTCAGCAGGTGCGCAATGAGGTGCGCGACGACCTGTCGGACTATTTCACCCAGTGCCGCATGTGGTTCGAGACCCAGCTCTCACGCCATGTCTCGGCCAAGCGTGAAATCGAGAAAGCCCTGAACGAGCTTGAAGCCCGCCGCGACATCGCCATGGCGATCGCCGCCAAGGCCGCCGACCAGGAGCGTTCGCTCAAGGTGGCCTACCGTCAGGCCCACCGACGTGCCCGCAACCAGCTGCGCGACAAGCTCGGCGAGCAGGCCGCATGCCCGGCTTACTTTGACGAGATCGTCACGCCCCAATTGCCGCCCTTCGACTATACGAAGGAACGTGAGCAGGCGAATGCCGCGATCAAGGCAATCGATCAGAACCTGAAAGCGCTGAACATGACCCGCGAGTGGCTGGAGCAGCATATCCAGCAGGTCCAGAAGGGCCTTTCGAGCATCGACAAGAAAGTGGGCGAAGAAATCGAGAAGGTCCGTGAAGGCAAGTCCGCCGGCAAGGCCTTCGTATCCGTGGACGAGGCTCGCCGCGCCTAACAGCGGGCGGCAGGAGGCAAGACAATGGCTAGAAGACGAGAAAGAGGACCCTGGTTCTGGCGTGGCATGATCGGCGCGATGCTGGCGGGCGTATTCGGCTTGTTCGCGCTGGTGGCGTTCAACATTCCGCCCTCCGTCATGCCGGACACGGCCTGCCGTGTGGACCGCAAGGACCCCGCCCATACCGTCATCCTGCTGGACCAGTCAGACCCGTTCAATCCGAACGACCTCGACTGGGTGCACGAGTTTGTCGACAACGAGGCCCGTGCCCTGCCGAAATATGGCCGGCTGACCGTGATGACGCCGAATGCGGCGAGCCCCTATGATCCGAAGGTCATCTTCGTCAAATGTTCACCGGGCAGCGTTGCCGATGCCAACCCGATCACGCAGAACCCGAAGATGATCGAGCAGACCTGGCAGTCGACCTTCTACAAGCCGCTGATCGCCGAAATCGAAACGGCCCTTCAGGACACGCGCCAGCCAAGCTCGCCGTTGTTTGAGTCTCTCTACACGATTGCCGACAGGGCCGATTTCCAGTCGAGCGCCGAGAACCGCCGCGTCGTGGTCGTATCGGACCTGATGCAGCATTCGGACGGTTTCTCGTTCTACAAGGTCGGCGCGGACTATGACGCCTATCTTGGCTCCAAGGCGGCCGAGACCAAGCCCCACATGGACCATGTCCAGGTTGTTGCCCGCATCGTGCCCCGGCAGATATACGACCTGCCGCTGTCTGATGTGAAAGCCTTCTGGCGGGCCTATTTCACCGAAGCCGGTGCAGAGTACGGCTCGGTCAACTAGGTCGGGGCGTGGCTCATCCTGAGCGCTTCCTGGATGAAATCGCCATTCCCCACACACCAAGTTTGGTGTAACCGCGCGGCATGAGTGATATCCGTCCCCTTCCGCATGTCCTGAACATCAAGCCCTATGTGCCCGGCGGCAAGCTGGCCGGTGCCAAGGGGCGCGTGGCCATGCTGGCTTCCAACGAGAACCCCTTCGGGCCGAGCCCCAAGGCCATCGACGCCATGCGCGAGGCGGCGAGCAGCGTTCACGTCTATCCCGATCCGGGCTATGGCGCGCTGCGTGAGGCGATTGCTGCGGCAACCGGCATTGCCGATCCGAACCGGATTGCTGTCTCGTCCGGTTCCGACGAGATCATCCACCTTCTCACCCAGTGCTATGCCGGTCCCGGCGACGAGATCCTCCAGACCGAGCACGCCTTCTCGATGTACGCCGTCTCGGCCATGTCGCACGGCGCAACCTGCATTTCGGTGCCCGAGACGGACCTGACGGCCGGCGCCAATGCCATCCTCGGCGGCGTCTCGGAGCGCACGAAAATCCTGTTCCTCGCGAACCCCAACAACCCGACCGGCACGATGATGTCGGTGGAGGCGCTGACGGCCCTGCAGGACGCCCTGCCACCGCATGTCCTGTTCGTTATCGACGGCGCCTATGCCGAATATGTCAGCCCGGAATACGAGGCTGCGATCCGCGACCTGGTCGACCGGCGCAGCAATACGGTGATGATGCGCACCTTCTCCAAGATCCATGGCTTGGCTGCCGCGCGCCTCGGCTGGGCTTACCTGCCGCAGGGTGTCTCAGAGGTGTTCCAGCGCATTCGCGGGCCCTTCAATGTGAACGGCCTCGCGGTCGCGGCGGGCATTGCCAGCATCGGCGACACGGATTTCCTGACCAAGAGCCGCGAGCACAACACGCTCTGGCGGGGCAAGCTGATCGAGGCGCTGGACGCTATGGGCCTGCCGACGCCTCAGTCGCACGCGAACTTCGTGATTCCCGACTTTGGCTCAGCCGAACGGGCGGCAGCGGCGAATGAGTGGCTTAAGGCGCGCGACATCCTCGTGCGCGCCGTTGGCGGCTACGGCCTGCCGACGCGGTTGCGTATCAGTGTCGGCTCAGCCGAGGACAACGAGGCCGTGCTGGCCGCGCTGAAGGACTTCACCGCGTCGCACTGATATTATCGATGAGGCGGGTCTTGCCCATCCACGCTGCACCCAGCAGGCGGGCCACAGTGCCTGGTGCCAATGGCACATCCGGCAGGTCGAGCAGCGTGTCCGGATCGACCAGGCTGATATAGTCCAGCTTCCGGAAGCCAGCTGCCGTCACGAGGGCGCGCGCTTCGTCCAGGGCCACGGATGGGGTCACACCGATCGCGAGCCGTACTGACGCGCGGTGCAAGGCGGCTTGCAGGGCGCCCGCAGCGATTCGCTCATCGGCGGTGAGGTAGAGGTTGCGCGACGACTGGGCGAGGCCGTCAGCGTCCCGCGTCGTCTCTCCCCCGATTATATCCACAGGAAATCCGAGGTCGCGCACCATGCGGCGAATGATCTGCAGCTGCTGGTAGTCTTTCTCTCCGAAAACGGCGACGTCTGGTTGTGCGTGCAGGAAGAGGCGCGCGACGACAGTGGCCACACCATAGAAGAAATGCGGGCGATATACGCCATCCAGCAGGTCCGACATGCCTTCGACGCGCACGTTGGTGGTATTTCCGTCGGGATACATCTCTTCAACTGTTGGCAAATAAACGAGGTCGCACCCGACCGAAGCGAGCTTCGAAATGTCGGCTTCAGGATCGCGCGGATAGGTGTCGAAATCCTCGCCCGGCGCAAACTGGGTGGGGTTCACGAAGATGCTGGCGACCGTGCGGGAGGCCTTTTCCCGTGCCTTTTCAACGAGGGAGAGGTGTCCCCCGTGCAAGGCACCCATCGTGGGCACGAAACCGACTGTCTCGCCTGCCTGTTTCCATGCCCGGATGTGCTGTCCCAACTCGGCGCGCGTGCGAACCACCGCAACCGGTTTACCTGTACTCGAATTCACTTTGAAAAGGCCCCGACTGGCTATGAAGTAAACGAGTTGTTAACCCAATCGAGGGAAATTTAAAGCCATGACACACCGCATCCTCGCTCCGATTAAGTCTTTCGCGCTTTCTGCAGCCCTTCGGGTCGCTGCTGGCAGGTTCAAAACACTTGAAGCCACGGCGCCAGAGCCGAGAGTCAGGTCATTCGCACCTGAAGACATGTCCGACGACTGGATGTTTGAAGGTCGCGCAACGCCGGTTTCGGCAGACGCGCATGTCTTCTCGCGCGAGATGTCGCGCGTGTCCGGCGCCCTCAGCGGCCTGCGGTCACTGCTCACACAGATTTCGGCGCATGCGCCAGTATTTGATGCCATTCCGGAAGAGGCTCCGTTCGGCGCGCTCGTCGGTGACGCATTCCTCTTCGACGGCGAACCAATGGCTGCAAGCTATGGTCCCGCGCCGGCCGAAGATGCCTACCTCTTTGAGGACGCACCGATGTATATGCCAGCTGCGACACGTCGCGGTAGTGAAGGCGTGTCGCGCGTCGCCTGAGGGCTTCGACCTTGTTTGTTTTAACCGCTGAGAACGTGTGGAGTCGCTCAACATGCCCGCTGATGGATTCGCCCCAGTAAGTAAGGTGGGTGTCCCGGACATGTCAGTGCAGCAACGCGACGCGCGTGTGATTGTCGTCGGCAATGAAAAGGGCGGTGCGGGCAAGTCGACCGTCTCCATGCACCTGTCCGTCGCGCTGATGCGCATGGGCAAGAAGGTCGGCATCGTTGACCTCGACGTGCGCCAGCGCACCCTGACCCGCTACCTGGAAAACCGCCTGCGCTGGATGCAGTCCACCGGCGCAAAGCTGCCGATGCCGGAAATCATCCGCGTCGATGCCAGCACCGAGCGTGATCTCGACAAGGCCGAAGCCGAAGAGACCGAGCGTTTCCTCTCCAGCCTCGCGCGCCTCAAGAAAGCCTGTGACTTCGTGCTGGTCGATGCACCCGGCGGCGACACGTTCCTGTCGCGTCTTGCCCATGTCAGCGCCGACAGCCTGATCACGCCGCTGAATGACAGCTTTGTCGACTTTGACCTGCTGGGCGACGTGAACCCGCAGACGCTGGAAGTCATCCGGCCGAGCTTCTATTCCGAGATGGTCTGGTCGTGCCGCAAGAAGAAGGCGCAGGCCAGCCGCCGTCCGATCGACTGGATCGTGATGCGTAACCGCATGTCACCGCTGGCGGCCAAGAACAAGGAACGCGTCGGCGAAGCGCTTGAGAATCTCTCCAAGCGCATCGGCTTCCGTCTTGCGCCAGGCCTGTCCGAGCGCGTGATCTATCGCGAACTCTTCCCGGCGGGTCTGACCCTGCTGGACCTCACCGAGAAGGGCTCGAACGTGTCCTTCACGATGAGCCATGTGGCCGCGCGCCAGGAAATGCGCGACCTCCTGATCGTTCTGCAGCTGCCGGAACTCGTGGGCGCCGAAATCGAGTTCTAGTGACGCGGTGTCCGGTCCCGGATCTTGTCAAAGCCTGCCTTGATCGAAGCAAACCGCTCATCCACACCGGACTCGAACATGGTGTCGGTGAAGATGTACGGCCAATCTTCCTCAATGCCTTCCCGCACCAGTTCGCCGACATAAAGCGGATCGATCCCCTTGTTGATGAGGTCGGCCGCCATCTGGGCGAATTCGGACTTGTTGGCCTGGACGGCTGCCGCTTCCATGTCGATCTTGTCCGAATACCGGCCGGGCAGGTTGCGGCCTGATTCCATGATTTTCGTGCGGATGAAGCCTGGGCAGAGCACGGAAACGCCGATACCGCGCAGTGCGAGTTCCGGGCGCAGGCCCTCCGAGAGGGCGACGACGCCATATTTGGTCACATTATAGGCTGGCGCGACAGCAGCCACGAGGCCCGCCATGGAGGCTGTCGAAACAATCTGGCCACCTTCACCATGCGATTCGATCAGCGGTCCAAATATCTCGATGCCCCAGATTACGGACATCAGGTTCACGCCAATGGTCCAGTCCCACGCGGCGTCGTTCCACTGACCATAGCCGCCTGCGCCGCCGACGCCGGCATTGTTGACGAGGATATGAACCTTACCGAAGCGCTTGATCGTTTCGTCGGCAGCGGCCTGCAGCTGGTCCTTCAGGGAGACGTCCGCGATCACGCCGGCGACGTCCGCATTGGTCTGCTTCAGGTTGCTGATCGCTATGTCGAGCGCATCCTTCTCTATGTCGCACATCATCACTTTGACGCCCGCTTGCGCCAGGGCTGTCGCGATGCCGAGCCCAATGCCTGATGCTGCGCCTGTTACGAATGCCGTCTTGCCAGCCAGATCTTTCATTTCCATCCCTCGTTTTCTTTAAGCATGCGCCCCGCATGTCGCGGCGACAAGTCGTGACGCATCGGAACCCTAGGCAGGAAAGGCCGCAACCCTTATAGGCCTCGCCCATGGCCACATTCCCCTTCCAGATCAAAGCCACCGAGGGCGCCGCCCGCACCGGTACGCTGACCACGCCGCGCGGCGAGATCCGCACGCCAGCCTTCATGCCCGTGGGCACGGCGGGCACCGTCAAGGCGCTCTATATGGACCAGGTGAAGTCGGCAGGCGCCGATATCATCCTCGGAAACACCTATCACCTGATGCTGCGGCCCGGCGCGGAGCGCGTGAAGCGGCTCGGCGGCCTGCACAGCTTTGCCCATTGGGATGGCCCGATGCTGACAGATAGTGGCGGGTTCCAGGTCTGGAGCCTCGCCCAGCTGCGCAAGATGGACGCTAATGGCGTGACCTTCCAGAGCCATATCGACGGCTCCACGCATCGCCTGACGCCCGCGCGCAGTATCGAGATCCAAGCCGACCTTCTGGGCGCCGACATTTCCATGCAGCTCGACGAGTGCACCAACTTCCCGTGCACCCACAAGGAAGCCGAACGGAGCCTCACGCTGTCGCTCGACTGGGGCCAGCGCTCGCTGGACGCTTTCGGTGACCGCGACAGTCAGACGCTGTTCGGCATCATCCAGGGCTCCAACTTCGCTGACCTGCGCGAGCAGTCGGCCAAGGGTGTCGTGGCGCAGGGCTTTGGCGGTATCGCGCTGGGCGGGCTCGCCGTTGGCGAAGGCCATGAGCAGATGTGTGCGACCATCGACATGACCGTGCCTCACCTGCCGAACCATCTGCCACGCTATGTGATGGGTGTCGGCAAGCCGATAGACCTTGTCGAGAGCGTGGCGCGTGGCATCGACATGTTCGACTGCGTGCTGCCAACGCGCTCAGGCCGTCATGGGCAGGCCTGGACGTGGGCTGGCCCCGTTAACGTAAAGAACGCGCAGTTCGCCGAAGATCTGTCACCGCTGGACGAGGGGGTCGATTGCCCGGCCAGCAGTGACTATTCGCGGGCCTATTATCACCACCTGTTCAAGGCCGGCGAGTATCTGGGCCCCATGCTGCTCAGCTGGCACAATACGGCCTTCTTCCAGTCGCTGATGGCGGAGATCCGCCTCAGTATTCTGGAGGGACGGTTTGAAGCCCTTCGCTCTGAATTGGCGGTGCGGTGGGCCGCGACAAAGTCGTCTCCGAAGGCTGAACCTGAGGCTTAGGCGCGGGCAGGGGCTGCGGCGTGTCGCCCCGGAACTGGATTGTATTGTCTGGCGCCGGCTGAACCATGAAATCCGGCCGGGCCGGGGGCGGGCAACCCTTCGCGAGGCCATAGCCTTTGAGATAGGTGCGCTGCTGGGCGCCGATCTTGAAGGCACGGTTGTATTTCTTTTCGTGGCGGTCGGCGCCGGTGGCCTTGCGGATAAGGCCGCGGAAAGGGATGAAGCCGCGCGCCTCTGAGGCCAGCGCATTCAGCGTCGCTTCCGCTGCCGAATCAGCCAGGATTTCCGTCTTCAGCCGGTCATCGGGATTAGGTGTGTCCCAGTCGGGACCGAGAACCCTGTCGAGGCTGGCAAGGCGCGCTTCGACATCCTCGCAGGTCATGGTTGGCGGCAGCTCGTAAGGGCTCTCGACGCCCTCCAGAACCTCAGGAATCTCGTCCCGGCGCAGGTTCAGATCTTCAAGCGGCGAGAGGGCAGCGTCCGGCAGGCCCTTGCGCGTCTGCGCGATGGCGCTGTTGGCCGCCATGCTGACATCCTCGCGCAGGGACGGGTTCGCCGCGTTCTCGACGGGTTGGCTGGACTGCGGACTGCTGGCGCAGGCGGCGAGACCCAATGACAGGGCCAGATAGGCGATTTTTGCGTTCATGAGGCGAGGGTGAAGTGAAAAATATGGCGACATCAAGCCATCCTGTGCAGGTAGCGGTTGACCCGGAAGGCGCCGTTGCCTAAATGGCGCCTTCGGCGTGCCCATAGCTCAGCTGGTAGAGCAACTGACTTTTAATCAGTAGGTCGCAGGTTCGAACCCTGCTGGGCACACCATCCCCCCTCTTTCAAACAAAACGCGCCCTTGAAAGGCGGGACGCGGCGTCGGAAAACGTCGCTTATATACGCCAGGAATTCCCACACCAGAACCCGTCAGAGACCCGGCGGGAAACCTTATCGAAGCCCTGCATCGTCCCAAAACCCCCATAGAGCGGGCAGGCATGCCCTCGAAGCGGAACGTGCGGCCCTCTCAGTCATTGGTTCTCCAGACATGAAGGAGATCCAGATGACCAAGGAAACAGCCGACAAAGACCCGCAACGCGAACAGGACCTCAGCGAGCAGCGGGGCTATGGCGAAACGCCGGGCCGCAAGGACGAGACTGCCGAATCAGGATTCCGCCGCGGTGAGGCCACTGACATGGGCGGTGACCATGGTGTGCTTCGCGATGACGGCCAGCCCCGGCCCGAAGGCGATGACAGCCAGCATATAGATGCCCAGCGCAATCCCGTGGTGAGCCCCCGCGATCAGCGCATGCCGAACACGCCTGATACGCTGAACGCGGACAAGGGCAGCCGAAAGGCCACGCCCGGGGCCCTCAAGGCAGCGCCTGACAATGAAATACTGGAAGATGCTTATTCGAAGAACGATCCCGGCGTAGAGACCAAGCGCTAGCGACTGCGCTTGCTTGGAGGCAGTCTAAGCCTATAAGCGGCCGCGAGGTTGCTTGGACATGGCCATGAACGGAAATCGCAGGAAGCGCGCCGCATTGCGCGACGAGATACTGGCCCGCGCAAAGGATCAGGTCCTGCTGATGGGTATTCTGAACGTCACGCCCGATTCCTTTTCGGACGGAGGCATGTTCGTCGATCCGCGCGCGGCGCTTGAACAGGCCGAGGCGCTTGATGACGCCGGAGCCGACATTATCGACGTTGGCGGGGAATCAACGCGGCCGGGCGCTGCGCCTGTCAGCGCGGAAGACGAGACCGCGCGTGTGCTGGCCGTGATCCCGGGTCTTTGCGCCAGCTATTCCCGAATTGTCTCCATCGACACATACAAGGCCGAGGTGGCCCATGCTGCGGCGGAAGCAGGCGCTGTCATCATCAATGATGTCTGGGGCATGACGCGTGATGCGGGCATGGCTAAAGTCGTGGCCGAAACTGACAGCGCTGTGGTCGTTACCTACAATCGCGGCGAGATACAGCCCGACATCAACATTGCTGACGACATGCGCGATTTCTTCGCGAATGCCTTTGCCATGGCGGCAGCGGCGGGCATTCCGCGTGAGCATGTGATTCTCGATCCCGGTGTCGGTTTCGGGAAGACGTGGCAGCAGAATTTCGACGTGCTGGCGCGGCTGGATGTACTGATGGATTTCGATGTGCCGGTATTGGTCGGTGTCTCGCGCAAGTCCTTCATTGGCCGCCTTCTGGAGCGCGAAGTGCAGGACCGGCTGATCGGCACGCTTGCCGCTGGGCTCGCCAGCGTCCAGAGAGGCGCCACGATCCTGCGGGTGCACGATGTACGTGAACACGCGGACGCCCTGAAAATGCTGAAGGCGATAGACGAGGCAGGATGACAGACCGGATTTTCGTTTCGAACCTGCATATCCATGGCCATCATGGCGTGATGGCGGCTGAGAAGTCGCTCGGACAGCGCTTCATGGTCGATATTGACTGCGCTGTGGCGCGGCCGGCTGATGCGGCGGACCAGATGAGTGATACGGTTCACTATGGCGAGCTGTGTGACCTGGCGACGGAGGTTTCGGCGGCAACAGTGTTCAATCTGATTGAGACACTGGCACACAAGCTGGCTGAGGCCATCCTGCAAAAATTCGAGCTTGTTCAGACGGTTACGATCACGGTGCGCAAGCCATCGGCACCTATAAAGTATGCGGTCGACCATGTTGGTGTGTCCGTGACGCGCAGCCGCGATGGCTGAGGCGGCGCTGGGCCTTGGGTCGAACATGGGTGACCGTGTGGACCATCTAGTGACCGCTTTGAGGGCTATTGAGTCCATTCCCGGGTGCTTCCGAGTCCGTTCCTCGTCCGTTTACCGGACACGGCCATGGGGCAAGACCGATCAGGATGACTTCCTGAACCTTTGTGCCTTGATAGAGACCGATCTGGCGCCGCTCGACCTGCTGGCGGCGGTGAAGGGCATCGAGCGCGATCTGGGGCGTGTGGAGCGCGAGCGCTGGGGGCCGCGCGAGATCGATATCGATATTCTGACGATGGACGGCGTGACGCTGGAGAGCGACGTGCTGACCCTGCCGCATGCGCGCATCAATGAGCGTCTGTTCGTGCTGATGCCGCTGGCGGAGATTGCGCCGGGCCTGGTGGTGAACGGGGTGCCCGTAAAGGAAACGGCCCGCGCGCTTGAAGCGGCGGGCCGTCCGGATGATTGCGTGCTGGATGCGGACGCGACTGACGCGATCCGGGCCGCTTTCGCCGCCTAGAGGTTCTTGACGATATCCTCGACCATCTTCTTGGCGTCAGCGAGCAGCATCATCGTGTTGTCGCGGAAGAAGAGCTCGTTTTCGATACCGGCATAACCGGAGCCCATAGAGCGCTTGATGAAGAGGACCGTGCCGGCGTTTTCCACGTCGAGGACAGGCATGCCGTAGATCGGCGATGTCTTGTCGGTCTTGGCGGCCGGGTTGGTCACGTCATTGGCGCCGATGACGAAGGCGACTTCGGAATTGCGGAAGTCGGAGTTGATGTCTTCGAGTTCGAAGACTTCGTCATAGGGCACCTGCGCTTCGGCGAGGAGCACGTTCATGTGGCCAGGCATACGCCCTGCTACGGGGTGGATGGCGTATTTGATCTCGACGCCTTCTTCCTTGAGCTTGTCGCACATTTCTTTCAGGGCGTGCTGGGCCTGCGCCACGGCCATGCCGTAGCCGGGCACGATGATGACCTTGGAGGCGTTCTTCATGATGAAGGCTGCATCTTCAGCAGAGCCGCGCTTGAACGGACGGTCGACCTGAACGCCGCCGCCACCCGCGGCTGCATCGTCGCCGCCGAAGCCGCCGAGGATGACCGAGATGAAGCTGCGGTTCATGCCCTTGCACATGATATAGGACAGGATCGCACCCGATGAGCCGACCAGCGCGCCGGTGATGATCAGGGCGAAGTTGCCGAGCGTGAAGCCGAGCGCTGCAGCGGCCCAGCCCGAATAGGAGTTCAGCATCGACACGACGACGGGCATGTCGGCGCCGCCGATCGGGATGATGAGCGTGATGCCGAGGATCAGCGCGAGCGCGGTGAGGGCAAGGAAGGCCCAGTGGGCGTGCCCGTGGCTGGCCATCAGGACACCGACAAGGATAACGATGCCTGCAGCCAGCGCGATGTTCAGCACATGGCGACCGGGCAGCATGATCGGCGCGCCGCCCATGTTGCCGTTGAGCTTGGCGAAGGCGATCAGCGAGCCGGTGAAGGTCAGCGCGCCGATGGCCGAGCCGAGCGACAGCTCGATCAGCGAAGCCACGTGGATGCCCTCTGCGTCTGCAATGCCGAAGCCGAGCGGGGCGTAGAGCGCAGCGCCGGCAACCAGCACGGCGGCGAGGCCGACGAGGCTGTGGAAGGCGGCGACGAGTTGCGGCATCGCGGTCATGGCGATGCGCTTGGCGATGACGGCGCCTACGGTGCCACCGATGGCGACAGCGCCGAGGATGATGCCCCATGTGGCGAGATCAAGCTGGTTCCAGAGCAGCGCAATGGTCGTGCCGACGGCGATGGCCATGCCGAGCATGCCGTTGCGGTTGCCCTTGCGGCTGGTTGCCGGGGAGGACAGGCCGCGCAGGGCCAGAATGAAGAGTACGCCTGCAACAAGATAGAGTGCGGGCGCGAGGGTGGAGTGGAAACTATCCATCAGATTACTCCCCCTTCTTTTTATACATGGCGAGCATGCGCTGGGTGACGAGGAAGCCGCCGAAAATGTTGACGCTGGCGAGCATCACGGCAACGCCGCCGAGGATCTTGGCAATCCAGTTGTCGGCGGTGAGCCCGGCAGCCGCAGCAGCCACGAGGGCGCCGACGATGATAACGGACGAGATGGCGTTGGTAACGGCCATCAGCGGCGTGTGCAGCGCGGGCGTGACGCTCCAGACGACATAATAGCCGATGAAGCAGGCCAGAACGAAGATGGCGGCAAGGAAGATGGTGGGGTTTACGCCGCCGGCGTCTGCAAAGGCAGGCGCAGCGAGTAGGAACGCCGAGGCGGCGAGGCTGCTGAGGCGTTTCATGATTTCACCCTGTCATTCACGGTTTCGCCATTGCGCGTGAGCAGCATGGCGGTGACGATTTCGTCATCGGTATCGAGGTTGAGCGCGCCGGTTTCGGCTGTCACGAGTGGCAGGAAGGCCAGCAGGTTCTTGGCGAAGAGCGAGCTCGCATCGGCGGGCAGGCGGGCAGGGAGGTTTGAGAAGCCAGCGACTTTCACGCCGCCGACATCGACAATCTCGTCGGATTTCGACAGCGGGCAATTGCCGCCTTGCGACACGGCCATGTCGACGATGACCGAGCCGGGCTTCATCGTCTTGACCATGGCCTCGGTGACGAGAACAGGTGCCGCGCGGCCGGGAATCAGGGCCGTCGTGATGACGATATCCTGCTTGGTGATGTGGCTGGCGGTGAGTTCGGCCTGCTTGGCCTGGTATTCCGGCGACATCTGCTTGGCGTAACCGCCAGCGGTTTCGGCGGCCTTGAACTCTTCATCCTCGACCGCGATGAACTTGGCGCCCAGCGAGGCGACCTGTTCCTTGGCGGCGGGGCGAACGTCCGTTGCCGTAACAACAGCCCCAAGACGACGGGCCGTTGCGATGGCCTGGAGGCCGGCAACGCCGACGCCCATGATGAATACCTTGGCCGGAGCAATCGTGCCGGCGGCTGTCATCATCATTGGCATGGCGCGGCCATAGATCTGTGCGCCTTCGATGACGGCGCGGTAGCCTGCGAGGTTGGATTGGGAAGAGAGGGCGTCCATGGACTGCGCGCGGGATATGCGCGGGGTGAATTCCATCGACAGGGCTGCGATTTTCTTGGCGTTGAGCGCGTCCAGCAGGCCGGGTTCAAGCGCGAAGGGGTCCATCAGCGTGATCAGGGCAACGCCGTCCGGAAGGGATGCCACTTCGGCAACTTCCGGCACACGTACCTTGAACACTACATCAGCCCCTTTGGCGGTTTCGGCGGCATCGCTGCCAATCCTTGCGCCTTCGGCCTTGTAGGCATCATCCATAAAGCCCGCGACTGTTCCCGCCCCCGATTCAACGGTTACGGAATGTCCCAGACCAACCAATTTCTTGACGGATTCCGGTGTTGCGGCCACACGGGTCTCACCGGAGCGTCGCTCCCTCAGCACTGATATCTTCATGTGGGGGAGATAGGGGCAATTTATTGCCTCACGCAACACCAAATTTGGAGATCAGGGGCATGAGTATGTTTAGTTTGGCTAATCGGACGGCGTTGGTCACCGGCGCATCGAGCGGGTTGGGCCGCCACTTCGCCGGTGTGCTGGCAGATGCTGGCGCACACGTCGTGCTGGCCGCGCGGCGGATGGACCGTCTGGAAGAAGTGGCGGCCGAGATCGGGTCACGCGGCGGCAAGGCCATGACGGTCGCGATGGACGTGACCAGCGACAAGAGCGTCAGCGACGCGTTTGCGACGATTGGCGAGACGCTGGGCCGCCCGTGTGATGTGATCATCAACAATTCCGGCATGTCGCGCGAAGGCTGGTTTCGCGACATGGCCGAAGAGGACTGGAACGCCGTCATCGACACGAATCTCACCGGCGTATGGCGCGTGGCCAAGCATGGCGCCAATGCCATGGTGGCAGCCGGGGCGAAGGGATCGATCGTGAATATTGCGTCGATCACGGCGCACCAGCCGCAGATGATGACGACGGCCTATTGCGTGTCGAAGGCGGGCGTCGACCACATGACACGCCAGATGGCGGTGGAGATGGCCCGCTTCGGCGTGCGTGTGAACGCGATCTCGCCGGGCTATTTCAAGACCGAGATCAATGACGAATATCTCGACTCCGATGCCGGCGAGGCAATGCGCAAGCGGGTGCCGATGCGCCGGTTCGGGGAATATGGCGAGTTGAGCGGGGCGCTGCTGCTGCTCTCGTCGGATGCCGGCAGTTTCATGACCGGATCGACGATCGTGGTCGATGGCGGGCACCTGCTGATGCCGCTCTGACGCGCGGGCAAGGTCAATAAAGGCCTAACCATTTCAATACGCTGCGTTAGGCAAAACTTAGGGCCTGTCTGCCATAAGCCGGTAACCAATGCACCGGAGAGCCCCATGGCTGCCAAGCCCGTCGAAAAGCCACTGCCGCAGACCGAAGCCGAACAGGCATCTGCCGAGAGCCAGGTAAAGGCTATCGAAAACCCGGGTGCGTTCCGTCACGTGGCGTCGCCGGCGCATGCGCTGCAGGTCCGTATCGCTGAGAGCCTCAACACATCCTACCATTTCTCCGGGCGCCGCATTCTGGCGACCGTGCTGGTCATGCTGCTGTCCACCTGCGTGGCGGGGATCATCGTTTACAGCGCGCTGGTCTAGGCGCCTCCATCTGGCCTTTGCGTCCAATCCGGGCGATAGGGTATTCCAAATCTGATCTTTTACAGGAGCCTTCGATGCGCGTCAGGAAAGCAGTTCTCCCGGTTGCGGGCTTTGGTACACGGGTTCTGCCCGCCACGAAAACCATTCCCAAGGAGATGCTGCCCGTCGTTGACCGGCCGGCGATCCAGTATGTTGTCGATGAGGCGCTTGAAGCGGGCATCGAGCACATCGTCTTCGTGACGGGGCGTAACAAGGGCGCCATCGAGGACTATTTCGACATCTCGTATGAGCTGGAAGAGTCCCTCAAGAAGAAGAACAAGGCGGCGATCCTCGAGCAGGTTCAGGAGACCTTGCTGCCTGCCGGAACGGCGAGCTTCGTGCGCCAGCAGTCGCCGCTGGGCCTTGGCCATGCGATCTGGTGTGCACGGGATATTGTCGGGAATGAGCCGTTCGCGGTTCTGCTGCCGGACGTGATCGTCAAGGGACAACCATCCTGCCTTGCGCAGATGGTGAAGGCCTATGACGAGGTGGGCGGCAATATCGTAGCGGTCGACCCAGTGCCGATAGAGCGTGTGTCGTCCTATGGCGTGATCGCGCCGGAATCGCGGGATGGCCGTCTGATAAAGATGTCGGGCATGGTGGAGAAGCCGCCGGTCGAGTCCGCGCCGTCGAACCTCGCCATCACTGGCCGCTACATCCTCCAGCCGGAAGTGTTCGGCCTGCTTGCCGATCAGGGCAAAGGCGCGGGTGGCGAGATCCAGTTGACCGATTCCATGGCGCGCCTGATGGAGATGCAGGACTTCTTCGCCTACGAGTTCGAAGGCCTGCCTTATGATTGCGGCTCGAAGCTCGGCTATTTCGAGGCGGTTCTCGCCTTTGCGCTCGACAATCCGGAAACGGCTGAGGGCGCACGCGAACTGGTCAGGAAGATGGCTGGCGGGCTCTAGTCTTCTGCGGCGCTTCATGTGCCACTTCATGACCGTTCGTGCGGCCAGCCTGTCCGTTCCGTGCCCCTTCTCGGACCGTTCCGTGTCCGTTGGCGGGACAGGGCACGCGATATTGCCATTCGTTACGTATTTTTGATCGCATCCCGGCGAATGCGGTTTGAATTGGATGGCGCGCAGGTCTAAGGGCTTGCGCATGACCGAGACGCTTTCCCTCCCGACTTTCGAAGATGTCCTGGCCGCTGAAAAGCGGATCGCGGGCGTTGTGCGTGAAACGCCAATCCTGACCCATGCGGCGCTCGATGCGGCGGCCGGGGCTGAGCTGCTTGTGAAGGCCGAGTGCCTGCAGGTGACGGGCAGCTTCAAGATACGCGGCGCGATGAACCGGCTGGCGCAGATACCGGAAGCCGGGCGCAAGGCGGGTGTCGTGGCGTTCTCGTCCGGCAACCATGCGCAGGGGGTGGCGCGGGCTGCGCGGCTGCTTGGCATGCCGGCGCTGATCGTGATGCCATCTGATGCGCCAAAGGTGAAAGTGGACGGCGTGCTGGCCGATGGCGGCGAAGTGCACCTCTATGACCGCAACAGTGAAGACCGCGAAGCGATTGCCCGCGATATTGCGGCGGCCAGCGGCGGGGCAATTGTGGTGCCCGCCTTTGATGATTTCAACGTGATTGCCGGGCAGGGCACGCTGGGGCTGGAATTTGCGCGTCAGGCGGCGGCCATGGGCAAGCCGCTGGACCATCTGATCTGCTGTGCGGGCGGCGGCGGGCTGATCAGCGGCGTCGCGCTGGCCTTTGAGGGGCTGTCGGCTGGCACGAAGATATGGACGGCAGAACCGAAGACCCATGACGACTGGGCGAAGTCACTCGCGGCAGGCGAGATCGTGGCGAATGCGCCAGGCATGCGCACCTTCTGCGATGCGATCGTGACACCGCAGCCGGGCAACCTGACTTTCGCGATTGGCAAGCGCCTGCTGGCTGGTGGCCTGTCGGTGAGCGATGCCGACGTGCGCGAAGCGATGCGGCAGGCCTTCAGGTATCTCAAGATCGTTGGCGAGCCGGGCGGCGCAGCGGCGCTGGCAGCGGCGGTGCGCGGACTGCCCGACGCGATGCGCGGCACCCGCGTTGGCGTGGTCGTGACCGGCGGGAATGTGGACGCGGCGCTCTATGCGGATGTGCTCGCAGGCCGCGACTAAATTTCGGACCAGCCATGTGATACACTTGGCGCGCCTGCAAAGGAGCGCCCCATGACCATGTTGACCAGTCAATGCTGTATCGCTGGCGGCGGGCCAGCGGGCCTGATGATGGGATACCTTCTGGCACGCGCGGGCGTGGACGTGATCGTGCTGGAAAAGCACGCTGACTTCCTGCGCGATTTCAGGGGCGACACGGTTCATCCCTCCACGCTGCAATTGTTCAAGGAACTGGGCCTTGATGACGGACTGCTGATGCGGCCCTACCAGAAGACCGAGCATCTTTCGGTGAGCATTTCCGGCAAACCCTACAAGATAGCCGATTTCAGCCGCCTGCCGCTGGAGCATGGTTTCATCGCGATGATGCCGCAATGGGACCTGCTGGACTTCGTGGCAGACACGGCGCGGGAATTACCCAACTTCCGCCTGTTCATGTCGGCCAAAGCGGCGAGCCTGATTGAAGAAGAGGGCGAGGTGGTGGGTTTGCGCGCGGAGGGGCCGGATGGGCCTCTCGAGGTGCGCAGTGTGCTGACTGTGGCGGCTGACGGGCGCGACTCGCAGTTGCGTGACCAGTCCGGCCTTGAGGTCGAGGATATGGGGGCGCCGATTGATGTGTTCTGGATGCGCCTGCCGCGCGCGGCGGAGAGCGCGCTCGACTCCATGGCACTGGCTGACGTGGATGGCTTCCTCGTGTTGATCAACCGGGGCGACTATTGGCAATGCGCGCTGCCATTTCCAAAGGGCGCAGCCGACACGATCCGCGCCGAGGGACTGGAAGCGTTCCGGGAGCGGATAGGACGGCTGGCGCCGGACCTTGCGCCGGTGACGGGCGAGATAAAGAGTTGGGATGACGTAAAGCTGCTGACGGTGCAGATGAACCATTTGAAGAGATGGTGGCGGACCGGGCTGCTCTGCATCGGTGATGCGGCCCATGCCATGTCACCCATCGGCGGCGTGGGGATCAATCTGGCGGTCCAGGATGCAGCGGCGGCGGCACGCATGCTGGCGCCGGAGCTGCGCGAGGGGCGGGCTCCTGACGCGGCGCTGGCCGCTGTGCAGAAGCGGCGCGAGTGGCCCGCGCGGATGACGCAGCGGGCGCAGATTGCGGCGCAGGACCGTGTTCTGGTGCCCGTTATTCGCGGCGGTACGCCGCTGAAGGCGCCCTTCATTCTCAAACTGATTAACTGCGTTCCGGTCCTGAGAGGGCTGACTGCGCGGGCGGTGGGGACGGGGCTGAGGCCGGAGCATTGGCCGGCTGAGAGCTGATGCATGTGGAGCTGACCTTTTTTCCCGGCATTCGACGCCTTATTTCGGTGACATGACACAACGCATTTACTGCGCCATTGGCGATATTCACGGCGAGCTTGACCGTTTGAAGGACCTGCACGACCAGCTGGGCTTTCATGTGCGCAAGTACCTGCGCGATGCGGACGTGACGCTGGTGCACCTCGGCGACCTGATCGACCGGGGACAGGATTCCTGCGGCGTGGTGGACTACCTGATCGATCTGGAAGCACGGATGGGCCCGCGCGCCGTGACGCTGCGTGGCAATCACGAGCAGATGATGATCGAAGCGGTGCGCGAGCAGAATGCGGAATCGCGCAGCCACTGGCTTGAATGGGGCGGCGAAGAAACGATGGACAGCTATCGGCGCCGGGGCCTGGACGGACCACCGGATCATCATCTCGACTGGTTGCAGTCCCTGCCAACCCTGCACCATGACACAGAGCAGGGTCTGGTTTTTGTCCATGCGGGGGTGGACCCGCACAATTTCCCCGACTGCGGCGAGCGCGTGCAGATGTGGACCCGGCGCAAGGATTTCTTCGATGCCCGGTGCTGGACGTCACCGGACCTTGTCGGGCAGACGGTTGTGCATGGGCACTCTCCGACAGAGGACAATGAGCCCGACGTGGCGCATGGCGGACGTCGCATCAATGTCGATACAGGCGCCGTTTATGGGGGCCAGCTCACGGCGGCGATCCTGGTGCCGGGCAAGGCGCCGACCTTCCTTCATAGCTAAGAAAACTGCCCGAAGGCCATATGCCAGCGGAGCATGTTTTGAGCGCAAAGCCATGATTCATTTGCGCTTAATACAGATTGTCTTTTGGTTAACAGGGCGTTCTGTCGTCGCCCAAGATTTGGCGCGCCGTCTTCAATAGACCTTATCGCCTCGTACCTAATATCCCAATCTGACCCAATCACGGGGCGTGGACTGGGAGACACACGACTATGAAGGCAACAACGCTGATAAGCCTTGGCCTGTCGCTCGTACTGGGCGTCGGCGCGGTTTTTCTGGGCCGCAGCTACATGACGTCTGACAAGAACGAGGCATCTGCAGCAAGCGTCATGCCAGCTGTTGAAATGTCGTCCGTGATCGTTGCGACGTCTGTCATCGAGACCGGCGACCTGATCGACCATTCCACGCTGAAGGCAACGCCATGGCCGGCAGACGCCGTGCCCGCCGATGCAGTGCGCAGCCTGGAGGATATCAAGGACGTCGCCTATGCGCGCGGCCTGATCGTGCCGGGCGAACCGCTGATGCGTACAAAGATTGACGAGACAGGATCCGTGCTGACGCTGGCGGCGGCGATTGCCCCCGGCATGCGCGCGGTCGCGGTCGTCGTTGGCAGTGATACCGGCGTGGCAGGCTTTGTGCTGCCGGGAGACCGCGTCGACGTGAACGAGTTCGTTCCGCGCGATGAGGCGAGCGGCGGCAGGGCGCATGATGGCGAGCGGATGTCGGGCAATGTGATTGCGCGGTCTGTGATAAAGAATGTGAAAGTGCTGGCCATCGACCAGACCTTTGATGAGGGCCTGGAGGGCGCGCGGCCTTCCAACACGGTGACACTTGAAGTCTCGCCCGATGACGCATTGATGCTTGGCGCAGCCAGCCAGCGCGGCGCGCTGGGGCTGGCGCTTATCGGCCGCAAGGAAGAGGCAGAGGTCGTGGCGGAAATCCGCAAGGCGCCGGTGCCTGTTTCGCGGCCACGTATCGTGCGGGCGCCGTCGACGGCGCGCATCCGCGTGATCAACGGTGACGCCGAGACAGAAGTCACAACGCCGGTGGCCGCGCCCAAGGCGCCTGCCGGAGGAGCGAGCCAATGAAAATGACATACAGGTTTTGCGCAGCCGCCTTTGCGCTGGCTGCGATGATGGCGCCGCCTGCATTTGCGTGGCTGCAGCGCAGCGCGCCGGAGGGCGCAGTTGTGCTCGTGCTGGAAAAGGGTCGCTCCACGGTCGTCGAAGCCGAGGCGAAGTTTGCCACGCTTGTGGTGGCGGATCCGGAGATTGCCGATGCGATGGCGACGTCGGACCGGTCCTTCTTCCTGCGTGGCAAGGTGCCGGGCACGACGACGGTGCTGATCTATAATGCCGCCGGCGAGATTGCGGAACTGATCGATGTCGAGGTGGAGCTGGGGCTCGACGAGCTGCGCACGGACCTGAAGAACCTGCTGCCGGGCGAGGATATCAATGTCTATCCCGTGCATGATGGCCTGTTCCTTGATGGCAAGGTGACCACGGCCGCTGCCGCCGAGATGGCGCTGCAGCTGGCCGAGCGGCATGTGCCGGGCGGCGTCGCGAATGGCCTTTCTGTGGGGCAGAGCCAGCAGGTGCTGCTGGAGGTGCGCTTTGTCGAGGCGAGCCGGACGGCCGTGAAAGAGATCGGCTTTGGCAACTCGTTCGATGCGAATGATGTTGTCGGCGTGACCGAAGGCGGCACGGTTTCGGGCATCGCCGAAAAGACCATCGCGCTGTTCACCAATGTCGGGAACGAGAATGTCGACATCACGCTGCGGGCCCTCGAGCAGAAGGGTGTGATCCGTACACTGGCGGAGCCGAACCTCGTCGCGCTTTCGGGCGATACGGCGAGCTTCCTGGCGGGTGGGGAATATCCCATCCCCGTGTCGAGCAACAATGGCGAGATCACGGTCGAGTTCAAGAAGTTCGGGGTGAGCCTGGATTTCACGCCGACGGTTCTGGGCGACGGCCTTGTGAACCTGCGGGTGCGTCCTGAAGTTTCGGCGCTGGATCGCGGCAATGGCATCCGTGCGAACAATATCGAGATACCGGGCATTTCGGTCCGGCGTGCGGACACGACCATCGAGCTGCACGACGGCCAGGCCTTTGCCATCGCGGGCCTGCTCCAGAACGATTATTCCAATGATGTGCGCCAGACGCCTTGGCTCGGCAGCGTGCCGATCCTGGGCAACCTGTTCGCCTCCAAGCGCTACCAGAAGAACGAGAGCGAACTGGTGATCATCGTGACGCCGCGCCTTGTGCAGCCGGCGCCGCATCCGGGCATGCTTGAGACGCCCTTTGACGCGTTTGCCGAGCCGACCGAAGCGGAACTCTTCCTGCTCGACAAGACCGCAATTGTTCAACCCGCAGGTACAGGAGCCGCACAATGAAACATGCTTTGAAAACGGTTTGTGCGGTGGTGGGCATGTCTGTGCTGACGGGCTGCGCGAGCTTTGACCATCAGGATGTGTACCTGCTGGGCGACGCGAATGAACGGAATATCGCGGCGCAATCGGTGCGCGATGTGAACCTGCCGAATTCCCGTGAGGTCGAGGCCTCGTCCGGTGTGCGCGCGGTCAAGGCTGTGAAGGCCCTCAATGAGGGCAAGACGCAGGAGCTGGGACAGGCTTCAGCCAACCAGACAGGTAGCTGACATGTTTGACCCCGTCCGAAAGCCTGAAGCCAGCGGGCCGCCTTCCGGCCGCACCATTCCCGCACTTGCCGCGCTGGCGCGACCTGCATTGATGGAAGCCCTTCAGGGCTGCTGCGCCGAACTCTCCGACCTCGCTGGCCTTTCGGCATCCGAGATCGTTTTGCGTCATGGCGGCGGCCTTGTGCTCGTTGAGCAGGGCGTGACGGGCTATGACCAGGTGATCCTGACGCTGGCCGTTGAGCGACCGGGCACAGCGGTGATTGTCATTTCCGACCAGCTGCCTGGACATATGGTGCGGGCTCTGATGAAGCTGGAGGCGTCCGACATCGTGCCGACCTCTGCGGGCGTCGAGGAAATCATCGACGTGGCAGAGCAGCTGCGCGAGACCCAGTCCATCCAGGGCTCGGGCGCGACATCAAAATGCTGGGCCTTTCGCGGCGCTGTGGGCGGGGCGGGAGTCTCGACATTGGCCATCGAGAGTGCCTTCGGGCTTGCGCGCAAGGTTGGCCCCGGCAAGGTGTGTCTTGTTGATCTCAATCTTGCCGACGGGATGACAACGTCGTTTCTGGAAGCCGTGCCGAAGCTGGACCTTCATGCCTTGGCGGCAGCGCCGGAGCGACTGGACCAGCGGCTTCTGGCGGCCTGGTGCTGGGAGCATGAAGATGGCGTGTCGCTGATCGCGGCGCCGCGCAACCCGGATGCGGACCTGCTGGCGACGGAAGCGGCGATCCTGCGCCTGCTCGATGTGGCCTGCAGCGCGTTCGAATATGTGATCGTGGACATGCCCCGGCACATGATGCCCTGGACCAAGTCCGTTCTCGGCGCCGTTGATGAAGCGATTGTCGTCAGTGAGCTGACCGTGCCGAGCCTGCATGCGGCCGCAGACATGTGCCGCGAAACGGATGCCCTGCGCGCGGATGGCGCCAAGTCCAAACTGGTTCTGAACCGCATGTTCCCGAAGAAGCGATTCCGCGCTGAGTTTGCCGTCGACAAGGCCGAACAGGCCATTGAACGCGAGATCCATACCACGATTACATCTGATTGGGATGCGGCACGCACTGCGGTCAATCTCGGCAAGCCGATTGCCGATGTGAAGCCGAAGAGCCCGCTTGTCGCCGACGTGGCGGCATTCGTGGAGAAGCTTTTGCCTGAAGATGCCATTGAGGCATCGCCGCAAGCCAGCAAGAAAAGGCGCGCCAAATGAGCCGTTTCGGATCCAGTACTGCGCCTGTGACACCCCTTGTCGTTCCATCGACGCCCGCAGCAGAGACAAAGCCCGCGACGATGCCGGCCGTTGGCAAGTCAAAAGGCGATGACAAGGCTTTCGACCTGCTGGACGCCAAGCTGCGTGTACATGCCAAGCTGATTGACGAACTGGACCTGTCTGCACTCGACAAGATGGACGATGCCACGATGCGCCAGCGCGTGCGCGGCATCATTTCCGAGATCATCCGCAAGGAAGAGATGGCGCTGTCATCGGTTGAGGAAATGTCGTTCGCTGACGCTGTCATGGACGAGATGACAGGGCTTGGCCCGATCGAGCCGCTGCTGAAGGATGATTCCATCGCGGACATCCTGATCAACGGCTATGACCAGGTCTATATCGAACGCCATGGCGAGCTTCAGCTGGCGCCTGTCCGCTTTGCTGACAATGATCACCTGCTGCGCATTGTTCAGCGTATCGTGTCCGCCGTGGGCCGGCGCGTGGATGAGAGCCAGCCGCTGGTTGACGCACGCTTGCTGGATGGCAGCCGGGTCAACGCGGCGATCGCGCCGATTGCCATTGACGGTCCGCTCGTCTCGATCCGGAAATTCTCCAAGTCGCCGCTGACGATGGAGAAGCTGGTCGGTTTTGGCGCCATTCCGGGGCCCGTGGCCGAGTTCATTCTGGGGGCCGTGAAGTGCAAGGCGTCCACAGTGATTTCCGGTGGTACGGGGTCGGGCAAGACAACTTTGCTCAACGCACTTTCTTCTGCGATCAGCCCGAAGGAGCGCATGATCACGATCGAGGATGCGGCGGAACTTCAGCTGCAGCAGCCGCACGTCGCGCGCATGGAGACGCGGCCGCCGAATATCGAAGGCAAGGGCGAGATACGCCAGCGTGAGCTGGTGAAGAACGCGCTGCGTATGCGCCCTGACCGCGTGATCCTTGGCGAGGTGCGCGGCGAGGAAGCCTTCGACATGCTGCAGGCCATGAACACGGGCCATGAAGGCTCCATGGCGACGATCCACGCCAACAACCCGCGCGACGCGATCACACGCCTTGAGCAGATGGTGATGATGGGCGGCATGAAGATTTCCGAAGAGGCCATCCGGGGGCAGATCGCCTCCGCCGTGAACTTCATTGTTCAGGCTTCCCGCCTGTCGGACGGTTCGCGCAAGGTGATGTCGATTGCCGAGATTACCGGCATGGAAGGCTCGGTTATCCAGATCCAGGAAATCTTCAAGTTCGAGCGCACCGGCACGTCGGAAGAAGGCAAGGTGATCGGCAAGTTCGTGGCGACGGGCCTGCGCCCTAAATTCCTCGACGAAATGGAACGGCGCGGCGTGCATATGCCCAAGGGCATGTTCGATCCGTCAACGGTGTTCTAGCCGTGTTTGGCCTGCCAGACATTTCCGGTCTCAGCCTGTTCCTGGTGATCCCTGCCATCATGGCGGCGGGGGCGTTCTTCTTTGTCATCCAGTCGGTTCTGGACCTTTTGAACCAGGCCAAGACCCAGCGGATCGTGAACCGGCGCCTGCAATTCAAGGACAAGTACGCGTCCACGAGCGAAGCCATGGTGGAATTGCGCAAGAGCCGGGGGCTGGATTCCGACGGCAACTTTGCGATGCCGCTGCAGCGGTTCAATCAGCTGGTCGTGCGCTCGGGCCTGGCCTTTCAGCCGCTTAAATGGTGGGCTATGTCGGCGGCCGGTGGCGCCGTGGCCGCGGGTGCGTACATGTACTTTGTTGGCGGCTGGATGCCGGCGGCGGGCATCGCTCTGCTCGTCTTTGCCGTCGGCCCGCTTCTTTTCCTCAAACATGTCGCGGGCAAGCGTCGCAAGCAACTGGCGGCGCAATTGCCCGACGCCCTCCAGATCGTCTGCCGCAGCCTTGAGGCCGGTCACCCGGTGGCGACCGCTGTCGCCCTTGTGGCGCGGGAGATGCCGGACCCGATCGGCACGGAATTCGGCATGACGGCGGACGAAGTCTCCTATGGCTTTTCGCTGACCAATGCCGTGCAGCGGATGGCCGAGCGGGCAGGCGACCCCGATGTTGAACTGTTCGGCGCCACGGTGCGGCTGCAGGAACGAACGGGCGGCAATCTTTGTGAGTTGTTGAAGGCCAATACGACGACGATCCGCGAACGCCAGACCATGCGCCTGAAGGTCAAGGCCGCCTCGTCAGAGGGCCGCGCTTCGGCAATGATCCTGACCTCGGCGCCCTTTCTCGTGATGCTCGCCATCCACCTCACGCGGCCGGAATTCTATGGCAGCGTTATCCACGACCCTCTTATCCAGTATGGCTTTGCGGGCCTGTTCATCTGGATGTTCATTGGAAACATGGTCATGCGCAAAATGATCAATTTCAAGATGTAGGGCCGGGCAATGAACGTTGACCTTTCATCCTCTCCTGCACTGTGGGCGCCCTTGCTAATGCTGGGGGCGGCGCTGGCTTTGGCATTTCCGGCCGTCCTGACATTCCTGAAAAGCCGCCGTGACATGGAAAGCGTCGAGCGCCGCCTTGCGCGCCGTGGGCCTGTGTCAGCAGTGGCTGAGGCCGAGCGTAACAAGAGCCGCATTGGCCGCGCGGTCACCGGCCTGGCCGACCAGATGGCCCCCGGCGATGACGAGCAGGGCGTGAGTGTGGCCAAGGCACGCCTCGCTGCAGCGGGCTTTACTGGTCAGTCGGCGGTCGCCCGCTATTATTTTGCGCGTCTGCTCTGCATTGTCCTGCCGCAACTGGCGCTGCTGGCGGCGCTGCCGTACCTGACAGAACTGCCCGGAACCATGCCGATCATGATTTCGGTGATGCTGGTACTGATCGGCCTGATCGCTCCCGGCATGTATCTCGACCAGCGGACCAAGAAGCGGCAGCAGGAATGCTCGTCCGGCTTTCCCGACATGATGGACCTGCTGGTCGCCTGTGTTGAGGCGGGGCTCAGCCTTGATGCCTCCGTTCAGCGTGTCGGCGAGGAACTGGAACTGCGCCATCCGATCATTGCGGGCTATATGCGCACGCTGTCGCTGGAACTCCGGGCCGGGCGGGCGCGCAAGGCAGCGTGGCGCGGTTTTGCCGACCGGATGGGAATCGAGGAGGCCGGTTCGCTGGCCACGATGCTGCGCCAGGCCGAGGAAATGGGCACGAGCCTGGGTCAGACGCTACGCGTGTTTTCGGCCGATATGCGCCAGCGGCGCATCCTTTACGCCGAGGAAAAGGCCATGGCCCTGCCTGCAAAACTCACGCTGCCATTGGTTTTCTTCGTTTTTCCGGTGCTTTTGGGCGTGCTGGTCCTGCCAGCGGTGGTCATGCTGCAAGGTGCACTTGGGTGAAAAGGGCGCTAGGCGAGTCAGGCATGGGTTGCTAGATAGTTCAGCATGAGCACGACTTATCTCGATTTTGAAAAGCCAATCGCCGAACTCGACGCCAAGATTGCCGAGCTTGAAGCCCTTTCCGGCCAGAAGGGCGGGCCGTCCATCAAGGACGAACTGAACAAGCTGAAGGCCAAGTCGACCAAGCAGCTGAAAGACATCTATTCAGACCTGTCGGCCTGGCGGAAGACGCAAGTGGCCCGCCATCCGGACCGTCCGCACCTGTCAGACTATATCGACACCATCTTCGAGGATTTCGAGGAACTGGCCGGCGATCGCCTGTTTGGCAATGACGAGGCCATTATTGGTGGCCTGGCCCGTTTCAAGGGCCGCTCTGTGGTCATCATGGGCCACGAGAAGGGCCGCACGACCGAGAAGCGCCTGAAGCACAATTTCGGCATGGCCCACCCGGAAGGCTACCGCAAGGCAGTGCGCCTGATGGACATGGCCGAGAAGTTCAACCTGCCGGTCCTGAGCTTTCCTGATACGGCAGGCGCCTATCCCGGCAAGGGCGGTGAAGAGCGCGGGCAGGCCGAAGCCATTGCGCGCGGCACGCAGCGCGGCCTGTCGCTGGGCGTGCCATTCGTGACGCTGATCATCGGTGAAGGCATGTCGGGCGGCGCCATTGGCATCGCGGCGGCCAATACGGTGCTGATGATGGAACACGCGATCTATTCGGTGATCTCGCCGGAAGGCTGCGCCTCGATCCTCTACCGCGATCCGGCCAAGGCACGCGATGCGGCAGACGCGATGAAGATTACGGCGCCGGACCTTTTGAAAACGAAAGTGATCGACGGCGTGGTGAAAGAGCCTGTCGGCGGCGCGCACCGCGACCCGCAACGGGCCATGGCCGCCGCAGCCAAGGCGCTCGATTCCGCGCTGAAGGACCTGGAAGGCCTGTCGCCTCAGGAATTGCGCCGTCAGCGCCGGGATCGCTTCTATGCGATTGGCCGCGAGATCCTTTAGGGATTGCTTGTAATCGGCCGCCCGAACCGTCAGGCTGCGCGCCAGATCGTTGGAGGGCATTCCATGCGCCATATCATTACCGGACTGGCCATGCTGCTGGCCGTCGCATGCTCGCGCGGCGAGGCGGATAAGCATGAGCATCACAGTGAGGGCGCGGTAATCTATCCGGCCGCCAGCATCGTTACGATGGCGGGCGAGGGCGCTATGGCGACCGCTGTTGCGGTCAAGAACGGTCGTATCTTAGGCGTTGGCAGCGAGGCGGATCTTGCCAAGGACCTGCCCAAGGCTGAGGTGGACCGCACTTTCGAAGGGCTGACCCTGGTGCCCGGCCTGATCGACCCGCATGTGCATGTGATGCTGGGCGCGCTGCAATATGCGCTGCCGCTGACGCCGCCCTGGCCGATGGCGACGCCGGACGGCATGCGGATGGGCATTGGCACGCGGGAGGGCTTCCTGTCGGAAGTCGCGGCCATCTCGGCCTCCATGCCACCCGGCCAGCCCGCCGTGATCTATGGCTATCACAACCTCGTTCACGGCGACCTGACGCGGGCTGATCTCGATGCGATATCGGCTGAACGGCCGATCGTGATCTGGCATTATTCCAGCCACGACTTCTATCTGAACAGCGCGGCTATCAAGCGCGCCGGGTTCACGCCTGCGCTGGCGGAGAAGTTCCATGGTGTGGACCTTGATGCCAAGGGCGAGCTGACGGGGCGTATCTATGAGGATGCGGCCTTTGCCGTGGTGCAGGCCTATGCCGATGTGATCCTGGCGCCGGAAAATGCGAGCGCGGGCTTCCATGGCTTTTCGCGGATGTTGCGCCATGCGGGTGTCACCACGACGGTCGAGATGGGCTACGGCCTGTTTGGCTATGAGTTGGAAGACGCCAATATCCGGAATAACTGGGTGGACCCGCAGACATCCGGGTACAATCTCTATCTCGTGCCGGAGTTTCGCGCGCTGGCGCGGACGTATGGCGATGGGCGGGTTCAAGCCATGCTTGATCTCGCGACGGGCGCGCGCGGGGCTGCGGCGCCGGTTCTGCCACGGGTGAAGTTCTTCACCGATGGGGCGTTCTATAGCCAGACGATGCGCCTCTCTCCGCCCGGATACCTCTCGGGGCAATCCAAGGGGACTGAGGGACTCTGGGTGCTGAAACCGGAGCAGATCGTGCCTGCTATCCAGCCTTACTGGGATGCCGGCCTCGGTGTGAATATCCACTCCAATGGCGACGCCGCGCAGGGCGCGACGCTGGCGGCGCTCAGCAAGTTGCGCGAAGGCGGCGCAGGGAATTCCTTTACCATCGAGCATGGCGGCTTGTTTTCGCCGGAGCAGGTGGCTGAGGCGGGGCGGCTGAAGGCCAATGTCTCGGCCGCCAGCCACTATGTTTACTACATGGCCGAGCCCTATGCCGATCCGCTGGGACAGCCGCGCGCACAGTGGATTACGCCGCTGGGCGCGCTGAAAGAGGCGGGGGCTGTCGTGGCCGTTCACTCCGATGCGCCGCTGGCGCCGCCGGAGCCGCTGCGGGCGGCGAGCGTCCATATCACGCAGGCCACCAAGGAGGGCGGCGTGTATGAGGCGGAGATGGCGCTGTCGCCTTACCAAGCGCTGGAATCTGTAACGCTTGATGCAGCAAAGGCGGCCGGGCTGGACCGGGAGATCGGGTCGATTGAGGTTGGCAAGAAGGCGGACTTTACTGTTCTGGGCGCCAATCCGCTGACCGTTGCCGGGGACAAGTGGACCGGCATTCCGGTCTGGGGCGTTGTTTTGGCAGGGGAAAAGCGCCCGCTGGACGACTGACAATGGCGGAAAAGGACTGGATCGCCCGCTATCTCGCGCCGCTGGCGCAGGGCGCTGGTGCGGCCGGGTTGCGCGATGACGTGGCGCAGCTGGATGTCTCCGATCCTGTAGCAATTACAACAGATGCGATGGTGGAGGGGGTGCATTTCCTTGGCACTGATCCCATTGATACCGTGGCGCGCAAGCTGGTGCGGACGAATGTGTCGGACCTGCTGGCGAGCGGAGCGGAGCCGGCGGAAGCGCTGCTCGTGCTCGGCTGGCCCAAGGGGCGCGGCGAGGCGGAAATAGCAGCATTTGCAGCAGCTTTGGGCGATGAGCTGGCGGCCTGGGGGGCGCAGCTGATTGGCGGCGACACGGTGACGAGCCCCGGCGGGCTGTTCCTCTCTTTGACGCTGACCGGGCGGTGCTTCAAGGCGGGCCCGGTGCGCCGGATGGGCGCCAAACCGGGCGATCTGGTGTGGTTGACGGGGACAATCGGGGCCGCCGCACGGGCGTGGCAGGACCATTCCCGGGGTATTCCGAGTCCGTTCCCGGGTTCTTCCGGGGCCGATGCCTACCGTTTGCCGGTTCTTCCGCCGCTTGCGACCGCCAAATTGGTGGCGGGTCACGCGAGTGCGGCGATGGATGTGTCCGATGGCCTGCTGATCGATGCCAAGACGTTGGCCGAGGCTTCGGGCGTCGCCATGGAGCTGGATCTGGATGCGGTCGCCTTCGCAGGCGGCGAGACGGACCTTGCCGAGATGCTGAAGCTGGCGACCTGGGGCGATGACTATCAGACGCTGTTCACGGCGCCGGAGAACAATTCCAAGTTGATCTCGCGTGAGGCGAAAAATTCTGGTATCGAAATCACGTCTATCGGGAAAATTGTTGCTGGATCAGGCCTTTCCCTCGAACGCGGGGGGCGAAACGTTAACCTGCCTGAAACTCTGGGGTTCGAGCATGGTTAGTGGGGGTAGCTGATATTCGCTCCTGAAGGGAGGCGGGTTGCCTCATTCAGGTGCGGCTGGCAGCAATTACCCACCATAACCAGGTTTTGGAGATCCGGGATCAACCCGGGCCCGCTAAAGAACTCAGGGAAGGAAGGAAATACCCATGTGGTTTTATCTAGCACTCGCCGCGGGCGTTGTGTCTGTCCTGTACGGTTACCTACAGATCAATTCGATCATGAAGGCCCCGTCAGGCGACCATCGCATGCGTGAAATAGCGCTGGCCATTCAGGAAGGCGCGAACGCCTACCTCAAACGCCAGTATCGTACGATCGCCATGGTTGGCGCGGTTGTCGTCGTGATCCTGCTGGTTGCTCTCGGCTGGAAATCGGCGCTCGGCTTCATCATCGGTGCCGTCCTGTCGGGCGCAGCCGGGTTTATCGGCATGCTTGTTTCGGTTCGGGCCAACGTGCGCACGACGGAAGCCTCCAAGAGCGGCCTTTCGGCCGGCCTTGCGCTGGCGTTCAAGTCTGGCGCCATTACCGGCATGCTCGTGGTTGGCCTCGCGCTGCTCGGCATCGTTCTCTATTACGGCCTGCTGACCGGGCCGCTCGATCTCGACCTGTCGGTGCGTGACGAGAAACGCCAGGTGATCGACGCGCTCGTGTCGCTCGGCTTCGGTGCTTCGCTAATCTCGATCTTTGCCCGTCTCGGCGGCGGTATCTTCACCAAGGGTGCGGATGTCGGCGGCGACATGGTGGGCAAGGTGGAAGCCGGCATTCCGGAAGATGACCCGCGCAACGCGGCCACCATCGCGGACAATGTGGGCGACAATGTCGGCGACTGTGCCGGCATGGCGGCCGACCTGTTCGAGACCTATGCCGTGACGCTGGTTGCGACCATGGTGCTCGGCGGGATCTACTTCTCCGGCTCGGCGGACATTTCCGCTGTCATGATGCTGCCGCTGGCAATTGCCGCCGTCTGTATCGTCACCTCGATCGTGGGCACGTTCTTCGTGCGCCTCGGCAAGAACTCCACCGATGTCATGTGGGCGCTCTACAAGGGCCTCATCGTGACGGGCGTGCTGTCGATTGGTGGTCTCGCGATTGCCATCAGCAGCGTGTTGCCGAACGGGTTCGGTGTATTGAATGAAGCGGCCCAGCGCCTCGGCATGACCGGAGAGATCACGGGGCTCGACCTGTTCCTCTGCGGTGTGACCGGCCTCGTTGTGACGGGCCTCATCGTCTACATCACGGCCTATTATACCGAGACCAAGTTCCGCCCTGTCCGCTCGATTGCGAAAGCCTCCGAGTCCGGCCATGGCACGAACGTGATCCAGGGCCTGGCCGTGTCACTTGAATCGACGGCGCTGCCTTCGATCACGATCATGGCGGGCATACTGCTCACCTTCAATCTCGCGGGCCTCTATGGCATCGCGATTGCCACGACGACGATGCTGGCGCTGGCCGGTATCATTGTTGCCCTCGACGCCTTCGGCCCGGTGACGGACAATGCCGGCGGCATCGCGGAAATGGCCGAACTGCCGTCCGACGTCCGCAAGACGACGGACGCGCTGGACGCTGTTGGCAACACGACCAAGGCCGTGACCAAGGGCTATGCGATCGGATCGGCGGGCCTCGGCGCGCTGGTGCTGTTTGCGGCCTATTCGGAAGACCTGAAATACTTCATCTCTCAGGCCGACCCGGGCACGTTCTTCCACAATGTCGTGGTCGATTTCTCGATCTCCAGCCCTTACGTCGTGGTTGGCTTGCTGTTCGGCGGTCTCTTGCCGTTCCTCTTCGGCGGCATGTCGATGATGGCGGTGGGACGCGCGGCGCAGGCTGTGGTCGAGGAAGTGCGCAGGCAGTTCCGCGAAATGCCGGGCATCATGAAAGGCGAAGTGAAGCCTGATTATGGCCGGGCCGTGGACATTCTCACGCAGGCCGCGATCAAGGAAATGATCGTGCCGTCGCTGTTGCCGGTGCTGTCACCGCTTGTTCTGTTCGGCGTGATCATGCTGATCGCCGGACCGGGCGCTGCCCTGTCAGCTGTCGGGGCCATGCTGCTTGGCGTGATCGTGACGGGCCTGTTCGTGGCCATCTCGATGACTTCGGGTGGCGGCGCATGGGACAATGCGAAGAAGTATATCGAGGACGGCCATCATGGCGGCAAGGGCTCTGAAGCCCACAAGGCCGCTGTCACGGGCGATACAGTGGGCGATCCGTACAAGGACACTGCTGGCCCGGCCGTGAACCCGATGATCAAGATCACGAATATCGTGGCCTTGCTGCTTCTGGCGGTGCTTGCCGCGCACTAGGCGCCAGAGCCTGATCCATTAAAAAAGCCCCGGTGCACATGCGCCGGGGCTTTTCCTGTTTTGGGGACGGTGTCGATCAGGCGATGTCGAACCGGTCGGCGTTCATCACCTTGGTCCAGGCGGCGACGAAGTCCTTGATAAACTTCTCCTTGCTGTCGTCCTGGGCGTAGACTTCCGCATAGGCGCGGAGGACGGAGTTCGAACCGAACACCAGGTCCATGCGGGTGGCTGTCCACTTCACCGCGTCGGTTGCGCGATCGCGGATCTCGTAGATCCCATTGCCGGACGGACGCCAGTAATTGTTGGTGTCGGTCAGGTTGACGAAGAAGTCGGTAGACAGGGTGCCGACATTATCCGTGAACACGCCATGCTTTGTGCCGCCATGGTTGGTGCCGATGGTGCGCATGCCGCCGACAAGGACAGTCATTTCCGGCGCGGTGAGGCCCAGCAACTGGGTGCGGTCGAGCATCAGCTCTTCCGGGCTGACGTCGTACTCGGCCTTCTGGTAGTTGCGGTAACCGTCGACCAGTGGCTCCAGCGGATTGAAGGAATCCGCATCGGTCATCTCGGCGGTTGCGTCGCCGCGGCCGGGTGAGAATGGCACCTTCACGTCGACGCCAGCCTTCTTGGCGGCCTGCTCGATACCGACATTGCCGGCGAGGACAATGACGTCAGCCAGGCTGGCGCCAGAACCGGAGGCAATGCCTTCGAGCACTTTCAGCACCTTTGTCAGACGGGCAGGCTCGTTGCCTTCCCAGTCTTTCTGAGGGGCAAGGCGGATGCGGGCCCCGTTGGCGCCGCCGCGCATGTCGGACTGGCGGTAGGTGCGGGCGCTGTCCCAGGCGGTGGAGACCATCTCGCTGACGGAGAGGCCGCTGGCGGCGATCTTCGCCTTGACGGCATCGACATCATAGCCAGTGCTGCCAGCCGGGATCGGGTCCTGCCAGATCAGGTCTTCCTGCGGCACTTCCGGGCCGAAGTAGCGTGCCTTTGGCCCCATGTCGCGGTGGGTCAGCTTGAACCAGGCGCGGGCGAACGTGTCGGAGAAATAGTCGAAGTCGTTGTAGAAACGCTCCGATATTTTCCGGTAGTCCGGGTCCATCTTCATCGCCATGTCGGCATCGGTCATGATCGGCATCTTACGGATCGAGGGATCCTCGACGTCGACGGGCATGTCTTCTTCCTTGATGTCGACAGGCTGCCACTGCCATGCGCCGGCGGGGCTCTTCTTCAGCTCCCACTCGTGATTGAGCAGGAGATCGAAATAGCCATTGTCCCATTGGGTCGGGTGGCTGGTCCACGCGCCTTCAAGGCCGCTGGTCACGGCGTCGCGGCCAATGCCACGGGTCTTGTGGTTGATCCAGCCGAGGCCCTGTTCCGAGATGTCGGCGGCTTCCGGCGCCGGGCCTAGATTGGATTCGAGGCCGTTGCCGTGCGCCTTGCCGACGGTGTGGCCGCCTGCTGTTAGGGCAACGGTTTCCTCGTCATTCATCGCCATGCGGGCGAAGGTGACGCGGACATCGTGCGCGGATTTCAGCGGATCGGGCTTGCCGTCGCGGCCCTGCGGGTTGACGTAGATGAGGCCCATGTGGACGGCGCCGAGCGGCGCTTCCAGCGAGGCCGGATCTTCGGAGTTGGCGTAGCGCAGGACGCTGTCGGCCAGCCATTCCTTTTCCGAGCCCCAGTAGACGTCTTCTTCCGGCGCCCAGATGTCTTCGCGGCCGAAGGCGAAACCGAAGGTCTTGAAGCCCATGGATTCGTAGGCGACGTTGCCGGCGAGGATGTAGAGGTCGGCCCAGGAAACCTTGTTGCCGTACTTCTTCTTGATTGGCCACAGGAGGCGGCGGGCCTTGTCGAGGTTGCCATTGTCCGGCCACGAATTGAGGGGGGCGAAGCGCTGGTTGCCCGTGCCTGCGCCGCCGCGACCGTCGAACAGGCGGTAGGAGCCGGCAGCGTGCCAGGCGAGGCGGATCATCAGGCCGCCGTAGTGGCCCCAGTCAGCCGGCCACCAGGGCTGGCTGTCGGTCATCAGGTCGGTGAGGTCCTGCTTGAGGGCTTTGACGTCGAGCTTCTTCAGTTCTTCGCGATAGTCGAAGTCCTTGCCCATGGGATTGGTCTTGGTGTCGTGCTGGCTCAGGATGTCGAGGTTGAGCGCGTTGGGCCACCATTCCATCACGGTGCGTCCCATAGAGGTCATGCCGCCGTGCATGACCGGGCATTTGCCAACGCTGGGTGTGTCGTTTCCGTCCATAGTTTCCTCCGATGTGTGTTGAAGAGATGTTCTGCGACTTGACGGAGGGTAACACGGACGGAGACAGCGCCCCAATTGAAACTGGAATGCGGACCTATAGGTAAAATCTATAGATCAGGACGGGGATCGATTCAGTAGATGACGACGCGGCATTGGGCAGGGTTGTCGTTCCATTCCCCGCAGGCCCGCATCGGGGCATTTTCCATCGTGATCCCGAGGAACGTGTCCTCGCTCTTGTCCATGTCCGGCCGCATCAGCAGGCATTCGGCCGTATTGCCATAATCGTCTCCCAGCCCGAGGACGTTCGCGTCAATGAACACGTCCACACTTGTATCGAGACTGCCGCCTTCCGCGATCGGGGGAAGCTCCGTGAACCCGGAGTGGACCTCTCCGGTAACGCTGTAGTCGTTGGCGATGACGCGGCAGGCAACGATCATGGAGGCGTCGCCGGAGGCGAGCTGCTGGCCGTTCCAGCTGGTGTGGAAATTGGTGACCTTGACCGGGACTGTCAGGGTCAGGCCGGTTTTCGGCCTGACGGCGGCTGGCAGGGTGACGGGTGTTTTAATGGCCGGCTTGTCCAGGCCGGGCAGCTTGACGCTGGTGGTCCCGGGCGTGGTTTTGGGCAAGTTGGTGTCTGTGGCGCCAGCTGATTGGGCAAGGAACCGCGCGCGTTGGAGCTTGTCCGCCTTTGCTTCGGCGCTGACGGAGCACAAAGTAAGTGTGGCAGAGTTATTGGCCGCGGAGGGAGCTGGCCAGCAAAATCCTTCCCCGGATTCCTGGCACTTTTCAAAGGCGGCCGCGCTTTGTCGGTCCCTTTCCTTGTAGGGTGCGATGCAGGCCTCATAGGCAGCGGCTTTGTCCGCAGCGTATTGTGCGTCCGGCTCGGTTTCGGCGCCGGCGTTCAATCCCGCAAGTGCCGAGGCGATGGCCAGGGCCGCAAATAGTGCGCAAAATCGTTTCATTTCGTGACCTCCAGAGGCATGCGGGCGCGCAGGGCTTCGCCCTCAAAGTAGATTTGGAATTCATAGGTGCCGGGTTCGCGAACGATGACATCCCATTCGCCTGCCGGTTTGGACGAGGAATATACTCTTGAGATGCTCTTGCCGGTGCGCGTGTCGATCAGGTTGATCATGGCGTTGACAGGCGGAAAGCCGGACCAGTTCACGGTAAACCGCTTGCCGGCTTTAGGTTCGGGTACGGACAGGGAGAGCGCAGGTTGCGCGTCGCGGCTGCCGGTGCCGGCCATCGTGAAGTCCACGCAGTCTGCATAGGCGTCAGGTGAAGACGCATTGGCAGGAATGTCAGGATCAAAGCCGATGCAGGCTTTA
The DNA here is from genome assembly GCF_000682695.1 of Hyphomonas chukchiensis. Classification (GTDB taxonomy): domain Bacteria; phylum Pseudomonadota; class Alphaproteobacteria; order Caulobacterales; family Hyphomonadaceae; genus Hyphomonas; species Hyphomonas chukchiensis. The sequence goes on along the minus strand of NZ_AWFG01000011.1, from coordinate 62,448 downwards.
TACGGGCCGGTAAAGGGGGCGAGCGAGTGGCCCTCGCGCTCATAGACGCCACTCGTGGTTTTGACGGGCAGGTAGAACCGCCCTCCGAATCGTGGCGCTTCGCCACCCATGTAGAAGAGGACGATGCGAGCGGGCTTCTCAGGCAAGCCGGAATAGGTGAGGCGCAGGGTCTCGTCGCGGGCGAGGGTGGCGTCGTCGATGGCGAGATACCTCGACGTGCGCCGGCCGGTGGGAAGGGCGATGATCTCGAGGCCACCTGCGGGGGCGGGGGTGGGTGTGTCCGGTTGCGTTGTGCCGACATAGGTAAGGGGAGGTGTGGTGAAGCTCTGGTGGGTGCGGCCTGCATAGACGAGAGGCGGCGTGGTGAAACTCTGGGTGCGGCCTACATAGACAAGGGGTGGCGTGGTTGCCTCTTTTATGGTTGTCGGGAAGCAGCCGCCTTCGTAGCAGGCCTCGCCAGCCGGACAGAGCACGTCAGCGCACGGATCCGTCTGGCGTTTTGTCGAGGGCTTGCAAGCGCCATTGCTGGCGACGGATCCTTGCGGGCATGAAGCATCGGCGGGCGCATCAATGCTCTCGAAGCATCCACCCTCGTAGCAGACCATTGATGATGGACAGGTCACGCCGGCGCAAGGATCGTCTGAAGACTCAGACGGTTCATCCATGCTCAAAAAGCAGCCGCCTTCATAGCATGCCATGTCGGCCGGGCAGGACACGTCCGCGCAGGGGTCATCTGGCGTCTCGTCACCGAAGCTCGTCGGGAAGCAGGCGCCCTCGTAACAGGCCATGCCGGAGGGGCATGAAATTTCGGCACATGCATCGACAGGTTTCTGCTGGGCGGACGCTGTCAGGCCATTGGCCGACAAGACGGCCAGACAGGCCAGTGCTGAAACGACAGCCATAAATCGAGATCGCATGCGCAGAACATCCAGGTTGCCTTCCTTCAACGCGACACAACGGGAAACCCCGCCAGCCATTCGTGTGGCGGGGTTTGGCGCTGGAGAACGTGGAAGGAGCTGAAAAGACATCTTGAGCAAGGAGAAACGTTATGTCCAAGCGCCTGTTTCACGCCAGTGCGGCATTCCTGGCATTGGCGGCATTGGCCAAACCTGCCTGGGCCGTGTCGCCAGACGAATATGTTGCATTGGTCGACCAGATAAAGCGGGCCTTCATTGCGCCATCACGCGGACAGGTGATCGACGACGAAGCCGAAAAGAAGCTCTCTGACCTGATAACCTTGTCGGACAGTATGGCCCGGCAGCCCGGCGCGTCGTCCGGCAAGGTGTTATTGAAGGTCGAGTACAGTTTCGTTCCGTCAAATCGGCGAGTATCCACGTCCGCTGTCGAAGTCCCTCTTGCCGACCTGAAATCAGCAGCGCGCAAACTGAAGACAGCCCGAACACCGGCAGACAAGGCGGCGGCTTCAGAAGACGTACGCCAGGCGCTGGAGGCCGTGCGACTGCGTTAGTCGGAAGCGAAGCCGATATGGATTTCGCGATGTGTGTCGGCATCGAAAATGTCGACTGTGCCGGAGTTCAGGCCCTTGCCATCGAACACGACCTGATTTGCCGATGCGACCTGCTCACGGGGAAAGACATAATAGCCAGCTTCGGCAAGATGAGACGTGTAGGCGGCAATCAAATCATTTGCACGCTCATTGGAAATAGCGCGCAGGCTGTAGCCGATGCTACCCATGTCCATGACCTGGGTGATCTCGAAATCGTCAGGTAGCCAGATGTCTTTCGGGAAACTGTCCGGCCGTTCGGTGGGCGCCCGGGCGGCATTAAGGGTTTCCTTGGCGCCGCTCCTGAGGCCTTTGAGATGATCGCGCAGGTCGCTGGTGGATTCCCTCGCATGCTCGGCGACTTCATGACGCGTTTCGGCTTTCGAATTGCCGCAGGCGGCGAGCGCAACGGCGAGGCAGGCCGCCAAGGGTGCGTGCAGAAAGATGCGGTTCATGGGCGAGGGCTCCTTGGGCGATTGAAGATAGCCGGGATCGGCCGTCATTCCGGTCAACGCAGTGGGGCGACGTGGTCCGCCACGTTTTTGCTAGGGGATGTGCTGGGGCGGCGGCGTGACGCCCATCCAGCCATTGATCTCGCTGGCGAGCATGAGCGCATGCTGGGCGCTGAGGCTTGCATGCGTGCTGATGATCCAGCGGACGCTTTCATCGGTCGCGACCTGCAAGGGGCGGCGCTTTGCCTGCAGAACCTCCTCGGGAAGATCGCCGCTGGCGAGGGCCAGCTTGTAGTGCTTGGCCCCGTTTTCGCCGGCCGCGTTCGAGCGATAGGCGAGTTCCACATAGGCATTGCGGAACTTGGACAGATTGCGGACGAGGATGCGTTTCCGCATGAAGCCCCATTCCACGGGAATGACGGGCTGGGTCGTCAGCGTCACGCGGTCTGCCGGCCTGTCGAACACCACTTCCAGGTGGTTGGAGCCAAGCAACCCGACGAGGAGAACGCCCACCCCGAGGAGGAACAGGACGAGGCGGGCGTGCTCCACGTCCGAGGCGAGATCGAGGGCCGCGAGGGTGATCATGACAATGCCGCCGAGCGAGACCAGGGCGGCGCTGACCCAGCTTGGTTCGGTCAGGACAAGCGTGTCCGCGTCGTGCCGTATTTTCATTTCAACGCCTGCCCCAGTGATGGTGTGATCCTGCCTTGTGCTCCACGGAAAAAAGGCTCCGGACCCGCCATAAAAGGTGGCGGGATCGAAGCCTCGCATGCGTTGAGGGCAGTGGAGATGCAGCCAGAGGAGTTTCAGATGCGGTTCAATCCAGGTGTGGGAAGCGGCGCACGCGCGCTCTTGTTTGGGGTTTGCCTCGTGACGGCGGTCGGCTGTGGCCAGACCAGTGCCGAGCCATCGGCGCCGTCGCCAGGCGGTGAGACGCCGTCGCAGAGTGCGGACTGCGCGATACCGTTTCCGGAGGGCATTCCGGTGCCTGACGGGCTGAAAATCGAGACGTGCAATCAGGCGAAGGACCTGACCGGCTTTCATGGGAAGGCGCCGCTGCCGAAGGATGTCGATGCCAGCTATGCGGCGCTGAAGGGCGAGTATGAGGCGGGTGGGTACACGCTGTACGACCAGTCGAGCGGCAAGATCCGCAGTCTCATTTTCGGTGGCGAGGGCCACAGGAAAGGCCAGATCCAGCTCAATCCGAAAGAGGGATACTTGTCGGTGTCGATCAACCTCTATCCGTCAGACATGGAGGAATAGGCGATGAGCCGAACGCGTGCTGCGATCTTGCTGGCGGGTGCACTTCTGCTGGCATCCTGCGGGGCAGCCGAGTCGCCGATGAAGGAGATGAAAACGGGCCAGACGGCGGCGGAAGCGAAGGGCAATGCGCCGTCAGCGCGGCCGGTGTGGTTGCCCGATGATATCCCGCTGCCGGACGACCTCGTGATCTTCGAGACGAACCGGATAAAGCTGCCGGGGGATTCGTCCGTGAGCCATAGGCTGAAGGGCTATTCCTGGGCGGATATGAATGCGGAAGCCGTGACGAGTGGCTTGCGGGAGAAGATTCTTGCAGCCGGGTATGTGTCTGCGGGCAATGAAGCGTCGGTGACGCCTCAACTCATCCAGTTTTCGGGAAATGCCCTTGCGCCAGGCAAGATAGCGTTCATGCAAGTGGACGCCGATGGCGACCATCTTGTGCTGTCTTTGAGCTTGTCCCTGCCGGAATAGGCAGCCTATTGGCGGCGGCCTGTCGGGTTACCCGGTGTTGCTTCGTCGCTGTTTGGCAGGCGGACGGCGCCGACGGTGCCGAAGATCTGTTCCCAGAGGCCGAGTTCGCGGCCACGGGTTGGCGTCTCACGGGCGGCGTAGTTGATCACTTCGCCGTCTGCAGCGGTGTATTCGAGCACTTCATCGACCTTGTCGTCATCGCCAAAGCGGATGGCGGTGATCGAGCGTTTGGTGATCTTCGGCTTCAGGAAGGCGATGCGTTCCTGGACGTCTGACATGTAGATCCAGGTCTTGTCGTCGAAAAGGCCCTCTGTAGAGGGGCTGCCGAGCTGGGCCAGCACAGAGGAGCGGGTGTCTTCGTCGGGTTTCATGTCACGGGGCTGGGCATCGTCCGCCACATAGCCGTGAAAGTCGCGCGCGGGCGTGAGGCATGCCGTAAGCGGCAGGGTGAGAAGGCCAATGGCCAAAATCGCACGTCGCGACATGGAGAAACTCCTGTTAAGGCTTCGCGAAAGACCTAGCGGTTGCAGCCCCCCCTTGGCAACACAGGAGTACATAGGTGACAGGAATTTCAATCGGCTGGCTGGCGCGGCGGCGGGCCCGCAAGGCAGCCGCAGGCAAGGCCTATGCCGGCCTGATGAAGGCGGCACTGGCGCCTGATTTCTATCTGACAGGCGACGTTGCGGACACGTTCGAGGGCCGCGCAGGCATGGTGATGGTCCACGCGGCGCTGGCGCTGCGGCGCATAAAGGCGATTCCCGGACAGGAAGGCGCCCGGCTGGCTGCCGCCCTGAATACGCGCGTTCTGGACGGTTTTGACGCCGCCTATCGCGAGCAGGGCGTCGGTGATTCGTCGATTGCGCGAAAGGTGCGCAAACTGGCTGAGGCCTATTATGGTCTGGGCCTCGCTCTGACAGCCGCGCTGGACGAAAAGCGTGAGGAAACACGCAAATCCGGTGTCGAGGCCGTGCTCGCCCGCAATGGGGTGACCGAAAGCAGTCGCGCGGCAGGGCTCGGGGCCTGGTTATGCACGCTCGCCGATGGGCTTGAAGCGCAACAGGACTCGGAGATACTGGCCGGAAATCTTGACTGGCTGGCCGGCGCGAAAGTGCGTTAGCACATACAGGCGCAGCGTTGCCAAGGGTGGTGACGCGCCGTAAACAGCGCCAGAGTGGAAGCGTCAAGTTTTCCCGCAGCAGGAAGGCCCTTATGGCTAAAGGCACAATTCTCTCGATTGATGCCATGGGCGGCGATGCCGCGCCCGGTGTCGTGGTCGATGGCCTGGCAGCCTTGCTGGCAGATCGCGCGGATATTTCAGTGCTGCTGCATGGCAACGAGCCTGTGCTGGCGCCGCTCGTGGCGGCGCAAAAGGCCCTGGCGGGCCGCTGCCAGATCATTCATTCCGATACGGTCATCACGAGCGACATGAAGCCCAGCCAGGCCCTGCGCCGGGGCAAGGGCTCGTCGATGTGGAATGCGGTTGAGGCCGTCAAGAATGGTGAGGCCGGCGCAGCTGTGTCTGCGGGCAATACCGGCGCGCTGATGGCGATTTCCATGCTGATCCTGCGCAAGATGGAGGGCGTACACCGCCCGGCCATGACGGCGCTGTGGCCGACACTGCGCGGACGCACGGTCGTGCTGGATGTCGGGGCGAACCTTGAGGCCGATGCGGCGCAGCTGGTGACCTTTGCGATCATGGGCGAAGCCTATGCCCGCGCGGCACTGGGCATTGCCAAACCGACCATCGGCATCCTCAATATCGGTTCGGAAGAGATGAAGGGCCATGACGAGGTGCGCGAGGCCCATGAATGGCTGCGCGCGGCCAAGCTGGACATCGACTATCGCGGCTTTGTCGAGGGCGATGACATTTCCAAGGGCGCCGTCGATGTGGTGGTGACCGACGGCTTCACGGGCAATGTGGCGCTGAAAGCCGGCGAGGGCGTTGCCCGCATGCTGGGCAGCCGGATGCGCGAAGCCTTAACCGCGAGCCTGATGACCAAAATCGGCGCGGCGCTGGCCATGGCGGGCCTGAAGACACTGCGGTCGCAAATGGACCCGAGCAATGTGAATGGCGGCGTCCTGCTGGGCCTTGGCGGCGTTTCGGTCAAAAGCCATGGCGGCACGGATGCCCGCGGCTTTGCCCGTGCATGTGAACTTGCGGCAGACCTTGCCAGCAGCCACTACCGCGACGAAATACTCGCCAATCTCGCACGCATAAGAGAAGGTGGCCTGGCCGCCGAATAGGCAGGACGGGCAAGGAAGGGACTTTCATGACACGACGCAGCTTCATTCGCGGCACTGGCGGATACCTTCCCGAGAAGGTGCTGACCAATGAAGACCTGTCGACAATGCTCGACACGTCAGACGAATGGATTCGCGAGCGGACGGGTATCCAGAAGCGCCATGTTGCGGCGGACGGCGAGCTGACGTCCGACATCGCGACGGCGGCCGCCCGTCAGGCGCTGGAAGCAGCGGGCATGACGGCTCAGGATATCGACCTGATCGTGCTGGCGACAACGACACCGGACCAGACATTCCCGGCCACGGCGACGGCCGTGCAGGCCAAGCTTGGCTGCGGCCCGAGCGCGGCGTTTGACGTGCAGGCAGTGTGTTCGGGTTTCCTCTTCGGTCTGGCAACAGCCGACAGCATGCTGAAACAGGGCCTGTTCAACCGGGCGCTGGTGATTGGCGCTGAAACCTTCACGCGCATTCTCGACTGGTCTGACCGGGGCACGGCTGTGCTCTTCGGCGATGGCGGCGGCGCGGTTGTGATCGAGGCGGTCGAATGGGATGGCGCCGATGATGCCGGCATCATCACGCACCATATTCGCACCGACGGCACCAAGTCCGACCTGCTCTATGTCGATGGCGGCGTCAGCTCGACCGGGACGATCGGTCATGTGCGCATGGAGGGAAACCGCGTTTTCAAGCATGCGGTGACGAATATTTCCTCGGCGATCCAGGCCGTGCTCGACGAGACAGGGCTGACGGCAGAGGACATTGACTGGTTCGTGCCGCACCAGGCCAACAAGCGCATCCTCGACGGGGTCGCGAAGAAAATCGGCATTCCGGAAGAGAAGGTCGTCATCACGGTCGATCAGCACGCCAACACGTCTGCGGCGTCCATTCCACTGGCGCTGAACCATGCTGTGCGCTCCGGCCGGGCGAAAAAGGGTGACCTGATCCTTTCCGAGGCCATGGGCGGCGGATTCTCGTGGGGCGCCAGCCTGTTCCGTCTTTGATCCAGAGTGCTCGATTTTATCCACAAATTTCGGGTCTAATCTGGCAATCCGAAACTTCTCAATGATTTAAGCTGACGGGTTTGCTAGGAATCCGTTAAGATTCATTGGCTATCCATTAACGAAAGGCGAAAGACCGTCATGAGCAACCAGACCCTGACCCGCGCAGAAGTGACCGATGCCATCGTCCGTGAAGTGGGCGTGACGCGTCAGGAATCCTCTGACCTGCTGGACCGCACGCTCGACATGATCGGCAGTGCGCTGGAGCATGAAGACGAAGTGAAGCTCTCGCGCTTTGGCAATTTCGTGGTGCGGTCGAAGGCTGCGCGCGAAGGCCGTAACCCCAAAACCGGCGAAGAAGCCGTGATTGCGCCGCGCCGCGTCGTCACCTTCCGACCATCTCCCATGCTGAAGGCCCGCGTCGACAAGGGCTGAACCAAAACAAGGATAGCGATATGACTGCTGCACGGAACCGAGTTGAAAAATCCGCCAATGCTTTCCGCTCGATTGGCGAGGCCGCTGCCGAACTTGGGCTCGAGACGCATGTCCTCCGCTACTGGGAAAGCAAGTTTCCGCGCGATGTGAAGCCGGTGAAGCGCGCCGATGGCCGCCGCCTGTTCCGCCCGCAGGATCTTGAAGCCCTGCGCGCCATCCAGATTCTCGTGCATGAGCGCGGCATGACGCTGAAAGGCGCCAAGTCCATTCTCGCCGAGCAGGGCCTTGCGGCTGTGCTGTCCGGCGCGGCCAAGCTGGGCACGGCTGCCAGCCCGGCGCGCGAACTGCAGAAGAAGGTCGCGAAAGCGTTCGATGCGGAGCTGCAGGATGAGTCTGCACCCAAGCGTCAGGAGCGTCTTGAGGGCGCGCTGGTCGAGCTGACCGACCTGAAGGCCCGCCTTGATGCGATGCGCAGCCGCCGCGCTGCCTAAACCCATATAAGCGATTGCGGAACCGGGGCGGCTTGGCTACAAGCCGCCAGAGTCGGAGCGTGGCGCAGCCCGGTAGCGCACTCGCCTGGGGGGCGAGGGGTCGTAGGTTCGAATCCTATCGCTCCGACCATTTTCACTTTTGACAGATACAGCTTGCACCGCGGAATGGGGTGGCTCAAGCGGCTGTCTCGACCTGTTCCTGATAGCGTGTGGCGACGTGCACGATGAGGACCGTCGCAATGTGGGAAACAAACCCCACCGTCCACCAGATCAGTGGCCATTTCATCACGAACGTGTTGCCACCAATGCCTATGCTGATGCCGACGAATACGACGACACCGATGGCATAGCCTGCCAGATGGATCCATAGGGAGAGCCATATCGCTGCCCGTGTCTTTGCATTCTTGCGGGCAACATTACTGGCCGCTTCGACCGCCTGATCGACCGACAGTGCGATGACATCGACATTATACGCGGCCGCCAGCGCCTTGAGCGATTCCTGCGAGGCCGGTCCGCCATTTTCGATGCGCTGGACAGTCCTAAGGCCAATCCCGGCGAGTTCGGCTACATGTTCCTGGGACCAATAACGCTCTTCACGCCATCGCTTGATCTTGGCTGCATCTGCTTTGAAGGACATTTTTTTCTCCTGCGTTTCCCATTATCAGATGCACCCAGCAAATCGCAAATTACGACCGGCCTCCACGCCAGTGGTGCGCCATCAGCCCGCCACGAGGCCGCCAGTGCGCCGCCAACGCAGGCCTTTCTCGACATTCTGGCCGACCGTACCTATTCAGGCCCTCGCAGCAGCCTAAGGGCCATGTTGGTCGGTGCAGAGTGCGAAAAGGGGAAGTGCCATGTCCAAATTTGTTGTGGCTGCGGTGCAGGCCGGGTCAAAACTCTTCGATACGGATGCGACCCTTGCCCTGTTTGCGAGCAAGTTGACCGAAGCGGCGAAGACGGGCGCGGACCTGGTGGTGTTTCCGGAAGCCTTTATCGGCGGCTATCCGAAGGGCATTGATTTCGGCGTGCGTGTGGGCATGCGCTCGCCTGCGGGACGCGAGCAGTTTCGCCAGTATTTTGACGGGGCGATTGAACGGCACTCGCCGCAGATGAGCGAGATCAGGTCGCTCGTCAAAGACTCGCAGGTCAATGTTGTTCTGGGCATCATCGAACGCGAAGGCGGGACACTTTACTGTTCCAGCGCAACGATTGGCCGGGATGGCGACATCCTCGCATGGCATCGCAAACTAATGCCGACGGCTATGGAAAAGGTGATCTGGGGGCAGGGCGACGGCTCCACCCTTGAGGTCGCCAAATCCGACATGGGCGTGCTCTCCATGGCGATCTGCTGGGAGAATTACATGCCGCTCCTGCGCTCGCATCTCTACAGCCAGGGGACACAGGTGCATTGCGTGCCGACGGTGGACGACCGGGACGTCTGGCTGCCGACACTGCAGATGATTGCCCTTGAGGGGCGGTGTTTCGTGGTGAGTGCCTGCCAGTTCATGACGGTTGGCGATGTCTCTGCTGACTGGTTTGAGCCCGTTCAGGGCACGAAGCCCGATACCGTTCTGATACGTGGCGGCAGCTGTATCATTTCACCAATGGGAGACATTCTGGCGGCGCCGGTGTTCAACAGGGAAGCCATCGTGTCTGCCGAGATCGACATGGACGAGATCAAGCGGGCGAAGTTCGATCTCGACGTAAGCGGCCATTACAGCCGCCCTGATGTGTTCAAACTGTCCGTGGACACCAGGCCGCAAAGATAGGGCCTGCGTCGTAGCGCAGTGACCTGCTCCAGCCCGGCGGCTGATGCAGGTGATGCGGTGGCGCCTATTTCTTTTCCAGATCCAGCTCGTCCGTCTTGCCGACTGCGGCGAGGGCGAAGGCGTATTCCGTGGCGGTTTCCTTGAGGCCCTCGAAACGGCCTGAGGCGCCGCCGTGGCCGGCGTCCATGTTGATGCGCAGGAAGTATGGCCCGGCTTCAGGGGCCTCATGGCGCAGCTTGGCGGCCCATTTGCTGGGTTCCCAATAGGTGACGCGCGGATCGCTCAGGCCACCCGTGATCAGCATGGGCGGGTAAGGCTTGTCGGAGACATTGTCATACGGACTGTAGGTTGCGATCGTGTCGTAATCCGTCTCGCTGGTCAGCGGGTTGCCCCATTCCGGCCATTCGGGCGGCGTGAGCGGCAGGCTCTCGTCGGACATCGTATTGACGACATCGACGAAGGGGACTGCGGCGATGATACCGCCGAAGAGTTGCGGGTCCATGTTGGCAGCGGCGCCCATCAGCAGGCCACCGGCCGAGCCGCCCATGGCGACGAGTTTGCCCTTGGACGTGTAGTTCTGATCGACAAGGTAATGACCGGCGGCAACATAGTCCTTGAACGTATTGGTTTTCTTGTCGAGCTTGCCGTCGAGATACCATTGGTAGCCCTTGGCCATGGAGCCGCGTGGGTGGACGATGGCATAGATGAAGCCGCGATCAACGAGGCTGAGGCGGCCTGTGCGGAAGTCTGCCGGGATGGTGATGCCGTAGGAGCCATAGCCGTAGAGCAGAACCGGCGCGGTGCCATCGAGCGGCGTATCCTTGCGGCGCAGGAGGGTGACAGGGACCTCGGCGCCATCCCATGAGGGCGCCATAACGCGCTCGGTGACGTAATCGTCGGGATTGTGACCCGAGGGGACTTCGCGAGTCTTGCGCAGGGTGCGCGCATGGCTGACGAGGTCATAGTCGATGACCTGGTCCGGCGTGGCCGGCGAGGCATAGTCGAAGCGCAGGATAGGCGTGTTGTAGTCATAGCCGCTGTCGAGGCCGAGATCGTAGGCCGCTTCGTCAAAGCTGATCGCATGTTCGGCGCCATCGGCGCGGGCACGCACGACGATGCGGGGCAGGCCGTTCTCGCGCTCCATGCGTGCGAGATAATCCTTTTGTGGCTGCATGCCGAGGAGGAGGGTGCCGGGACGGTGCGGGATGACTTCTTCCCACGCGTCGCGGGAGGTCGACTCCATCGGGGCTTTCATCATCTTGAAGTCGACGGCCCCATCGAGATTGGTGATGATGTAGAATTGTCCGTCCCAGTGGACCACGGAATATTCGTTATCTGTCTGGCGCGGGGCGATGAGGTGAATCTCGGGATCAAGTTCCGATGTGGAGAACCAGTAGACTTCCGATGTCGTGTGGCCCGAGGCATTGATGAAAACCACGTCCTCGCTGGCGCTCTTGCCGACACCGACGAAGAAGCCGGGGTCTTTTTCCTCGTACAGCAGCGTGTCTTCGCCGGTGGCCAGGTTGCGCTGATAGACGGCGTCGGGGCGGGCATTCTCGTCGCGGTGGACCCAGACGATGGCCTGACCGTTGGCGGTCCATTCAAAGTCGCCATAGGCATTATCGATCTCGGCGGCGGTTTCCGCGCCGGTGGCGATGTCCTTGATGTGGATCTTGTAGAACTCGCTGCCCTGCGTATCGACCGCGTAGGCGACCAGTTTGTGGTCGGGGCTGGTGTCGATGCCGCCGAAGGAGAAATAGTCCTTGCCGTCGCCCATGGCGTCGCCGTCGAGCAGGATGGTTTCGGGGGCGTCGGGGTTGAAGGCATCCTCGGCCGGGCGCCGGGCGATGATCGGGTATTCGCCGCCTTGCCGATAGCGCGTGTAATAGGCCCACGGGCCGTCAATCTCCGGAACGGTGCTGTCGTCTTCCTTGATGCGGCCACGCATCTCCGCGAACAATTCATCGCGCAGCTCGGTTGTCGGGTCTTCGAGCACAGCCTTGGTGTAGGCATTCTCGGCTTCGAGATAGGCGCGGATCTTCGCGTCGAGCACGGACGGATCGCGCATGACTTCCTGCCAGTTGTCATCCTTCAGCCAGTTATAGGGATCATTGCGGGTGCGGCCGACCTGCGTGATTTCGTGGTCAATGCGCTCGGCGACGGGGGGCTGGGGGGCAGGCGTGGCCGCCGGCGTTTCGACGGCTGTGTCGGTGAGCTTGGTATCAGTCATTGTGCATCCGGTCAGAAGGGCAGCGGTCGCTGCGCTGGCAAGAAGGAAAGTAAGGCGCATACGGCCGGCTCCTGTGTCAGTTAAGGCTTGGGTTCGGGGCGGAATGGATCAGGCGGGAAGGGACCTGTCCAGACCTATTCGTCGGGCTGGAAGTCGAGCACGATGCCGTTGATGCACCAGCGCTCGCCGGTCGGCGGCGGGCCGTCCTTGAAGACGTGGCCCTGATGCAGGCCGCAGATGGCGCAGTGGCATTCGGTGCGCGGGATGATCATCTTGAAATCGGTCTTGGTTTCGACAACGCCTTCCGAGGCAGGCTGCCAATAGCTCGGCCAGCCGGTTCCGCTTTCGAACTTGTGTTCGGACGACCAGAGCACGGTATCGCAGCCCTTGCAGTGATACTTGCCGGCGCGCTTCTCGCTCTCGTAATTGCCCGGCGTGAAGGCGCGCTCTGTGCCCTCCTTCACACCGACGCGGAACTCTTCGTCGGTGAGGATTTCGCGCCATTCGCGGTCGGATCGCTGGATTTTGGTGCCTGTGGCAGACATGGAGGCCTCCTGTTTCGGGTTCCCCGTCAATATAGGCCGATTATGCCCCAGCGCCATTGGTTGTGTGTCGTCAGGCCCTATTGGCAGTATTGCTTGTCCAATGTGCAGGCGAGCGACCGGCTGCGGTCAGACCGGCCGGGATAGAGTGACAATCCAAGGCCCGCTGACGTCAGTTTCGCAGCCACGTCGCATGCCGAGGCGGAGCCCAACTCACACGCGTTCAGGAAGCCTTCGATCTTTTGCTGATCTGTCGCGCTTGTGCCCGGCCAGTCATTGTAGGCCGCCACCGCTACATTGTAGCAGCCGCTGGCCTCATTGGCTTTGCATGCGAGCCGGTAGTTTTCCAACGCAGCGACTTTGTCAGGCGAGCCGCCGAGGCCGTTTTCCTGCATGACGCCAAGATCCTTGCAGGCCGCTGGCTCGCCTGCCGTGCACGACGTTGCCAGGTATTTGCGTGCTTTAGCGTAATTAGGGTTGCCGTAGAGGTTTTGCGCGAAGGCGTTGCCCGAAGCGAAACAGCCGGTCTTGTCATTGTACTTGCAGGCCTCATCGCGGAATGCTGCGGCCTGAGCCAGGTTCTTCTGAACATCCGTGCCTTCTTCAAGCATAAGGGCTGCACGTGTGCAGGCGCTTGCAAACCGCCCTTCGCAACCAAGGCTGAAATAGGCATAGGCATCCGCCCGTGATTTCGCGTCTGTCGTCAGCATGAGCGTGTCGCCCAGCCAGTAGCAGGCCTTTCCGTAAAAGGCGTTGCAAAGGTCTGTGAGCCCGTCGAATCCCTGATTGCGGATGGTTGCGTCGCTTGAGTTCGTGCGGCTTGTTGCTTCGTTATAGCGTTTTTCAAAGGCTGAAAGGGTTGCGGCATCCGGCACGGTATAGCGTGTACTGGCGGCGGGTTTGACCTCTGCGCCCAATTCTGCGGCTTCCTCGCAGGCAACCGGATCACCATTATCGCAAGCACGCGATAGGTGGACCCTGGCCTTTGCCGGATCGGGCTTGCCGAGGTGGCCATCGCGGTAGAAGACGCCTGACGCGTAGCAGGTGACCGCATCAAGCTCGAGACAGCCACGATCGAGCAGTCTCGCGGCCTTGACGACATCCTGTGGGAATCCCTCAACGCCAGCCAGATAGTTCGCCGCACTGACGCAGGCGTCGGCATAGCCGCTGTCGCACCCTTTTTCATAGAAGGGGATGGCGTCGACATTGTCGCTCGCCTTTTGCGACTGCATCAGCATGTTGCCGTAGAAGTAGCACGCCTGGCCATAATCCTCGTTCCTGCAAAGCGAGAAGACATCATCGGCTCCCTTGTAGGCGATGTCTGCATTCGTGCTGCGAACGGCTTCGAGGGCGGCGGAGTAGCGGGCTTGCTGATCCGTACGCGGCTTGGCAGGTGTTGGCACCGGACTGCTGGGAGCCGCCGCGACCTGTTTGCTGGCCGGCGGTTCAAGGGTCGCCAGCAGGTCGCAAGCGCCTTCGCGTTCGTATTGGCAGGCGATCCTGATGCGCTGTGTGGCCTTGGCGCGATCCGCAGTGACGCCCGTGCCGTTGAGATAGGCCTGGCCGGACAGGAGGCAGGCCTCCGGGTTCGGCAGGCGGTATGGGTTGGCAATATCGCAGGTTTCTTCGTACAGGCGCGCGGCTTCAGCCAGATTTTGCGCAATGCCTTTGCCTGTTGCATAGGCCGCTGCGAGTTTCAGGCATTCCTTGTCTGCGGTCCAATCCGTCTCGCAGGTTTCCTTGAACAGGGCGACGGCTGCAGCGTCGTCGTCGGCTGTCCCGTTCTTTGCCTTTAGCTCAGCGGCCTTGATGCAGCTTTGTTGGGAGCCGGCATTGCACCCCAATTCGTAGAGTCGTGCTGCGCGCGGGATGTCGGGGACGCCGCCGCCGTAGCCTGAGGCAAGATTATCGCCAGCCGTTGCGCACTTGCCGAATTTTGGATCTGTCTCGCAGGACTGGGCGAAGTATTCCGTCATGGCAATTTTGTCGCCCGCCGTGAGCGCCGCATATCCCTTCTCGATGAGCGCCTTTGCGGCCTCGCCCTGGGCAGAGGCCAGCATTGGCATGGCGCCGAAAACAAGGGCGGCAATCATGGTGCGGATGCAGACGGCGGCGGACATTACGAAAACTCCTGTACGCGAATCGAAACGGGAGCTGCATGATCGCAACTCCCGCCTTTTTTTATGCAGCATGGCCTGCAACGTCATCACCCCGGGGGGCTAGGCGTGCGGATCAGCCGTACAGAACGGTGATCGATTCAGCGACGAGGGCCGGGCGTTCCTGGCCTTCGATCTCGATCGTGTTTTCCATGATCATCTGCTTGCCGCCGGACTTTTCGGTCACGGACGTGCACTTCTGGCGCAGGCGAACCTTGGAGCCTACCGGCACCATGTTGGTGAAGCGCACCTTGTCGGAGCCGTAGTTGATGCCGCGGGTCACGCCGGAGACGTTCAGCGTTTCACCGCCGAGCATTGGCAGCAGGGACAGCGTCAGGAAGCCGTGCGCAATGGGGCCGCCCATGGCCTTGGTGGCGCGCTCGACATCGACGTGGATCCACTGATGGTCGCCGGTTGCGTCGGCAAATTTGTTGACGCGGTCCTGATCGATCAGGTGCCAGTCGGACACGCCGGTTTCGGTGCCTGCGATGGATTCGAGATCGGCGTAGGCGACTTTTTTCGGGTTAGCCATAGGGGAATTCCTCCAGAGTTTATGCTTGGGCCTTTTCTGGCGCGGGCAGCGCCATCCGGCAAGGTTTACTGAGCGTCAATCTGCTGGACGTAGAGCTGATTCTCGCAAATACTGCGCCTATGGGCTGAATTGGGAGACGCTACATGACAGATTCGAACCAGATTTCCGTTGATCCGAACACCAAGGGCAACGCCAACCTGATCTATATTCTCTACCTCGTTGGGATTGTTATCGGCGTCACGCCGATCATTGGTGTGATCATGGCCTATATTGGCAAGGGGCAGGGCGATCCGGTGCTGGAAAGCCATTATAACAACCAGATCAACATATTCTGGAAGGCCTTGCTTTACAGCCTGATCGGGGCCGTTCTTACAATGGTGCTGATCGGCATTCTGATCCTGCTCGCAACTCTGGTCTGGTATATCGTGCGCTGCATCAAGGGCATGCAGGCCCTCTCGGCTGGCCAGGCGATCGAGAACCCTGGCAGCTGGATGTTCTAGGCTGCTATGGCATCGAATAAGGAAACAGCCGCTCCCATCGGGGCGGCTGTTTTCGTTTCAGGCCTGCTTGCCGGTCAGCCCGGCGAGCCAGTGGAAGGAATCCTTCGGTGTGCGTTTGAGTGTTTCAAAGTCGACATGGGTGACACCGAAGCGCGTGGTGTAGCCCTTGGCCCATTCGAAATTGTCGAGCAGTGACCAGACGAAGTAGCCCCGCACATCGGCGCCTGCTGCGCGCGCTTCCAGCAGGGCGGCCAGGTAGCGGTCGATGAAGTCGATACGTAGGTCATCCTTCACACGGCCTTGCGTGTCCGGCTCAGCCAGGTCAGCCACGCCGTTCTCCGTGACGAAGATCGGCAGGCCGTATTTCCCGGCCGTCTCGATCAGGATGTCGCGGAAGCCCTCAGGGGAGGCATTCCAGCCCATCAGGGTGATCTCGCTATCCTCGGGCGGATTGGCCCAGCGATAGCCCGCAGGACCGTCATCGGCGGTCGCATAGAGCGGCGAGTAGTGGTTGAGGCCAAACCAGTCGAGCTTCTGGTTGATCAGTTTTTCATCGCCGGGGCGGATGCGGTCACCGAGCGCCGCCGACACGATCGGGTCGTATTTGCCGAGGATCATGGGATCGGCAAAGGCGCGGTTCCACCAGGCATCGAGCCTCGCTGCTGCGAGATGGTCAGGGTCTGTGTCGTGTCTCGGCAGGCAGGGCTGCATGTTGGGGACGACGCCGAGTTTGGCGCCAGCGGGCAGGCTATCCCGCAGTGCCTGGATCGCGGCTCCGTGAGCGAGGTTCACACCGTGCACCATGTCTCGATAAAGGTCGTAGTCGCGGATGCCCGGCGCGTGGATGCCCATCTTGTAGCCGAACATCGCGAAGACATTGGGTTCGTTGAAGGTGGCCCAGTGCGTGATGCGGTCGCCAAGGCGGTCCGCCATGAGGGTCGCGTAATCTGCAAACAGCGGGGCGATCTCGCGGCTGGTCCAGCCCTTTCCAGCTTCGTGCAGGGCGAGCGGCAGGTCCCAGTGATAGAGGCAGGCCCATGGGGCGATGCCGTTTTCGAGAAGGCTGTCCGTCAGCCGGTCATAGAAATCAAGGCCGGCCTCGTTCGGCTGGCCCTTGCCCTCGGGCAGGACGCGACTCCATGAGAAGGAAAAGCGATAGGCGTCGAGCCCAAGCTGCCGCATGAGGCCGACATCTTCGCGGTAGCGATGGTAGTGGTCGCAGGCCACGTCGCCTGTGTCGCCATTGTCGATGCGGCCGGGCTCGCGACAGAAGGCGTCCCAGATGCTCAGCGCGCGGCCGTCCTCATCATGGGCGCCCTCTATCTGATAAGAGGCGGTCGATGCCCCCCAGATGAAATCCTTCGGAAAGTCACCTGGCTTGACCATGTCAGACGATCCGGCTCTTGGAATTGCCCCAATACTTGTCGCGGATGAGGCGCTTGTAGAGCTTGCCGGTCGGGTGGCGCGGGAGTTCGGGATCGAAGTCGATCGATTTCGGACATTTGATCTTCGAGAGGTTTGCCTGGCAGAACGCCATCAGTTCGGCGGCGAGTTCCTCGGATGGCGCCTGGCCCGGAGCGGGCTGGACAACCGCCTTCACCGCTTCGCCAAACTCCTCGTCCGGCACGCCGATCACAGCGCAGTCGGCGACCTTGGGGTGGGTGATGAGGATGTTCTCGCATTCCTGCGGATAGATGTTCACGCCGCCCGAAATGATCATGAAGGCTTTGCGGTCTGTCAGGTAGAGGAAGCCGTCTTCATCCACCTTGCCGACATCGCCCAGCGACGACCAGTCGGCATGGCTGGCGTGCAGGGCGCCTTTCGATTTCTCGGGGTCATTGTGATAGGTCGGCGGAACAGTTCCGCCGAAATAGACCTGGCCTTCTTCGCCAACCGGCACTTCATTGCCCTGTTCGTCGCAGATGTGGACTTCGCCATGGACAGGCTTCCCGACGGTGCCCTTGTGGGTCAGCCAGTCGGCGCTGCGCGCCCAGGTCATGCCATTGCCTTCGGACCCGGCATAGTATTCGTCGATGATCGGGCCCCACCAGGCGATCATCTGTTCCTTGACCGGGATCGGGCAAGGCGCCGCCGCATGGATGGCAAACTGAAGGCTCGAGACGTCATACTTCTCGCGCACCTCAGGAGGCAGCTTCAGCATTTTCACGAACATGGTCGGGACAAGCTGGGAATGCGTGACCTTGTACTTCTCGACCAGCTGCAGGTATTTTTCCGCGTCGAACTTTTCCATGATGATGAGCGAGGCGCCGAGCTTGGTCATCGACATGCTCCAGCGCAGCGGGGCCGCATGGTAGAGCGGCGCGGGCGACAGGTAGATGGACTGATCGGTCACGCCGGCGAGGCCCCGGCAGATCTGCACAAGCACATTGTCGGCATCAATGGGCAGGCCCCGCTCCAGCGGCGGGCGAATGCCTTTGGGCCGCCCGGTCGTGCCGGAGGAATAGAGCATGTCCGTGCCAGCCATCTCGTCCGGAATGGGGGTGACCGGGAATTTTGACTGATGGGTTTCCAGTGATGTGAATCCCGGTATGTCGCCATCAATGGACCAGTAATGGTCCAGTTTGGTGACCGATTTCACGTCTTGCGCAACGGCGGATTTGTGGGCGTCCGCGATGAGCAGTTTTGCGCCGGAATCCTCAATGATGTATTGCACCTCGGGTGTCGTCAGGCGGGACGAGATGCAGACGAAGTAGAGGCCGGAGCGCTGGGCGGCCCAGCAGACTTCGAAATAGCGGGCCGAGTTTTCCGCAAACAGCGCAATCGTGTCGCCGGGCTGGCAGCCAGCTTCGCGCAGGGCGTGGGCGATCTGGTTGGAGCGCTCGTCGAGCTGGCGGAAGGTGACGACCTCACCGCTGCCCGCCATTGTATAGGCGGGGTGATCAGGCCGGGATTTGGCGTGATGAAAGGGGTGCATTTGCGTCTCTCTCCGTTGGTGCGGCGGCCGCTCTTTGGGGCCTGCCTCAGGTTCTGCCCGAACTTAACTAACCCGCGCCGTGCGTCCACTGGCGACGCAAGGGAAAGCGTTAAAAGCTGCGGGTCCAGTAATGCATCCGGTGGACGATCTTGGGCCCCTCCGGCGTTTCCGGCCAGTCGAAATGGCTTACGGCTCCTGCCAGGCGGCTGTAGCCGCGCGCGGTCCAGAAACTATCGAGCGGGCTGTATTCATCGGGACGCAGGGGATGGTCGGTCGCTCGCTCCACCGCACAGAAACAGGCCCGCTTGTAGCCATGGGCAAGGGCATGGGCTTCGCGCATGTCAAAGAAGGCATGGCCAATGCCGTGGCCGCGATACGCGGGCAGCAGGACAGACTCGCCAAAATAGAAGGTCGTCGCAAGGTCGATACCTGCATCGACGAGCGGTTCGGCAAACTCGACATGGTGTCCTGTGAGGGCCGAGCCGGTGGCGCAGCCGACGATCTCTCCAGCCTCATTCTCGGCCGTGACAATGAGGGCATCGGGTGCCTGCGAGAATGTGTGCAGGTAGTCGAGTTCATAGCCCTCGCTGCCTGCATAGAGATAGGGGTAGGCACGAAAGACCTCGATGCGCAGGCGGGCCAGGGCAGGCAACGCCTGTTCCATTTCCCCACCTGTCAACGAGCGGACATTCATGAGACCTGCCGGATCCATTTCTGGAGATTGTAATAGGTGGTGACGCGCGTGATCTCGTCTTCACTGATCTCGAAGAAGGCGCCGGCGGGCAGGCGGTATTCCTGGCCGTGGGCCTTGGGAAGGCCGTCATCGGTTTTCTTGTAGATGCCGTTGACGATGAATTCTGCGGCGGCGCGTGTACCGTCTGCAGAGGTCATGATCGCTATGCCAGTGAGGTTTTCGTCGTAGCATTCATCCATATGGGCGATGAAGGCGGCAAACTTTTCCTTGCCGCCACGGCGCACGCCTTCGTTGACATCATGGCTGACCGTGTCGCTGACACAGGCGAGCATGCCGTCCCAGTCCTTGGCATTGAAGGCGGCGTAATAGCGGGCAATGAGGTCGGCGGGGCTCATGGCTTTGATTTTCCTGTGCGTGGCAGGCCGGGTGTCCCGGCGAGTTCCGGATGCTGTGAAACATAGGCCGCCTTCAGTTCGACGGAGCGGTTATGGTGGCCGTCCCGGCTCCAGCCCGGCGCATTGATGGCCCGTCGCACCCAGCGGTCAGGCCGCAGGCCGTCGCGCGCGCAATCGTGTAGCAGGCCGCCCAGTTCATGAAAGGCGATGATGAAGGGATTGTAGCTCTGCAGCGGTTTGACGATTCCATAGACCGGCTTTTCGTCATCAAGTTCGGGCACATAGGTGCCGAACATCTTGTCCCATGTGATAAACACGCCGGCATAGTTGGCGTCGAGATAGCGCGGGTTGGTGGCATGGTGCACGCGGTGATGGGACGGCGTGTTGAAGACAGCCTCGAACCAGCCCGGCATGCGGTCGACCGCTTCGGTGTGGATCCAGAACTGGTAGATGAGGTTCAGTCCGCCCACGAAGAATATGACATAGGGATGAAAGCCGATCAGCACCATCGGCACGCCAACCAGGATCAGGCCGGTGAAGGGACCGAACCAGGGCTGGCGCAGGGCTGTCGTCAGATTGTAATGGGTGCTCGAATGGTGTGTGACGTGCTCCATCCAGAACCAGCGCATGCGATGGGCCAGCCTGTGCTTCCAGTAATAGGTGAAATCATAGATCACGAAGGCCAGCACGGCGCTCCACCATGTGAACGGGATGCTTTCAAAGCCCCAGCCGGAGATCGTCGAGATGGAGAAGTGATAGGGCCAGGCCAGCATCATCAGCCAGATCGTGATCATGCCTGTCAGCGTGTTGACCACGACATTGCCGATGCCCATGGCCATTGAAGCGAGGGCATCCTTTGTCTCATAACTGCCCTTGGCGCGCCCGGTGCGCACCGCCCACCATTCCCATATCACCGATATGAGAAAGACCGGCGCGGCAAGGGTCGTCGGTTGTATGGTTGCGAGCCATTCCGGCATTATGTCGGGTCCGCGATGATGGCGCCGTCCTGCTTGTAGACGTGGCCGGCCTTCATGATGAAATCGACGTTCTCGAGGATAGCGATGTCCTTGAGCGGGTCGCCACTTACCGCCACCAGGTCTGCCGCGCAACCGACATCAAGACAGCCAAGCATGCCGGACTTGTCGAGCGCTTCGGCGGCAGTTGCGGTTGCTGCGGTGATGGCCTGCATGGGCGTCATGCCGAACTGGACCATGCGCGAGAATTGTTTCGGATTGTCACCATGCGGATAAACGCCGGCATCCGAGCCGAACACCATCTTCACGCCTGCCTTGTTGGCGGCGGTGAAGCTGGCGCGCTGGATTTTCGAGATCGAGCGTTCCTTGTCCATGGATTCTGGCAGCACACCATTCTTCTCGCCTTCGGCCAGCGTGTATTCGGTGTTGTAGATATCCATCGAAAGGTAGGCGCCCTTTTCCTTGGCAAGCGCGATCGTCTCGTCGTCGAGGATGCTGGCATGTTCGATCGTGTCGACCCCGGCAAGCAGGGCATTGCGGATGCCGACGGTGCCATGGGCGTGGCTGGCGACCTTCAGGCCGCGGGCGTGTGCTTCGTCGACGACAGCTGTCAGTTCCTCCAGCGTGCCCTGCGCGGCGCCGAGGGCCGTGCCCTTGGAGAACACGCCGCCCGTGGAGCAGGTCTTGATCAGGTCAACGCCATACTTGATGTTCTCGCGCACCTGCGCGCGCATTTCCCAAGGGCTGTTGGCCACGCGCTCGCCCTTGAGCGCGTATTCGGACGGCAGGAGGTTGCGATCAGAGCAATGGCCGCCGGTGATGCCGACAGGCGGACCGGACACGTACATGCGCGGGCCGGGCACTTCGCCTTCATTGATGGCGTCGCGCAGGGCGACATCGCCATAGCTGCCAGCGCCGACATTGCGGACCGTCGTGAAGCCAGACAGCAGCGTGCGGCGGGCATTCTTGACGCCCTTGATCGCGTGGCGCTCGTCCGACAGGGCAAGCGAGGCATAGCCGCCATCTTCCGGGTCGCTCGTCAGGTGTGTGTGCATGTCGATAAAGCCCGGCAGCACCGTCTCGTCTGACAGGTCGATCACGGTGGCGCCACGCGGCACCTTGAGCGTCTTCTGGGTGCCGGAGGCCGTTACTTTGCCCTCATCAATGACCAGCGCGACGTCTTTCAGCACTTTGCCGCTGACTGGATCAACGAGGCTGCCGGCCTTTACATAGACAGGCTGGGCCTGGGCGATGGCGCCGGTTGCGAGCATGGCGGCTGACAGGAGCAGCGAGCGGGAAAACATCATGGGAAGGCCTTCTTCATCTGCGATTTGCGCGACTATCAGGGCCAAATCGCCGGACGGTCAACCCGGGTGCAGCTTTCCCCTGCGACGCGCTTGACCTTGGGCGTCTGGCAGGCAGTGTGTCGCCAGCAATTGCCCAAAGGGAGATACAAGATGGCGCAGCCGAAACAGTTCGAGCAGATTATCCTGGATATAGAGGATGGCGTTGCCATTCTGACGCTTAACCGCCCCGAAAAGATGAACGCCTTCACGGGCAAGATGATGTACGAAATGATTGAGGCCTTCGACATCACGGATGCCGATGACAGCGTGCGCGCCGTGATCGTGACCGGCTCGGGCGATCGCGCCTTCTGTGCTGGCGCCGACCTCTCCGAAGGTGCCAAGACGTTCGACTATGACGCCCGCGCCACGACCGGCGAAGAAGGCCGTACCAAGGATGTCGACATCCAGCGCGACGGCGGTGGCCGTGTCACCCTGCGCATCTTCAACAGCCTGAAGCCCGTGATTGGCGCCATCAACGGCGCGGCGGTTGGCATTGGCGTGACCATGCAGCTGCCCATGGACATCCGCATCGCAGCCGACACGGCGCGCTTCGGTTTCGTGTTCAACCGCCGGGGCATCAACCCGGAAGCGGCTTCCAGCTGGTTCCTGCCGCGCCTTGTCGGCATCCAGCAGGCGCTGGCCTGGTGCTATTCGGGCCGCGTTTTCCCGGCTTCCGAGGCGCTCTCGGGTGGCCTCGTGCTCTCCGTGCATCCGCAAGCCGAACTGCTCGATGTGGCCAAGGCCATGGCGCGTGAGATAGCCGACAATACAGCGGCTGTGTCTACGTCGCTTACGCGTCAGATGATGTGGCGCATGCTGGGCGCAAGCCATCCGATGGAAGCCCATATCGTCGACTCCGCTGCGATCTACTCGCGCGGCAAGACGCCGGACGCGAAAGAGGGCGTCATGAGTTTCCTCGAGAAGCGCAAGCCGGAATACCCGGTCAAGGTCTCCGACGGCATGCCGAACTTCTTCCCCTGGTGGGATGAGCCTGAGTTCGAGTGGATCGGCGGCAAGGACTAACCGCCATGACGCCGGAATTCCAGTTCGTTGAAACCAATGGCGTCAAAATCCGTGTGGCCGTGGCGGGAGATGGACCTTTGGTCGTTCTCGTGCACGGCTTCCCGGAGAGCTGGTATTCCTGGCGTCACCAGATCAAGGCGCTGTCGGAGGCGGGCTACCGCGTCGCGGCGCTGGATGTGCGTGGCTATGGTGGCTCTGACAGGCCACAGCCGGTCGAAGCCTATGACATGGAAAGCCTCACCGGCGATGTAGCCGGTGTGGCGAAAGCGCTTTCACCGGGCGAGAAGGCCGTGGTTGTCGGTCACGACTGGGGCGCTCCGATTGCATGGAATACGGCCCGGCTGCATGCGGACACGTTCCGCGCTGTGGCCGGCCTCTCCGTGCCTTACATCCCGCCCGGCGAGATCGTGTTCATCGATATGGTGCGGGAATTCTTCACCAAACGCGGCCTGTTCTTCTATCAGGTCTATTTCCAGGAGATCGGCCCGCCGGAGGCCGAGCTTGAGGCTGACCCTGCCGAGGCGATCCGGAAATTCTACTACGCGAACTCCGGCGATGCACCGGACGGCACCTGGCCGACCGACAAGAAGCATGGCGACACGATCCTGTACCGACTGCCGGAGCCGCCCATGCCGCTGCCATGGCTGAGCGCGGAAGATGTTGCCTATTATGACAGCCAGTTCCGCAAGTCCGGTTTCCGTGGGCCGCTCAACCGCTATCGCAACCATCACCGCGACCATGCCTTCCTGACCGGGCATCCCGCGCCAATGAGCATTGGCCAGCCATCGCTCTACATTGGCGGCACAAAGGACCTCGTTCTGAAGATGTGGCCGGGCGACATGCTGGCAACGATGAAGGCGAACCTTCGCGACCTGCGCGGCGCGACCTTGCTCGAAGGCTGCGGCCACTGGACCCAGCAGGAGCGGCCTGAAGAGGTCAACAAACTCCTCCTGGATTGGCTCGGCGGTCTTTAAGTCCCGTCCATTTTTGACCGAAAAACCCGAAAGGCTCCCGCATGGCGATCTGGCGGCAAACGAATATTGATCTCGACAAGATCACCGCGGCTCAAGAGGGTACGATGGGTGGCATCCTCGGGATCACACTGGTGAGCATTGGCGACGATACGCTGACGGCGCGCATGCCGGTGGATCATCGCACGCTCCAGCCGCATGGACGCCTGCATGGCGGCGCTTCAGTTGCGCTGGCAGAAACGGTCGGGTCGATTGCGGCCAACCTGGTGCTGGACTCAAATGAGAGTGTGGGTGTCGGCCTTGAGATCAATGCCAACCATGTGCGCCCCGTCAAAGAGGGTTTCGTCTTCGGTACGGCGAAGGCAGAAGCGCTGGGGCGAACCACCCAGATCTGGACCATCCGCATCACGGATGAAGAGGATCGGCTTGTCTGCCTGTCGCGTTTCACGGTGGCTGTGATCCCAGCCAAAAGGGCCTCGCCGACCTGACAAAGGATTCCTTATTTGCTGCTGGCGGCCATGATGCCCATCAGCTGGCGTTCGGCTGACAGAAGACGTGTCGGACCATCGGGCGCGGGCAGGGGGTCTCCATTTGCGGCCAGTGTCATGATTGCCGGGTGGATATAGGATTTCTTTGCAATGGCGGGTGTGTTGCCGAGGCGTGCGGCGGCGGCTTCGCTCAGCGCCTTGAGCGTCGGCTTGTCTTCCCGCATCAATACTTCAGTTGCGGCCGTGCTTCCGGACCATGTGCGGAAGTCCTTCGCGCTGAAGGCGCGGCCTGTCAGGTCATGGATAAATTCATTGACGTCGTGCGATGTGATGCAATGCCCGTCCACTTCGAAGAGGGCTTGCCCCGGCAGTTGTTGCAAATGTTTGACCGCATTGATCAGCAACTGATCCTCGATCAGGATATCGCGCGCCTTACCGCCCTTGCCGATATAGTGCAGCTCCAGCAACTCATCGTGGATATCGACATGCGCGTTGCAGAGCGACACCGCGCCGATGGCACTGGTGCGGCCTTCCTTGCCGATGCGCAGCGCGCCCTTGTCGAGCAGGCGCACGATACAGGCACAAGCAAAGTCGACCCGATCGTCCATATCAAGGAGGCGCGACTGAACCTGACGGCGCAGGGCAGGCAGGCCCCGGCCAAATTCCAGCATGTCGGCAAACTTCGCCTCGTCGCGCACTCGGCGCCATTCGGGGTGGTAGATATACTGCGTGCGGCCAGCGTCATCCTCGCCAGTGGCGAGGATGTGAGCGCGCTCCGAAGGGCTGAGCCAGACATTCTTCCATGCAGGGGGAACGGCGAGCGTCTCTAGCCGTGCGCGCGCCTCGCCGGAAATCGTATCGCCACGCTCGTCAATATAACGCCAGCCTTTGCCGCGTCGCTGGCGTCGCCAGCCGGGCTTGTCCGTGTCTGCCCAGACAAGCTTCGCATGGCGGGCGCCAACCGTTTCGCGTGCAAGGGGGACAGTCGAGCTGAAAGGCATGTTCGCAGAACTCCCGCCCTGCGAACCCGGTTCCTGCCCGCTGTCAAAAATTAGCGTCGGCCGGGATTTAGAAGTTCACCCGGTTGGACACCGCGCCATCGACGATGAGGTTGGCGCCGGTCGTGTAGGACGAAAGCGGGCTCGCCAGGAAAACGGCGGCATTGGCGATCTCCTGCGGTGTGGCGCAGCGGCCCATCGGGTTGCGGGAATTGGCCTGTTTGAAGAATTCGGGCTGGTTGGTCTCGACCATGTGCCAGATACCGCCTTCGAAATAGACCATGCCCGGCGACACGGTGTTCACGCGCAGGCCGATGCCGGCATGCTGGCGGGCGAGGCCCTTGGCCATGTGGATCAGCGAAGCCTTGACCGGGCCGTAAGAGCCCGCGCTATCGGCAATGGCGGCGGAAATCGACGTGATTATGACGAAGGCGGCGTCGCCATTGGCCTTTGCGGCTTTGGTGAGGAAGGGTGATGCGGCGTCGAACGCATTGACGGCACCGAGCACATCCAGCTCGAAATTCTTCTTCCAGGCATCTGGATCATTGCCCTGCGCCATGGCGCCTGCATTCGAGATAAGGATGTCGATACCGCCGAGTTCCTCGCCAGCCGCCTTGATCCATGCCTTGAGGGCAGCGCCATCCGTAATGTCGACCGAGCCGCCGGTCGCCTTGATGCCCAGCGCTTCAAGCTCGCTGACGGCCTCTGTCACCTGGTCGGCATGACGTGCGCAGAGGGCGACATTGGCGCCTTCGGCTGCCAGTGTATCGGCGATGGAGCGGCCAATCCCGCGCGTTCCGCCGAGGATGATGGCGTTCTTGCCCTTGAGTTTGAGGTCCATGTGTTTTCTCCCTGTCTGCCCGCCATGATAGGCCGGTGCTTTGGCGCCTAATGTGGCGCGTCTGCGTGCATATTCCAACTGCCCTTGCGTCGCGCCTTGCCATTGGGCTGGCTGGCTGCTTGATGGGAGGGATGCAGACACTCCTTCCCCTCGCCACTGAAATCGGCGCCCGCCTCAAGGCGCGCGGCGAAACGGTCGGCATTTCCGAATCCTCGTCCGGCGGGCTGATCTCTGCCGCGCTCCTCTCGGTGCCCGGTGCCTCGGCCTATTATCGCGGCGGCGGCGTGATCTACACACCGCAGGCCTTTCGCGGCCTGATGGGCCTGGACCGCTCCGTTATGACCGATGGCATGCGCTCGTCCACCGAGCCCTATGCCCGCCTCATGGCCCGGACGATACGCGGGCGCCTGCAGGCCGATTGGGGCCTCTGTGAAACAGGCGCATCGGGGCCGGGGGGCAATGGCTATGGCGATGCGTCCGGCCACACCTGTGTCGCGCTGGTCGGCGATGGCGGAATGGAAGTCTCCCGCACGCTTGAGACAGGCCTTGATGACCGTGTTGAGAACATGCGGCTCTTTGCGATGGATGCGCTGGAACTGCTTCACGCGGCGCTCGCCTGAACGAGACGACGCCGCGTCATCCACGTAGTTTCCCGGATAGGCCGCAGCGGCCGGAAAGTCCGTAATGATGCTCTGTCCTCAATAGAGGGAGAGCGACATGGATGGCAGTTTTCAGATCGTGGCAGCGGAAGCGCAGAGTGTCGCGGACGCCGCTTTTCGGGCCGAGGTCGACGCCTTTCTCGACACTGCGCTGACAGATGAGTTACGCGCAGCTGGACGGGCGACCACGGGCCTCAAGTCCTCGTTCGAAGCCTGCGCGGCATGGCGCGCCATATTGTTCGAGCGGGGATGGCTTGCGCCCTCCTGGCCTGTCGCCTATGGCGGCGCTGGCTGGAGCACGGAGCAAAGGCTCTATTTTGAAAACGCCAGCGCCGCACGGGACGCACCTATCCTGCAATCCTCCGGTATCCGGACCATTGGTCCCCTGATCATTGCGGAGGGTACGCAGGCACAGAAGGATCGCTACCTGCCGGCCATCCTCAGCGGCGCGCATGAATGGTGCCAGGGATTTTCCGAACCGCAGGCGGGCTCTGACCTCTCCGCCCTGTCACTGCGCGCCGAGCGCGAGGGCGAACACTTTATCCTGACGGGATCGAAGCTCTGGACCAGCTTTGCCAATTACGCGACGCACATGTTCCTGTTGGCCCGCTGTGACCCCGGATCGGCGGGAGGCCATGGCTTGGTCTTCCTGCTCGTCGAGATGGATCGGCCCGGTATCGAGGTGCGCCCTATCCGTTTCATTGATGGGGCTTGCGAGACCAATGAGGTCTTCTTCAATGGCGTGCGTACACCGGCGGTCGACCGTATCGGTGATGTGGGAGAGGGCTGGAAGGCCGCCAAGCGCCTGATGGAGATTGCCCGGTCCAACAATACAACGACGGGCTTGCTGCGCCGCGCCATGCGGGCCGCACAACAGGGCGCTGCCGAGGCAGGCTGTGTGGACGGTGAAATGCAGATGCGCCTTGCGGACATGGTGCGCCGCATCGATGCGTTCGAGGCACTTGAGGCGCACGTCTCGGCGGGCGGTATTGATATTGGCCCCGCGCCAGCGACCTCGGCGCTCAAGCTGCTTGCGACAGAACTGCATCAGGCCATCACGGAAGTCGCAATAGACGTGGCGCCGCAATCCGCATTCGCTCAGGAAAAGTATTTCGCCACCCGGGCGGCGACGATCTATTCAGGCACGAGCGAAGTGCATCGCAATATCCTGGCCCGCGCCATCGGCTGTCCCTAGGCGCACCGTAAGCTGATTACAGCCCCTGCGCCTTGACCTTGTCGCGCCCGGCCTTCTTCGCCTCGTAGAGATACTTGTCGGCTTGCTCGACCAGCCCTCGCAGGGTCATGCCGGCTTCCAACCGCGCGACGCCGAATGATGCCGTCACGCGCGCAATGCGTGTCGGGTCGCCTTCGACAGGCACTTCTGAACCCTTGAGTTCGCTCTTGATCGCCACAAGGAGGTTATAGGCCGAGACAACATCTGTCTGGGGAAGGATGATGCCAAATTCCTCGCCACCTATCCGTGCGACCATGTCATGGCCCTTGATGTTGCCCTTGATGCACTGGGCGAACATTTTCAGAACGGAATCGCCTGTCTGGTGGCCGAAGGAGTCATTGACCTGCTTGAAGAGATCGATGTCCGCCATGGCGAGGCAAAGCTTGCTGCCAGATGCGAAAGCGTGGCTTATTTCTTCTTCAAGACGATCATCGAAAGCACGCCGGTTGGCAATCGCCGTCAGGGGGTCACGCATGCACTGATTGCGGACTTCCTCAAGTTCCTGATGAAGCGTGGCGAGCTGTTTCTGGGACTCGCTGAGACCCTGGCTCAACTGCTTGGTCGTGTCGATCATGCGCCGGTTGTCGCTGACAAGACGCGATACAAGCGAGGCGAGCCCCCCGCCTGAGGAAGCGGCCGGAAGGCGCGTTTCGACGTCATTGAGTGAAGCCTGGTAGGTGACATTGGACGATACGCTCTGCTCGATGATGCCGAGGACGCTTTCGATTTCCTTTTCGATCGCACCGCCAATGCTCTGCGTCGCGGCCTGGCCGGTGTCCGGCAGAAGCAGTTCCTGATAGATGGAATCGATGTCGTAGTCGCTGAGGGGCGTCTTGTTCTTGAGCAATTGATCCACGCGCTCCACAACGCGCGTATCTTCACCAGCCGCATACGCATACCACAGTGCATAGGCCTTTGGATCAGGCGGCGTGCGGTGCTCTTCGATGAGGGCAAAAGCCTTGCCCGCATTCTGATAGACTGCGATCGCTTCCTTCGAGGCGTCGGAAGACGGCTGAACGTCATCCTCGCTCGCTTGCGCGCTATGTATCACTTTGCGTCCCCACGACTGTGCTATTAACCATAGTCTGTCTACTGGCGCATATTTTATGTCAGGTTAATAGCCTGAAGGCGCAATTTTTGAAAAAACTTGCGCCTTTAGTCTTCCTCGCGCTCGATGCCGGCGCGGTCCAGGTTGCCGAAGCGGGTGATGTTGGCGTCAAAGGCGAGGTCGACTTTGCCGATCGGGCCGTGGCGCTGCTTGCCGATGATGACTTCGGCAATGCCATAGATCTGGTCCATCCGGGCGCGCCATTGGGTCCATTTTTCATTGGAAGATGGATCATTCGGGTCGGCACCGGGCTCAGACCGGGCAAGGTAGTATTCCTCACGATAGACGAACATCACAACGTCGGCATCCTGCTCGATCGAACCGGATTCGCGAAGATCTGATAGTTGCGGGCGTTTGTCGTCGCGTTGTTCAACGGCGCGCGACAGCTGTGACAGTGCCAGGATCGGCACGTTGAGGTCCTTGGCGAGCGCCTTCAGCGCGGTCGTGATCTGGGTCACTTCCTGCACGCGGTTGGCGTTGGAATTGCCATTGGTGACGGTGATCAGCTGAAGGTAGTCGATCACGATCAGGTCGAGGCCGGCCGAGCGCTGGAGGCGCCGTGCGCGGGCCGCCAGCTGGCTGATCGAGATGCCGCCGGTGTCGTCGATATAGAGCGGCAGGTTCTGCAGCTCTTCCGTGGCCTCGCGCAGGCGCTCGAAGTCGGCCTTGTCGAGATCACCCTGCCGGATGCGGTGGGTCGTGATGCCGGTCCGTTCGGCCAGGATACGTGTGGCGAGCTGTTCGTTCGACATTTCGAGCGAGAAGAAGCCGACAACCGCGCCTTCGACGGTTTTCCTGGAGCCATCATCCTGCACTTCGGCGCGATAGGCGGCGGCCGCATTGTAGGCGATGTTGGTCGCCAGCGATGTCTTACCCATCGACGGGCGGCCGGCAAGAATGAGCAAGTCGGATCGGTGGAAGCCGCCGAGCTTGTCATCGAGGTCGCGCAACATGGTCGGGATGCCGGCGATCTTGCCTTCGCGCTTGAACGCCGCTTCGGCCGACTTGAGCGATTCGACGAGGGCCTCGGCAAAGCTGGTAAAGCCACGCCCGGTCGAGCCGCGTTCGGCGAGATCGAACAGCTGGCGCTCGGCCAGTTCGATCTGGCGCGCCCCGTCTTCATCGGGGCCCGGCGTCAGTGCGCGGCCTTTGAGCTCGCTGCCAATATCGACCAGCGCGCGGCGCATCGCCAGGTCGCGGATCATGTAGGCATAGTCGGAGACTTCCGGCCCGAAGGCGGCACTGTCCAGCAACTGTTCCAGATAGCGTGCGCCACCGATCTCGGTCAGCTTCTCGGCTTTCTCGAAATGCTCGCGTAGGGTCACGCCGTCAGCGACCCGGCCTTGCTGGATCATGGTCGCGGCGACGTCATAAAGCTCCTGGTGGGCAGGGGCGTAGAAGTCCGACGGGCGCAGGATATCGGCGACCCGCTGATAGGCATTGTTGTCGAACAGGATCGCGCCCAGCACGGCGGCTTCGGCCGACAGGTTGTTCGGCGCGGTCAGCGTGTTTTCGGAGGCGTGATCGTCGAGAGGCATGAATTAATCATACCCCAAATGGCGCAGGAAAGCGCGTGCCTCCGACAGCCCAAATGGCGGCGTTCCCGGTTTGGCCAATTCGACTCACAAAAAAGCCGCAGCTGTGGATAGCTGCGGCTTTCTGATTTTATGTCGCTGTCGCGAGAGGACTAGTCCTCGTCGTCCGAACCGCCGATCATGTCGGAAAGCTCGGCTGCAGCTTCTTTCAGCTCGCTGGCCTGTTCGCTGGCAAACGCAGCGTTGGCTTCCTGCAGGGAGGCAACGATGTCTTCGCCTTTTTCCTGACGCTCGGCTTCTTCCGTCGAACGGGCCACGTTGGCCTGAACGGTGACGGTGACTTCGGCGTGAAGGCGGATCGACACGTCATAAAGGCCAATGGCCTTGATCGGCTTGTCGAGACGCACGCCGCTCAGCGGCACTTTGAAGCCGGCTGCAGCAGCAGATTCAGCAACATCACGCGCGGTGACCGAGCCGAAGAGCTGGCCGGTGTCGCCAGCCTGGCGGATCATCGTGAAGACTGTGCCTTCAAGTTTCTCTGCTTCGGTCTGGGCGGCCGCACGGGCCGTTGCGTTACGCTGTTCAATCACTTCACGCTCAGCTTCGAACCGCGCGCGGTTCTTGTCATTTGCGAGAAGGGCCTTGCCCTGCGGGATGAGGAAGTTGCGTGCGAAGCCGTTCTTCACGGAGACTTCGTCTCCGATCTTTCCAAGGCGCTCGACGCGTTCAAGAAGGATCACTTGCATGGTCGTGTCTCCTACTTCACTTCAAACGGAAGCAGGGCCAGCATGCGGGCGCGTTTGATCGCCTGTGCAAGCTTGCGCTGGTTCTTGAGGTTGACGGCCGTGATGCGGCTAGGAACGATTTTCCCTTTTTCAGAGATGTAACGCTGCAGCAGTTTCACGTCTTTGTAGTCGATTTCCTGGGCGTGTTCGCCGGTAAACGGGTCCACCTTGCGGCGACGGCCGAATGGGCGACGGGCAGGAATGTTCGTGATGTTCAGTTTCTGAGCCATTTGATGTCCTTTCCTGTCCTAGTCGCGACGACGTTCTTTGCGCGACAGGACAGCCGATGGCTCGTCACTGTGCGACTCGACGCGGATCGTCATGTAACGCATCACATCGTCGGAAATGCGCAGGCGGCGTTCCAGTTCGTGGATCGCTTCGGCTGGGCCGTCGATGTTCAGGAGCGAATAGTGCGCCTTGCGTTGTTTCTTGATCGGATAGGCAAGGTTGCGCAGGCCCCAATATTCGGTGCGGCCGACAGTTGCGCCTTTTTCCTTGAGGAAGCCGGACAGTTCTTCGACAAATGTGTCGACCTGTGCCGGCGAAATGTCAGGTCGTGTGATCACGACGTGCTCATATAGTGCCATGTTTTTATTCCCAAAAATGAGGAATGCGGCGCTCGGCAGCGGGAAACTGCCCAGCGATGGCCCCTCTTCGTCCGGCTCATTCCGGGCTATTGAGGACCGCATCCCTGCGTGTGAACGCGCGTCTTAAGCCCAAAATGGCGCAGATTTCAAGCGCTTGCTTACATTCGCGAGCGCCTTTAGGCACGACGGAAAATCCGGAGGACCAGACAATGACAGGATTGGCATTCATATTCCCGGGCCAGGGCAGCCAGGAAATCGGCATGGGCAAGGCGCTCGCAGACGCTTTCCCGGCGGCAAAGGCAGTCTTCGCAGAGGTCGATGAAGCGCTGGGCCAGAACCTGTCGGACCTGATGTGGAACGGCGATATCGCCGACCTGACCCTCACAGCCAATACACAACCCGCCCTGATGGCCCATAGCGTGGCCGCCATGCGCGCGCTTGAGGCTGAATTCGGCCTCTCTGCGGCCGATGCCATGTTCGTGGCGGGCCATTCGCTGGGCGAGTATTCGGCGCTGGCTTCGGCGGGTGCGATCAGCCTGGCTGACACGGCGCGCCTCCTGCGTATTCGCGGCAATGCCATGCAGGGCGCCGTAGCGCCCGGTGAGGGCGCGATGGCGGCCCTTCTGGGGGCTGACGTCGCCCAGGCCGAGGCCGCGTGCGTCGCAGGCCGTGAGACCGGCGGCGTGTGTGAACTGGCCAATGACAATGCGCCCGGCCAGCTGGTGCTGTCCGGCTCGACGGCCGCCGTTGAGGCCGCGTGCGCCCATGCCAGAGAGAATGGTGTGAAGAAGGCGATGCTCCTCAACGTATCCGCGCCATTCCATTGCTCACTGATGCAGCCTGCCGCTGATGCGATGGCCGAGGCGCTCGCTGGCATTGATATCAAGGCGCCTGTCGTGCCGGTCGTGGCCAATATTTCCGCTTCGCCGACATCTGAGCCGGACACGATCCGCAAGAACCTCGTTGATCAGGTCACAGGCCGCGTGCGCTGGACCGAGAGCGTGCAGTTCATGGTCGGCAAGGGCGTCACCACGACAGGCGAAGCGGGCGCCGGCAAGGTTCTGACGGTCATGCAGCGCCGCATCGAAAAATCACTGAACGGCTTCACGCTCGGCACGCCCGAGGATCTTGAAGCCTTCGCAGCAGCCATCAAGGGAGAAGCCCATGTTTGATCTTACCGGCCGTACGGCCCTGGTTACCGGCGCATCGGGTGGCATTGGCCGGGCGATCGCCACAGCGCTGTCCGAGGCAGGCGCGAAAGTGGCCCTCTCCGGCACACGCGAAAGCGTGCTGGAGGAGGTTGCCGCCACGCTGAAGGGCGAAAGCGCCATCGTGACCTGCAACCTGTCGGACGCCGAGGCCGTTGATAGTCTTGTGGGCCGCGCCGAGGCCGCCGTGGGCCCGCTGGACATCCTCATCGCCAATGCCGGCATCACGCGCGACAAGCTGCTCATCCAGATGAAGGATGAGGACTGGAATGACGTACTGCAGGTGAATCTTGGCAGCTATTTTCGCCTCACGAAGACGGTCGTTCGCGGCATGATGAAGCGCCGCTACGGCCGCATCATCGGAATCACTTCGGTTGTCGGCGTCACCGGAAACCCCGGCCAGACAAATTATTGCGCCTCGAAGGCCGGCATGATCGGTTTCACGAAATCCATCGCGCAGGAAGTGGCCAGCCGCGGCATCACCGCCAACACGATTGCGCCCGGATTCATCGAATCACCGATGACGGACGGGCTGCCTGAAACCCAGAAAATCGCGCTGTTGGGACAGATCCCTTCAGGCCGTCTGGGGCAGGGGGCAGACATCGCTGCAGCCGCAGTGTATCTTGCTTCCAGCGAGGCCGCATACGTTACGGGGCAAACGCTACATGTAAATGGCGGTATGGCAATGATCTGATTTCGCTACTGTAACCGTTGCGACTAGGGCTTGGCGCTTTCGCCAAGGGTGTGCTAGGCGCAACACAATGGTTCAGAAATGAGCCGGCTATCGGGCATATCTAGAGAGGTATTCATGTCTGACGTTCTTGAGCGTGTTAAAAAAATCGTAGTCGATAATCTCGACGTGGACGCCGACAAAGTTGTTGAGAGCGCAAGCTTCATCGACGACCTCGGCGCTGACTCGCTGGACCTGGTTGAACTGGTCATGGCCTTTGAAGAAGAATTCAACATCGAGATCCCAGACGATGTGCAGGAATCCATCCGCTCCGTCGGCGATGCGGTGACTCACATCAAAGCCCACATCTAAATAGGGCTGATACTGCATGTCTGACCGCCGCGTTGTCATAACGGGTATCGGGATTGTCTCTCCGCTCGCTTTCGGGCGTGAGGCAACCTGGGAACGCCTGATTGCTGGAAAATCCGGAGCGGGACGCATCGACGTCTTCGATCCGGAAGATATGCCGTGCAAGATTGCGTTTCAGGTTCCGTGGACCAATGGGCGCGGCGGTGGGACAGGCGACCCCCATGCGTTTGATCCGGACAAGTTTGTCTCCTCCAAGGAGCTGCGCCGGATCGACGAATTCATTCTCTACGCCATCGCGGCAGCTGAAGAAGCCGTCGAGGATGCCGATTGGCGTCCGCAGGACGAAGAGAGCAAGGAACGCACCGGTGTCATGATTGGCTCCGGCATCGGCGGCCTTGAATCCATCTACAATACGGCTGTTACCCTGCACGAGCATGGCCCGCGCAAGGTCAGCCCGTTCTTCATTCCGTCTGCGCTGATCAACCTCGCTTCCGGCCAGGTCTCGATCAAGCACGGTTTCAAGGGCCCGAACCACGCGGTCGTTACGGCCTGCGCCACGGGCGCACATGCCATTGGCGACTCGGCGCGCCTCATCAAGTTCGGCGATGCCGACGTGATGCTGGCAGGTGGTTCCGAGGCCGTTATCGGCCGCATCGCCATTGCCGGTTTCTGCGCCGCCAAGGCCATGTCCACAGCTTTCAACGATACGCCTGAAAAGGCCTCGCGTCCTTATGACAAGGATCGCGACGGCTTTGTCATGGGTGATGGCGCGGCCGTGCTGGTGCTCGAAGAGTACGAGCATGCCAAGGCGCGCGGCGCGAAGATCTATGCCGAAGTGTCCGGCTATGGCCTGACCGGCGACGCCTATCACATCACGGCCCCGGCCGAGGGCGCAGAAGGCGGCTATCGTGCCATGAAAATGGCGCTCAAGAATTCCGGGATTGATCCCACCGAAGTCGATTACATCAACGCACACGGCACTTCGACACCGAAGGGTGATGAGGGCGAAGCCGGCGCGGTTGAGCGGGCCTATGGCGACCACGCCAAGAACCTCTCCATGTCGTCGACCAAGTCGGCCATCGGCCACCTTCTGGGCGCGGCGGGCGCCATCGAGACCGCGTTCTGCGCGCTCGCGATCCGCGACCAGGTCATGCCGCCGACGCTGAACCTCGACAATCCGAGCTTCGAGACACCGATCGACCTCATTCCCCACAAGGCCAAGAAGGGCCGCGTGCGGGCTGCCATGTCGAACAGTTTCGGATTTGGCGGCACCAATGCGTCGCTTGTCATCCGTGAAGTGAAATAGGCCACTATCGCCGGGCAGGGGCGGGCATGTAGGCTGGCATTGCCAGATTCGTGTGAGGCGTTTCATGAAGTTCATCCGAGCCCTGTTGTCACTCATCGTGGCTGTCGTCATTCTCACGGCAGCTGTCGCGGGTGCGGGCTGGATCTGGCTGGGCAATGAAGTGGCCAAGGATGGGCCGTCTTCCGCCGAAACCCTGTTTGTCGTTGAGCCCGGCGAAGGCTTCTCCACCGTCTCCAGCCGGCTGGAAAAGGACGGTGTCATCCGGTCGGCCTGGCTGTTGCGCCTGAAGGTCCGCATTGATGGCACGGAGGGCGCGCTCAAATCCGGTGAGTTCGTGATCGAGCCGCAGGCCAGCATGGGCGAAATCCTGGAGACGCTGATCGAGGGCAAAGCCGTGATGCACAAGATCACGCTGCCGGAGGGGCGCACCACGGCGCAGCTGTTGCGCCTGATCGAAGCCGATCCCGTTCTGATCGGTCCGATGCCTGAACTCCCCGTCGCCGAGGGCAGCCTTCTTCCTGATACGTATCTTTATCATCGCGGCATGACGCGCGCCAAGCTGATCGCCCAGATGGCCAAGGCGCAGGATGACCTGCTCGCTGAACTCTGGCCCATGCGTCAGGACGGCTTGCCGATCAGCACGCCGCAGGAAGCTGTGATCCTCGCCTCCGTCGTGGAGAAGGAAACCGGACGGGCAGACGAGCGGCCCGAAGTCGCCGCCCTCTTCGTCACCCGCCTGAAGCGTGGAATGCGGCTGGAGAGCGACCCGACGATCATCTATGGCGTCTCGCAGGGCGAGCCTCTGTACAACAAGGCCGGCAAGCGCCGCACGCTGCTGCGCTCCGAGATCGACCGCAAGACGGACTGGAACACCTACCAGATCGACGGCCTGCCGAAGACGCCGATCTGCAATCCCGGCCGCGACGCCATTGCCGCAGTGCTAAACCCGCCTGAAACCGAGTACATTTTCTTCGTGGCAGATGGCAAAGGGGGGCATCTCTTCGCCAAGACGCTGGCCGAGCACAATCGGAATGTGGCGGCCTATCGGAAATACGAGCGCGGCGAGATCGCGCGGGAAAGGGCGACAAATGAGTGAACTGTCCGGCATGACCGGCTTTGCCCGCGTCACGGGGGAAGCGCCCTGGGGCAGCTGGGCCTGGGAAGCGAAAAGCGTGAACGGGCGCAGCCTGGATGTGCGTGTCAACACGCCGCCGGGATTCGACGTGCTGGAGCGCAGCGTGAAAGCGGCGGCGTCGAAACTGTTCAATCGCGGCTCGCTGCAAGTCTCGCTGCGAATCGACATGAGTGCCGGCGACGAGAAAGTCACCGTCAACGAGCCGCTTCTGGTAGCGCTGACGAATGCGGCGCAGGCCATTCACGGCGTTGGCCTGTCCGGCGAGGCGGTTGCCACGCTGATGACGCTGAAGGGCGTAGTCGAAACCGGCGGCAGCTCGCTGCGCGAACTGGCGCAGGACGAAGCGGCCATTGCGACACTGACGCAAGCCGCCGAGGCCGCGCTCAATGAGCTGGCTGCGGCGCGCCTCGCGGAGGGCGCTTCGCTCAAGGACCTGCTCACAGGACTGGTCAGCGAGATGGAAGGCTTTGCCGCCAGCGCCGCGAAACTGGCCGAGGGCCAGCCCGCGCTGCTGAAGGCGCGCCTGACAAAGCAGCTGGACGAACTCGATGCCGAGGGCCGCGTCGATGCCGACCGGGCGGCGGTGGAAATCGCCCTCAGCGCCGCCAAAGCCGACGTGCGCGAAGAGCTGGACCGCCTGTCGGCGCACTTCATCGGCGCGCGGGAATTGCTGG
Source organism: Hyphomonas chukchiensis (assembly GCF_000682695.1). Taxonomy (GTDB): domain Bacteria; phylum Pseudomonadota; class Alphaproteobacteria; order Caulobacterales; family Hyphomonadaceae; genus Hyphomonas; species Hyphomonas chukchiensis. The sequence continues at coordinate 24,932 of NZ_AWFG01000011.1, read as the reverse complement.
CGGCCGGTTCGCCGGCGGGCCGCAAGATCGACTTCCTGGCGCAGGAACTGAACCGCGAAGCCAACACGCTTTGCTCGAAATCTGTCAGCCTGGATTTGACGAATGCCGGTCTCGGCCTCAAAGGGGTGATTGACCAGTTCAAGGAGCAGGCCGCGAATGTCGAATGAGCAAATGGGAAAGCGCCGGGGGCTGATGCTCGTCCTGTCGAGCCCGTCGGGCGCAGGCAAGACGACGCTGTCGCACATGCTGCTGAACGAGTTCGAGGATGTGAACCTCTCGGTCTCCGCCACGACGCGCAAACCGCGCCCGAACGAGCAGGAAGGCGCGCATTACCACTTCAAGTCCGTTGAGGACTTCAAGGGCATGATTGCGAACCGCGAATTCCTCGAATGGGCCCATGTGTTCGACAAGTATTACGGCACGCCGCGCGCCGACACGGTGGCGAAGCTGGAGAGCGGCGAGGACATCCTGTTCGACGTCGACTGGCAGGGCGCCGATGCGCTGCACGACCAGATGCCGAACGATGTCGTCTCGGTCTTCATCCTGCCGCCGAGCATCGAGGAGCTGGAAGCGCGCCTTGCTGCCCGCGAGGGCTCGACGCCGGAAGATGTCGCCCGCCGCATGGTGGATGCGCGCCGGGAAATCATGCACTGGCGCCGCTATGACTATGCCATCGTCAATGACAATCTCGACGAGGCGTACCAGCGCCTGCGCCGCATCCTGCTTGTGGAGCGCCTGAAACGGCTGCGCCAGCTGGACCTTGAAGACCATGTCCGCCGCCTTTTGGGCGAGGCCTAGGAACACCCGAACCCTTTAGCCGTTTTTGCAAGTCCTCCCGGAAAGGGCCAGCACATGACGAACGATAATGAACCGCAGACCGGTGGCCAGTCGCCTGAGCCGCCGGCCCCTCCGCCGCGCCCCAAGGCGAAGCGGGTCTGGCTCCTATGGCTGCTCCCGTTTGCCGCGATTGTCCTGGTCGCCTGGTATGTGCTGCGCGGCGGCATGGACCGTTCGCACACATTCGAGGAAGTGACGGATATCGTGGTCGAGCCGTTCGACGGGAAGCCCTGATCAGTATGCCCGTATTCCCGGCGCAGGCCGGGGGCTTTCTCCGATTGCCTGAGGTCCCGGCTTTCGCCGGGAGCGCGGATTGGGGGGGCCTCTTTTTTGAGAGCGCGGTATCGGACCCCCACCCAGCCTCCCCCTTTCAGGGGGAGGAGTCCCTTTCGTGGGCCGAGATCATTCCAAACAGTGCGGACTGTTCTCCCCCCTGAAAGGGGGGAGCTAGAGGGGGGTCATGCAGGTGCGACCGGAAACGCCCTTTGGGGCGCCCGGCATGGGGGTCTGATTGTGAGGGGGATTCAGCCCGAACTTTCCCAGCTCTTGAACGCGGTGCGGAGCAATTCCGGCAGGCCCGTGGCGATGGCGCCGAGTTCGGGCGGCAGGCGGTGGGTGCGGGTCATGGGCAGCGCCATGGGCGCCGGGTCTCCGGCCTTCCGCTGGCGTTCCAGCGTGCGGGCGAGGCGTCTGGCATGGGCTTCGGGGGCCGCGAGCAGTTCCTGCAGGGCTGCGAGGCGGGCGAGGATCGGCGCGGCCTGAACGGGTCCGCAGGATCGCGCCGCTGTGGCGAGCCCGTCCCGGTTCATGTCCGGGCCCAGGATGCGGGGCGAGAGGCCCGTGAGGCGGCCCGAGGCCTTCGTCTCGACGCGCCCGGTGCACGAAGGATGCACGGACGATGCACGAACAGGCACAGGCGGCAGCACGAGCCCGAGGGCCATCAGAATGAGCAGCCGCCGGATGATGATTTCGAGCCGCGCGAGTTCGGCGCGGGCGCGCCGGGCGAGGGTGCGTTTCAGGGTTGTGGGGTTGAGGTGGGCGTTCGTCATCACGGCGACGTTCGCCAGCGCGCGTTGCGCGTGGGCGATGCCATGGGTGACGAAGGCGGACGTTTTGGTCATGGCGGCCAGTATAGGCCGGGCGGGATTAGGGTTGGATAAGGTGGGGAGGTAGCCCACCTTCTCCCTTTGGGCTTGCGAGGATCAGCAATCGCACTGCGATTGCCCGAGCGAGGGTTGGGGATGAGGGGAAACGTCGGCGCTGCGAGAGCGGTGTTTGCGGGGTGTGCGGTGGCCCCTCACCCCCGGCCCCTCTCCCAAGGGAGAGGGGTGCGCGTGTGGCTGGCTTTGTTCATCAATTGCCTGAGGTCCCGGCTTTCGCCGGGACTGTGGTTTGGGGGGAGTGGCGCTGCCTAATCCGGACGGGCGTCTTTCAGTTTGCCGCTGTAGAAGGTGCGGATGTCTGTCGAGAGGGCGTCGCGGGCGCCGTCGTTCAGGTACATCATGTGGCCGCCCTGGTAGTAGGTGAGGGCGACGCGGTCCTGCGGGATGCCATAGCGGCCGAACGTGATCTCTGCATCGAAGAAAGGGCAGATCAGGTCGTAATAGCCGCTGGCCACCATGACTTTCAGGGCCGTGTTGTGGCGCATCGCGGTCGTCAGCTGGCGGCCGACATTGACGTAATGCGGCTCCCAGGATTCGCCTTCCGCCTTGTCGTCAAAGTCCCATTGCGAACCGGCCTCGCTGCTGGACACCATGTAAGGGCGGTCCATCTCGACGCCGAGATCGGTCGACAGGTACTGGTTCATCAGGGCGGAATAGGCCGAGCTGACGAAATAGCTCGCCGCATCGTCTTCGGGGGTCTCGGCGATATCGTCGGCCTCGTCGCCGGCATAGCGGCCATCGAGGCGCCCGAGGGCGAGGCCCTTGTCACGCAGGAGTTCCTTCTGGAAGCGGGGCATCAGGATGCGCAGGCTGGAGCGCTCGATATAGACGGGATCAAGGCCGGTGAAATAGGCGAGCCGGTCGCGGATATGGGCGCGTTCGTCCGGGCTGAGACGGTCGCCCTTGAGCAGGGCCGGGCCATATTCATCGCGGGCAAAGGCGCGGGCCTCGCCGAGGAAATCGGCCTGGGCAATGCCCTGGCCGGCCTTGCCGTGATATTGCGCGGCGGCGGCCATGCTCGGCAGGTAGGTGATGTAGGAATAGACATTGTCGTCGACCGAGGTGGAGCCCTCATAGTCGAGCGCCTGCGAGATCAGCACGATGCCGTTGAGGGCGATATCGACGTCGCCTGTGGTCAGCTCATTGGCGAGATAGGCGGCGCGGGTGGTGCCGAAGCTTTCGCCGGCGAGGTATTTCGGGGCGTTCCAGCGCTTGTGCTTGGTGATCCAGATGCGGATGAATTCGGCAATCGAGCTGGCGTCGCCGTCCTCGTTCCAATAGTCCGCGTTTTCGCCGTCGCCGACGACGCGGCTGTAGCCCGTGCCGACAGGATCGATGAAGACAAGGTCGGTGACGTTGAGCATGGATTGTTCATTGTCGACCAGACTATAGGGCGCGGCGCCATCATCCGCGTCGGCATCGCTGGCGACTTCAACGCGCTTCGGGCCGAGCAGGCCGAGGTTCAGCCAGACGGAGGCCGAGCCGGGGCCGCCATTGAAGACGAAGGTGACGGGCCGGTCGGCGCCCGCATTGTCGCGGATATAGGAGAGGGTGAAGAGGCTGGCGGCCGGGTCGCCTTCCTCGTTGGCGATATAGGTCTCGCCCGCTTCGACATGGTAGGCGATTTTCTGGCCGCCGAAGACGCCGCTATGCTTGCTCTCGAACATGACCGGATCGGGCACGGGCCTGGTTTCGGTCTTTTCGTCGTCCGCTTTGGCGGTGTCCGGGTCGGCAAAGGCGGGTGTGGCAACGGCCATCACCAGGGCCATGAACAGGGCGCGCATCATCATGTCTCTCCGTCTGGGGCCTCGGCAGGACCGGGGCAGGATAGCGGTTTGAGACGGAGATACTTGATTGTAAAGGCAAAAACCAGTCGCCGGGGCGAAGGGGTGTCAAAGCGCCCCGGGTTTTCCTGCCACGGTATCCGGCAACAGGCCCCGAGATACACCCCGGCGCACCTGCGTGCTTTCCATTCCCGGCTGTCACGGCTAAGTCATACAGGTCGCAAAACGGGCGAGGGAGCGTATCTGGATGCTGGCGGGTTATGAATGGGGCTGGGACAATGCCCGTGCGCTGATCGGGATCGGGCTCATCTATGGCCTGTGCTGGCTGTTGTCGGAAAAGCGCGGCCTGTTCCCGTGGCGCATCATCCTCGGCGCGACGGCGATGCAGTTCGTGTTTGCGCTGCTGCTGTTCGGTGTGCCCTTCGTGCGCGGCATCCTGTTCCATGCCAATGACGTGGTCGACGGCCTGCAGGCGGCGACGCGCGCGGGCACGGGCTTCGTGTTCGGCTATGTCGGCGACAATACGGCCGGCGCCGAGCTGATGGAGGGCACGCCGCCGCCGCTGTTCTTCTTCCAGATCCTGCCGATCGTGATCGTCGTGGCGGCCCTGTCGGCCATCCTGTGGCACTGGCGCATCCTGCGCTGGGTGACCAATGGCTTTGCCTATATTTTCCAGCGCACGATGGGGCTGGGCGGGGCGACCTCGCTGGCCGTGTCGGCGAACGTGTTCATGGGCATGACCGAGGCGCCGGTGCTGATCCGGCCCTACATCAAGGGCATGACGCGGTCGGAACTCCTGATCATGATGACGGCCGGGTTTGCCACGATTGCCGGCTCTGTTCTGGTTGTCTACGGGGCGTTCCTGGATGGCAAGATGGCCAATCCGCTGGCGCAGCTGCTGACGGCCTCGATCATGGCCGCGCCGGCCGCCGTGGCCGTGGCGCTGACCATGATTCCCGAAACCACGCCGACGACCGAGCGGATGAAGCAGCCGGACTTCAACTATGCCTCCACGATGGATGCCTTCTCGACGGGTGCGACGGACGGCCTGAAGATCGTGCTGAACATTGCAACCATGCTGATCGCGGCGCTGGCGCTGCTCTGGCTGGTCAATGCCGGGCTGGGCGCATTGCCGGACGCGTTCGGCGCGCCGCTGTCGATCGAGCGGGTGCTGGGCTGGGTGTTTGCGCCGCTGATGTACATGATCGGCGTGCCGTGGAACGAGGCGGCTCAGTCCGGCTCGCTGATGGGCGTGAAGACGGTGCTGACCGAGTTCGTGGCCTTCCTCCAACTGGCCGAGCTGCCGGTGGATGCGATGGACCCGCGCACGCGGATCATCACGGCGCACGCGATCTGCGGCTTTGCGAATTTCGGCTCGATGGGCATCCTGATCGGCGGCCTGTCGATCATCGAGCCTGACCGGCGCGACGATTTCCTGTCGCTGGCCTGGCGCACGCTGCTGGCGGGCACGCTGGCAACGTGCCTGTCGGGCGCGGTTGTGGGCGCGCTGCCTTATCAGCTGTTCGCGGGCGCGCACTGAGCTGACGCTCGGGGAGGGCTCGCCAAGCGGCGGGGATCGCCCTAAGTCTCGGGCATTGCAACCAAGCCGAAGGGTTTTCCATGCCGCACCGACTGATTGCGACCTCCGCCAGCCTTGCTGTTCTGGCGACCTGTCTTGCTGGGCAGGCGCGGGCGCAGGAGCAGGCTGAAGCTGTGGATGGGGAGCGAGTTTGCCTGACTATCATCGCTCGGCAAACGGTCAATCATGATCTTGAATTGGCAAAACCAGATATCACAAATCCATCTGGCCTGTGCCTCATTGAGCGCGTTCTTGAACCTGTTCGGGTGTTTGGCGATCGACAGTTCGAAAACCCCGGCAGTTTCTCTGCTGCTACACATTCTGAGATCGCCGCCATTGATGCCGATCACCCCGCCGAAATCCTGAACACGCTGCCGGGCGTGAATATCCAGATGAATTCGGGGCAGGAGCATTTGATTGCCATCCGCTCGCCCGTGCTGACGGGCGGGGCCGGGCAGGGCAGTTTCCTGATCCTCGAGAATGGCGTGCCGACGCGCTCGCCGGCCTTTGGCAACGTCAACAGCCTGATGGAGCCGCATCATGAAGTGGCAGAGGCCATTGAAGTCGTGCGCGGGCCGGGCAGTGCCAAGTATGGCTCGAACGCCGTGCACGGGCTCGTCAATGTGATCCTCGGCAAGCCGGGCGATGGCAGCTTTGCCAGCGCGAGCTATGGCACGCTGGGCCGTTACCGCACCGATGCCGCACTGGACGATGGCGAGCATGTGCGGCTCGGCCTCTCGCTGCAGCATGATAATGGCTGGCGCGACAATACGGGCATGGACCAGCAGAAATTCTCGGCCGTTGGCGCCTATACGCTGGGTGCGTGGGATGTGACGCCATGGCTGTCGGCCTCGAACCTGAACCAGGAAACGGCTGGCTATGTCGAGGGCACCGACAGCTACAAGGACCGCGATCTCGCCAAGCAGAACCCGAACCCCGAAGCCTATCGTGACGCCTGGTCGGCGCGGCTGGGCATGCGGGCGGAGCGGGACCTGGGGCCGGGAACGCTGGTGCTGACGCCCTATGCGCACAGCCAGGCGATGATCTTCTCGCAGCACTTCCTGCCGAATGGCGGGGTTGAGAAGAACGGCCACACCGGCGGCGGCCTGATGGCGCGCTATGGCTGGGAGGCGAGCGATAATGTTGAGCTGCGCCTTGGCGCGGATGTGGATGTCGCGAGCGGCTACCTGAAGGAAATCCAGCCGGACCCGTTCGGCTTTTTCCCCGGCGACACGCGCTTCCCGCAGGGCGTGCACTATGACTATACGGTCGACACGACCGAGCTGGCGCTATGGGGCGAGGCGGAGTTTGCGCTGGGCCATGATGTCAGCGTGCTGGCGGGCCTGCGCGGCGAGACGCACGAATATGATTATTCCACCGCTGCGCCGGTCGGCATCAATGGCCGCTTCAATGTGCCAGCGGACCGGACCGACAGTTTCGACCTGCTGACGCCGAAACTGGGCCTCATCTGGTCGCCGGGCGATATCAGCTATTACGTGAACTATGCGCGCGGTGAGCGGGCGCCGCAGGTGTCCGACCTCTACCGCCTGCAGAGCCTTCAGGTCGTGGGCGAGGTGGACATCGAGACGCTGGACAGCGTGGAAGTGGGCGCGCGCGGCAGCGCCGTGGACGGACGGCTTGTGTTCGATGTGGCCGCCTACTGGATGGACAAGGAAAACTTCTTCTTCCGCGACAGTGACGGTCTCAACGTGCCGGACGGCTCAACGCGCCATGTGGGCGTGGAGGCGGCAGCGGCGTTCGACATCACCGACACGCTGGCGCTGAAGGGCAATGTGAGCTGGTCTGACCAGACCTACACGTTCGACCGCGTTGTCGGCTCGGGCACCGAGACGATCCGAGATGGCAACCAGATCGACACGGCACCGGAATGGCTGGCCGATGCCTCGCTCGACTGGCAGGCGACAGAGGCGCTTGGGCTCTCCCTGTCCGTGGAACATGTCGGCGAATACTATATGGACCCGGCCAATACGGCGACCTATCCGGGCCATACGATCCTGGCGGCGCGTGGATCCTATGCGTTCAGTGAGGGGACGGAAGTGTTCCTGATCGTGCGGAACCTGACGGATGAGGCCTATGCCGACCGGGCAGACCTTGCCTTTGGCAATGGCCGCTATTTCCCGGGTGAGCCGCTCAATGCGACGCTGGGCGTCAGGAAGACATTCTAGATGAAGGCAGGATCATCCTGAGCGAAGTCGAAGGACGAGCCGGGAGGTCAGGAGCACGCGCCCGTCCTTCGACTTCGCTCAGGATGAGCGCTACGATAATGAAAAGGGAGAGAGAAACAGATGAAACTTTACCAGAGCCCCAAGGCGCCAAACCCGGATCGCGTGGTCTTTTTCCTGCGCGCGAAAGGCAAGCTCGACGCGGTGGAGATGATCGACGTGTCGATCATGGACCAGCAGCACAAAACGCCGGAATACCGCGAGGTCTCGCCCTATTCGCAGGTGCCAGCCCTGGTGCTGGATGATGGCACGGCGATCACCGAGAGCCGCGCGATCTGCACCTATCTGGAAGGCATCTTCCCTGAGCCAAACCTGATGGGCACAGACCCGAAGGAAAAGGCCCTGATCGAGATGTGGGATCGCCGCATCGAACTGATGTTCTTCATCCAGTTTGCCGGCTGGTTCCGCAATTCGCACCCGATGATGGCGCCGCTGGAAGTGCCGCAAAGCCCGGAGGCCGCCGCCAAGGGCGAGAAGGCCGCGCGCGCAATGGCCAAGCGCCTCGACGCGCACCTTGCCACCCATGACTTCGTCGCGGCGGATCGTTTCTCGATTGCCGACATCACGCTCTACATCGCCGTCGGCTTTGCCCGCGTGATGAAATGGGAGCCGCACAAGGAACACGAACACCTTGGCCGCTGGCACGCCGCGATGACCGAGCGCGGGTTCGCGAAGGGCTGAGACGCTTCGCTAACACCCCTCCAACCAGAGGGGGACCAGTTCATTGGTTTGAATATCGAGTGCCCATACGCTCTCGATATAGGCCGACTCCTTGATACGGATGATAGGCGCGCGCGCTGCCATCAATTCGGATATCCTTGCCGGATCAGTTCCTTCCAGGAAGATGCTGATATCTGCATAGTTGCACCGGCCATCCCGGTCTTCGCCGCAGAGCGCCGGATTCAGCAGGGCGGCCAGATTATCTTCAGGCACGGTGTCCAGTGTGGCGCCGGAGCGAAGGCTGTCGGCAATGGCCACCTGCGAATCGGCGATCAACTCGGCGCAGCCGATATCTGGTTCATCAATCAGTTTGCTGCCCACAGGGAGAGCGATCAGCGCGTGACCGGAAATGCTCAGTTGGCGGTCAACGACCGGCGGTTCGCCCGGGTAGGATGAAGGGTGCAGGTGGCTCGTAAGCAGAGCTGTCTTGCCAAGCGCGGCGAATTCAATCGGCGTCGAGTCTGTTGTGTCACATACTGGAGCGTCTGCCGTGGCGTGCGACACGGCAGACAAGAATAGCGTGAGCAGAACCAGTACTTGTCTCATCAGTTCGCATTATCCCTGCAGATCATGAGCAGGATGTGACGAAAACTGGATAAGATTCACAGATCGGGCAGAGGCGTCAGGCGTTCTTGATCGACATGCCGCCATCGACCGGGATGTGCACACCATTGAGGAAGGAGGCCGCCGGCAGGACCAGCGACAGGGTCATGTTGGCGACCTCTTCCGGAATGCCGTAACGGCGCAGCGGCACGCGGCGCTTGGCGTAGATTTCCTTGTGCTCGTCAGGAATGCCGCTGGTGATGCCGGTGATGATCGGGCCGGGGCAGATGCAGTTGACCGTGATGCCTTCGCGGCCAAGGTCGACCGCAAGGCCGCGCGTCAGGCCGATGACGCCATGCTTGGCGGCGACATAAGGCGAGTTGCCGGGTGTGGCGCCGAGGCCTTCGGTGGAGGCGATATTGACGATGCGTCCCCAGCCATTCTTGCGCATGTAGGGCAGGGCGGCGCGGATGGCGCGCTGGTGCGAGGTGAGCATGACGTTGATGCTGGGGCCCCAACTGTCTTCATAGCTTTCCTCGCCGACATCGCCCGCCTTGGCGAAGCCTGCATTGTTCACGAGAATGTCCATGCCCCCGAAATGCGCGGCAGCCTCGTCGATCACGCGCTTGATCGCGTCGGCGTCGCTGACGTCCAGCGCCCAGCCTTTGACATGGCCGATGCCGGCCGCATTGATCTCGTCAACGACGCGGTCGACGTTTTCCTGTTTCAGGTCGGTGACGGCGACATTCGCGCCTTCGCGGGCGAAGAGGTGGGCGGTTGCCCTTCCCATGCCGCTGGCCGCGCCGGTGATGAGGGCGGTCTTGCCTTTGATGGAGCGGGAAAGTTCCTGATAGGGGGGCTGGGTCATGCTTTGGGCCTCTTCACTTTGATTGTACCGGAAAAATTGAGAACGGGGCGGCCGTCGGCGGTGACGATCCCGCGGACGAAGGTGATGGAGCGGCCCTGACGCAGCAGGTCGCCGCGCGCCTCGATCAGTTCGCCCTCACGGGCGCCATCGAGGAATTCGGCCGTAAACGCGACGGTGAGGCCGTAAACGCCCTCCATGCCCTGATGGCCGATGGCGAACAGGGCATAATCCGCGAAGGTCATCAGGCAGCCGCCATGCACCACGCCGCCGGCATTCATGTGCTTGCGCTGGGCGCGGAAGGCCGCAACCGGGCCTTTTTCGTCGGTCCGCATGTAGAACGGGCCGGCCGTGTCATATTCGAATGGCTCTTCAGGCCAGGTGTGCCAGCCCTTGAACTCGCCCTCTGTCACTTCCGTCGTCACCATTTGCGGCTTGTTCCTCCCTTTTGGCTTTGATACCGCACGGTCACCCTTCGACAAGCGTGCCCCAACGGCATATCATCTTGCCGATAAACATAAATGGGAGCCTCCATATGGCCTTCGATGCCGAAATCCGCGCTGCGCTGATCGAACAGGTGCGCCGCTTCGTGACCGAGAAATGCATACCGATCGAGGCCGAAGTCGGCGACAATGACGCCGTGCCGCAGTCCATTGTGGACGAGATGAAGAATCTCGGCCTGTTCGGCATTGCCGTGCCGGAAGAATATGGCGGCCTCGCGCTGGACATGGAAACCGAGTGCCTTGTGGCGTTCGAGCTGGGCCACACATCGCCCGCCTTCCGCTCGGTTGCGGGCACGAACATTGGCATCGGCAGCCAGGCGCTGGTCCTGTTCGGCACGGATGCGCAGAAGTCGAAATGGCTGCCCGGCATTGCCAGCGGTGACCTGATCGCGAGCTTCGCGCTGACCGAACCGGAAGCGGGCTCTGACGCCGGCAGCCTGACCACGAAAGCCATCCGCGACGGCGACCATTATGTGCTGAACGGCACCAAGCGCTACATCACCAATGCCAACAAGGCGGATCTCTTCACCGTCATGGCGCGCACCGATCCGTCGACGCCGGGCGCCAAGGGTGTCAGCGCCTTCATCGTCGAGCGCAATACGCCGGGCGTGTCCGTCGGCCAGCCCGAGAAGAAGATGGGCCAGCAGGGCGCGCATATCTGCGACGTGATTTTCGAGGATGCACGCGTGCCGGTCGAGAACCGCCTCGCGGGCGAGGGCGAAGGCTTCAAGGTGGCCATGAGCGTGCTCGACAAGGGTCGCCTGCATATCTCGGCCGTCGCCACGGGCGTGTCAGAGCGCCTGATCAAGGAAATGGTCAACTATTCGCTGGAGCGCAAACAGTTCGGCAAGCCGATCATGGAGCACCAGATGATCCAGGCGATGATCGCCGACAGCCAGGCCGAGACCTATGCGGCCCGCTGCATGATCCTCGACGCGGCGCGCCGGCGTGATGCGGGCGAGGATGTCACCATGCTGGCCTCGTGCACGAAACTGTTTGCGACCGAGGCCTGTGGCCGCGTGGCCGACCGCGCCGTGCAGGTGTTCGGCGGGGCGGGTTACGTCACCGATTATGGCATCGAGCGTTTCTACCGCGACGTCCGCATCTTCCGCCTCTATGAAGGCACGACTCAAATCCAGCAGATCATCATTGCGCGGGAACTCGCCCGCGCCGCCAAAGCGGGAAAGCTATAAATGTTCGACCACGACCCCACAGACCCGCACGAAGTCGGCCTCAACCCGGATCGCCTCGCGGCCATCCCGGAGTATTTCAAAACCAATTATATCGACACAGGCAAGGTGCCGTGCATGGCGACGCTGATCTCGCGCGGCGGCGAGATTGCGCTGGAAGACTATTCCGGCACGACGCATCTCGGCAGCGGCGAGCCCATCGGCCCGCACACGATCTTCCGCATTTATTCCATGACCAAGCCGATCACATCGCTGGCCGCCATGATGCTGTTCGAGGAAGGCAAGCTGCGCCTCGACCATGATGTCAGCCGTTACATCCCCGAATTTGCGGACGTGATGGTCTACGAGAGCGGCGACAAGGACAATGTGAAGACGCGCAAGCCGGACCGGCCGATGAAAGTGCTGGACCTGTTCACGCACACGTCCGGCATCACCTATGGCTTCATGATGCAGCATCCCGTGGATGCGCTCTACCGCAAGGAAAAGATCGGCCGGCCGGACGAGACATTGCAGGAAATGTCAAAGCGGCTCGCGAAACTGCCGCTGCAATGCTCGCCGGGCGACGAGTGGTGGTATGGCCATTCGATCGACGTGCTGGGCGCGATTGTTGAAATCGTCTCCGGCATGGAGCTCGATGAATTCTTCCGCCAGCGCATCACCGGCCCGCTCGGCATGCATGATACCGAGTTCTGGGTGCCCGAAGAAAAGATCGACCGCCTGATGGCCTGCTACCAGAAAGACGCCCAGACCGGCGAGACGACGCTGGCCGATGCGGCAGGCGCCGAGTCGCGCCTCTATGCGAAGCGTCCGACGCTGCTGAATGGCGGCGGCGGTCTCGTGTCCACCCTGCGCGACTATCACCGTTTCTGCCTGATGATCCTGCGCGGCGGCACACTGGACGGCGAGCGCCTGATCAGCCCCAAGACGCTGGAATTCATGCGCCAGAACCATCTGCCCTTCGGCCAGACCATGCGCGACATGGGCAAGTCCATGTTTACCGAAGTCATGTCCGACGGCGTCGGCTTTGGCCTCGGCGGATCGGTGGTGACCGATGTTGTCGCCACCATGCAGCCCGGCAGCGACGGCACGTTCAGCTGGGGCGGCCTGGCCTCGACCTATTTCTGGATCGATCCGGAAGAGGAGATCATCGGCATCCAGGCAACGCAGCTAATGCCGTCCTCCTCCTATCCGATGCGCCAGCAGTTCCAGCAGCTTGCCTATGCGGCGATCGACTGGTGAGCGAGCCGGGGCATAGCGCGGTGCGCGAAGCGATCCTGTCGCTGACGGCAGAGTGCGGCGTCGGCAAGACGATCAGTGCCGAACAGGCGGCCCGTGCCGTGAGCGAGGAGAACTTCCAGCGCGTGCTCAAGGATGTGCGCGCGGAAGCCGTTCGCCTCGCAAAGGCCGGGACGATTGCCATTTATCGCAAGGGCAAGCCGGTGGACAACCTTGATACGTTCAAGGGCGTGTACCGTCTCGGTCTGCCGCCGGCCTAGTGCTGTGGCCAAACCGCCGGACCCTTTCCATGCGTTCGTCGCCGACCTGTTCGCGCCACTCGGGCCGGTCACCATCCGCCGGATGTTCGGCGGCGCGGGTGTGTTTCAGCAAGGTGTGATGTTTGGTCTGCTATCTGATGACATTGTCTATCTGAAGGCCGACCCGGCGCTGCGGGCTGAACTCGTCGCTGAAGGTGGGGAGGCTTTTGTCTGGAAGCGGCCAAGTGACGGCCGCCTGACGGATCTCGGCTATGTCAGCCTGCCGTCTGCGGCCATGGACGATGCAGAGGCAGCCAGCGAATGGGGACGCCGGGCTTTGGCTGTGGCACTTGCGAAGGCAAAGAAGCAGGCAGGGAAGCGTCAGGGTCTGTAGCGGGCGCCGTATCGGCGCAGCTCGGTCCGCACCGCGTCACCGCGAATATGCAGCACATAGAGCCGATCAAATTCGCTCGATTCGTTAATTTCCGTGCCGGGATCTCCGCCCAGCTCTTCTACCAGTGGGGGAGTGGTGTTGGAGTGGCCGACAACCAGAAATGTGCCCCTCTGCGCCGTCAGCTGACGCGCGAAGGCGGGCAGGTCAGACGCATCATATATCTCGACAGGCAGGCCGAGGGCCGCCGCCAGCGGCGCCGCTGTCTGGCGTGTTCGGGCGGTGTCTGTGGAATAGATGTGCGTGATTCCGGCCTGTTGCAGCGTCAGCGCCAGGTCTTCAGCCCGGGCCCGCCCTTCCTCCGTCAGCGAGGGATCGTCGCCCGTCTGCTTTTCCGCGTGGCGGACAAGATAGATCACCGTTTCCGGCGGGGGCGGCGAAGACATGCAGGCGGCTGATACAAGGGCGGCCACCGTCAGGCCCGCAAAGGCGCGCCGCGAAACCCTCATGCGACCTGGGGGCGGGCCAACGGCTCATCAAGGGAGAAGGCATAGGCGCTGGAGCCATGCATGCGCAGGTGCTGCAGCCGGTCCCATCCGTCGCTCATGGTGAAACGCTCCTCACGCGGAGCCCACCACATGACGAATCCGGGGCCCTGGCTGCGGTCGAGCTGCGATTGCAGGCGGCGCATGCCGGCCGGGTGCGTCTTGCCGGAATAGACGAAGCGCCGCATTTCCTCGAGCGACGTCCAGCCCGCCATGGTGCAGACATCGGGCACGCCCAGTTCTTCCGCATAGGGGAAGGCCTGATAGAGGTCGCGCCAGTTGCCACTGGGCTCGCGCACGCCATGGCGATGCCAGTGAAGGCCTTCGAAGGAGTCCGCGTCGCTGAAAATCCGGGGCAGGATCGACAGGAAAACGCGCACGAACTCATTTTCGAACGTAAACGCCCCTTTCGGGCGCGCGCAGTTGAAATGAATCAGCCTGTAATCCATGCAGGTAACCGTCCCCCGGCCCAACCATATAGTCGCCGGGAAAATGTCACGGATGCCTTACTCCAGTGTTAACCCGAGCAAGATTCCTGCAATCTGTAGATGATTATTTGCCTTTGAAGACCGCTTTTCGCTTGCCAAGGAAGGCCTTAACGCCTTCGGCAAAATCTTCAGACCGGCCAGCGGTGCGCTGGGACAGGCGTTCTGCCCGGAGGGCGCCTTCAAAATCACCGTCACAGGCCGACCAGATCAGCTTCCGTGTCATGGCGAGCGCCATGGTCGGGCCTTCGCTCAGCTGTTTGGCCAGTTGCTTGGCCGTGTCCATCAGCGCGTCGTCTTCGACCACGCGGTTGACCAGGCCCCATGACATGGCCTGTTCCGCAGGAATTTTTTCGCCGAGCAGGGCCATTTCCATGGCGCGAACCCGTCCGATCGTGCGGGCGAGCAGGTAGGTCGAGCCGCCATCGGGCACGAGGCCGATGCGGCGGAAAGCCTGCAGGAAATAGCCGCTCTTGGCGCAGATCACGAGATCGCCGATCAGGCCGAGGGCGCAACCGACACCGGCTGCGGCGCCGTTAACAGCCGTGATGACCGGATGCGGGTGGTCCTGAATGGCCAGAATCAGCGGGTTATAGTGGGTTTCCAGGGCGCGGCCGGCATCGGGCATGGAGCCCGGATGGCTCAGCGCTGTGCCGCTGCCCGGGTTGGCGCCGAGATTGGCGCCCGAGCAGAAGCCGCGGCCTTTACCGGTCAGGATGGTGCAGCGGGCTTCGCGCGCGGCCGTTTCAAAGGCGTGCAACAGCTCCTGTGCGGTATCGATGCCGCAGGCGTTCATGGTGGACGCATCGTCGAAGCTGATGATGGCCGTATCGCCGTCCAGTTCGTAGGAAATCTTTGAATAGGCCATCTTGGTTTCTCTCCCGGAAGTTTGTGTCGGCAATCTAGTAAGTTTGCCCGCCTTGTGAACGCCTCACGCAAGGGCAATGCATTTTGCTTTGTTAAGTGCTGAACGCGAGCTACACTATTCACTTACAGATATGGCTATGGGAGATTCTGGAATGGCACTCGACAGCGCAACCGGCAGCGGCATGAGCTCCATCCTTTCGCGGCAAAAGGCGGCAAACCTGCGTGACGGCATACCGTCAGCGGCGAAAAGGATCGAATGGATCGACAAGTCCATCGACCTCCTGATCACCCATGGGGACGCGTTCAACGAGGCCATGTGCGAGGATTTCGGCCATCGTTCCAAGGACCAGTCAGCCTTCACCGACATCGCTTCGTCGATCGCCGCCCTGAAGTTTGCCAAGAAGCACATTCACAAGTGGATGCAGCCGGACAAGCGCGGCGTCGAGTTTCCGCTCAACCTGCTCGGCTCCAAGGCCCAGATCCAGTACCAGCCAAAAGGCGTGATCGGCGTCATCAGCCCGTGGAACTTCCCGGTCAACCTGACCTTCACACCGCTTGCGGGCGTCTTTGCGGCGGGCAATCGCTGCATGATCAAGCCGTCGGAATTCACCGAGGCGACGTCGGAACTGATGAAGTCCGTCATTGCGCAATATTACGACGAAGAAGAAATGGCCGTGATTACCGGTGGCCCGGAAGTCGGCGCAGAGTTTACGAAACTGCCCTTCGACCATATCCTCTTCACCGGTGCGACCTCCGTTGCCAAGCATGTCATGCGCGCGGCGGCGGACAATCTTGTTCCGCTCACGTTGGAGCTGGGCGGCAAGAGCCCGGTCATTCTCGGCCGCTCCGCCGACATGCAGAAAGCCGCCAACCGCATCATGGCCGGCAAGACGCTGAACGCCGGGCAGATCTGCCTCGCGCCGGACTATGCTTTCGTGCCCAAGGAAAAGACCGCCGAGTTCACCGCCGCGGCCACCAGCGCCGTCGAGAAAATGTTTCCGTCCGGACTGAAGGACAATGACGACTACACGTCGATCGTGAACCAGCGTCACTATGATCGCATCATGTCCTATATCGAGGACGCGCGCGCCAAGGGCGCCGAAGTGATCGAGATCAATCCGACCGGAGACAATTTCTCGCAACAGCCGCACCACAAGATCGCGCCGCATATCATCGTCGACCCGACGGATGACATGACCGTGATGCAGGATGAAATCTTCGGCCCGATCCTGCCGATCAAGTCCTATGGCGAGACGCGCGATGCGATTGCCTATATCAACGCCCACGACCGCCCGCTGGGGCTCTATTATTTCGGCGAGGATTCGGCTGAGCGCGATACTGTGCTGAACAACACGACTTCGGGCGGCGTAACGGTCAATGATGTGCTCTTCCATGTGGCGCAGGAAGACCTGCCCTTCGGCGGCGTCGGCCCTTCCGGCATGGGCAGTTATCACGGCCGTGAAGGCTTTTACGAGTTCAGCCACCGCAAGTCGGTCTACACGCAGACCGGCAGCGAAATGCTGGCCATGATCCGTCCCCCATATGGCGATGCCTTCCGTAAACAGGTCAAGGGACGCCTGAAACGCTGACGTGTCGGACATTCTTAACTCCAGTCGTTCTATACTGATGAATGGAGACGGAGGCGAAGCCATGCTGAGTTCGCTTGAAAGCTTTAAGTCTGTTGTGCTCGACCAGCTGGGCGAGGGCGTCATCGTGGCCGATACCGATGGGCGCATCATCAGCGTCAACAGGGCGGCGGAAGAAATTCACGGCCGGTCGCTGATCGGCGGCGCGCCAGAGTCGTATTCCGATGATTATCAGCTGCTGACAATGAATGACGCGCCCCATCCGCCGGAGGAGCTGCCGCTGGCGCGTGCTGTATTGCGCGGCGAGGATGTTGTCGACGCCGCGTGGAAGATCCGCAGGCCCGACGGCACGGTCGTCATCGCAGTGGGCACGGCGCGGCCCGTGCGGAATTCCGAAGGGGTGCAGATCGGCTCGGTCCTTACGCTCCGTGACGAGACTTCTCGCGTCAATGCGGAGCAGGCATTACTCCAGGCGCTCGAGATGAAGGAGCTTCTCCTGTTCGAGGTCAATCACCGCGTTCGCAACAGCCTGCAGATCGTGGCCTCGCTTGTGGCCCTTCCCATGAAGCGCATCGATGACGACATTGCGCGCGAAACCCTGTCCCTCACGCGGCAGCGCATCGAGGTGATCACGGCAACCCATCGCAGCCTGTACGAGCTCGGCACGCATGACCATGTCGACTGCGCAGCGCTTCTTCCTGATCTTTGTACGGCCGTTGTCCAGACCTATTCGGTCAATGATCACATTCAGCTGAAGTGTGAGACGGCCGGCGCAATCGTGCTACCGGTCAGCAAGGCCGTATCTGTGTGTCTCGCCGTGACGGAACTTGTGACAAATGCCTGCAAGTATGCCTTCGCCGGACGCGACCGGGGCACAATACGTGTCCTGCTTGAGAGCGATGGGGACATTGTACGCATCGAAGTCGAAGATGACGGTGTGGGCATGCCTGACCGCGACCCACGTGCCAAACAGGGGGGGATCGGGACAATCCTCGTGGATTCCCTGACGCAATCGGTTGGGGCACGGGTCATGGTCGATACAGGGGCCGAGGGCACGAAATACGTGATCACGTTCACGCGGCCACCGGCGGAACATGATTTCTCGTCGGCCCTGATCGCAAAACGGCGCAAGGCAGCCTCGTAAGGCTGCTGCGCCGTCTGGAAAATCCTAGCGTTTCAGGAAGGCGGGTACGTCGTCGCCGAAGCCTTTGACGCGCTCCGGTGCCGGGGCGAGGATAAGGTCATCATCCTTGCGCTTCTGGTCGCGCGGTGGACGTCCACCCCGTGAGCCGCGCTCGGAACGGGCCGGCTTTTCAGCAGTCTCCGCTTTTTCCTTCGCCTCGACCTTTTCGGACTTGTCGGCTTTCGGGGCACGCTCGCGTTTCGGCTTTTCAGCGCGCTCGGGCTTCTCGGCACGTTCCGGCTTTTCGGCTACGTCCGCCCTCGGAGCGTCTTCTGCCTGTGCGGCTTCTTCTTTGGCTTCGACCTTCGGCGCATCGTCGCCGGACGACCGCCGCGAACGGCCGCGCTCTGGGCGATCACCACGCCCACGGCTGCTGCTTCCGCTGCTGCGGCTGCTGCCACCACTGCGTCCGCCACGGCTGGAGCGTTCTTCCGGCGGCAGGTTTTCAAGCTCTTCGAGCAGGCCTTCGGGCATGTATTCCTCGACGTCCTGCTGGATCATCTTGAGCACGAAGCCCCAGGATTTTTCATCGGCAGGCGAGACAACCGTGAAGCTCTTACCGCTCCGGCCGGCACGACCCGTACGACCGATCCGGTGGACATAGTCCTCGTCTTTCGGCGGCGGCGAATAGTTGAACACGTGGTCGACGTCCGGAATGTCGAGACCACGGGCCGCCACGTCGGAAGCGACCAGCAGTTTCAGGTCGCCATCGCGGAAGCGCTGGAGCACTTCAGTGCGGAAGGCCTGCGGCAAGTCGCCGTGGATGGCGGCAGCGTCATGGCCATGCTTCTGCAGCGAGGCCGCAACGATATCGACCTCAACCTTGCGATTGCAGAATACGATACCGTTTTTCACATCACACGACTCAATCACGCGGCGCAGCGCGGTGCGCTTGGCCTTGGCGTCATTGCTCGGAATATGGACGACATGCTGCGTGATCGTCTTGGCGGCGTCCGTCGGGCGCGCAACCTCAATCTTGACCGGGTTGATCTGGAAGCTCTTCGCAAGCCGCTGGATGTCGGTCGGGAAAGTAGCCGAGAAGAGCAGCGTCTGGCGCTTCGGCGGCAGCTTGGCGACGATTTTCTCGATGTCCGGGATGAAGCCCATGTCGAGCATGCGGTCGGCTTCATCAATGATGAGATAGTCGACGCCCATCAGCAGCAGCTTGCCGCGCTCGAACTGGTCCATCAGGCGGCCCGGCGTCGCGATCAGCACGTCAACGCCGCGCTGGAGCAGGCCTTCCTGTTCCTTGAAGCTCACGCCGCCGATCAGCAGCGCCATGGTGAGCTTGAGATATTTGCCGTATTTCTCGAAATTCTCGGCCACCTGGGCGGCGAGTTCGCGCGTCGGGCAGAGAATCAGGCAGCGCGGCATGCGCGCCCGGGCCCGGCCGCGTGCGAGGCGGTGGATCATCGGCAGCACGAAAGCGGCCGTCTTGCCGGTGCCGGTCTGGGCAATGCCCGTCACGTCGCCGCCGGAAAGAATGTGGGGGATGGCTTCCATCTGGATCGGCGTGGGGGTTGTGTACCCAGCTTCTTCTACAGCTTTCAGCACGTTCGGCCCGAGGCCGAGATCTGCAAATGTTACGTCGTTCAAAGTGTTTCCAGTCCAAGGATTGTTGATAATACCCGACGCTGCCCGAATGGCAGCTTTGCCGGGCGAATCCTGAGCCCGGAGCGTCTGTTGCGGTGCACATAATGCAAAAACGCCCGCCAGTACAGGCGGGCGTCTCAGTTTCCGTAAATTCACGGAATGGGTGACGTCTGATTAACCGAGGTTCTTGTTGGCAAAATCCCAGTTGATCAGGTTGTTGATGAACGCATCCATGTAGTTCGGACGGCTGTTCTGGTAGTCGAGGTAATAGGCGTGTTCCCAGACATCCATGGTAAGGATTGGCGTCGCACCGGCTTCCGTTACCGGTGTTTCAGCGTTCGGCGTCTTGGTGATGGCCAGCTTGCCATCCTTCAGCACCAGCCAGGCCCAGCCTGAACCGAACTGGCCGCCACCGGCTGCCTTGAAGTCCTTCACGAACTGGTCATAGCCGCCGAGATCGCTCTCGATCTTGTCGGCAATCTTGCCGGTCGGCTTGCCGCCGCCGTTTGGTTTCATCGAGTGCCAGTAGAACGTATGGTTCCACACTTGGGCGGCATTGTTGAAAAGGCCGGCCTTGGATTTGTCGGCGGCAGCTGCCTTGATGATTTCTTCGAGCGACTTGCCCTCGAGATCGGTGCCTTCAATCATCTTGTTGAGATTGTCGACATAGGCCTGATGGTGCTTGCCGTGGTGGTAATTGAGGGTCTCCTCGGAGATGTGAGGTGCGAGGTCTCCGCGTCCATAAGGGAGGTCGGGAAGGGAAAAAGCCATGAGATCGTCCTTTCTTGCATAACATTGACTGGTGTATCAGCGCGTCTTCCCACATATGGGTTCCATGTCAAACGAGACTAGCCCCCTGAGCAAAACACAATGGAAGGCGATTGACGCCCGCGTGAAGCGCGTGGACGAAGATCGCTGGATATCCAGTCGTTTCGCCCCCGAAATATACCGCAACGCCCTGATAGCACTTTATGCGCTGGCTTACGAGTTGGCCCGCGTCCGGCTGGCCGTGACGGAAGATACGCTGGGTGCCATCCGTTTCCAGTGGTGGCGCGATGCCCTCTCGGAAATCGAGGCCGAGCAGACCCCGCGTGCCCATGATGTCTGCCTCGCCCTCTATGAGGAAGTTGCCTGCCAGCGTCTCAAGGTCGGCGCCCTGCAGAAGCTGGTCGATGGCTACCAGGCCGCTTTCGAGGCCGAGGACCGCGCGCGGGAGCCTGAGGCATGGCTCGCCGCCGTCGCCGCCAGCGTGCTCGCCGGCGCGCATGGCTGGGGTACGGAGATACAGGAAGTCGCACCTGCCTATGCCGCGACCCGCCGCAGCGAGACCAAGGCCTTCGGCCCGCACGTCGCCCCGGCGCCCAAGCCCATCCGCCCGGCCATCGCCCATTTCCGCCTGCGCAAGTTCTATTCCGAAGGCCGCGACCCGAACCCGGTTACCAAACGCCTCAGCATCATGAAGGCGATGAATACGGGCCAGGTCTGACGCTCTGCCTCCTGAATAAGTCTGGAACTGGTGCGGACTTTGCGCGCTTCTCCTGACAAGGCAGGAGAAATACATGAAATATGGAACTATCGCATCCGCTGCGCTCGTCATGGCGCTCGGCGCAACACTGGGCGCCTGTAACAGCAACGAGCCAGCTCCCATCGAGACAGGCTTTGGCCCGTCGCCCGACCTGCCCAAACCCACGGACAAGCTCCTCCCCACAGTCAATGTTGCCACGGCCAAGGCCTGGACGGGCGATTCCAGGCCGACCCCTGCTGCTGGCCTCGCCGTCAACCAGTTCGCGGCTGATCTCGACCATCCCCGCTGGCTCTACCAGCTGCCGAATGGCGACGTGCTCGTCGCTGAAACCAATGGCCCGCCACGCCCTGAAGATGGCGACGGCATTCGCGGCTTCTTCATGAAGCGCGTGATGAAAAAGGCCGGCGCCGGCGTGCCCAGCGCCAACCGCATTTCCCTCCTGCGAGATGCAGATGGCGACGGCGTGGCTGAGACCCACACGACCTATCTCAGCGGCCTCAACTCGCCCTTCGGCATGACGCTTGTCGGCGACACGCTCTACATCGCCGATACGGACGCCATCGTGACCGTGCCCTATGTCGAAGGCGAAACCACGACCACGGCCACGCCGGAACAATTCTTTGCGCTCCCGGCCGGAGAGATAAATCACCACTGGACCAAGAACGTTGTCGCCAGCCCTGACGGCACCAAGCTCTACGCCTCTGTCGGCTCCAACAGCAATGTCGCAGAAAACGGTATCGAGGCCGAAGAAGGCCGGGCCGCCATCTGGGAAATCGACATTGCCTCCCGCGAAGGCCGCGTTTTTGCCAAGGGCCTGCGCAATCCCGTCGGCATGGACATTGATCCCGCAACCGGCACGCTCTTTACCGTCGTCAACGAGCGCGATGAACTCGGCAACAATCTGGTTCCGGATTATCTCACGTCCGTGAAGGACGGCGCCTTCTATGGCTGGCCCTACAGCTATTACGGCCAGACCGTCGACACGCGCGTAGAGCCGCAAAAGCCGGATCTCGTCGCCAGCGCCATCGCGCCAGACTATGCCCTCGGCTCGCATACGGCCTCGCTCGGGCTCGACCTTACCAGCGGATCGACCGGCGCCATGGCCACGCATTTCGGTGAGGGCGCTTTCATCGGCCAGCATGGCTCTTGGAACCGCAAGCCGCGCAGCGGCTACAAGGTCATCTTCGTGCCGTTCGCCAATGGCATGCCGTCAGGCGAGCCGACAACCGTGCTTGATGATTTCATGACCGATGACACCGCCCATGGCCGTCCCGTCGGCGTCCTGCTCGACCAATCCGGCAGCCTCCTCGTCGCTGACGATGTCGGCAACCGCATCTGGCGTGTCACCGCGCAATAAGGCCTAACGCCGCGCGCCTTCAATCAGCGCGCGGCCATCAAGGCTCGGCGACCGGAACCCGCCATCATGCGCAAACGGCATCGCCGTGCCTGACCGCAAGGCCTCCAGCACGGCGGCGAAATCCGTCTCGCAGCGAAACCCGAGGTCCCGCTCGATGCGCGAGGCGTCATAGACGCGCCCGATCTGCTGCGGCAGGCGCCATCCCCGGCTTGCATAGAGGTCTGCGGCGTCCGGGAAGTGCTGCCGGATGACCGCCGCCGCATCGCGCTTCAAGGCCGCACAGTCCGACCGCGCAAACGGGCTCAGTGCGGACACGATATAGAGCCCAAAGCCAACATCCGCTGCCTTCTCCAGCGCCACAAGATGCGCCCGCGCCGTATCCTCGACCGTCAGCCGGCGGTGCAGGAATTCATTGGCTTTCAAATTTTCCGGCGGCGGATCCGACAATGTGTCGTCATCTTCCGGAAAGAAGCGCGACGTGCGCAGGACGATGCAATTCAGCCCGGTCTCCAGCGCGAACTGCCGGCAAAGCCCCTCAGCGGCCAGTTTCGTCACGCCATAGATATTGCGCGGCGCCAGCGGCCCGTGATCCTCGTCCAGCCACACCGCCTTAGGCGATGCCTCGTCACGGATGGCCTGCGAGATCATCAGCGACGTGGTCGACGTCATCACGAACCGGTCGTGCCCGGCCGCTACCGCCGCCTCGAGCAGGTTCAGCGTGCCTGTCACATTCGTGTCGATGAAGGCCTGACGCGGAAAGCGCGCAATGTCCGGCTTGTGCAGCGCGCCTGCATGGATGACCGCTTCAATGCCGTGATCCGCGAATGTGCGGTCGATCAGAGCCCGGTCCGCGACCGTGCCGATCACGTGCGTGAAAGGCCCCGGCGCCACATCCAGCCCCAAAACGCTATGGTCTGAGGCCTCCAAGAGCGGCGCAAGGTGGCGCCCCAGCCAGCCCGTCGATCCGGTGAGCAGAAGTTTCAAAGGCCTGCTCCCGGACTGTCTCTATTCCGCTGGCACCAGCTCGGCTTCGCCGGCCAGCCACGCATCCACATCCTGCAGCGCGCGCACGGCCTGGGCCATCTTCTTGGCCCGGCCCTTGTCCTTGCCGCGCAGCCGTTTGCCGTCCGGTCCGACCTTGGAATAGTCGGTAATGTCCGGGAACAGGCCGAAATTGACGTTCATAGGCTGGAACGTCTGCTTGCCCTGCAAGTGGCCGCCCGTGATGTGCAGCACCAGCGAGCCGAGTGCCGTGGTCGGCGGCGGCGGGGGCAGGGTGCGGCCGAGGCGCTCGGCGGCTGCAAAGCGTCCGGCGAGCAGGCCTATGGCCGCGCTCTCGACATAGCCTTCAACGCCCGTCACCTGGCCCGCAAAGCGAAGGCGCGGCATGGATTTCATGCGCAGCTGCTCGTCCAGCAGTTTCGGTGAATTCAGGAACGTGTTGCGGTGGATGCCGCCAAGCCGCGCGAACTCGGCCTTCTCAAGGCCCGGGATCATGCGGAAGATTTCCGCCTGCGCGCCATGTTTCAGCTTGGTCTGGAAGCCCACCATGTTCCACAGCGTGCCAAGGGCATTGTCCTGGCGCAGCTGCACAACGGCATGTGATTTCACAGTCGGGTCATGCGGATTGGTCAGGCCCACCGGCTTCATCGGTCCGAAACGCAGCGTCTCGCGCCCGCGCTCGGCCATCACTTCGATTGGCAGGCAGCCTTCGAAATAGGGCGTGTCCTTTTCCCAGTCCTTGAACTCGGTCTTCGGCGCGGCGATCAGCGCGTCGAGGAAGGCATTGTACTGGGCCTCGTCCATCGCGCAGTTGATATAGGCCGCCGTGTCGCCGCCAGGACCGGGCTTGTCATAGCGGCTCTGGCGCCAGGCCTTCGTCATGTCGACGGAGTCGAGATAGATGATCGGGGCGATGGCATCGAAGAAGGCGAGATCGCCTTCGCCCGTATGCGCATGGATGGCTTCGGCCAGCGCCTGAGACGTCAGCGGGCCGGTCGCGATGATCACGCTGTCCCAGTCTTCCGGCGGAATACCGGCGATTTCCTCACGCACGATGGTTACCAGCGGATGCGCTTCCAGCTTGGCGGTAATTGCCTCGGCAAAGCCCTCGCGGTCGACGGCCAGTGCACTGCCGGCGGGCACCTGATGGTCGGCCGCCGTGGTAATGATCAGGCCGCCGGCCCGGCGCATTTCCTCGTGCAGCACGCCCACGGCATTGGTCGTGTGGTCATCCGAACGGAAGGAATTGGAGCAGACCAGCTCGGCCAATTGGTCCGTCTGGTGGGCCTCTGTGCCCTTCACGCCCCGCATTTCGTGCAGGATCACGGGTACACCCGCGCTCGCTGCCTGCCATGCCGCTTCCGATCCGGCCATGCCGCCGCCGATAATATGGATAGGTTTGATGCTCATGGGTGGGACATGCGCAGGCCAGACCCGCGCGTCAAGATGGTGTTTGCCGCCCGGCGCCTTGCGGTGAGCGGCTCGAGACATAGGTG
>NZ_AWFG01000010.1 GCF_000682695.1 Hyphomonas chukchiensis | reverse complement strand
CCGTGTCCCCTGCGCAGGCAGGGGCGGCGAATCCCGGCCCGTCGCACGCCCGCGCCCCTGCCTGCGCAGGGGACACGGGGCTACTGGCTGCCGCTGCCGGATACCTGACCCGGAATCCCCCTCCCGAAAAACCAGAAACCAGTCCCCAAGCGCCCTCACAGGCGTCGCTGGCACATCAGCCCTTTTTTGCCGGTCCGAACATCTCGGCCAGATCATCCGTAGCCTGTATGAGGTGGTCGACAATGCCGGGTTCCATCGACGAGTGGCCGGCATCGGGAATGATGTGCAGCTGTGCTTTCGGCCAGGCCTTGGACAGCGTCCAAGCCGTCGACAGCGGGGTCACCACGTCATAGCGCCCATGAACGATCATGCCCGGCACGTCTTTCAGCTTGCGCTCGCATTCCTCCAGCAGCCAGGAATCATGCGCGAAGAAGCCGCGATTGACGAAATAATGGCACTCGATCCGCGCAAAGGCGTCAACAAAGTCATCCTCGTTGAAGCGCGGCGGCGTTGTCACCGGGCCCTTGATCGAGAGCGTTTCGCCCTCCCAGCGGGCCCAGGCGCGGGCCGCTTCGATCCGGGCATTCTTGTCGCTGCCGATCAGGCGCTTGTGGAAGGCATTCAGCAGGTCGCCGCGCTCGTCCTCGGGGATCGGCGCGACATAGCGGTCATAGGAATCCGGGAACAGGCGGCTCGCGCCCGACTGGTAGAACCAGCTGATCTCCGCCTTCGACACGAGGAACACGCCGCGCAGTACCACGCCCAGCACCCGTTCCGTGTGCGTCACGGCATAGGCCAGCGACAGGGTCGAGCCCCAGGAACCGCCGAAAACGACCCATTGGTCGACGCCGACATGCTCGCGCAGGGTCTCCATGTCATCGACCAGGTCCCAGGTCGTGTTCTCGCGCAGTTCCGAATGCGGGGTCGAGCGGCCGCAGCCGCGCTGGTCGAACAGGAAGATACGATACCGGGTCGGATCGAAGAATCGGCGCATCTCGGGATTCGATCCGCCGCCCGGGCCGCCATGCAGGGCGACGACCGGAACGCCGTCCGGGTTGCCTGATTCTTCCCAGTAGATCTCGTGAATATCCGATACGCGGAGCCGTCCGCTGCGCCTCGATTCGTGTCTGGGGTACAAAGTGCGTCGGGTCTGGCGCTTATTCATGCGTTCTTCACTATTTCTCAGCAAGTCTGGGAACTAATACTGGACTTGGCTAATTACCATTCGTAGAAGTTATTACGGGTGGGGACCCAGACAGGTGTTTAGGTGGCCGATTGATGCGTAGCGTATTCCTGAGTTTATCCCTATGCCTTCTTGGCGGTTGCGCAACCGTCTCGATGATGCCGGGCGAAGCGACAGTGGAAAGCGGCCTCTCGCACAACCAGTCTGCCCTGCGCAAGGTTTCGGCTGAATATTCTGACACTGCCACCAAAGAGGGCTGGGTCGAGGCCTCCGGCGGTCTCGCTGGCTTCGCCGATATGCTGATCAATGGCCGTAGCGACGCGCCTGACGATTATGCGAGCCGCATCGGCGCCGCCACGAACGCCCCCGCCATCGTCCTCTCGCGCATCTCGGCCGACAGTGAAGCGGCCCGTACCGGCCTCGCAGCCGTCTCGGTTGAAGCCAAAGCCGTCCTGAACAGCGCCGCTGCTGATGCTGCCACGCGTACCGATGTCATGAGTTATGAACGCGCGCTCGTACGTGCCCAGACGGCCTATCGCAACTTCCAGAGCGCGCTCAACACTGTGGCCGCCCGCGCTGACATGGACATGGATACGGCCCCGGTCGATGCCGAACTCTCCGATTTCGCCGACACGATCGATTCTGCCCGCCATACGGCCGACAAGCTGGCCGACAAATACGCCTCGCTGAACTCGATCGTCGGCTAGCGCCGCACCGCGCTTGCTGCGGCCAGCGCCCATCCCGTCAGGAACGAAACCCCACCCAACGGAACGACTGCGCCCAGCCCGCGCGGCGCGCCCAATGCCATTGCATAGAGGCAGCCTGAAAAAATCACTGCGCCCAGAATGAAGGCCCAGCCGGCCCGGCGCAAAAGCCCGGCCTGAACGCTGATCGCAATCGCCAGCGCGGCAGCTGCGTGCACCAGCCCGTACAGCGTCGCCTTGTTCCACCAGTCCAGCGCATCCCCGTTAAGGCTCAGCCCATGCGCCCCGAACGCTCCGAGGGCCACGGCGGCAAAGCCGGTGAGTGCGGCGGCGAGGCCCAGCCGGTTCATGCGCCAGCTTCCGGCTTGCGGGGCAGGGCATAGGTCACGATGGCATGGCTCGCGGCTTTCTCGGCGCCCTCGATGCGCACATCCACATCCATGACAGCCAGCGCTTGGCCGATCTTCATGACGCGCGCGTCAGCGACAACCACGGGGCCGATACAGGGCCGCAGGAAGTTGATGTTCAGATTGCTGGTCACCGTCATCGGCTCGTGTCCTGTCAGCGTCATCACCGCCATATAGGCGACCGTATCGACGAGGCTCATCTGGGTTGGCCCGGAAATATAGCCGCCCGGCCGCAAGTGCGTCTCATCAGCCACCAGCCTTACCACGGCGCGGCCCTTTTCCATCAGCGTCACTTCGCTGCGGTTCCCGGAACTCTTGAATGCGCCCGACAGGAATGTATTGGCCTCTGCCGCTGTCATCTGTGACATGAATTGCGCTGCCTCCCTTTGCGTCACCCCTTGATGGGCTGATCTCCATCGTCCACCGTAAGCACGACAGATCACCCGCCAAGAGGTGACCCCAAGGAAGGATATCCCATGCTGAGCGCCGGTGACGAATACCCCATCCACCAGACCCCGGAACCCGTTGCCTATTCCGGCTCCGACCGCAATTTCTATGACCGGTATTTCTTCAACGGCTACAGCGCCGACGGCTCAACCTTCTTTGCCGCCGCCATGGGTGTCTACCCGCATCTGAATATCATCGACGGCGCGGTCTCCATCCTCCGCAATGGCAAGCAGGCCAGCGTCTATCTCTCGCGCCCGCTCAACATGGAGCGCATGGACACGCATGTCGGCCCGCTCTCGGTCGAGGTGGTCGAGCCGCTGAAGAAAATCCGCCTGCGCCTTGAGGAAACCGAGGGCCTTGCGCTTGACGTCGAATTCGAAGGCCGCGCCTTTCCGATTGAAGAGCCGCGCTTCACCCGCCGCCAAGGCCCACGCATGATGATGGACCTGACGCGCATGACGCAGAATGGCCGCTGGTCCGGCAGCCTGCGCATGGACGGCACTGAGATCGACATCAAGCCTGCCGACTTTACGGGAACGCGCGACCGCTCATGGGGCGTGCGCCCGATCGGCGCGCCGGACGCCCAGCCGCTGATCCCGGCGCCGCCACCGCAATTCTACTGGATCTGGACGCCGACCAATTTCCCGAACCTTTCCATGTTCTATCACGTCAATCATGATGAGACCGGCACACCGTGGAACACGCGCGCCGTCATCGTGCCTGATGGGGCAGATCAGGGCGGTGGTATTCATCTTGCCGATGCCAAGATGAATACGGTCTACGCCCCCGGCACCCGTCGGATGCAGAGCGCTCAGCTGGATATGACAGACCCGAGCGGCCGCGCCCACAAGGTGACATTCGAGCCGATGGGCACCTTCCTGATGAAGGGCATCGGCTATGGCCACGACAAGTATCGCCATGGCGCCTTCCGGGGTGATCAGCTCGCCATTGCACGCGAGGACTTCGAGCCGGCAAAGATGCCGTGGCACGTCATCGAGAACCTGCACATCCAGGAAATCGTCCGTGCCAAGCACGAAGGCCCCGACGGCCTCGGCTCCGAAGGCATCGGCACGTTCGAGCAGCTTTTCCTCGGCCCCCATGCGCCGAGCGGATTCAAGGACATCCTCGACCCGGCGAAATAGGGGCCTGAGGCCTTAAGCGTTCAGTCCTTGCCATGCCTGCATGGCGAGGGTGATCGCCCGCATGTCGCCTGTCGTCGTGCCCTGCATCAGGTTCATCGCATAGGACATGGTCGTGTGCGATTCCATGTCGATCAGCGCGATGGACCCGCCATAGCCGCCCCAGAACATGGAATGCTCATTGAGCGCCGGTGACATTGGCCCTGAGAGTCCAAAGCCGAGGCCATAACGCACGGGGATGCCAAGGATCAGGTCCGTGCCCTGGATCTGTTCTTCCAGCGCCTTGCGGCAACCGGCCTCGCTCATGAAGCGCTTGCCGTTCGCCATGCCGCCATTGGCAAGGATCGTATGGATCGTCGCCACCGAGCGCGCATTGCCCGTGCCGCCCGCTGCCGGGATTTCCGCGCCGCGCCAGGCGCGGGTGCGGGTCTCGCTGACATCAATGCCGGGATTGGTAAGCGTAACCCTTTTGATGTCGGTCAGGGTCGGGTCCGCCGAGATGCTGGCGTCCGCTGGCGGTTTCAGATCTGCGACGCGGGCGTCTTCCGAGGCTGGCAGGCCGATATGAAAGTCCGCGCCCAGCGGTCCGGCGATCTCCTCGCGGAAAACGGTGCCGACCGTCTTGCCGGCTATGCGGCGGATGACTTCACCCACGAGATAGCCCTGCGTGATGGCGTGATAGCCGGGCGCGCTGCCCGGCTCCCAGAGCGGGGCCTGCGCCGCCAGCAGGCTGGTGGCCTTCTCCCAGTCATAGAGGTCGTCATTGGTAATGGGTTCGCGCCAGCCTGACAGGCCCGCCGAGTGGCTCATCAAATGGCTGACCTTGATGTCAGCTTTTCCATTGGCGGCAAATTCTGGCCAGTATTTGGCAACCGGCGCATCGAAGTCGAGCTCGCCGCGATCGGCCAGTAATAGGGCCGTCAGGGCCGTCATGGTTTTCGTCGTCGAATAGACGTTGACGATCGTGTCCTTTTCCCAAGCCCGTGTCTTCTCGACATCGGCATGGCCGCCCCAGAGGTCGACGACTGTTTCGCCATCCTTGGTGACACAGAAGGACGCACCAATATCTGCGCCCGTGTCCAGATGCGTCTGGAACTGGTCCCGCACGCCTTCGAATTTATCGTGCACGAATCCCTGCACCTCGGCCTTCGCCATGCCCATTTCCTCCCGGGTCTGTTCTCCTGAAATCCTAGGAGGTCAGCTGCACAACGGCAACGGGAAGATCGCCAGCCCCACGCATCGCGTCGCGTCAGCCTAGCCCCAAAGCGCGCCTGTGGGCGGCTCGACCCAGCCGTCGCGATAGGTGAGCCCGTTCGCGACATCCTCTTTCAGCCAGAGCGGCCCGTCGAGGTCGGCGGCGTCGCAGAGGCCAGCGAGCAGCACAGCGGGCGCCATCGAGATCGACCCCGCCACCATGCAGCCGATCATGACGCCCATGCCGCTGGCCCGGGCGGCGTGCACCATGGCGAGCGCCTCGGTCAAGCCGCCCGTCTTGTCGAGCTTCACGTTCACGGCGTCATAACGTCTGGCGAGGTCCTGTATGTCGCTGCTCGTATGGGCGCTTTCGTCGGCGCATATCGCGACCGGGGCCGGGCGGCGGACCAGCGCTTCATCATCTGATGCCGGGAAGGGTTGTTCGATCAGCACGACGCCCAGACCGGCCGCCGCCTTCGAAATGGCGGGGAAGTCTGCGGGTAGCAGACCCTCATTGGCATCGACGATCAGACGCGCATCGGGACGTGCCAGATGCACAGCCTCGATCCGTTTCAGGTCTTCCGCGCCGCCGAGTTTGAGCTTGAGCAGGCGACCTTGTGTTGTCTTCGCGGCTTCGGCCATGGCCTCCGGCGTATCGAGGGTCACCGTCACGGCGGTCTCGACTGGTTTCGGTTCCGGCAGACCCGCGAGTTGCCAGACCGGCGTGCCGCTCGTCTTCGCCTCAAGGTCCCACAGCGCGCAGTCCAGCGCGCAACGGGCGGCGCCAGCGGGCATCCGCTCCTGCAGCTCCACGCGCGTGAGGCCTTCTTCAATGGCCCCGCGCATCGCCTCAATGGCGGCGGTTACGCTCTCGACCGTCTCGCCGTAGCGCGCATAAGGAACACACTCGCCCCAACCGGTCGCGCCGTCCTGCTGAAGCCTGACGCGGAGGGTGACGGCCTCGGTTTTCGCCCCCCTGGAAATGGCAAAGGCGGCCCTCAGGGGCGATGAAACAGCGGTGATTTCGAGGTGCCGATTGCTCATACCTTGTCCCGATGGATGAAATTTCATCTATTTGAATGCCCTTGCCTTAAGCATGTTTTGCTAGGCAAGTCAGGTAGTTACACGCTGATGGCAGAAACAGTCTCCCCCGAATTCGCGCTTGATGAAAGCGACGAACGCACCGTCCTCCGGCTGACCGGGGACTGGACCGTCCAGCATGTGCAGGACGTCGACGATGCCTTGCGTGCGCTCAACGTCTCGTCTCCGCTCGCTGTGGATGTCTCGGATCTTGGCAAGCTCGATACCGCCGGTGCCTTCGTCATCGACCGCACGCTGCGCGCCGCCGGCTCTGCCGAAGAGGGCGAACCCGAGATTATCGGCGACCATCCAAACGCCACGCGCCTGATCGCGCAGATCCATGCCGTGTCCACGCCGGCGCCCGAGAGCCCGGCCCAGGATGGCAGTATCATGGCGTTGCTCGACCGAACCGGTCGGTCTTTCATGCACATCGCTTCGGAGAGCATCGCAACCCTGGCTTTTCTCGGTGAAACGCTCGCCACCTGCGCCCGCATGCTCCTGCAGCCCTGGAAGCTGCGCTGGACCAGCATTGTCGCCGTCATGGAGGAATCCGGGCTCGACGCGCTGCCGATCATCACTTTCCTTTCCTTCTTCGTCGGCATGGTCATCGCCTTTATCGGTGCGACCACACTGAAGAGTTTCGATCTCGAGATCTATACAGTCGAACTGATCGGCTATTCGGAGCTGCGTGAGTTTGGCGTCGTGCTGACCGGTATCGTCCTGGCGGGCCGCACCAACTCGTCCTTCACCGCCCAGATCGGCACGATGAAGATGCGTCAGGAAATCGACGCCATGCAGACGCTCGGCCTGAAGCCGATGGAAGTGCTGGTCGTGCCACGCGTGCTGGCCATGTTGATCATGACGCCCGTGCTTGCCTTTGCTGCGACATTGGCAGGCATTGCCGGCGGCGTGATGGTGGCGTGGCTGGCCCTTGATATCAATCCGGGCGTATTCATCGTTCGCCTCAGGGATTCCGTGCCCCTCGACCAGTTTTGGGTCGGCATGTCCAAGGCGCCTGTTTTCGGTCTTGTCTGCGTCCTCATCGCCTGCCGTCAGGGGCTGAATGTGGGCGGCAGCGTGCAGTCGCTAGGCCGCGCAACCACAACATCGGTGGTGCAGGCCCTGTTCTCGATCATCGCGATCGATGCGCTGTTTGCGATCTTCTATATGGAGCTCGATATATGAGCGCCGATCCGATCATTCGTATCCGCGATCTGGAGACGCGCTTCGGCACGCATACCGTGCATGAGCATCTGGACCTCGACGTTGAGCGCGGCGAAGTGCTTGGCGTGGTCGGGCCTTCTGGCACCGGCAAGTCGGTCCTGCTACGGGCCATCGTTGGGCTGAAACATCCCTCGGCCGGTTCGATAGAGGTCTTTGGCAGGAAGCTCGATACGCTTGGCGACGAAGAGCGCCGCAGCCTCGAGCGGCGCTGGGGCGTGATGTTCCAGGATGGCGCCCTGTTCTCGAACCTCACGGTGCGCGAGAATGTCATGGTGCCCATGAAGGAACACACGAACCTCGGGCCCAAACTCAGCGCAGAACTGGCCGACATGAAAATCCGTCTCGCGGGGCTTGAGCCGGATGCAGGCGACAAGTTCCCGTCAGACCTTTCCGGCGGCATGCGCAAGCGTGCGGCGCTCGCCCGCGCTCTGGCCCTCGATCCCGAACTTCTGTTTCTTGATGAGCCGACGGCGGGTCTCGATCCGATCACGGCGGCCGGTTTCGACACGCTATTGCGCCAGCTGCAAAAATCGCTGGGGCTCTCCGTCTTTCTTGTGACCCATGATGTGGATACGCTGAATGCTGTCTGCGACCGGATTGCCGTGCTGGGCGAGAAAAAAGTACTGGCGATTGGAACGATCGACGAACTACGCGCCTTCGATCACCCGTGGGTGCAGGAATACTTTGGCGGCCCGCGTGGCCGTGCCGCCACCGGACACTAGAATGGAGACCGGATATGGAAACGCGCGCTAATTATGCCCTCATCGGCGCCTTTGTGCTGATCGCGGCCTTCGCGGTCGCGGGCTTCGTGATGTGGCTGGGGCAGGCCCAGTTCCGGCAGGACTTCAAGGCCTACGACATCGTGTTCGAAGGCCCTGTCTCGCTCGAGGAAGGATCCGCGGTCCGTTATATCGGTATCAAGGTCGGTGAAGTCTCGACCGTGCGCATTGACCGGGCGGATACGTCCAAGGTCCGCGCCCGTATCCGCATCGACCGCGAAACGCCGGTCCGCAAGGACTCGACCGCTTCCATTCAGCTGGCCGGTATTACGGGCACGACCTTTATCCAGATCACAGCGGGTACCGGCGAGCCGCTCGAAGCGCGGGCAGGCGAGCCTGTTCCTGTCATCAAGGCCGAACGCACCCAGCTGGACGAACTCTTTTCCGGCGGCACGGAAGTGCTCGGGAACGCCAACCAGGCCATCCAGCGCGTGAACCTCGTCTTCACCGACGAGAATATCGATGCGTTGTCCGCGACGCTCAAGAATCTCGAATTGCTTAGCGGCAAGATCGCCCAGGACAATGGCCTGGCCGACAAGGCCTCGGCCACACTGGACGATGTGTCAAAAGCCACGCGCAAGTTCGAAGCCGCCTCAGCCTCGTTCGAGACGCTCAGCACCACAACCAATACGCGCGTTGCCGAACTGGCAGACCAGCTGGACCTCGTCGTCAGTGATGTGCGCAGCATCACAAAGACCGCCAATGAAACGATCGAACAGAGCAATCGCGCTGTCTCGGCTGCGGCGGACGCCATTGAGGGGCCTGCAACATCTGCCATTGAGGACGCGCGCCTCGCCAGCCAGGACCTGCGCGTCCTGATCAACCGGCTTGACCGAGTCGCCCGCGAAATCGAACGCAATCCCCAGAGCTTCGTCGCTGGCGATCCCATTCCCTATGAAGGAGAGCGCTGATGTTGCGCCGAATTGCTATTACGCTGGCTGCTGCCAGCCTCGCATCATGTGTATCGCTTCTACCGGAGCAAAAGGTTCCTGAGGGTCTCTACCGGTTCGGTCCTACCGAGACGGTGCATCCCATTGATGCTTCTATCATCATTCGGGAGCCCGAAGCCTCGCGCCTCTTTGGCGGACGCGCCATTGCATCAGAGGACGGCAGCGGGGCGCTTCGCCTCGTGCCCGGTGTGGAATGGACCGACAGTGCCACGCGCATGATGCAGATTGCCCTCCTGGATTCTCTTGGCGGCGAGGGCGGCGGTGTCGCCATCGGCTCTGATACCGGCGCGGATGCGGATTTCGAGCTGGCCTGGCGCATGTCCGACTTCACGCTCTCGGGCACGACGGCGCGTTGCCGGATTCAGGCGACGCTGCTTGAAGGGCGCTCGCGCAAGATGCTCGCGCAGACAAGCGTCTCAACATCGGCTGTCGCGCAGGGCAATGATAACGCCTCACGTGCAAAGGCCCTGACCGATGCGGGCAGGGCCTGTGTCAGTGATGTCGCTGCCTTTGTCGCCGAAAAGGCGGTCGCGCCAGAACCGAAGTCCTGACGCGGCGGCCTTAGCCGGCTTTCATCTCGTCGAATGGCAGATCCTTGTCGACGCGCACGTCCTGGGGCAGGCCCAGCACGCGTTCGGCGATGATGTTCTTCAGGATCTCATCGGTGCCGCCCGCAATGCGCAGGCCCGGCGCCCACATGAAGCTCTGCTGGAAGATGGCGTCGCCGGGCATCGTCTCGGCATCGTTGATGATGCCGTAATGGTCCTGCATTTCGATGGCCGAGTTACAGATGTCCTGCAAATGGTTGGCCGTGATGATCTTGCCAATCGAGTTTTCCGGTCCCGGTGTCTGGCCACGTGAGAGGGCCGTCATGGTGCGGAATTTCGTCAGCTTGTAGCCTTGCGCCGCGACATACCAGTCAGCCAGTTTCTCGCGGAAAGCCTGATCGGTGATCGTGCCGGACGATTTGGCGTATTCCATGATCTCGCCCCAGTCCGGGCCGGGTGAACCGCCCACGGCAAGGCGCTCGTTCATCAGCGTCACGAGCGCCACTTTCCAGCCGGCACCGACTTCGCCGAGGCGGTCGGAATCCGGAATGCGCACATCCGTGAAGTAGACTTCGTTGAACTCGCGGCCACCGGAGGCCTGGTGGATCGGACGGACTTCGACGCCCTTCTGCTTCATGTTCACGATGAACATGGTCAGGCCCTTGTGCTTGGGCACTTTCGGGTTGGTGCGCACGAGCACGATGCCGAAGTCGGAATAGTGCGCGCCGGAGGTCCAGACTTTCTGGCCGTTGATCACCCACTCGTCACCGTCCTTGACGGCTTTCGTCTTGAGGCCGGCAACATCGGAGCCTGCCGATGGTTCGGAGAAGAGCTGACACCAGATCTCCTCGCCCTTCAGGGCCTTCTCGACATAGCGCTTCTTGTGGGCGTCGGAGCCGAACGCAATGACGGTTGGCACACACATGCCGAGGCCGATGGCGAACGGGCCGGTCGGCGCATCATATTTCGACTCTTCCTGTCCCCAGATGACCGATTGCATGGACGTGCCACCGCGGCCGCCCCATTCCTCCGGCCAAGTGATCTGGGCGAACTTGTTTTCCGCCTTGATCTTCTGCCAGTCCTTGGCGCGCTGGAGTGCGTCCTTGCCGGAACCTGGCCGCGGGCGTGCGCCCGTTTTTGGTTCGAGGTGCTTGTCGAGGAACGCGCGGGCTTCGGCGCGGAACTCTGCTTCTTCCTTGGTATCGTTGAAGTCCATTTGTCTGATCCTTCCTACGCTGCGTTCTTGGTTTCGATGGCGCGGACGAGTTTCTCTTTCCACACCTTGGGGCTGCCGGCCTGAACCGCGAGCAGCTTGGCCCGGCGGTAGAAGAGGTGGCAGTCGACTTCCCACGTGAAGCCCATGCCGCCATGCGTCTGGATGTTCTCTTTCGAGGCAAACCAGAAGGCTTCCGATGCGGCCACACGGGCAGCAGCGGCGGCTTCAGGCAGTTCGGCCGCATCCGTCGACAGTGCCCAGGCACCGTAGAAACAGTTGGAGCGTGCCACTTCGTTCTTCACGTACATCTCGGCCAGCTTGTGCTTGATCGCCTGGTTGCCACCGATCGGGCGGCCAAAGGCGTAGCGCTCCATGGCATAGTCTTTCGCCATTTCGAGGCAGCGCGAGGCGCCGCCCAATTGCTCGAACGCGATCAGCACGGCCACACGGTTAAGCAGTTCATCGTTCAGGACCGCGCCGTCGCCCGACTTGCCGAGCAATGTGGCGGGGGCCTTGTCAAAGGTGAGTTCGGCATGGCTGCGGGTCGGGTCCAGTGTCGAGAGAACCTTCTTCGAGACGCCCTTGCCGGACAGGTCGACCAGAACGAGGCTCGCGCCCTTGCCGTCCTTGGCCAGCACGACGGCGTGCGTGGCCACGTCACCATCCGTAACAGGAACTTTCACGCCGCTGATTGTCTTGCCGTCAAATGTCGTCTTGAGCGAAGCGGCGTCGGGGTTGCCCGGGCCTTCGCTGGCGGCGTAGCAGCCGATCACGTCACCTGAAACGATCTTCGGGAAAATCTCGGCCTGCTGGGCTTCGGAGCCTGCAAGCTTAAGCGCTTCGGTGAAGAAGTAGGCGGTCGAGGCCCATGGCACAGGCGCCAGGACGCGGCCCATCTCTTCGGCCAGGACGCACATTTCCAGCATGCCGAGCCCGAGGCCGCCATGTTCTTCCGGAATGCTCGTGCCGAGCCAGCCCATCTCGACGACCTTCTTCCACACGCCTTCATTATAGGCCTTGGAGTCGTCGTTCAGGACGGCGCGGACTTCGCCCATCCCGCACTGGCTTTCGAGAAACTTTCGCGCCTCATTGGCGAGAAACTTCTGGTCCTCGGAAAAATCGAAATTCATTGCGTCTGGCTCCCTGGCCCCCTGTGGAGGCGCATAACTTTGCTATGGTGCCAATCTAGCGCCCTTTACGTGCGCGGAAAGCCGTGACCCAGCGGAAATCCTCGATTTCAATTGATGCTCACCCAGCGATAGATGAAATTTGATCTATCGTTTTCAGCTCAAAGAAAGGGGATTCGGGCAGGCTGAGGTATTGGTTCAGGGGACACCGAACTATGGCCAAGGCAACCTTCCACAAGTCGCAACGCGTATTCGTCAAACCTGTCGGCACATGGGCGCTGGTCGAACAGGTCATTCCGCAATGGGTGAAGAATGTCGAAGAGCCTCTGAAAGTGTCCTATGATTGTGGCCTCGGTCGCCGCTTCGAAGCGCACGAGCTTCTGTCCGAACAAACGGTCCACAAGCATCAGCGCCCAGAGGATGACGAAGAGGATTTTCTGCTCGAACAATGGCGGATTGACCGCAAGTTGATCAAGTGGCGCTCCACGACCATGCTGGGGGTCGATCCCAACCCTGCAACCTTCCCTGTTATTGTCACCGATGATGGCGACTGGGGAGGCTGGCGTGTGACGGGCAGCGAGTATGACCGCGATCCCCACCGCATCGAGCACCAAGCCCGAATGATCGTCCATACGCCGGAATTGTTGCGCATCGCCAGACGCCTTGCCGACATGGCTGGCGCAATTCCGGAAGACCTGCCGGAGGAGGCGAGGCAATTGGCAAGCCATTGCGCGCTGATCCTGCGCCACGTGTATCAGTCTGAAGAAGACGCCGTGGCCGCCGCCGCCGAATAGGCCGCTTCAGCGCGCGCGCCCGATGGCGAGGGCTGCCCATGCCAGCGCTGCCCCGATACAGGCGCCCAGCAGGTTCGCTCCCGCATCCAGCAGCGAAGGCGTGCGCCCCGTGCCCGCCAGCGCCTGCGCAAACTCCAGCACCGCCCCATAGCCCACGGCGACGATGACGCCCCTTACGATGCGCTCGCGGCCGAGCCAGAAGCATATCAGTCCCGCCAGAACCATGTAGGCAATCGCGTGCTCTGCCTTGTCGCTGAGATGCACGTCCGGCAGGTCCTGTCCCGGCACGAGCGACAGGATCGCGATGGCCACAGCGACCAGCAGGCTTGTTATCCCGGCGATCCGACGGACGATGGGCGAAGCCAGGAAGGACAATAGCTGGTTCATCCGCGCGTTTTCCCTTGTGTTTCCTGCAGTCCCGGGGCGCTCTGCCCCTTGGAAACGGACCGTTCCGTCCCGATGTCAGTGAGGCAAACCCTCGACGCGGCCTGTCTCAGCCCGTATCGAGCCCTTATCCCGCTGCCGTTTTCCGGAGACATCATGCGCACTGAAACCCCCGTTGCCGTCAAGCTCGCCGACTACACGCCCTATCCGTTCGATATAGAGCATGTTGACCTTTCCTTTGAGTTGGACCCGGATGCAACAAGGGTGACTGCTACGCTGAAGGTCACCCGCAAGGAAGGTTCGGGCAATGCGCCGCTCGAACTGGACGGCGAAGCGCTGAAACTGGTCTCGGTGGAAATCGACGGCCGCGCGCTAACGCCCTCCGATTACAGCCTCACCGAGCAGGGCCTGACGCTGCCGGATGTGCCGGATCAGTTTACCCTCCGCACCGTGGTGGTGATCGCGCCATCGAAGAATACGGCGCTGTCCGGTCTCTACATGTCGGGCGGGCGTTTCTGCTCGCAGTGCGAATCTGTGGGCTTCCGCCGTATCACCTATTATCCGGACCGCCCGGATGTGATGAGCCGTTTCTTCGTCACTATCCTCGCCGACAAGGCCGCCTGCCCGATCATGCTGTCCAATGGCACGCCCGGCGATGTGAAAGACGCCGGCAATGGTCGCCACACGATCACGTGGGACGATCCGCACAAGAAGCCCTCCTATCTCTTCGCGCTCTGCGCCGGCGACTATGATGTCTATCGCGACAGCTTCACCACCATGAGCGGCAAGCACATCGACCTCGCCATTCATGTCGACAAGGGCGATGCAGACCGCGCGGCTTGGGCCATGGACAGCCTCAAGCGCTCGATGGCCTGGGACGAGCAGACCTATGGCCGCGAATACGATCTCGGTGTCTTCAACATCGTTGCCGTGCGCGACTTCAATTTCGGCGCCATGGAGAATAAGGGCCTCAACGTCTTCAACTCGGCCTATGTGCTCGCCGATGAAGACTCCGCCACCGATGCAGACTTCGAAGCCATCGAGAGCATCGTTGCCCACGAATATTTCCACAACTGGACCGGCAACCGCATCACCTGCCGCGACTGGTTCCAGCTCTGCCTGAAGGAAGGCCTCACCGTCTTCCGTGACCAGAACTTCTCCGCCGACATGCGCTCGCGCCCGGTGCAGCGCATCAAGGATGTCATCCGCTTGCGCGCCCGCCAGTTCGCCGAAGATGCCGGCCCGCTCGCCCATCCGGTCCGTCCGGATCATTACGGGTCGATCGACAACCTCTACACCGCCACGGTCTACGAGAAGGGCGCCGAGGTCATCGGCATGCTCCGCCGTATCATTGGCGAGGAAACATATCGCAAAGGCATGGACCTCTATTTCGAGCGCCATGATGGTCAGGCCGTGACCATAGAAGATTTCTACAAGTGCTTCGAGGACGTGACCGGCAAGGACTTCACCCAGTTCCGCCTGTGGTACGCGCAGGCCGGTACGCCGCGCGTCACAGTCGAGGAAAGCTGGGACGAGGCCGCCAGGGAACTCACCATCAACCTCTCCCAGACAACGCCGCCAACACCCGGCCAGAGTGACAAGAAGCCCGTTCCCATCCCGCTGGAACTGGCCCTGCTCAACGGCACTGGCGGCACTGATGCCTGGCTGACCGTGCTCGACACGGCTGAAACGACGATCAAGCGCAAGGTAACCAGCGGCCGCCCGCTCCTGTCGGTCAACCGCGACTTCAGCGCACCAATCCGTGTTGAGCGTGACCTCACCCGCGACCAGCGCCTTGCCCTTGTCGTGGCCGAGACCGATCCCTTCAACCAATGGGAAGGCGTGCGCACGCTCGTTACCGAGGAAATCCTCAAGCTCTCCGAAGGCAGCCAGGCCAAGCCCGACAGCGAACTCGTCTCTGCGATTGCCGCCGCCATCCGCAATGCGGGCGACGATCCCGCGCTCGCGGCCCTGCTGACCCGCCTGCCGGAAGTCGGCGAACTGTTCCTGGAGCGTGAGCCGGCCGACCCGGTCGCCCTCCATTCTGCCCGCAAGCGTTTGCAGGCGGCCCTTGCCGAAGCGCTTTCGGGCACGGTGGCAACCACCCTCGAAGCCCCATCGCCTGCACCCTATGCACCTTCGGCGGAACAGGCCGGTGTGCGGGCCTTCCGCGGGGCGTGCATCAACCTGCTCGGAGCTTCCGAAGACAAGGATGCGCGCCGCAAGCTGCTGGTATTGTACAAGAAGGCGACGAACATGACGGAGCGCCTCGCCGCCATGCGTGCCCTGACAATGGACGGAAAATGCCCGGAGCGTGACGAAGCGCTGGCCGATTTTGAGACGAACTGGAAGCATAACCCCATCGTCATGGACAAGTGGTTCGCCGTGCAGGCCGGGCAGGGAACCGCCGAGACGGTTGCGGAACTGGCCGCCCATCCGGACTTTGACCTGAAAAACCCGAACCGCGTGCGGTCCGTCGTCGGCGTCTTCTCCACTGCCAACCTCGCCGCCTTCCACGCGCCGGACGGTTCCGGTTACCGCGCCGTGGAAGACATTATCCTCAAGGCTGATGCGGCCAACCCGGCCCTGGCGGCCCGCCTCATCACCGCCTTCGAGCAATGGCGCGTGCTGGAACCCAAGGCCGGCGCTGCAGCGCAGGCGACACTCAAGCGTCTGCAGGAAGCGAAACTGTCGCCCAACTCCGCCGACATTGTCGGTCGGGCCCTCGGGTGAAGTAGTTAACGATTTCGTCAGGATTATTAACACTTAGGCAATGATTCCACCGGAAAACGGTATACGGGTAAGTATGTCCAATTTGGGTGAATGGAGCCTCCTTGGCGGATCAAGTCGTCAGTTCTGATGGAATGACCGCTGCAGACAAGGCGTCTGCAAGGGTTGCCGTGCGACTGAAATGGACCATCCTGGCCATCATCGTCCTTATGGCTGGCGCCCTTGGCCTCAAGGCCTGGGAAGAACGCCAGAGCGCCCATGTGGCCATGCTGTCGGCCCTTCAGGCCCAGGCCGCCGCCATTGCGGGACGCATGGAGGGCCGCGCCGAGACCGCTGAAGTCGCCATCCGCCTCGTGGCCGAATCCGGCGCGTCGCGCTCGGCGATTGCGGCCGCGACACCGGGTGTGGACGCTGTTCTGTCACTCAAGGATGCCCAGCAATCGCCTGCAGGAAGCCGCCTTCAGGTCGCCGCTGTGACGGCTGCCTCCTTGCTTGAGCAGGGCTATCGCTTCGGGGTCTCTTCGCAGGGCGATATCATTCTCGTCTCCAATCCTGAACAAGCCGGTGCCATGCTGGCCATCGCGCCGGCGGGAACCTGGTTGCCGGCGGTCGGAGCAGGTCGCAGGGTCACGCTTGTCTCCGGAAATACCCGCGTTGGTTCTGGCGACCCGGCCCTGGAAGCGGCCATTGCGTCCCTCAATCCCGGCCAGACCCGCCTGACATCGGCCCCAGATTTCAACCGTCTCGCGACCGCATGCGTTCCGCTGGACGGCAGCCCTGCTGCGGTTTGCGAGAGCGTGCTCCATCCCCTGTTTACGCTGGACGATCTCGTTCGCCTCCTCATCTTTGCGCTCTTGCTGGCTGCGCCGGTGCTGGCGATTGTCGGCCTGATGAACCGTCTATCCCGCGAGGATGCCGTCAGCCTGATCGAGGAAACCCGCGAGGATGAAGCCGACCGCATCATGGGGCTCGTGATGCGCAGTGCGCGTGCCGGCTATTGGGAATGGGCACCGGGCAGTTCGGCCGTCTTCCTGAGCGATGGCGCCTCAGACCTTTTCGGCATGGACGGCTCCGGCCTGATCGACGTGCAGGACATGTTGCGGCAGGTGCATCCTGAGCATCAGGCCCGCATGATCGAGACACTCGAAAAGGCCCGCGACATAGGGTGGATCCAGACGCAGTTCCTCTCCCATTCGGAGCCCCCGCTCTGGATCGAGATGCGTGGCAGCATGACGCAAGACCCGACTGGAAAGACGTCGATCTTCGGCGGTATCGTGCTCGACATTACAGATCGCAAGCAATCGGAAGACCGCGTGAAAGCGGCCGAGCGTCGCCTGCGGTCCGCGATTGAGGGCTTCAACGGCCCGTTCGCGCTCTGGGATCATCGCAAGCGGCTGCTCTACTGGAACCGGGCCTTCGCGCTCGACTTCGGCCTTCAGGACACGCTGCGCCCCGGCATCAGTTACGACACGATCATGATCGCCCGCACGGGCGCCATCCGCGCCGAGAAGCAATCCTCCGAGGATGCCCGCACAATGATAGTCGAGCTGCAGACCGACCGCTGGCTGAAGCTGGTGGAGCGGCCGACGGCTGATGGCGGCCTGATCACGGTTGGCATTGATGTGACCGAGAACGTCCACAATGAGGAGGAGCTCAAGCGCCAGAAGCAGAGCATGCGCAAGATCAACCTCGAGCTTGAGCGATCCGAAGGTCGCGCGAACGAACTGGCCCGGGGCTACGCCGAAGAGAAGGCCAAGGCCGAGCACGCGGCGCACACCAAGTCGGCCTTCCTGGCCAATATGAGCCACGAGCTGCGCACACCGCTCAACGCGATCAACGGCTTCTC
Organism: Hyphomonas chukchiensis; assembly: GCF_000682695.1. GTDB lineage: Bacteria > Pseudomonadota > Alphaproteobacteria > Caulobacterales > Hyphomonadaceae > Hyphomonas > Hyphomonas chukchiensis. Next base: position 88,439 of record NZ_AWFG01000010.1, on the reverse strand, counting down.
GGAAATCCTCGCGCATGAGCTCTACGGTCCGCTCGGCGATCAGCGCTACAAGGGCTATGCCCACGACATCCTGACATCCGGCCAGCACCTGCTCGACATGATCAACGATATTCTCGACATGGCGAAGATCGAAGCCGGCAAGATGACGATCAATCCGCAGCCCATTGATCCGGTTGACCCGGTCGATGCCGCCGTGCGCATGATCCGCCGCAAGGCCGAAGACAAGGGTATCCAGATCGTGCTTGAGGCCCAGCCCGGCCTGCCGGACCTGGACGCCGACCACCGCGCCATCCGCCAGATGGTGCTGAACCTCTTGTCCAATGCGATCAAGTTCACCGATTCCGGCGGCACGATCACGGTGACGGTCGAACAGAGCGGCGCGGATATCCAGATCGGTGTTACCGACACCGGGATCGGCATCCCGATCGAGGACCTGCCGCGTCTCGCCAAGCCGTTCGAGCAGGTGTCAGGCTCGCGCGACCGCAATTATGAAGGCACAGGCCTCGGCCTTGCGCTCACCAAGTCATTCGCCGAGATGCATGGCGGGCAGATGAGCCTCTCGTCCATCGAGGGTGAAGGCACGACTGTCTCTATCCTTCTGCCCATCTCGGGTGCCAGCGAGCGCGTCGCCGAGGAAGACGCCCGCGAAGTTGCCTAGGGCCGCAGATTCCAGTCGAGGATGCGCGAATCGTCCGGGCTGACATCCACCACGCCCCAGGCCCCCGTCTTCAGCTTCCGGTCCAAGCCATCAGGCTGCGCATCCACCACATCCGGCAGGAATCGCGCAATGCCATTGCTGGTGACGATCAGCACGTTTGCATCTGCTTCCAGAGTTGATGCGCGTTCCAGCAGGCTCGCCCAGGCGGCGCGCAAGGCGGCGGGGTCAACCTGCCAGCCGGGCGGCGGTGTTGCATCCCGGTCCCAAGCGGCGAGGGCTTCGGCGCCGATACGTGCAATCACCGTGTCTTCCGTCTGGTTCTCGTCCGGGCCGTAATCCACTTCCGTCAGGAAGGTCAGGATGCGCAAGGCGGGCGCATGCGGCCGGGCATCAAGAATGGTGCGGGCCGTCTGGCGCGTGCGTAGCAGGGGTGAGCAGAAGGCGGCGCAGAAGGCCGTATCCTGGAAATGCGCGGCCAGTGCATGGGCCTGCGTGCGCCCCGAAACGGACAGGGAAAGGTCCGTCCGTGCGCCGACGCGGGTCGGCGTTTCACCCTTGTCGAACGTGTTGCCGTGGCGCAGGATGATCAGGCGGGCCAAGGGTCTTACGCCCCCGCCGGGTCGCCATGGTCGCGGATCAGCCGTTCGGCCAGCGCAACGTCTTGCGGTGTGTCGATGCCGGGAATCGCAATCGTGTCCGGGGCAACCTCAACGCACTGGATCGACATGCCATTCTCCAGAAGGCGCAGCTGTTCCAGCCCTTCCAGCTGTTCGTAATGGCCTTCGGGCAGGCTCACATACCGCCGCAAAGCTTCGAGGCGAAACGCATAAAGCCCGATATGCCGACAGACCGGTGACAGGTTGCCGGCGGCGCGCAGGGCGGCTTCCTTGCGCATGGCGGGCAGGATGATTTTCGAGAACCAGAGCGCGCGGCCGTCAGTATCATGCGTCAGCGTGGTGCCCGAAAAGGGCGTGTCCAGCTTGTGCGCGCGCAGGTCGTCCAGCGCGTCCCATGTCAGCCGCACATAAGGCGTCGCCGCATCCGTTCCGGAGGTCAGAACGGCTTCGGCCACCGCGATGATGTGGGCCGGCGGCGTGAACGGCGAGTCCCCCTGCAGGTTGACCACGACCTGCGGCAGGACACCCAGTGCATCTGCGGCGGCCAGCGCGCGGTCGCTCCCTGACGGCAGGGCCGGATCGGTCAGTACGACGGGAATGTTGCGCTCCCTGCAATGCGCCTCGATCCGCGCGTCGTCGGTTGCAACCACATGCGCAGCGTCTTCAAGCGCGGTAGCCGCCTTGGCCGCCATGGTGGCCACGCGGCTGACCATGGACTGGCCGGCAATCAGCGTCAGCGGCTTGCCCGGGAATCGGGTCGAGCCATAGCGGGCCGGGACAACAATGAGCGTCTTCATGCAGGCATTACCTTGGCGTGGGGCCTAGAGCGTGTTCGGCCGCTGGTTTTGCGGCTCGCGCATGTCCTGCATCAATCCGATCAGCGGGCCAACCCATTGCAGTGTCGCGTCGCCAACGCCTTCATTGCGCAGGAACTCGGTGAAGGCCGGGGTCAGTTCTTCGTCGCCGCATTGATCGACAGCCGCTTGAAGTTCGGGAACGACGATGGTCTGGAACGTATCGGCAAAGCGCTGGATTCGATCCTTCTTGGAGAGCAGCTGCATGGCCACAAACGGGTCGACATCGCCATCGGCATTCTGCAAGCGGCGCAGGTCGTTGATCATGCCGCGGTTGTTCGACGCGAACTTTTTCAGCACCTTGTCGGTCTTGTAGTCGACCCATTCAGCCGTGCAGGGCTTCGGCTCGACGGAGGCGCAGGCTGTGAGGCAGGCAAGGCCAAGCAGGATGGCGGCGAATCTGGTTTTCATCATTGCAACGTCCCGTCTGGCTGATCATGGCGCACCCTAAAGCCGGGGCACGCAGGCGCAAAGCGCGTTGAACAGAAAAGGGCCCCGGTGTCGGAGACACACCGGGGCCTCAAGCGTTGGCAAAAGGTGAGGTTACAACGCCTATTTGTTGATCTCGATCGTGCGGCGGAACGTTCCGATCTTCCGGAAAGCCGCTTTTTCCTCATCGCGCAGAAGACCGCTTTCCTTAATGGCGGCCAGTGTCTCGGCGGCCTTCAGGCGAGCGGCATTGCCTTCGACACAGGCGACATGAAGATCGTCGCCATACGGGCCGGGGGCAGCCAGGATGCGGGTCTCGCCCGGGGCCAGCTTCGCGTCTCGGCAGGAAAGCGCGAGTGTTTCTAGCGCCTGGGTGGTCTGCTCTTCGCGGCCCTCCTGGCCGTCGCCGTAGGCTGCTTCAATCTTGGCTTCGAGTTGGCCGGTCCAGCTCTCGATACGCGCTTCGATCTCCATATTGGTTCTTTCAAGGTCTTCGCCGTAGGTGTCTTCCCATTTGGAGACGATATGATCCACTTCGTCTTCCCATTGCGACATGCGGCTTTCGTATTCGTCGGACCAGGCTTCCCAGGCCGCCGCATTTGCTTCTGCTTCAGCCTCAGCCGCTTCTTCTGAAAATGCATGGCTATGCGTGCCGCCATCGAGTTCGGAAACATCACGGGCTGGCGGTACGGGCGGCGCAGGCGGTTGCGCCGGCATGACAGGCATCGGTGGCAGAGGCGGCATGGCATCGGGTACGTTGATGTTGCGGGCTTCCAGGCTGATCCGGTGGTTCAGTTCGGCGATATCCGCTTCGATGGACGGATCAGGCGTCTGGATCGGATCCCCCAGCAGGACGAACTGGCGATCCTCGACTTTCTTGCCATTGATATACAGCGTGGAGTTGTCGATCTTCAGGCTGCGCGTCAGCTCTGCTTTTGCTTCTCCGGCGCTGGCCGTCACGGACGCCGTAGAGATGACTGCCACCGAACCGAGCAGGGCCGTCAGCCCCACACCCGCCAGCCGGCGGCGCTTCGTCGGCGCCGGATAGGCCATGCGGCGCATACGCTCCTTCAGGGAATGGGTCAGCGGCAGGCTGGCCGCCATTGGCAGGCGTTCCGGCACCGAAATCCGCACGGCTTTCAGCAGCGTCGAGCCATAGGCGTGCGGGCTGGCGGCGCCGCAGCGCAGGACATCGCCGTCGCAGGCTGCTTCCTGGTCTGTGCGAAAGGCCGCACGGGACATGTAGGCCAATGGGTTGAACCAGAGGCAGGCAACAAAGAGTTCGGCGATCTGCAGCGCCCAGAGATCGCCGCGTTTCACATGCGTCAGCTCATGGGCGAGGGCGGCACGTTGCTGGACCCGATCATAATCGGCCTCGAACCATGCGGGCAGGAGCACGATCGGGCGGAAGAGTCCGGTCACGAGCGGGCCGTTCGAGATCAGGCTGGTGGCAATCTGCGGTGTCCGCTTCAGGCCGACCTGACGGGCAACGTCATCTGCAAGGGCTTGCAGCTGCGGTGAGGCCGGCATCTTCTCGCGGGCAACGACGGGCATGAAGCTCTGCTGTGCGGCGCTGTTGCGGACAAGGGCAACCAGCGTGCCGATAACCCAGACCGCCAGCAGGAGGGTCATGACCGATGCGGCCATATCCATGCCAGGGAGGAAACTGCCATCCGTTGTGACAGGCGCGACTGGCACGGCGTCCACTGTGTGTGTCACAGGCGCGATCGTGACGGTGTGCGCATCACTGGATGCCCAGACCTGGGTCGCCGTTGATGCCGAGACCTTTGCCGCGTCTGTCAGCGGCAGGCTTGGCGCGAGGCCGAGAAGGCTGATCCAGGACATGCCCGTCGGCAAAGGCGGCATGACAAGGCGCGCCAGAGGCAACAGCCAGAGCGCATAGGCGAGGCCAGGGCCGAATTCGCGGGCGACAGCCTTGCGGGCAAAGAGAACCACAAGGAGCAGCAGCGAAACGGCAAGAACCATTTCCATGACCGATTTCGGATCAGGCGTGAGAAATTCGGTGATCATTTCTTGAGGTCCCCCAAAAGTTTTTCCAGGTCTTCGATATCCTGGGATGTCAGGCCGCGGCTGTCTGCCAGGTAGGCAACGAGTGGTGCAGCGCGTCCGGAGAAAACCCGGTCTATGAATTGGCCAGCTGCCTTGGCCTTGTAGGATTCTTCGTCAATCGCCGGAATGTAAAGATATCGCCTGCCGTCTTCCTGCGTGCTGACGGCGCCTTTTTCGACGAGGCGCGACAGGAGTGTCTTTACGGTGCGGCTGGTCCAGTCCTTGTCATTTGCGAGCGCCTCATGCACATCGCTTGCCGCGATGCCGGGTTGCTCCCACAGCACGCTCAGGACTTCGAGTTCTGCGGCCGATATTTTCATTCCTGCTCTCTCCCCGAGATTGGACTACACGCGTAGTCTTAAGCGAAGACTACATGTGTGGTCAACGCATTTCTGATGACAAGACTGTAACCCATCGCTTTGATGCCGCAGCGGTGTTCTTGTCTCTTCTATTCACCTGGGCGCTCCTGTAGGGTCCCGGCGGGTGGTCAGGGCGGCAAGTTGAGGAGAGGGCGATGAGAATAGCGACATTCAGTGCGCTGGCGCTGGCGCTTTTGCCAACGGGCTGCGCAACAACCGGAACTGCGGGCGACTACGGCGCGATTCTTGGCGATATCATGGGCACGCCGGGTGGCCAGAGCGCCCTGACGCAGGCCGAGATCGATGCGGGCCTGCGCGAGGCGCTGACGGTCGGTACGAATCTCGTCGCCTCGCAACTCGGCAAGACAAACGGCTATTTCGGCGATCCGCGCATACGCATTCCGCTGCCAAAGACCTATCGCGACATCCAGACTAATCTGGCTCGCGTTGGGGCGAGCGGCCCGCTTGATGATCTTGAAATGCGCATGAACCGCGCGGCAGAAGCGGCCGTGCCAGAGGCCAGGACCTTGATACTGGGCGCCGTGAAATCCATCACGATCAATGATGCCCTGCAGATACTGAATGGCGGCGACACGGCTGCCACCGATTATCTCCGTTCCCGAACAGAGACACAGCTGCGCCAGGCGTTCACGCCTTATGTGAAACAGACGCTCGCGCAGTCCGGTGCCTTCACGCAACTTGAACAGGTTGCCGGCCAGTATGGTTTCGGCGGTGTGACGGGCAGCCTTCAGAACGATCTGACGCAACATGCCGTGGGCCTCGGACTTGACGGAATCTTCCTTTATGTGGCGGAAGAGGAAAAGAAGATTCGGGAAAACCCAGTGGCACGTACGAGCGAAATCCTGCGCCGTGTATTCGGGAATCGCGCCTGATGCGCAGAATTAAAAGTGAGTTGAAGGCCGGCGGCGAACTTGTCGGCATCGAGTTTGGGGACCCCATCAAGCCCTATGCCGCCGTGTGGCTGCATGCGACCGGCTTCAATGCCATGACCTATCAATCGCTGCTCGCGCCGCTGGGGCTTCGGGCCCGTATCGCGGCGCTCGACATGCGCGGGCATGGGCGCACCACGCTGGCTGCCAAGCCGCGCAGCCTCAAATCCTGGAGCCGGTTTCGTGACGATGTCATAGAGTGGCTGGAAAAGGAGGCGCCCCACGGCGTTGTCCTTGGCGGGCACTCCATGGGAGGCTGCGTCGCGCTGATGGTTGCAGGCAAGCGGCCGGATCTGGTGAAGGGCCTCGTGCTGGTCGATCCGGTCATCCTGTCGCGCAAGGTCTATTTCTGGAACCACGTCTTCCCGCCAGTTTCGATGCTGATCGCGCGCAATGGCATGGCCAAGCGGGCGCGCAAGCGCAAACCGGTGTTCAAATCCTTCCGCGATGCGCTCGATTCCTATACGGGCCGTGGCGCATTCAGCAGCTGGCGCGAGCCCTTTCTGGCCGACTACCTGCTGGATGGCATTGATCGTGTCGATCATGACGAAGCTGCCAACGCAGAACAGGAATGGCGACTGCTGTGTGAACCGAAATGGGAAGCGGCAACTTTTGCCGCACAGCGCAACCGTCCCTGGGGCGCGATGCGCAAGGTGAGAAAGAAGAAGATCCCGATCACCATCCTCAGGCCTAATTCGGATTCCGTCATCAGCGGCAAGGTGCGCGCCCAGCTCATCCAGATGTACCCCAACCTGATGATGAAACAGGTGCGCGGAACGTCCCATTTCCTGCCCATGGAAGCGCCCTATGAAGTCCGCGACCAGCTATCGGCCTTCATCGCGCGTCTCGTTGAAGGCTTCACGGTCGAGGAAGACGGCCCTGTGTCACGCTCGCTTTACGCCCGTCGCCGACGGGTCAGCTAGGCTCATCGATTAGAAAATCTGTATCGTCGTTTGCGTGCCGAACGCGCAAGAGCCGTTGCGTCGATTAGGGCTTCAGGTCTAATCGCTCCAGAATTTTGGAGTTCATCCGCATGGTCGAGTTTTTGGCCTCGTCCCCCGTACAGATCACGATCGTCCTGTTCCTCGTGACTGTCGTGTTTTTTGGTTTCGTACGGGAATCGCTTCCTGCAGACGTGATTGCGCTCCTGGCCATGGGTACGCTGATGCTGACCGGCATCATGAGCGTCAAGGAAACGCTGGGGGTCTTCTCCAATGCCGCGCCGCTGACCATTGCCGCCATGTTCGTCATGTCCGCCGCGCTCGACCGGACAGGCGTGATCGATCAGGCCGGGCGATGGGTGACGCAAGCCACGCATGGCTGGTCGCCGATCCTCGCCATTCTTGTAATGATGCTGGCCGTGATCTTCCTGTCGGCTTTCATCAACAACACGCCCGTTGTCGTCGTGCTCATCCCAGTTGCGATCCGGCTTGCCAAGTCGCTGAAGATATCGCCGTCGAAACTGCTGATCCCGCTCTCCTTTGCCTCCATATTCGGTGGCACCACCACCCTGATCGGCACGTCCACCAACCTGCTTGTTGACGGTGTCGCCCAGTCAGGTGGCCTCAAGCCGTTCGGCATGTTCGAGATCACGGCAGCCGGTTCGCTGCTTGCGCTCGCGGGCATGGCCTATTTTTCACTGGTCGGATGGTGGCTGCTGCCCAAGCGCGACACGCTGGCCGGCATGCTGCCCGACCAGAAAGAGCGCCGTTTCATTGCACAGATCCTGATCCCTATCGACTCCGTGCTCATCGGGCGCCCCCTCTCCGAGACGGGCTTCTCGCCCCAGCGCGGATTCTCGATCATTGATGTCCTGCGTGAGGGCGTGTCGCTCAAGGCGTCGCTGGGCAAGCTCATCCTGCGCGGCGGCGACCGGATCGTCCTGCGCTCGCCCGTGTCGGAAATGCTCAGCCTCAAGGAGCTGGGCCATGTCGCCATCGGCGCGGATGCCCAGGAGGGCACAGCATTTGAGCCGGTTCAGGCGAGCGAAGTGATCATTGCCGAGGGCGTGATCGGCCCGCAGTCGCGCCTGATCGGCCGCCGCCTGCTCGGCCTTGGTCTTGCCCGGCTTTATGGCGTTTACATCATGGCCGTACACCGGCGCGGCGAGAACATGGCGGACCAGCTTGGCGAGATGCGCCTTGATGTCGGCGATACGGTTCTGGTCGAGGGGCCAGCGGCAGGCATGCGCCAGATGTTCGAGGATGGGGCGCTCAACAACCTGACGGCCACCAGCGACCGGTCCGTACGCCGGGACAAGGCGGGTATCGCGGTCATCGCGCTGCTACTGGTCATGGGACTGGCTGCCTTTGAAGTCCTGCCGATTGCGGCGCTTGCAATCATCGGGGCGACCGCTGTCGTCGCACTCGGCTGCCTCGACCATCAGGAAGCCTATCAGGCCATCCGCTGGGACATTCTCATGCTGATCTTCGGCATGCTCGCGCTCGGGCAGGCGATGGAGAAGACCGGTGCTGTCCAGCTTGTGATTGATCTTGTCGCCGGGCCCATGGGCAGTCTTGGCCCTCTGGCCTTGCTCGCCATGATTTATCTGGTGACGACCGCGCTGACCGAATTCATCAGCAACAATGCCGCTGCTGTGCTGCTGACCCCCATCGCCATCGGCTTCGGCACCCACCTCGGCATCGACCCGCGCCCCTTCGTGGTAGCCGTCATGTTTGCCGCCAGCGCCAGTTTCGCGACGCCCATCGGCTACCAGACCAATACACTGGTCTATACGGCGGGTGGTTACAGGTTCATGGATTTCATCAAGGTGGGGCTACCCCTGAACATAATCATGTTCGTGGTCTCGATGTTCGTCATCCCGTTCTTCTGGCCGCTGGTCTAAGCCGCCTCACTGCGCGCAGGCCCAGTGCTCGCCGGGCTGGCGGGCGGGTTCAGGCTTTCCGAGAATGGCGTTGCAGCCGCACATGGTGGGGCGTTGCGCGCACATGTTGCGCTGGCGGTTGGCCGCTTCCTGCCTGCTTTCAGCGGCCGCCTGTTTCGCAGCGACTAGTCGGGCAGCCCGGGCCTCAGCCTGCTCGCGCGCGAGCCGGGCCGTCTCGGCCGCCTTCCGGCGCTCGGCCTCCTCACGCTTTGCATTCTCGCTCTGGATAATCCCTTCATAATACGCGATCTGCCTTGCGATCTCGGCCTCGTCATCCAGGCCTGCGCGACCGTCCCGCCAGGCGACGCATCGCTTTGTCTCGAGGGCGTCCTTTTCCTTGAAGGCCTGCTTTTGCGCTTCAGTGTAGACGACGCCTGCGTCCTTTATTTCGATACAGCCATGAAGGTAACACTGGCAGTGCTTGGTCATCTCGTCGATGGCGCGGTAATGTGCGTTGGGCTCATTCACTTTCATATCGGAATATTGCCCCACGAGCGTGTCAGCCTCTGCGATCGTTGCATCAAGCGGGGCCAGAGCCTCGGCGACTTCCTTGCGTTCATTTTCGTCGACGATCTGCTTCGCCACGGCTTCAAGCGGTTTCGGTTCGGAATCCTGGCCCTGCGCCTTGGCGCAGTAGGCAGCGCCTTGGCCCGGCACGCCGCAAATGCCTTCGCCGTCGGCGACATTCCGATTGAAGTTGCCGATGAAAACCGAGCCGTCCGCCTTCACTTCGCGGCCAGGGCCTGACCGGACGCCGTCCACGAAGGCGCCCTCATAAAACGTACCGTCCTCATACCACATCCGCCCCTCGCCGGATGGCAGGAACCCTTTGAAAGTGCCGTCATAGCGGGTGTAAAAGCTGAAGTGCATTTCGCCATCGATCAGGCCGTTGCGGTCCAGTTGCCCGCGATAGACACGGCCATCTGGCCACGTCACCTGGCCGCGCACTTCGCGCGGGGTGGGCATGTCAATGAATTGATAGGTAAAGGGTGCAGGGCCATAATATTGGCCTCCGCCGAATTGCGTCATGTCCGCCGTTTCGGTGACCCTGGTATGGGATATCATCTTGCGATCCGCTATCATCGCGCGGCCCTGTTCGGTCGTCAGGCGGGTATAGTTGCTTGCGGTTTCTCCAGCGACTGGCCCATAGAGCAGGAAGTTCTCACCGGGTGTTATCTGGAAGGTAAGCGCGTTCGTCCGGTTGTCGCACCAGTTACCGAACATGGAATCGTATTCGATATTCACAGCCAAGGTGCCCGGCCAGGCCTCGGCGCGGGCGTATTGCCCCTTCTTCGGCGTGTATCGCGCGCCACGCGGCCCGAAGGCGCTGGTGAAGGAGCAGTCGCTCCAGCGGCTGGAGTCATAGATGATATAGACCATGGCCGGTTGCTCGATCGGCGGCTCCGACCAGACCGGCTCCGGCTGGGGTGGCGGCGGCGTCGCGCTTGCCAGTGTTGCCGCGCTTAGCATGAGCGCGGTTGCCGCCCCTATTATGGTCCACTTCATGATTGAATCTCCCCAGCTTTGCGACTGAGGATTGCCGTAAAAATTGGCAAAAACAAGACAGGGTGGGGATGGCTTACGCGACGACTGGCGGTGCTGTGGTTGGCGCGGAACGACCGCGAAGGGGATTACCAGAGCGGGCGATCCGGCTCCGCCGCGCGGGCGAGCTTCTCCATCAGGCTGGCCAGTTGCGCCTGCTCTTCCCCGCTCAGCGTTTCGACGAGGTCGCGTTCGGCGGCAAGGGCGATCGGGACGATCTGGTCATAGACCTCCTTGCCCTTGGCCGTGAGCGTCAGGATCGCCCGGCGCGCATCCTCTTTCGAGGCCCTGCGCGCAATATGGCCGCTGTCCAGCAGGCCGGAGACTGCGCGGCTGACGGCCACCTTGTCCATGGCTGTAACCTGGCCGATCTCGGTAGCCGTGATGCCGGAATTTTCGCCCAGTACGGCCATCACCCGCCATTGCCAGATCGAAAGGCCGAACGCCCGGTCGTAGAGGTCCGCGATGTTCCGCGACACGGTGTTGGAGAGCACCGACAGCCGGTAGGGCAGGAACTGGCTCAGCCTCAGGGAGGGTTTCGAGGGAGTGTCAGACATCAATCCATTCCGCTTTCAGGCTTGCCAAAGCCGTGCAAATTAGTTACATATGAAACTATATTATTGCATCACCAGAGGAGTGAACCATGGCCGACCTGTTTGACAACCCCGCCGGGCTTGATGGCTTCGAGTTCATTGAATTCTCCGCCCCGGAAAAGGGCCACCTCGAGAAAGTGTTCGAAACCATCGGCTTCACGAAAGTGGCGCGTCACCGCTCGAAGGACGTCGAACTCTGGCGCCAGGGCGGCATCAACCTGATCACCAATTACGAGCCGAAATCCCCGGCCTGGTATTTCAGCCGCGAGCATGGCCCCTCGGCCTGCGGCATGGGCTTCCGCGTACGGGATGCCCGCAAGGCCTATGACCATTTGCTGAAACAGGGCGCCGAGCCCGTCGAAATGCGCACCGGCCCGATGGAGCTGCACATCCCCGGCATCCGCGGCATCGGCAATTCGATCATTTACCTCATCGACCGCTATGACACCGGCAAGAATGAACTCTCGATCTACGACATCGACTTCGAATACCTGCCCGGCGTGGACAGTCAGCCCAAGGGTGCAGGTTTCAAGCTCGTCGATCACCTGACGCACAATGTCTATGGCGGCCGCATGAAATATTGGGCGGACTTCTACGAGAAGCTCTTCAACTTCCGCGAAATCCGCTATTTCGACATCAAGGGCGAGTATACCGGCCTCACCTCCAAGGCGCTCACGGCGCCGGACGGCAAGATCCGCATCCCGCTCAACGAAGAGGGCGAAGGCGGCAAGGGCCAGATCGAGGAATTCCTGCGCGAGTTCAACGGCGAAGGCATCCAGCACATCGCCCTCATCTGCGACGACCTCGTCGCCTGCTGGGACCGCCTGAAGGCGCTTGGCGTGCCCTTCATGACCGCGCCGCCAGCCGCCTATTACGAAATGCTCGATGGCCGTCTTCCCGGCCATAGCCAGCCTGTCGACGAGCTGCAGATGCGCGGCATCCTGCTCGACGGCACAACCGAAGGCGGCGAGCCACGCCTCCTGCTGCAGATCTTCGCGCAAGCCCAGGTCGGCCCTGTCTTCTTCGAATTCATCCAGCGCAAGGGCGACTACAAGGACGGTTTCGGCGAAGGCAACTTCAAGGCATTGTTCGAAAGCATGGAGCGCGACCAGGTCGAGCGCGGTGTGTTGAAGGTCGAGGAGAAGGCCTGATGGATGCCCCCAAGCTCGGCGGCGTCCATCACGTCGCCTATCGCTGCAAGGATGCGAAGGAAACGGTCGAGTTCTATCACGATGTGCTCGGCATGGATTTCCAGCTCGCCATCGCGGAGGATCATGTGCCCTCGACCGGGGCCTATGATCCCTACATGCACATCTTCCTCGATGCCGGGAACGGCAATGTGCTCGCCTTCTTCGAGCTGCCCGAGCAGCCGGACATGGACCGCGATCACAACACGCCGCAATGGGTCCAGCATATCGCCTTCAAGGTCGCCACGATGGACGACCTGCTGAATGCCAAGACGCGCGCCGAAGCGCACGGCCTCGATGTGATCGGCCCGACCAATCACGGCATCTTCCGCTCGATCTACTTCTTCGACCCCAACGGTCATCGGCTTGAGCTCGCCTGCAATACCGGCACGCCGGAACAGATGGCCGAGCTGAAGCGCGTTGCGCCGGAGATGCTGGAAGAGTGGAGCCGCACGAAGAAGGCCCCAAAACATGCTGCCTGGCTGCACGAAAAGATCGAGACGGAAAGCCACTGATTTCCCGTAGCCGCTTATCCTGAGCGAAGGCGAAGGACGCGCGGCGGGCGATATGCCATACATTTACTTTCAGGGAGCCCCACTCTCGTCCCTTACGCTTTGCTCGGGATGAGGGTGTAAAAAGAACAGGACCGCACATGAAACTTGCCACCCTCAAGAACGGCGCCCGCGATGGCCGCCTTGTCGTTGTCTCCAAGGACCTCACCAAATGCACAGACGCCGCGCGCATTGTGCCGACGCTTCAGGCCGCGCTCGACAACTGGGCCGTCTATGCGCCCCAGCTGCAGCAGCTGGCCGAGCAGGTGGAAATTGGTTCGGTGCCGACCTTCCGTTTCCACGAGCATGACTGCGAAAGCCCGCTGCCGCGCGCCTATCAATGGGCCGATGGCTCGGCCTATATCAACCATGTCGAACTGGTCCGCGCGGCACGTGGCGCCGAAGTGCCCGAAAGCTTCTATGATGATCCGCTGATGTACCAGGGCGGCTCCGATGCTTTCCTTGGCCCCCGTGATGACATCCCCCTCGGCGACCAGAGCTGGGGCTGCGACATGGAAGGCGAAATCGCCGTTATCACCGATGATGTGCCTGCCGGTGTCTCCGAGAAAGACGCCGCTGGCCACATCAAGCTCGTCCTCCTCTGCAATGACGTTTCGCTGCGCGGCCTTATCCCCGGCGAACTCGCCAAGGGCTTCGGCTTCTTCCAGTCCAAGCCACCAAGCGCTTTCAGCCCCGTCGCCGTCACGCCGGAAGAACTCGGCACTGCCTGGAAAGGCAGCCTGGTACATCTGCCGCTGCGTGTGGACTATAATGGCGAAGCCTTTGGCCGTGCCGAAGCCGGGCAGGACGCCACGTTCAGCCTCGCGCGCCTTGTCTCTCATGCCGCAAAGACCCGGCCGCTGAGCGCTGGCACGGTCATCGGCTCCGGGACAGTCTCCAACAAGGGCGAGGATGGCGGCCCCGGCAAGCCGGTCGGCGAGGGCGGTCGCGGCTATTCCTGCATCGCGGAAATCCGCATGATTCAACAATTGTTGAAAAATGCACCCGAGACCCCCTTCATGTCTCCCGGCGATGTGGTACGCATTGAAATGCTGGATGGCGAAGGCCATTCGATTTTCGGCGCAATTGAGCAGAAGGTGGCATCAGCCTGATGGCGAGCAAGGTTTACAAGACGGCAGCAGAGGCTCTCGAAGGCCTCACATTCGACGGCATGACCGTTATGGCCGGGGGCTTCGGCCTCTGCGGCATTCCTGAAAACCTGATCGCGGCGCTTCGCGACAGCGGCGTGAAGGATATCACGGCGATCTCGAACAATGCGGGCGTTGATGGTTTTGGCCTCGGCCTGCTGCTTGCGACGCGTCAGATCAAGAAGATGATCTCGTCCTATGTCGGTGAGAACAAGGAGTTCGAGCGCCAGTATCTCTCCGGCGAACTGGAACTCGAATTCAACCCGCAAGGCACGCTGGCCGAACGCTGCCGCGCCGGCGGCGCAGGCATTCCCGGCTTCTACACAAAGACCGGCGTCGGCACGATCATCGCCGACGGCAAGGAACACCGCGAATTCAATGGCGAGACCTATATCCTCGAAACAGGCCTCGTGTCCGACCTCTCTATCGTCAAGGCCGAGAAGGCCGACACGCAGGGCAACCTGATCTTCAACAAGACCGCCCGCAACTTCAATCCGCCGATGGCCATGGCCGGTAAGGTAACCGTGGCCGAGGTCGAGGAAATTGTGCCCACGGGCGATCTCGACCCGGACGAAATCCACCTGCCGGGCGTCTTCGTCCAGCGCATCGTCAAGTGCACTTTCGAAAAGCGCATCGAGCAGCGAACCACACGCAAGCGGGAGGCCCACTAATGCCCTGGACACGTGACGACATGGCGGCCCGCGCCGCGCAGGAACTGGAAGACGGGTTCTATGTGAACCTTGGCATCGGCATTCCCACGATGGTGGCAAACCACATCCCTGAAGGCGTTGACGTAACGCTCCAGTCGGAGAACGGCATGCTCGGCATGGGCCCGTTCCCCTATGAAGGCGAAGAAGACCCGGACCTCATCAATGCCGGCAAGCAGACGATCACCACCTTGCCACGCTCCAGCTTCTTCGACAGCGCCACGAGCTTCGCGATGATCCGCGGCGGCCATATCAACCTCGCCATCCTCGGTGCCATGGAAGTGGCCGAGAATGGCGATCTCGCCAACTGGATGATCCCCGGCAAGCTGGTCAAGGGCATGGGCGGCGCAATGGACCTCGTCGCCGGCGTCAAGCGCATCGTCGTCGTGATGGATCACGCCAACAAGAAAGGCGAGACCAAGGTGTTGAAGGAATGCACCCTGCCGCTCACCGGCAAGGCCGTTGTCGACCGGATCATCACCGATCTCTGCGTCATGGACGTGGTGCCCGGCGGCCTGAAAGTGATCGAGCTCGCGCCGGGCGTGACCATGGACGAAGTGAAGTCCAAGACCGAAGCGACGCTCGTCGACTAGCTGGCCGGAACGCCTTCAACGAAGATCACGCGGTAATCAGCGGCCTGGAACCTGTGTTCCCGGGCCGCTGTATATTCCGGGCTGTCATACCAGGCCTTGGCTGCTGCCATGTCCGGGAAGCTGAGGATCACCACGCCATCGGCGTCTGCGCCTTCGCGCACTTCATGGGCGCCATAGAAGGCGAGCGGTGTGATCTTGTGATCCCCGCGCGCGGCCCCGGCGGCCGCGGCATAGCGGGCCATCGCTTCTTCATCGCGCAGGCGGTCTCGGATCAGGATCACGTAAGCAGACATCGGCATTTCCTCTCACTCTTGTTTCCGAGAATAGATGATCATCACAGCGCAAATCGCAATGATCATTTTCTCAACCCAGCGTCGGCAGGTCCGATGGCGCGAGGCGCGGCACGATCCGGTAACGCGACAGCACGAAGCAATAGAGCGCAAAGCCCATCAGGCCCACGCCGGTTGCGCCGAGCAATGTCCGCCCGAAGGGTTGTGTCTCCAGCTTCTCCAATGCTTCGCCAAAGCCCACGGCATGCTCGGCATGGGCGGTGAGGCCCGCATAGAGGATCAGCCCGCCGACGATCAGCAGGACGAAGCCATGGGCCGCGAGGCCATAGCGCAGGAAGGGTGCCAGCCGTTCCGTCACCGGGGTGCAGCGAATGTCCTTGCGATAGGACGCCTGCCAAGCCTTGATGAAGAGATATATCCCGACGCCGAGCGTTGTTGCCCCCGCCGCGATGACCAAGGCGCGTCCCGCCGGATGTTGCATCAGCATGGCGCTCCAGTTGGCGGCCGAGTTGCCGTCATCGCTGGCATGGCCTTTCCAGAGAATGGTTAGCGCAGATACGCCGAGCACGGCGTGAGTGAGGCCCGACATGATCTGCCCGGCCCGGTTGGCATAGCCTTCGGCATCGTCGCCTTCATTCTCAAGATCCATCAAGCCGTCGACGAGGCGCCACAGCGTGTAGGCGAAGAGGCCTGCAGCAACGAATGCCAGAAGGAAGGCGCCAAGCGGGCGTTTGAAAATATAGGCCAGTGCACCTGTCGTGCCTTCGGCTTCACCGCCGTTGATGGCCGCAAACAGGGCCAGCGCGCCAACCACAAGGTAGACCAGGCCGCGCGCGGCATAGCCCGCCCGCATCAGCCAGCCCAGTGCGGTGTTGAGGTTTTTGACCATATGTTTCCCATCAGTGCGCGACAGCGCTAATGGGATTACTGCTTCAAGGCCTGCTTGTTCCGCCCGCGCACCTCTGATGTTGCGAGAAGAGGCATACCTGCTTATTGGTTGCGTTTGAAACTATCTCGCCTGAACTGGACACATCATGAACCCCGCCTTCGAATCCCTCACGGCTCTTGCGCCCGACGCCTTGCTCGGTCTGATGACCGCCTATCGCGAAGACAAGCGTGCCGAGAAGTTCGATCTCGGTGTGGGAGTCTACAAGGATGACGCTGGCCAGACGCCTGTCATGTCGGCCGCCGCCAAGGCGGAGGCGATCATCCTGCAACAGCAGACAACCAAGGTTTACGAAGGCCCGCGCGGCAACGCGGATTTCTGTGCCGCGATTGAGCGCTTCGTGTTCGGCGATAGCTCGCACCTGATCGAGAAGGGGCGTCTCGTTTCGCTGGCGACGCCCGGCGGCTGCGGCGCGCTCTATCTGGGCGTCGGCCTTATGCGGCGTCTCGGCGTGAAGACCGTCTGGGTCAGCCGCCCGACATGGCCGAACCATCCTGCTCTGATCAAGAATACCGGCTTGGCCGTCGCCGAGTATGACTATGCCGATCCGGAAACTGGCAAGGTCGACTTCGAAGGCCTGATGGCCAGCCTGTCGCAAACAAAACGCGGCGATGGCATCATCATCCAGGGCCCGTGCCACAACCCGACCGGCATAGACCTGAGCGTCAAGCAATGGATCGATCTGGCCATGCTGACCGTCGAGCGCGGTGTGATCCCTATGCTCGATATCGCCTATCACGGCTTTGCCAGCGGCCTTGATGCCGACATGGAAGGCGCGCGCCTTTTCCTCCAGATCGCCGAAGACTCGACGGTCTCCTATTCCTGCTCGAAGAATTTCGGTCTCTATCGTGAGCGCGCCGGCTGTTTCCTCGGCCAGGCCTATACCGCCCGGGCTGCGCAGGCCGTGATGACCCATGTGGCCGACATTTCCCGCACCAGCTATTCCATGCCACCCGCCCACGGCCCGGCTATCGTGGCGACGATCCTCGGCAATCCCGAACTGCGCGCCGAATGGGAGGCCGAATTGACCGAGATGCGCGAACGCATGATCGGCCTTCGCAAATCGCTTTCAGATGAACTGGTTGCCCGTACAGGCTCCAACCGCCTTGCCGCGCTTGCCAGCCAGAACGGCATGTTCAGCCAGGTTCCGGTCACGCCGGAAGCAACGGTCGAAATGCGTGAGCGTCATGGCCTTTATCTGCCATCCTCGGGCCGCATGAACATTGCCGGCCTGCGGCAGGCCGATATCCCGCGCATAGCGGAAATCCTGGCCGAATATCTCTAGAGGCTGAGGCCGCGCGGGGCGATCCGCTCAAGGTCTTCCAGCATGGCAGGAGGCGTTGCGATGGCCTTGCGCGCGTCAAGGTCCAGCGTAATCGCCACGACCTGGCTGGTGGCCCATGGCAGGCCTGTTACGGGGTCCATGACCCAGTGTACCAGAGAATGCGTCTTCTCGGCTGTTGAGCCGAGCGAGGTGTGGATCTCGTAAAGGTCGCCCGCCTTGGGCCAGCGGTGGTAGCGCAGCCTGTTTTCAAGCACCGCCGCACCCATGCGCACGCCGCCAGCGGCCTCGGCCACGCGCTTGCGCCAATCGTACAGCAGGTTTGGCACGCTGTCGGAAATCCGCCCGATGATCCAGGAAGGCGACATGCATCCGTGCACATCCAGATGATGCTGCGGCACGGCGCCCTTGCCGATCATGGGAATGCCAAGGTCTCGGGCCGTCGCAATGTTGATGTCGGTCGTCGACAGGGCAGGGGCATCGGGATCGAAGGAGCGGGGCGCCGCTTCGGCGGGCGGCGTATCGATGTGCGCCTCAAGCGCCGCACGGGCGCGCGTGCTCCACGCGAAGCGTTCGCGGGCTTTGGTATCGACATGTGCAACGCGCGTCAGGAAGGCGGCCGAGAGGGCGCCATCGCTGTGGCGAAGTTCCTGATAGATGACGGCATCACTCTCGCCGACGCTGACGACACAGCCTTGCATGCTGATCGGGCGGCCCGGCAGCACTTCGCGGATGAAGCGGACATGCTGATCGACCGGCACGAGCGTGGAGGGCGCGCTTTGCTGGAAGGCCTGCGGCATGTCCAGCGCATGGGCGAAAGAGGCCAGCCCCTCAACCTGCTTCTCGACATATAGGCGCACATTCATGTGGCCCATCTCGTCGCAATCCCATTGATTGCAACTGCCCCGCCAAAGTGTGATCACGCGTTACAATCCCGGCAGGTGCCGCGCACTTCAACAACGGCGCGCGTCATTTTGAAGCCTGCAGCGGCCGTTTCGTCTTTCAGCGCGTCGCTTGTCGCAACCGCGTGCAGCTCCTCGGCGCCACCGCACGTATCGCAGATCAGGAATACGGCCGAATGGCTGTGGCTCGTATGCCCGCAAGGGACATAGGCGTTGAGGCTTTCGATCTTGTGGGCGAGACCGGCCTCCTGAAGAAAGTCGAGCGCGCGATAGACTGTGGGTGGCTTGGCCGATCCTTCGCCGTCGAGGTTCGCCAGCAGGTCATAGGCCTTGGCGGGCTCGGCGCTTTCCAGCAACAGGCGCAGGACTTTGCGACGGATACGCGTCATCCGCGCGCCGCGGCGCATCACCAGCGCTTCGGCGTCATTCAGGAACGTCTCCACATCCTGCGGGCTGCAGGGCGTGTTGGCGTGAATGTGATCGTGTGTGTGTGCAGTGGCCATGCCCGCAATGTCGTGTGTTTTGGTGCCAATGTGAAGAGGCAAGCGGTTAACGCCTGTTTCCGGTCTGGACGGCCTTCGCAAATCACCCGAGATTCGTTTCTGAGGCGAATCAAGAGGATATGTAGATGGAATTGTCGGAACGCGGCGGACTGGAGCTTTGGCGGCGGGCGGTAACAGCCTCAGTGCGTTCGGATGCGCCGGATTTGACGGCGCGCCAGCAGGCCATTCTCATGACCATCGCGCTTGTTCCCGGCCCGCACACGGTTCGTGGGCTGGCCGACCATCTCGACATTGCCAAACCAGCCGTCACGCGTGCCCTCGACACGCTTTCCCGGCTCGATTTCATCCGCCGCATCAAGGATGACAATGACCTGCGTAACATCTTCATTGAGCGCACGCCTGCCGGAATGACCTATCTTCGGTCCTTTGCCGGTCTTGTTATGGCCGCAGCTTCAGGCGAAACTGACGAAACCATGACGCCACGGCGCGGCGGGAAGTCGACCGCAGCTGCCTAGGCGCCGCTTGCCGAGGCCCGAATATGCCCGAACTTACAGACAGCCGCCTTGCCCGTCCGGAAGGGCAGGCCCAGGCTTCTCAGGTGATCACTGGAACAGCAGACCTGCTGGAAGGGCCAGATGCCACAGCGCGCCTGGCCACGCAGGCCCTGTTCGGCGAGATTGTCGATGTCTTCGCGCGCCAAGGCGATTACGCAAAGGTGCGCTCCCGGCGCGACCACTATGTCGGCTGGATCCTGGCATCAGACCTTTCAGAAGAGATCGCCACACCCACCCATAAAGTCTCAGCCTTGCGAACCTTCGCCTATGCAGCGCCGGACCTGAAAGCGCCCGTTCAGTGCGTGCTCAGCCGGGGCGCCACGTTGGCGCCGGGGGCAACGGAGGGCCAATACGTCCAGTGTCGCGCCGGATGGATCCACACGCGCCATGTCGCGCCCTTGGAAACGCTGGAGGCGGACCCGGTCTCCGTCGCCGAAACCTATCTCCACACGCCCTACCGGTGGGGTGGACGCGACAGTATGGGCCTCGATTGCACCGGCCTGACGCAGCAGGCCTTTGAGGCGGCTGGCGTGCTCCTGCCGCGCGACAGCGACATGCAATATGCCTGGGCAGGAGACGATATCGTCGACTGGAAGGTCTCAGGCGCCCTCAAGCGGGGCGATCTCATCTTCTGGAAGGGTCATGCCGGTATCATGACAGACCCGCACCATCTGCTGCATGCGAATGCCTGGCATATGGCCGTCGCACGCGAGCCGCTCGAGCAGGCGATCACCCGTATCAAAACGTATTACGCCGAGCCCATAGGGGCCCGGCGCATTGATATGGGTACTTTGGCGGGGCAGGTGCCCCACTGGAAAAAAGAACCCGTCGCCTAGTTAGGCGCTGCTTCCATCGCAGGCTCTTCTTCGGCAGCAGGAGCTTCAGCCGGCGTGGCTTCCGTCTCTGTGGGTTCTGGCGCAGCTTCAGCTGGCGCGTCGCCTTCAACAGCTTCCGTCGATGCGCCTTCGGCTGGGGCAGCTTCACCCTCAGCGGCAGGAGCAGCTTCACCTTCAGCTGGCGTGGCCTCGTCGCCTGAGGCGGCCATTGGGGCCGGGAAGGCCGGTGCATTTGGCGTATTGGAGGCGAGATAGGCGATCACGTTGGCGCGGTCGCCATCGCGACGCAGGCCAGCAAATGACATGGCCGTGCCGCGGACATAGCTGCCGGGATTGTTCAGCCACTCATTGAGGTGCTCATAGGTCCATGTCCCGTCCAGCGAACCGAAAGCTGCGGAATAGGCGAAGCCCGGATGGAAACCCTGTTTCGCACCGACCACGCCGTGCAGGTTCGGGCCAGTGCCGTTTGCGCCGCCATCGTCGATCGTGTGGCAGGTCGAGCATTGCGCCTTGAAAGTGCGTTCGCCCTTGGAAACGTCAGCGGCTGCAAGCGCGGCACCGAGATCGAACACTTCTTCTGCGGCTTCGCCGCCGCCGCCGCTATCGGCAACAGCAACGCAGTAGGCGTACTTGGCGCACATCTGCTCGCTCAGGGAGGTCGCTTCAGCTTGCTCTTCACCATGATGGCCTTCGCCGTCATGGCTGAACACGATGGCTGAGAGCTGGTGCAGGGCCATCAGGCCGAGCGCGGTGGCGAGCAACGCGCCGAGGATCTTGTTGAGACCGAGTTCTCCCATTGGGGCATTCCTTCGAATCTATCTGTCATGTGTCTTGGCGCGCGCCTTTTGGCACGCTAACGGAGTGCAGACAACATAAAGGCTGTGAGGAAGGGGCGCTTCTCCTTTCGTCGCGGCGATCCGACGCATGCATAGAAGGTTAAAAAGGACGCTGAATGGCTAATCACATCGCGTATCAGGGCGAACCGGGCGCAAATTCCCATATCGCGTGCAACGAGGCCTACCCGCGCCTCACGCCGCTCCCCTGCCGTACGTTCGAGGACTGCTTCACGGCTGTGGAAAAGGGTGAAGCCGAATTGGCCATGATTCCGGTTGAAAACACGATCGCCGGCCGTGTCGGCGACATTCACTATCTTTTGCCCACGACGAACCTCCAGATCGTTGCCGAGCATTATTTGCCCATCCGTTTCCAGCTAATGGCCCTGCCGGGCGTGAAACTGGACGAAATCAGGAAGGCGCGGTCCCATATCATGGGCCTTGGCCAGTGCCGTAACTTCCTGAAAGCCCATAATATCGAGCCCGTAACGGCTGCAGACACTGCCGGTGCGGCCCGTGAAGTCGCTGAGGCCGGCAACCGCGCTGTCGCGGCGATCGCGCCCCGCCTCGCCGCCAAGGTCTATGGCCTGGATATTCTGGCCGAGGACATCGAGGACGCGGCCCACAATACGACCCGCTTCATCATCATGTCCCGCACCGCCAAGGATATCGAAGCAGGGCAAGGGCCTGCGAAGACGGCCTTCCTGTTCGAAGTGCGTAACATCCCCGCCGCGCTCTACAAGGTGATGGGCGGTTTCGCCACCAATGGCATCAACATGACCAAGCTGGAGAGCTACCAGATCGGCGGTTCCTTCACGGCAACGCAGTTCTATGCCGAAATCGAAGGCCATCCGGACGAACGCCCCGTACAGATTGCCCTCGAAGAGCTTGGCTTCTTCTCCCAATCCCTGAAAATCCTCGGCGTCTTCCCCGCCAAGCCGATGGCCGGTCTCTAGCAGACCGGCGTTTCGAATTTCAGCGCGTCGGCGACATGCTCGGCGAACAGTTTCGCCTTGCCGCGCAGTTTGCCGGACGTCCACACGCAATGGATAGGGCTCGGTGTCGCTGTCCACTCGGGCAGGACGCGCACGAGGGTGCCATCATTGACGCATCCATGTACGAGCCAGCTTGCGGCCAGGAACAGGCCCAGGCCGTTCTGGGCCGCCTGTAGCAGCAGGTCGCCGGACGAGGCCTTGAACCGGCCATCGACCTTGACCGTCTCCGTTTCGCCATTGCGCGACAGCGTCCACTCGGTTGTCGACGTCTGGCGGAACGTGACGGCGTCATGCTGGGTCAGATCGCGTGGATGCTGGGGTACGCCCCGCGCTTCAAGATATTCCGGGGCCGCAAACAGGGCGCGCGGTGCCTCGCCCACTTTTTTCGCCATCAGGCTCGAATCCACCAGAGTCCCGATCCGGAAGGCGAGATCCACGCCCTCGCCAACGAGATCGGTATAAGTGTCGTCGGTCAGAACATCGACGCGGATATGCGGATAGAGCTTCATGAAGCTCGCAATCCGGGGCCCGATCACCAGCCTTGCCATGGACGAGACACAGGAAATCCGCAGCAGGCCAACCGGTTCATGGTCCAGCCCGCGCGCTTCGGCCTCCGCATCGTCGAAGTCGGCCAGGATATCGGCGGCGCGCTTGTAGAAGCGCTCGCCCGCCTCCGTCAGGCTCAGCGAACGGGTTGTGCGCATGAACAGCGCGGCATCCAGCGTCCCCTCAAGGTCCTGTATCCGTCGTGAAACGGTCGGTTGACCAAGGCCGAGATCACTCGCTGCTTTCGAAAAACTGCCTGCATCCGCAACGCGAATGAACAGGCGCATGGCATCAATACGGTCCAACCCCGGGCCTCCTATGCATATTCAGAATGAAGCATATGGGGTCTCTCGGCGTTCTGCGAAGAGCCAAAGCGCCTAAATCCTCTATCAACAGGGCCGGTAATTCCCCGTCCCGCAATTGATCCAGGAAAGCCATCCGATGAGTGACCTGAAGATACATGACGAGGCAACAGCCCCTGCTGATGCGCGCGATGCGCTTACGCGCGTGAAGAAAACCCATGGCATGATCCCGAACATGCTGGGCGTACTGGCAGAGAATCCCGCGGCGCTGGAAGGCTATCTCGCCCTGTCGCATAGCTTCGAGCACTCGGGATTTAATCCCCTCGCGCGTCAGGTTGTGCTGCTGACGGTCAGCATCGAGAATGCCTGCCACTTCTGCGTAGCGGCCCATTCGGCTGCGGCGGCGAAGGCGGGGCTCGATCCGGCTGTCATTACGGCGGTGCGAAACAACAAGCCGATTGCCGATGTCCGTCTGGAAGCCCTGCGCGTGTTCACGCGGCGCATGGTGCGTCAGCGGGGCTTCGTGTCGGATACGGAAGTCTCGGTCTTCCTGAATGCCGGATGGGACAAGGCCGATATTCTGGGCGTGATCCTGGGCGTGTCCCTCAAGACCCTCTCCAATTACACCAACCATGTCGCCGAAACACCGCTCAACAAGGCCTACAAACCCTTTGCCTGGGCGCCCTGCACAAGGGCCTGTCTTGCGGGTTAGGCGTGCGCTTTGCCGCTTCACAACCGGTAATGGGCCGCTCACGGAATTGTGGGCCCGCGTTACGCCGGTTTGCTTTGTCAGGCGGCGGTCTTCCATGAGATATTGCGTTCATAAACAGGGAGAGGGACGCTCACATGCTCGCCAGGATCAAGACGTACGCACCGATCATCTTCAGCCTTATCGCTGCAGCGGTGTTCCTCGATAGCCTGCGGTACAAGTTTACCAATGCGGTCGAAACGCAGGTCATCTTCGGCCGGCTGGATGCCTGGGCTGCCAGTTTCGGGGCAGGGGGCCTGTTCGCGCAAACGGGCCTCTTCAGCCAATATGTGATCGGCTCGGCCGAGCTTGTGGCTTCGGTCCTTTTCCTGCTCGGTCTTTTCCCGGCCCTGCGCCGCCTCCAGACACTGGCCGCCCTGATTGCCGTGGCGGTGATGAGCGGCGCTGTCAGTTTCCACCTTTTCACGCCGCTCGGCATTGATCCGAATAATGATGGCGGCGGTCTCTTCGCCATGGCTGTCACGGTCTGGCTGGGGTCGCTGGCCCTGCTCATCTTCAGGCGCGAGACGCTTTTCAGCATTCTTGGCGGCATCCGCGAGGCCATTCTTCCCGGGGTGGATCGCGCCCCGTCGTCAACCGTCACAGGAACGCAGGCGAAAGCTGTCTGAGTTCCTGTCTGGTCGCCGGGGATTTGTTGGCGAGGCATTGCCCCTTCCTGCCTCGTTCGCTCTCCGCCCCGGCGACCCTTTTTTCAATCCATACCATGGGTGCCATCATGAAAATCCGTTCCACGCTCTTCGTCGCCGCGCTGCTCCTCGCGCCAGCCATGGCCTATGCTCCCGCGGCTGCTGCCGAACCCGCGATCTATACCGGTCGCTTCTCGACCACGGCGCTGCAGGGATACGACCCTGTCGCCTATTTCGAGACCGGTGCGCCCGCCAAGGGATCGAAGGACATCTCGACCGAATACAAGGGCGCGACATTCCTGTTCACCAGCGCCGAGCATCGCGACGCCTTCATCGCAGACCCTGAGGCTTACGCCCCGCAATATGGCGGCTACTGCGCATGGGCGATGGCGGATGGGAAGTACGCCAAGGGCGATGCGCGCTACTGGAAGATCGTCGATGGAAAGCTCTACCTGAATTACAATTCCGACATCCAGGGTAAATGGAATGCGGACATTCCGGGCTTCGTTTCCAAAGCCGATACTGAATGGTCCGCGCTTAACCATTAAGGCAGGTTTTGCCACATATCTGAATCGCATTTTTACCTCGGCCCGCCCTCATTTCGACGGCGGACCGCATGTTTTTCCATGTATTCTCAAGGCACGGAATCACAGGCGTTGCGCGCCGGCCACACAGTTTGGCCGTATGCAAACATGAATCCGAATTCACACACCTTGCCACAATCCGTCGCTAGATTCCGGTTTCCCGGAGACGGGAACAACATAAGGAAATACCTCCCATGAAACTTGCACTCACCACGGCCCTGACGATCGCTGCCCTCGCCGCTACTCCCGCCCTCGCGCAGGAGAAGGGTTTTTACGGCACGTTCGGTTACGGAAACTACAGTGCCGATGATGCCGACCTTGGCGCCATCCAGCTGCGTGGAGGCTACAACTTCAACGAATTCCTGGGTGCCGAAATCGAGGGCGCGATCGGCGTTGCCGACGAGTCCACCTCGATCGCTGGCGTCGACGTGGACGTTGAACTGGAAAATTCCTACGGCGCCTATGCCGTGGGCCGGATCCCGTTTTCCGAGAAGGCTGACGTGTTCGGCCGCGTCGGTTACGTGAGCACGGAAATCAAGGCATCCGCCAGCGGCTTCTCGGCTTCTGCGGATGATGATGCAGCGGCCCTCGGCATTGGCGGCGACTATTACTTCGCCCCGAACCAGGGCGTGCGTCTCGGCTATACCTATCTGGACTATGACGACTCCGTCGACGTGATCGACATTGCCTATGTCCTGAAGTTCTAGGCCGCTTCTGAAGGTCCGACCAAGCGGGCAGCCCTTGAATTGACCGCAAGGCAGGACAGCCCCCGTGCTCCGAGCGAGTGCGGGGGCTTCTTTTTGGAAACCTGCATAAATATCTGAAAACAAATAAAAAAACGGGCGAGACATGCTCGCCCGTTTTTCGAATTATCGTCCGTAGACTTATTTCTTTTTTGCGGCCGGCTTTTTTGCGGCTGGCTTTTTCGCGGCTGGTTTCGCAGCAGCTTTTTTCACGGCTGGCTTGGCAGCGGCTTTCGCAGCAGGCTTAGCGGCCGGTTTTTTCACAGCAGGCTTCGCAGCTGGTTTTTTCGCAGCTGGTTTAGCAGCAGTCTTGGTCGCAGCTTTTACGGCTGGCTTAGCGGCCGGCTTTTTTGCTGCTGGTTTTGCGGCCGGTTTTTTTGCGGCCGGTTTTTTCGTTGCAGTCGCCATTTCCAATCTCCTGTCAGTGGCGAGCCAATAATATTGTGATTCGCGGGAAATCAACTCTTGATTTTCACCTGAGGCGCGAGCAGCAACCGAATATCCGTACACGTCTATTCGTCGCGAAGGGCCCAGGTCTTCAATATATGATGCGCAATTGCCATCGGCGGCGGCGCGTAAAGTTCAGAATGTTTGCCGGAAAGAATTTCGCGTGCTTCGGCGCGTGTGATCCATCGGGCTTCATCGAGCTCTGTTTTGTCGACCGTAATTTCCGTCGTTTCCGCTTCCAGAATGAGTCCCACCATGAGCGACGAGGCGAAGGGCCAGGGTTGGCAGGCGACGTATTCGGCGCTCGCCGGATCACATTTTATGCCTGCCTCCTCGAACAGTTCTCGAGCGGCGGCCTGCTCGATCGTCTCGCCCGGTTCGCAGAAGCCCGCTAGGCACGACATGAAACCCGCCGGCCACATCGCCTGGCGTCCGATCAGGCATTTCCCGTCCTTCACGGCCAGCATGATGGCGACCGGGTCCGTGCGCGGAAAATGCTCGGCGCCACAGGCCTGGCACTGGCTCTTCCAGCCTGCGTCGACAATCCCGACCACGCCGCCACACTTGGCGCAAAACCCGTGGCTCGAATGCCAGGCGAACAGGCTGCGCGCGGTCGAGGCAAGGTTGGCTTCCATCTCTGCCATGGCGCCGACCGCCCCGCGAAAATCCATGAACTCGCCTGTTCCGGCAATCAGCGATGCAGCGACGTCAAAACGCTCCGGCAGGTTCATCGCGAACACGGGCGCGCCGGTCTTGTCCTCTCCCATGAACAAGACCGGCGATCCGGGAGACAGTTTGCGGGCTTCGGGGCCCATCCAGAACAGGCCGCGCTTTTCCACGAAGGGTTCACCGGCCCGCATCAGGAAGAAAAGGGACGCATCATCCTGCATGGCTTTTTCCAGCCAGGCTTCGTCTGTGCGCCTGTGGGCAGCGCGATCAAGGGGTTTTGCCGCCAGCGGCATGTCATTGGAGTTTGTCATGGAATGGGACACTACCGGTTTGCCAAAAGAAGGGAATTCCTTACCCGGCGTCGGCAATCCTGCCCATCCCCCATGGCCAAAAGCTCCATGTTCGGCTAGTGGGCGCGCCAGACACCCGATTCCTCCTCCCGAAAGCCTTTATATCCCTATGTCCCAGTCTATCGAGAAAATGCGCAATATCGCGATCATCGCCCACGTTGACCACGGCAAGACAACGCTGGTCGACGAACTGCTCAAACAGTCCGGCACATACCGCGAAAACGAGAAAACCGTCGAACGCGCGATGGATTCCAATGATATCGAGCGCGAGCGCGGCATCACCATCCTCGCCAAGACGACCTCGGTCGAATGGAATGGCTACCGTATCAATATCGTCGATACGCCAGGCCACGCCGATTTCGGCGGTGAGGTGGAACGCATCCTCCAGATGGTTGACGGTGCCATCGTGCTGGTTGACGCATCGGAAGGCCCGATGCCGCAAACCAAGTTCGTTGTGTCCAAGGCCCTGAAAGTCGGCCTGCGCCCCATCGTGGCCGTCAACAAGATCGACAAGCCCGAGCGCCGTCCTGACGAAGTCATCAATGAAGTGTTCGACCTCTTCGCCAACCTTGATGCGACTGACGAGCAGCTCGACTTCCCGATCCTTTACGGGTCGGCCAAGCAGGGCTGGATGAACACCGAATACGAGAACCCGACCACCGACATGGACGCGCTGTTCCAGATGGTTGTCGACCACGTGCCGACCCCGAAAGTCGAAGAGGGTCCGTTCCGCCTCCTCGCCACGACAATCTCGTCCGACCCCTTCCTCGGGCGTATTCTGACCGGTCGCATCTCGTCCGGCACGATCAAGCCGAACCAGTCGATCAAGGTCCTCGCCCGTGATGGCTCGCTCGTCGAGCAGGGTCGCGTGTCCAAGGTGCTCGCTTTCCGCGGCCTTGAGCGCATCCCGGTCGACGAAGGCATGGCAGGCGACATCGTCTCGCTCGCCGGCATGACCAAGGCCAACGTCGCCGACACGTTCTGCGACCCGTCGGTCAATACGCCGATCGAAGCCCAGCCGATCGACCCGCCAACCATCTCGATGACGTTCCGCGTCAACGACTCCCCTTACGCGGGCACCGAAGGCACCAAGGTCACGTCCCGCATCATCTGGGACCGTCTCGTGAAGGAAGCCGAAGGCAACGTCGCCCTCAAGGTTGAGCGCGCCACCGACGCTGAAGCTTTCACCGTCTCAGGCCGCGGCGAACTCCAGCTCGCCGTGCTGATCGAAACCATGCGCCGCGAAGGCTTCGAACTCGGCGTCTCGCGTCCGCAGGTCGTCATGCAGGAAGGCGAGAACGGCGAGAAGCTTGAGCCGATCGAGGAAGTCATCATCGACGTCGATGACGACCATACCGGCATCATCGTCCAGAAGCTTTCCGAGCGGAAGGCCGACATGCTGGACATGCGTCCCTCCGGCATCGGCCGCACGCGCATGGTCTTCCACGCGCCGACACGCGGCTTGATCGGCTACCAGGGCGAGCTGATGTCCGACACGCGCGGCACAGCCATCATGAACCGCATCTTCCATGAATACGCCCCGCACAAGGGCCGTATCCAGGGTCGCCACACGGGCGTGCTGATCGCAATGGAACAGGGCGAGGCCGTGGCCTTCGCGCTCTGGAACCTCGAAGACCGTGGCCCGATGATCATCCATCCGGGTGACAAGGTCTATGCCGGCATGATCATTGGCGAGCATACGCGCGACAACGATCTCGAAGTGAACGTGCTCAAGGGCAAGAAGCTCACCAACATGCGCGCGTCGGGCACGGACGAGGCCGTCCGCCTCACGCCGCCGCTCCAGATGACGCTTGAGAAGTCGCTGGCCTATATTGCCGACGATGAGCTGGTCGAAGTCACGCCGCAGAACATTCGCCTGCGCAAGATCTATCTCGACCCGCATGAGCGCAAGCGCCACGCCAAGTCGAACCACGACTACTAGGCCAGACCTCTATCCGATCTTGAACTTCATGAAGGCCTCCCGGAATTCCGGGAGGCTTTCGCATTTGTCGGTATGTTCGCTCAGGGCTTTCCAGGGTGAAAGGTCGATATCGTCGGCCAGGGCATCTCGCATGAAGTTCACTGCGCAGCTCACCATGATATCGCCATGCGCCATGTGCTCGCCAAACCAGTAGGGTGTGTGCTGGCCGGCGCGCTCGACTTCCAGCACGTTCAACACACGGGAAATCTGCCCCGTGCATCGCTTGATCCATTTCGGGTTCGGACGTTCATGCACGTGACGCTCGTAAACAAGCGACACGGCCTTGTCGGCCATGCCTGAGGCCAGCGCGCACAGTTTGAGCGCCGAACGTCGCGCAGCACCATTGGTGGGCGTCATCGCCCGCTGAGGGCCCACCATGTCGTCCAGCGCATCCAGGATGGCCGCGCTTTCGATCAGCACCTCTCCGCCGTCCAGCATCAGTGTCGGCACGCGAATGAGCGGATTGTACGCCACGATCTTCTCGGCATCGCCGAAGGTCGACCAGGACTTGTGCTCGAATTCCATCTTGTAGAGTTTCATCGCAATGGCGACGCGCCGAACAAAGGGGCTGTCATACATGCCGATCAGAATCATTGCGCTCTCCCGCGATCCTGACCTGATTTTGCGCCCGCTCGCTGGGCCTTACAAGTCTGGCTGGAAGATTTTGATCGTCCGGCAAGGGATGTTAGACTCCTGAAGTACAGGAGGCTCTCATGACCAAACCCATGACGCTCACGCAGTTTCCCGTCCATCTCGGCCTCGGCGCCACGGCGCATGTGCTGCCGGAAATGACGGGCGGAATGGAATGGTACGAAGCCTATGGAAGGCTCCATCCGAATGACGGCATCGAAGGGCGGCTGGTTTCGATGCACACGTTCACCGAAGACTGGTCCGGTTGGGAGGTTCATCCTCATGGATCAGAGCTTGTGCTCTGCACAGCCGGCAGCATGACCCTGCACCAGGAGTATCCGGACGGCAGCAAGCAGAGCGTCACGCTGTCGGCTGGTGAGTATGCGATCAACCCGCCCGGCGTCTGGCACATCGCTGACGTTCCTGAAAGCGCCACAGCGGTCTTCATCACGGCTGGCGAGGGAACAGAGCACCGCCCGCGCTAGGCCGGCCTGTCAGGCCCGCTGGTCCTTGGGCGAGCCCATCACGATATAGGACGTGATCGAGCTGACTTGTGGCACGGTGCCGAGAACTTCCGTGTGGAAATGCTTGTAGGCCGCAAGGTCGGCCACCTCCACGCGAAGCAGGTATTCGATCGTGCCCGTCACGTTATGGCACTCGCGCACTTCCGGCGCCCGCTGCATGGCCTTCTCGAAGGCCATCTGGTGCGCTTTCGTGTGCTGTGACAGCCCGACGGTAATATAGGCGAGGAAGCCGCCGCCAATGGCGTTCCTGTCGACCAAAGCGCGGTATCCCTGGATCACGCCTGTGCGCTCCAGCTCCTGCACACGGCGCAGGCAAGCCGATGGCGACAGCCCCACCTTTTCGGCCAGCTCAAGATTGCTGATCCGGCCATTGGCCTGAAGTTCACGCAATATATTGCGGTTTATGGTGTCCATATCGCTCATGGATTGCATAAATACTGTTTACGCGCCCCAAAACACAAGCACATTGCGCCGTATATCGCATATTATTGCGGCATCATGCCCATACAGCTCCTTCTCGCCCTTATGGCCTTCGCGTTCATCACCTCGATCACACCGGGGCCGAACAATCTATTGCTCATGGCGTCCGGCACGAATTTCGGGCTGAAGCGCACCCTGCCACACATGAGCGGCATCATTGTCGGCCTTGCCATCATGATCGTTCTGGTCGGCCTTGGGCTCGCGCGGGTGTTCGAAGCCTTTCCCTTTGCGCTCGTCGTCCTGAAGACAGTCAGTGCCGTCTATCTTCTCTATCTGGCCTGGAAGATCGCAAATGCCGCGCCGCCGCCGGAAGCCGGGCAGGGCGAAGCGACCGGCAAGCCGTTCAGCTTCCTTCAGGCGGCTGCGTTTCAATGGGTCAATCCAAAGGCCTGGGCCATGGTTCTCACAGCGATCAGCGCCTACACCCTGCCAGACCACCCGTTGGTCAGCCTCGGCATCATGGTGACAGTGTTCGCCATGGTCGGCCTTGTCAGCACGTCCACCTGGGCCGTCCTGGGAACGCAGGTGCGCCGCTTCCTCAACCGGCCGGCGCGGCTGCGCGCCTTCAATATCACCGCCGCGCTGCTGCTACTCGCCACCCTATGGCCCATCATGACTTCCGGCGGGTTAGGGGCGCACTAGGAGGATATCCGTGCAGGCGGGGAACCGGGGCGTCTGACTGGAGTTATGCCATCAGTACAGTCAGACCCGAAGGTATTCCCCATGTCCTCTTTTGCGCTCTATCTCATCGGCTTCATCATACTTATCGCTGGCCTGGCCTATGGCGCATTCATGCTCGGCGTGGCGCTTATCTGGATCGGTATCTGTTCCGTTATTCTCATTGGCCTCGGCATAATTACCGGGGTCGCAAAGACGAGGACCAAAGATGAATCGCCAGCCGACTAAATCCAGCCCCAAGCGCAAGCGCGGCGTCGACCTTCTGGCCCGTAACGGTGTCCAGCGCCTGACCAATCATATCGATCTGCGTCTCAAGACGATGACCGATGAGATCATGCAGGAAGCCGTCATGGGCCTTTTTGCAGCCCTCATCGCGCGCAAGCAGGAACGTGCCCTAGTTCCCGCCCGCACCCGTCGCAAGACCGGCCGCTGATCCAGCCGGGGATTATTCGTCCCCGGCTTTTTCGTCAGCCTCGTCCTTCTTCGCAGGATCATATTTCGCAAACCAGCCCATGATATTATCCGTCTTGGCAATCAGGCGGCTCGGGCGCGAAGCAATATAGTGCGGTGATCCCGGCACTCTTACATAAACCGTATCCACACCGCGCATCTTCAGCGCCGTATAGAACTGCTCTGCTTCCCAGGCAGGCGTGCGGTAATCCTCTTCCCCCACCATGATCATCGTCGGTGTCACCACCTTGTCGACGAAACGGATCGGCGAATGCTTCAGGAAGGCTTCCGGGTCAGACCATGGCTCGGCACGTATCCAGTGGCGCCGCACGACCTGAGCGATATCGCCGGCAAGTGCCATCGTCATCCAGTTGATCACCGGCTTGACCGACGCGGCCGCCTTGAACCTATCCGTCTGCGTCACGATCCACGCCGTCAGGATACCGCCCCCTGATCCGCCCGTCACGAACAGGCGGTCCGGGTCGGCATATTTGCGCGCCACCATCTCGTCGACGACCGTCATCAGGTCATCATAGTCATGGCCCGGATAGGCCTGGTCGATCTCCAGCGCGAAATCCTCGCCATAGCCTGTCGACCCGCGCGGGTTCGACCAGATCGTGACATAGCCTTCCGCCGCATAGCGCTGGATCTCGCTTGCGAAGAACGGCCCGTACATCGAATAGGGCCCGCCATGGATTTCCAGGATCAGCGGGAAGCTGCCATCGGCCTTGAAGTCCGGCGGCAGGGCAACCCATGCCTCGATCTCCTTGCCGTCATGTTTCGAGCTGACCTTCACTTCCTCGATTTTCGCCATGTCGAGATAGGGCAGAACATCCGCATTGAGATCGGTCAGCACTTTGGCATCCTTGCCATTTGCGCCGATCACCCCGATTTCCGAAGGCTTGTCCATGAAGCCGGCCGTATAGGCGATCACAGGTTTCTTGCCGCCGCTCACCGAGAAGCTCCCTTCGGCATAGGGGCGCCCGATTGACGCGCCGCCAAGCCCCGTTACCACTTGAGATACGTTGCCCTTGAGGTCGATCTGATATACCGACAGCACGCCATGGTCTTCCGACAGGCTGTAAAGGCTCTTGCCGTCAGGCGCCCAGACCGTCTCGCCAAATTCGCCGGCAAAGTCTGCCGCCAGCGGACGCTGGTTCGAGCCGTCCGCATTCATCAGGTAAAGGTCGGCCTGCTGGTAGGAGAGCGTCTTGTCGTCAAATCCGCGATAGGCAATCGTATTGCCGTCTGGCGAAACAACGGGCGACATGTCCGGCCCGTCACGCGTCGTCAGCGGCTTGATCGACAGGTCAGACAGCTCCACCGCATAAATCTCGCTTTCGACGGGGTCGAGATCGCGGTCGTCGGCCGTGTTGCCCGAAACGAGCAGCGTGTCATTGTCCAGCCATTCCGGGCTCTGCATGTCAGCGTCGCCAAACGTCACCTGACGCGGCGTCCCGCCATCGACCGGCAATACGAACACCTGCGTCGCGCCGTCTTCCAGATAGCCTGCGCCATCGAAACGGAACGTCAGCTTGTCGATCACCTTGACGCCGTCATTCCATGTCGCGCCTTCCGGCGGCGTTGGCGCCTTGGCGAAGCTCGGCGCCTCGCCCTTCACGAACATGCTGAACGCCACATGCTTGCCGTCTGGCGACCACACCGCCTCTGACGGGCCTTCCAGGAACTGGGCCAGCGGGAAGCTCCGTCCGCTGTCGAGATAAAGCAGGCGCACTTCCGGCTTGCCGTCGGTTGCGGTCGCATAGATGAGGCGTGTGCCGTCCGGCGACCAGCGCGGCGACGATGCGCCCGTGCCGCCATTTACCAGAGGACGGTTGGAACCTGTCGCAAGGTCGATCATCCAGATCTGGCCAGTGTCCTTGTCGGTCATCCGGTCCATCGAATGGCGCACATAGACAATGCTCTTGCCATCGGGGGAGACCTGCGGGTCGGTCGCGTATTCCATGTCGAACACGCGGTCTGCGGTGAAGCGCCGGGATGGGGCCTCGTCCTCTTTCGCCACGGCGCTGCCTGCCGCCAACATGACAGAGACGCCTGCCAACAAGATGTGTCGGAATGTCATCGCTTCCCCCTTCTGGTTTTTCGCGAGAGCGAGACCTACCAGCAGGCTTTGCCCCGGACAACTCAAAAACGGGGCATGTCTTGCCCACTTTGAGGCCGCGATGCCGCGTGCTAGGCTCTGCCCATGGAGAGCAAGCCTGATCCGTCCGCAACCGTGCCCACCGGGGCGCATGCGGACCATGTGCGCCAGATCGCGCTCTCAAGAAGTGCCGCAGCCAAGTCCGCCATTGCCGCCTCTTGGGCCCGCTCCCTCACCACGCACGGCCTCGCGCCCGATGCCCCGCACAGGGATGTCCGAATTGACGAAGCGGCCCTCGCAGAGCGCCGCGACGTCCTCGGCCGCATGCTTGCCATTTCCAATCCGGTCATGGACCGTCTCCATGCCAGTCTCGGCCTTGCGGGCTGCAGCATCCTTCTCTGCGACACCGGCGGCATCGTGCTTGACCAGCGCGCACCCGGCTCGGATGAAAAGATGTTCCGCTCCGCCGGGCTCTGGCAGGGCGCCGACTGGTCCGAAGCCACGCAGGGCACAAACGGCATCGGCACCTGCATTGCCGAGGAACGGGTTGTCACCATCTATCGCGACCAGCACTTCCACGACAGCAACACGGTGATGACCTGCATGGGTGCGCCCGTGTTCGACGAGCATGGCGAACTCGCCGCCGTGCTTGATGTCTCCTCCTGCCGCTCAGACCTGACCCAGCCCTTTGCCACACTGATCGCGCAGACCGTGGCCGACGCCGCACGCCAGATCGAAGCGGATCATTTCCAGAGCGCCTTTGCCGGCCAGCGCATCGTGCGCGGGCAGGGCGATGGCCAGCGCGGCGCCGTCCTCTTCGCCGTCAATGGCGACGACCTCGTCATCGGTGCCACCCGCGCGGCCCGGCAGGCCTATAATCTTGGCCAGGGCGCCTTCGCCACCCCGCGCCCCGCCGGCGACATTTTCGGCGATTCCGACCAGCGCGGCGTGGGTCTCGACAGCGCTGAACGGCGCGAGCTGAAGCGCGCCATTGCCCGCGCAGACGGCAACATGGCCGCCGCCGCGCGCGCCCTCGGCATCAGCCGCGCCACGCTCTATCGCCGCATGGACCGGCTGGGCCTCAGCACGGATTGACGTTTCTGGCGCAACCTGTCTCAGTTCTGAGACACTTGGCCACCGCTCCCCGTTTCGCCCCACCTGACAGCACGTCCGTTCGGGACAATGTTTGCCTCCAGTCTTCGCATCACGACGAAGAAGCCAATGGAGGAAATATCAGCATGGCCGACACCCAGTTTCTCGATTCCACGACAATGACGTCTCCGTTCAAGGAGCGTTACGACAATTTCATCGGCGGCAAGTTTGTCGCCCCCAGGGCCGGGCGCTATTTCGACAATCCGTCGCCCATCACGGGCCAGACGATCTGCGCCATCGCGCGGTCGGATGCGTCAGACATCGAACTCGCTCTCGACGCTGCCCATGCCGCGAAAGACGCCTGGGGCAAGACCTCGGTTGCCGAACGCGCCCTGATGCTCAACCGTATCGCGGACCGCATGGAGGAAAACCTCGAACTCCTCGCCACCTGCGAGACCTGGGACAATGGCAAGCCCATCCGCGAAACCATGGCCGCCGACATGCCACTCGCAGTCGATCACTTCCGCTATTTCGCCGGCTGCATCCGCGCGCAGGAAGGCGGCATCAGCGAGATCGATCATGACACGGTCGCCTATCACTTCCATGAGCCACTCGGCGTCGTGGGCCAGATCATCCCGTGGAACTTCCCCCTGCTGATGGCTGTGTGGAAACTCGCCCCGGCGCTCGCTGCCGGTAACTGCGTCGTGCTGAAGCCCGCCGAACAGACGCCCGCCTCGATTCTCGTCTTTGCCGAGCTGATCGCGGACATCCTGCCGCCCGGGGTGCTGAACATCGTCAACGGCTTTGGCCTCGAGGCCGGCAAGCCGCTCGCCTCCAGCAAGCGCATCGCCAAGATCGCCTTCACCGGCGAGACAACGACCGGGCGCCTGATCATGCAATACGCCTCCGAGAACATCATCCCGGTCACGCTTGAACTCGGCGGCAAGTCGCCGAACATCTTCTTCGCTGACGTCATGCGCGAGGATGACGACTATCTCGACAAGGCCATCGAAGGCTTCGTCATGTTCGCCTTGAACCAGGGCGAGGTCTGCACCTGTCCGTCGCGCGCCCTGATCCACGAGTCTATCTATGACCGCTTCATGGAACGGGCCCTGAAGCGCGTCGCGGCCATCAAGCTCGGCAACCCGCTCGATCCGTCCACCATGGTCGGCGCGCAGGCCTCCTCCGAGCAGAAAGAGAAGATCCTCTCCTATTTCGACATTGGCCGTCAGGAGGGCGCTGAAGTCCTTATCGGCGGCGCCGCTGTCGACCATGGCGGCGACCTTGCAGGCGGCTACTACGTCCAGCCGACGGTCCTCAAAGGCCACAACAAGATGCGCGTCTTCCAGGAAGAGATCTTCGGCCCGGTCGTCTCGGTCACCACGTTCAAAGATGACGCCGAAGCCCTCGCCATCGCCAATGACACGCTCTACGGCCTCGGCGCCGGTGTCTGGAGCCGCGACGCGAACACTTGTTACCGCTTCGGCCGTGCCATTCAGGCGGGCCGCGTGTGGACCAATTGCTACCACGCCTATCCGGCCCATGCGGCCTTTGGCGGGTACAAGCAGTCGGGCATCGGCCGCGAGAATCATTCGAAGATGCTGGATCACTACCAGCAGACCAAGAACATGCTGGTCAGCTATGCCCCGCAAAAGCTCGGCTTCTTTTGATCGCCTGAAGGCGCCCCTTCAGGCCGATAAGCGGTTCCGGCGCGCATGCCTCCCTGTCGCGCGCCGGAACACGCCCAGGCTTTACCAGGTGCCGGAAACCGGAGGTCGCATGACCGACGCCCAGACCATCCCGCCACGCGTCACCGCCACCCCGGCGGCGCTGCGGCTCATTGCGGAGATTCGCAAGGATCATCCCGACATCATCTTCCATCAGTCGGGCGGCTGCTGCGACGGGTCGAGCCCCATGTGCTACCCGGCGGGCGAGTTCCATCTTGGCGACGTCGACATCTGCCTCAGCACCGTCGACGGTGTGCCCGTCTATATATCGTCCAGCCAGTTCGACGCCTGGCGGCATACCCAGCTCATCCTGGATGTCGTGCCGGGCCGTGGCGGCATGTTTTCGCTCGACAATGGCCGCGAGCAGCGCTTCCTCTCGCGGGCCCGCACATTCTCTCCCGAAGAGCGCGCGATTCTTGGGGATACCTGAAACCGACTCATCCCCGCCCTTGCGATTCGCTGTCTCTCCGCGCATATAGCCCGGAGGAGGCAGGTGGCGGACGGGCCATTCGCCAATCGGGTCAGATCGGGAACGAAGCAGCCCCAACGAGTTCCGCCCGGGTCGTTCGCCTGTCTCCGCCTTTTTCCCCGATTTCCGGATTGACCCAGAGGGTCGCCTGCTGCACGAATAAGCAGTGGCGCAATTCGCCTTTTGGGACGGGTGATCCGGCCCCGCGTTAACGTTTGATTAACCCGAATTCCACGCCAAATTTGACACTTTTGAGAATTGTCCCGTTGACCGACCGTTAACCTTCGGACACTATATGTAGTGTCAGGAGAGAAGTTGGGCGCCATATCTGGCAACCGGGGGCTTCAGTTCCTATATTTAACAACGAAACTGGAGGGCTGCACATGTCTGCATCCGAGGCCAAGTCTGTGACCAAAAATTCGCCCCGTAAAGGCAAGCCGAAAGCCGGTGCCGAGGCGGTTTTGCGCGTGGTCGAAGGCGCGCCCGTGCAGACGGATCCGTCGCGCGACGCCCTGCTGACCGAGTTCGGCAAGACGACCCTGCGCGACCGCTACCTGCTGCCCGGTGAGTCGTATCAAGACATGTTCGCCCGCGTGTCGCTGGCCTTCGCCGACGATGCCGAGCACGCCCAGCGCCTTTACGACTACATGTCCAAGCTCTGGTTCATGCCGTCGACGCCGGTTCTCTCGAATGGCGGCGCTGCGCGCGGCCTGCCGATTTCCTGCTTCCTCAACCAGGTCGGCGATTCGCTTGACGATATCGTCGAGACCTGGACCGAGAATGTCTGGCTCGCCTCCAATGGCGGCGGCATCGGCACCTATTGGGGCAATGTCCGCTCCATCGGTGAAAAGGTCGGCCAGAACGGTCAGACGTCCGGCATCATTCCCTTCATCCGCGTGATGGATTCGCTGACGCTCGCGATCAGCCAGGGCTCCCTGCGCCGCGGCTCGGCTGCCTGCTATATCGACGTGCACCACCCGGAAATCGAGGAATTCCTCGAAATCCGCAAGGCGTCCGGCGACTTCAACCGCAAGAGCCTCAACCTGCACCACGGGATCAATATCACCGACGACTTCATGGAAGCCGTCCGCAATGATGAGGACTATGGTCTGGTCAGCCCGAAATCGGGCGAAGTCCTGCGCACGATCAATGCCCGCAAGCTCTGGCAGAAAATCCTCGAGCTGCGCATGCAGACCGGCGAGCCCTACCTCCTGTTCACCGATACCGTGAACAACTCGATGCCTGCCCACCAGCGCAAGCTCGGCCTCAAGGTCACCCAGTCGAATCTCTGCTCCGAGATCACGTTGCCAACCGGCGTCGACCATCGCGGACAGGACCGTACGGCGGTCTGCTGCCTCTCCTCGGTCAATGCCGAGAAGTTCATGGAATGGTCGAAGGAAGAGCGCTTCCTCGAAGACATCTTCCGCTTCCTCGACAACGTGCTCGAAGACTTCATCGAGCGCGCCCCGCCGGAAATGGCCCGCGCCGTCTATTCCGCCAAGCGCGAACGCTCGGTCGGCCTCGGCCTCATGGGCTTCCACTCCTTCCTCCAGTCAATGAACGTGTCGATGGAAGGCGCGATGGCCAAGGTGTGGAACGAGAAGATGTTCAAGCACATCCGCCAGGGCGCCGATGCCGCCTCGGTCAAGCTCGCCAAGGAACGTGGTCCCTGCGAGGATGCCCGCGATGTCGGCATGATGGCCCGCTTCAGCCACAAGCTCGCCGTGGCGCCAACCGCGTCGATCTCGATCATCTGCGGCGGCACATCCGCAGGCATCGAGCCGATCCCGGCCAACGTCTACACGCACAAGACCCTGTCGGGCTCGTTCACGGTGAAGAACCAGCAGCTCGAAACCCTGCTCGAGCAAAAGGGGCTCAACAGTGACGAGATCTGGACGTCCATCCTCGAGCATGAGGGCTCGGTCCAGCACCTTGAATGCCTCGACGAGCACGAGAAGAACGTCTTCAAGACGGCCTTCGAACTCGACCAGCGCTGGATCATCGAGCTGGCGGCCGACCGCACGCCCTATATCTGCCAGTCGCAGTCGCTGAACCTGTTCCTCAAGGGTGACGTCTCCAAGTGGGACCTGCACATGCTCCACTGGACGGCATGGGAACGCGGCCTGAAGTCGCTTTACTACTGCCGTTCCAAATCGGTGCAGCGCGCCGCCTTTGCCGGTTCCGACCGTGTCGAAGGCCAGACGCTCGACACGCCGAATACCGATTATGACGAGTGCCTCGCCTGCCAGTAGGCCGGGCCATACAATTCACTCACAGCAAGGCGGTCAGTCCAATCGGGCTGGTCGCCTTTCGCTTTCCGGTTGACGGTCTGGCTGGCTGAAATGCGTGCAGTTGCTTCCCAGGTTGCCACAATTCGCACAAAAATTCACACGCATTAAGAAGATAAACCGGCCAAATGGCGCGGTTCTTGCGGGAAAAAACGAAAAGATTGCGGGTTGTGGAACCGTAACTGCAGGAAGGCGTACAATCGGACAGAATTAATCTTTTACGGGCGAAAGGCATTTGGGGGTCCTGTGTCCTTTATGCTACATTAAGTCAGGTGAGGTGTAATTCTCTACAAGCGCAAGCGTACGAGGATTAGCCATGAAGGGTGTCAGGCGTATGGTATTCGCAATAGCATCAACAGTCA
The DNA here is from genome assembly GCF_000682695.1 of Hyphomonas chukchiensis. Lineage (GTDB taxonomy): Bacteria > Pseudomonadota > Alphaproteobacteria > Caulobacterales > Hyphomonadaceae > Hyphomonas > Hyphomonas chukchiensis. The sequence goes on along the minus strand of NZ_AWFG01000010.1, from coordinate 48,338 downwards.
TGACGATGGCCTGCCAGGGCTGTGTGTCTACATCTCCGCATGATTTTGTCCGGAGCGAACCGGTCGTGCCGCCAAGCCTTGGCATGAGCATGGCGGTGCCTTCGGCGCTTGGAACCCAGAATATTCAAGCCGATCCGGCCGCAGATGTGTCGGTTCATGTCGTCGATGGCGCGCCTGCGCATTTTTCGGGCACAGTCCTCGGCGCGCTGCCAGCCCCGGTGGCAGATTTCAATAATCAGACGGCCGCCAGCTTCGGTTCGATTTCGGGCATTGTCCCGTCGGACCTGCCGGAACTTTCGTGGACAGGCAGCCCTGCGCTGGTCGCCCTCGCGGCCGAGCGCAGCAAGCTTCGCATGGGCGCGCCAACCCAGATTGAAAAAGACATTGCCGCCGAAGTCGCTTTCGCGGCGCCGAGCGCGGTCACAGGCCTCAAGTTCGACGTGGGCGTGGCCCCGCGTATTGCCGTGCGCGACGATGGCGAACTGCTCAGCCAGCGCGTCGGTGGTGAAGTCCGGATCGGTCGGGACCTCAACATCCTCGACAAGAACGGCCAGCCACAGGGATGGTACATCTTCGCCGGGGCCGATGGTGAAGCCCTCGTCTGGGATGCCGGCAAGACCAGTTTCGCGCCCAATCTCAACGACATGTCCCTGACAGACCAGATCACTGTGGGCGACATGCAGGCCGGCGTATCGATCCAGCGGGCAGGGGGCGAGCTTTCGCTCAGCTATATCCGCCGCGAAGTGAAATATTCCGATCGCAATGGCAGCTTCAGCAACACTGAAGATTTCGCAGGTGTAAGTTTCACGATGCGCCGATAGGTGCTATTTCACCGGTCATGAAGTTGACCCACACATGTTCACGGGTCGCGCTTGTCGCGGCCCTTTTTGTTGCGCCTCTGGCTCATGCCCAGGAGGTGAAGAAGCCCGCTGTGGTCTCGCTCACCGTCGAGAATGACAAGTTCGGCGGCGGCACCGATCGCAACTATTCCAACGGTTTGCGCATCGAACGCGTATCCGGTGCCGACGAGATCTTTCCGGCGCTCGAATGGGTTGCCGACCGCATTCCCTTCCTTGATCTGAAGCGCCAGGAGCTGCGCCAGGGCTTTGCCCTCAGCCACGTCATCTTCACGCCCGAGGACAAGACGCTGGCCGTGCCCGACCCGACAGACCGGCCCTATGCCGGCTGGCTCTATGCTTCAGGCACGATTGTCGGCACGAATGGCAACACGCAGGACACGCTGCAGGTCAATCTCGGCATTGTCGGTCCCTCGGCCGGCGGCGAGTTCGTCCAGAACAATTTCCACCGGATCATCGGCGTTGCCGAGGCACAGGGCTGGACCAGCCAGCTGAAGGATGAGCCCGGCGTCGAGATCATCGCCCAGCGCCTTTACCGCCTTCCGGGGCCAACGCTGCCGCTCGGCGTCGAGACCGATCTCGGCTTCGACCTTGGCGGTGCGCTCGGCAATGTGCGCACCTATGCCTCCTCCGGCCTGACCGCGCGGATCGGCTGGGATCTCGATTCCAGTTTCGGCCCGCCGCGCATCCGTCCCGCCCTGTCAGGCGCGGGCGAATTCATCCCCGGCACCGACGAGAATCCGATGGGCGGCTATTTCTTCATGGGCGTCGCTGGCCGCGCCGTCGGCCGCGACATGTTCCTCGATGGCAACCTCTGGCGCGACAGCCCCCGCGTCGATGATCGCAAGACCTATGTCGGCGACCTGCAGGCCGGCCTCGCAATACACTATCGCGAAGTCCAGTTCGCCTTCACCTATGTGAACCGCACCGAGGAATTCGACGCCCAGATCACGCCGCAGCGCTTTGGCGCCTTCTCCATCTCGGTCGCCCGCTAGAGCGTCGCCATATCGATCACGAACCGGTATTTCACGTCGCCTTTGACCACGCGGTCATAGGCGGCGTTGATATCCTTCATCGCGATCACTTCCACGTCGCTGGTCACGCCATGCTCGGCGCAGAAGTCCAGCATCTCCTGCGTCTCCGCGATGCCGCCAATGCCTGATCCCGCCACGCGCTTGCGCCCGCTCAGCAGCAGGCCGCCATGCATCGGCTCCAGCGGTTCGATCGCACCGACAATCACCATCGTGCCATTGCGCGCCAGCAGCATCAGGTAGGGGTTCAGGTCGTGCTTCACCGGCACGGTGTTCAGCAGGAAGTCGAAACTGCCCCGCTGCGCCTTCATCGCCTCCCGGTCGGTCGACACCAGAACATCATGCGCGCCCAGCCGCTTGGCATCGGCGCCTTTCTCTTCCGACGTCGTGATCATCACCACTTCGCAGCCCATCGCCACGGCAAACTTCACGCCCATATGGCCAAGCCCGCCCAGCCCGATCACGCCGACCTTGTCGCCTTTTTTGACGTTCCAGTGTTTCAGTGGCGACCAGCTGGTGATGCCTGCGCACAGCAGGGGCGCCACTTCCGCCGGATTGAGCTTGTCTGAAACCTTCAGCACGAATTCGTCGCGCACGAGGATCTGTTTCGAGTAGCCGCCCTGCGTCACGCCGCCGATCACCGGCTCGGTGCCGCCATATGTGCCGACCGAACCTTTCTCGCAATATTGCTCGTCGCCATCATGACAGGCGCCACACGAGAGGCAGGCATCGACAAGGCAGCCCACGCCAACCGTGTCGCCCACCTTGTGCTTGGTCACATCCGCGCCAACCGCGCTGACCTTTCCGATAATCTCGTGTCCGGGCACGATGGGATACTTCGTCCGGCCCCATTCATTGCGTGCCGTATGAATGTCGCTGTGGCACACCCCGCACCAGGTAATGTCGATCAGCACATCATTCGGCTGCAGGTCGCGCCGGGTGATCTCGAGTGGCTCAACCGGCGATTCCGGGCTCTTGGCGGCATAGGCGGCAACTTGCATCGTCTTCTCCCTCGTTTTTTTGCAGCGTGACACGCGGGCAGGGGCTTTGTCGAGGCAATCACCCCGCCTTGCGAAACGTCAGGCTGATGCGCCTTGCGCCCATCATCGGGTGATCACCGGCCTTCACCGGCAGCACGCCATGATAGGCAAGGCGCGCACTGCGCCCGAATACGAGCGTATCGCCATGCTCCAGCAGCACTGTCTGCTTCGGCCCTGACCGTTCCGTCCCGCCAATCACGAATCGCCCCGGCAGGCCGAGCGATACGGACACGACCGGCTCGCCAAGGTCCTGCTCGTCCCGGTCCTGATGTGGCGTGAGGCGCGCGCCCACCTCATAGCAATTGATCAGGCAGGCATCCGGGTCAAAACCTGCCGCTCCGAACGCCGTCGCCGCCCGCACCGCGACAGCGCGCAAAGCCTCCGGCATGTCCGGCCAGGGCCGCCCGCTCAGCGGGTCAACCGCCTGATAACGATAACCCGCCCTGTCAGACACCCAGCCGACCCGTCCGCAATTCGTCATCGACACCGACATGGTCTTGCCCCCCGGCGTCACGAGGTGGCGGAACGGCGCCGCCGCCAGCACAGGCTGCAGCGCGGCCCACATCGCCGCCGCATCGGCAAAGCCCGGCAGGTGCAGCACGCCCTCGCCATGCCACGCCTCGCCCGGCCTCAGATCGCTCAACAGGTCAGCCATCACGTCGCCTCATGGAAGATAATGCCCGTCGCAAACCGCGCGCCCCGCGTCAGCGTGCTGACACCGTGCCGCATCTTCACGCGGTACTCGCCGCGCGCGCCTTTCACGGGCCGTTCGTTGACCGCAAACACGACCGCTTCGCCAGCGCGCAGCGGCACCACGTGCGGCCGCGACTGCATCCTCGGTCTCTGCTCGGTCATCACGAATTCACCGCCGTCAAAATCATCTGCTTCACTCAACAGGATAACGACCTGGAGCGGAAAAACGATCCCGCCATACAGGTCCTGATGCAGGCAATTATAGTCCCCGGACTTATAGGAGAGCATCAGCGGCGTCGGCCGCGTCTGTCCCGCTGCATGGCATGTCGCGATAAACTCAGCATGATCTGGTGGGTAGCGCATCTCCGTCCGCATCCGCTCGGCCCAGCGATTGGCGATGTCTGCGCAGGCGGGATAGAGCGCCTCGCGCAGCGCTGCGATCGGGCCGGGCAGGGGATAGCGGAAATACTTGTACTCGCCCCGCCCAAACCCGTGCCGCGCCATATGCACATGGCTCCGGTAGAGGTCGCTCTCACCATAGGCACCGATCAGGCCCGCCCGCGCATCCGCCTCGATCAATACGCCCAGCGAGGCAAAGCCGGTCGCATCCAGCCCTGCCTCAACAGAGGTCCAGTCAATCGCCGCAACATTCACGCAGCCGTCTCCCAGGCAAGCAGCGCCCGCTTGCGCTCGACGCCCCAGCGATAGCCGCTCAGGCTCCCATCGCTCCGCACCACGCGGTGGCACGGCACAATCACCGCCACCGGATTGGCTGCACAGGCGGCCGCAACCGCTCGCACCGCGCCCGGCTTGCCGATGGCCGCCGCCACTTCCGCGTAGGAGGCCGTGTCGCCGGGTTGTATCGCGCGCAGGGCATCCCACACCGCCAGCTGAAACGCGGTGCCCTTAAGGTCCAGCACCAACTCGCCCACCGGCGCCTCGCCCAGCATGACATCAACGACCTGCGCAATCGCCCGGTCCATCCCCATCCCGGCCGGCACAAGGTCGGCGTCCGGGAAGCGCGCCGCCAAGTCTTCCGCCAGCGCCGCATTATCCGCGCCGAACAGCACCGCGCGGATGCCGCTCTCACTCCGGGCCACCACGATCCGCCCGTGCGGTGTGTCGCCAAATCCGTAAACCAGTCTCTCAAGGTCTTTCATGTCCGTCTCCATATTGGCATGGATGGGGTTTACGCCTGCCGACGCGCGCCCGCATTCCGATACATGCTGCCCCTGCACGAACTGCATTCTCCACACCTGCGCCTGAACCTGTGCCATTGCCCCGCCGCGCGACGCCTCCCATATTGAAGGTGCAGCAATCCTCCGGCCCGTTCCGGGGATAAGGGTCCCCCATGACGCCAGATTTCCTGACGCCGGAACTCATTCAGGCGTTCTTCGCCGTTATCGCAATTGACCTCGTCCTGGCGGGCGACAATGCCGTGGTCATCGGCATGGCGGCAGCTGGCCTGCCAAAGCACCAGCGCGCCAAGGCCATCCTCATCGGCATCATCGCCGCCACCGTGCTGCGCATCCTGTTCGCGCTGATCGCGGCCGAGCTGCTGCTGATCGTTGGCCTCCTCTTTGCCGGCGGTGTCCTGCTCCTCTGGGTCGCGTGGAAGATGTGGCGCGAGCTGCAGGAACACGCCGCCCATGACGCGGCCGAAGCCCTTGCGGGGCAAGACCTTGACGGCGATGGCACCATTGCCGGGCAAAAGCCTGCCAAGTCCCTGCGCGCCGCCGTCATGCAGATCATTCTCGCCGACGTGTCCATGTCGCTCGACAATGTGCTTGGCGTCGCCGGTGCCGCGCGCGAACACCCCTGGGTGCTGGTCTTCGGCCTCACGCTGTCGATCCTGCTGATGGGGCTCGCCTCATCATTCATCGCGCGCATACTCGGCAAGCATCGCTGGATCGCCTTTGTCGGCCTTGGCATCATCGTCTATGTCGCGCTGCACATGATGTGGCAGGGCGGGCTTGAGCTTTGCACCGAGGGCCTCCCCATGCTCGGCGCGCATGTCCCGGCGGCCTGCGCGGCGATTCACTAGGCATCTGAGAAATCCATCTTGCGGGCCATTCGGCAGAAGCAGATAATGTCATCTGTGCCAGCGCTTGCTGGTGTTTTCATGGACAACACATCTCATGGGCCGCTTCCTGAAAGCCCTGGTCATGACGCTCCTCATCATGGAGATCACGGCCATAGTCGACCTCACCGCCGTCTGGACCCTCCTCGCGGAACTCCACACCCCTCAGACAATCGTGAACATCGCGCTGGCCATCTCGGTTGTCGGCCTCGCCGTTCTGGCTTTCGTGGTCTATCGCCGCGCAATACGCGCCGAGCACCGGCTGGAGTCCGAAACGGAGGTCGTCCCACTCGACATGCCGACGATGCCAGCCATCGGCGCTGGCATAAACGCCGTGGGTCCGACCGCGGCGCGTTCCATCCTCCCGCCACCGCCCGCGTCGCCCCGTCCGCGCCACGCGCGCTGAAGCGCTATTCCTGCCGGATGAATTCCGCGATCATCGGGGCGTAGGCATCGTCAGCCTCGCCAAGGCTGCGATTGAGCGTACGGTGCGAGCGGTCCGCCGCCTCCACCACGCGTGCTGAATGGCCCGCGCCGCGCAGCGCATCTGCCAGCGCGTTCGAGGCCTCGCCAGCGCCGGGCCGGTCGACATGGAAGATCAGCATGGGCGGCGTCGGTGTTCCGGCCTTCACCTGCAGCGTCGGCGATGCTGCCCGCCACACGGCCGGGTCGTCGCCAAAGGGCTGGCGGTAAAGCCGAGGCAGGCGCCGTCCGCCAAAGCGGGCAAGGTCCGGAATGTCATAGGCCGCCCCATCCAGCAGCACGGTGCCCTTCAGCACCGCCGGCGTCAGGCCCTGCGCCGCAAGGTATTGCCCATCCACCGACAGCAGCGCCGCAATATGCGCCCCCGCCGAATGCCCCATCAGGAAAATATTGTCCGGGTCGCCGCCATAGCGTCCAATCTCGCGGTGCACGAAGGCGACCGCTGCAGCGGCATCTTCCATGAAGGCCGGGAAAGGGTCATCCGGCGCCAGCCGGTAATTGATCGAGACGTAGACAAATCCCTGCCCGGTGAAATAGGGCACATGGCTGTCGCCGACCGCATTGGTCTTGCTGCCACGTCGCCATCCGCCCCCATGCACCATCACCAGGACCGGCGCATCCTTCGCCCCTTCCGGCGTATAAATGTCGAGACTGAGGCTTTCGGGATCGACGCCCGGCAGGCTTGCATAGGGCACATCGAGATAGGTTTCCGCCTGCGCGGAGGGCACGGGCGCGAGCCAAAAGGCCATGACGGCCGCCAGACAGATCCATATCCGCATTCCACGCGATCCTCGCTTTGGCTCAGGATATCATTCAACGGCGTCAGTCAGCAAATCCGTCGCCGGCGCTTTCAGCTGTCGGGTCTCAGGCGACTTTCTCGCGATATTCAAACAGCCACGCATCCATCTGGGCGTAGGGCAGGGGCTGTGAAAACAGATAGCCCTGCATCAGGTCACATCCGATGGAGGTGACAAAGGTGGATTGAAGCCGCGTTTCGATACCCTCGGCCACCACGCGCACATTCATCGCCTTTGCCAGTTCCATGATCGAGGTCAGCAGGTTGGCCACCTTGTTGTTCGCGCCAAGCGCGCGCACCAGGGACTGGTCCAGTTTCAGCTTGTCCAGCGGCAGGTCCAGCAGCGCCCGCAGGTTTGAAAATCCCGTGCCGTAATCGTCCAGCGCAATCTGCACGCCGGCTGAACTGAGTTGCTCAAGATTGGCCTGCGCTGACTCAAGATCGCCGACAATGGCAGATTCCAGAATCTCAACGCATATCTGCTCGGGACTGATTGCCATAGCGGCGAGCCTGCCGAGCAATTTCGTCGCGAAATCCTCACAGGCGATGTCCTGCGGCGAAATGTTGAGGGACAGGTAATTGATCAGGCCATTGTCCAGCCATGGCTTGACCTGCTCAAAGGCCTTCCCGCGCAGATGCTTGTCGAGATCACCGGCCATTGTGCACATATGGGCAAGTTCAAACAATTCAGCCGGATCGATGGGACCAAAATCCTTGTGCGTCCAGCGCGCCAGCGCTTCCACGCCGCGTACAAGACGCTTCGACGTGCAGATGATGGGCTGATAATAGGGAACGATTTCACCATTTGTGATGGCTTCCGGCAAGTCACGCATGATCTGTGTGCGGCGCTTTTCGGCCTCGTTGAGCTTGTGGTCAAAAAGCACCACGCGCCCGCGACCGGACTGCTTGGCCTGGATCAGGGCGATGTCTGCATAACGCATCAGCTCTTCGGGATCGGTCGCATCATCAGGATAGACAGACATTCCGGCAGAACCGGAAATATTGATCCTGCGATTATGGTCCTTGACTGGGCGGAAGGCGTATTGGCGCGCCTCTTCAAATCCCTGCCTCAAGGCTTCCTGGCCGATATTTGGCAGTTCGGTCAGAAGCGCGAATTCATCGCCGCCCCAGCGCGCCACCGCAAAGACATCAGGCAACTCGTTCAGACGCCTTCCCACTGCGGTCAGCACCTTGTCGCCGGCGGCATGGCCAAACCGGTCATTGATCTGCTTGAACCGGTCGACATCGATGAACGCGACGCCGAAAGGCTTGCCGGTCTCCTTGGCGGCATGAATGGCTTTTTCCAGTTCGGCATCAAACCCGAGACGGTTCATCAGGCCTGTCGCCGTATCCGTCCGTGCAATCTGCAGTGTACTGGAGTGCATACTCTCGACGGCGTTCAGGCGCTTCTGCAGCTCTTCGGTCCGCTGCGACCAGGTCGATTCAAGATGCTCGGCCTGGGCTGCCGGCTCACGTTTCAGGGCTTCGGATATCCATGATCTATCCGTGCGGTTTTTATCGGATTTGAGCGTTGCGAGAATGATGGCGACCAGGCCGACCGAGCCGTCCGGCAGTGTCAGGGGCATCTTGCGGGTCAGCGCAAAAAGGCCCTCGCCGATCTCTTCCTCGTTGAGGCTCTCTTCGCTACCAAAGACGCGGCGGTCCTGGGTGCGGAACACCTTGACCTGCTCCATCGGAAAGTAGGCAGTATCATCCTTTCCGATATAGTCTTTGGTGCCAATGAGATGCTCGAAGGCGGTGTTGCCATAGATCCATTGATGCTTCGCGTTCTTGGCGAAGATCGGATAAGGCAGGGCATCAAAAACCTGTCGAAGGTGTTCAAGTGCGACGATCATCGGGAGTGTCTCTACTGAGCCTATGGATGCGCTAGCCAGAGCGCAGGCCATTCAGGGTCGGAGGAAGGGCTATCAACTGCACACATCACGACCATATATTCTATGTGATAAACAATAAGCTAATGTGACGTGCAAATCCGATGCGATAATGCGCTTTCAGGCTGTCCGCGTTTCTGCCGCCACACCCCTTATCAGCCCGGGAGGGACTCATGCCCGGTTTCGGCGTATAAGGATGAGGGGCGCGCAGCTGCCCGCAAAGCCGTCGCCAGCGCATTTCCTGTGTGCAGGCCTGTGGACAAGTGTCGCAATCGTTACCGGAACATCTTGCGGCATTAACCTGATTGAAGCACTATATGTGGTGTATATTGCTCCACATATCGACATGAACACCCAAGGAGGCCCCCATGGCTGACGGACACCAGAATTTGCCAGGACTGCTGACCCCCAGCTTTGCCTACAAGCCGTTTCGCTACCCGTGGGCCTATGAGTTCTGGAAGAAGCAGCAGCAGGTCCACTGGATGCCCGAAGAGGTGCCATTGGGTGAGGACTGCAAGGACTGGGCGGTCAAGCTGTCTGACGGCGAGCGGAACCTGCTGACGCAGATCTTCCGTTTCTTCACGCAGTCCGACGTCGAAGTCGGCGCGAACTACATGACCAATTACATGCCGCTCTTCAAGCCGACCGAAGTGTCGATGATGCTGGCCTCCTTCTCCAACATGGAGACGATCCACATCGCGGCCTATGCGCTGCTGCTGGAAACCATCGGCATGCCCGATTCGGAATTCTCCGCCTTCATGGAATACCAGGAGATGTCGGCCAAGCACGACTATCTCGGCCAGTTCGGCTGCGAGACCAATGAAGACATCGCCGTCTCCATGGCCGTCTTCGGCGCCTTCACCGAGGGCCTCCAGCTCTTTGCCAGCTTCGCCATGCTGATGAACTTCCCGCGCTTCAACAAGATGAAGGGCATGGGCCAGATCGTCACCTGGTCGATCCGGGACGAGTCGCTCCACTGCGAAGGCATGATCAAGCTCTTCCACGCTTTCTGCGCGGAAACCGGCGTGATGACCGACGCCCTGCGCGAGAAGATCCGCGAATGCTGCCGCACCGTGGTTGCCCTTGAAGACAAGTTCATCGAACTGGCCTTCGAAGCCGGCGAGATCGAAGGCATGACACCCGACGATATCAAGCAATACATCCGCTATATCGCCGACTGGCGCCTCGGCCAGCTGAAGCTCGAGCCGATCTACGGCCTCGAAAAGCACCCGCTGCCCTGGCTCTCGGAAATCCTCAACGGGGTCGAGCACGCCAACTTCTTCGAACAGCGCGCCACCGAATATTCCAAGGGCGCAACCCGCGGCGACTGGCACGGCGAAGACGGCGTCTGGACCAATTTCGACAAACGCAAATCCGCCTCCGTTCCGGCGGAGTAGTCCCGTTCAACCTCCCCCGCACGCGGGGGAGGTTGAGGCGGAGACGTTCACTCCCCCAACTTGAACTCCAGCGGGTATTCCAGCCCCGTCACGGTCACGAACTGGCCGTCGACGAGTTGCGGGGCGAACTCGGCTTTCGCGACAGAGCCTTCCGCTTCGCTCACAAAGATCGGGTCCGAACACACCGCCGAGACGCGGAACGGCTTGCCGCGCGGGTCGATGCTGAAGGCCACGTTGCAGGTTCCCGAAATGCCCCGCTCGGCGGCCCGGCGCGGATAGGTGGGCAAAGGCGGGCGCACGACCTGATAGTCGCGCGAGGAAATCATCACCGGGCCGATGGTCGGCATCTTCACATGGGTCGGCACGCCGGTCGGCACGGCGCCGTGTATGAACGGCGTCGGCAGGATAATGTCCGTATGCGTGGCTGAGGCGCGTGGCGGCGGGGGCGGCTGTGTGGCCGATTCCAGCGGAGTGGGCTTTGTGCGCTTTGTCACCGGCGCATCCGGGTCCGGCCGCTGCGGCGTGATCACATCCAGGATACGCGAGGCGACCGGCTCCAGCGTGATCTCTTTCACGTCGATCAGCGAATTCATCAGCAGGAACAGGCCATAAGCGACGGGCAGGGCCATCAGTGCGGCGGCCGGTGTGCGAGTTGCAGTTGAGTTCAGCATGCGTGTTTCCTCCGGTTTTGCCGGGCCGGTCATCCGGTCCCGTGTCAATTAATGTAATGTAATACTGTTACAAATACGGCGCGCGTCAATCGAAATCTGGGCAGGGCCGCCGGAAGGGGGCCTCGCTTCAATCGAAATGGAGGAATGGCCCGGCGGCCGGATCAGTCCGCTTCGAGGCCGACCCGCATGTGAACCTGCACGCCGCCGGGCAGGTAATCCATGTTGGCGAAAGATCCGTCACCCTTGCCAAGCAGGCTCTGGATCAGCTTGCTGCCAAAGCCCGTGCGCTCCGGCGGCGAGACGGCTGGCCCGCCCGTCTCTTCCCAGCGGATGTCGACAAAGTCGTGGCCGTCTTCGCTCACGCGCGTCCAGCCAATCCGCACCTTGCCCTCGGCCACGCTCAGCGCGCCATACTTGCTGGCATTCGTCACCAGTTCGTGCAGCACGAGGCCGAGCGCCCGCGCCCGCTCCGCGGTCAGCAGCACCGGCTCGCCCTCGACTTCCAGGCAGTCGCCCGTGTCCGGCACATAGGGCTGCACCTGGCTTTCGATCAGGTCACGCAGGCGCGCCGGCGTGCTGGTGCCATCCACGATGATCGAGTGCACCGATGAAATCGCCCCGACCCGTCCGGAAAACTTCTCGCGGAAATCGTCGAGGTCTTCCGACGAGCGCAGCGTCTGGTTCATGATCGACGTGACCAGCGACAGCGTGTTCTTCACGCGGTGGTTCATCTCGCGCACATGCAGCGCCGAGAGTTCCTCGCGCAGCTTGTCCTCGGTCCGGTCGAACACGACGCCGCGCTGGAAGAGGGGCGCCCGCTGGCCCTTGTGGATTCCGAACTCGGTCTTGCCGCGCACGCCGATCCAGCGGAACGCGCCGTCGGGGCCCTTGATGCGGTGGTCGGCCTTGTATTCGCCATCGCCATCAGGGTCCATCGAGCGCTGGATCGCCGCCATCACCTCTTCATAGTCATCGGGATGGATCGACTCGAAGATTTCCCGCTCGCCCAGCTGCGCGCCCTCGGCGTCAGCCCCGAACAGCATCACGGCGCGCCGGTCCCAGCGCGATGTATTATTGATGAAGTCGGACTGGAATATGCCGAGATTGGCCGCCTCGACCGCGGTGGTCAGGTTCGTCTGCGTCACCATCAGCTCGTCCATGATGGCGCGTTCCTCGGTAATGTCGCGCACGACACCGCAGGTCATCACCGCGCGGCGCTTATCGCCCACGGTTTCGAAATCGGTGCGTCCGTTCACGGCCACCCAGCGCACGCTACCGTCCTGCATCAGGGTGCGATGCTCGACCGTATAGGTGCCGCTCCCCTTCGGGTTCAGGGCATCACTGGCCGCCCGCGCCACCCAGGCCCGGTCGTCCTCATGGGTCAGCTGGATCATGATGTCGATGGGCTGCACGCTGTCGAAATGCGGCACGCCGAACAATTCGCGGGTGCGGGCATCCCAGCTCAGCCGGTCATTGGCGACGTCATACAGGAATACGCCGATGCCAGCCGCATTCATCGCGAGCTGCAGCATCCGCGGGTCAGTCGGACTGGAAGGAAACGCGCCGTTTCCGTGCTTGAAAATCATCCCGTATCCATCATCGGCCATAATGGCCGGTCCAGTCACCAAAGCAGACAAGGCGGCGCTCTCACGCCGCCCTGTTCAAAGCACGAACATACATGGTTCGATCACTTTGTCCTTCAGATTCTAGAACAGGATACAGATTTCCCTCAATAGGTGAAGTGAGGGGCCGCCCGTGGCCGTGGGCGACCCCTCCAACGCACAAGACCGGGAGGAAATGGCCTAGCGTTGTTCCGCGTCGGCGAGGATCATCACGGCCTGCTGAGCGAATTTGTCAGCCGTTTTACGACCTTCGCTTGCCTGCTGTTCGTTGATCTTGGAGATGGCGGCCGACACGATATCGTCGACACAGCTGCGGTCTGTGTAATAGCCGCCGAAGACGGGAACATAGCTCGTGCAGGCTTTCTTGGCCTGGGATTCGATGGAAGCCATCACGACAGGTGCGCCGGAATCGAGCGCCACCAGGTCCTTGTCGTATTCGATTTCGACAGTGATGGGGGTTTGCGCTTCCGCAAAAGCGACTGGAGAGAGGATCACGGCAGCGGCCATGATCGATGCAATTGGTTTCAACATGGGTTTAGCCCTTCAAGAAGTTAGCGCCGGAAAATCCGACAGGAAACTCCCCCCGCAACTGAGCCTTATGACCGCTGCTCCCCGTAATGCGCTCATCCGCGCACTGGCCAACCGGGAACAGCCAACTCATGCTGCACTGCAATAATGTTCTCGCAGGCGCAGCAACGCAACGATTGAAACGCGAATTTTATGTCAAACGCTGCGTCTGTTCTGTCATCGCCTGTTTAGCGGGCGCGGTTGCCCAAACCTTCATCTGAAATGGCGCTAAGAATCCCGAAATCTGGAGGTCTGGCATGCATATTTGCATGATAAGTGGCTCATTTCGCAGCCTTCCGTAGCGGAATATTTGGCCATAAATATCATAAAAACAATACATGTGGGGATTCGAGTCGATTTGGTCCAAAATTCCGCAGGCTCGCGCCGCCCCTGCGCCCTGTCATGGCCCGGCATAACAGGGCAGGGCCAAACCGCCAGCCAGCGCCGCAATCTGCAAGGCCTTCTACAGGGGCCGGACACGATCCCCAGCGCCATCGTGGGTGGATCGTGCGCCCGGCACCGCCCGCGAGACCCTGCGGTGGTCCCGGCGGCTGATTCGCACGCAGGCGCCAGTCTGTCCCACACCTGTACATGCCGACACTCCAGCAGGCATCGGCGATTCCGGCCCTTTTGCCCCTCCGCTTTCCGCCCCCTCCCGGACCCGTGGCATGATCAATCCCATGTTCAGCCTTTCCGATTCCCTGCGCAGCCTTGTCATCGTCTCCTGGCGGCGGGCGGACTATCACGCCCATGAATTGGCGGGCAGCCTGCGCCTCGGTCTCACGCTCTGCCGGCCCTTCCTCAAGCGGGCCGAATGCGCCCTCCTGAAGGCGCGCCTTGTCCGGCTGGAAATGCTCACGCGCCGCCTGCTCGTGCTGATGGTTCTGGAACAGCCTCTGCCGGTTCTCCCCGTGCGCAGCCGCGATCAGGCCAGAGAGCCCGGCCCCAGGCCAGCCCGCCCTGCGCGCCGCCCGCTCTTCACGCGTCCCGTCTTCCGCCTCTCCGATCCCCGGCCGCGCCCCGGTGCCATCGCGCCCAGGCCGCCGAGGCGCGCCGCGGCCCCGCGCCCGCGCCTGCTGTATCTCGACCAGCCCCTGCCGCCACCGGAGCCCGGCGAATATCCGCCCCGTCCGGACGATCTCATTCCCGCCCAGGCGCTCGTGCGCCGCGCCGTCGCCCTGCGCGATGTCTATGCCGACCCGGCCCGCCACATTGCCCGCATGGCAAAGCGCCTCGCGCAAGACCTCGGCGCGCCCGAGCCTGCGCCGCTCCTCGCCGAAGAGCTGCCGCCAATCGTGCGCAGTCGCCGTCAGGACAGGGACGAACGCGAAGCCATGCAGGACATTCACGCTGTCGCGCTGAAAGCCCTCGCGCACGCCGACACGTCCTGACCCCGCAGGCGCCAACCGCAACGCAAGATCGGCCGGGCAGGGACCACCTGCACCGGTCGCCCGTGCTGCAGTGCCTTCGGAATATTACAAAAAGATATGATTACATCCGTGGTCATTGGGTGTAGCCCCGAACCTGTCCGCAAGACCACAGGCTGCCTTGCCCAAAAGGAACGCGCCAGCATGATCCTCCCCACACCCGCCAATGACACGACCGAGATTGCCAACAAGGTCGCAAACGTCACCTTCATCTTCTGGATCATGAAGATCTGCGCCACCACGGTCGGCGAGACAGGCGGCGACCTGCTCTCGATGACACTGAACATCGGCTACGCAGCCAGCTCGCTCATCCTCATCGCTTTCTTCCTCGTCGCGCTGGCCCTGCAGATGCGCGCCAAAGGCTTTCACCCCTTCCTCTACTGGGCCGTCATCCTGGCCACCTCCACGGCGGGCACCACGATTTCCGATTACATGGACCGCTCGCTCGGCCTTGGCTATGCCACCGGCGCGGGCATTCTCGCCGGCCTCCTCGTTGCCGTGCTGCTGACATGGCGCTTCGCCATGGGCTCCATCCGGGTCGACCATATCCACCGCCCGCCGGTCGAGCTGTTCTATTGGGCGGCCATCCTCGTCTCCAACACGCTGGGCACGGCGCTGGGAGACTATCTCGCTGACAGTTCGGGCCTTGGCTACGGGCTGTCGAACCTCATAATCTCCGGCGCCATCGGTCTCTGCGTGCTCGGCTATTTCTTCACGCCCATTTCCCGCACGGCGCTGTTCTGGGCGGCTTTCGTGCTGACGCGGCCCTTCGGCGCAACGATGGGAGACCTGCTCACAAAGTCACCGGACAAGGGCGGCCTCGGCATTGGCACGGCGGGCTCAAGCGCGGTTCTCCTGGCCATTCTCGTCGGCCTGATCCTCTACACGATGTACGAGAGCCGTCGAAAATCCCTGTCTCTCACGCCGCAATAATCGACAGGGCGCCTATTTGGCGGGCATCACGCTTAACGGGGCTTGCGGCAGCCTGCGCGCCGCCACGACCATCACGCATCCCGCCAGCCCCATGGCCAGGATCAGTTCGACAATATGGGTCAGCGAAGCACGCCACCCGATCTCGGCGACATTTAGGAAGCCATAGGGATACATGCCGGTCAGTTGCCCGCGCAGCAGCACCAGCGTGGCATAGACGGCCGGGAACGCCATCCAGGCCGGAACCTGTGACAGCCGCAGCCCGTCCTTGCGCGAAATCAGCAGCCAGTTGCTCAGCATCATGACTGGCGTCACATAATGGAGGATGAAATTGGAGATCTTCTCCCAGCCATGGGGCGTCCACAGCTCGCGCAGCATGAAGTGATACACCAGCGCCACCAGCAGGATGTAGAGCGTGATGGCGGCCCGCAGGCCGGGTTTCGAAAAGAATTTTCCCGGCCCGCTCTCCGGCGCCAGCGCGCTCCAGCCCATGGCCACAGCGACCAGCACATTCGTATCCAGCGTAAAATAGCTGAAATACTCGATCACCGTGCCCGCCAGCCCGTGCGGATTGGGCGGAGCCAGTGACAGGATCATTTCCAGCCCGGCCCCCGCTGCGGCCGACAGGGCCACGGCGCCGTCAAACAGGCGTGCACGCATTATCCCCTCCCAAGGTTGCGACTGAAACTATTCCGATTTTTGCGCGCGCCAAGCCCTCTCAACTCCTGAGGGAAGTGCGCCATGCGATATCGCCTTCGCTGGCAGCAGCAATTGACGACTCAGTCCATTTCCGGCATCTGGGCCTATGACGAAACTCACCACACCTGCAGCGGTCGTTGACGCGCTGGACAAGCTTTACAGCGAAGCCGTCGAGGCCCTTTCCGGCGCGCTCGACCTTTACCTCCACAAGGGCACGCCGCCCGACACCAATCTGCGCGACAGCGGCGCCTTCTGCTATCCGCAGATCCGGCTCACCTATGATCCCGACGGCCCGCCGCCGCCCATCTCCCGCGCCTTCGGCAAGATGTCCGAAGCCGGCATCTATATTTCCAGCTTCACCCGGCCGGATTTCTTCCGTCCCTACCTGATCGAACAGCTGACGCCTTTGATGCGCGACTATGACATCGAGGTCGTCGTCGAGCGCTCGTCGCAGGAAATTCCCTATGCCTATGTCTGGGAACAGGGCCAGGCCGAAGGCCTTGAGGAAATCTCGCCCGCCGAACTCGCCCGCTGGTTCCCCAGCCCGCAACTGGCGGACATTGGCGACGAAGTGGCCGATGGCGAACTCTACGAGCCCTACGAGACCCACCCGCTCGCCCTGTTCGACGGCCCGCGAGTGGACCTCTCGCTGAAGCGGCTCCAGCACTATACCGGTACGCCGGTCGAGCATTTCCAGCACTATGTTCTCTTCACGAACTATCACCGCTATGTCGACGCCTTCTGCGACTGGGCGCTGACCCAGATCGGCACCGACAGCCACTATACCTCGCTCTCCGTCCCCGGCGGGCTGGAAGTCTCCGACGTCACCGAAGCCTCGCGCGCTGACATCGACGCCGCCCCATGGCGCCGTTTCCAGATGCCGGCCTATCACCTGCGCGCGCCCAACGGGGCAGGGATCACGCTGGTCAATATCGGCGTCGGCCCGTCGAACGCCAAGACGATCACGGATCATCTCGCGGTCCTGCGTCCGCAGGTCTGGCTCATGGTCGGCCATTGCGGCGGCCTGCGTCACAGCCAGTCCATCGGCGACTATGTGCTTGCCCACGCCTACCTGCGCGAAGACCATGTCCTCGATTCCGTCCTGCCACCGGAAATCCCGGTCCCGGCCCTCGCCGAAGTCCAGGTCGCCCTGCAGGAAGCGGCTGCCCGCGTCACCGGCGAAACCGGCGATGCCCTGAAGCGGCGCCTGCGCACCGGCACGGTTGTCACCACCGATGACCGCAACTGGGAACTGCGCTTCACCGCCAGCGCCCGGCGCTTCAACAAGTCCCGCGCCATCGCCATCGACATGGAAAGCGCCACCATCGCCGCCAACGGCTATCGCCTCCGCGTGCCCTATGGCGTGCTGCTCTGCGTCTCCGACAAGCCGCTCCACGGCGAGATCAAGCTCCCCGGCGCAGCCAACCGCTTCTACGAACGCGCCATCGGCGAACACATCCGCATCGGTATCGAAACCCTCGAAATGCTCGCCGCCGACAAGGGCGCCAAGCTGCACTCGCGCAAACTCCGCGCCTTCGACGAACCGCCGTTCCGGTAGGAACGATGGGCGGGGAGGCTTTTGACATAGCGCGGGCGCTGAAGGGGTTGCGTTGGCTGCTCGCCCGGGACCTCGTCCTGATCCTCCAGCTAGGAGTGATCTGGGCCGTGGTGGCCGCCATCGCCTCTATGCTGTCAGAATACATTCCGTCTGAAGTGCAAGGCTTTGTCGGATTAAATCAACTTGTCGGGCCATTTTTCGTTGCCGCATTTACGGCGGCTGCGCTTTCAACCAATCAGCCAACTTTATCAAATGCCTTGAAGGCTGGCCGGTTGCTTTATGTCCAGTTCGTTGTCGTGCTCTTTATAACCTTCGTGCTGCTTCATCTCGGGCTCAAACTTATGGTCCTTCCCGGTATAGCACTGGCAATCCTGGTCAGCTGCGCACCGTCTGTCCTCTTTCGGGAGGACACAGGCATCATGGGGGCACTGATTGAGGGCGCCCGATTGGTCCTGCCGCGGTTCTGGAGAGTTGCGGCTTGTTACCTTGTCGTGACGGTGCCCGTCATGGTCTTTGCAGGCTTGATACTGCTTGCGGATCAAGGCTTGTCACTGGGAGTGAGCACCCTGGTCATACTCTCAATTGTCGGAGTATTTGCTCAGGTCATAACGACATATTTGGGAGCGGCCATTTACCTGGAAGCCACCCACGTATCGCGTGTGCAGTCAGTCTGATTGTCGGCATGTGACGCTATTTCACGCGCCCAAAAGAAAACGGGCGCCCCCGAAGGAGCGCCCGTCATTCAGTCCGGAAACCTAAGGCCCATCTGGCGTCACAATCGCCTTCGCCTCGTCCGACAGCAGGGCGATCAGCGCCGGTTCGCCGAGAGTCTGCAGGTAGGCGACAAAGTCGCGGCCGCTGCCTTCCCGGGCGCCGGTCACGATGATCCGGTCGACCAGCGCCACGAAATCATCCAGGTCGTCCTTGAAGAAGATGTCGCGCATGAAGGGGTATCGTCCCTTGTAGCAGCCGATCACGACCCATCGCCAGAACAGCAGCACGTCGCGGTCGTGCAGCACGCCCGTCTCGATGGCCCGCATGATGCGCCGAATCCAGCCGAGATAGCGCTGCAGGGCCGAGACGCTCACCTCGGCCTTCTGGCTGACCACGGTGGAGGTGTCGACAAAGGCAACCGTGCGTTCACCCTCCCGGTATTTCCAGTCACGGTCCGATCCGGTGCGCCATTGCGTGTTGCGGTCCATCACGCTGATCAGGCGCACGCGTGTCGGCTTGCCGTCAGTGGTGAAATCCACGACGCCTTCGGATTCCAGTACCTGGAGGATCTGCTCGTCAAGGTCCGTCGTCAGCTGCAGGCGCGCCATGGAGAGTTGCTGCTCGGTCTGCTTCTGCTGGTTCCGCATCACGACGAGATAGGCAAAGGACGCGACCCAGGCCGTGCCGAGCGCCGTGATGCCATAATTCAGGATGGAGAAGGAAATCTGCTCGCGCGAATCCGGTTCGAACGAGGCCATGGCCGCCACGCGCCTGTCGGGCCAGGTCAGTTCCAGGAAGCCATGGAACAGGTCATTGGTCAGGCCGCTGAGTACAGCTGCTCCCAGCACGATGAATATGAACGTGATGAGCGCCAAAAGGCCGATGGCCATCCAGCGAAGAATCCATTCGGGCATTTCGGTCCCCCCTTTTCCGTCTCCGTCCCGTTTCCACAGGGCAAAGTTTCAGACGAAAATTTCCCGGAGACAACCCGGAATCGAAACGGGCGCCCCCGAAGGAGCGCCCGCCATTCAGTTCAAAAGCCCAAAGCCTATTTGGCATCAAGCTTCGTGATTTTCGTACCTTCGATGCTCAGGCCGGCCATCAGGCCCTTCTGGTCGAAGATGAACGCGTAGGCGTCTTCCTGAAGGGTCGAGGTCGAAAGGTTCTCGGCAACGCCGGCATTGACCAGCACGACCGTTGGGCCGACGCCGATTTCCCAGCCATCGGAATCCTCAACATATTTCACGGCATCATCATTCATCAGGAACACGGCATAGCCATATTGCTGCGCGCCAGCCTGAAGGCCCCACGAGCCGGTGAACGTGCTGTAATAGTCCTGGACGGCGCCGCCCTTGCGCATTTCGCCTTCACCATAAGCGCCGCCAACACCGAGACCGGCCTTGACGATCGACGGGAAGATCAACACCGCGCGCGCCTTCGAGGCGATCGCTTTTGCGGCCGAGTTGTCAGCGGTCAGGCGGTTCAGGGCCTGCGTGCTCTGGGAATCGATATCAGCGCGGCTGACTTCGTCCGGCATGCTTGTGCACGCAGTCGTCAGGACGGGCGCGCCAACCACGAGGCAGGCAGCGAGTAGGGCAGAACGGAATTTTGACATAGAGGTATCTCCTTTGTCGGCACACATGCCGTAGGCCCTCACTACGCGGAAGAACGGACTTGGTTCCCGGCCATTCACAGCTGACGCAAGGTCCTGTCTGGACGGGGGAAAGATCGCGCGCTAGCTGGTAAGGCATGAAAACCCGCATCTACCCGCTCGAAGGCGTCCGCAATTTCCGTGATTTCGGCGGCTACGCCTCCCGCTACGGGGGTGCGGTGAAGCCCGGCCTCCTGTTCCGCTCCGGCCATTATGGCGAGGCTTCCCCAGCCGATATCGCAGCAATCGAAGCGCTCGGCATCGCCCTGCAGGCAGATCTGCGCCGCCCTGACGAGCGCGAGAAACAGCCCGGCCGCTGGTCGGCTCCCACCACGATCACCCATGATGGCGGACGTGAGACCGAGGCCCCGCACACCCGCTTCCTGCAGGAAGTCGAGGTCAATGCCGAGGCCGCCGATGGCTGGATGAACACCTATTACCAGATGGCCCCCTACAAGGCCCACCATACCGAGATGTTTGGTGACTGGTTCCGCCAACTGGCCGCCCTGGACGGCGATCAGGCGGGCCTCGTCAATTGCGCCGCCGGCAAGGACCGCACCGGCATCCTCTGCGCCCTCACGCATCATGTCCTGGGCGTCAGCGAGGCCGACATTCGCGAGGATTACGAGCTGACCAACAAGGCGGTGAATGTTTCGCTCTTCCTCCCGGACGCCGCGAAGTATTTCAACGACATGCTGGGCAAGCACCATGACACGGAAGTCTACCGGCCCTTCCTCGGCGTGCGCCTGCGCTATCTCGAAACCGCCTTCGCCACGATGAACGCCGAATCCGGCTCCATCGACGCCTACCTGACCGACCATCTCGGCGTCGACGACGCCATGCAGCAGGCGATTCGCGACCGGTTGATCGAGCGCTAGGGCCCAAGTTGAACGGACATCAGAAGGTCCGGGGCCATCCAGACGGTGTCTGATTCATGTGAATAGTATATTTGCCATGTCACAGGCTTGGCCGAGGTGACGAGGTAAAATTTTCGAGTCTGCACCGCAACATGGTAGCTGTCGTCGTCCGTGTTTCGAACAAAGCTGCGCTCCCAGGTCTCGGATACAAACTCAAGACGTCCCTCACCGTCGAATTTGTCAAAAGAGTTATGAAACAGTCTTCCGTTAGGGTGCTCGCCCCACGTCTGGATATCCAGCGCCACCACATCACACGGCCGTATCTTGATGGGATCGAGGAGGGATGGCTCGCGGGCGTTTAGGGCAGGGTTCAGAACGTGATCGGGGGCATAATTCAATTGGTCGCTCTTTATCGCTTTCTTTATGGCGGGAGCGTCCTGGCACAGGGCGTCATCCACCGGCGGCGGCTGTTTTGCGCACGCCGACAGGAAGACCATCATGAAAAGCAGACCGATACGCGGCATTATGCTCCACACTTTATGGGTCGGTGTGAAATGGTCAAACCTGCGATTTGACCGTGTTTGCCTTGCGCCGGTCGCCCGGTCTTCAGCGGGCGCCTACTGGCCGTGCGCCCGGCGGATATCGTCTTCCCACTCCATCGTGCCGCCGCGCATCAAACGGTCATGCTGGATATCCGCCTCGCTCTTGCGGTCGACGAAGATCGAATTGTCGATCCCGCCCGGCAGGACCTTGGGAATGGGCTTGTCATGTTCGACATACCATTCCAGCAGATTGTCATAGCCACCTGTCCGCGCCAGTTTTTCGCTATACAGCGCCTGCAGGCGTTTCTCTTCCGGCGTGGCCAGCCTGAACCAGGGCTCCCGGTCAAACGGATCAGGCTTGGGCTCCGGCGGG
Organism: Hyphomonas chukchiensis; assembly: GCF_000682695.1. GTDB lineage: Bacteria > Pseudomonadota > Alphaproteobacteria > Caulobacterales > Hyphomonadaceae > Hyphomonas > Hyphomonas chukchiensis. The sequence continues at coordinate 26,458 of NZ_AWFG01000010.1, read as the reverse complement.
CAGTCTGCGGCCTCGCGTTCCTCCGGGCTCATGCGCCCGCAAAACATCATCGCCAAAGCTGTCTGCACGGCAGGGTCCACGCCCGGCCCCTCGGGCACATTGCCCGTTTCCTGTGTGCCGGGGGCGCTCTCCTCCGGCAGGATCAGCGTCTCGCCCGGCGCATCGTCAGGCGCGGCGGCAGGCGGTGCGCGCGTCGCCTGTGTCTCCAGCTTCGGCAGGGCGCGGCGGGCAGGGACTGTCTCGACGGGCGCGGGCGGGGCAGGGGCTGGCGGCGGGGGTGTCTCGGGAGGCGGCTCGACGATCAGGTCGACAATCAGCGGTGCAGTCGCAACCGGCGGGCGCGGGCGCCACGGATTGACCAGCAGCACGGCGCCCAGCACCAGCGCATGCAACCCGACCGACAGCAAGGCTCTCGCCCAGCGCGACCCTGCCATGGCCTTCGCCAGCCTCTGCGCATGTTTCATCCCACCCATGATTGCAGGCATAGCAGCAAGCCAATCACAGCTTGAGTTACGAATTCGAGAGGTAGTGCCGCAGTCTCATGGCAGGTGGCGGGAGACTCCCCATTGCCCCCGCGCCTGCGAAGCCGCTAATGTCCCCGCGATGAGCGAATCTGATACCCCCGAGCGCGACGACCAGACCTTCTCCATGTTCGGAGAGGAAGAGGCTGGCGCGAAGCCCAAGGCCTATCAGGTCCTCGCCCGTAAATATCGCCCGCGCCTCTTCACCGACCTGATCGGTCAGGAGGCCATGGTGCGCACGCTCTCGAACGCCTTCGAGACGGGCCGCATCGCCCATGCCTTCATGCTCACCGGCGTGCGCGGCGTCGGCAAGACCACCACGGCGCGCCTGCTCGCCCGCGGCCTCAACTACACACGCGAGGGCCACGACGCGCCCTCCATCCATCTCGACCCGCCGGGCGATCATTGCGAAGCCATCATGGCCAGCCGCCACCCGGACGTGCTGGAACTCGATGCCGCCTCCCGCACAGGCGTCGCCGACATGCGCGACCTGCTGGACGGCGCCCGCTACGCCCCCGTCTCGGCCCGCTATAAAGTCTACATCATCGACGAAGTTCACATGCTGTCGACCGCCGCGTTCAACGCGCTGCTGAAGACGCTGGAAGAGCCGCCGCCGCATGTGAAATTCATCTTCGCCACGACGGAAATCCGCAAGGTGCCGGTCACGGTCCTGTCGCGCTGCCAGCGGTTTGACCTGAAGCGGCTCGACTCGGTCGAACTCGCCGCTCACCTCAAGCGCATCGCCGAGCGCGAAGGCGCCAAGGTGTCAGAAGAAGGCCTCGCCCTCATTTCCCGCGCCGCCGAAGGCTCTGTGCGTGATGCGCTCTCCATTCTCGATCAGGCCATCGTCCAGACCATGGATGGCGGCGAGGTCACCGGCCCCGCCGTGCGCGACATGCTCGGCCTCGGCGACCGGGGCCGCCTGCTCGATGCGTTCAGCTTTGCCATCAATGGCGACGCCAAGGCCGCCCTCGCCGAGATCAAGGATCAGGTCCATGCCGGGGCTGACCCCTCGGTCATCCTGAAGGACCTGATGGACATTGCCGCCGACGTCGCCGTCGCGCAGGCCACGGGCGGCGACTACGATCCGGGCGGCCCGGCCGACTGGGCCGCCCGCACGCAGGCCCTCGCGCAGAAGCTGACACCGGCGCAGGCCTCGCGCTGCTGGCAAATCCTGCTCTCCGGCTTCAATGATCTGCAGACCGCGCCCGACACGGCGACGGCGCTGAACATGGTGCTGCTGCGCCTGACCGCCGCCTGCAGCCTGCCATCGCCCGAGGAGGCCGCGCGCCTCCTCGCCAGCGGAGGCACAGATTCGCCGGGAAAGTCTGACGCCCCCCCTGAGGCGCCGCACCATCCCGGCGGCATCACAAGCTTTGCCGATATCATCGCCTGCCTCGACGAACTGCGCGAAGTGAACCTTCAGGTCGAACTCGAGAAATACGTCCGCCCCGGCAAGATCACGCCCGGCCTGCTCCAGTGCGAGCTGGAGCCCGGCGCCCCCGCAGACCTGCTGGCCCGGCTGAAGAAATTCCTCGAGAACGAAACCGACATGGACTGGGTGGTCGAGCGCGTCTCCGGCGGCGGCGAGACCGTGCGCCAGACCGAGATCCGCACCCGCGAGGAGCGCTTTGCCTCCGCCGCCGCCCATCCGGCCGTCGCCGAGGCGCTGGCCAGCCTGCCGGGCGCAGTGATTGTGGATGTGATCGACCCCGAACCGCTTGAAACCGGGCCAGCGGGTGACAATGTCATCCAGCTCGCCGCCCGGCGCTAATAATAAGAGGAAGCACCGCCATGAAAGACCTCGCCAAGATCATGCAGCAGGCCCAGGAAATGCAGGGCAAGATGCAGGAAGCGCAAGCCAAGATCGAAGCCACCGAGGCCGATGGCGTCGCTGGCGCAGGCCTCGTCCGCATCCGCCTCAAGGGCAAGGGCGACCTGATCTCCGTCCAGATCGATCCGTCCCTGATGGGTGACGATCCGGAAATCCTCGAAGACCTGCTCAAGGCCGCCCATTCCGATGCCCGCAAGCGCCTCGACGAAGCGATGGAAGAGGCCATGAAAGCCGCAACCCAGGGCCTCGGCGGCGGCATGCTCCCCGGCTTCAAGCTGCCATTCTGAGGCGATGCGATGGCTCCATGCCACGCCGCCCTGCGACTATGGCCCCGTGCCGAGGGCTGCCTGACAGAGTGATCGTGAAGGACTGAACATCAGCGAAGCTCTCCCACCTGATCTGTCCATTGATGTGCCGCTTGTCCGCCATCTGCTGGACAGGCAGTTCCCGCAATGGGCTCACCTGCCGCTGACGCCTGTCGCCTCCGATGGCACGGACAATGTCATGTTCCGGCTGGGCACAGAGATGTGCGTGCGTCTGCCACGTGTTGCCCGGGCGGCCGGGCAGGTCGACAAGGAACAGGTCTGGCTACCCCGGCTCGGCGGTCTGCCCCTCGCCATTCCGGTGCCCCTCGGCCATGGATGGACCGATGCCCCATATCCCTGGAGCTGGTCGATCTATAGCTGGATTGAAGGCGCACCCGCCACGCCCGACCAGATTGCCGATATGGATGAGGCCGCCGCAACACTAGCTGCATTGCTCAACGCGTTTCAGAAAGTGGATGCCGCAGACGGCCCGCCAAGTGGCGCCCATAATCAATATCGCGGCGTGCCCCTTGCCTTGCGCGATGGCGTGACCCGCAAGGCGATGGAAACGCTGAGAGACGAATATGACCTCCCGGTGCTCACCGCCCTGTGGGATGCGGCCCTGGCGGCGCCCGTCTGGACCGCAGCACCCGTCTGGATTCATGGCGATATCCATTCCGGCAACCTCCTCGCGCATGAGGGGAGGCTCTGCGCCCTGATCGACTTCGGCCTGATGGGCATTGGCGACCCGGCCTGCGATCTGATGGTTGGCTGGAGCCTGCTGACGCCATCCTCCCGTGCTGTCTTCCGATCCGCCCTGTCCGTTGATGCAGCCACATGGGCGCGCGGGCGCGGATGGGCCCTCTCCGTCGCGCTGGTGGCACTGGCCTACTACCGGGATATCAACCCCGATATTTCAGAGCGCTCGCGTCACACGATCAAACAGGTTCTGGCTGACAAGGACCGCGAAGACTGACGTCCGACGGGGCTGAACCCGCATTCGGCCTTGCCTTGTCACGGCAGACTCGGGCAGAGACTGGTCGCATGTCCCAACGCTCCGCTGGTCCTGAACTTCTTCGCCTGATCGAGCTGATGGCCCGTTTGCCCGGCTTTGGCCCGCGCTCGGCCCGGCGCGCCGTGCTGTTCCTCTTGAAACGCAAGGACCAGATGCTGCTGCCGCTGGCCGATGCCCTGCGCGACGCAGGCGAGAAGATCGATCGCTGCGAGATCTGCGGGAACTTCGACACGGTCCAGCCCTGCGCCGTTTGCCAGGCCGATGGCCGCGACGATGGTGTCATCTGCGTTGTCGAAGACGTGCCGGACCTCTGGGCGCTGGAGCGCGGCGGATCATTCCGCGGCCGCTATCACGTGCTCGGTGGTGTCCTCTCGGCGATTGACGGCATCGGCCCGGATGACCTCCATATCGGACCGCTGGTCGGCCGCGTCGAGGCGGGCGGCATTCGCGAAGTCATTCTCGCCCTCAATGCCACCGTGGACGGACAGACAACGGCCCATTATGTCGCCGACATGCTGGAGGGAACGGGCGTGGAAGTCACGCGCCTTGCCCATGGCGTGCCGGTTGGCGGCGAGCTGGACCATCTGGACGACGGCACGCTGGCCGCCGCCCTCAGGTCGCGCCGGGACGTCAAGCGCTAGGCGCTATTCCGCCAGGTCCACGCGGAAGATGCCGTCCATGTCCTTGGTCGCGACATAGAGGTGGCCGTCCGGCCCCTGGATCACGTCGCGGATCGGATATTCATCCACCAGCAGGTCTTCACGCCCTGCAACCTTGCCGTCTTCCATGTCGATGCGCACCAGTTTCAGGCCTGCCGGGCCGTTCATGCCGCCCGTGAACATGTCGCCTTTCCAGCCCGGATAGACATCGCTGGTCAGCTTGGTGAGGCCTGACGGCGCGATGGATGGCACCCAATAGGTCAGCGGCTGTTCCATGCCTTCGGCTTCGGTCTGGTCGGTGATGATCGTGCCGTCATAGTCGACGCCATAGGTGATTTTGGGCCAGCCATAATTGGCGCCCTTCTTGATGATGTTGAACTCGTCGCCGCCCTTCGGCCCGTGTTCCGTCTCGTAGAGCGTGTCCGTATCGGCATCGTAATAGAGGCCCTGCTCATTGCGGTGGCCATAGGACCAGACCGCCGGATTGCCGACCGCGCCATCGGCGAACGGATTGTCGGCCGGGATGCTGCCATCCTTGTTGATGCGGATGATGGAGCCATGCGTGATCTTCGGGTCCTGCGCCTGCTCCATGTATTTGAAGCCCTCGCCCAGCGTCGCATAGAGCGTGCCGTCGCTGGCGAACTGAAGGCGCGAGCCGAAATGATAGGCCGTATCGCGGCGATCGGCCCAGAAGATTTCAGTCACGTCTTCCAGCGCGCTGCCATCATCGCTGAGGCGGCCATGGATGATCGCCGCACCATTGGCCGCGTCATCGCCTTTGGAATAGGAAATATAGACCTGCCGGTTGGTGGCAAAGTCCGGGTCCAGCGCGATGCCGAGATAGCCGGCCTGGCCTTCCGTATAGGCTGGCGGCAGGCCGCTGACAGGCGTCGGCGTGCCTTCGCCGCCGGCGACATATTTCAGGCCGCCTTCCTTTTCCGTGAATAACAGGTCGCCATTCGGCAGGAAGGCCATGCCCCAGGGAAATTCGGCTTCGGTGACGACCGGGGTGAGCTTCAGTTTGACGTCGCTGCTGACGGTCGGTGTGTTTTCGGCGGCGCTGCCACAGGCGGCGAGCATGAGGGCGGCGGCGAGGCCTGCTGGGTAAAAGCGCATGATAGCCCGTATCCTTGTTCTGCAATGTGCGCGGAGGATAGTCTGCTGCGGCTTTGGGGCCAAACAAAAAGAGGGGCAGCTCGCGAGAGCTGCCCCAGTTTATGACGCGGCGGGTCTTGAGGCCTGCCGCGCAGTTCGTGGCGTCCTACCAGGATTTACGGAGCGTGATGCCGTAAAGGGCTGGCTCGGTCAGGAAGACGTTGGTGAAAATACCCTGGCTGTCATCGCCGACATAGCTGCCTGTGATGACTTCCTCATTGGTCAGGTTCTTGGCGAAGGCTTCAACGCCCCAGCCATTGTCCGAATTGGTGAGGATAACGGACAGGTTGACGTTCGACCAGCTGTCGAGCTCGTCATGGACCGTATTGAAGATCCGCGCGTAGCTGTCGGCCTGGTAGTAGTAGTCGCCGCGAATGGTCAGATCCCAGTTGGAATCCCGTACCGACTGGAATGTGTATTCCGCAGCGAGGTTCAGCGTCATGTCCGGCGCGCCTGGCAGCTTGTTACCGTCGACATTTTTCGAGATGCCGTCGAACGGGGTGAGGGCACCAACAGTGTGGGTCACACCTGCGCCATCGACATAGGTGACAGTGCCGAGACCGAGCGCCGCTTCTGCGAACGCTATATTGGTGGCCGTGTCGCCGCTGCCGCCGGTGGTGCCGTTGACCTGGTCATAGAGGCCCGATGCGAAGGCGCCGCTACAGATCCCGCGGGTCGCCCCGTTAGGTGCCCGAGCGGTGGCGATTGCCCCCAGAAGCGTGGCGTAACCCTGGGCCGACACGACACAGTTTGCATAGGTCGACGCATTCTTCAGGGTAACGAAGTTCGGATTGCCATTCGTCCGGTCAAGCACGTCAACACTGTCTACATCTACCAGCTTGGCATCGAGCAGGCCGAGATTTGCCGTCAGCAGCCAGTTGTCGGCGGGGGTCCAGAGGTATTCCAGTTCGAGGCCGGTGAGCTCGGCATTCACGTTGAAGTTTGCCGCTGTCCGGTTAACGATCTGGGAGATCTGGTAGCCTTCATAGTCATAGTAGAACGCCGTCGCGTTCAGAGACTGGGTATTGTTCGCGAACGTGTTCTTTGTACCGATTTCGTAAGCGTTCACGAATTCAGGCTCGAAGGTTGATGGAAACGCGGATGGATTTTCGACCGGCTGCGGCGGGTTGATGCCACCACCCTTGTAGCCCTTGGAGTAGAAGCCGTAGATCAGCGTATCATCAGTGAAGCTGACTTCTGGTGACCAGTCGAGACCGATCCGTCCGGTCGTTTCCTTGAAGTTCGCCTTGAGCATGCCGGTCGGTGTCAGAGGATCGCCATTCTGAACGGCTGGATAGGCAAAAGTCGGCGTGAACAGGAAGGTCGGCAGGACGTCCTGTTCCTTGTCGTCCTTCGTGTTGCGCAGGCCGAGCGTGAATTTCAGCGTGTCGGTGACGTCATAATACAGTTCGCCAAAGAACGCTGTGGACTTCAGCCGGTAGGGTGAGATCGAGCGGAAATAGTTGCCGCTGTCGCCATCGACCTGGCCATTGAACAGGCTGGCTGTTCCGTCCGATGTGGCAATCGGCACAGTACCGCAGAACAGGCCAGGCAGTTTCCCGGCCCCCAGGTCCGGACAGGTGGAGGTGGCTGTTGGGATGTTGAGTCCGACCAGTGCGTTGTTGAACTGGGTGAGGGCGGTCAGAGCATTTGAGAACACGTAATAGCTAGCGTTCTGATCTTGCGGATCGAGGGCCTCGCCATCGACATAGATCGCACCCAGGTTGAAGTTCAGCTTGCCGTCAAAATCAGACTGCAGGCGGATTTCCTGCGTGAACGTTTTCGTCCCACCGCCGGAGAGGTCGGCTGAAACCAACGTGTTCAGCGTACCGAGTTGCGGATCGGCAACGTAACCACCTGGGAAGAGGGAATTGTACAGCGCCGCTGCAGGTCCTGCACCCGTCAGGTCGTTGAACAACACGTCCGGAACCAGCCTGTTGACGTCCTGGACTGAGGCTTGGCTCGTCTCGTTCTGGCTGGTGATCGATGTCAGCTTTAGGGCGTCGGTGACATCATATTCCAGCTTCAGGGTGTAGAGATCCTGTTCAGCCTTGTAGATCGGTTTGAAAGCCGACTGGATGTGGCGCAGGTCCTTGTCGAGTGGTGAGGTAAAGACGTCGCCGTTAAGAAGGCCGGCCGCAATGGCAAGACCTCCTGCGAGGTTGCCGACGGAGTTGGTTTTTTCATAGCTGTCGTTAAGCGATGCATCCTGGCAGCCGAGTGAGGTGACGAGCAGGTCGGAGCCGGTGATCGGTATGCCGGCAAAGCTCGTCTTCAGAGGGTCTTTCTTGCAAAGCTGTTTGCCTGAGCGCTGGCGATCGTCGTCTTCCTCGAAGTGCTCCCAGGAAATCCAGCCGCGGAAATTCTCGGTCGGCTCGAAACCGAGCGTCGCACGGATCGACCAGATGTCACGTCCGTCAATATCGTTCCCGTCGACGGTGTTTTTCGTGTAACCGTCGCGCTGCGTGAGTGCGCCTGCAACACGCAGGGCGGCAAACTCGCCGATGGGCATGTTGACCATGCCCTTGCCCTTGATCGTGTTATAGTTGCCATAGGTCAGTTCGGCATCAGCCTGGAATTCGCCGAGCACAGGCTTGCGCGTGATGACGTTCACAACGCCGCCCGTTGCGTTACGGCCGTACAGCGTGCCCTGTGGTCCGCGCAGAACTTCGACGCGTTCGATGTCGAAATATTCCTGTTCGAAAAGGAAGTTGGCGCCAAGCGGCACGTCGTTCTGGTGGATACCCACACCGGCATCGGAGGACTGCGCCACGGCGTCGTTGCCGATACCGCGGACCTTGAAATTGGCGCCCGTGAACTGGCCCTTGGTGAACGAGACGTTCGGAACGGCTTTCACGAGGTCGGCGCCGCCAGTCAGCTGCAGGCGGTTGATGGCGTCTTCATCGAACGCCGAAACGGCGATCGGGACGTCCTGGATGGATTGTTCTGTCTTCTGGGTTGTCACCGTGACCGTGGCGAGCGTGCGGGTCGATTCCGGCGCGTCGTCTTCCTGGGCCCAGGCACCCTGGGCGAACAGTCCGATTGCGAGCACCGAAGCGCCGGCAAACAAGACGGTTTTCGAGTCTGTTTTCCGAGTCATTCTAAATTTTCCTCCCCTCGGGCCCGTCGGGATGGCAGGCCGCGATTTATATGATTTTGACGAGTGTCCTCATTGACGGGACGACTTCATTGATCATCAGAAATTGAGTGGGCCCCCAATGTCAACAGATTTGCATGGCCCCCATGCATTTGGTTTGACGCAGGTGTCATAAATGTAACGCTGCCGCTTGGCCCAATACCTACAGGCTGTTACAGGCGATCCATGACAGACAAGAACACATCCGCACTCGTGCTTTTCTCAGGGGGACAGGACTCGGCCACCTGCCTTGCCGTAGCGTTATCTCGTTACGGAAGGGTCGAGACTTTGGGCTTCGATTACGGCCAGCGCCACCGTGTGGAACTGGCATGCCGGACGCGTTTCATCGATTCGCTTCGCGCGCAGTTTCCCGCATGGGGCGAGCGCCTCGGCGTGGACCACATGCTGGACGCGAGCGTGCTGAAGTCGCTGGGCGAAAGCGCCATGACGGACGACGTTGCCATCGAGATGACAGAGGCGGGCCTGCCGTCGACTTTCGTGCCCGGCCGCAACCTGCTTTTCTTCACGCTGGCCGGGGCTCTGGCCTATCGCCGGGGCATTGACGTCCTTGTCGGCGGCATGTGCGAAACCGACTATTCCGGCTATCCCGACTGCCGCGCTGCCACCCTCGCCGCGCAGGAGCAGACGCTCCAGCTCGGGCTCGATTCCACGGTCCGGATCGAGACGCCGCTGATGTATGTCGACAAGGCGGGCACATGGGCGCTCGCCGAAGCGACCGGCGGTCAGGCGCTGGTCGATCTGGTCACGGAAGAGACCCATACCTGCTATCTCGGCGACCGCACCCACAGGCATGAATGGGGCTATGGCTGCGGCACATGCCCGGCCTGCGAATTGCGCTCCAGTGGCTGGCAGCGCTGGAAAGCCGGCGCATGACCTGGACCGTCAAGGAAGCCTATTACACGCTTCAGGGCGAAGGCGCGCAGACCGGCCGGGCGGCGGTTTTCCTGCGCTTTGCCGGATGCAACTTGTGGTCGGGGCTTGAGCGCGATCGTGACAAGGCCGTGTGCCGTTTTTGCGATACAGACTTTGTCGGCACAAATGGCGTCAATGGCGGCAAGTTCCGCGCGGCGGAAGATCTTGCGGCCCATGTGAAAGCGATCTGGGAGGCCGAGGCGGGCGATGAAGGCCCGCGCTATGTCGTCTGCACGGGCGGCGAGCCCCTGCTGCAGCTTGACGCGCCTCTGATTGCCGCTCTCAAGGCCGAAGGCTTCGAGATCGGCGTCGAGACCAATGGCACCATTGCGGCGCCTGATGGGCTCGACTGGATCTGCGTCAGCCCCAAGGCCAATGCGCCCCTGGTGCAGACAAGCGGCAGCGAGCTGAAACTGGTCTATCCGCAGGACGAGGCCGAAGCGCAGCCCGAACGGTTCTCGAAACTGGACTTTTCGCACTTTTTCCTGCAACCGAAGGACGACCCCGATCAGGCCCGAAATATTCAGGCCGCAACGACCTATTGTATGAAGAATCCCCAATGGCGACTGAGCTTGCAAACGCACAAACTGATCGGGCTTCCCTGAGCGTGGAAGGCCGTGTCTTCGAAATCTCCAAAGCGGTGACCTTCGAGGCGGCACACTTCATGGGCGGCAAGCCCGAGGGCCATCCCTATCGCAATGTCCACGGGCATTCCTTCCGTCTTGAAGCAACGGTGGCCGGAACGGTGAAGGCCGGGGAGCAGTGGGTCGAGGATTTCTCGCATCTCACAGCGACGCTCGAAGCGACAGCTGCGAAGCTGGACCACAAGCTGCTGAACGAGATTGAAGGGCTGGACGTGCCGACGCTGGAGCGCATCTGCCTCTGGGCAGCGGCTGACCTGGCGCCGGGCCTGCCGGGCCTCACCCGCGTTGCGGTGGCCCGGCCAAGCCTCAATGAGCGCTGCGAACTGGTGCTTTAAACCGGCTCGCGCAAGCGATCAGGATTCCACGTCGTCAGCGGGCGCGCCGGCCAGCTGTTTCGCAAACTTGCGGGCAAACCGGTCAGAGGCGCGCTTGGCGTCCTGCCATGTGGCGATACCGGAATAGCGGATGTCCGTCTCGAACCAGTCATAGGTCATCGTGCCCATTTCCGAGCCGCTCGCATCGAACGCCGTGGCGGACAGTTTCATGCCGCCAATGCTGCGGGACGCGCCGTAATCGAGGCCGGGCTTGTCGCCGAGCTGTTTGAACGTGGGCTTGTTCGGTGTGGCTTTCTCGATGGTGACGCTGACGCGCTCGACATTCAGGCCGGCGGCCTTGAATTCGCGCATGAGGTCTTCCCTGATCGAGTCGGCAAGATAGGTGCCTTCGCGTGCGCCATAATCATCCTGGAGCTTTTCCTGAAAGTCCGGCGAATAGCCCACATCGATTTCGGTCGCCAGCGCAGCAGGCGTGGCGAAGAGGGCGAAAGAGGCAGCAGCAAGTAGGTATTTCATGGGATCATTCTCCTGAATTGTCCTCATGATCAACGTAGCATGCTGCCGCCTGTTCCTGAAGTCACGGGGCTGTGAGCTTACCGTTAGATCGTATCAACAAAGACGATCTCGGCATCCTCAACGCCTTCCAGCGTCAGCGTCTCGGCCCCGGTCACGGCAACGCCGTCGCGGGCTTTCAGCGTTTCGCCGTTCAGCGTGACCGATCCGTCAGCGAGGACGAGATAGCCGTGGCGGCCTGCGGTCACTTCATAGGTCAGCTTTTCGCCGGCCTTGAGGGTTGCGCCGAGCACCTTGGCGTCCTGGTTGATGACAAGGCTGTCCTTGTCGCCGTCACCGGAGGCCAGAAGGGCCCAGCTGCCGGACCGTTCGCCTTTCGGAAACTTGCGGGCGCCCCAGCTGGGTTTGCCGCCGGCCGAGCGTGGCTGGATCCAGATCTGGAACAGGGTCGTCTTTTCGTCTTCCTCGTTCCATTCCGCATGCTGGATACCGCTGCCCGCGCTCATCACCTGAACGTCACCGGCCTCTGTGCGGCCATGATTGCCCATCGAGTCCTTGTGGGTGATCGCGCCTTTGCGGACATAGGTGATGATCTCCATGGACTGGTGGCCATGCGGCGGGAAGCCGGTATGCGGCTCGATCGTGTCATCGTTCCAGACGCGCAGGGCGCCTTCGCCCATGCGGCGCGGGTCGTGATAGCCCGAGAAGGAGAAGTGGTAGTTGGCATTGAGCCACTCATTCTTGAAGCGGCCCAGGTTTTCAAAGCGTCGAATGTCAATCATCGGTGTGCTCCATGAGCTATGTGTTGGTGTTGAGACCTATATGGCATGGCTGGAAATCTCGTGTAGGGCGGGGGCTGGATCACATTTATGCGATTCCTGCATGGCTGGACGCCGCTGCGAAATCCGCTACCTCAATGCCCATGCTCCCGCTCGTTCATCATCCTGACTATGACGCCCGCACCGTGCCGGACGACCATCGCTTCCCCATGCGCAAATACGCGCTGGTGGCGGATATGCTCCGCGCGGCGGGCCATGACTTCATCGAGCCGCTGCTGGCGCCGGAGGCCTGGCTGCACCTGGCGCATGACCCGGCCTATGTCGGCGCCATCCTCAGCCAGACGCTGGACGCCAAAGCCGCCCGCAGGATCGGATTCGAGATCACGCCCGCGATTGCCCGGCGGTCGCGCGCGGCTGTCGGCGGCACCTGCCTCGCGGCCCGCCTCGCGCTGGACCACGGCGCGGCGGGTTTCTGCGTATTCAATGATGTCGCTGTGGGGGCCAGGCTGCTCCTTGAAGAAGGCGCTGTGCGCCGCGTGGCCGTGATTGATTGCGACGTGCACCATGGAGACGGCACGGCTTTGATCCTCGCATCAGAGCCGCGCGCTTTCACCTCTTCGCTCCATTGCGAACAGAACTGGCCGCGCGAGAAGCCGCCCTCTGATCTTGATATCGGCCTGCCGAAAGGCACGGGCGACGCGGCCTATCTCGCAGCGCTGGAGAGGCTCGTCGCGGAAGCCCTCGCCAGTGGGGCTGACCTGGTCTTCTACAATGCGGGGGTCGATCCCCATGCCGACGACCGCCTCGGCCTGCTCAGCCTGAGCGATGAAGGCCTCGCCGCCCGCGACCGCTTTGTGGCCGAGGCCTGCGCCTCAGCGGACGTGCCGCTCTGCGCCGTCCTCGGCGGCGGCTACAGCTTCGATGCCAGCGCTGTCGCCCGGCGGCATTGCGGCTTGGTGGCGGCGCTGGCCTAGGCCCTCACCTCCCACGCCCTAACGGGCGCGGGTCCCTCCTCTCCCAGAGGGAGAGGAGTTTGACCGGAAGAGCCACTTAACCCCTCTCCCTCTGGGAGAGGAGGGGCCCATCGCGCAGCGATGGGAGGTGAGGGAATGGCCCTTGGCAACCTGCGGCATCCGGTCCTAGATCGCCGCGACGATCAGGCGGGACATCCATGACAGGTGGCGAAGGGTTTGAAGGCGCGATCGTGTTGGGCAATACGACGCTGTCCGAAGCGGTGGCGGGTGTCGGTGATCTTGCATCCCGGTTCGTGCGCTATCCCGGCAGTCAGCAGGTCACGTTATGGCTGCCGCAGGACGGCTATGCGGGTTATAGCAGGTTCTGCATTCTTGGCCCCGGCGGGGGTGTCGTCGACGAGGCAGACGTCACGGCGCGCCTGAATGGCCGGGTCCAGATTCTGATTGATACCTTCCCGTGGCCGCCCGGCCCTTACCGTATCGAGATCCACCATTCCGATGGCTGGTGCCATGTCCTGCCGCTCGAGAAGCTGGAAGCAGGCATCGCACCTCCGCCTGAACCCATGCCAGAGCCCGAGCCCTCGACTGGACCCATCGTATACCGCGACGGCTTTGGAAATATCCTTCCGGACGAGGACCTTGCGCTGCGTGCGCGCGTGCTGGGGCGAATGGTTTCGCAGTTTGGTCGGCATCTTGAGTTCGACGGCAATGCCCGCGCCGGAACCATCACCTATGTCGACGGCGATATCCGTATCCCTTTCCCGCACGAGATGTGTACTGGCCGGGTCCATTTCAGCATTGACCTGCCATCACCGGATCGGTGGGAAAGCGTGACGGGCCGTCCGCTCGCAGAGCGCGAGGCCATCATCGCCTTCGTTGCCGAGGAAACGCAGCGCCAGCAGGCCAGCAGCTGGTCGTTCGAGATTTATGACGACTGTATCGATTTCGTCAGCTAGCCGTTCGCACACCGCCTCTTGCTCCGACTCACGCGAGCCGCCACAACACATTCCATGCCGACCCGCCCCCAACTCGATGAAGCCCGTGCGATCCTGCAGCGCGTTTACGGCTTCAAGGCCTTTCGCGGCCTTCAGGAAGACGTGATCAGCGATGTGCTTGAGGGCCGCGACGCCCTCGCCGTGCTGCCGACCGGTGGCGGCAAGTCGCTCTGCTACCAGATCCCGGCGCTGATCCGGCCCGGCTGCGCCATTGTCGTGTCGCCTTTGATCGCGCTGATGTCGGACCAGGTCGACGCGCTGAAACAGGTCGGCGTGCGGGCCGAGCGGCTGGACAGCTCGATGGATTTCAATGCGCGCACCGAGGCGCTGAATGCGGCCCAGCGCGGCGAGATGGACCTGCTCTATGTGTCGCCGGAAGGCCTCGGCACCGGCCTTGCCCAGCGCCTTGCGGGCATGGACGTGTCGCTTATCGCCGTCGATGAAGCGCACTGCGTCAGCCAGTGGGGCCATGACTTCCGGCCGGACTATCGCGCCCTTGGCCGCCTGCGGGAACTCTTCCCCGGCGTGCCCCGCCTCGCCGTGACCGCCACCGCCGACACACGCACCCGCGACGACATTCTCGCCCAGCTGCAGCTGACCGATCCGGCTCTCCACGTGGCGAGCTTTGACCGCCCGAACCTCACCCTCTCGGCTGAGCCGAAGGGCGGCGGCCGCACGGCGCGTGTTGTCCAGCTGGTCAAGGCGCGCGGCGGGGTCTCGGGCATCGTCTACGCCGCCACGCGCAAGGGCACCGAAGACGTGGCCGAGGCGCTGGAACGGGCAGGCATTCCCGCGCTCGCCTATCATGCCGGTCTCGACGCGGAAGTGCGCTCCGAGCGCCAGCGCCGGTTCCTGCTCGAAGAGGGCCTCGTCATGTGCGCCACAGTTGCCTTCGGCATGGGCGTCGACAAGCCGGATGTGCGCTTTGTGATCCATGCCGATCCGCCGAAGACACTGGAAGCCTATTGGCAGGAAGTCGGCCGGGCAGGGCGTGACGGTGAACCGGCTGAAGGCATCGCGCTTTACGGACCCTCGGACATGGCGCGGTCCCTCTCGTGGACGCATCAGGGCGATGCGCCGGAAGAGGTCAAACGCGTCCAGCTGACCAAGACGCGGCAACTGTTCGCTTTCTTCAATGGCGATGAATGCCGGCGCGGCGCGGTGCGGCGCTATTTCGGCGAGGAAAAGGTCGAGCCCTGCGGCGTCTGCGATGTCTGCACGGCCGAGCCGGGGCAGGCGCATGATGCGACCCGCTGGGCCCAGATGGCGGTCTCGGCTGTCATCCGATGCGGTCAGAAAGTGGGCCGGGGACGGCTCGTGCTGCACCTGATGGGCACCACGAAAGACGGCTTCGACGAGCAGCTCTCCACCCAGTCCACGTTCGGCGTCGGCAAGGACCTGCCCAAGGCCGGCTGGGACCGCGTGTTCGATGCGCTGCTGTTTGACGGGATGCTGGCCGAGGGCGGCGACCTGATGCGGCCCTCCATCATCGTGCCCGATGGCGAGGCGGCCCGCGCCCTGTTCCGGGGCGAACGGACGCTGATGCTGCGCGAGGATGTGGCCGCCGCCCGCAAGAAACCCGCGAAGGGCCGCTCAGTGGCCTCTGCGGCCGCCGTCGCTGACCTGTCAGGCCGCGACCAGGACCTGTTCGATGCCCTGCGAACCTGGCGGACCGATACGGCCAAGGCGCGCGGCGTGCCGCCTTACGTCATCTTCCACGACCGCACCCTCGCCGAAATCGCCCGCGAACGCCCCGGATCGCCCGATGCCCTGCGCCAGATCAGCGGCGTCGGCGAGAAAAAGGCCCAGCGCTACGCTGAAGACGTGGCCCGGATTATCGCGGAAGCGGCGTAAGCGCTGAATCCCACAATCCAGCAAAAACAGCGTTTTCCACGGGTTTAACCTCTCCAGCCTTGACCCGGGCGCCGTGGCGCCTCACCTATGGTGCCAATCGAATATCCCTCTGCCGGAGATGACATGTCCCCTTATTCACGCCTTGACGACGAAGAAGCCGAAAGCCCGCCAATGGGCGAGCCGAATGCGTTCCTTGAAGAAGCCCTCTTCAAGGCCCGCACCATCCTGCTGACCGGCGGGATCGACTTCAAACAGGCCAAGCGCGTGTGCGAACGCCTGCTGGCCCTGTCCTCGGAGAGCACCGACCCGATCCTGCTCGTGATTTCCTCGCCCGGCGGCCACGTCGAGAGCGGCGACATGATCCATGACATGATCAAGTTTGTCGGGGCACCTGTGAAAATCCTCGGCACGGGCTGGGTCGCTTCGGCTGGCGCGCTGATCTATTCGGCGGCCAAGAAAGAGAACCGTTTCGCCCTGAAGAACACCCGCTTCCTGCTTCATGAACCCCGCGGCGGCGTTGGCGGCCAGGCCACGGACGTGGAAATCCAGGCCCGCGAGATCATCAAGATGCGCGAACGCCTGAACCAGATCTTCGCCGATGCCACAGGCAAGAGCCTCGACCAGATCAAGAAGGACACCGACCGTGACTTCTGGATGAGCGCCGAGGAAGCCGTGGAATACGGCCTCGTGAACAAGATCGTCACCCATCGCGGCGAGATCAAATAGGCAGCGAACGGGCCGCAACGCCCCTTCCGCAGACCTTAAAAACGCCCGGGCCCTCGCGTCCGGGCGTTCATGCATCCGGCGCCGGGTTTACTTTCCGTTAGGGATACGTTTGCGGCGCGTAAACGATTTTGACGGAAGG
The DNA here is from genome assembly GCF_000682695.1 of Hyphomonas chukchiensis. GTDB lineage: Bacteria > Pseudomonadota > Alphaproteobacteria > Caulobacterales > Hyphomonadaceae > Hyphomonas > Hyphomonas chukchiensis. Next base: position 9,941 of record NZ_AWFG01000010.1, on the reverse strand, counting down.
TCACATCCTTAACGGGTAAGGGATGCGTCTTAAGCAATGCCGGTGCGTATAGAGGATATTGCGGTCGCCATCCGTCCCATCGATGCCGAAACCTCCGCCTCTGCGGCGCTCGGTCTCTTCCTCTCCGATTCTGCCCTTTTTGCCCTGCCGATCGTGGTCAATGGCGCCGCGCTTGGCCATGTCACGCGCGGGCGGCTCACCGAAATCATGGCCGGGCCCGGCGGGCGGGATATCTACGCCGCGCGCTGCATCACCAATTTCATGACGCCGCATCCGGTGATGGTCGAAACGGGCACATCCGTTGCCCTGATCGCAAAGCTGGCCGCTGACGGGAATACGTCTGCCCTGACCGACGGCGTGATCGTAATACGGGACGGGCGCTATAGCGGCCTGGTCAGTCCCGGCGCCATCCTCTCGGCCGTGGCGCAGGAAAATGCCCAGCGGGCGCGTGCCATGCAGTCAGCCAGCAAGCGCCTCGCCCAGGCCCGCACCAGCGCGCAGGACGTCGCGCGCGACAAGTCACACTTCCTCGCCGTTCTCAGCCACGAAATCCGCACGCCGCTGACCGGCATCCTTGGCGTTGCCGACATATTGCAGGACAGCGTCTCCGGCGCCGAACCGCGTCGGCTCGCGCGCACGATCAGCGAGAGCGGCAATCATCTCGACCGCCTGCTGGGCGACCTGCTGGACCTGTCGCGCCTTGAGGCCGGCAAGCTCCCCATCAACCCATTGCCGTTCGACCTGCATGAATTTGCCGCCGAGGCGCGCGACCTCTGGCAGTCGCGCATTGCCGGCAAGCGGCTGGACTTGCGCATCCAGGTGGAGTCCGGCAGCGTGATGCGGATTGAGGCCGATGCCATGCGCATCCGTCAGATCCTGTTCAACCTGATGAGCAATGCACTGAAATTTACCGAGCAGGGCCATGTCAGCGTCGTGCTCGCAACGGACGACACGGCGGGCAAGCTGTCGCTGCGCATGACGGTTTCCGACACGGGCTGTGGCATTTCTGACAGCGACAAGGCTCGCATGTTCGAGGCATTCGAGCAGGCGAGCGCCACGACGGCGCAGACGCATGGCGGCTCGGGCCTCGGCCTCTCCATCGCCAAGGGGCTGACGGCGCGCCTCGGGGGCAAGATCGCCCTGGCGGACAATCCGGGCGGTGGCTCGGTCTTCACGGTCACGCTGCCTGTGCTGCGGGCCGGGCCGCGCCTCGCCGCACAGACGCCGCCCAAGCCGCGCAGGCGCAGCCTGACGCTGGGCCATATCCTGATCGCCGAAGACCATGAAGTCAGCATGATGGTCATGTCGCGGGCCCTGACTGCGGCGGGCTGGAAGGTCGACACGGTCGCGAATGGCGAAGCCGCGATCGCCAATGCCATGGCCGGGCGATATCAGGCGATCCTCACCGACATTCACATGCCGGGCGCCAATGGTGAAATGGTTGTCCGGGCGCTGCGCCGCTCGGACGGGCCGAACCAGCTGACCCCGATCCTGGCGGTGACTGCCGACCTCAGCGCCGAGCGCCGCGCCGCCTGCGAGGCGGCCGGCTTTACGGCGCTCATCGAGAAGCCCATCCGCCCGCGCGCGCTGGTGGCAACGCTCGCTGACGTGCTGATGGCGGATGAAGACACCGGCTGGGAACTCAGCGCAAAACGGGCGTGATCACGACCCCCATCCCGCCGGGCTGTCCTGCCGCTAATCGCCGGGAATCGCAGCATCCTTGCCAAGCGTGTCCTGCACGTAAAGCTTCGTTATCCACACGGTGACGACAATCAGGATGGGCGTTGCGAGGAGCACACCGAGAGGCCCGAAGAGCATCCCAAAGGCAAGTATGGCCACGAGATTCAGGGCGGGGGGAATGGACGCTGCCTGTTTCTGGATGATTGGATAGATCAGATTGGCCTCAAGCTGTGAAATGACGAGATAGGCCGCTGCTGTATACAAGGCGGTCATGGGACCAAGGGTGAAAGCCAGCAATATACCGGGAATGGCCGCTATCAGCGGACCGACCGTCGGTACGAATTGCGAAAAGCCCGCCAGCAATGCAAGCCCGATGAATGCCGGGACACCCAATGCCCATAGTGCGACGGCAAGAAGAACGGTGATGATCATCATGTCCACCGTTATGCCCAGCAACCACTTTTTCAGCGCGAGCGCTGAATGGTCGAGGGCTGCCGCCACCTTTTCATCGGGACCCTTGGGGATGAGGAGAAGCGCACCCCGGCGATAAACAGACGCGGAGCTCGTCAGAAATGCCGCAGTAAAGAAAACGAGGAGCGCCGTTGTCATGGCTGACGCTGCGGGCAAGGCAAAGCCGCCTGCGCTGGAGACCATGTCAATCGCGGAGCCGCCGCTGTCGCCTGATGTAAGATGCTGAATTTCGGAGACGATGGCAGCGCCAACAGGGTTGCCTTGCAGCGTTTCCTTGGCCTGCTCCCACGCCGAAGGAAGACGATCAAAAACGCCGGATAGCTCGGCGCTGAGCTGCGCGCCGAAAAGCCAGAGAATACCTGTGATGATGGCAATTAGCAGGAGCGCGCCGAGGCCCAAGGCAGCACTACGGGGGAGCGGCGCCACCTTCATCAAGGCATCCGCGACTCCGTGCACTGCAATGGCCAGCAGCACCGCTGCAAATCCAAGAAGGACGGCATCCTTCACCACCCACAGGAACAGCGCGAGGGCGACCAGAAGAATCGTCAATAACAGTCGTGCCGTGAAGCCCCATAAAGTGGACGGGTCTCTGCCGCCGCTCACGTGATTTTCTTGTATACGGTCAGCCCTAGAACCAGCAGTACGATAAAGATGATCAATGCCAAGCCGAACAGAAACATGGCGATATTTGCGGCCGCGCCGGCGAGGCCGCTGAACCCAAGAATACCGGCCACTATTGCGATCACCAGAAATAGGAGCGCTAATTTAATCATGGGAATGTCCTGTTGTGTGAGCTGTGTCAAAAAAACCAACGGAACGTGAAGGCAATGGTTCCCTGAGAGGACAGCCTGCCCGCGAAAGGGCCACTGCAGGATATGTTGCATAAATGCATCACACTCCCTCAGGCAGACCCGCGCAAATCCAGAAAATTCTGGCCTTGCGAGGCACGTTGGTTAGCTTTTTCTCCTTGGAGATTCAGGGGAGGGCAGCATGGCCGACGACAATCAATCCAGGGGACATTTCTGGTCGCGCTTTGCATGGACCGTCGGCGTCCTTTCAGCGGTTCTTGGCATCTATGTCTTCGTCAATGACGAAGTCCGGGGCCGCCTCTTTCCGGACCAGAACGCCGCGACCCGCGCCGATGTGAAGGAACAGCTCCAGCTCAGCGAGGAACGGATCGCGATGATCGTTCAGGCCTCCATCACGTCCGCCATGGCTGGCGCGGATGCGCGCGGTGAGAATGTGTCTGCCGATCAACAGGACAATTACGAGGCCGCGCTGACATCCCTGCTGGCCTCCGAAGACCCCACGCTGACCGATGCGCGGTTCCTGGCGGTTTCGGGGCAGGCCGAAGCGGCCGCCGAAAAGCTGGTCACGACGGCCGAAACCTCCGGCGCGAGCGAAGCGATCCCGGCGCAGGGCCGCGCCGACCTGCTGCGCAATGCCGGCGATATTCTCGTGCCCTCCGACCCGGCCAAGGCGCTGTCCGCCTATCAGAAGGCGCTGGAACTCGACCCGGACAATCCGGTCCTGCAAACGCGGGTGAAGAAACTGAAGGCCGAAACGGCCGAGAAGAATGCGGTAAAGGCCATCCCCCGGGCGAAGTTCGAACTCTCCGGCCTGCAATTCGAATTTCAGGGATGTGAAAACCCCGATGCGCCAAAATGCGTCCTGTCAGTCATGAACACGACGCCCGACACCGTGAATTTCTGGATCGGGTCATCCTCGGCCATCAATGAGCAGGGCCGGTGGCTGGACGACAAGGGACGTAATATCGTCGCCTCATCACACTATACGTGGAACATCCCTTCGCTGGAGGCCTCGCAGATCGAGGTGACCTATAATCGCCCCGCCAACACCTTCCAGCTGGTCCGTTTCGAACTGCATGTGAACAATGTCGAATTCAACAAGGAATTCCGGGACATTGCCATTCGCGGCGGACGGCAGGTGGATGTGCGGGCCATGCGCCCTGTCCCTGCGGATCACCCGGAATATGCTTATGAGGTGGACAATGTGGCGGTGCATTTCCTCGGCTGTTCCAATCCCGACGCGCCGATCTGCCGGTTCGACCTGACGAACACCGGCACCAGCGACCGGATGATTTCCACCTATGGCGGCCTGGCCGTCAACAGCCAGAGCCGGCAGCGGAAAGCGGCCCAATCAGTCCTCAGCCTGACGGGCAAGTCGGACGGCAAGCTGCCGCCGGGAATCGTTACCAGCTGGGACGTGACGTTCCGCACGCCGGCCGAATTCTTTCAGTCCTTCTGGCCCGATCTCAATATCGAATACGAGTCCTATCCCAGGGCATTCACAAACCTGAACCTGAGTGATGCGGAGCCGCCGGCCATCAAGGCGCTGAGGCGCGACGCGGCCTATGTGCCGGACGGCATTTTCGAGCTGGGGGACATGGAATTCGTTTTCCTGGGCTGCGCAAACCCGGACAATCCGAAATGCGTTTTCGATGTGCGCAATCCCACCGACGAGACGGTCCGGTTCAGGGTGGACGGGGCCCGGGCGACCGATGAAGCCGGGGAGGAGATAAAGTCATCATCAAGTCTGGTGGAAATGAACGGTGAGAGGGAGGCCCGCATTCCCGCTGGCGTAACGACCAGTTTCGAAGTCGCCTTTCGCAAACCCATGCCGCGCATCAGCCAACTGGTCGTGCCCGTGACCGTGGGCGACGACCGACACGACATCCAGTATGCCGACATCGCCCTGCAGGCGAATTGATCCATTGCGGAAGGAAAAGTGGTGGTTCGGGGGAGACTTGAACTCCCGACCTCGCGATTATGAGTCGCGCGCTCTAACCAGCTGAGCTACCGAACCGTTTCGCTGGATGCGAGGGCGCCTCTTACACGGGTGTGAGCCGCCTCGCAAGCGTGTCTCCTGCTGCTTTTGCGCGGCATTTTACAATACGCTGGCCGAACCTCTCCGACCGCCCTAGATTGGCGATATGATACGCGTCATGCTGTCGGTGATGTCATTCCTGATTTTTGTGGTTTTCCAGGCTGCCTGGGGCCAGAGTCCGTCGGCTATGGAGGCCTATACGGCTGGCCATTATGATGCGGCAATCGCTGATGTCGCTGCAGATCGCGGGGCAGATGCCTGTGCTTTCAGCGCGCGCAGCCTGCTGGCCAAGGCGATCAGCGGCGAGGCCCAGCCGGCGCCCGGCCTGCTGCAGGGCGCGCTGGACGAGGCCAATGCCGCCCTGGCGGCTGATCCCGGCCATATCGAGGGGCGCCTGCAGAAGGCGATTGCCCTGTCGCTGATGGCCCGTCCGATGAGCCTCAGGGAAGCGCGCGATTCCGGTTATGGCGAAGAGGCGCGCCAGCTGGCCGAGAGCGTGCTGCGGGACGACCCGCAGAATGCTTATGCGCATGGTTTTCTGGCCGTCTGGAACCTGGAAGTGATGCGACGCGGCGGCATGCTGGGCGCGATGATCATGGGCGCGAGCCTGGATGCGGCCGAGGCCCATTACGAGGCTGCGGCGGCGGCCTCCCCGGGCGACGCCGCCCTGAACTGGCAGTTCGCAAGGGCACTGGCGACGCTCAATGCCCGCAAGTATCGCGACGAGATTTCCGCGGCGCTGGACGCGGCTTTGGCCGCGCCCGTGGACGATCAGCTTGAGCGCGTCATGCAGGACAGGGCCCGCATACTGGCACAGGCCATGGCGACGCAGAAAAACCGGGATATCGAGGCCCTGGCAGAGGGGATGCTGTAGGGCCTATTCGGCCGCGACGGCCTCTGCATGCGCTTCCTGTTCGGAGAGGAAATGTTCGGCTTCGAGCGCGGCCATGCAGCCCATGCCGGCGGCGGTGACGGCCTGACGGTATTTCTCGTCGGTGACGTCGCCCGCTGCGAAGACGCCGGGAATGTCGGTCGCGGTCGAATCGGGCGCGGTGATGAGATAGCCGTTCGGCTTCATGGCCAGCTTGCCGGTGAAGAGCTCTGTGGACGGGGCGTGGCCGATGGCGATGAAGATGCCGTGGACCGGCAGGTCTTCGATCTCGCCGGTCTCGACATTTTTCAGCCGCGCCGCCGTGACGCCGAGCGGATCGGTGTCACCCAGAACGTCTTCGAGCGTCGTGTTCCAGCGCACGTCGACCTTGGGGTTCTTTAACAGGCGGTCCTGCAGGATTTTCTCGGCGCGGAAATGGTCGCGGCGGTGGATGACGGTGACCTTGGAAGCGAAGTTCGTGAGGAACAGGGCCTCTTCAACAGCTGTGTTGCCGCCGCCAACGACGAGGACTTCACGGCCGCGATAGAAGAAGCCGTCGCATGTGGCGCAGGCGGAGACGCCGAAGCCCTTGAATTTCTGCTCGGAGGGAAGGTCCAGCCATTTGGCCTGGGCACCGGTCGAGATGATGACGGAATCGGCGGTATAGACCGTGCCGCTTTCGCCAATTGCGCGGAAGGGGCGCGAATCGAAATCGACGCTGGAGATATGGTCGTCGGCGACCTTGGCGCCCATGGCGACGGCGTGTTCGTGCATTTTTTCCATCAGGGCAGGGCCCATGATCTGGGTCTCGCCGGGCCAGTTCTCGACCTCTGTCGTGATGGTGAGCTGGCCGCCCGGCTGGATGCCGGTGACGACGAGGACATCGCGCAGGGCGCGGGCGCCGTAGACGGCAGCGGTCCAGCCAGCGGGGCCGGAGCCGATGATAAGGATTTCGGCGTGGCGGGTATTCGTGTCTGTATCGGCCATCGGGGCCTCCCTGAAGGGGCGTGGAAACTGTTCAGGACTGGTATGGCGACTCGCGGCCCAAAGTAAAAGGGGCGGGGTGTCTCATGTGCGCGTTCAGCAGGGCTAAAGCGGCTCGGAAACCACTTCCACGGTGGCGTGGCTGAGGTCGAACGCTTCTGACAGGCGGGCCTTCACGTCGCGCCGGACGGTCTCGATACACGCGCCGGGCTCAGCGGTAACTTCCAGCGTGATCAGGCGCTTTGTCTCCGTCAGGGCCCAGGCGTGGACGTGGGAGACGCTGGAAACGGCCGGGATGCTCATGATGAGATCTGCACTGATATCTGCAGATGAGAGACCTTCCGGCGTGCCCTCGAGGAGGATATGGCCGGACTGGCGCGCGATGCGGATGCCCGCCACGAGGACGAGCCCGGCCACAAGGACGGAGAGGATCGGGTCGGCCGCCATCCAGCCCGTGGCCATGATGATGCCGGCGGCCGCAATGGCCGCGACCGAGCCCAGCATATCGCCCGCGACATGCCAGAGCGCGCCCTGCATGTTGAGGTCTTCCTTGCTGCCGCCATGCAGCACGAAGAAGGCGATTATGTTGACCACGAGCCCGCCCACGGCGACGGCCATGAGCATGCCGCCCATGACCTCGACCGGGTCCATGAGGCGGTGAATGGCTTCCCAGACGATCCAGATGGCCAATAGAATCAACAGGATGCCGTTGGTGAAGGCGGCGAGGATCTTCATCCTTGCAAAGCCGAAGGAGCGCTGCGGGTCGGCCGGGCGCTCGGCCAGCTTGTAGCCGACCCAGGCGAGCACGAGCGAGCCGCAATCGGTGAGCATGTGGGCCGCATCGGCGAGCAGGGCGAGGGAGCCGGAGAGGAGGCCGCCCGCCACTTCGGCGAACATGAAGGCGCCCGTCAGAACGGCAGCGATCGCGACACGGCGGCGGCTGTCGGCCGAGGTCATGTCTGCGGCATGGGAATGGTCATGGCTGTGGCCATGGCCCTGATGATCGGCGTGGTCGTGATCGTGGTCGTGTGAATGACTGCTCATGGGCTTCAGGTGGCGTTCTTTGGGGCCGGGGTCAATTCGTGTGTGATAGCGTTGCAAAAGCGCGGAGCTTTCCCCCATCCGGCCTGCACGAATGATTGCACGTAAAAAGCACGGAAAGTGCACGGAGCCTGCACGAACGGGCGGCCCCTTGCACGAAGGTGCCGTGCATGCGCTGATGTCCGCAAAAATGAAGCCTAGGAGGAGCCCACCCATGCCATTCCCGCGCCTGCGCCAGCTGGTGATTGCCAGCGAGACGACTGACACGATCGACACGCTGAAAACCGTGTTCGGGCTGGACGCGCCATTCCCGGACCCCGGCGTGGCGGAGTTTGGCCTGGTGAATGGCGTGTTCGCGATTGGCGACCAGTTTCTGGAAGTCGTGGTGCCGACGGTGGAGACGGCGCCGGCGGCGCGGTTCATGGCGCGCGGCGGGCCGGGCGGGTACATGGCGATCTTCGAGGTGGAGGACCTGGCCGCGACGCGCGCGCGGGTGGATACGCTCGGCATTCGCCGGGTGTGGGATATTGACCTTGAAGACATTGCCGCGAGCCATCTGCACCCGGCAGACCTGGGCGGGGCGATTGTCTCGGTGGACCAGCCAAAGCCGGCCGGCGAGTGGCGCTGGGGCGGGCCGGACTGGCGCCGACGCAGTACGGTGGGGCGTCTGATCGGCGCGGAACTGACGAGCCCGGACCCGATACGCCTGATGGCGCGCTGGGCGAGCGCGCTCGGCGCGGAGGGCAGCGGCAACGCACTCAAGATGGATGACGGGGATATCGTGTTCAGCCAGGGCGACGTGGAACGGCTGGTGGCGTTTGACCTGTCGCTGCCGGATGGCGAGGCCGTGCTGGCGCGGGCACGCGAGGCCGGGCTGGATGTGGACGGGCGCAGCGTGCGCGTGGCGGGCGTGGAGATGCGGCTGGCTTGAGACAGATATTTGCAAAATATCCGCATCCCCGGACTTGATCCGGGGTCTCCCGCGGCGGCGCCCGGAAGCCTTCGCATGAGATCCCGGGGCAAGCCCGGGAAAGCGGATGTGGAGAGGTGGGGGTCTCTCAGGCCTCGCGCAGTTCGGAATGGCTTTTCAGCACGTCCGAGCCGCTGTCATGGCGGATGAGATAGGCGGGGTTGTCATCACTGGCGTTTCGTTTGACGTGGGCGCCCTTGAGGGTGCGCGCGACGGGCTGCGTGAAGGTCTCGGTGATGAAACCCTGCGCCGTGCCGCGGCCCCAGTCCCACTCGACGCGTGTGCCGGTTTCGTAAGGTGTGGTCATGGGGATTCTTACGTGTGTGGGGAAGGATTGGATCAGGAACTTGCTTCCCTCACGCCGCATCCCCGGGCTCGACCCGGGGGCTCTCGCGGCGGCGCAGGGAAGCCCTCGCACGAGATCCCGGGTCAAGCCCGGGAAGGCGGATGAGGAGAGTGGGTTCAGATCAGTGTATCGGCGAGATCGCGCCAGTCGGGATTGGCGGCTTCGATCAGCTCGATCTTCCAGTCGCGTTTCCAGTTCTTGATCTGGCGTTCGCGGGCAAGGGCGTTCTCACGGGACTCGAATGTCTCGAACCAGACGAGCGCGGTGCAATTGTATTGATGGGAATAGCCCTTGAGGACGCGGTTGCGATGTTCCCAGGCGCGGCGGTTGATATCGTCCGTTTGCCCACAATAGAGCGAGCCGCGCGGCTTGTTCGTCACGATATAGGTGAAGAAAGCCACCTTCTTGCCCCCGCTCCCCGTGTTCCCGGCGCGCGCCGGGGCCTCATGCGAAGGGTCGAGAAAATCACGGTGAGAGATCACGGGTCAAGCCCGGTATTTTAAACCTCTCCGCATCCCCGGCGAAAGCCGGGGTCTCATGCGACGGCGCCCGGAAGCCTTCGCCTGAGATCCCGGATCAAGTCCGGGATCACGGATGTGGGGAGAGGTTTAGAGCTGGGCCCCCAGACCGCTACGCGGTCGGGGGTGACGCGGGATTGGGAATTGTGTGTTGTGAGGGAGAGGCCTGTAGGTGGGTATCGCTCCGCTCAACCCACCCTTGTATTGTCAATT
>NZ_AWFG01000009.1 GCF_000682695.1 Hyphomonas chukchiensis | reverse complement strand
TCCCTTGAGGAGTCCAATGATGAGTTTGAAACATTTTGAGAACACGGCACATCGGAAATACTGGAGCGTGCACATCGAGGCCTGGCGTCAGAGCGGGCTTTCTCGCTCGCGATACTGCCGCGATCACGATCTGAACCGGCGCACTTTTTCGAACTGGATGATCTATTTGATGGGCCGGGAAGAAGCGCGGAAACATGAGGAATA
>NZ_AWFG01000008.1 GCF_000682695.1 Hyphomonas chukchiensis | reverse complement strand
CGCCCGGCGGAAGACTGCCCCTGGTTCTGGTCTGACCAGTATGACCTGAAGCTGCAGATTGCCGGCCTCAGCCAGGACTATGATGAAATCGTCGTGCGCGGCGACCCGAAGGAACGCAAGTTCGCGGCCTTCTACCTGCGCAACGGAACCCTGATTGCGGTGGATGCTGTCAACAGCCCGCCGGAATTCCTCGCCTCGAAAAAGCTGATCATG
>NZ_AWFG01000007.1 GCF_000682695.1 Hyphomonas chukchiensis | reverse complement strand
ACGCGGGCTGTATGCGCTGGGCGGGCCAGACACGCAAAGCACACCGCACCCCTTTGCCGTCGCCCAGGCATTGGTGCCCGGCAGCTATGTCTCGTTCGAGACGGCCCTGTCCTATCATGGCTGGATTCCGGAAGCGGTCTACACGACCGCGAGCGTGAACACGGGCCGCAAGACGCTGACCCGGGACACGGAGCGGTTTGGCCATTTCAGCTTCCACCCACTGGCGATTGCGCCCTACCAGTT
>NZ_AWFG01000006.1 GCF_000682695.1 Hyphomonas chukchiensis | reverse complement strand
AGCATGCGGAAAAGCCGCCCGACATACTGCCGGACGGCTTGCACTTCTATCGACAACAGAACCGCAATCCGTCAGGCGGCGTCCTGCCCTGAGACAGGCACATCTTCGGAAGACCGTTCGGTCGCGTCTGAAGTAAACAGGCTGGCGATCCGGGCCCATGCATCGGCGGGCGGCGACCCTGCATCTGTCACAAGGCGAGACGGCGGCACCTGCATCCAGCCCGGCCGCCAGTCCGGATTGGCCTCGCACC
>NZ_AWFG01000005.1 GCF_000682695.1 Hyphomonas chukchiensis | reverse complement strand
ACCCGGTTCCTTGATGACGGCCGGATCGAACTCGACACCAATCCTGTTGAACGCGCCATCCGGCCCGTTGCGCTTGGCCGCAAGAACCATTTGTTCGCCGGGAGTGATGGTGGTGCGGAACGCTGGGCCATCCTTTGCTCGCTGATCGAAACCGCCAAACTCAATGGCGTTGAACCCTACGCCTACCTTGCCGATATCCTTCAGCGAATGGCCGATGGATATCCCGCGAACCGCCTCGGCGATCTCCTGCC
>NZ_AWFG01000004.1 GCF_000682695.1 Hyphomonas chukchiensis | reverse complement strand
ACATAATCGTGGACTCAACACAAACCAGCATCTGGGGTATGGAGGCCAACTATCCGGGGTCGGACAATGCCTGTCTGAGTGAAGTCGCAGGCGAGTTGCTTCCCGAAGCCTTGGCGGCAGGCCGCGCGGCGCTGACGCGGCTGATGGCGTCCGAGCCTGCACAGGCGGCGCAAGCATGAGCCCGCTGGACCCTGTTCTGGGGCCACGTTCGCGCCTGACCCTCGTCGTCGAGGAGTCCCGCATCGTTGAAATCTGGGTCA
>NZ_AWFG01000003.1 GCF_000682695.1 Hyphomonas chukchiensis | reverse complement strand
CCGTCATCAAGGAACCGGGTGAGGCCTTTCCAGCGTGTCAGAGTATATCGAATGGCGTCAGCAAGCGTGCTCCGGGCGGGCACCTGCGCCAGCTGGCTTTCGAGCCAGAGACGCAGATTTTCAACACGCGGAGCGGACATTTTGCGGCGTGCCGCAAGCCGCCATGCCGGGGCTTTTCCGCGGACGTCCGCCTCGACTGCATAGAGGTCGGCGATACGGCGGAGGGCCTCTTCAGCAATGGGCGACCCGGTTGCTTGAGCCACGTCATAGAACTTTCGCCGT
>NZ_AWFG01000002.1 GCF_000682695.1 Hyphomonas chukchiensis | reverse complement strand
CTTGTTTCCAGTGGTGCCGGTTGAGAGACTCGAACTCCCGACCCTCTGATTACAAATCAGATGCTCTACCAGCTGAGCTAAACCGGCGGCTGGAGAGGGTGTCACTACTTCGATCAGCGCGCGGGCGCAAGTCAGGTTTATGCGACGCGCTGACTTAGCCGGCCAAACGGGGCTTATAGGCATTGAACCGGTCAAAAGCGTGGAACACATCGCTGACGGCTTCGGGTATGTCGACACCGTGAATCAGGGCGTCCATCTTTGCGACATCCAGCGTGTAGGTCAGGTAGGCACCGTCTGAATGGGTGCAGACACCGCCAAATGTCTTGAAAAGCGCGCGCGCCTTCTTGTTCTCGGCAAGCACATTCGCCTGCATCGTGTCGATCCCTGCTTGCAGGCAGTCACAGATGATCACGGCCATCAGGATGCGCGCAAGTCCGGTATTGTGGAAAGCGTCCAATGTGGCGATGGCAAGCTCTGCAACGCCCGATTCGGGATCCCGCACCACGCGAATCACGCCGATGGCAGGCAGGTCATGCTCACCAAGATCCAGCGCGCCCCAGGCAAGATGGTTGACGCCGTCCACAGCGACAAGGCGCTGTAACACAGGCTCCGGCACCTTCTTCATCCCTGAAAAGAAGCGATAATATCTCGACTGCTCTGACAGGTTCGCGATTGTATCGCGTATACGCAGGCTGTCCTGCGGCCGGATGGGCCTCAGATAGATGCGCTTGCCTGTCTTGAGGCTCGTATAGATCGCCCGGTTGTCCATGCGCCATATGTTGCACCGCAGCATTAGAAAGCAATGCCCCTGCGGCAGCCTGACCGCATTTTCTGATTGCGCTATCATTTCGGTGGCAGACCAAATTCTCGCAATCACCTTGCAACCGCCCCATTCGCCCAACGGCTTGCACGTTTCGGCCCCATTTCATGCGTAGATCCAGTACCAACAACGATAAGTGCATGAAGGAATACACTATGAAACGCTCGATGATCGCCCTCGCCGGTTTGACTGTCGCCGCCGTTATGCAGGCCCCGGCCTTTGCCGAGGTGGCGCCTGCTCCGCCGACCCAACCGGCCGACATATCTCACGCCAAGTCCTGTGAAGATGTCAGTATGTCCGTTTATTTCTCGGCCTATGAATCCATGCTCTCCTCTTATTCGATGCGTGCAGTGAATGCGGCCAGCGACCGGCTCGCCGGGTGCGCTGTAACTGAAATCAATGCTGAAGTCGTGTCTGAAGAAGCCCATGACGACGAAGATCTGGCCGACCTGTCGGAAGCCCGAGCTCAAGCTGTTCTGGATGCCTTCAACGCCCGCGGCATCCAGGCACGTGAAGTCCACACTGATATCTCACCCAAGGTCGATGTGGCCATGCCTGCAGGCACCAACGCCCCACTGGCACGCCGCGTCGACATCGTTCTGACGGCGCAGCCCGGCTACGGCCTCTAGTACCCATTCATTTGGCTGGCACGGAGGGTGCCTCACCGCTCCCCTCTGTGCAAACACTGCCCCGGACCGGTCGCTTGACGGTTCGGGGCTTTTTTTGGTGCTCGCGCCAAGACTGACGCCGCAACTGCCCAATTCCGCCCAAGTTTCTTTCTTTTCCGGCTCATCACGCTAAAAGTCCCGTTTCAGCGGGCATGCAGCCCGATTCACGCCTCCTCAGAGGCAAAACCGGAAAGAAATACCCTCATGTCGCGACCCCGGCGCATTCTGATCACCTCCGCTCTGCCCTATATCAACGGCATCAAACACCTCGGCAACCTCGCAGGCTCCATGCTGCCAGCCGACGTCTATGCTCGTGTGATGCGCCTGATGGGCAACGATGTGACTTATATCTGCGCCACCGACGAACATGGTACGCCCGCCGAACTGGCCGCACAGGCCGCTGGCATGACCGTGCAGGCCTATTGCGACGAACAGTTCGAGATCCAGCGCAAGGCTGGCGAAGGCTTCAACCTGTCCTTCGACTGGTTCGGCCGCTCATCCCGCCCGGCCAACCATGCCCTGACACAGCACTTCGCGCAGGCGCTGGAGGCGCGGGGCCTGATCGAGGAACGCACGTCGAAGCAGGTCTATTCGGTCGATGACGGCCGCTTCCTGCCCGATCGCTATGTTGAAGGCACATGCCCGCACTGCGGCTTCGAAAAGGCGCGCGGAGACCAATGCGATAATTGCGGAAACCTGCTCGACCCCGTCGACCTGATCAATCCCTATTCTGCCGTCTCCGGCGGAACCAATATCGAGATCCGCGACACCAACCATCTCTATCTGCTGCAGGAGAAGTCGCAGGACGAGATCCGCGCATGGGTGAACAAGAAAGGCGCCAACTGGCCAAGCCTCGCCGTCTCGATTGCCAACAAGTGGCTGGACGAGGGCCTCATCGCCCGCTCTATCACGCGTGACCTTTCATGGGGCATCAAAGTGCTCGGCCCGGACGGCGCGCCTCGGCCCGGGTATGAGGACAAGGTCTTCTATGTCTGGTTCGATGCACCGATCGAATATATCGCCGCGACACAGGAATGGGCCGAAGCCACAGGCGGTGATTGGGAAGCCCTCTGGCGCACCGACAAGGGCGCCGATGAGACTGAGTATGTCCAGTTCATGGGCAAGGACAATGTCGCCTTCCACACGGTCAGTTTCCCGGTCACGCTGCTCGGAAGCGGCGAGCCATGGAAGACGGTCGACAAGCTCAAGGCCTTCAATTGGGTCACCTGGTATGGTGGCAAGTTCTCGACCAGCAACAAGCGCGGCGTCTTCATGGACCAGGCGCTAGAGCTGCTCCCGTCAGACTATTGGCGCTGGTACCTGATCGCCAATTCGCCGGAAGGCTCCGATGCAGCCTTCACATGGGAAGGCTTCCAGGCCGCCGTTAACTCCGACCTCGCCAACGTGCTCGGCAATTTCGTCAACCGCATCACCAAGTATGCTGCCAGCAAATTTGACGGCCAGGTGCCCGCCGCAGGCGAGCAGGGCGACGCAGAGGCGTGGATGACAGCCGAGCTGGCCGAGCGCCTGCCCCGCCTGATCGAACATTATGAAGCCATGGAGTTCCGCAAGGCCGCTGCCGAAACACGCGCCATCTGGGCGGCAGGCAACGAATACCTCACCAAGGCCGAGCCATGGGTGAAGTACAAGAATGATTTCGATGCGGCCGCTGTCGGGGTGCGCGCAGGCCTGAACCTCGCCGCCCTTTTCGGCATTCTCGCCCTGCCGATCATTCCGGATGCCGGCAAGAAAATCCTTGATGCCCTTGGCATCCCGGAAGAGCACCGTAACCTGCCCGGCGCCAAGCCGGACACGGATTTCGCAAAGCTGCTGGATGCCCTGCCCCATGGCATGCCGATCACGCCGCCAGATGTCCTCTTCCAGAAGATCGAAGACGAGCAGGTCGCCGCATGGACCGAGCAGTTCGGCGGCGGCAACTGAGCCTCAGTTGGCGGCGGGTAGTTCGCTCGCCGCAGACGGTACCCAGTGTGTTGCTTCAGGATATATGTCGTCAAAATCGCCCCGGATCGACGGGCCGTAGACGGGGTTTGGCAACACGAACCAGCCATTACCCCACAGGTCTGTAATCGCAGGCGCTTCGGTCAGCACTTTCCGGTCCATCACGCTCAATGTCTTCTCGTTGAACGGATCTGCAATGTCGCCCAACTGGTCACCGACCAGTGCGATCACGCAATAATTCTCCGAGATCATCATGCGCCGGCCGTCCTTGCCGGATCCGTCCGGCGCATCGCCACGCAGGAACAGCGTCGAGCCATGGGAAAACTCACCAATACCGGCGGCTTTCAGAGTCGCTTCGGTCCCGGCGGCATTCTCTGCCGCGCGATTCGTGTTGACGATCACCGTGACACCGGCCTCACGGATGCGCGCCAGAGCCTCCAGCGCGCCCGGAATGGCCACCGCCTTGCCCGCACCGGTCTTCTCCCATTCGTCCCAGATGGCCGGGTCAAAGCCGATGCCCATACGGCCGAAGGCCGCCATGGATCCGAGGTTCCAGATCAGCGTCTCGTCGGCGTCAAACACGGCGGCGAGCGGTTTGCCTTCACACGCCAGGAAACCCGGCTGCACAGGCGAGCTATCCGGCGTCAGCACAACACCATATGTCGGCGCCTCAGCCGCCTTTGCCTCGACATAGTCTGCAATCGTTGCCCATGCCTGGCGCATCACAACGCTCGCCTCGGCTGATCCGAACAACCATTGCTGGCCCGCTGTGGGCTCCGGCGCAGCAGCCGCCACGACGGGCACGACATCGGCAGGCGTCTGGACTGGCGCGGTCTGGCAAGCGGCCAGCAACGCCACGAAGGCAACACTCATGATCTGTTTCATGCCGCGTATTTCAATCGGGAACGCCCGAAAGTCCATCTGCTAGATTGTCGCCCACGCCTGCTTCATCACGCGTTCGAAGTTACGGCCCATCACCTTGTCGACAACACCGGACTTGTAACCCAGCAGCGCCAGCCTGTCGGCGATCATGGACATGCGCTGCGGGCCGTTCAGCCCCTCAACAAAGGGCATCGGCCCCTCACCCGGCGCCGCTACGCCCGCCTCGCGACGCGCAGTAATGGACTCGTCCCACGCCGCCTTGCTTTCAGGGCTCGTGTCGAAGGCCAGCATGAGCGCGTCGCTGCCAATGCCGACATGGTCTTCGCCGCACATGTTCAGCGCATGCTCAAGATGCGCCATATAGGCTGAAAGGGGCGTCTGCGTCAGATCTGGCGTCAGATAGCTCAGCTCGTAAAGGCCAACCACGCCGCCCTTCCCGGCAAGCGCGCGCAGAACGTCATCCGTCTTGTTGCGTGGATGAGAATTTACCGCCGCACACCCTGCATGTGTTATCGCCGGGGCGTGGCTTGATGCCTTGATGGCTTCGAGGGTCGTCTCCCGGTCCGAATGGCTGAGATCGAGCAACACCCTGTTCGCCTCCATCACCGCAATCGCTTCGCGGCCAAGCGCAGTCAGGCCCTTTGGACCTTCCGTCACCATCACGCCCGTACCGAACGGAGAAGCCACGTTGTACGAAAGCTGCATGATCCGCACACCACGCCCTGCAAACTCCGCAATCCGTTCGGTCTTGCCCTCATGCATCGTCGAGGCCTCAAATCCCAGGATGATACCAACCCGCTCCGTCGCAAAAGCGGTCTCGATATCCGCCGCAGAGTCGATCTTCATGAACACATCAGGATTGTTCGCGAATACTTTCGCGTAGGCGCCCAGCTCTTCCAGAGTCTCATCATAGGTGCCCTGGCTTCCGCCAGCCGTAATCTTGAGCGCGGTTATACCCGTTGAACGAATAAGGGCCTTGTCCTCATCGCTCAGTGGTTCATCAGAATTGCCGGGAATGACCATATTGCCATTGATCATCATACGACGATGTTCGGCTGGTGCACCTGCCAGCGCTGTACGCCCCGCACATGCGCCAAGAAGACCAATGGCAGAAAAGCCTGCCCCAACCTGAAGAACATTCCGTCTCGAAAAAGTCATGTAGGCTACCTGTCTATTTAACGCGGCCCATGTACGTTCCGCGCCGCACACTCTGTCAATCACGTGCGCTCGAACACGACAGCGAGATTGTTCGCGGGCATCTCGATAATTTCCTGCAGGATCATGTCCGCCAGCGACGCGAGCGGCAGCAGCTCCATCTCGAGATCGCGAACGCCCCATTCCATATCCCGTCGTTTCAGGTCTTCGCTGAAACGCGCATTGGACGGCGCCATGACCCCGTCGCGCCCGAAAGGCCCATAGAGAAACAACCGCCCGCCGGGCTTAAGAAGTCTGCCCGCGCCAGCAAACAGGCCCTCCACGGCGCTCATCGGCGCAATGTGCACCATGTTGATGGAGACCACGACGTCCCATGGCCGCTCCGCCTCCGCCTCGCCCCAGTCGGCAAGGCTTGCATCCAGCACCAGTGGCCCGTGCAGCCGATCATGTTCCGCCGCCGCGACCCAGGCGGCCTGGCTGTCCCGGCTGGCCGCATCCACGTCAGAGTAGGTCCAGTCGAGGCCTGTCAGTGCCTCCGTCAGGAACGCGCCATGCTCGCCGGTGCCGGACGCAATCTCCAGCACGCGTCCCTCGCGCGCAACGTGCTCGGCAAATGCGTCCCGGATCGGCTCGCGATTGCGGGCAACCGATGGCGAAAAGCGCCGCCCGTCCTCGCCAGCCTCGCGAGCTTCCAGCGCAACAGGCTTGGGCGGCGTCTCGCTCACGCGCGCGCCGTAAACCGGCTACGCAGTTCAGGTTTCAGGATCTTCCCGTTGGCATTGCGTGGTAGGGGCTCATCCTGGAACTGGATCTCGACCGGCACTTTGAACGCCGCCAGAATTCCCGCGACATGTGCCCGCAGCTCATCCTGCGTCACCGTCTTGCCCGGCTTCAGCTGCACCACGGCGCCAACTTCCTCGCCCAGCACCTTGTGCGGAATACCAACCACAGCCGCGTCCATTACTGCCGGATGATCGTAGAGCGCGCTCTCGACTTCGATACAGTAAATGTTCTCTCCGCCCCGTATCAGCATGTCCTTCGCGCGGTCGACGAGGAAGAGGAAACCCTCTTCATCAATGCGCGCGAGGTCACCCGTCACGACCCAACCGTCGCGGAATGTTTCGGCGGTTGCTTCAGGCCGGTTCCAGTAACGCTTGCAGTTCGACGGACTCTTGCACCACAGTTCGCCAACCTCGCCAGCGGGCATCGTGTTGCCATCCGGATCGCAGATCTTCAGTTCGACAGCGCCGGGAGGCGCGCCGGCGCTCGACGGACGGTTCACATAATCCTCGCCGATATTCAGCGTTGCCGTGGCGCAGGTCTCGGTCATGCCCCAGCCATTGCCGGGGGCCGCATCAGGAAAGCGCTTCTTGATCGTGCTGACCAGTTCCGGCGCAGACGGTGCGCCGCCATATGAGATCGCCTGGATCGATGACAGGTCATACTTGTCCCGGTCCGGATGTTCCAATAATTGCCATGCGATAGCCGGAACGCCGCCTACCGCCGTAATCTTCTCGCGCTCGATGATCGGCAGCGCTTCGCCAGCATCCCACTTGTACATCGCGACAATCTTGTCACCACGCAGCATGGACGGGATCAGGATCGCGAACGAGCCGGTCGCATGGAAGAACGGAATGGCCAGCAGCGTGGCCTTCTGCTCGTTCGGGTCGGGTTCCGGAATTGCCTCGCCACGCCGCAGCAGCATGCGCGCCTGACAGGTTGATGAATTGAAC
The DNA here is from genome assembly GCF_000682695.1 of Hyphomonas chukchiensis. Taxonomy (GTDB): domain Bacteria; phylum Pseudomonadota; class Alphaproteobacteria; order Caulobacterales; family Hyphomonadaceae; genus Hyphomonas; species Hyphomonas chukchiensis. Next base: position 102,231 of record NZ_AWFG01000002.1, on the reverse strand, counting down.
ATGTTGGAAATGACCGCGCGGTTCGTTGCCAAGGCGCCCTTTGGCTTTCCGGTCGTCCCCGACGTGTACATGATCGTCGCATCGTCTTCCGGACCGATCTCGACAGCAGGGAGGCCGATATCATCCAGCTCCCCCCAGCTATTGGCATCGCCAATATAAGTCTCGAGGCCCTTCACGCGCGGATCGGCATGGTCCTCGCCCTTGTCGCGAGCGATGATGACATGCTCCAGTTCCGGCAGCTTCTTCATATGCTCGCGCATGCGCTCATAGATCTGGCCGTCAACAACGGCGAGCTTCACGCCGGCAAAGGACAGGCCGTATTCGAGTTCGTCGCCGGTCCACCAAGAGTTCATCGGCGTCGCGATGGCGCCGATGCTGCAGGCCGCAAAGAAAGCCACCGGCCATTGCGGATAGTTGCGCATGATAATTGCAACCCGGTCGCCCTTCTCGATGCCATAAGTCTCACGCAGCACTTTCGCGAAATGCTGGACGGCGCGCATCATGCCCTTGAAGGTGACGCGCTCATCCTCGTAAACGACATAGTCGCGCTCGGGCCATGTGGCTGCGGCCATCTCGAGGATCGAGCGGATTGTTGGCGGCGCGTTGACGTAGACCTTCATCTTCACGCCGTCGACTTCGCCATCCCTGATTTCCAGGGGGGAGCCCGGGCCGCCTAGCGCGGCATTGGCATCCGCTATGGACATGACAGGCCAGGCGGGCGCAGCGCTATCTGCAGGCATTCGGTATCCTCCGGTGATTTCTTCTCTGAAACACAGAAACCACGCCCCTTGAGGGGTTTAAAGTACCCTAGGTGTTGAAACGCCGCTTTCAGGGCAAAAAAATACCCCGCAGCCTCGGCTGCAGGGTATTTTGGGGAAAATTGTCTCGAAAACCTATTTTCCGAAATCGCAGAACCGCAGTTCGCGTGTCGTGCCATCAAGCTCCACGGCTTCATAGGTCCGACCTGTCAGCTCGTCGCCTTCACAGAGGTAGCCGATGTCATACATGGCAATCAGGGCCTCATTGCTAGGCTGCAGGTCATTTGCAATCATCAGGTCAATGGCGTCCTCGTGCATGCCCAGCTCCATGAGGAAGTTGAACTTCTGCATCTTGCTCGTTTCGGGCTGGGCGAGCTGGGTTTCCAGCGTGGTCACCTTGCCGCGCGCGGAATCCAGCATCGGAACGGCCGCCGTGTACCATTCCGTATCGCTATAGGAATCGACGATCTCTTCGAAATCCTCAACGGCGCCAACGGCATCATAACCGCCCGGCCCGAAGCGGATCTCGCCACGACGGAACAGCGCCTCGGCCATCTCTTCCTTGCTCAGGGTCGGGCTGCCCAGCAGCTGCGTCAGCCGGTCCACGGCTGCCTGGGTATTGCCGGCATCTACCAGGTTCTCCACTGTCTGCATGGCGAGTTCAAAGGCGCTGTCCGGCGCCGTACTGGCTGCTTCGGCATCGATGCCACCAGGCACCTTCACTGTTTCGGGCGCCGAGGCACAAGCCGCCAGCATGAGAGCGGAAGCAGCAGCAAGTAGAGAAATGCGGATCATGTGTGAGGGCTCCATAGGGACGGTCTGTTGGCGTGTGATGAACTTCCCTAACCGCCCAAGCCGAGCGGAGACAGGGCGGCATTGTGGAGAAAGTGTGTTTCTTACGATTGCGCCGGGTTTTCAGGCGCTGCGCTGCCACACCAGTAAATGTTTTCAAGGTCCGGGCGCGTATCACCCACCGTATAGACCGGCGCGCCGCCATCCTCATCCTCGCAAAGATATCCGGCGGCCTTCAGCTTACCGACCTGCGATTCGTTCGGACTGATCCCTGACTTGCGATAGCGCGCAGCCGCCTCGTCGTGCGCGCCAAGCAGCCATTTGCTGTCGAACCACTGCGAGAGGGTCAGCATGCGCTTCAGCCCGGCCTCGACCGTCTCCACGTCGGCCTCCGCGAACGCCAGTTCCTCTTTCGCATTCTGCACAAGCGGATGGTCAGGCGCCAGCTTGAGCATCGACTCGAAATCCTTCACGGCACCCGGGCGGTCGTCGCTAGCCTGACGGCGCAGGCTGCCACGCGCATAAAGCGCACGGGCGCGTTGGTCGGTCGAGAGATCGCTGCGGTCCAGAAGGGCGGTCAACGTCTTGTCCGCTTCATAGGGATTTGTGTCCGACTTCGCTTCCGACATGGCCACCTCAAAGGCAGGGCCCATGTCAGTCGGCGGCGCCGTGGCACATCCTGCCAGGAAAACAGCAACAACAAGTGCACGAAGAGGAATCAGTCTGGGGGTCATGCGGGCACCCTACTCCGGGTCAGACTCGCCAAACAAATTGCATTTCCGTCATGTCTGCTAAGCGCGGGCCAAACGGTCGATTTCAGCGATATCACCACGTCCGAGTGCTTCGATGGCGCGGGCTGCAATATGGCGGGCCGTCAGCCCAGCGGCTTCATACATGGCGTCTGGCGTATCATGGTTCTGGAATTCATCCGGCAGCGTCATCGGACGAATGCGCAGGCCCCGATCGAGCGCGCCGACACGGGCCAGATGCTCCAGCACAAAGCTGCCGAAACCGCCCGTCGCGCCTTCTTCCAAAGTGATCAGCACTTCATGGTTTTTCGCAAGCCGCTCGACCAGTTCAGTATCCAGCGGCTTGGCAAAGCGCGCATCTGCAACGGTCACGGAAAGGCCTTGCGCCGACAGCATCTCGGCCGCTTTCAGCGCCTCCTGCAGACGCGTACCATAGGAGAGCAGCGCAATCGTTGTGCCTTCGCGCAGGACACGGCCCTTGCCGATTTCCAGCGGCAGCAGCAAATCCGGGATCGCAATGCCCGTACCCTCGCCGCGCGGGTAACGGAACGCGCTCGGCCGGTCATCAATCTGCGCAGCGGTCAAAACCATGCGCGCCAGCTCCGCCTCATCGGCGGCTGCCATGCAGACCATGCCCGGTAAGGCTCCCATGAAGCCGATGTCGAAACTGCCCGCATGCGTCGGTCCGTCAGCGCCGACAAGCCCAGCCCGGTCGATCGCAAAGCGGACCGGCAGACGCTGGATCGCCACATCGTGGACGACCTGATCATATCCGCGCTGCAGGAAGGTCGAATAGATCGCACAGAATGGGCGCATGCCATCCGCCGCAAGGCCCGCGGCAAACGTCACCGCATGCTGTTCGGCAATGCCCACATCGAAGCTGCGCTCAGGAAACGACTTCTCGAAAATATCCGTGCTGGTGCCGGAAGGCATCGCCGCCGTGATCGTACAGATCTTGGGGTCACTCTCGGCCAGCTTGGTCAGCGTCTGGCCGAACACTTTCTGATAGGCTGGCGCCTTGGGCTTGGCCTTGGCCTGCTCACCGGTGATGACCGAGAACTTGGACACGCCATGATACTTGTCGGCCGAATTCTCGGCGTGGGTATAACCCTTCCCCTTTTGCGTCACCGCATGGATCAGGATCGGCCCCTCGCGCATCGCCTTCACGTTCTCGAGGATCGGGATCAGCGTATCGAGGTCATGACCGTCAATAGGCCCGATATAATAGAAGCCGAGTTCCTCGAACAGCGTGCCGCCCATGGCGAAGCCGCGAAGGTACTCTTCCGCGCGCCGCGCCGGCGATTCCAGCCCCATCGGGCTCACCATTTTCTTGGCGATCTTGCGCAGGCCCCGGTAGGGCCGTGAGGAAACCAGTTTCGACAGGTAATTACTCATCGCACCAACCGGCGGAGCAATCGACATGTCATTATCGTTGAGGATCACGATCAGGCGCGACTTGTCTGCACCCGCATTGTTCATCGCCTCGTAGGCCATGCCGGCCGTCATCGCGCCATCGCCGATCACGCAGATGACGTCATTGTCCTTGCCTTGCAGGTCGCGCGCCTTGGCAAAGCCGAATCCTGCTGAAATCGAGGTCGAGGCATGCGCGGCGCCGAACGGATCATATTCGCTCTCGTCGCGCTTGGTGAAGCCGGACAGGCCACCGCCCTGCCGCAGCGTGCGCATCTGGTCACGCCGTCCGGTCAGGATCTTGTGCGGATAGCACTGGTGGCCGACATCGAAGATCAGCTTGTCATCCGGCGCATCGAACACGGCATGGATCGCCACGGTGAGTTCCACCACGCCCAGACCGGACCCCAGGTGCCCACCGGTCACCGACACGACATCAATGACTTCCTCGCGGACCTCTTGCGCAATCTGCTTCAGTTCCGCCCGCGACCGGCCTTTCAGGTCGTCTGGCGAATTGATCGCATCGAGGAGCCGGTTGGGGCTGAGTTCGGTCATCTTTCCCTGGAGCCTTGAATAGTGGCTGTCTGTCTTAAGACATATTGTAAGTGCTTATACTATGACACGCCCTGTTTAACGGGTTCTATCCAGTACAAAATCAACGGATTGCAGCAGAATATCGGCCTTATTGCGGAATATTGCGAGGTGTTCCTTCGCCTGAGCGGCGAGTAGCCGCACACGCTGCCGGGCGCCATCCACCCCCAGAAGGGTCACAAAATTCGCTTTTCCGGCAATTTCGTCGGTCCGAAGTGGCTTGCCAACGGCAGTTTCGTCGCCCGTCGCATCCAGCAAATCGTCTGCAATCTGGTAGGCGAGGCCGAGATCATTCGAAAACCCAGCCAGTGCGTTACGCTCCAGTTCCCGCGCCCGCCCGATGATGCCTGCCGCTTCCGTGGCATAGGAAATCAGCGCACCTGTTTTCAGCCGCTGCATGCGCGTAATCGTGTTCAGGTCGCGCGGGCTGTCCTCTTCCAGCATGTCGATCATCTGGCCGCCCACCATGCCACGCGCACCCGCCGCATCGGCCAGACGCTCGATCAGCATCACGCGAACGGCGGGATCCTCATGCGTTTCGCTGGACGCAAGTATCTTGAAAGCCAGTGTCAGCAGGCCGTCACCCGCCAGCACGGCTGTCGCCTCATTGAACGCCTTGTGCACCGTCGGCTGTCCCCGCCGGAAATCATCATTGTCCATGCAGGGCAGGTCATCATGCACCAGCGAATATGTGTGAATGCACTCAAGCGCGGCAGCTGTGCGCAGCAGGGTCTTTTCCGGCGCCTCGAACATGGCGCCCGTCTCCAGCAGGAAAAAGGGGCGCATCCGCTTGCCATTGGCGAGCGCGGCGTGGCGCATGGCGCGCATCAGGTCCGCTTCCGGGCCGCTCGCAGGCGGGATCAGCTGGTCGAGCGCGACGGTGACCTTGTCGGCAACCTCCTTCAGCCGCAGCTCGAAGTCTGCCTCGTCCCCCATAGGTGCATCGGCCCTAGTCAAAGCTTGCGGGCTCGGTCGTCACGCCGCCCGCGCCTTGCACGATCTGCTCAACTTTCAGCTCGGCCGATTTGAGGCGCGACTCGCAATGGGCCTTCAGCGCAGCACCGCGCTCATAGATGGCAATGGATTTTTCCAGCTCGACTTCACCGGCTTCGAGCTGCTTGACGATGCCTTCCAGTTCGGAAAGCGCCTCCTCGAAGCTCATCTTGTCGATGGATTTGTCTTTTGCATCAGCCATGGTGTTCTTGCCCATTGATCATTTTGCGGCGACTCTAGAGCGCTCACAGGGCGTCCACAACCACCTTCGCGGTTACTTGCCGTGGTATTCGTAGATGCGATGGCTCCAATAGCTGTCGCCGCCATCGTGGACACAGCGCCAGCCGAGCTTCTTCAACTCCGGCCGCAGCATGCGATTGAACCAGCCATGCGCGGCCAGGTAGACCTTGTGCCCTTCGGACGCAGCATGCAGCTTTGCGGCCGCTTCAGCCGCCCGCACACGTGCTTCAGACACGCTCTCGCCGTCCAGCGCATGGCCACTCAGCCAGGCCGCGCGCGCGAGAATATTCCATGTCTTGGGCAGGTATTTCACACCGACAATGCGCGGCGGCGGCAATGGCGCCTCATTGAAAACAGGGTCATGAACGGCCGCCATATGAGGCGCCGCACGTTCAGCCGTCTGCTGCGCACGGATGCGGGCCGAGGCAAACACCAGCGTGGAATCGGCCACAAGGCCCTTCAGGACATCCGGCGCAAGCTGGTCGTCGCGCAGCGGGCTTTCCTCGTAACGGGCCCACCAGTCCTTGTAATCGCGCCAGCCAAGGCGCGGGCCAGCTGTCCGGTCAAGCTGTGGCCGGCCATGGCGCGAGACCACGATCGGGCCGCGCCGGGGTTCTGTCGATGTCGTATCTGGCATCGCCAATCAGCCTGTCTTCAAACCTGCTCAGGGCCCCGCGAGCCCGGTCTAGGAATTGCCACTAGCGGTGTTGGCGGCGTGCGGCAAGGCGTCAATCGCCCGGCCGCGCGGCAACCTGTTGATGAATGCGAGCCTACAGCCCGCGCCACACGCGTTTCTTGCAGGGTTCGTTGTCTTCGAACTTGCAGCGATAGAGCGACATGATCACCGTTTCGGCCCGGCCAACCAGATGGTCCATCGGCACGAAACCCACCGAGGCCTGGTCCGCTTCAACGCTGAGCGGGCAGCCAACACGGTCCACAACGCCGTCAATCGGTGGGCAATGGCCCGACAGGAAACGGCTATCGAGCGAATTGTCCCGGTTGTCGCCCATCAGGAACAAATGCCCCTCCGGCACAACGAACAGAACCGTATTGTCGCCGCGATCGCCCTTTTCCTGGCGATGCGTCAGCCAGGACTTCCCGTCATCTGCCGTCTCGCGCCATTCATAGGCCGTCACGGCACGGCTCCGGCCATGGGGAACGTAGCGCACGGTGCGAATGTACTCGCTGTCGATGGGATTGCCGTTGATATAGACAGTCTCGCCGATCATCTGGATCCGGTCACCCGGCAGGCCGATCACACGCTTGATCATCACACGCGCCGTATGGGGGTGTTCAAACACTACCACATCGCCGCGCTTTGGCGTGCGGGCAAAGATCCGGCCCTCTGGAATGGGCAGGTACCGGCCAAGGCTGAACGGCAATGAGTAGCGATCATAGCCATAGGCAAATTTCGCCACGGCAACCCGGTCACTCACCTGCAGCGTCGGCACCATGCTCTCGGACGGGATGACCCGTTGCTCGTACAGCAGGCCCGAGAAAATCATGAAAACCGGAATGAAAACCGCAAGCGTCACCGCCCATTCGTGGAGTTCCCGCTTTACCTTCTGGCCGAAGGTCAGGGATTCGTCCTCATCCACGGAGTGGGCCTTTTCGCCGTCGTCTGCCATTGAGGCCTCACCTGATCTGCGTCTCTCAGGAATCTACTTAGACGAAACACGCTTCCCTTGCGAAGGTGTAAACTGTTCCGGCACTGCAAATTGCCCGTCATGACAAGGGGTTCAGCAGCAGGCCTCAGGCCAGTGCGTAACGATCAACGCCGTCTTCGCCCGCCATCCGGACAACTTCGCCGCGATGAATCATGCAGTTCAGGTGCGCAATGGCCTCACCGCTCGCCATGCCGACTTCGTCAGCCTTGATGGCCCGGCCGAACAGACTCGTGAACGTGTCCATAACGGTCAAAGGGCCCTTCTGCATCCGGCCCTTGAGGCGCGATAGCGCCGTCTCATGCCCGTCGATCAGATGGCGCAACCGCGCATGCGCACCCCGGAAAGGCTCATTATGCGCCGGCAGAACCAGCACATCCTCCGGCAGGTGCGCCAGCAGCTTCTCGCAGCTCATCATCCAGTCGAGCAGCGGGTCTGCCTCCGGCTCCGTCGGGTGCACCGACACATTGGATGATATGCGCGGCAATAGCTGGTCGCCTGAAATCACCACATTCAGCGCCGGGCAATAGAGGCAGGAATGTTCCGGCGAGTGGCCATTGCCCATGATCACCTGCCATGTCTGGCCAGCCATCTGCAGCGGATCGCCGTCCGCCAGCCTGCGGAAGGAATCCGGCATCTGGCTGACGCCGCGCCCGAAGCCGCCGAACCGTTCCTTGTAATTCTCGATCTGGGCCTCGTTCCAGCCCGCCCGACGGTAGAAGTCGATCCCCGCCTGCGGCGCCTCGCGCCCCGTGTCCGACACCAGCATCCGGCAGGTCGTGTATTCCAGTCGGCTCATCCACAGCTCAGCGCCGTATTTGTAGCAAAGCCAGCCTGCACAGCCGACATGATCGGGGTGCATATGCGTGACCATCACCCGCTTCAGCGGCTTCTCCGGTGTTACCCGGGCATCCAGCAGCGATTTCCACGCATCGCGCGTTTCCTTCAGAGGCATGCCCGTGTCGACAATCGTCCAGCTGTCACCATCGTCGATCAGCCAGAGATTGATGAACTTGAGGGAGAAAGGCAGCGGCATGCTGACCCATTCAATCCCCGGCGCAACCTGAATCGTCTCGGCCAGCTCCGGCCGCACATCACCGTGCGGATAGTCGAGGTTGGGCCGCTTCGGTGTCTTTGTCTGAAATCCGTCCATGACCCAGCATATGCCAAGCCTGCCATGCGTCGAGCCATCACGCTGGGTCAGGCGCCGGCAAGGCCTCCTGCAGCATCTGAACCAGCTCGCTCACCGGCCGCGTGGCATCCATCCGCACCGCGTCATCGGGCACATCCAGCGCCGCCAGCTGGCTCTCCAGGAGGCTGACCGGCATGAAATGCCCCGCCCGCGACGCCATGCGCGTCCGCAAATCAACCGCCGGCACATCCAGCCACACAAAGCGGCACACACGCCCACTATCTCGCAGCAGACTCTCCTGCACGAACCGCGTCAGCGCCGAACAGGCCAGCACCATGCGCGGCGCCTGGCTCTGCGCCACATGCGCAGTGATGGCACCTATCCATCCTGTCCGGTCTTCATCTGTCAGGGGCGTACCGGACGCCATTTTCTCGCGATTGGCCTCAGGGTGAAACGCATCCGCCTCGACGAAGGGCCAACCTGCCGCCTCTGCCAGTCCGGCGCCCACCGTGGTCTTGCCGCTACCCGCGACACCCATCACGATGACGAGGTCTCTCATTTTATCGGCGTCCGTTTGCGGGGCGCCAGCTTGGTCCGCTTGAACTTCGGCTCATTGGGCTTGGGCTTGGACGAGGGCGGCGCATCACTGCGCGGCTTGCCGATCGGTTTCTTGCCGGCGCCGGGCGGGCGTTTGCCCCCGGCTGGTGGGCGTTTGCCAGCAGGCGCCGGGCGCCGCACCGGTTCGGCAATCACGGGCGCCGTCGGCTCAGCCGAAAAACCCTTCGCTTCCCAGCGCAACAGCTCGTCGCGTTCCCGTGCACTGATCGGCCGCCACTTGCCCTCCGGCAGCCCGGCCAGCGACAGCGGCCCGATCCGCACCCGCATCAGGTCCAGCACGCGCAGGTCGACCAGGTCGCACATCCGACGAATCTGCCGGTTGCGGCCCTCGCGCAGCAGGAATTTCAGCTCATTGCCCTTGATCACCGTCACCGCAGCCGGTCGCAACTGGCGCCCGTCCAGCTCCAGCCCGTGGCGCAACAGCTTCAGCTTCTCCTCGGTCACGTCGCCGCGCACTTTGACGTGGTATTCCTTCTCCAGCTTGCTTTCCGGCCCGATTAGCGCCTTCGCCAGAACGCCGTCTTCCGACATGATCAGCAGGCCGCGGGAATCCTTGTCCAGCCGCCCCAACGGCGCCAGCTTGTTGTTGCGCCCCGGAATGGCATGCGCCCGACCAGACAGGCTTTCCTCATTGATCAGGCGCACGGCGGGAATCTCTCCCGGCTCCGGCGTGCCCGACACAATACCGACGGGCTTGTGGAACATCAGGGACAGCTGGTTATCCAGCCGCCGCGCCGCCTTCTCGGTGAGGCTCAGCGTCTGCCCGTCCTCGATCTTGTAGCCCGCCTCGGTCAGCACCTCGCCATTGATCTTGACGAGGCCCTTCTCGATCAGCGCATCGGCCTCGCGCCGCGAGCATACGCCCTCGGTCGCCAGCCACTTGTTGACGCGCATCGGCTCACTGCCGGAATATGTCTTGGTCCACGCCATGGCCGAATGATGCCTCCTGCGGCGGTTTTGCCCGTCATATAGGCAGGCCGGGCGCCTCGCAACCTGATGTCGACACGCTTGGCGATTCCGGCCATACGCGCGCACCCATGTCTCAATCGCCCGCTCCCCTGTCCGCGCCAGCCCTGGCGTTTATGTTGCTCATTCTGGGCACGACGCTCGGCATTGCGGGGACAGACCTTGTCCTGCCTGCCATCCCTGCGCTTCCCGATACGCTCGGCGGTAGCCAGGCCATGGCCCAGCTGGTGCTGGCCGCCTTCGTGGCGGGCGGCTGCGTGGGGTTGATCCTCTATGGCGAACTTGGGGCGCATTTCGACCAGCGTAACCTGCTTGTCTGGTCTTTCATGGGTTACGCCCTGATCTCTCTCGGGTGCATCCTTGCCCCTTCCATGACCGTTCTGGTGGGCTTGCGCTTCCTTCAGGGGCTCACAGGCTCGGCCGCAGCGGTCTTCGCGCCGGGCATGATCCGCGCCATGTTCAGCGAGGCGCGCGCCGTCCGGGCCCTCGGCTTCATGGGCAGCGTTGAATCCCTCGTCCCGGCGCTCGCCCCCGTGGTCGGCGTCTGGCTGCTCGTCTCCTTTGGCTGGAAAAGCTCGTTCATCGCGATCGGCGCGCTCAGCCTGCTCGTCGCCGCTTTGGTCGGCGCCCTGCGCCGCCGCTTGCCGGCGCCAGATCCGACGCGCGGCGCAGGTAGCTATCTCCACCTTGCAGCGAACCCCGTCTTCCTGCGCTACGCCCTCAGCCAGGCCTTCACACTGGGCGGCCTGCTCATCTTCGTGTTCGGCGCGCCAGCGATGATCACGAAAGGCCTCGGCGGCACGCTGAATGATTTCATCATCATGCAGGTCGCCGGCATCGCGGTCTTCATCATCGCCTCAAACCTTGCAGGTCGCCTCGTCGACACGTTCGGCCCAGAGCGGATGATCTGGTTTGGCACGGCACTGTCTGCGGCAGGCGTCGTGGCGCTGCTGATCTATGGCCTGCTCGGCGGCAGCCACCCCATCGCGCTCGCCATCCTGTTTGCGCCGGTCAATGCCGGGCTCGGCTTTCGCGGCCCTCCCGGATTCTACCGTGCGATTGTTGCATCCGGCGGCGATGACGCCCGGGGCGCCGCACTCGTGCTCCTCGCGATCCTGATGACGACCGCTATTGGCACCGCCGCAGCGGCGCCCTTCGTGACCCTCGGCATTACACCGCTGGCCACCATCGCCGCCGCCGTATCCTGCGGCTCGCTGCTCTGCCTTGCGGTCCTGCCAAAATTGAAGGCCTGAGCCGGGATCAGACCCCGAACAGCGCTTCGCTATTCTCGAGGAACCGGCTGCCGCCTTCGGTAATGCTGGCCACCTTGCCCGGCGCCGCTGCCAAAGCTGTCTCGGCAAAGAAGCCTGCCAGGGCCAGCCGCCGCGCCCGCGCTGCGCCGTCGCTGGTGCGGGCTGCCACGGCGGCCTTGGTCAGGAAGTGCCCGCCGATCACGTCGCCGGCGAGTTCCAGATAGGCCGTCGCCCCGGCCAGCGCCTTGTCCTGATTGCGGCTCTTCATCTGCTCCAGCATCCAGTCGCTGGCGGTACGCAGCGCATCGGCGCCCGCCTTCAGCCGATCAGCGATCTGCACCAGCTGCGGGTCATTCGTCGCCCGCGCCGCCGCCGCCGAGGCCTCGACCTCGCCCAGCATCACGCGCATGGACTCGCCATTCGTGCCGCTCAGCTTGCGGCCGACAAGATCAATCGCCTGAATGCCGTTCGTGCCTTCATAGATCGGCGCAATCCGCGCATCGCGGTAAAGCTGCGCCGCCAGCGTCTCGTTCATGAAGCCCATGCCGCCATGTACCTGCACGCCCATGCTCGCCACTTCGACGCCCATGTCGGACGACCAGGCTTTCGCAATCGGCGTGAGCAAGTCTTCGCGCAGCTTCGCGGCCTGCCGCGTTTCGGAGTCCGGTGCCGCCTCGGCAAGATCGGCTGCCACGGCGCAGGCATAGCAGATGGAACGCGCCGCCGCGACGCGGGCACGCATCGTGGTCAGCGTACGCCGCACATCCGCATGGTGCAGGATCGGCACGGGGCCATCGACGCCCTTGATCATGCCCTGCTTTCGCTCCTGCGCGTAGGTAAAGGCCGTCTGGTAGGCCGCTTCGCCCACCGCCACGCCCTGCAGGCCGACATTCAGACGCGCCGCGTTCATCATCGTGAACATGCAGGCGAGGCCCTTGTTCGCCTCGCCGATCAGCCAACCCTTGGCATTGTCATATTCCATCACGCAGGTCGGAGAGGCGTGGATGCCCATCTTCTTCTCCAGGCCGATACATTTGGCGCCATTGCGCGCGCCTGGTGTGCCATCCTCCTGCATCAGGAACTTTGGCACGAGGAAAAGCGACACGCCGCGCGATCCCACAGGTGCATCCGGCAGGCGCGCCAGCACGAGATGCACGATATTCTCGGCCACATCATGGTCGCCCCAGGTGATGTAGATTTTCTGCCCGCTAATGGCATAGCTGCCATCGTCCTGCGGCACGGCTTTTGTCTTCAGTGCGCCGACATCGCTGCCGGCCTGCGGCTCGGTGAGATTCATCGTGCCGGTCCATGTCCCGGAGACGAGATTGGGCAGGTAGGCGGCCTTCAGCTCATCGCTGCCATGCGCCAGCAGCGCCTCGATCGCACCAAAGCTCAGCAGCGGGCAAAGGCCGAACGCCATGTTGGCCGCATGGAACATTTCCATCACGGCCAGCGACAGGGCTTTCGGCAGACCCTGCCCGCCCCATTCCTCAGGCGCGGTCAGGCCCATCCACCCGCCATCCCGAAACGCCGCATAGGCCTCGGCAAAGCCCGGCGCGGCCTTCACGCCATCTTCGGTTAGCGTCGCGCCTTGCGAATCGCCGGTCTGGTTGAGCGGCGCCAGCACATCACGCGCCAGCTTCGCTGCTTCGTCCAGGATTGGTGCGAGCAGTTCCGGGTCATAGGCCTCAAGCCCGGCCAGACCCTCAAGGCGCTTCAAACCCGCAACGGCTTCAAGGGTGAAAGCCATTTCGTCGAGGGGCGCATCGTAGGCCATCTGGGGTGTCTCCGGATTGTGAATAGATGTTATTCGCGATAAGCAGTTACCGCGCCTACGGCCAAGGTCCAAGTGCAGTCCAGAATTACCGTTCTGCAATTTTCAGCCATCAGGAGTTATCCCCATGCGCCTATTTCTAGCCTCCGTATCCGCCATCGCGCTCGTTGCGTGCAGCGGCCCAGCCTCGACACCAGCCGAAACGGCTGAAGCTCCCGTCGAAGCGACCCCAACCGCCGCACCAGCTGAAGCACCCGCTGCCGAAGTAAAATACGGCAAAGCGGCCACCTACAAACTCGACCCGAACCACGCCTCGCTGACTTGGCGCGTGAAGCACATGGGCCTGTCCAACTACACGGCCCGCTTCACCAAGTTCGACGCAACGCTCGAATTCAATCCCGATGATGCCTCGGCCACTTCGCTGACCGCCACAATCGACCCAACATCGGTGGAAACCGACTATCCGGGCGACTTCAAGGCCGGCCACCCCGACAGCCCGTACAGCTCGTTCGACGAAGAAATCAGCCAGAGCCCTGACTATTACAATGCCGGCGCGTTCCCGGAGATCACGTTCAAGTCCACCGATATCACCAAGACCGGTCCTGACACCGGCACGGTGACGGGTGACCTGACCTTCCTCGGCGTGACAAAGCCAGTCACGCTCGACGTGAAATACAATGGCGTCGCCAACTTCCCCTGGGCGCCTGAAGAAGACCATATCGGCTTCTCCGCCACGGGCACTCTGACACGTTCGGAATTCGGCCTGTCTGCCGGCACGCCTTATGTCGGCGACGAAGTTGAAATCGTGATCGAAGCCGAATTCGCCGAAGTCGGCGCTCCAGCCGAATAAGGGACCACCCGACTTCATGTCCGCTACCAATACATCACGCTACACAGCCGTCGCGATCGCCCTTCACTGGGCGATCGCGATACTCATCCTCTTCATGATCTGGCTCGGCTGGAACATGGAAGATAACGAGACACGCTACCAGCTGCACAAGTCGATCGGGATCTCGATCCTGCTCCTCTCCGTGGCACGTGTTGCCTGGCGCCTGATGAATCCGCCGCCGGCACTTCCCGCGGACATGAAACCTATCGAGGTAAAGGCATCGCACTGGGTCCACATGGGCCTTTACGTGCTGATGATCGCCATGCCCCTGCTCGGCTGGGCCCTGGTCTCGACCTCGAAATTCCAGGTTCCGACCGTCCTGTTCGGCACGGTCAGCTGGCCCAACCTGCCTTTCCTCGGCGGCCTGCGCGGAAACGAAATCGTCCACGCCATTCTCGAAACCCTCCACTCCAAGGGCGCATGGGTCATTATCGGCCTGCTCGTCCTGCACGTGGCTGGCGCCATCAAGCACGAAGTCTCCGGCGAGGAAGGCGTCTTGAAACGCATGATTCCCGGCCTGTTCGGCAGTACGGCGGCGCCACAACCGCCGGCCCGCGGCTTCCTTGTCGCCCTCGGTGGCTCCACGCTGATCTTCGCGCTGATCGCTGCGGCGCCCCTCATCAGCCAGTCCACGGGAAACGCGAGTACGCCTGCGCACATGCCGCCCGCTGCGGAAGGTGAAGCGCAAGTCGCAGCCGCTCCCGCGATCGAGCCCAACTGGACCGTCGATTATGACGCCTCCGTGATAAGCTTCTCGGGCGTCCATGACGGCAATGACTTCACCGGCACGTTCAAGGACTGGACGGCCGATGTCGCCTTCTATCCGGACGATCTCGCCAGGTCCGCCGTCCTCGTCACCATCCAGACAGGAACGGCCGCCACGCCCAAGAAGCTCTATAATGACAGCCTGCGCGCCCCGGAATGGTTCGACGTCAAAACTTATCCCGCCGCCACGGTCCGCCTGTCAGACTTCGCCAAAACCGATACGGGCTATACGGCCACTGCCACCTTGCAGCTGAAACAGCGCAGCGTCAGCACGCCGCTCGCCTTCACGCTCGATATCAATGGCGATGTGGCCACGCTGAATGGCGAAGCGATGTTCGATCGCAAGGAACTCGATCTCGGCCAGACGTCCGATCCGAACGCCCAGTGGGTCAAGGATGCGGTCAAGGTGACGGTTACCGGGCAGGCGACGCGCAAATAGGTTCCGCCGCTCGCACCGCAATGCTATGGCGGCGCCCATGACCGCGAAGATCGTAACCCCGACGCCAGACGTGCTGGCACGCGCCGCAGATGTGTTGCGCATTGGCGGCCTTGTCGCCATGCCGACCGAGACCGTCTACGGCCTTGCCTGCGATGCGGCCAATCCTGATGCTGTGGCCGGGCTCTACGAGGCCAAGGGCCGCCCCCGCTTCAACCCGCTGATCGCCCATGTCGCGTCACAGGCCATGGCCGAACGCGAAGCCGTGTTCACCCCGCTCGCCCGCAAGGCAGCGGAAGCTTTCTGGCCCGGCCCGCTCACCATGGTGCTGCCCGTCGCCGCAACCGGCCAGACCTGCGACCTCGCCCGCTCCGGCCTCGACACGATTGCGCTGCGCCGCCCGGCCCATCCGGTGGCGCAGGCCCTGCTCGATGTGTTCGGCGGACCGCTTGTTGCGCCGTCCGCGAACCGGTCCGGCCATGTCAGCCCGACCACGCCGGAACACGTCCGCAGCGATCTCGCCGGTAAGGTCGCCTACATTCTCGATGGCGGTCCGTGCGCGCGCGGCATCGAGTCCACCATTGTCGCCTTCACCGGCGAAACGCCCGTGCTGCTCCGCGCTGGCTCCCTCGAAACGGCCGAGATCGAAGCCGTACTTGGCCTTAGGCTGGCGCGCCCCGGCGACGCTTCTGGCATCACCGCGCCCGGTCAGCTGAAGAGCCACTATGCGCCTCGCGCGACGCTTCGCCTGGACGCGGCCACACCCATGTCCGGCGAAGGCTATCTCGGCTTTGGCGACCACTGCCCGCTGGAGGGCAATCTTTCGCCGACGGGCAACCTGGCCGAAGCCGCCGCCAACCTGTTCGCCATGCTGCGCGCATTCGACCTCCGCTATGAGCGGATTGCCGTCGCCCCCATTCCGCGCACCGGCCTTGGCGAAGCCATCAATGACCGCCTCGCCCGCGCCGCCCATCGCGACTGATCCTCTCGCGCCGACACGCCACTCCTGCTAAGTCCACCCCCATGCACCCAGCCCGCCCCTTCCTCGAAACAGATGTCGCCACACTGGTCGCCCGCGCCCGCGCCCATGCGTTCGCTCTTGTCTGCGCGACGCTGGATGGCCGCGTCATGGCGGCCCACGCGCCTATCCTCATCGACGAGGCGGATGGCAAGGTCGCGCTGCGCTTCCATCTTTCGGTCAATAACGCAGTCACCGCCGCGCTCCAGTCCGGCAGCCGCGCGCTCGTCGTCTTCACAGGCCCCGACGCCTACATCTCGCCCGACTGGTACGGCATGGACGATCAGGTGCCGACCTGGAACTACCTGTCAGTCGAAGCTGAAGGTCCTGTCGTGCTCATGGACGATGCCGGCGCAACGCAGGTCCTCGACGACCTCTCGCACCAGCACGAAGCCGCGCTCGCGCCCAAGCCCGAATGGACGCGCCACAAGATGACGCCCGGCCGTTTCGACGCCATGCTGCGCGGCATCCGCGCCTTCACCCTCGTGCCCGAGCGCTTCGAAGGCACAACCAAGCTTGGCCAGAACAAGCCCGCAGAAGCGCGCGCGGGGGTGATCGCGGCCCTCTCCGCGCGCGAAGACGGTATCGCCATCGCCGAAGAAATGCGAAAACACACGTCATGACCAAACCACCCGCCGCCTTCCTCGCCGCCGCCAAGAACCTGCTCGGCCCCAAGGGCTGGAGCGAGGATCCCGAACAGCTCGACAAGGTCGCCACCCCATGGCGCGGCGTCTATCAGGGCGAGACACCCTTCCTCGCCCGCCCCGCCAACACGGAGGAGGCCTCCGCGCTGGTGAAACTCTGCGCGGCACACCACGTCGCCCTCACGCCGCAGGGCGGCAATACAGGCCTTGTCGATGCCGGCACACCGCATGGCGAAATCGTCGTATCCATGACCCGCATGCATGCAATCCGCAGCATCGACCAATTCAACAACTCCCTCGTCATCGAGGCAGGCGCCCCGCTCGTCACCGCGCAGCAGGCTGCCGAAGACGCAGGCCGTCTCTTCCCCCTCTCCCTTGGCTCGGAAGGCACTGCCACGATCGGCGGCCTGATCTCGACCAATGCGGGCGGTGTCGCCGTGCTGCGCTATGGCATGATGCGCGACCTGATCCTCGGCCTCGAAGTTGTACTGCCCTCCGGCGAAATCTGGAATGGCCTGTCGGGCCTGCGCAAGAACAATACGGGCTATGACCTGAAACACCTTTTCGCCGGCGCCGAAGGCACGCTCGGCCTGATCACCGCCGCGACGCTCAAGCTCTTCCCGCAGGTCCAGCGCGCCAGCGCCTGGGTCTGCTGCTCCAGCACGGAAGACGTGGTCTCCCTCCTCGCCCTCGTCCGCCAGCATGCGGGCGACACGGTCACCAGTTTCGAGATCATCCCGTCCGGCGCCATCGCCATGGTGCTGGAAGACGTGCCCGGCACGCGCGACCCGCTGCCGTCGGACCTGCCATGGCGCGTGCTTATGGAAGTCTCCATGGTCGACGAAGCCCATGCCCGCGATGCGCTCGAAAAGGCCCTCGAAGCCGCCTTTGAGCAGGACCTCGTGAAAGATGGCGTCGCCGCCGCCAGCAAGGCGCAGGCGCAGAGCTTCTGGCACATCCGCGAGACAATCCCGCTGTCCAAGCGCGCCTATGGCACGTCCATCAATCAGGACATCGCCGTGCCCGTCAGCCGCATCCCGGCCTTTATCGAAAGCTGCAACGCTGCCGTGCTCGAAGTGGTGCCCAGCGCCGAATTCGTCATCTTCGGCCATGTCGGTGACGGCAACCTGCACTATTCGGTCTGCGAACCCGCTGGCGCCAATGCCCCTGTTCTCAAGGGCCATGCGCCCGCCGTCACGCGCATCATCTACGACCAGACCATGGCCCATGACGGGTCGATCAGCGCCGAACATGGCGTCGGCCGCCTCAAGCGCGACGAACTGGCCAACCTGCGCCCCCTCGCCGCCACCGAAACCATGCGCGCGATAAAACGCGCCATCGACCCGCTGGGCATCATGAATCCGGGGCGCGTGGTCAGCGTCTAAGCCTATTCCGGCGCAGGAATAGGTCTTAGCGGGCCTACGTCGAAGATATAATCATAGCCATAGGCCTCACCGGATTTCAGCCGTTCACCCGGACTGAAGCCATAGTCCTGTGGAGCGACGTCCCATTCCTGGCATCCTTCATCGGTACAATAGTGCGCACTCCCGCCCTCCGAACTGACCAGAAAGACTGTCGCAACACTCGCTGGCATTTGCGAACCGGCGGGAGATTTAATCGCCGGGTTACGTGTCGCGCGCGCGCCGTGAAGGTTTCCGCCGAGCGCCACAACGAAAGTATCCGGCGCGACAACACCCAGAATGCCGTCTGCGATATCCGTCTCGCGAAACTGCATGGCAGCTTCATAGTCCGCCGTATCCCACTCCTCCAAAGGCTTGGTGACTTTCATCGACCCGTTTTCCTGGAACGCCACCCCGGCAAGCGACGGGTCAGATGCCGCACGCTCCACCAGCGCCCATACCGGCGGGGTTAGCACACCCATCCCCTTGGCCCCGTTTTGACGGTAACTAGCCTCAACCTCAGGATCAGTAAGGATCGAGCCGCTGCCCTCCAGAGACAGGACAAGATGCCTCTGGCTGACACGCGGCGCGTCCATGAAACATTTCAAAATGTCCGGGCTGTTGAGCGTGCCATGAAGCTCACCGAGGTAGACGCCGCTGTATGATTGCTCCAGCGCAAGCAGCTCCGAATAGGGCGCACATTGCGCTGTTGGAGATGTGGCCCCCTGCGCACATGCAGAGACGCAAAACACCATATAGACAGCCAGCATCCCGGAGAGCTTCATACAATTTCCCCCTTAGGTTTAAAGTTTAATCCCATCGCTCGCGTGAGCTGTCAATTATCCTCTGGAAGAGGCGCATTAACCTTCCGCTAACCAAACTTGACGAGATGCTAACCAGCGCAGAATGCGGAGCTGACGGGGCATGGCCTGGTATACGGACCTTCGGGACACACGGCTATTTTCGCTCTCCGAGCGCGACTGGACATCGCGACGCCTGCTGGACCTGCGCGCCCGGCTGAAGTCTGCCCTGCCTGACGGCGTGCCCCGCAAGACCAAGGATGCCTCGATCATTATCGGCACCTGGAACCTGCGCGATTTTGACAATAACAAGTTTCGTCACGGGCCCCGCCGCCGCGAAAGCCTGTTCTATATTGCAGAGATCCTGTCCGCCTTCGACATCTGCGCCATCCAGGAAGTCAACGAAGACCTCTCGCCCATCAAGGAGGTCATCCGCCTCATGGGGCCCGGCTGGGACTTCATCGCCACTGACGTGACCGTCGGCCCCTCCGGCAACCGTGAGCGCATGGCCTTCGTCTATGACAGCCGGAAGGTCCGCTTCCGCAACATCGCTGGCGAGATCGTTCTGCCCAAGCAGGCCCTTTTGCCGGACGAGCAGCAATTTGCCCGCACGCCCTTCATGGTCTCGTTCCAGGCTGGCTGGTTCAAGTTTTCCCTCTGTACCGTACACATCTATTTCGGCGACGATGGCAAGGAGAGCGAAGGCTACCAGCGCCGCGTCAAGGAAATCGAATATATCGCCAAGGAAATGGCAGGCCGCGCCGAGCGCGAGAACGAGAACTTCATCCTGCTGGGCGACTTCAATATCAAGAACACGGTCGATGAGACCATGCAGGCGCTGACAAAGGCCGGATTCCAGCTGCCGCCCGACCTCTTCCCTTCAAACATTCTCGGCACGAAGTATTACGACCAGATTGCTTTCCGCACGCGCAAGGACGAAGTGACTTTCCTCTCGGCAGGTGTCTTCAATTTCACCAAGACGCTGTTCACCCCCGAGCAGTATGACCATTACGCCCCTGTGCTGCCCGCGCGCCACCGCGACCTCAATTCGGATGGAACGCCCAAGGATCGCGCCAAGGACAAGGACTATTATTCCAAGCGCTGGCTGACATGGCAGATGTCGGACCACCTGCCGCTCTGGGTCGAACTGGCCATCGACTTCTCGGATGAACACCTGCTGCACAATCTCGAACCGCAATTCGAGAAGGGCGATGTTCCGGCACAGGTCGAATATACAGACGCGGAAGACGGCGAAACGATCACCTCGCCGCCTGAACCCGCGGAGCCGGTCGGCAAGCGCCGGTCGCGCAAGCGAAAAGCCCCCCGTATCGCGGCTAAAGAGAAAGTGGGCACGATCGCGCCGGCCCCGCACATGACGCTTGGCGAAGCCTGGCGCATTTTCTGGTGGGTCGCCTCGGGCAAGGCAGATGCGTTCAAGCGCGAGCGCAAGAACCAGCGCAAGGCTGAAAAAACCAAGGCCTCGAAGGCCGCTCCCAAACAGAAAAGCTAGCCCGAAATCCGCGCAGGACTGCTTTGAATTCAACCCTATAAATAATTAATGTTTCTAACTGGTGGCGAGTATGCCGCGCCCTGAATCCCAATGGCTGCAACAGTCGTTAACCACACAGTTTCGAGGCTTTTGCCGCGTCGCCCTGATAATCCTTGACATTTGGTGACATTAACTATTGCGCTTTTTGTCCGGGATGAGGCAATGAGCCGGTCAGTTCAACTCCGGGCATGGACAGAATGTCACGAAAGCCCAATGGTGACAGCGGATTCTAACCAATCCTTCAGTTCACGAATGCCGGAGAAGCCGCAATACACGTTGAGCAAGTGTAGAGGGATTTCCAATGAAACAGCGGTCGCGCAAATATGTGCAGACAGTCGCTGCAAGCGTCGTGTTTGCGAGCCTCGTTGCAGGCTGCGGAGGCGGCGGAAGTGATGGCGGCACTGGCGGCGGCATAGATACGCCGAACCCGCCCACCACGCCGGGCTCGCCGCCTCCCCCTCCTCCGCCACCACCTCCCCCTCCTCCTCCGCCACCACCTCCTCCGCCGACCACGGGCCCGACGCCGACCGGGACATATGACACGCGGATCGACACCGAGGTGGAGGCCCAGAAATGGCTGGGACGGACGACCTTCGGCGCCGATTATTCCGCCATCCAGTCTCTCGTCGGTACCGATGCGGAGGAGTGGCTGCAGGCCGAAATCGACAAACCAGCCTCGCTCTATCTCAGCGACCTGCTCGCCCGCCAATCGGCTGGCGAGAATATCGACGGCTACAAGCACCGCGACGTGCTCTGGGACAACATGATTGCCGGCAATGACCAGCTGCGCACCCGCATGCTGTTTGCCCTGTCCCAATTGTTCGTCGTCTCGGATGACACAGCCTACAATGCGACGCCGCAAATCGCCTATTACATGGACGTGCTGTCGAAGAATGCCTTCGGCAACTTCCGCGACCTCCTGGAGGAAGTGACCTATTCCAGCGCCATGGCGCGCTACCTCACCTACTGGCGCAACGAAAAAGGCGATCCTGCAACCGGTCGCATGCCTGACGAGAACTATGCCCGCGAAGTCATGCAGCTGTTCACCATTGGTGTGGTCGAGCTGAACCAGGATGGCACCCCCAAACTGGTCAATGGCAAGGAGGTCGAAACCTTCACCAATGACGACGTCGAGGGTCTCGCAAAAGTCTTTACCGGCCTCAGCTGGGCCGGTCCCAATTTCTATCAGGAAGATGCGGGCTCGCAGTACAAGCGCCTCGTCATGTTCGACTACATGCACTCGCCTGAAGAGAAGCGCTTCCTCGGCACGGTCATCCCGGCGAACACGGGCGGCGACGAGAGCGTCAAGATTGCCCTCGACACGATCTTCGAGCATCCGAACGTCGCGCCTTTTATTTCCCGTCAGCTGATCCAGCGCTTCACTGCCAGCTCGCCCAGCCCGGAATATGTCAAACGCGTCGCCGATGTTTTCGACGCCGGTACATTCACAGCCCTGAACGGGCGCGTCTTCGGCACAGGGGAGCGGGGTGACCTTGAAGCCACAATGGCGGCCATCCTGCTCGATCCGAGCGTCAATGACGACAATAATTATCCGAGCGAAGGCAAGATCCGCGAACCGGTCCTGAAATTCGTCAACTGGGCCCGCGCGTTCGATATCAGAAACATAGATTCGTCTCGCGAAGGCATGCTCGATGATACGTCATCGCCATCCACCGGCCTCGGTCAGCAGCCCATGCGGTCTCCATCGGTCTTCAACTTCTACCGGCCGGGCTATGTCGCGCCGGGCACGGAGACAGGCGCACAGGGCCTGACCGCACCGGAATTCCAGGTGGTGAACCAGGGGTCGATTGTCAGCTTCATGAACTTCATGACGGCGTTCATCTTCGACACGAGCGGCCCGGCCGACAACTTCATCCCGGATTACAGCCCGGAAATCGCCATTGCAGACGATGCCCAGGCGCTAACCGACTATCTCGACCTCCTGCTCACCGGCGAAACGATGACCGATGAAGCAAAGGCCGACATTGTCGATGCCGTATCCTCCATACCCGTTGCGTCTGATGCCGACCGCGAGAAACGTGCCAAGCTCGCCGCCTTCATGACGATCACCTCATCCGCTTACGCTATCCAGCGCTAGCTCCAGATTCAGGGACAACCAGAATGGCTAAAATGAATCGCCGCCACTTCCTCCAGGCCGGAGCCGCAACGAGCTTTCTCGCTGGCACGGGCGTTCTCAGTACACTGACAAGCGGCAAGGCCTTTGCCGCCGATACGTCCGGCTACAAGGCACTGGTATGTATCTTCCTAAAAGGCGGGATGGACCACGCCGACACGGTCATCCCGCGCGACCAGGCCTCCTACGATCTTCTTCGCAATGCCCGGCCAGGCCTGTACGGCGCCTATGGTGTCGGATCGGGCTCTTCGTCGCGTGATCGCGCCAATCTTCTGCCGCTCAACCCGACCAATGCGGCCAGTTTCGGCTCGCGCCAGTACGGCCTGCCAACGCAATTGGCTGGTTTTCAGTCCATGTTCGAATCTGGCGAAATGGCGATCGTCGGCAATGTCGGGCCATTGATCCAGCCGACCTCACGTCCCGACCTCGAGAAGGCGACCTTCAGCCTGCCGCCACGCCTCTTCTCGCACAATGACCAGCAATCCACATGGATGTCGCTCGGCGTCGAAGGCTCCCAATATGGCTGGGGCGGCGCCTTTGCCGACGCCGCCATCCGTTCCAATTCCACGATGAACCCGCTTTATGCGATGGTCTCGGCAGGCCCGAACGATGTGTTCCTTTCGGGCACGGAAGCCAGCCAGTTCACGACTTCTTATGCAGGGGCGCAACAGGTAAAGCTTGTCGACGACATCTACACCCTCGGCGGAGAATCCAAGTACGATGCCGCGCGGCGTGCACTTGACGACTACGTCGCCAAGGCCAGCTTCTCCGAAGACAATCTTTTTGCCCGCGACTATATCAGTCAGTCCGGCAATGCGGTCATCAACAACAATGCCTATGACGCCGCCCTTAGCGGCAAGCCGGGGCTCACGGCCACGTTCCCTGCAAGCTATACCGCCCAGCAGCTAAGCAGCGTTGCGCGAACGATCAGCATCCGAGATGCGCTCAACACAAAGCGCCAGGTCTTCTATGTCTTCATGGGAAGCTTTGACACGCACAGCGGCCAGACCGGCCAGATACCGGACCTGCACACCGAGCTCTCGGAGGCTGTCTCTGCCTTCCGTACAGAAATGATCAATCAGGGCGTCTGGAACGACGTCACCCTGTTCACGATGTCGGAATTCGGCCGCACCACGATCGACAATGGCGACGGCACAGACCATGGCTGGGGCGGTCACCACTTCGTGGCGGGCGGCTCTGTCGCCGGCAAGAAAATCTATGGCGATATCCCCACACCGGATCTGGGTTCCGATACGTTCACGTCAACCCACGGTCGCCTCATCCCGAAAGTGTCGGTGGAGCAATATGCGGCAACGCTCGGCTCATGGTTCGGGCTCGATTCCACGGAGCTGGCTGCGGCCTTGCCCAACCTGTCAAACTTCAGCGAGAAGAATCTCGGCTTCCTCACATAGGGCGACTTACGGGCGGCACAGTCTCAGCAATGTGCCGTCCAGGTCCGCCACGTTCGGCACGCCGAGCAGTGACAGGCCGCGCCTGACATCCGCTGCGAGTATATCAAGCGCCCGCGTCACACCGGCTTCGCCCCCGGCTGCCAGGCCGTAGAGATAGGCACGCCCCAGGGCCACGCTATTGGCCCCGCGCGCCAGCAGCTTCAGCACATGGGCGCCCCGCCGCACGCCGCCATCGGCAATGATCTCGACGCCCGTGCCAACCGCCGCGCGGATTTCCGGCAACAGGTCGATCACCGGTACGGATGTATCGATCTGCCGCCCGCCATGGTTCGACACCCAGACCGCGCTTGCTCCGCTATCCACCGCCCGGCGCGCATCTGCTGCCGTGCTCAGCCCTTTCACGGCGAACGGGCCGCCCCATTCATTGACGAACCATTCAAGATCCTTCCAGCACATGGTCGGGTCAAACAGCTCGTTGATCACGGCCATCACATCGCGCCCGCCCATATCGACGCTCTCGAAATTGGCCGGTCCGATCGACGATGACGTAAACATGTCGAAGAGGTAGCCGGGTTTCGCCATCGCCTGCGTCGCCGTCTTCGCGTTGATACGCGGTGGAATGGAAAAGCCATTACGCGGGTCACGCTCGCGCAGGCCGGCAACGGTCGCATCCACCGTCAGTATACAGCCCGTATACCCCGCCGCCTTGGCCCGCGCCATGAACTCTCGCACGATGCCACGATCTTTCCAGACATAGAGCTGGATGAATTTCGGTACGTCCGGCGCAACCGCTGCAATATCCTCCAGCGTCTGGCTGCCAAGAGTCGACACCGAATAGGCAATGCCCGCCTTCTGCGCCGCCGCGGCCACCGCCAGCTCGCCCTTGCGTGGATGGAACAGGCGCGAGGCTGCCGTCGGCGAAATGAAGAACGGCTGGGCAATCGTCTCGCCCAGAACGGTCGTACTGGTATCGATGTGCGAACTATCAACCAGTGAGTTCCATTGCCATCCATAGTCGGCAAACCGGTCCACCGACTGGCGCAGGGTCAGCTCATCCTCGGCTCCGCCGTCGATATAATCAAACACCATGCGCGGCAGGCGACGCTTCGCCAGCGTACGCAGGTCATTGATATTGATCGCTTGTGAAACCCGGTTCATGGGCGGGACACTAGGCAGGAATTGCCCCTCGCGCAATCACACGAACAGGTGCTTGCGCAACGTAAATGGCAAAGAAATGCGCCGCATATGCGAGCCGATTTCCAGACGAATTTCGCAGCCCCTGATCTGTCCGCATGTGAACGCGGAGGCGCCGGAAGCCCCCCCTAGCGCCGCCCGAACAGGCGCTCAACATCGGCCAGCTTAAGCTCCACATAGGTTGGGCGGCCATGATTGCACTGGCCGGAATGGGGCGTCGCCTCCATTTGGCGCAGCAGGGCATTCATCTCGTCCCCGTTCAGTCGTCGTCCGGCACGCACAGATCCTCGGCAGGCCATGTTGCCCATCACTTCCTCGAACCGTTCCTTCAGCGCCAGACCCGCCTCATACTCGGCAAAGTCATCGGCCAAATCGCGGATAAGACCAATCGCATCCATCTCGCCGAACAGCGCCGGCGTCGCCCGCACGCAAACGGCGCCCGCACCGAATGCCTCGATCTCCAGCCCAAGATCGGCCAGCTCATCCGCCCGCTCCAGCACGCGCGCGGCCTCGTCCTCGGTCAGCTCCACCACGTCCGGTATCAGCAGCGCCTGCCGCTTCACGCCGCCTGCCGCCATCTGGCGCTTCATGTCTTCATAGACGAGCCGCTCGTGCGCGGCATGCTGGTCGACAATCACGATGCCGTCCGCCGTCTGTGCCACGATATAGGTCTCGTGCAGCTGCGCCCGCGCCACACCCAGCGGGAAATTTCCCTGCGCAGGCATTGGCACCGGCTCCATCCGCGCCGTTGGCGCATTCTCTGCGTCATAGGCTTCATGCACCGGCTCTGCGAACGCCGCCGGCTGATAGGTATTTGCCGGGGGCCGCGCCGCCCCATAGCCGTCGTTCGCCCCATAGGCAGGCCGCGATGCAAACAGCGCCCCGCTCGGCATCGGCGCTTCGGCCTTCGCCTTGCCAAGCGCAAAACCCGCTACCGTCGTCGAGGCCCGGTGCCCCGCCGCGGCCAGCGAGTGCCGCAGCGCGCCGATCATCAGCCCCCGAACATTCCCGGCATCCCGAAAGCGCACTTCGGTCTTCGCCGGGTGCACGTTCACGTCCACATATTCCGGGTCCAGCTCCACGAACAGCGCGGCCATCGGGTGGCGGTCACGCGCCAGGAAGTCCTGATAGGCCGCACGGATCACGCCGTTGAGCATACGGTCCTTGACGGGCCGTCCGTTGACGAACATGAACTGCATCTGCGCATTGCCACGGTTGAGCGTCGGCAGGCCCGCAAAGCCTGTCAGCCGCACGCCCTCGCGCTCGGCATCGATCGCCACGGCGTTGTCGCGGAAGTCCCGGCCCATGATGGCGCCAAGGCGCGAGAGCTGACCGTCCTCGCCCTCGGGCTCTGCCGCATGCCGGAACAGGCTGCGTCCATTGCTTTCCAGGCTGAACGCCACGGTCGGATTCGCCATGGCGAGCCGCTTGACCACATCCGACACGGCGATGGTCTCGGACCGCTCGCCCTTCATGAATTTCAGCCGCGCAGGCGTCGCATGGAACAGGTCGCGCACTTCAATGCGCGTTCCCGTCTCGCCGCGTCCGGTAAACGCCGCTGGCCGGGGCCCTTCGATCCGCCCCGCCTCGACAAACACATCCGCCGCGTCCTCGCCCGGCGCACGCGACGTGATGGTGATCCGGCTCACCGACGCAATCGAGGGCAGCGCCTCGCCGCGAAATCCCATCGTGTGGATGTTCAAGAGGTCAACACGGCCATCCTCGCCCGGCGCCAGCTTGGATGTCGCGTGGCGCTCCAGTGCCAGCAGCAGGTCATCCGATGACATGCCACAGCCGTCATCCTCAATCGTCATCCGCTTCAGGCCGCCATCCTCTATGGCAATGCTGATACGGGTTGCCCCCGCATCGAGCGCATTCTCCACCAATTCCTTGACGGCAGCGGCGGGCCGCTCGACCACTTCACCAGCCGCGATGCGGTTGACCACATCATGGGGCAGTTTGCGTATCTGCGGCTGGGGGCGAACGGAATCAGGCATAATGAAATCCTAGCCCAGCGGGCGGCTTTTGTCGCGGCCCCGCATCAGGCCATGCATGTCAGCGCGAAGTGTCGCGTTTCAGGCGGTTGCAACCCGCAACGCTTCGGCTCACATTGCGCCTCGACTGTCTCAAGAGGATACAAAGACCATGCTGAAGCCCGTTGCCGCAATCGCCGCCCTCGCCATGATTGCCGCATGCGGCGGCTCCGGCGCAGACGAAGCAAGTCCGTCTGCCGCCACCGCAACGCCTGCGACCGCTCCTGCACCGGCCCCGACCGTCGCCGAAACGCCCGCCCCTGCGCCTGCCCCCGTTGCCACCGCGCCCGGCGAGCCGAGCCCTGAATTCGCCAGCTTGCCCGCTCCCTACAACACGGCCGACTATGCGCGCGGCAAGCGCACGTTCAAGCTTTGCCAGTCCTGCCACCTGACGGCTGAAGGCGCCGGCAATCTGGTTGGTCCGAACCTGCACGGTCTTTTCGGCCGCGAAGCCGGCTCACTTCCGGGCTTTGCCTATTCCGACGCGCTCAAGAATGCCGATTTCATCTGGGAGCCGCACCATCTCGACGAATGGCTCACCAATCCGCGCGCCTACCTGCCCGGAAACCGCATGAGCTTCGCGGGTGTCCGCAAGGCCGAAGATCGTGATGGCCTCATCGCTTACCTGATGCTGGAAACCGGCTACACCGCCCCTGCAGCAGACGCCCCGGCCGAAGAAGCGCCGCAGCCCTAGCGCCGTGTGGTGAGCGCCACCAGCCAGGCGCTCTCCTCATAGGCTCCGCCAAATTCCTCGCGATAGCCGACGGCCACGTCAATATGGCCCAGGTGATAGCCGATCTGCGACTCGTACTTGTTTGAATCCGCACTGTCATTGCTGCGCTCAAGCCATACCTGCTGCGTCACGAAGATACGGTCGCTGATGTCGGCGCCATAGCCCAATTCCGCCCGCTCGCGCAGACAGCCGTCCTGATGGCTGATTGCGGCGACATCGGCGAACAGGTAATAGCCAAGGCTGCGCCGCACGCCGGAATAGCCGCTACTGAGACGCGCCTCCGCGCCCCACTCGTCGCAGCCATAGGTGCCGGCAATCGCGCTGCCATAGACCGGCCCGCCCTCCACGCCGAACGTGAAGCCCTTGCGTGACCAGAGCTGGCGCCGTGCGGTCAGCCGATACGACTGCCGGTCAATGCTGCCGATACTGTCCTGATAGGCCACGGCCTCGCTCTTGGCCGTCAGCGTCCAGCGGTCGGTCAGGCCATACTCGCCATACACATCCGCCCGGTAGCCATCGATCCCCTCAAGCGTCTCGCTGGAGACCAGCCCGCGCAGGTAGAACCCGCCATCGTCACGCGCCCAAGGGCCCGCCTCAGCGGTACCACTGGCCAAAGCCAGCACAAACACTCCCACCCATGTCCCCTTCATGGGAAAAACCTATAGTGGAAACCGAAACGAAAAAAGCCCCCGCGTTGATTGCGGGGGCTTTTTCCATACAGGCGCCTGGGGCGCGGGCTTTGCCTAAAGGCGGAAGCGGATCTGGTCGGACCAGAAGCGCTCAAGGCGCGAAATGGTCTTGTTCAGCTGCGAGAGATCGTCATGACGTACGCTCGCCGTTGGCTCGAGGGCCGTTGCCTGCTTCTCGAACAGGTTGGCCACGCGGTCACGCACTTTCAGGCCGCGCTCGGTCAGGCGCAGGGTCACCGTACGCTTGTCATCCTCGGAACGCGTCTGGATCAGGTAGCCGCCTTCCTGAAGTTTCTTGACGTTATACGACAGGCTGGTGCCGGCAAAGGCGCCACGGGCCCGAAGAACGGAAGCCGGGGCTTCATCGTCGCCAATCTCATAGATCAGCAGGGCCTGGACGCCGGTCAGCGACCGTTCACCACCGCGCTCGAGGTCGTCCTTGACGACATCGTGAAGACGACGGTGCGCCTGTTCAAGAAGGGAGAGAGACTTGAGGAAAGACTCGCCGACGGAAAGGGGTGCAGTTTCCTGCATTTCAGAGATCATCATTAGTATCACCATCACTCAACTTTTGTTGTAGTTTGAGTATATTTACGCGGTCATTCCTAATGAATTGATAAGCATAGGCCTTTTCCAAGTGAAGAACGTTAAGATTTGGCCGAATGCATTAACCGTTACTGCGGCGAAACGGCTTTTAGGCCCAAAATGCCCCTGAAACTCCCGCCTCACGCGAAAAAATGGCCGCCTCGCGAAGGAGACGGCCATCTATTCATCATCAATACTTGGTTAAGCAGACTTATACAGCGTCAGGCGAATGTATCGGCGGTCATGGCTCCGGCATACTTGGGGCTGGGCCCATGCTTGTTGGTGGCCGGCTTGCTGTCCATGAACATGAAGACCAGCAGGATGAAGCCGCCGACATAGGGAATGAAGTTGAGCAGCACCAGCCAGCCGCTCAGGTCCTGGTCGTGCAGGCGCCGCACCGTGATGGAGAGGCCGGGCAGTATGTTATAGAGCCAGAATAGAGCCGTCAGGACGGGTATGATGTTCGGGTCGCCATTCGAGGCGGTCCCATAGAGCGCGAGGCTCAGAACGACATCGGCTATGAAGAACACGACATAAGCTATTATCACGAACAGGAAATAGCCCCAGTATTCCGCCCGGCGGGCACGGCCATTGAACTGGGCAAAGTTCTTCGTCAACGTCCGTATGAAATAGGTCCACAGCCCATCGCTGGGCTGAGGCACCGGCGCGGCATAGGCAGGCGCCGGCATGCTCGGCGCCGCCGGATAGGGCGTCGCCGCTGCGGCCTGTGCAGCCGCCGGGGCGGCGCCCAGCGCATAGATGTCGCGCGCCTCCTCGCCCATGCTCACGAAATCGACCGTCTGGCCGGCCTGCAGCACTGAGCCATTGCGTACCTGCACTTGCGAGAACTGGTAACGCCGACCATCCTCACCCAGGATCAGACCCGCCCCATCCGGGCTGTCTGCCTTCAAAACCTCACCCCGCATTGAATCACCGCCTCAGCTGCTTTCCCGTTTTCTGGCCGAGATACAAGGCGATTGTCCAGCCCAAAGCGCCCGATCAGTCGAATTCGAGTTCGTCGGCGCCCAGCGGCTCGAAATAACGCGCCACATCCGCCTCGCTGACATCCTCCAGCCGCGCGGGCGACCATTTGGGCGCATTGTCCTTGTCCACGATCACGGCGCGCACGCCTTCCAGGAAGTCCGCGCTCTGCACCTTGCGCCAGCCAATGCGGTATTCCATCCGCATATTGTCCTCGAACGTCTCCGCTGCGGCGCCCTCGCGCAACTGGCGCAGCGCCACCTTCATGGTCTCGGGCGACTTGGTTGCCATGACGGCCACCTGCTCGCGCGCCCAGTCGCCGCCATCGGCCTCCAGCGCCGCCACGATCGCCTCGGCCGTATCCATCGCAAAGCAGCGGTCGATAACGTCAACATGCGGGGCATAGCTCGCATCCGTCACGGCATGCGTCAGCGTCCGCAGGATCTCGTTCAGCAGGTTCGCCGCATCCACAGAGAAGTCCGCGCCTTCGATCTGTTTCTTCAAATTGCCGATCAGTTCCGAAGGAACGTAATGCGTCGCCACCCGCGCCGCCGCCACGTCACTGCCCTTCAGGCGTGCACCTGTCAGCGCCAGCCATGTGCCAAGCGCTCCGCTCAGGCGCGGCAGGAACCAGCCGCCACCCACATCCGGGAAGAGGCCAATCCCGGTCTCCGGCATGGCAAACACTGTCCGCTCCGTCGCCACCCGGTGCGACCCGTGCACCGAAAGGCCGACGCCGCCGCCCATGGTCACCCCGTCCATGATCGCCAGCACGGGCTTGGGGAATGTCTTCAGCGCCGCATTCATCCGGTACTCGACATTGAAAAAGGCCCGCGCTTCGGTGGCATCGCCTGCGCCGCTTTCCGCCAGCATCCGTATGTCGCCGCCGGCACAGAAGCCGCGCGTGCCCTCTTCATGCTCCACCATGACCAGATGAACGGTCGGATCCTCCGCCCAGCGCTCCAGCGCCGAAAGAATGCTCTCGCACATCGGCGCATTGAGGGCGTGCAGGGCGGAAGGCCGGGTCAGCGTAATTCGCCCCAGGCCTTTATGAACTTGGATCCTGACGTCTTCAGTCATCAATGTTTCCTTTTCCTATTCTTATGCGAATGCTTTAAAACGCCCCGCAATACAGGACAATCTGTTTACCAGTTTCTGGCATATATACTTGTGGACGCCCCAATACAGACACGCGGCGTCCCCGAGGAGCCGTCATGGACACGACACCAAACCGCAGAGGCGGCCGCAAGCCGATTACCGGAACCGGCGTCATCAAACTAGGCCTGTTCAAGCGCATGAGTTGCGAAATCCGCGACGTGTCGCCCGGCGGCGCCCGCATCGTCACGCCCGAAGGCACTGACCTGCCCGAGCGCTTCGTCATGCGGATGCCCCATTTCAAAACCGCGCGCACCTGCATTCGTCGCTGGCAGAGCGGCAGCGAGACCGGCGTCGAGTTCGAGAACGCAGTCCCCGTCGAAGACTAGTTCAGCGCGCACCCCTCCAGCGTGATGCGGTGCATGATGCGCCGCTGGCCGTGATAATCATTCAGCGCCCAGTGCCAGGTTGATCGATTGTCCCAGAAGGCCACCGATCCCGGCTTCCAGCTGAAGCGGTAGGCATTCTCCATATTCATCGCATGCGCGAACAGCTTCGCCAGCAATGGCATCGACGCGTCCTTCGTCCGCCCCGCAATTCCCACCGTGAAGGCCGGGTTCACATAGAGCGCCTTCTTGCCGCTCAGCGGATGCGTGATGACCATCGGGTGCACCACATCGTCCAGCACGTCAGCCGCCGCCGCATTGCCGATCCGCTCGCCACCGGCATCTGTCTTGGTGTAATAGGTCTGCCCCTGCGACCCGAAAATCTGCTTGGCCGAGTGCACGGCCTTGAGGCCCTGGATCTCGGCCTTGGTCGCAGCGTCCAGCGTCTCATAGGCGCGGTACATGCTGGCAAAGAACGTGTCGCCACCCGTCTCCGGCAAAACCCGGGCAACGAGGATCGACCCCATCGCGGGGATCTCGTCATAGGAATGGTCAGTGTGCCAGCCGCCGCCGATATTGTCCTTCTGGTCAGCCTCCTTGGCCACCATCGCGATCTGCGGATATTTGGGATGCGCCGCGAAGAACCGGTTCACATTGATCGGCGCCCAGCGTTCGGCAAAGGCGATATGGTCTTCTTCGCTGAGGTCCTGGTCGCGGAAGAAGATCACGCCATGGTCGGCATAGGCCGCCCGGATCGCGTCAAACTCCCCGTCCGTCACCTTGCGCAGGTCCACGCCGGTAATCTCCGCGCCCACGCCGGGCAATGTCTCGATATGCATAAGTCTCTCCCGTTCCGCCGACTTCAGCCGGTCTCGTGGGATCAGCCTACTCCAGACACGGCGGCAGGCAAGCGCACATTGCGCCTAACGATCTGACGCCAGCAGCGCCGTATCGCAATGCCAGCATTCTTCTGCGCTGCTACCGCCAATCGGGCTGCCCGGCGGCACGTCCGTGCCTTTCGCGCCGGGCGTATAGGCCTCGGCTGGCCGCGCCAGGTGCGCCGCAATCCGCCGCACGAGATCGGTCCGCGTCGCCGCGTCCGTTCCCGCCACCGGCTTCTCCAGCTTCTTGCCCAGCGCCATCAGGTAGCCATTCGTCTCGGCCACCACTTCCGGCGTCGCCTTGCCGCCCGCCGCCAGGTCGATCAGCGTCGACACATAGCGCACCTGCTCACGGTGCAGGATCGCGGCCTGCCGTGGCGCCCCCGGCGCGGTGAACACCGCCCCTTCAATCGCGCCCAGCACTTCGTCATAACTCAGCGCACCGGGCTCACGCCGCGCCGTCTCCACCAGCCGCGCCGCCCGTGCCGGATGCAACAGCGCGCCCAGCGTCGTTGACGCCGCCGTGTCCGCCGCCGCCAGCAGATCGAACATCGCGCCCGTCTCGCCGTTGAAATATTCGGCGCCGCTATCCGTCCCGAAGAAGGAATCCAGCGGCGTGTTCAACAAGTTCAGCGTCGCATCCGGCAGGTCCAGCACCGCCGGGTCCAGCGTCGCCAGCAGCGCCGTCAGCGCCTCGCGTTGCCGATCGGCAGGCACCGGCATCCCGCGTCCGCCGCCATCCCCGTTCACCGCATACTGGAAGTCATACCCGCCGACAGACTTCGCCGCCGCCGCCACTTCATAACGATGGTACAGGTAGACCGGCACCAGCACCGCGCGCAGGTCAAACGTCGGCTGCCCGGCCCGTATGGCGTTCAGCCCGAAATGCGAAAGCGCAATTTTCCGTACACGCATCGTCTCGCCCAGCGCCGCAATCGGGTCATTGCCATTGTCCCACACGCTTGCATAGGGGTGGCTCGTGCCCGTGCCCCGCGCCTGCGGATCGTCGACAAAGCGCAAGCCGCTCGCATAGGCCGCGCTCAGCACCTTGTTGCCTTCGGCAACCGCATCGCTGCCCGGCGCATATTGCCCGTACAGCCAGCTCGTCGCCACCTTGTCCCATGCACCGATGCCGACGGCATAGGCCTGCGAGAAGTCCAGCGTGCCATCCGCCTTCGCCGTCACCAGAGGCGCCGGATAATCCATCACCGACGCACGGTCATTCGCCGAGGCCGCAAAATTGTGCGCAAAGCCCAGCGTGTGGCCCACCTCATGCGCGGCCAGCTGGCGAATGCGCGACAGCGCCAGCTCCACCGGATCGTCCGCTTCGCCCGTGCCGGTCTTGGCCGTGCCGCCGAGCCCTTCAAAGATCATCCGGTCCTGCCGCACGCGCTGGCTGCCGAGAATGACATTCGCCTTCAGCATCTCGCCCGTACGCGGATCATACACGCCGCCGCCATAGCTCCAGCCGCGCGTCTGCCTGTGCGTCCACTGGATCACATTATAGCGCACGTCCAGTGGGCTGACTCCTTCCGGCAACACCTTCACCTCGAACGAATCCGGAAATCCCGCCGCCGTGAAGGCATCCGCCCACCATGACGTTCCTTCCATCAACGCATTTCGAATCTCCTCCGGCGCGCCGCTGTCCACATAGAACACGATCGACTTCTTGGCCGGGCTGCTTGCGGCCGTCGGGTCCTGCTTCTCCAGCCGGAACCGCCGCGCGAAAGACTGGCGCACCTGCCCTGAAAGCGGCGCCGAGAAATCATAGAAGCCGACATCAATCGCTCCGCTGCGCGGGTCAAACGCGCGCGGCGTATAGCCATCGTCCGGCAGGCGCACCAGCGACTGGTGCTGCACCAGCGTGAAGGCCCGCGCATCCGCAGCGGTCGCCCGCACCTGCGATTTCGGCTCGTCGCTTGTCAGCGTCAGGAAGGCATCGAATTCCACATTGTCCGGAAAGGCATAGGCCGCGCCCGCGTCCGGCATCGTCCGGTCCTCGGCAATCGCAAAGCTGCCGCCCTCATCATTCGCCTTCAACGCCCCGCGCACATCCAGCGCATCCCGCGTCAGGAAACCCGACAGGTCCACCAGCAGCGCGCCGTCCGCGCCTTCCGCAATGATATCGCCCGACCAGAGGAAAGACCGCGCAAAGGATTCCCGCACCGCCTTGCGCTCCAGCGGATTGTCCGCGCTCGCGCGGTAGGTCCAGTTCTCCTTCTCCGCGACCAGCTTCTTGCCGACGCGCCGGAACGCGAGAATGCCGCCCTCGTCGAAATAGCCCCGGTCCAGCCCGATCGGATTGGAGCCAAGCCCCGCCGTCAGCCCTGCCGAATGGATCGCCCGCAGCGACAGCCCGTCCCCGTCCGGCGCCGGAAACGCCGCCAGCACGCGCCCGCCCTTGGCATCGACATAGAGGTCAAGGAACCCCTCGCTCCGCGTCAGCCCCTTCGTCGCCGCGCCCCAGTCACCCGAAGCCGGCGCCTCCGCCGCCACAGACGCCTTCGGCTGCGCCGCACACGCAGGCGGCAAGAATGAAAGGGCAGCAATGGCGAAGGCGGCAACAAGGCGCATAAGGTAACTCCGGTAATGTCTGGCTGCCCGCAAGCTGCCGCATCACCCGAAGGAGTTCAAACCCTTTCGCCCCAATACGTCACAAAAAGCCTATCGCGGCCGCATCACCCATCACACGCCTGCGAATCCCGCTGGATGCCGACATCCTTCACCTTGCCGGACACATTATCCACGTCGAAATAGATGTCGCCATAGCCGTACAGCGTGACATCATCCTGCGTCACCACGCATTTCGGCTTGCCATAGGCGCCGCGCGCCAGGATCTGCTCGGCGCCGGGGCCAACGCCCACATCGGTGCGATAGCTCGGATCGTCCGCGATGATCCAGTACACATTGTCGTCGGCGGCCACTGTCAGCCCATCATAGAAATAGGTCGTCGCGCGCGTGTTCGGTATCGGCGTCGTCTTGCGCGGATTGCCCTTCGCCGCGAACAGCTCGAACAGCGTCATGCCCAGTTTGACATCGCCAACCCGGTCACCCGGCACAATCAGATTATCGTTGAGACTTCGCGGCGCACTCGCACAGGCCCCAAGGCCCACAAACATCGCCGCCACACATATATTCCGGACCACATGCATCGCAGGTCCTCCATCATCACACGCTACAAGGACGCACAGCTCACCGCATCGCCGTCCCAATGTCGAGGCACGAACAACACGAAATCATCACTGTACGCGCAAATCAGCCACAATTTTTTGTAATGTATACTGATCTGTAATGTGCGGATATCCGGCGCACCCTAGCCCTTCAGCATGTCCCGCGAGATGATCACCCGCATGATCTCGTTCGTGCCTTCAAGAATCTGGTGCACGCGCAGGTCGCGCACGATGCGCTCCACGCCATAGTCCGCCAGATAGCCATAGCCGCCGTGCACCTGCAGCGCGTCATTGGCCACCTTGAACGCCGTGTCCGTGACGAACCGTTTCGCCATCGCGCACCAGCGCGTCGCATCCGGCGTCTTGCCGTCCAGTCGCCCGGCCGCTTCGTACAGCATCACGCGCGCCGCCTGCAGCTCGGTCTCCATGTCGGCCAGCTTGAACTGCATCGACTGGAATTCCGCCAGCGCCTTGCCGAACTGCATGCGCTCCTTGGCGTAGGCCACCGCCTTGTCCAGCGCCAGCTGCGCGCCGCCGAGGGCACAGGCCGCAATGTTCAGCCGCCCGCCGTCCAGCCCCGCCATCGCGAAGCGGAAGCCGTGCCCCTCCTCGCCGATCCGGTTCGCTGCCGGCACGCGCACGCCGTCGAGGATCACCTGCGCCGTCGGCTGGCTCTTCCAGCCCATCTTGCGCTCGTTCGCGCCAAAGCTGAGGCCCGGCGTGCCCTTCTCGATAATGAAGGTCGACACGCCCTTGGCGCCATCGTCAGAGGTCCGCGCCATCAGCACGTAAACGTCAGACGTGCCCGCGCCCGAGATGAACTGTTTCGTGCCGGTGATGACATAATCGTCGCCATCCTTCACGGCCTTCGTCTTCAGGCTCGCCGCATCCGATCCCGCGCCCGGCTCGGTCAGGCAATAGCTCGCAATCAGCTCCATCGAGGTCAGCCGCGGCACCCATTCCTGGCGCTGCGCCTCATTGCCGAACG
Organism: Hyphomonas chukchiensis; assembly: GCF_000682695.1. Lineage (GTDB taxonomy): Bacteria > Pseudomonadota > Alphaproteobacteria > Caulobacterales > Hyphomonadaceae > Hyphomonas > Hyphomonas chukchiensis. The sequence continues at coordinate 65,509 of NZ_AWFG01000002.1, read as the reverse complement.
TATCGATCATCCAGCTCGCCATGTTGTGGATCGAGATGAACGCCGCCGTCGACACGTCGCCATAGGAGAGCTGCTCGAAGATCAGCGCCGCGTCGGTCCGCGTCAGGCCCGATCCGCCCACATCGTCCTTCACATAAATGCCCGCAAAGCCGAGCTCCGCCGTGCGCTTGATCACATCGACCGGGAAATGGCTCTCATGGTCCCACCTGTCCGAATGCGGCAGCAGCTGGTCGACAGCAAACTTCTGCGCCATGTCGCGGATCATGACCTGTTCATCTGTAAACATGGCGCTCATTGGCATTTTGTCCCTTATTCATTACACTGGTCAGCAATGACAAACTGCCGCCACGAGAGTCAATGCGCCGTTTACCCGATGATTATTCGATCACGCGCGCCGCTCGCGATGAGATACCTGCCCTGATCCGTGTCGATCTGGCGGCCAGCACGCTATTTGCCGAAACAGGCCTCCTCCCCGAAGAGGCCCTGCACGACCATGTGCCGGAAGAGGTTTTCGAGCAGGCCATCGCCAATGACGACCTGCTCGTCGCGCGGGATCACAAGGGCCGCGCCGTCGGCTTCGCCCTCACGTCCCAGCGCGGCGGCACGCTCTATCTCGACCAGATCAGCGTCAATCCGGCCCATGGCCGCAAGGGCCTCGGCCGCGCCCTGATCGCCCGTCTCGCCAGCGAGGCCAGGGCCCGCAAGCTGAAATGCATCACGCTGTCCACCTTCCGCGATCTCGCCTGGAACGGCCCCTTCTACCGCCGCCTCGGCTTCCGCGAGATTGCCGCCTCCAGAAAGGCCGACTGGATGATCGACCTTGAAAAGGTGCAGGCCACCAGCCTCGACCTGTCCAAGCGCTGCTTCATGATGCGGCGCATTGGCTGGTTGTAGATCGCCCCGATCTGCCGCATCTATCGGCGCATGACCCAGTTTCCCCAGTCCTTCCCCGCCACCCGCATGCGCCGCCTGCGCCAGTCCCCCTGGATCCGCAGCCTCGTTGCCGAAAACACGCTGACGCCCGCCGATCTCGTCTGGGCCATTTTCGTGCATGACGGCGAGGGCCGCGTGCCCGTCGGCAGCCTGCCGGGCATCGACCGGCTCAGCGTCAGGGAAGCCGCCCTCGCGGCCAAGCGCGCCAGCGAGCTGGGCATCCCCGCCATCGCCCTCTTCCCCTATATCGGCCCCGAGGGGAAAGACGAGACAGGCTCCGGCGCGCTGAACCCCGACGGACTCGTCCCCCGCGCCCTGCGCGCCATGAAGGAGGCCGCCCCCGAGATCGGCCTCATCACCGATGTCGCCCTCGATGCCTACACCACCCACGGCCATGACGGCCTGCTCGATGCCGACGGCACCATCCCGAATGATGCCACTGTCGAAAAGCTCTGCATCCAGGCCCTCGCCCATGCCGCTGCCGGCGCCGACATCGTCGCCCCGTCAGACATGATGGACGGCCGCATCGGCGCCATCCGCCAGGCCTTCGACGACGAGGGCTTCACCAACATGATGATCCTTGCCTATGCCGCCAAATATGCGAGCGGCTTCTACGGCCCCTATCGCGACGCCATCGGCTCGGCCAAGTCCCTCAAGGGCGACAAGAAAACCTACCAGCAGGATCCCGCCAACAGCGAGGAAGCCCTGCGCGAAGTCGCGCTCGACCTCGCCGAGGGCGCCGACATGGTCATGGTCAAACCGGGTCTTCCGTATCTGGACATTGTCCACCGCGTCGCCACCACATTCGGCGTCCCCACCCTCGCCTACCAGGTCTCCGGCGAATACGCCCAGATCAAGGCCGCCGCCCTGAACGGCTGGATCGACGGCGACCGCGTCATGATGGAATCCCTCATGTGCTTCAAACGCGCCGGCGCGAGCGGGATTATAACGTACTTCGCGGAAGAAGCGGCGGAGAAGTTGAGCGGGTAAAACGTCATACTTGAACAGGGAGTACACACATTGAAGGTCAACGCACTCGATCACGTCAACATTATAACCGACGACCTTGCCGGAACCGTCCGCTTCTTTGTAGAAATCTTTGATCTCGATGTCCGTGACGCACCGGCGCCACTGCCGCCCGAACATTACCAATGGCTCTATGACGAAAACAACCGCGCCATCTTCCACATCAATTCCAAATCCGCGCCGCAAGCCTTCCAGCGTGAAACACCGGCTGGTCCGGCAACTGGCGCCATCCACCACGTCGCTCTTGCCTGTACTGGTCATGCAGGATTTTCCGCGCGCCTGAAGGAACACAGCATCGACTTCCGGACCAACGACATTCCTTCGGTAAATCTCCGCCAGATTTTCTTCAGCGAGCCGAACGGCGTACTTCTGGAACTGAATTTCTACGGAGACTAAGCTCCTGCGCGGCTTGAATGCATGAGCCTAACGCAACCGTAATGCGCGGCTTCACCTCCGGTTCACACGCGCAGTTCCATCTCATTCCTGCCACGATCCGCCCCTATCCCTCGGCGGTCACATTCAGGAGTCCTCCCATGATCCGCACGCTTTGCCTTGCCCTTGCTGCCACATGCCTCACCGCCGCCCCGGCCCTGGCCGAGGACCGCGCCGACGAGGTCGCCGCCTGCATGGTCGCCAATGCGACAGAGGCCGACATTGCCCAGATGAAACAGCTGATGCTGCTGGCCCTGCAGGAGAAGAAGCAGGAGGCCACCGGCGTGCTCGGCTCGCTGATGATGACGGCCGGCATGAGCGCCGCCGGCAATTGCGGCGTCGGCTTCAACGAGGTCGGCTCGCCCATGTTCGAATACGCCATGCGCGTCTACGGCGAACACCTCGGCACCGTCGTCATGGAACGCTCGCTCGACTTCCTGGAACTGCCGATGGAATAGCGCGGGGCGCTACTCTTCCCGCGCCCCGACAAACAGCGCAATAACCGCGATAAAGCCGCCATACCGGAAGGCCGATCCCAGCACAGGGTCGAGCAGCACCGGTGAGCGCCACAGCTCGAACCATGTCTCCGCAATCACGATCCACCCCGCGAACAGCATGAACATGGCGACACCGCAGCCGGTCAGCGCAAGTGACTTCGCCCTGGCAAAATCCGCGGCATCACCCCTTCGCGCATCCCACATGCGCCACGCCCCCAAAAGGCAGAGGGCGCCGACGCCGATCTTGAAGGTCGTAATCAACAGTGCACCGATCAGTATCACCGCCGGGTTCGACGTCGCCCGCGCACTCGCCGGCACAGTGTCAAATGTCGACATCGACGTTGCCGCTGCAACCGCGCCGGTTGTTCCACCCCAGTCGATGACATTGCCAAGCGCGCCAATAAGCGCCCATGCGGCCACACTCAGGATCAGCAGCATTTTCACGATACGTAACATAACGTCTCCCCCTATTTTTAAAGCAATCTAGGGCGAATACGAAATAGTGCAACAAAAGCCGGAAAGCGGGAGGCCCTCAGGCCGACAGGCTCTGCAAATAGGCCAGCAGCATCTGCAGCGTCAGCTCGCGCGCCCGCTCCGGCGGCTTGCCGATCAGTGTGCTGAGCGACGGCCCGAACAGGCCGACGCCCACCGCCAGCGTCACGCTCAGCAGGATCAGCTCCTCGGCCATCTCGGCCGGCACGCCCGTGTTCGCAATCTTCTTCTGCGCCACTTCCTGCACCGCCTCGCGCACCAGCGTCAGCCGGCTCGTCTCGTCGGTCAGCTCCAGCCACGCCGCCAGCCGCGCCGCGCCGCGCGTCTCGAACGCATCGAACAGCGTTTTCAGCCCCGTCGCCCGCGCCGTCGCGGGCGCGTCGGCAGGCACCTCGATCGCCATGATCGCGTCCACAAGGTCGCCGATCATCCGCTCCATCAGCGCCTTCTGCACCGCATCGATCGAGCCGAAATGGTGCAGCACGGTGGCATTGGCCACGCCTGCCGCCTTGGCCACGTCCGCCAGCCGCAGCGATTGCGGCCCCTGCTGCACCAACAGCGATTCCGCCGCCGACAGGATATTGCTGCGCGACTCCTCGGGAGAGCGGCGAATGCGCGGGGCCGGTTTATTCTTTATTGACATTTTTGTCAGTAGTATCCATCTTGGCTACATGTTCAGTAACGGTTCCGCTCTAAAAAGGCACTAATAACGATGACGAACAAGCGCACACCTGAAGATGTGACGATTCTGCCCCGCGATCTCCATTTCAGCATGGACGGCGCCGACAACGGCCCCTGGCTGGACGGCGACCCGGTTGCCACCGCCATTTTCAACGCCATGTCGCTCACCTTCCCGGATGGCGAGCGCCTCTTCATCGATGCCGTGAAGGCCCATCGCAGTCAGGTCAGCGGCAAGCTGGCGCAGGACGTGAAGGACTTCATCTCCCAGGAAGCGATCCATTCACGCGAGCACCACCTGCTCAACAACAAGATCGACCGCGCGAAATATCCCGTCGACGAGATCGAGGCCGAAATCCGCGAGCGCATTGCCTTCGGCCGCTCCGGCGGTCCGATCCGTATGCTGATGGCAACAATCTGCCTTGAGCATTTCACATCCATGATGGCAGACCTGATGACAGGCCTCGAAATCGACGGCGAGCCGCTCTTCAGCAAGACGGATCCCGCGCTGGAGCGCCTCTGGCGCTGGCACGCAATGGAAGAAACCGAGCACAAGGCCGTCGCCTATGACGTCTTCCTCGAGGCCACCAAGGACTGGCCGCCCTTCCGGCGCTATTTCCGCCGCTGCCTGTCGATGTGCATCATCACGCACCACTTCACCAGCCATGTGGCCGATCATGCGGCCAGATTGCTGGTCGCCGACGGCTACAGCTATGAAGAAGGGCTGCGCGAAGTGAAGGCCTTCCTCTGGAAGAAACCCGCCCTCTTCGGCAAGGGCTGGAAAGTCTGGCTGTCCTGGTTCAAACCCGGCTTCCACCCATGGGACCATGACAACCGCGATGTCATGGCGAAGTGGAAGGAAGAGTTCACCCTGGTCGCCGCCGAATAGGTCCGGCCTAGCTCGCCACGGATTGTGACTAGCGTCGGCCGCGTATTCCGGCGGTTTGCTGGCTTTGCCCGGTCACCCTGGCTGCGCGTTTCGGAAGGCTCGCGCCGGTCCCGTCCTTTGGCTTCGGCAACAGGTCCGGCCAGCCATATTTGTCCCATGCCGCCACGAGGCCGATATGCGTCGCAAAGCGCATGAAATCGGGGTGCTGCCAAACGCTCCGGATCGGATCGACATCTGCCCAGATCAGCATCAGGCTGATCATGTTGGCGGGCGTGATCTGCTTGCCCAGTGTCTTGAACACCATCGGCGCGTTGCCCATCCACACAGCCGGCATCACGATGCTCGGGTCGAACGGATCGTGCAGCGTCGCATGCAGCATTTCCAGAAGCTGGCAATACACGTTGCGGTCTTCTTCCAGCCCGCTGCAAACACCCTTCGCTGCCATCATCCAATAGGCGTCCAGCCCTTCCGCATCCAGCGGCGTACTGCCCACCGGCGGGAAGATCACCGAGTTCATCAAGAGGCGAGTCTGCCAGTATTGCTGCACCGCCAGGTCACGCTCGCCCGCCGTGGCCGTCGCCGTCGCCAGGAACATGGACGGAAAGCCCAGGTCGACCATGCGCTGCCCGGCCGCAATGCTTTCCTCGGCATGTCCAAGGTTGAGATGGGCGATACACAGCATGCCATAGTTGCGCCCATGCACCGGGTCGCGGTCGATCGCCGCCTCGATCAGCGGCAAGGCCTCCGCCGTGCGGCCGCAATAGAGCAGGAACGAACCAAGCCGGACAATCACATCCGGGTTCTCCGGCTCCAGCCGGTAGGCCTCATAGGCAAGGTCCAGGGCGCCGACCGCATCATTCTGCGTCCAGCACTGCAACGCCAGCATCGAGCGCGCATGGCCCTGCGACGGGTCCAGCGCAATCGCCCGGCGCGCGCAGTCTGCCATGATCTCGGTCTCGCCCAGCCTGTCCAGGCAGGGCGTATAGACCACGCTGTAGACATGCGCCTCGGCCAGCGCCGTCCAGCATTCGGCAAAGTTCGGGTCCAGTTCCAGCGCCTGCTCCAGCAGATCGATGGCCTTCGCCAGCAAGCCATCGCCAAACGCACGATTGGTCAGCGCCCGGCCTTGCAGGTAGAGGCCATAGGCCAGCCGGTTATCGGTCATCGGGCGCGGCTTCAGCGCGGGCTGGGCCACGTTCAGCGCCTCGCTCAGGCCAGCCGTCACGGCAGCCGCCACTTCATCGCGCGACACGAACATGTCGCCAACCTTGCCGGCATAGCGGTAGCTCCAGGTCTCGAACCCGGTCTTGCCGTCAATCAGGCAGATGTCGATGCGCACATGCTCGTCCTGATGCTGCACGCTGCCTTCGATCAGGTGGTCGACCCGCAACCGCGCGGCAATATCCGGCAGGATCAATTCGGAATTGCGGAACTGGAAAGACGAGGTGCGCCCCGCCACCATCAGCTCGGGCACCTGCACCAGCCGTGCGATCAGCTCATCCACAAGACCATCGGCGAAATATTCCTGGTCACCATCCTTCGACAGCGACCGGAATGGCAATACGGCCACCCGCGTCTGCCCCGGCTGCGTCGCAATCTTCGCATCCAGCCGGTAGCCGAGCTTTGGCACGGTCGCGATCGCATCGCCCATGCCATGCGGATTGCTCAGCGCCTTGCGCAGGTGCGAAGCGGCCCGCGACAGGCTCTGGTCGCTGCCAAGATCGCCCGGCCACACATTGTCGATCAGGTCAGACCGCAGCCAGAGCTCGCCCGGCCGCCGCGCCATGACAACCAGCAGGGTCATGACCTTTGGCTCCACCTGGCACGTCCCTTTCGGCCCCGACAGGCGCAAGGCTGACGGCGTGACGGTAACGTCACCGATCAGGAAAGGGGCCAGGCCCAGATTTGCGAGCGACGGATCTTCCAATTGCGCGTCCCCCCGGACATTTTTTTGAGGGAGAAATATCCCATAACCCGTATGTACGCACCTCCGAGGGCAGGAGGCCACCCGTTCCTGTGCTTGCAGACGATGCAACCAAAACATTCCTTTGCAGAATTGCTCAACTCAAGGGCAGGAAACCGTCATGCATCCGTCCAGTCAGGGAAGAAATTACGGATCGCATCCGTCCATGAGCAAATAATTCTGATCGATATTTTTAATAAAAAACAGCGCTGCCCCCTGTATTGCGGGCGATTACTTGCCTCTGACCGTCCCTGTAAATCACCCGGCCGACTCGCGCCCCTGCCCGGATTTCACGCGCATTCCGGATTCCCGCCCTGCCTCGCGCGGCGGAGATTGCGCCCGTCACACACTTTGCCTACCACTGGGGCAAGTCCACGAACGGAGAGCCACATGACGATTCGCCATACCCGCCTCACCCTTGCTGCCCTTGCCGGCCTTGCCCTGCTTGGCGCCTGCGGCTCGGGCGACGCCCCGGCCGCTCCGGCAGCCGAAACCGCCACGGTCCTCGACAATGGCATGACGGTCTCCGAAGTCGTCGACGCCCGCCAAACTCACCTGAAAGCCGTCGGCAAGGCCTTCAAGACCATCAGCGACAATCTCAAGGCCAGCGAGCCCGACATGGCCGCCATCCAGGCGGCCGCCGCCAGCGTGCCGACCGAGACCGCCGACATGGGCGATTGGTTCCCCGAAGGCTCCGGCCCGGCTTCCGGCGTGAAGACTGATGCCCTCCCCGCCATCTGGGAAAACAAGGCGGACTTCGATTCCAAGATCGCCGATTTCCACGCCGCCTCTGCCACACTGGCCTCTACCGCCGAGGCGGGCGACATCGCCGCCATCAGCGAGGCCTTCAAGGCCACCGGCGCCACCTGCAAGTCCTGCCACGAAACCTATCGCGCAGACGACTAGCGCCTGATGACGGCCCCCGGCAAGCGCGTCCTCGTCTGGGACTGGACGATCCGTCTGTTCCACTGGCTCATCGTGGTCGGCGTCGCCACCATGTGGTGGACGGCCGAACAGGGCATGATGGACTGGCACAGGCGGGTCGGCCTCGTCCTGCTCGGCCTCCTCGCCTATCGCCTTGTCTGGGGCACGATTGGTCCGGGAACGGTCCGGCTGTCCCGCCTCGTGCCCTCGCCGGGCGCCCTTGTTGCCTATGTCCGTGACCTGCTGGGCCGGCGCCACACCCCGCATGCGGGCCACAATCCCGTCGGCTCGCTCAGCGTCATCGCCATGCTGCTCGCCCTCGTCACGCAGGTCTCGACCGGCCTCTTTTCTGTCGATGTGGACGGCCTCGAATCCGGCCCGCTCGCCAGCAAGGTCTCCTTCGAAACAGGCCGCTTCTTCGCCGAAATCCACGAGACGAGCTTCAACGTCCTCCTCGCCCTGATCGCCCTCCACGTCGTGGCGATCGCCGCCTATTACCTTGTCTTCCGGGACAATCTCGTCAGCCCCATGCTCACCGGCCGGCGCAGCGAGGCGGACTTCGCGCCACACGTTCCCACCGATTCCCGCGCGTCCTGGCTCCGCGTCATCCTCTCGGCCGCGCTCGCCTTAGGGGCCGTCAGCGCCGTCTGGTTCACCGGCAACTGAAATGCATCGAAGGGGCGCCCGTGCGAGCGCCCCTTCTTTTCGGGCCGGAACAGTTGAGGTCGGGTTGGAGAACCCTAGTTCCGGCTTGCGAGCTCGAGTTTTGTTTCGGGCAGGGTGCGCCCCTCGTGATAGGCGATCAGCGCGTCCATTTTCGTGGCGGCCACCGCGTCGGTCATCAGATGCTCGCGGCAGAGTTTCTCGATCTGCACGCGTGCTGCGATGCCGCCCACCATGCGGCTTTCGACACGGCAGGCCTTCTTCGCCGTTTTCTCGAAGTTCGCATAAGTGACATCAACGGGGGCGTCGGGGGTGAATTCAAAATCGGCAATGAATGTTTCATCTGCCGACGCCGCGCCCGTCAGGGCGACAAGGGCGGAAGCGGCGATCAATGTTTTGAAGAGGCTGGGCATGAGACAAGTTTCCTGAGTGCGTGTTGACAGTTCCTTTGCTGTCTCGCCACTCTCACCCATCAGTAAATCCTTGTCCGGAAGTCTGCCTGATTTCCATCTGACGGAAAGTTGACGCACCTGTTTTCGCTACAATTTTTATTTATTTTGACAGATCACGGCGCAATATTTTTTTGGAAAAAATGATCCGAGTCCGGGCAATCGCGACAATGAGGCGGCCTTTCCCACACGTACATGCCCGCATCCTGCAAGGCCCACGGGCCGTGCCTCAAAACTTGTCCACCCCCCTCTGGACCCGGCCTAGAATGCACGCATGGATCTTCCCGCCCGCGCCCGTGTATATGCCTTCGTGTATCCGCTCTGCTGGCCATGGCTATGGTTCCAGCTCTGGCGCCTTGGGACGTGGATACAGTCCACCAAGCGCGACGTGCTCTTCCGCGTCGATCGCTTCGGCAATCTCCATGTGGACTTCATCAGCGACGCCCCGCGCGATCCCTCACGCTATACTTACGAGGCCCCGTCCGTGCCCGCATGGGCCGCGCCCGGCCTCGCATCCGACATGCCTGAAACCGTCGCGGCTGTGGCCCGGCCTGCGCGTCCGGCGCCCGTCCTGCCTCTCTGCGAATGGCATCTGATTCCGGCCCGCCAGGCGCCCGACACGTCCTGACGCCTCCCTGCCTGCCAAACCCCATACTCACGCAACCGGATGGCCTCGCCATGCCGGCCGCATGTGCTGGTCGTCATGTCAGTCGGTGAAGCGACCGAAGTGAGCTGACCACTGCGAATGATCGCAGTGGTCACCGTGGCGCGGGCTATCGGTCCCGATCCACAGCGGTGCGTCCCCTTAACCAGCTCATTCCGTTCGGCGCTCACTCACGCCTCCCGCCGCCTATCCCCAGGCAGGCAGAAGCAAGGAATCCCCCTTGCGAAACGCCTGTCCAGCTCGGCCTTGACGGGCATCCGAACCGGATGGGCGATCAGGGATTATTTCCGCAAATCCGAATCCGGGATTGTATAAATTCGCCATCCTGTTCAACTTGCATCAGAACCAGGACGGGCATCAGGCCTGCGAGAGGGAGCGTATACCCATGATGCAGTTCGAATATGTCCTCCCCCGCGCCGATATCCGCGCCCTTGTCGGCAGCTATTATGACACCACCATCCCCGTCGGCTTCGACGATGTCATGCGCGCCGAAATCGCCAATGTCCGCTTCGTCATCCGGGGCGCCGTCCGCACCAACATGAACGGCAAGCCGGAAACGTTTCCCGCCGGCTCGGCCCTGCTCTGCGGCCCGACCTATAAATGGTGCAGTGTCGGCTTTGACGATGACACGCTCATCTTCGGCGCTGCGGTCACGCCGCTCGGCTGGGCCCGCATGCTGGGCATTCCTGCGGACACGCTGGCAGACCGCACCGTGCCGTTCGCCGACCATGTGCCACCGGAATGCCTGCACCATATCCAGCCCGTCTTCGACGCCCCCGATGCCGCCAGCCGCGCGGCCGCCGCCGACACGCTCTTCGCCGCGCTGGACGATCCCGCCCGCCGCGTCCACGAGGAATTCCTCGCCCTCGCCACCCGATGGATCACCGATCCCGAGCCCAACGAACTGGAAGACCTCCTAGCCGCCACCGACATCTCGGCCCGCCAGGTCGAGCGCCTCTGCAAGCTCTATTTCGGCAGCGCGCCCAAGCGCCTCCACCGCAAGTTCCGCGCCCTCCACTCCGCCAATCGCCTGACCTGGCAGGAACTGACAGACTGGCGCGACATCGCCACCACGGCCTATTTCGACCAGTCGCACTTCATTCGCGAGTTCAAGCATTTCAACGGCCGCACACCCAGCGAGTTCATAAAGGGCGCGCACCTCCTCGTCCGCCAGACCCTGAAGGAACGCCTCCAGATCGCCCATGAATCCCCCTTCAGCCTCGTCGGGTAAGGCAGGCCGCGACGTGCAAACCGAATACGATTACATCATAGTCGGCGCGGGTTCCGCCGGCTGCGTCGTCGCCAACCGCCTCTCCGCATCGGGCAGGCATAGCGTCCTCCTGCTGGAGGCAGGCGGCGCCGACAACTGGATCTGGTTCCACATTCCCGTCGGCTATCTCTTCGCCATCGGCAATCCGCGCGCCGACTGGATGTTCGAGACTGTGGCCGAACCCGGCCTGAATGGCCGCGCCCTCGCCTATCCGCGCGGCAAGGTGCTCGGCGGCTCGTCCGCCATCAATGCCATGATCTCGATGCGCGGTCAGGCTGCCGACTATGACCATTGGGCGAGCCTTGGCCTGCCCGGCTGGAGCTGGTCGGATGTCCTCCCCGTCTTCCGCCGCATCGAGGATCATTTCCTCGGCGACAGCGACCATCACGCCACTGGCGGCGAGTGGCGTGTCGAGGCCCCGCGCGTCACCTGGCCCATCCTCGACGCCGTGCGCAGCGCCGCCAGCGACATGGGCGTGCCGGCCGTGCCGGACTTCAACACAGGCGACAATGAAGGCTCCTCCTATTTCCATGTGAACCAGAAACGGGGCCTCCGCTGGTCCGCTGCGCGCGGCTTCCTGCGGCCCGCCCGCAAACGGCCGAACCTCCGCGTCGAGACCGGCTGCCTCGCCGACCGCCTCGTCATGGACGGCACCCGCGCCGTCGGCATCGAGTATATCCAGAACGGCGCCCGCCACACCGCCCGCTGCCGCGCCGAGGTCATCGTCTCGGCCGGTGCCATCGGTTCGGTCCAGATCCTCCAGCGCTCCGGCATCGGCCCCGGCGCCGCGCTCCAGTCCGCGGGCATCCAAACCCGCATCGACCGCCCCGGCCTTGGCCGCAACCTGCAGGACCATCTGCAGCAGCGCGCCATCTATGCCGTCACCGGCGCCCGCACCCTGAACGAGACCTACCACTCCCTGCCCCGCCGCGCCCTGATGGGCCTCGACTATGCCCTGCGCCAGCGCGGCCCGCTCACCATGGCCCCGTCGCAGCTCGGCATCTTCACGCGTTCCGATCCCTCACAGGCCCGCGCCAATCTCGAATTCCACGTCCAGCCCCTCTCGCTCGACAAGTTCGGCTCGCCGCTCCACCGCACGCCCGCCATCACCGTCAGCGCCTGCAACCTGCGCCCCACTTCGCGCGGCGAGGTCCGCGTCCCCTCCGCTGACCCACACGCCAGGCCCGTCATCGCGCCAAACTATCTCGCGACCGAAGACGACCGCCGTGTCGCCGCCGACGCCATCCGCGTCACCCGCCGCCTCATGGCACAGCCCTCGCTCGCGCCCTACGGCCCCGCCGAAATCCTGCCCGGCCCCGCCGTTGGTGATGACGACGCATCACTCGCCCGCGCTGCAGGCGACATCGGCACGACCATCTTCCATCCCGTCGGCACCGCCCGCATGGGCCGCCCGGATGATCCGCTCGCCGTCACCGACAGCGACCTGCGCGTCATCGGCACCACGGGCCTGCGTGTCATCGACGCCTCGGTCATGCCGACCATCACGTCCGGCAACACGAACACGCCCACCATCATGATCGCCGACAAGGTCTCGCGGCAGATGGTCGGCTGATTGTCGCAACGGCAGGGTGGCGAGCCCGCCCCGATATGCCTAAACAGGCACAATAAAATAAGGGAGCTTCCAGATGGAATTCGATGACGTGATCATGGGCCGGCGCAGCATTCGCGGCTACCAGAAGAAACCCGTTCCCAAGGCCCTGATCCGCGAGGTGCTTGAACTCGCGATGCGCGCGCCCACCTCGCTCAACACCCAGCCCTGGAACTTCTACGTCGTCGCCGGTGACGTCCTCGACAAGATCCGCGAAGGCAATGTCGAACGCAACCTTGCCGGCGTGCCCGACAGTCGCGAATTTCGCATGGGCCCCGGCTATGAAGGCGTCCACCGCGAGCGCCAGATCGGCATCGCCATCCAGCTCTTCGAAGCCATGGGCATCGAGCGTCACGACAAGGAAAAGCGCCATGACTGGGTGCTGCGCGGCTTCCGCCAGTTCGACGCGCCGGTCTCCATCGTCATCACCTATGACAAGTCCATTCAGGGCAGCGACATCGCGCCCTTCGACTGCGGCGGCGTGGTCAACTGCCTCGTCAACGCCGCATGGTCCAGGGGCCTTGGCTGTGTGATCAACTCGCAGGGCATCATGCAGAGCCCCGTCGTGCGCGAACATGCCGGCATCCCCGACGATCAGGTCATCCAGACCTGCGTCGCCATGGGCTGGCCAGACGACAGCTTCCCCGCCAACGCCGTCGTCTCAACCCGCAAGTCCGTCGACGAAGCGGCCGTGTTCCGGGGCTTTGACGACTAGCGCGGACGCTAGTTGCAGGACTGGCCAGAGCCGCAGAGATAGCTGCCAGTACGGCCGCTATTGTAGGCATCGCGCGAGCTCTGGCGGGCCGCCTCCATGATGTCATACTGGCTGGTATCTGCTGCGGCCGATGAGCCGCTCGACGAGCCTGAATAGGCCGGGCCGTACTGCACCGTCCGGTTCGATGGCGGCTTCAGTTTCCAGATCCGGTTGCCGCAATAGGCGGCCTGCCAGTTGTCCGCCCAGTACATGCAGGACTCGGCCATCTCGAGCGTGACCAGGTTTTCATAGCCCGCATCCATCGTCGCCTTGATGGCCTCGGGCAGGAAACGGGGTTCGATATAGGCAAGGTCCAGTGCGCGGTAATAGTCTCCCCTTGCCAGGAGGGATCTGATCTCCCCATGCTTGGCCTCGAGCGCCTTCTCCTGGGCCTCGCGGCGCGCCACGATCGCTGCCTGCTCAGCCTCCTTCTTGCGAAGTTCCGAGGCGGCAATCCTGTCCTGCTTGTCAGCGATCAGTTTCCCCAGATGGGCATGCACGGCGCGGCGTCCCTCAACCGTCATGGCCTGCGCAACGAATTCGCGCGCCGCGTCCATGTCCTCCAGCCGTTCCGGGTTGGCGCGGAAGTACCAGCCGTCAGCGAAACCGGCCTGCACCACGTTCACATCGACGGTCCCATCGGGCCCCACGCAATAAATGCCACTGTATATGGCGAGCTCCGGATCGGGGTCATTGCGAACCTCGTCGGGTATGTAGATCGGATAGATCTCGCTATAGGCTGCCCATGATTTCGAAGCCGCGGCATGATGCGGATTCAGATAGTTGAAATAATAGGTCGACCTTTCCGGCTTGTAGGCCGCGCTCCAGGTATCGATGGAATACATGTAGCTGCGCCAGTCGGGCTTGAGCACGGCAAGGCGCTCGCCCTTCGGCGTGTTCCACACGGCGACCATGAAGCCATCCTTGTAGGCTTCCAGCGGATGTTCCCTGGTGCCGGTCGTCACGCCGAGGCCAACCGGGCGCACACCGAGAAAATCCGGATTGTTCTCCTGCGCGTTTCTCATGGCTGACAGTGACATTTCATCCTCGACCGGCAGATAGAGCTGCTTTTCGGCATCCAGCACATACATCGCCTGCTTGAACGGGTAGGTCACCTCCAGTGTCGATGCGACACGCGGCTGGACATTCTTTGTCGAAGCCGGGTCACTGACGACCACGAAATCATAGGCCGATCCGTCCGCCTTGTAGCGGCGCACGAAGAAATCCTGATGCATCGTCACCTTGACCGGAGGCTCGCCAAGCGTCGCGGCTGGCACGACATTGTCGATCGGCGCGCGCAGCGAGAATTCCTGCTCGAACGCGTTCCAGCTGAGAAGGCGGATCGTCTGGCTCGTGCCATTGTCGGCGGTGACAAGATAATAGAGCTCATCGCCATAGAGATTGACGAGATCGGTCACTTCCTCATCCACGATATGGGTGATTGCAATCTCGCCATCGTCGAGCTGCTTGAGCTTGCCGTTCGACAGGCGCAGCACATACCAGGTCTCCGTCCCCGGTGCCCGCACCAGCATCTGGTCTGTGTTCAGCGGAAAAAGGCCGGACCATTCCGGTTTGACCACCCAGTCGCCATCCTTCTTCGAGCTGCCATTGGCGCTCTTGTAATAGATGCCGTAGAGGTCAGTGCCGGCGCGGGCGGTGCCCTTCTTGACCTTGGTGTCGGCGCTCACCGTGTAGCGCGCATAATGGAAGGGCACTGCGTCGCCGCGCTCCAGTCCCCATTTCTTCTTCGCCTCCCACCCGACCAGCACTTTTCCGATCGGCGACAGGGCGCTCAGTGTACCATTCTTCGGCGCCTTCAATGGCACACCCGGATCAAGCGCGACTTGCGCTACGGGAGGCGTCCCTGGCTCCTGGGCAATCGCGGTTGCAAACATCCCCATGGCGAGCGCCAGCCACATCGCCCCAATCATCCGGATCATGCGCATCCCCATTGTCAGAAATTCCCGCGATAATGTTTCATCGCCGTCGCCCGTGACATGCACGTGCGATAGGTCGAGTTGCCTTCGCCATAGACCGTGCCGCAGACCTCGCCGCCCTCGGCTTCTTTCCGCTCTTCCTGGCGCTTGTAATACTGGTCCCACGCGCTCTGCACCGTCTGGCGATCCATGTTGTCGCGCGACTGGATGTTCTGGCGGTTCATCTCGCGGATCGCTGCGAGTTGGGCCTCGGTCCGCGCCTTGTTCTGGGCGATGACGGCATCGTAGAACTGCTGGGCGCCGTCGGCACCGAGATAGAGCGCGTTGTAAATCGCGCTCTCATAGCTGTCGCTGCCCTCGTGGTCGTTCTCGGAATACTTGATTACGGCAACCTTCATGGCCGCGTCGGGTACGCCCTTCTTCGCTGCCGCATCGAACAGCTCGTAGATCATTCTCTCCTTGTCGCTGACCGTATAGGGCAGGTCCGGCATCCGTCCGCTTGCATCCTTTTGCGCCACGCTCAGGCCATTCTCGTAGGCATAGGCGAGGTAGAGCTGGGCGTGCGTGTGGCCCATGAAGGCCAGCCATTGCATCGTCTCCCGGCCTCGCTGTGTCTCACCGCTTTCGATGTCGAACCGCGCGAGCAGGAAGCGCTCGTCATCGTTCAGCATGGGGTCGATATAGCTGCCCGTGACGCCGCCGGTTTCCGCGACCACTTCATCCTTGCGTGCGCAGGCCGCTGCGTCGCCTTTTTCGCAAGCAGATTCCAGCACGCCGATGGCGAGGTTGGCGGACCCCATGGTAAACTTCTGATCTTCCAGATAGGAATTGGCGACATCGACGCATGCGACGTTGAATTCCCTGCACGCCGTCGTCAGGGCTCGCATCGACTTGTCGCTCGCTACTTCACCCTTCAGCGGATGGTCCGGAAATCTGTAGTTCCTGAACGCCTTGCCCGACATCGTACAGTCCTCGACGGACGGCTTCGCCAGGCAGCGGCCATACATGCCCTGTGCAACAACGTCCTCATAGTCCCATGCATATTCCTGCCCGGCGAAAACCATGAATTCGCACGCCGGAAGGTCACCCAGCAGGCAGCCGCGATAAAGGCTTTGTATACCGTTCAGATTGTCCGGCGAATGCGGCTCCCTCATGTCCGTATCACTCAGCACGAGCAGCGCGCGCAGCGTGCACCCGGGCGCATAAACGGCGCGCGCGCAGGCCTTGCCCCAGTATATTCGCGCCTGCTTTTCGTCCTCCGGCATATCGTAGGCACCGTAGAAGGACGCCTTGCCGAGTTCGACACATGCCGCCCCGTCAAGGCCCGTATCGGCGCACCGGCCCTTCAGCGTTTCAATGGCATCCTTGGAATAGGGTATCCTGTTCAGATACTGCAGCAGCACGAGATAGGCCTGATACTGGCAGCCGTTCGAACCATCCAGCTCACAGCCCTTCAGATAATATCGCGTCGCCTCCGCCTCGTCCTTCGCGACCCCCTTTCCCGTCTGATACGCCTGCCCCGTCCGGGCGCAGCCAAGACCATTGCCGAGATCGCAGGCCCTCAGATTATGCTGCAGCCCGAGCACCTGGTCCTCGGCCCGCCCCTTGTAACCGTTCTTGTACGACACGCCGATTTCGGTGCAGAGCCAGCCATTGCCTGCAGCACACCCCGTATCTGCCAGCACGACCATCTCGGCCACGTAACCCGCCGCCTTCTTGCCCTTCGCATCGTCCAGTCGGGCGTCGTAATAGTCATAGGCCTCCTCGCAGGCCTTGTTGTCGTTCGCCTGCTTGCAGGCGGCCATGTCCGCCTTGAGCGTGGCATCGGTTGATTCCGCCAACGCGGACGGCGCCAGCGCCATCAGGGCAATCGCCGTGCCGAGTGTTTGAAGAATCGATTTCCAGGCCTGCGACATTGTCCGTTCCCCCGTCATGGTATCCTTGAGACCATGCTGCCTGTCGCCGCGGCGCGGGGATTGTACATTCTCGCCATCGGCCGGATTGCCTATCCCGCACATTTCGTTTTATGACGCGAACATGGCGCAACTCCTTATCGTCTGGCACTCCCGCACTGGTGGCACCCTGCAAATGGCAGAGGCGGCCGCCGAAGCTGCGCGCGCCGAAACCGAGACCATCCTCAAGCGCGCCGAAGACACGACCCCGTTCGACATGTTCGCCGCCAGCGGCTTCCTTTTCGCCGCGCCGGAAAATCTCGCAGGCCTCTCCGGCGAGATGAAGGAATTCTTCGACCGCTGCTATTACCCGATGCTCGGTCAGGTCGAGGGCCGTCCCTATGCCCAGATGGTTTGCGCAGGGTCAGATGGCGAGAATGCCGCCCGCCAGATCCGCCGCATCGCGATGGGCTGGCGGCTCAAGGAAGCCCAGCCGCCAATCATCATCTGCACCAATGCGCAGACGCAGGAAGACATCCTCGCGCCAAAGACCATTCCCGAGGCGGGCCTCACACGCTGCGCCAATCTCGGCCAGGCCCTTGGCGCCGGCCTCGCCATGGGCGCGTTCTAGAGCGTCTTGCGCATATGGATGACAGTCTTCACCTGACCGTTCGAGGCGACCTGTTCCTCGGTGTGATAGGGCTCATACCCCCGCGCCAGATAAAGCGGATAGCCCGGCACGGTGGAGCCCAGCTCGATCGTCTTGAACCCTGCTTCCCGCGCCGCGCCCTCGCCAAGGTCCAGCAGCAGCGAGCCGATGCCCCGCCGCGTCCAGCCCGGATGCGTATACATGGCGCGGATGCGCGCGGCATGGATCGCCGGGTCGGCCAGCGAGTCGTCGCGGCCCGCCGTCTGGTCGCCGCCATAGAGCGTGCGGCGCTTGCCCCAGCCGCCACACGCCGCCATGACGGTCGCGCCGTCCACGTCCGTCTCGATCACGAAATAAGTGCCATCATTGATCAAGGAGCGGTCGAGCCCCATCGACTCCTGCGCGGCGGCGATTTCCTCAGCCGACAGGAAGGCCTTCATGTTCTCGGCAATCGAGGCCTTCATCAGGTCCACGATGGCCGGTATGTCCTCTTCCGTCGCAACGCGGTGACGGAATACAAAAGTCTCGCTCATTCGTCCCAGGTCTCATAGGTGGCGCGCATATGCGCCACGCCCTCTTCGACCATCTCGCGCAACACGTCCATATCCACGTCGGCCAGCGTGTTGATATAGAGGCAACCTGCCCCGGTCTTGTGCTTGCCGAGGCGGGCGAGCAACGCATCCATGCCCTCATGGCCGGGCATGATGTAAAGCACGAGCGAGGCCTTGCGCGGCGAGAAGCCGGTCATCAGCATGTCGCCTTCGCGGCCGCTCTCATATTTGTAGTGATAGCGGCCATAGCCGATGATCGACGGACCCCACATCTTCGGCTTCAGGCCGGTGACGTCGCCGAACCACACGAGCAGGGTCTCCGCGTCGGCCTTGCGGCGCGGAGACTCAATGCCGGCAATGAAAGCCTCGGGCGAAAGGGTGGTCTGCTGCGTCTTGTTCGCGGCTTTCCCCATCGCCCCCGGCCTCAGCTCTCGCTTGTCTTGTAGTTCTTCTCGGTGGAGGCCATGCCGAGGCGCACCATTTCTTCCAGCGCGGCCAGGTTCACGTCCTTGAGCGCCTTGATGAAGATGCAGGACTTGCCCTTCTCATGCTTGCCGAGGATTTCCAGCGGCGCCGTGAACTCTTCAAAGTCCGGCGACAGGTAGACGATGACATGCTTCTTGGCGGGCTCGAACCCGGCAATCATGAACTCGCTGCTGCGCCCGCCATCCATCGTATAGGCATAGCGGCCATAGCCGACCTTGTGCGTCCCCCAGATCATGGCTGGGAGGTCCGTCACACGGGCAAACAGGGCCAGCAGGGCTTCCGATTCCGCCTTGCGCTGCGGATCATCGAGAGTGGAAATATAGCGTTCGACACGGGATTGGGAGACATTAGCGACGGGTTCTACAACGGTCATGGGTGGGTGACACAGTCCTTTGAAGTGAAAGTTAGTGTTACCTTACAGCCACAGGCCCAAAAAGTCCAAAATATCCTGCACTTAGCCGATTTCGACCTTGGCCCCGAGGTCAAGCAGCACAATCAGTGTCGCCGCGACGATCAGGAAAAAGGCGGACAGACCGGCATTCAGCCACACGGCCCAGGTCGCATTCTTCTGCTCGATCCACTTGCGCGGGCGGATCTTGCGCAGCCGGAACACGAGCAGCGCCGACAGGATCAGGCTCGCCACGTTCAGCGCCAGCAGCAGGGCCGCGCGCAAAGCGAGGTCATATTCCCCGCCGCCTGCAAACAGGCCCAGCGCCGCGCCCGGCGGCAACAGCGCCGCGGCCACCATCACGCCGACCAGTGCCTCGGCCTGCCCGCGTGTCAGCGACAGCGCCGCCGCGCCACCCGCCGCCATGGCGAGCGCCAGCCCGTCCACGCGCACTTCGGCCCGCGACATCAGCTCGTGGCTCTGCAGGTTCAGCGGCAGCATGAACGAGATCGCGAACGACACGGCCAGCGCCGTGAATATCCCCACCGCGAGCGTAATGAAGCCCCGCTTCAGCAGGTCGAAATCGCCAAGCGCCGCGCCCATCGAAAAGCCGAGGATCGGGCCCAGCAATGGCGCAATCACCATCGCGCCGATCACGGCCGCGATGCCATCCGAGTTCAGGCCGATCGCCGCCACGATGGTCGACAGGACGACCATGATGACGAAATTCCGGTCCAGCCGCGCGCCGTCCGAAATGTCCGAAAACAATTCCTCGCGGGTCGCCTGGTCGGCATTGATGGCCTTCTCGCCCTTGGCCTCTTCCAGTTTCGGCGCAGTCGCCTCGATGGGCAGCACGGCCACGCGCCAGTCATTGCGGCCTTCCAGCGCCATCTGGATATTGTCCATCAGCGTCTGGTTGGTGCCGTCGCGCATGAACACGGAAATCATGCACCGGTCGGTCTGCTCGGTCTCCATGACGACATAGTCGATCGGGTCAGCCGCCTTGATGGCGCTGATCACCGTGTCGCAGGCGGCATCCTGTGCGAGGTGGATATCGAGGCGCCGCATGCGCCTACGCGTCCCGGGTCAGGCGGGCGATCAGGCTGCTCGTATCCCAGCGTGCGCCGCCCATGGCCTGCACGTCGGCATAATACTGGTCCACTGTCGCCGTCAGCGGCAGGCTGGCGCCATTCTCGCGCGCCGCTTCCAGCGTGATCCGCAGGTCCTTACGCATCCAGTCAACCGCGAAGCCATGCTCGAAATGCCCCTCGACCATCGTCTTCCAGCGGTTCTCCATCTGCCAGCTCTGGGCCGCGCCGCCGGTGATCGCCTCGATCACCTTGGCCGCATCCAGCCCCGCCTTCTCGGCAAAGTGCAGCCCTTCGGCGAGGCCCTGCACAATGCCCGCAATGCAGATCTGGTTGACGGACTTGGCCAGCTGCCCCGCGCCGCTCTCCCCGATCAGAGTCATCTTCTTGCCGAACGCCGCCATAACCGGCTCAGCCGCCGCGAAGGCGCTTTCCTCGCCGCCGCACATGATGGTCAGCTTGCCGTTGATGGCGCCTGCCTCGCCTCCCGAGATCGGCGCATCAATGAAGTGCGCGCCCTTGGCCTTGCAGCGTTCATGCAGTTCCCGCGAGAGACCGGCCGAGGCCGTTGTGTGGTCGACCACGATCATGCCGGCGCCGAGGCTCGGCTCCAGCGCATCGAACACGGTGCGCACGTCCGGGTCGTCGCCGAGGCAGAGGAACACGAATTCCGCACCGAAGGCCGCCGTCGCCGGGTCCTTCGCCACTTCGCCCTTGTGATCCTTCTTCCACTTGGCGGCCTTGGCGCCTGTCCGGTTCCACACGCTGACCTGATGGCCCGCCCGGGCGAGGTGGCCCGCCATGTGAAAGCCCATCACGCCCAGTCCAAGAAATGCCGTCCGCGCCATACAAGTGTCTCCTGTGTCTTTGCCATCAGTGACGCCTTCGCCGAATGACTTCAAGGCGTCGCCCGGGGAACCACTGCCCTGAACATAGGTCGTGCCCCATCCACAGGCCAGAATTCGTTGAAATTTCATCGAAATCCACCGTTCCGCCTAGAGCTGACCTTCACCAAGCCCTGCTATGACTGTGAGTGTTGATCAGAAGGATCGGTTTCGAGCGCATGGCAACTGCCACTCACTCTCGGCGATACGCGGGCAGAATGCCCGTCGCGCCCGCCCGTAAAACGGGCACATGGAAGATGGCCTATGCCGACTTCCTGACCGCGCTTATGGCCTTCTTCCTGATCATGTGGCTGGTCAGCGGCGTGTCCGCTGATGACCGGGCCGAGATTGCCGCCACATTCCACAACAAGGCTGCCCCCACCCTGACAATGACGGCCGTTCTGCCCGATTCCACGGCCAGCCAGCTGATGTCCACCCTGAAGACCCAATCCGGCCTCACCGATGCGGGTGACAGCGTTCTCCTCACACGCGAAGCTGATGGCGTGCGCATCGATCTCGTCGACAGCGCCCGCCGGCCCCTGTTTGATTCGGGCAGCGGCGCCTTCACGCAAGACGGTCTCGCCCTTGCGACGGCCGCGGGTGAAGCCCTTTCACACTTTTCCGAAGGGGTATCCATCGAGGGACATACCGACGCTTTCAGCGCTGTCGGCACTGCCTATTCCAACTGGGAACTCTCGGCAGACAGGGCCAACGAGGCGCGCCGCGCCCTGATTGCCGCCGGTCTGGCCCCCTCGCGCATCCGCGCCGTCACGGGTCTCGCCGACACGCACCCCCTTGATGCCGGTCAGCCGCACTTGTCAGCGAACCGCCGGGTCAGCATATTGGTTCACACAAACGACTGATAACCTGTAGAGGGATCAGGACGGACGGATGAACCGGAGCCTTGATGATCGCTGATTTCCTGGCCCACTGGCCCATGTGGGCAAGCCTCGCGGTTATTGTTGCTGCAATTGGTTTCTACATGTCGGACCGCTGGCCGATGGAGCTTGTCTCTGTCGGCGTCATTGCGGCTTTGCTTCTCCTGTTCACCATTCCAGGTGCCTACGGGGCGGACGGCACGCCCGTCAGCGCGGCCGAGTTGCTGTCGGGTTTCGGCAATCCGGCGCTGATCACGATCATGGCCCTGCTGGTCGTGGGTCAGGGCCTGTTCCAGACCGGCGCCCTGGAAGGCCCGACCAAGGCCCTTGTCGGCGGCTATGAGAAACGCCCCGTCACCACGCTCGTGCTCGCCTTCCTCGCGGTCTTCGTCACCAGCGCCTTCGTCAACAATACGCCCATTGTGATCATGTTCCTGCCGGTGATGAGCGCCATCGCCAAGCGCATGAACGCTTCGCAGTCCAAGCTGATGATGCCGCTCAGCTTCGCCTCGATCTTCGCCGGCATGACCACGCTGATCGGCACCTCGACCAACCTGCTCGCCGCCGAAGCCTTCCAGCGCATCGACGGGCGCACGCTCGGCTTCTTCGACCAGACGCCCATGGGCCTGATCCTCGCCGGCACCGGCCTCCTCTACATCGCCATCTTCTCGAAATTCCTGCTGCCCAACCGCCGCGGCCTCAGCGACGAGCTGGCCCAGCCCTCCGGCAAGCAGTTCGTGGCGCAGATCGAGGTCACGTTCGGCCACTTCCTGAAGGGCAAGAAGCCCGTCGCCGGCATGTTCGCCGACCTGCCCGACATGACCGTCCGCATGATCCAGCGCGGCGAGCGGGCCTTCCTGCCCCCCTATGAAGACATCACGCTCCAGCCGGGTGACCTTGTAATCGTCGCCGCCACCCGCGCCGCGCTCCAGAACGTCCTCGCCCGCCAGCCGGATTTCCTCCAGCAGGTCTGGGAATCGGCCGGCGGCGACCTCGAAGAGAACAGCCGTTCCGGCGCGCTTGCCCTGACAGAGGCCGTCATCGCCCCCGGCTCGCGCATGGTGGGCCGGACGGTCGAGATGCTCGGTTTCCGCCGCCTGACCCGCGCGGTGACCCTCGGCATCCAGCGCCGCAGCCGGATGATTCGCACCAAGCTCGGCGAAATCCGTCTTGAGTCCGGCGATACGCTGCTCCTCTGCGGCCCGGTCGATGCCTTTGTCGACCTGCGCTCCAGCCGCGACATCATCCTGCTCGAATGGTCCCAGACCGAAATCCCGCTGACCACACGCGCCGTCGCCGCCCGCGTCATTGCGCTCAGCATGGTCGGCCTCGCCGCGACTGGCCTCCTGTCCATCCTGCACGCCTCGGTGCTCGCCGCCGTGGCCATGCTCGTGGTCGGCTGCGTGAACACCCGCCAGGCCAGCCGCTCGCTCGACTTGCGCATTTTCCTCGTCATCGGCGCCGCCCTCGCCATGGGCATGGCGCTGGAGAAAACCGGCGCTGCTGCTGCGATTGCGCATGCTGTGGTCAATTATGCGGCGCCCTATGGCACGCTCGCGGTCCTGTCGGCCCTGTTCCTCAGCGTCGCCATCCTGACCAACCTGCTGACCAATGCCGCCACCGCCATCCTGTTCTCGCCGATCGCCCTCTCGGCGGCCACTGAACTCGGCGTGCACGACCCGCTGCCCTTCCTTCTGGCCGTCATCTACGGGGCCAATTGCAGCTTCGCGACCCCCTTCGCCTACCAGACAAACATGCTCGTAATGGGCCCCGGACACTACAAGTTCGGCGATTTCATGAAATTTGGCGTTCCGCTCGTTTTATTGCTTTGGTGTGTCTTTACGCTGTTCGCCTCTTGGCGGTTTGATCTGTAAGTGTATCGTCCCAAATCATGAAGTTCATGGACTCCCAGATACTGCCTGCAGGGCTCGAAAGGTCGCTCCGTTTCTACGTGACGAACCCGTCGCCGTGCCCCTACCTGCCGGGGCTGCGCGAGCGCAAGGCGTTCACCAATCTCTCGGTGCCGGACTCCGATTCCATCCATAATTCGCTCAGCCAGGCCGGTTTCCGCCGCAGCCAGACAATCGCCTACCGGCCCGCCTGCCCGCGCTGCAATGCCTGCCGCAGCGTGCGTGTACCGACGCGCGAATTCGCCTTCTCGCGCAATGACCGCCGCGCCATTGCCCGCAATGCCGGCCTGATCCGCACGCCGGTCAAGGCCGAGGCGACCCGCGAACAGTTCCGCCTGCTCAAGACCTATGTCCAGACCCGCCACGACAAGGGCGGCATGTCCGAGATGACCTATCGCGACTATGCCACCATGGTCGGCGGCAGCCCGGTGCAGAGCCTGATCTTCGAATACCGCGACGGTCCGGACGAAGACTCGCCCCTCTTGGCGGTCTCGATCACCGATGTGCTGCGCGACGGTTTCTCGATGGTCTACACCTTCTTCGACCCCGAGCAGGAATCGCGCGGCCTCGGCCATTACATGATCCTCGACCATATCCAGCATGCCCAGGACCGGGGCCTGCCGCACGTCTATCTCGGCTATTGGGTCAAAGGCAGTCCGAAAATGGACTATAAACGGCGCTACAAGCCCCTTGAAGTGCTGGACGGCGACCAGTGGCGGACGCTAAGAGACGACGAATAGACCCTGACGGAGTGCAGGGCGGGGCTCTCTGGGAGGACATCTGATGATCAACCGACGCAATATCGTCGGCGCCGGCCTCCTCGGCGCAGCTGGCGCAGCCGCTGCCTTTGCCAATCCTGAAGCCGCGCAGGTCCTCGCGCCCGCCAAGATCAATCGCAACCGCCGCAAGTTCAACATGGTCACCACATGGCCCAAAGGCCTGCCCGGCCTCGGCCGCGCCGCCGAACGCGTTGCAGAACGTGTGTTCGCCATGTCCGACGGCCTGATGGAGATCAAGGTCTTCGCCGCCGGTGAACTCGTCCCCGCCTTCGAAAGCTTCGATGCTGTCGCGAACGGCTCGGCCGACATGTATCACGGCGCCGAATATTACTGGACGGCCAAGTCCTCCGCCTTCCCCTTCTTTACCGCCGTGCCTTTCGGCATGACGGCGCAGGAAATCATGGGCTGGATCGATTTCGGCGGCGGTCAGGAACTCTGGGACGAACTCTCCGGCCAGTTCGGCGTGAAAGCCATTCAGGGCGCCAATACCGGCCACCAGATGGGCGGCTGGTTCCGCAAGGAAATCAACAGCCTCGACGATCTGGTCGGTCTCAAGATGCGCATTCCAGGGCAAGGCGGCGACGTGCTGCGCGCCCTCGGCGGGTCGGCCATCGCGCTCTCGGGCGGCGAAATCTACCAGGCGCTGCAGACCGGCTCCATCGACGCCACCGAATGGGTCGGCCCGTGGAACGACTACTCGCTCGGCTTCCACCGCGAGGCGCCCTATTATTACGGACCCGGCTTCCACGAGCCCGGCGCAAGCCTCGCTGTCGGCATGAACCTGAAAGTGTGGGAAAGCCTCACGGCCGGCGAGCAGGCCATCATCAAGGCCGCCTGCGAGTCCACCAACCACACATCGCTCGGCGAGTTCACCTACCAGAACTCCGTCTACCTCGACCTGCTGGTGCGCGAGCACGGCACGCAGCTGCGCTCCTTCCCGCCGGAAGTCGTCAAGGCCATGTCGGAAGCCGCCTATGACGTGCGCGCCGCCAGCGGCAAGGACGGCATCGAAAAGCGCATCTACGAAAGCTTCGAGGCGAGCCTCAAGCTGATGCGCGGCTGGGCGAAGGTCTCCGACGGCGCCTATTATCCCGCCCGCGAACTCGGCAAATAGGCTGGCTGGGGGGCAACATGGATCCGACGTTTTTCCTCTACCTCGGTGCCTGGCTGAAAGTCCTCGGCGTCCTCTGCCTGCCCCTCTTCGCCGTCCCGCTTGTTACCCTCGCCTTTCCCGGCCTGATCGACCGCTTTGCCAAGCGCATGATCGCCTTCCTCGACGTGCTGTCGGGCGGCGCGCTGGGCCTCGCCATTGCCAGCGCGCTGATCCTCGTCCTCGCCCAGCTCGCCGTCGTGATCCTGCGCTACGCCTTCGGCCTCTCCTTCACCTGGCTCAGCGAGATCGTGATCTATGCCTTCGCGGCCATGTTCATGCTCGGCTCGGCCGCCGCCCTGCGCGACGATGCCCATGTCCGCGTCGACATCCTGCGCCCGCGCTTTGGCGAGGCAGGCCGCAACTGGATCGAACTGGTCGGCACTTACCTCTTCCTCTTCCCGATCTGCCTGCGGCTCATCACCAATGGCGAGCAGGGCCTGACGCGCTCGTGGAGCCTGCTCGAAGGCTCGCGCGAATCCGACGGCCTGCCGATCCTCTTCCTGTTCAAGACGCTGGTGCCGGTCTTCGCGGTCCTCTTGATGACCGCCGGTCTCTCGGTCGCGCTGAAGGCCGCCTTGCGCCTTACCGGCAAGCTGCCGCCAGCGGCCACGCCCATCGAAGGCGAAACCGGGGGAGGCCATGATGGAGTTTGAAATCATCCTCGCCGTCGCCATGTTCGCCTGCGCCATTCTCGGCCTGCTGGCGGGCTATTCCGTAGCCCTCACGCTCGGCGGCGTCGCCCTCCTCTTCGCCCTTGTCGGCATCGCGACCGGCACCTTCTCGCCCTCCTTCCTGATCGCTTTCCCGAGCCGCATCCAGGGCGCCTCGATCATGCAGAGCCAGACGCTCGTGGCCGTGCCCCTCTTTGTGCTGATGGGTGTCATCCTTGAACGCTCCCGCGTGGCAGAAGACCTGCTGCACATTGCCAGCCGCCTGCTCGCCCGTGTGCGCGGCGGCCTCGGCTACGCCGTCGTCCTCGTCGGTGCGCTGCTCGCTGCCTCGACCGGCATTGTCGGCGCCACCGTCATCACGATGACGCTGATCGCCCTGCCCACCATGCTGCGTCAGGGCTATGACCCCAAGCTCGCCACCGGCACCATTGCCGCGTCCGGCACGCTCGGCCAGATCATCCCGCCCTCCATCGTGCTCATCCTGCTCGCCGATGCCGTCTCCAATGCCGCCAGTCAGGCCAGCCTCAAGGGCGCAGGCTCCGGCGTCGTCTCGGTCGGTGACCTGTTCGCCGGTGCGCTGATCCCCGGTGTGCTGCTGGTCGTCTTCTACCTGCTCTATATCGCGGCCATGGCCTGGCTGAAGCCTGCGACATGCCCGCCGGTGACGCTCGCTGAAGACACCCAACCATTGACCGTCAAAGAGGTCGCCTTCGGTCTCGGCGCGCCGCTCCTGCTCATCATAGCCGTGCTCGGCGCCATCCTTGGCGGCGTTGCGCCTCCGACCGAAGCCGCTGCCATCGGCGCAGCGGGCGCTGTCCTGCTCGCGGGCATCCGCCTTGCCGACGAAGCCAAAAGCCGCCTCGCCCCGCTCATCCTCGCGGGTCTCGGCAGCATCATCGCCATCCTCGTCCTGCGCAACACGATGGACCTGCGCGCGGGCGTCGCCACCATCAGCGGCGCAAACTCCATCGGCATCATCCTCACGATCCTTGCCAGCCTCGTCTTCTTCGCGGGTGTCGCTGCGGGCCTCCTCGTGCTGCGCAAGATGCGCCAGCTCCTGCCCGCGCTCACCAGCGCCACGCATATCACCAGCATGGTCTTCCTCATCCTGATCGGTGCCTCGCTGTTCAGCCTCGTCTTCCGCGGCTATGGCGGCGACGAGATGGTGGCCGCGCTGCTGCATCAGGCGCCCGGCGGCAAATGGGGCGCCCTCGCCATGACCATGCTCGTCATGTTCATTCTCGGCTTCTTCCTCGACTTCATCGAGATCGTGTTCGTCGTCGTGCCGCTTGTGGCGCCGCCGCTGATCATGCTCGGCTTTGATCCGGTCTGGCTCGCCATCCTGATGGCGCTGAACCTGCAGACCAGCTTCCTGACGCCGCCCTTCGGCTTTGCCCTCTTCTACCTGCGCGGCGCGGCCCCGGACGAAATCAACACGATGGACATCTGGCGTGGCGCTGTGCCCTTCATCGGGTTACAGATCGCCATGATCATTCTCGTCGGTTTCGTTCCCGCCCTCGCCACGTGGCTGCCCAGCCTCGCCGCCAATTGAGTGGCGAGGTCTCCCCGTTCCAGGCCATTGCGGTCAGCCGTCTTGCGCATGAGCTGCAGGCGGCCGGGCGCTCGGTCATCCATATGGAATTCGGCCAGCCTTCGACCGGCGCCCCGAAACGCGCCGTCGAGACCGCGCACGCGGTGCTCGATGCAGAATCCATGGGCTATTGGGAAAGCCCCCAGCTCAAGGCGCGCATCTGCCAGCACTATGGCGACACCTATGGCGTCGAGGTCGCGCCCCGCCGCCTTGCGATCACCTGTGGCGCCTCGCCTGCGCTGGTGCTGGCCCTTTCCTCCGCCTTCAATCCCGGCGATCAGGTTGCCCTCGCCCGCCCCGGCTATGTCGCCTATCGCGGCACGATCAAGGCCCTCAAAATGGTCCCGCTCGAGATCGAATGCGGCGAGGAAACGCGTTTCCAGCTGACCGCCGCCCAGATCGCCGCGCTCGAACCCGCGCCTGCCGGTCTCATCATCGCCAGCCCCGCGAACCCGACCGGAACCATCCTTCCCGCCGACGAACTCGCCGCCATCGTCAAGGTCTGCGCCGCGCGCAACATCCGCATCATCTCCGACGAGATCTATCACGGCCTGTCGTTCGGCCCGCGCACGGCGTCCGTCCTCGAACACACGAGCGACGCCTATGTCATCAACTCCTTCTCGAAATACTTTTCCATGGCGGGCTGGCGCCTTGGCTGGATCGTGTCGCCTGACAGCATGGCCAGCCGCACGGCCGCCTATATCGGCAACATGTTCCTCACCGCGCCGTCGCTCTCCCAGCACGCAGGCCTCGTCGCCATGGACTGCCGCGACGAACTGGAAGGCCACCTCAACACCTATCGCCGCAACCGCGACCTGATGCTCGCAGCGCTCCCGGCGCTCGGTCTCGAACGCATCGCCCCGCCTGACGGCGCCTTCTATATCTATGCGGACATCTCGCGTTTCACCGATGACAGCCTCGGCTTCTGCATGCAGCTGCTGAAGGATACCGGCGTCGCCACGGCCCCCGGCGTCGATTTCGACCCGATCAACGGCCACAAGTTCATGCGCTTCTCGTTCGCCGTCTCAACGCCGGAACTCGAAGATGCCCTCGAGCGCATCACGCCCTGGTTCAGGGCGCGGGGCCAGGCTCAATCCCTATAATAATTCCGCACCCCCGGCGAACGCCGGGGTCTCTTGCGGCTGGCTTCCTGCTTCAATTGCCTGAGATCCCGGCATTCGCCGGGACTGCGGATGAAGTCAGAAGGTCAACCTATTTGCAATCATACGCCGCTTCCGCCCCGCCATCCGGCGTGCGTTCCAGCGACACGAACGTACAGCCATCCGGCGCGGCGACGATGGCGGCCTCTGTCAGCTGGTCATCCGTCGCCGGGCCCGCATTGGCGACGCCGAAGCTGCCATCGGTCTTGACCGTGAGTTTCAGCTTGAAGCCCTGTCCGGCCATCGGCGCGGCCATGAAGGCATAGTTCTGCGTCGCAATCGTCTGCGGCACGAGACCGTCCCATGTCGATGCACTCCAGCTCGCGCCGGAACTGACGCACGCCCCCAGCAGCATGGCCGAGACAAGTATAAAGGGTTTCATCATGCGTCCTCCCACGACAGGCATGGGAGGCACACTACATGATAAAGGATCAGATTAGAACTTCACTTCCGGCGGCGTCGAGAGCGCCTCTCGGCCTTCCACGCCCACGTCGAAGAAGTCACGCGGTTCAAAGCTGAACATGCCGGCGATGACAGACCCCGGGAACTGTTCGCGGGACGTGTTGTAGTCCTGAACGGCCGAGTTGTAGAAGCGCCGCGCCGCGGCCAGCTTGTCCTCGATGGTCGACAGCTCGTTCTGCAGCTGGATGAAGTTCTGGTTGGCCTTTAGGTCCGGATAAGCCTCGGCCAGCGCGAACAGTTTGCCCAGCGCGCCGGTCAGCATGCCTTCGGCCTGGCTCATTTCGGCCGGTGTCGAGGCCGACTGGGCCGCCGCGCGCGCCGCGATCACCTGCTGGAACGTCTCCTGCTCGTGCTTGGCATAGCCCTTCACGGTTTCGACCAGATTCGGGATCAGGTTCTGGCGCTGCTTCAGCTGAACGTCCACGTCGGCAAAGGCCTGGTTGACCCGCTGGCGCTTCATCACCAGTCCGTTGTAGATCAGGATGATAAAGCCGACGATGGCGACTGCGACCGCAAGTACGATCAGAATGGGGCTCATGGGCCGTCCCTCCACAAAAACGATATGTCAGGCGTAACCGCCATCTGCCGCAGAGGCAAGTGACGCCTAGAATGTCAGGCTTCCGCCTTTGGGCCCTGCGCGTCGGCGAGGCGGATAAAGGCCTGTTCCAGCCCGGTTTCATGACGTTCCTTGTGGCGCAGGATGTGGAAACTGCGCGGCGGCAGATCGACCGCCACTTCGCACAGCGTGCCGGCCATGATCGACGGCTCGGCCACGAGAATCGACAACAGGCTCGCGCCTGCCCCTGCCTGCACGGCGGCCCGCACGGCCTCGTTCGAGGGCAGTTCCAGCGCCACATCGAGATCGCCAAGGCCGAGGCCATGCCCGGCCAGCAGGTCTTCCAGCATCGCCCGCGTGCCGGACCCCGGCTCGCGCAACACCCAGCGCGCCGCGCGGTAATCCTTGCCCGTTCGCGGGGGCTTCCCGGTCCACTCATGGCCCTTCGGCACGATAAGCGCTGTCCGGTCGCCGGTCACAGCCGTTTGGTTCAGGTCATTGCGCTGCGGTTTGCCCTCCACGATGCCGAGATCGACCGACAGGTCCGCAACGGCTTCGGCGATCTGCTCGGTATTCCCGATCTGCAGGTCCAGCGTCACGCCGGGATGCGCCAGCCTGAAAGCCTGCATCAGCGGCGGCAGCCAATAGTTCGCCACGGTCTGGCTCGCGCCAAGGCGCAGCTGCCCCCGGCGCAGGCCCGCAAGATCGTCCAGCGCCTGCGTCGCCAGTGTCGCGCGGGCCAGCACGGCGCGCGCCTCGTCAAGGAAGGCATGCCCGGTCTGCGTCAACACAATGCGCCGCCCGATCCGGTCAAACAGTTTCACGTCATGACGCTCTTCCAGCGCAGCAATCGCGGCGCTGGTTGCACTCTGCGTCAGGTTCAGCGCCTCGGCGGCGCGGGTCATGTGTTCCCGCTCGGCGACGGCGACGAAGATGCGAAGCTGTTCGAGCGTCATGCGTGTCTCATCCCGTCGTGAGCCGGATCAGCACGAGACTGACCAGCGTAATGAAAATCCACCCGCCCGCGCCGACAAGCGCCGGGCGAAAGCCCTCGGCCGCAAGCTTTCGCACGTCTGTCTCAAGGCCCATCGCGGCAAGCGCAATGGCGAGCAGGAATTGCGTGGCGGTGGAGACCGGCTGCAACACCGCATGCGGAACAACACCAAGACTGGCGACTGCGACCATGGCGATGAAGCCGAACACGAACCATGGCAGCGGCGGCGCGGTGCGGCTTGCCTCCCCGCCCGATGCCTTGACGCGGCGCGCGGCCAGCACGCCGAGGCCCAGCACCATGGGCGCCAGCATCATCACGCGGGTCAGCTTGGCAATCGTGCCGAATTCCCCGGCCTCGGTGCCGCGCTGGTAAGCCGCCGCAACGACCTGCGCCACTTCATGGATCGATGCGCCCGCCCAGAGGCCAAAGGCGTGCGGGCCAAGGTCCATCAGGCCGCCCAGCACGGGGTAAAGCATCATCGACAACGACCCGAAAACGGTCACGCAGGCCACCGCATAGGCCACATCCTCGTCGCGCGCCCGCGTCACCGTATTGGTGGCAATTACCGCCGACGCCCCGCAGATCGACGTGCCTGCTGCAATCAGCTCTGTCACCCGCGCATCCACTTTCAGCATGCGCCCCAGCCAGACCGTAAAGGCGAATGTCGAGACCAGCGTCACCACAATCACCAGCACGCCCATGCCGCCCACAGCCACCACCTGCGACAGCGTCAGCTGCAGGCCGAGCAGCACGATGCCGGCGCGCAGCACACGCTTCAGGCTGAACTTGACGCCGGCTTTGGCGCTGGCAGGCGTGCCGATCACGTTATGGAAAGCCATGCCGAGCAGGATCGCAAGGATCAGCGGGCTGAGCGCGTGGACACCCGGAAGCGCCCGCAGCGCAAAGGCCCCCGCCGCAATCAGCGTCGCCAGCAAAAGGCCAGGCAGGATGCCGGGCGTCGCGCGCTCAATCGTTTTCGGCGCATGGGTTTCAGTGTGGAACAGGGTCAGCATCATCTCGGCCTTCACGGGAATGCCTTGGAGATACAGAGCCACGATCAATCTTTCCAACGAGGTATCTTTATATTTTCAATCGATTTTATCGATTGAACGGCCTCAAGGCAAGTGTCGTCAGGCTTTCTGGCTGACCGGCAGGCTCTCCATGTCGTCCTTCATGCGGGCCAGCAGGTCGACGGCGCCGGAGGCATAGGCACCGATCCAGCGGTCGTGGATCTGCTTGATCGGGAGGGCATTGAGATAATTCCAGCGCTGGCGGCCCTGCTTGCGGGCAATCACGAGGCCCGCTTCCTCCAG
Organism: Hyphomonas chukchiensis; assembly: GCF_000682695.1. Taxonomy (GTDB): domain Bacteria; phylum Pseudomonadota; class Alphaproteobacteria; order Caulobacterales; family Hyphomonadaceae; genus Hyphomonas; species Hyphomonas chukchiensis. Next base: position 32,924 of record NZ_AWFG01000002.1, on the reverse strand, counting down.
CACGCCGAGATGCTGCATCACCGTGCAGCGGTTCAGCGTATCGAAGCGCGCGCACAGCTCGCCTGTGGTCTGCGGATTGTCCTTCAGGGCATCCATCAGGTCACGCCTTATCGGCGCAGCGAGGGCCCTGAAGACCAAGTCGGTTTGATCGTCGCTTGACATGTTACTTTTTTATAACATGATTGAAGCCAAGACAAGGAGTGATGTCATGGACCTGAAATTCGAAGTCAGCGGCCGTATCAGCCGCCCGGTATCCGACGTGTTCGAAGCCGTCGTGAACCCGGACAAGCTGTCCGGCTATTTCACCACCGGCGGCGCGAAGGGCCGGCTCGAAACCGGCGCCACGGTCACCTGGGACTTCCACGATTTTCCCGGCGCCTTCCCGGTCCATGTCGTCGAGGTGGAGAAGGACAAGCGCATCATCCTGAAATGGGGCGCCAATGATCCGGAAACGCCTGCGCCCTACGAAACCACCGTCACGATGCGCTTCGAGCCGACCGATGATGGCCGCACCATCGTCACCATCGCCGAGGAAGGCTGGCGCGAAACGCCTGCGGGCCTGAAGTCATCCTATGGCAATTGCATGGGCTGGTCGCAAATGATCTGTGCCATGAAGGCTTATCTCGAGCATGGGCTCAACCTGCGCGAGGGCATGTATAAATAGAATCTAATTTGCGCGCCCGGTAGCAAGGTTGCTCAAAATGTGTAGCATCAGGGCCATGTCCGATGCTGCCACCCTCGCGCGCATGATCGACGCCGCCAACCGCGTGATGGTTTTCACAGGCGCGGGCATTTCCACGGAGAGCGGCATCCCGGATTTCCGCAGTCCCGGCGGCGTCTGGTCCCAGATGACGCCGATCTATTTCCAGGACTTCGTCTCCTCCGCCGGGAAGCGCCGCGAGGCCTGGACACGCGTCTTCAACCGCTCCGCCGGATGGACAGGCGCCAGTCCCAATGCCGGGCACAACGCCATTGCGAAGCTCGTCGCCGCCGGCAAGGTCGGCGCGGTCGTCACGCAGAATGTCGACAATTTGCATCAGGATTCCGGCGTGCCGGCCGATCAGGTGATCGAAATCCATGGCAACGCCACCTATGCCCGCTGCCTCAATTGCGGCAAGCGCTACGAGATCGAAAAGCTCAAACCCCGCTGGGAAGCGGGCGAAGACCTCACCTGCATCTTTTGCAAGGGCCTCATCAAGACCGCGACCATCTCGTTCGGACAGGCCATGCCGGAAGCCGAAATGGCCCGCGCCGCCGAAGAGGCGCTGCTCTGCGACCTCTGCCTTGTGCTTGGCTCATCCCTCGTCGTCTACCCCGCCGCCGGCATCCCGCTGGAGGCCAAACGCAATGGCGCCAAACTCGTCATCGTGAACCGCGAGGCGACTGATCAGGACCTGATGGCCGACTTGGTGCTCCACACCGAGATCGGGCCGTTAATGAGCGACGTGCTTGAGCTTCTGTACACCAAATGACGGCCAAACTTCGCAATCTTCTGGCCAATCATATTCTCATGATTGTCCTGCTTGCCTGCATCATGCTTATCCCCTTCGGGGTTGCCGAGCTGTTAGGCGGCCGCCTCAGGACAGGCGACTCTATCGGAGTGATAATCGGCACCGGGTCCGGAATGCTTGTGCAGGCGTTCTGGGCGCTAAGCACTTACCTCCTCCTGCAAGAGAGATGGACGCTTCCCGTCAAACTCTATGCAGTGTTTGCAGCCATCTTTTTCGTATTGTTTTTTACGGCCTTCCCGCTCACTATTTTGCTCGACGGCATCCCGGAACCCTCCCCGGATGTCTCCGCATTGGCTATCGCAGCATATGCAACACTATATCTTCTGCTGCTTTGCCAGATTGGAGAACGCCTCGGTAAGACTGTATCCGGCACAGTTGGTTACACTCTACTCGCCTTCTATTGGCCGCTGTGCCTCTTCGTATTCCGGGATCGACTGAAGAACGGTTTTGAACAGGCCGCGATTGCCCGAAGCAGACCCATTTAAATAGCCACGCTCATCCTGAGACCATTCAAGGCGAGCCGTTCGGACAACCTGCCTAACCCACATTCACCGGTGCGCTGAACTTGCCCGCCTGATAGTCCGCATAGGCCTCGTGGATTTCCGCGACCGTGTTCATCACGAACGGACCATGCGAAACGATCGGCTCGTCAATCGGCTCGGCATGGCCGAACAGGACCACCGCCTCAGAACCGGCGACCAGTTCCACGCTGTCGCCCGCGCCGAGTTCTGCGAGATTGAAACCCTTCACCGCCGTGCCGTTGATGCTGACTTCGCCGCGCGCGACATAGGCGAACACATCGCGGCCCGCCAGCGCGTCAAACGCGATGCGGCTGCCCGCTTTCATCTCCAACCATGTCATGAACACGCCCGTCAGCGACTCGATCGCCCCGGCCGTGCCCTGCCAGTCGCCCGAGACGAGGTGCAGCTTCATACCGTCTGATTCCACCACCGGAATCTGGTCGGCCTGCACGCCGACATAACGCGGCTGAACCATTTTCAGTTTCGAGGGCAGGTTCACCCATAGCTGCAGGATCTCCATCGGTCCGCCGTTGCGCTTGAACGCTTCCGGCGAGACTTCTTCATGCACGAGGCCGCTGCCAGCCGTCATCCATTGCACGCCCCCCTGGCTGATGATGCTCTCATGCCCGGCGCTGTCGCGGTGCGCGAGGTCGCCCTCGAGAATGAACGTCACCGTCTCGAACCCGCGATGCGGGTGCGGCCCGAATGGCAGGCCGCGATTGCCCGGCTTGTAGGTCTGGGGCCCATGATGATTGAGGAAAAGGAAGGCACCGACATTGTTGATGCCACGCCCCGGCACAGGCCGCCGCGTCACCAGATCGGCGATATCATCGCGTTCGGCAGGGTGGAGCCGCAGGACAGGCTTTGGCTGGGACATGGCTGTCTCCTCTTCAATAACACTGGCTACCATTTAGGTGTGCAACCATCGTTCAGGAAGGGTGGAGGTTCAGTGGGCGCTCAGGATGAGCCGTCATCTGCAGGTTCGAGCAAGTCCCACTTGTTGCCGAACGGGTCCTGCATCACGACGACTTTACCATAAGGCTCACTGCGCGGCGCTTCGAGGAACGTGACGCCCGCCGCAACGTAGGCTGCATAGTCCCGGTCGAAATCATCCGTCTCAAGAAAGAGGAACACGCGCCCGCCGGTCTGGTTGCCAATCGCCGCGCGCTGGTCATCGTTCACGGCGCGCGCCAGCAGCAGTTCAGTATCTCCGCCTTTCGGCCGCACGCGCACCCAGCGCTTGCCGCCGCCCATGTCTGTGTCTTCCAGCAGGTCAAAGCCGAGCTTGCCGACATAGAAGGCAAGTCCCGCCTCATATTCCGGCACGACCAGGGTCAGCGCCATGATGCGCTGCCGCATCAGTGTATCAGCCATTAAACGTGCCCGACTTCGGGAAGCCCTTCGGCACGGTCTTGCCGGCCTGGGCGCGTTTGCCGATCCATTCCTGCCATTCCGGGAAGGCACGGTGGCGACCGCCCGTCATCACGATCAGGCCGTCTTCCTTGTCGAAGGTCATCACGTCGGCCATCGCATCCTTGCCGCGATAGGCCTGCAGCTTGTTGCCCTTGCCGCGCGCCATTTCCGGCAGCTCGTCGAGCGGGAAGATCAGCATCTTGCGGTTGGTGCCGACCACGGCCAGCATGTCGCCCTCAACCGGGATGCACACATTCAGCGTGCCGTCACCGGGGTTTACCGCCTGCTTGCCCGCCTTGCGGTTGGACTCCAGCTCCTTCTCGTCGACTACGAAACCATAACCGACCGTCGAGGCCATCACGCGTTTGCGGCCTTCCTCGTAGCGGAACATGGCAACGATATCGACATTGTCTTCCAGGTCGATGGACAGCCGGATCGGCTCGCCATGTCCGCGTCCGCCCGGCAGCTTGTCGGCCATCAGCGTGAAGGCGCGGCCATCGGACGCCATCAGGATAATCTTGTCCGTACTCATCACTTCCTCGCTCAGGTACAGCTCGTCGCCATCCTTGAACTTGGTCGAATCCGGGTCGAGCCCGTGGCCCTTCATGCCGCGGATCCAGCCCTGCGCGGAGAGAACCACCGTCAGCGGCTCCTTCGGCTTGGAGGCTTCCAGTGCAGCGGCGAGGTCCACGTCCGGCGCGTCCTCGAACTGCGCGCGGCGGCGGCCAAGCTCGGTATCCGGGCCCAGAGTGTCACGCGCGGCTTTCAGTTCCTTGGACACTTTCGTCCACTGGCGCGCGGTCGATCCGATCAGCTTGACCAGCTCGTCGCGCTCTTCGACCAGTTTCGCGTGCTCGCCGCGAATTTCCATCTCTTCCAGCTTGCGCAATGCACGCAGGCGGAGGTTGAGGATGGCTTCGGCCTGAATGTCCGTAATGCCGAACCGGGCGATCATCACCTGTTTCGGCTCGTCTTCCTCGCGGATGATGCGGATCACTTCATCAATATTGAGATAGGCGATCAGGTAGCCGTCGAGCAGGTGCAGGCGCTTCTCGATCTTGTCGAGGCGGAACTCGGCCCGGCGCACCACCACTTCGCGCCGATGCTCCAGATAGGCCTTCAGCACATCCTTCAGGCCCATGACCTGCGGCGCGCCCTTGTGCAGCACGTTCATGTTCATGCTGAAGCGCGTTTCCAGGTCGCATGACTTGAACAGGCTTTCCATCAGCACGTCCGGCTCGACCGTCTTGGCGCGGGGCACCAGAACAAGGCGCACGTCCTCGGCGCTCTCGTCGCGCACATCGTCCAGCAGCGGCAGCTTCTTCTGCTCCAGCAGTTCGCCCAGCTTCTCCAGCAGACGCGACTTCTGCACCTGATACGGAATCTGCGTCACGATGATCTGGTAGGTGCCCCGGCCCGTGTCTTCGACTTCCCACTTGGCGCGCATGCGGAAACTGCCACGGCCCGTCTCGTAGGCGTCCAGCATGGCTTCCTGCGTCTCGACGATCACGCCGCCGGTCGGGAAGTCAGGCCCCTTCACGAAGCCCATCAGCTGTTCGGTCGTCGCTTTCGGCGTCTCGATCAGGAAGCGCGCCGCGTCGATCACTTCGGCCGCATTGTGTGGCGGAATGCTTGTCGCCATGCCCACCGCGATGCCCGTCGCACCATTGCAGAGTAGGTTCGGGAAACCGGCCGGCAGCACGACCGGCTCTTCATCATTCTCGGCATAGTTGGCGCGGAAATCGACCGCGTTCTCGTCGAGGCCGTCCAGCAGAAGCTCGGCCGCATGGGTCATCCGCGCTTCGGTGTAACGATAGGCCGCCGCGCTGTCCCCGTCGATATTGCCGAAGTTGCCCTGGCCATCGACCAGCGGGTAACGGACGTTGAAATCCTGCGCCAGGCGCACCAGCGTGTCATAGATCGAGCTGTCACCATGCGGGTGCCAGTTACCCATCACGTCGCCGACGATCTTGGCGCACTTGCGGAAGCCGCCTTCAGGGTCCAGCCGCAATTCGCGCATGCCATACAGGATGCGGCGCTGGACAGGCTTCAGCCCGTCGCGCACATCCGGCAGGGCGCGGGAGGTGATGGTCGACAGCGCATAGGCGAGATAGCGCTTCGACAGCGCCTCGCTCATGGGTTCGTTTATGATCCGGTCTTCCGGGCCGTCATCTAGCAGGTCGGACATTCTGGCCTCTTTGCATCTCGTGCCACATTCTGGTGCAGGACCGAATCTATACCGACTCGGGCCGCTGCGCAGCATTAACAAAGACGGCGGTTTGGTTAAGGAATGGGTAAAACGCAAGCACATGACTGAGTTTCGGGCCTGGCTCCTCCTTCTCGGCGTACCGCTCCTGCTGGTGGCCATGCTGGTATGGCTGGCCCCGCCCCGGCATAACCCGTTTGCGCCGATAGACCTGACCGACCGCATCGGCCTCGCCACGCACGCCAAGCTGCAGCGGGCCCGCGACCAGCGCGAAGTCTGCTTCAAGGCACTGGACGATGCGGGTGTGCTTTACACGCCGCTGGAAGACGCAAACGAAGGCGAAAAATGCGGTCTTTACAACGCATTGACGCTTGATCGCACCCTCACGCCCTATTCGGCCACGCTCAGCATGACCTGCGCAGAGACCGCCGCCGTCTACACATGGGAGCGCCATGTCGCCCGGCCTGCGGCTGTGGAAATCTTCGGCTCTCCCATCGCGCGGATCGAGACCTATGGCAGCTTCTCCTGCCGCAACATCGCCGGCAGCAGCCGCCTTTCCCAGCATGCCCATGCCAATGCGGTCGATATTTCCGGCTTCAGGCTGGAAGATGGCCGCCTGATAGACGTGAAAACCCATTGGAAACAGGGCGGAAAGGAAGCGAAATTCCTGAAACGCGTCCATGATGGCGGCTGCGATATCTTCTCGGTCACCCTCGGGCCCGACTATAACGCCGCCCACAAGGACCATTTCCACTTCGACATGGGCCCGGGGCGCGTCTGCCGCTAAGGCCTTGCCCCGGCGTCGCCCCTTCTGCGCCCGGCAATCTTCGCTACATTGCTGAAAACAAGACGATCAGGGAGTTTCGAATGACCCATGCCATGCTTCTACCCGTCGCCGTCCTCGCGGCCTGGTCACTGGTGATGTGGATATGGATGCTCGCGACGCGTGTTCCGGCCATGCAAAAGGCGCGTATGCACCCTGAAAAGGCCAAGCATACACGCAGCGACGCCTTCAACGCCCTGCCCTCGGAAGTCCGCCAGATTTCGGACAATTACAATCATCTGATGGAGCAGCCGACCATCTTCTATGCGCTGGCGCTGGCCCTCGCCGTCAGCGGTGCAGCAGGCATGATCGATGTCGGCTTTGCGTGGGCTTACGTCATCATCAGGGTCGGGCACTCGCTCTGGCAGGCCACGGCCAACAAGGTGATGATCCGGTTCTACTTCTTCATCGCCTCGACCCTGATGCTCTTCCCGCTTGCCGGGCGGGCAATCTACATCCTCGCGACAAGCTGAAAACAACAATCATTCCAAAGGGAAGCGCCACATGAAACTCTACACATCCATCGGCCCCAACCCGCACGTCGTGCGCATGTTCATGGCCGAACGCGGCATCACCCTGCCCACGCAGAACGTGGATATTGTGAAGGGCGAAAACCTCGGCGAGTCCTATCTCTCGGTCAATCCGGCCGCCCAGTCGCCCGCGCTGGAACTCGACGATGGCAGCATCATCACCGAGATCTGGCCGATCTGCGAATATCTTGATGAAACCCATACCGGCGACAGCCTGTTCGGCGCCAATCCCGAGGAACGTGCGCAGACGCGCCGCTGGACCCGCTGGGTGGACCTTAACGTGCTCGACCCGATGACCAATGGCTTCCGCTTCTCCGAAGGCCTTGCCATGTTCAAGGACCGCACGCGCTGCCTGCCCGACGCCGCACCGGGCCTCAAAGCCCGCGCGCAGGACAAGCTCAAATTCCTCGACGGCCAGCTCGCAAGCCGCGCCTACATCGCCGGCGATAATTTCACCTTCGCGGACATCATGCTGTTCTGCTTCCAGGCCTTCGGCAACCAGGTCGGCCAGCCGCTGAACCCGGCCTTCCAGAACGTCACGGCATGGTTCGAGAAAGTCGGCGCCCGGCCCAGCGCCAGCGTCTAGGTCCGCTTCAGCAGCCGCGCCACCAGCTGCGCCCTCTGGGGCGGCACGGCGCGGTTCATGCCGTTGAATACCCGCGCCTCGATGAAATAGCCGGTCAGCGCCAGCCCGTCGGCTATGTCGTCCACGCCGACCGGCGCGCCCGGCGTCACGAGGAATCCCGGCAGGCGCAGCAGGCGGCTGACATACTCTTCGGCTTCAGACCCGCGCACCGCCCGTCCCGTCTTCGGGGACACATGGGTGAGGCCGTCATTCGCCCCGCTCAGCGCGCATTCATCAAGGTCCAGCCCGAAGCCCAGCGCTGACAGCAGCCCCAGCTCCCAGCGCACATAGAGCGCGGGCCACACTTCGCGCGCCTCGATCTGGTCGAGCAATATCGTCGTGGCCTCGTAGAGCGCCGAACCGGCGGCATCGCCCTCGTCCAGCGCGCCGCGCAGCAGCGTCGTCACCGCCGAGATCGCCGACAGCGCCCCGGCATCATCCAGCACGCGCGAGGCCCGCTCACGGCTTGCCTCGGCCACGTCAAAGCGCCCCAGCTGTTCCTCCAGTCGGCCTGTCCACGATAATGAAACAGTATTCCCCGCCTCGTACTGCGCCCGCCGCGCCCGCGACGCGCCGCCATAGACAAGGCCCGACCTGCGGCCCCTGGTTTTCGTCAGCACGTCAATGATGAGACCGCCCTCACCAAACCGGCGACCGCCGAGGATCAAGCCTTCATCGGTCCAGTTCATGCCGCGCCCTAGACATCAAACTCCAGGCCGATGCCGGAATAGCTGTCGCGGCGCTCCTGCCATTTCTCGTCCACTTTCACGAACAGGAAGAGGTGCACAGGCCGGTCGAGCATTTCGATCAGTTCCTTGCGGGCCATGCGCCCGATCTCCTTGATCGACGCGCCATTCTTGCCCAGCACCATGGCCTTGTGGCCATCGCGCCCGACAATGATCACCTGCTGCACACGGACGGACCCGTCCTTGCGCTCTTCCCAGCTCTCTGTTTCCACCATCAGCTGGTAAGGCAGTTCCTGGTGCATGCGCAGCAACAGCTTCTCGCGCGTCACTTCAGCAGCGAGCAGGCGCATCGGCAGGTCAGCCGTCTGGTCCGGCGGATAGAGCGCCGTGCCCGCTGGCATACGGTCGGCCAGCGCAGCCGACAACCGGCCGACGCCATCGCCATTCTCGGCCGAGATCATGAATATCTCGTCGTAGACGCCCGTATCGTTCAGTTCGCCCATCACCGGCAACACCTGGTCATGCGGGAAAAGGTCGATCTTGTTGAGCGCGAGGAAAGCGCGCTTCTCGGTGAGCTTCAGCTGCTCGATCACGCGCAGGTCGTCGGCAATAGACATCTTCTGCGCGCCGGTGGCATTGCCTGCCTTGTCAGCCACCCAGGCCGAACTGTCGATCAGGTGCACGATGGCATCGGCGTCCGCTGCGCCGCTCCAGGCTGCTTTCACCATGGCCCGGTCGAGCCGGCGCTTGGCCACGAAGATGCCGGGCGTATCGACCAGCACGATCTGCGCGTCGCCCACCTGCGCGACGCCCCGCACGGGAAAGCGCGTCGTCTGCACCTTGTGCGTCACGATGGCGACCTTGGCGCCGACGAGGCGGTTGGTCAGCGTGGACTTGCCCGCATTCGGTGCGCCGATAATGGCGGCAAAACCTGCGCGGGTGATTTCGGTTTCGGTCATTGTGTTCCAGTCAGGGTGTTCAGCAGCAAGGCGGCTGCATTGCGCTCGGCGTCGCGTTTGGAGGATCCGGTGGCCGTTGCCTCGCCATGGGGCGCCACTTGTACTTCTATCTCATAAACAGGGGCATGGTCAGGGCCCGAACGGCTAACGACGCTGTATTTCGGCAGCGGCAGGCCCTGGCCCTGCGCCCATTCCTGTAACAGTGTCTTCGGATCACGCGTTTCCACGGGGGCGGACTCGAATTGCTGTGCCCACCCACGCTCGATGAACTTGCGCGCGGCAGATAGCCCGCCATCCTGGTAAATCGCGCCAATCATGGCCTCGCAGGCATCGCCCAGCGTCGATTCACGGTCGCGGCCGCCGGAGGCCACTTCGCCATCGGACAGGATGATATAGTCCTGTAGCCCGAAATGGCGCACGGCCTCGGCGCAGGCGCCCTTCCTGACGAACCGGTTGAGGCGCGGGGCGAGATCACCTTCGCTCTCGGTCTTGCGGCGCTCGATCAGGCGCTCGGCAATGGTCAGGTTCAGCACACGGTCGCCCAGGAATTCCAGCCGCTGGTTCGACAGGCGCACGGAGTCCGCCGACGCTACGGCGCTCGGATGCGTCAGCGCGCGCACCAGCAGGTCACGGTCCTTGAAACTATAGCCGATCCGCTCCTGGATCGTCTTCACGTCCGCGTCCGACAGGTTCGGCACGTGCGCTTTCGCGGCGGCGCGCTGGCGTGCGCGTTTGGGACGGGCGGGTTTCATCAGACGGCCGGCAGGGCTTCGATAATCACCTGGGCTTCCGCCCACGGATGGTCATCAGTGATGGTAAGGTGGATGACGACCGTATGGCCCTCCGGCGTCATCGCCGCGAGCCGCGCAGCCGCGCCACCGGTCAGCGCCACGGTCGGCTTGCCGCTCGGCAGATTGACGACGCCCATATGTTGCCAGTGCACGCCCCGGCGCGGCACGCCGGTGCCCAGCGCCTTGGCGCAGGCCTCTTTTGCGGCAAAGCGCTTGGCATAGGTCTCGGCTGTCAGCTTGCGGCGACGGGCCAGCGCAATCTCTGTCTCGGTGAAGACGCGCTTCTCGAACCGCTCGCCAAAACGGGCCAGCGTCTTCTCGATCCGCTCGATATTGCAGAGGTCGTTGCCGATCCCGATGATCATGCGCGCGCCTCGTCCATCAGGCGGCGCATCTCGCCAATCGCGGCCGGCATGCCGATGAAGATGGCCTCGCCGACAAGGAAGTGGCCAATGTTAAGCTCGGTGATCTGCGGAATGGCCGCGACCGGCTTCACCGTATCAAACGTCAGGCCGTGACCCGCCTGCGGCTCGATTCCGATCCGCCGGGCCTCCTCGGCACAGTTGCGGATCCGGTCCAGCTCCAGCTCGGCCAGCTTCGCCTCGCCCGCCTGCACCAGCTCCACGTAACGGCCCGTATGGAATTCCGTGATCTGAACGCCCAGCGCATGGGCGGCATGCAGCTGCACCATGTCCGGTTCGATAAAGAAGGAGACGCGGCTACCATTCTTGTTCAGCTGGCGGACGAAATGCGCGAGATGATTGTGCGCCCGCGCGGCATCGAGGCCGCCTTCGGTCGTCAGCTCCGCGCGTTCTTCCGGCACGAACATGGCCGTCTCGGGTTTGAACTTCAGCGCAATCTCGAGCATTTCCTCGGTCGCCGCCATTTCCATATTGATCGGCAGCGCCGTTGCGTTGCGAATTTCCGTCAGGTCACCGTCGCGAATATGCCGGCGGTCCTCGCGCAGGTGCAGCGTGATGCCGTCGGCGCCCGCCTCCGTCGCCATCAGCGCCGCGCGCATCGGGTCAGGGTGTGCGCCGCCGCGCGCATTCCGGATCGTTGCCACATGGTCGATATTCACGCCGAGGCGTATCCGCTCCGCCATCAGGCAAGGCCCCGCGAACCGGGCTTCACCGCTTCCATCGCGGCGAGTTCCGGCGGCAGGTCGTCTGCCGCATAGTCGGGGAAGTCCACCGCCGCCAGAGAGACCAGCTTGCAGCCGACATCGGCCCTGCCGTTGGAACGGTCGATGATGCACGCCCCGCCAACCACTTCGCCCGGCAGCCTGTCCAGCGCCTCGACCGTCTCGCGGAAGGACAGCCCCGTCGTCACGATATCCTCGGCGATCAGCACGCGCTCGCCCTCGGCAATCGAGAAGCCGCGTCGGAATTGCAGCTTGCCGTCGACGCGCTCGGCAAAGATCGCCCTCGCGTTCAGGTGCCGCGCCAGCTCATAGCCCGGAATGATGCCGCCCACGGCGGGCCCGGCCACGACGTCGATCTTGCCGAATGTCGCCGTCAGCTTTGACGCCAGCGCCTTGCACAGCTTTTCCGACAGGTCAGGTTGCGAAAAGACGAGCGCCTTCTGCAGGAAGACGGGGCTGCGTCGTCCGGAGGAAAGGATAAAATGCCCCTCCAGGAGGGCACCTGCCTCGCGAAACACCGCGAGTACGTCTTCATTCGTCATCTTCTAGCTCCTGGTCGCGCACGGCCCGGTCCACAACGGCCAGGGATCGTAGTGCGGCAAGTATCTGCGTCAGGCGCTTCAGGTCTTCAACCTCGATCTCCATCACCAGCTCGGTAAAATCGGTCCCGCGCTCGCTCGTGGCGATCCGGATGATATTGCCGTTGGACTGGGCAACCGCCGTGCAGAGCTTGGCCAGCACGCCTTTTTCGTTCGCCGCATTGATACGGATACGCCCCACGGCCACGGCGCCGGTCTTGGCCAGCTCGGTCCATTTCAGGTCGACCCAAAGCTCCGGATGGTCGTCATACTCGGCCAGCTTCGGGCAGCTCGCGATATGCACCACGAGGCCCACTTCAGGCTCCTGCACACCCATGATCCGGTCGCCCGGCAGCGGGCAGCAGCACTGGCCAAGGTGCAGCGTCACACCCGGCGTCAGGTCCGTGCCCGACACCAGCAGCGGCGCATGTTCGCTGTCGAGGCGCAGCTTGTTGTCGGCGTCAAAACGCTCGGCGCGATAGCCCGGGAAGGCTGCCTCCATGATATCGGCCGACGAGACGCGCCCGCGCCCCACGGCCTCGGCCATCTCCTCGCGGTTTTCAAATCCGGCGAGCTGGGCGGTATGCGTCATCTTCACGTCGATAGGGTCGATGCCCGCACGGCGCAGCGCCATGTTGATCAGGCCGACGCCCAAGCGCCGGAACTCGATCTGGTCGCGCTCGCGCACCAGCTTGCGAATGGCAGAGCGCGCGCGGCCGGTCAGCGTCATGGCCTCCCAGCCGATCACCGGCGCGGGCGTCTTGCCCCGCAGGATCTCCACCACGTCGCCATTCTTCAGCGGCCGGCGCAGCGACTTCACCTCGCCATTGATCTTCGCGCCAATCGTCGTGTCACCCACGGCCGAGTGCACGGCATAGGCAAAGTCCAGCGGCATCGCGCCCGCCGGCAGGATGATCAGCTTGCCCTTGGGGCTGAACGCGAAGACGTGCTCGCGGTACATTTCCAGCTTCGCATGCTCGAGGAATTCGCTCGGCTCGGCACCATCCTGGATCAGCTCGGCAAAAGCTTCGAGGTTGGCCGCCGGGTCAAGGCCCGCCGCCCGCGCCGAATCCACGTCAAAGCCATAGGACTTGTTCTTGTAGCCCCAGTGCGCCGCCACGCCGAACTCAGCCGTGCGGTCCATCGCCCGTGTGCGGATCTGCAGCTCAACGCGGCGGTTGCCGGCCGCCCGCACGGTCGTGTGCAGCGAGGCATAGCCGTTCGGTTTCGGCACCGAGATATAATCACGGAAACGGTCAGGGATGCAGGCCCACAGCGTGTGCACTTCGCCCAGCACGCGGTAGCATTCCTCTACCTCCTCAACGATGATGCGGAAGGCAAACAGATCGGCCACATCAAGGAAGGAAATCGATTTGCGCTCCAGCTTGCGCCACAGCGAATAGGGCTGTTTCCGGCGGCCTTTGATCTTGGCCTTGATACCGGCCATCTCCATCAGCTGGCGCAGGTCGCCATCGATGCGGTCGAGGTCGTCGGCATTCTCGCGGGCCAGCTCTTCCTGCCGGTAGAGGATCGCGCGGCGCGCTTCCGGGTTCAGCTCCTGGAAGGCCAGGTCTTCCATCTCGGCAGCCAGCGTATAGAGGCCCACACGGCGAGCCAGCGGCGCATAGATGTCCATGGTTTCGCGGGCGGTGCGCTGACGGCTCTCGGCCTTCTTGCGGAAATGCAGCGTGCGCATGTTGTGCAGCCGGTCGGCCAGCTTCACCAGCAGCACGCGCAGGTCGCTCGTCGTCGCGAGGATGAATTTCTGGAAGTTCTCGGCCTGCGCGGATTCCTTGGACGTGAATTCCAGCGCGTCGAGCTTGGTCACCCCGTCGACCAGTTCGGCCACATCGGCGCCGAAGCGCACTTCAATGTCGCCAATGTCGATGCCCGTGTCTTCGACCACATCGTGCAGCAGGCCCGCCACGATGGTCACTTCATCGAGGCGCACGTCGGCCAGCAGGCTCGCGACCTCAACGGGATGGGAATAATAGGCGTCGCCGGAATCGCGCGTCTGCTCGCCATGGTGCAGCTTGGCAAAATCATAGGCCGCGCCCAGCAGCTCGGACTTCACGCGCGGGTGGTAAGCCCGCACCTTGGCGATCAGTTCTTCACGGGAAAGCACATGTGGAGATGCAAGTGGAGCGTCAGCCGAAACGGCTTTGCCAGCCGTGTCGCCAGCCCCTTTGTCCTCAGCGGAAAGGGCGCTGCCGTCCATGGAGCCTCCTAGAGTCGGTCGTCGCGTCCGGACTCGATTTCAGCCTGATAGGCACGCATCACGTCGTCTTCGGTCGCAGCCGGGCCGGACATGAGCGCGATACGGTCGGCTTCGCGTTCGCTTTCCTCGCTCGGGCGCACTTCCTGCAGGTTGGAAATCATCGCTTCCTTGACGACTTTCAGGTCGACGGACTCTTCAGCGATCTCGCGCAGCGACACGACAGGGTCTTTGTCATTGTCGCGGTCCACCGTCAGCGGCGAACCTTCACGGATCATGCGGGCACGATGTGCAGCGAGCAGGACGAGCTCGAAACGGTTCGGCACTTTCTGGATGCAGTCTTCGACGGTCACGCGGGCCATGGGCAGTCAATCTCCTTGAAGCCGACCCTTATATGCAGTGCAACAAGCTGGCGCAACCCGGCCTTGCGCCTGAAACGCAGCCTGAGTATGCCAGTTCTATAAGTATTTTCGGCGTTTTTATTAGCCTATACCCTATATTACCTGAGGAATTAAGCCAATGGCCTTTTACAAGGACGAGCGCCTGGCGCTGTTCATTGATGGCGCGAATCTCTATTCAGCGGCCCGTGCAGTCGATCTGGAGATCGATTTCCGCAAGCTTTTGAAGGAATTCCAGGGCAAGGGCCGCCTCCTGCGCGCCAATTATTACACCGCCCTCGTCGAAACCGACGAATACAGCCCCATCCGCCCGCTGGTCGATTGGCTCGCCTATAATGGCTACAATGTCATCAAGAAGCCCGCCCGCGAGTTCACCGACCGGGAAGGCCGCAAGCGCGTCCGGGGCAGCATGGACGTGGAACTGGCCATCGACATGCTCGAAATGGCCGCCAATGTGGATCATATCGTGCTGTTCAGCGGCAATGGCGATTTCCGCCGGGCCGTCGAGGCGGTGAAGGCCCGCGGCGTGCGCGTCTCGGTCGTCTCCACGGTCGCCTCCAACCCGCCCATGATCGGCGACGAACTGCGCCGCGAAGCCGACAATTTCATCGACCTCGAAGACCTCGGCGACCGCGTCGCCCGCCCAAGGCAGGGTTTCGAGGGCGGCCCGGAAGGCGACGGCGAGGCCTGACCCGCCCGAAGGCTCATCCTGAGCGCTCTCTCCACGCCAATGGCCCAACGCAGGCAGCAGATCCCGCCCATCTTCTCCGCCCTCTCCCTGCCCGGCCTATAATGACCGGGCTGCACGAGTTCCCAGCTCGTGCAGTTCGTTCATGACTGGCGCGGGATGGCAGGCCGAAGGTGCGCACCTTCTACCCTACCTGACCAACAGACTGACAATGCGCGCCCGGAGCTTCCCTCCCGCGCCCTTTTTGCCCAGGCAGACCGGATGGCCCCGCCAGTCCGGCTTTCGGCGCAGGCGCCAGTATCAGGCCATGTTCGCCCGCACGCCGGGCGCCAGCCTTTCAGCCTCGGCCTGCAAACGCGCACGCACCTGCCCCGCCTCAGCGCCGAAATAGGCGTCAGCGACCATGTCCAAGCCCGCCATGAAGTCGGAAACGACCCGCAGAATGTCCGGCGACTCCGGTCCGTCGCCCTTGTCGCGCGAGGCCAGCGCCGTGTATCCGGCCAGCACGATTTGTTCGTGAACGGCAGCGGGCCACTCATTCCGGTTGGCGATCAGGTAATCATTGCAGAAATCGGCAAAGGCGGTCTGGCTGAAAAGCCATTTCTCGTTCACGTCCCAGAACAGGTCGGCCGTATCGAGCATCTGCTTGTCGGCCCCGCGCGCAATGACCGCGCCCGCCACATGCTCCATCCATTTCCACCGCGTTGTGTCCGACGGCATGGAGGCCGTGATGACCTGTATGACGGCATAGACGGGAATCTCGTCCAGCTGGTCGCGCGTATGATCGGCAATATATTCCTGGAATCCGGCCTGCGAATAGGCATGCGCCGCAGCCCTCGACATCACCATCGCGTCGAGACTTGCCTGCGACAGCGGCGCGGCAGCCGTGGGAGATGGCGCGGGCGTGCCCGCACCGTTGCCGCTGGATCCGCGCTCCTTGACGAAATTATAGATGACCGACAGCGCGATAATCGCCACCAGCGCAATCGAGGCGATGGCGCCCCAGCTCATGTTTTCCATGGCCTGTCTCCTCTAGCAGCCACTTTAGGCAGCTAACGGAGGAATCTTAACATAGGGAAAACCCTATCGGCGGGACCGCTCGCGCACGTAAATCACGCCGGGATGGCGCCAGGCCTGCACAACCGTGGTGAGCGACCAGACCCAGTTAGCGATCAGGACGAGAAATCCGAATCCGCTGAACGGAATGAGAATCACGCCCACGGGAATGAGCATCAGCTGGATGATCGCCGTGCCGATACGACCGATGAAGATCGTGCCGAGTCCCGGAACGAAGAAATTAAGGATAAACGCAACGAGTTTGAACGTGCTGCGCGTTGCCCCCACGGCCACACGGCCGGCCATCTGGCCAACGCCGGGCCTTTGGGGAATCAGGTTGTCTCGCTCATATTCGGGGGTGGGGTAAGGGGTCATGATTCCCATGTGGCCCCATTAACCACATCATTCAATACCGCAGCGCATGCGACTATCGTGCAGGCACGTGCGCCGCGATCAGCTGCGGCCCCTCAGCGGCAAACGCGCGCTCCAGCGCCTTGTCAAAAGCCTCGGCCGTATCCACCGCCACCGCCGGCACGCCGAGGCTTTTCGACAGCGCCACCCAGTCAATCTCCGGTTGGTCCAGCTCCAGCATGCTCTTCGCCGTCGGCCCCGGATTGCCCGCGCCGGTGCGCGCCAGCTCGATATTCAGGATGCGGTAGGAATGGTTGACGAACACGACCGTCACCACATTCGCCCCTTCGCGCGCCATGCTCCACAGCGCCTGGTTGGTATACATGGCCGCGCCGTCGCCTGTCAGGCACAGCACCTTCCTGTCCTTCGCCGCCACCGCCGCGCCAAGCGCCAGCGGCATGCCCTGCCCGATCGCCCCGCCGGTCAGCTGCATCCAGTCATGCGGCCTAGCCTTCTGCGTCATCAGGAAGGTCGGCAGCCCGTTCGACACCGCATCGTCCGACACGAACGTGCCCTCCGGCATGTGCCGCGCAATCGACTGGCCCACGGCCACGGCATTCAGCCCGCCACTCGGCAGGCCCGGCTGTTCCAGCGTCGCCATCGGTGCCGCCTCTTTCGCGCCGAGGGCATCGGCCAGCGCCTCAAGGATCGCCGCACTGTCGCTCTCCGGCCCGCCAATGATCATCGGCGTGCAACCTTCGGGCACCAGAACGCTCGGCTTGCCCGGATAGGCGAAGAAGGCCACCGGCACCTGCGTGCCTGCCACCAGCATCAGGTCGCAGCCCTCAAGGTCGGTCATCGCGCCTTCGGCAAAATACTGCATCCGGTCCGGAATGAACCTTCCCGCGCCCCGCGCCTGACGCGGGAAGAACGTGTCCGTCATCACGCGCACGCCCGCCGCCTTCAGCCGCGCCGCTGTCGCGAGGCCCGCCTCGGTCAGCGCCGTGCCATTGATCAGGATCATCGGTTTGGACGCGCCCTTTATGGCTTTCGCCGCCGCCTCGACACGCGCCGCATCGGGCGCCCGCAGCGACGGCCGCGCGCGCTTCCTGCCGGGCTTGCCGCCTTCGAGCCAGGCCGTATCCGCGGGCAGGATCAGCGCCGCAGGTCCGGAGATCGGCGCGAGGCTCGCCTCCCAGGCTTCCGCCGCCAGCTCGCCCGCCGTTGCCGCCGTGTCAGCCGATTTGATCCACACCGAGTTCGGCCCCGCCATGCCGCGAATGTCGGAGGCGAGCGGCGCATCATAGCGCTGGTGCGGCACGGCATGGTCGCCGATCACGTTGACCATGGGCGTCCACGCCCGGCGCGCATTGTGAATGTTGGCGCCGCCATTCAGGTAGCCCGCGCCAAGGTGCAGCAGCGTCATCGCCGGGCCGCCGGAGACGCGCGCATATCCATCCGCCGCGCCGGTCGCCACGCCCTCGAACAGGCAAAGCACCGAATGGATGCGTGGTTCATGGTCAAGCGCCGTCACAAGGTGCATTTCCGACGTGCCGGGATTGGCAAAACAGGCAGACACACCATGATCGGCGAGGGTCGAGACGAGGGCTTCAGCGCCAGTCATCGTGCGTTCAGGTTGGTCTGTCATAAAGTGTGTCGCTCCCTTTGTTTGACTGCTTCTTTAGCGTGTCTTCAGAGGGGGTCAAAGCGGGACGGATCGTGTCAGCCGGAGCAGACTTGGGGTTTACGCCGACTGGTTCACGATCCGCCCGCAGCCAAAGGGGATCTGGCTAGAGCCGATATAGGTGGACGCTCGGCTCTGCCCGCAAGTTACGGTCACATTCTTGAAAATGCGACAGTTAATCCGCGCTCCGTACTCGAAATATCGCGTTTTCTTGCGTTTATTTCGCAATAACGATTACAGCATCAGATAGAGAACCCGCATAAAGCCGCTCAACATCGGCTTTTCGCAGGTCCAGCGTCCGGGACTGGTTCATATAGCCCTTTTCGGTAATCTCGCCGGCATCGGCCTGCGGCGGCGTCTCCTGAAGCAATATCCGGGCGATCCGGGCCGAGGGCATCGGGTTCTTGGCATTATAGGCCTGCAGGCCGTCTCTGACCGCCGCAATCACCTTGGGGTGATGCGCCAGCTCCGCCAACGGCAGCGCTTCCCCGACCAGCCGCTGGCACCAGGCCTCGTTGAGGAAGCCCAGCAGGCAGATCGCATCCTCGTTCAGGCCACAGACCACCGCGTCAGACAGCGCCCCGCCCGTCGCCGCAACCGCCTGAACCCGCACCGTGCCCGCCGAGACCCATGTCCCGCTCGCTAGCTTGAATTCCTCGGCCGTGCGCCCGTCAAAGGCGAGGCCCTTTTCCGGATGGTCCGGATCGACAAAACGCACCGCGTCGCCAAGCCGGTAGAAGCCCTCATCGTCAAACGCCTCCAGCGTGCGCTCGGCATTGCGGAAATAGCCCGGCGTCACGTTCACGCCCTTCACCCGCAGTTCCAGCTTCTGCGCATTCGGCACCAGCTTGAACGTGTTGCCCGGCAACGGCAGGCCGATCAGGCCCATCGTGTCATTCGGCCAGTGCACGTTCGAGGCGGTGGGCGACGTCTCCGTCGCGCCATAGCCGGCCGACAGCGAAATGCGCTCACCGGTCACCCGCACAGCCACCGCCTGGATGCGCTCATAGATGTCCTGCCCCATCGCGGCGCCGCCATAGGCCATCGACACGAGCCGCTTGAAAAAGGTCTCAGCCAGCGCGTCATTGCGCTCCAGCTCCGTCGCGAGCGCGGCCCATGCAGCCGGCACGGTCGTGTGCTGCGTCGTCGCGATTTCCGTCAGGCTGCGTATCATCTCCGGCAGGCGCGCAGGCGTCGGCGCACCATTGTCGATATAGAGCGTGCCGCCCCAGTCGAGCATGTTGTGCAGGATGGAATGGGCGCCATAGGTATGGCTCCACGGCAGGAAGTTGCACATCACCTGCGGCCCGCCGCAGATCGCGTCGAGGCGCTCCTCGTCCCATACCGAGCGGATCATCTTGGCATTCGCCGCCACCATGCCGTGCAGGTTGATCACCGCCTTGGGCTCACCGGTGGAGCCGGATGTCAGCATGTATTTCGCCACCGTATCCGGCGCCAGCGCAGCATAGGCATCGTCCACCGCCCGCGTCGGCTCCTTGGCGAAACGGCCGATCTGGGCGCTGTCGCATCCCTTCGGCTCGCGGCGGCTATAGATCACCAGCCGGTCGCCGACGCCCATGCCGTCGAGCCCGCGCTGGTAGACGGCCCCGTCCTCGACATAGATGATCTTCGGCTCGGTCAGCTGGTCGATATATTTCAGCCGCGCAAAGTCTTCGCTCAGCAGCGCATAGGCTGGCGTCACCGGAACGACCGGGCTGCCGGCCCACATCGCGGCATACATGATCAGCGCATTGTCGATGGAGTTCGACGCGAGGATCATCACCGGCGCATCCGGCCCCGCGCCCGCGTCAATGAAGGCCTGCGCCAGGCGGCGCACACGGTCCAGCCCGTCGCCATAGGTCATCTCGCGCCAGCCCTCGGAGGCCGGGTCTTCCGGCACGCGCTCGGCCAGCCAGATCCGCTCCGGCGCCTCGGCCGCCCATTTCACCAGCGGCGCCAGCATGTGCGGCGGGTGCGCCTTCAGCGGCTGGCCATTGTTCAGGTAGATCGTACCGTCCGGCCGGCGGTCCACATCCAGCTTCAGCGGCAGGTAGGGAACTTCGCGAAACGGAATGCCAGACGTACTCATACTTGCCCTCGTGTATCGATATGCATCACGCGCCCGCAATGCTTGCAGTGAACCGCGTCGCGATCATGCAGCAGCAGGCCGCAATCCTCGCATTCGCATTCCACCTTGTCACTCGGCTCGATGATGGCCCGCAGCAATTGCAGGAACATGGAGAGGCCCAGGACCATCACCAGAATGGCCACAAAACGGCCCAGCTGGCCCTCAAGGATGACATCGCCATAGCCGGTCGTGGTCAGGCTGGTGACCGTGAAATAGAGCGCGTCGATATAGGTGTGCACATTGGAGTTCGGCCGCCCCACCTGCAGCGCATAGACCAGCGCTGCCGTGATGAACACGAACACGACCAGGTTCGTCACCTTGTCGATGATCCGCTCGTGCCGCTGGAAGAAAGGCGTCAGCACCCGCACCCGCTTCACGAACGTGAAGGCCCGTACCGCCCGCACGGCCCGCAGCACACGCAGGAACGCAAAGTTCGACACCAGCAGCGGCGCAAACATCGTCAACACGACGATCATGTCGGCCCAGTTGATCCATTTCATGAAGAAGAGATGCTTGTGCCGGGCGATATAGAGCCGCGCCAGCAGGTCGAGCAGGATCACGCCGCCGATCATGTAGTCGACAATGAAATGCGTCCGCCCCCGCGCCTCGAACGGCGCCCACAGGAAGTAGACGATCGTGACCATGTCGAAGATCAGCATCGCCCACCGGAACACGAACGGCGCCGTGCCGTGCCCCTCGTACAGCCAGAACAGCTGCCGGTTCAGCCCCTTGCGATCACTCATAGGGATGCCTCTAGCGCCGCCATCGAACGTGCGAGATTGGCGCGGGCCGCCTCTTCCCACTCGGCGCGGCACGTATCTGTGAAATAGAGCCGGTCCCGCTTGAGGAAGCCTTGCAGGATCATCGCCCGTCCGACTCGGAACGCCATGGCCGGAACAGCGGCATATTCCGCCCGCACATCGCGCTCATACTGGTCGAACACGTCCGGCCGCGCGGCGAGGATCGACAGGTCCATGTCGAGGAAGAAGCAGAGATCTTTTTCGTCCTCCGGGCTCAGCCCTTCCGGTACGACATGCCTGGCTGTCGCCCGGATGATCTTGTCCGCAAGCGCAAGGTCGTCCGGCGCGACATGGGGGCCTGCGTCCGCCACCAGCAAGTCGGCACTCTTGTCCTCATTGTCCTTGGCCAACGGGTCATAGATCGCATCATGCCAGTAGAGCGCCCACAGCACGGCCTCAGGCCGATTGAGGTGCGGCTTCAGTCGCTCGAAGTGACGCAGCAAAGCCTCGATATGCGCCCATGTATGATAGTGGCGCTGCGGCTCTGCGTAGCGCGTCTTGAGCGGGTCAAGAAGGTCGCTAGGTGGGATCAACCCGCAGGCTCCAGCGTCTCGTTGAACCTCACCGGCTTGCCGCCGCCCTTCTGCGTGATCTCGCCATCGCGCATGACGAACTGGCCACGGATGATCGTGGCGACGGGCCAGCCGGTGGCTTCCATCCCGTCATAGGGCGTCCAGCCGCATTTGGCCTTGGCCCATTCATTCGTGATGGTTTCCTTGCGCTTCAGGTCGACGACCGTGAAGTCGGCGTCATAGCCTTCGGCGATCCGGCCCTTGTTGGCGATGCCGAAGACGCGCTGCGGCCCGGCGCTGGTCAGCTCGACAAAGCGGCGCAGGCTCAGCTTGCCATTGGCGACATGCGTCAGCATCAGCGGCACGAAGGTCTGCACGCCCGGCATGCCCGACGGCGACGCCGGATATGGCCGCTCTTTCTCCTCGCGCGTGTGCGGCGCATGATCGGTCGCCAGCACATCGACGATCCCCGCATTCAGCGCACGCCAGAGCGCATCCTGATGGCGCTGCTCGCGCACGGGCGGGTTCTGCTGGGCAAAGCCCTTCAGCCGTTCATAGCAATCAGGCGCCGCCAGCGTCAGATGGTTCGGCAACACTTCAACCGAGGCCACATCCTTGGCATCGCGCAGCAGCTCCATCTCTTCCGCCGTCGAGATATGCAGCACATGGATACGCTTGCCGGTCTTGCGCGCGAGCCGCAGCAGGCGCCGCGTCGAGCTGACCGCCGCTTCCACGTCGCGCACCACGATATGGCTCTGCCAGTCGCCCGGAACGGCCAGAGAACGGCGCTCTTCGAGGCGGTATTCGTCTTCCGAATGGAACGCCGCCCGGCGCTTGATCGCGCGCAGCACGGCTTCGACGCCCTCGTCATCCTTGACCAGCAGGTCGCCGGTCGAAGCGCCCATGAACACCTTCACGCCGCAGCAGCCCTGCATCTGCTCCATCTCGGCCAGCAGGTGTGGATTGTCATTGGTCGCGCCGGCATAGAAGGCGTGGTCGACATCCATGCGGCCCCTGGCGCGGTTCAGCTTGTCGGTCAGCGCAGCGGGCGTAATGGTTGAGGGATTGGTGTTCGGCATTTCGAACACGGCCGTCACACCGCCCAGCGCCGCAGAGCGCGCCTCGGTCTCGAGGTCGGCCTTGTATTCCAGCCCCGGCTCACGAAAGTGAACCTGGCTGTCGATCACGCCCGGCAATATGTGCAGGCCGGTCGCGTCATAGACTTCCCCGGCCTGGGACGCGTCGAACTTGCCGATCGCGACGATCTTCTCGCCATTGATCGCCACATCCACGCGTTCTTCGCCGCCGGGCGACACCACGGTGCCATTCTTCAGGATCAGGTCATATGTCTTGCTCATGGCCCCCTTATGCTCCCGTGCGCGGGGCCTGTCATCCCGTGACGCTGCCGCAGTGCTTGACCTCGTCCCTGCTGCACCGCACAACCGCCACTTATCAGCTACAGGACCACCCATGAAACACACTGCGACCGACGCTTTCGTCCATCCTGCCCTGCGCCCGCTGGCAATCGGCGCCCTCGGCGTCGCGGCGCTGACAGCGTCCTCCTACATATCGGTGCCCATGTATCCCGTCCCGGTGACGCTGCAGACCATGACGGTCCTGCTGCTCGGCGCCCTGTTCGGCCCGCGCATGGGCGCTGCGATGGTGCTCTCGTGGCTGGCCCTTTCCTTCACCGGCGCCCCGGTTCTGGCAGACGGCAAATCGGGCCTCGTCGCCTTTGCGGGCCCGACGGCCGGCTATCTCGCCGCCTTCCCGATTGCAGCCTTCCTCGCCGGTTACCTGCCCAAGGGCGACAGGATTGGCGCCCACGCCCTGCGCCTGGCCGGTTTCCTCGGCCTTCACGGCCTCGTGCTTGGCCTCGGTGCAGCCTGGCTTGCGGGCTTTGTCGGCGCTGAAACCGCCATCGTTGCTGGCATTTTGCCCTTCCTGATCGGTTCGGTCCTGAAAAGCGGCCTCGCCACGGGCCTCTACGCAACATGGAAAGGCGCAGACAAAGCGGGTCGGGCACACTAGATTACCCAAATGTCAAAACGCGCCCTGCCCGATCGCTCCATCATTCGCCTGTCCGGCCCGGACATGCTGGCCCTGATGGAACGCACCGTCACCAACTCGGTCGACAACTGGAACACCGGCGAGATGCGCTACGGCGCGCTGCTCACCCCGCAGGGCAAGATCATTGCCGACTATCTGGCCATGCTGTCGCTCGAGAACATCTATCTCGATATGCACTCCGGCGCCGCTGACGAGCTGGAAAAACGCCTGAAGCTGTTCCGCCTGCGCTCAGACGTGCAGATCGACCGCCTCACAGATGACGTTGTCACCGAGGGCAGCTGGGTCGATGTACGCTCGACACAACTGCCGCACCGCGCGATTTCGCCCGCAGCCGAGATCGGCCTCGAAATGTCCTATGAGGAATGGCACAAGACGCGCATCGCCGCCGGCGTGCCCGAATGGGGCGCGGACTATCGCGGCTCGGAAGTGTTCCCGACCGATGTGAACCTCGATGTCATGGGCGGGATCGACTACAAGAAGGGCTGCTTTGTCGGCCAGGAAGTCGCCAGCCGCATGAAGCGCAAGGCCAAGGTGCGCAAGCGCACGCTGCCCGTGCGCGGCGAAGGCCTGAAGCGCGGCGCGGATATCCTCGCCGGCTCGTCCATCGGTAATGTCACCAGCGTATCCGGCGAAATGGGCCTCGCCCTGATCCGCACCGACCGGATGGTGCAGGCCGATGCAGCGGGAAAGGCCTTCACCTGTGGCGGCCGCCCGGTCACAATCGACCGGCCCGAATGGCTCAAGATGGAACTCATTGCACTCACGGCGGCCAATGACTGACGCACCCTATTGCGGCTGGGCGCCGGTGAACGACCAACTCTATCGCGACTATCACGACGCGGAATGGGGCGTGCCTGAGCGCGACGGCCGCGCCCTCTGGGAAAAGCTGCAGCTCGACGGCATGCAGGCGGGACTCTCCTGGATCACCATCCTGCGCAAGCGCGACACGATCCGCGAGGAGTTTGACGGGTTTGATCCCGAACGCCTCGTGCGCTGGACACCGAAGCGGATTGAAAAAGCCCTGCAGAATCCGGGCATCATCCGCAGTCCGAAAAAGATCGAGGCGACCATCGGCAATGCCCGCGCCTATCTCGACATGGCCGAAGCGGGCGAAGACTTTTCCGCCTATTGCTGGAGCTGGGTCGGCGGCGATCCGATCGTCAACAGCTGGAAGGATTTCCGCAAGGCGCCGACATTCACTGACTGGTCGACCGCCATGTCGAAGGATCTGAAGAAACGCGGCTTCAAATTCGTCGGCCCGACCATTGTCTACGCATGGGCACAGGCCGTTGGCATGGTGAATGATCATGAGATACATTGCCCGCGACACAGCGCTGTACAGAGGACCTGATAATGCGTTTGGCCATCCTGCTTCTTCCGGCACTCCTGCTCACGGCCTGCATCACCGAAGGCACGACGGCGAGCCAGGAAAGCACCGATTGCAGCCTGATCGATTCGCCGGCGGAGGAGCAGGCCTGCCGCATCTATGAGAAGACCAAGGCGAAGGATTCTGAAACGGCCACCAATACGACCACCCAGACGGACCTCGCATCTGATCACTGAGCGACCATTCCCGGCCGCTGTGACCACAACACCGTGGAGCCAACATGAAACACGCCCTCACACTGACTGTCCTCCTGTCCGGCACAATGCTTCTTGGCGCCTGCGCCTCCGACAAGATCGCAAAGGAACGTGAGCAGATTGCCTGGTCGCGCTGCGCCAACTCGCCAGGCCCTGAAGCCCGCAAGTCCTGCGTGACGACCCAGATCGCCCTGATGGAAGCGGCGGCCCGCGCCGAAGCCGAAAGCATCGCCGCACGGCAACGCCAGTATGAAAACCGTGAAGCCGATCGTGTGGCCAGCGGCGTTTCCCCTGAAATGGCCCGCGAATCGTCCGATCCCGGGATCGAGCGGCCCCGCTAGCCACCTGCACCTCTTCTCTCGACCGGATGCGCGACGCGCGTTACAGCAAGTGCATCGAAATACACGAGGTGCGGATTCCGCCGCACCCTTGCTGAGGGCAAGATGAAAACAGCAGTTATATCGGCGACCGGTCTCTGGACGCCTCCCGAATCGATTTCCAATGAAGAACTGGTCGCGAGCTACAACGCGTGGGCCGACAACTGGAATATCGCCTACGCCACCGACATTGCCGACGGCGCGGTTGAGCCCAAGACCCATTCCTCGGTGGAATTCATCGAGAAGGCTTCGGGCATCAAATCCCGCCATGTGATGGACAAAGAAGGCGTGCTGGATCCGGGCGTCATGGCCCCCCGCATTCCGGAACGCTCGAACGAGCAGATCTCCGTCATGGCCGAAATGGCCGTTCATGCGGCCCGCCAGGCGCTGGAACGCGCTGGCCGCAAGCCGGAAGACGTCGACGCCGTCATCTGCGCCGCCTCGAACATGCAGCGCGCCTATCCGGCCATGGCTGTTGAAATCCAGGCCGCGCTCGGGTGCAGCGGCTTTGCCTTCGACATGAACGTCGCCTGCTCCTCCGCCACGTTCGGCATCCAGACCGCCGCAGACTTCATCCGCAGCGGCAGCGCGAAATCTGTGCTCATGGTCAATCCGGAAATCTGTTCCGGCCACCTGAACTTCACCGACCGCGACAGCCACTTCATCTTTGGCGATGTGGCCACGGCCGTGCTCGTGGAAGAAGAAAGCATTGCCCCGGCTGGCTACTGGAAAATCCTCGGCACCAAACTGAAGACCGAGTTCTCGAACAATATCCGCAACAATTTCGGCTTCCTGAACCGTGCTGCGCCGGAAGGCGTCGGTTCGCCGGACAAGCTTTTCGTTCAGGAAGGCCGCAAGGTGTTCCGCGAAGTCGTGCCCATGGTGGCAACCATGATCGGCGAACATCTCGGCGAGTTGGGCATGTCAGGCACAGACCTGCGCCGCATGTGGCTGCACCAGGCGAACGCCAACATGAACCGGCTGATCTCGTCAAAAGTGCTGGGCCGCGAGGCGACGGAAGACGAAAGCCCGACCGTGCTCGACACCTATGCCAACACATCGTCAGCCGGATCGATCATCGCTTTCCACAAGCATTCGGGTGATTTCAAAGCGGGCGAAAAAGGCCTGATCTGCTCATTCGGCGCAGGCTATTCGGCAGGGACTGTATTGGTGGAAAAGACGGCCTGAGGCGGCAAGCCGCAGACGTACTATTCTTCCAGGTCTTCGGAGAACATGTCGCCCCAGAGGGCGCGGCGGCTGGCGCGGGCCGCTTCAACAACCATAATGATACAGCCCCCAAGCAACACGCAGAATGGCAGTGTCTGGCCCGAAACGAACTGTGTCATCATGTCGATCATGTCTTGTCCTAGGTCTGGCCGCATCTGGCTGAGCGGTCTCTGTCCGGTGTGGTGCAACCCTTATGCCGGAAAGGCCTTAACACTGCATTCTTGGATCGAGGCAGAAATGGGGTCAGTTTGTAACCGTATCGCCTCCGTTTCTTTACCCTTGCTACCAATACATTAAAGATGGCCCCGATGAGCACTCCCGCGAAGCGTTCTGTTAAGCCTCCCCGCGTCTGGCAGCGCATGCTGTCGGGCCGCCGACTCGATCTTGCGCATCCCTCGCCGGTGGATGTGGAAATCGAGGACATTGCCCATGGCCTGGCCCGTGTTGCCCGCTGGAACGGTCAGACAAGGGGCGGCCATGCCTTCTCCGTGGCCGAGCATTCCGTCATTGTGGAAAGCATCTGCCGCGAGCTGAATCCCGATCTCACGCCCCGCGACTGCCTGACGGCCCTCTTGCATGACAGCCCGGAATACGTGATCGGCGACATGATCTCGCCCTTCAAGGCGCTGCTCGGCGAAAGCTACAAATCCATCGAGGCGCGCCTGCAGGAAGCCATCCACATTCGATTCGAACTCGTGCCGGTGACGCCACAGCGCCTGAAAAAACTCATCAAACGGGCCGACCTTATCTGCGCCTGGTTCGAAGCGGTCCAACTCGCCGGCTTCTCCGAGGAGGAATCAAACAAGCTGTTCGGCAAGCCGCCGGAAGGCATGCACATGAAACTGAAGCCGCTCGCCGTGCCCGAAGCGCAGGAAGCTTTCCTTGCGCGCTACAACCAGTTGCACCATGACTTTGAAATGAGCCAGCGCCGATGACCCTTTCCGTCCTGATCGGTCTGTCCGCCGTAATGGTCGCCATTGATGATGGCGACCCGCTTGTGCTGATCACAACCCGGGAGACGGGCGAGGACGCCCTGCCCTTCGGCCCGTTCGACCCGGAACGCCACCGCACGTTCGACCTGTCGCTGCGCGGCTGGGTGCGCGAGCAGACCGGATTCGAGCTCGGCTATGTCGAACAGCTCTACACGTTCGGCGACAAGGACCGCGACACGCCCGAGGCGACGCTGGCAGATGCGCCGCCTGCCGCGCGTGTGATCTCCGTCGGCTATCTTGCGCTGATGCCGGATGCTGCGCCCACCGGCGCGGCGTTCGAGGCGCGCTGGCAGGGCTGGTACCGCTATTTCCCGTGGGAAGACCACCGCAATGGGCGCCCGGCCATGATTGATGGCGAGCTCGCGCCGCATCTCTACACATGGGCTGCCGGCAATCCGAAGCGGCTGGACCGTGCCCGCATCGCATTCGGCCTCGATGGGGCCCGCTGGGTGGAAGAGCGCGTGCTGGAACGCTACGAGCTGCTCTATGAAGCCGGGCTCGTCGCCGAATGCGCGCGCGATGCCGGCCTGCCGCAGCCCGCCGTGACGCTCGGCGCGCCGATGGCTTCCGACCACCGCCGCATCCTCGCCACCGCGCTGTCGCGCCTGCGCGGCAAGATCAAGTACCGGCCTGTCGTGTTTGAATTGCTGACGGATCGATTCACGCTGTCATCGCTGCAACGCGCCGTGGAGGGCATTCTTGGCCTCTCCCTGCACACGCAGAACTTCCGCCGTGCACTGGACAAGACCGGACTCGTCGAGGGCACAGGCCGTCTTGAGACCGGGACGGGCGGGCGCCCGGCGGAGCTTTACGCATTCCGCCGGGACTATGTCAGGGGCATTGCCGCCCCGGGCCTTGCGACACCGCGCAAGACGCCGGACTGACTATTCCACGCCTTCGGGCTCGCCGACGACGACGTAGATGAAATTATCCGGCGAGAGATATTCCTTCGCCACCCGGTTCACATCGTCCAGCGTCACGGCATTCATGTTCGCATTGCGCGTGTCGAAATAGTCGATGCCGAGATCCTGCTGGCGCACCGACATGATCTGATCGGCAATCTTCGCATTGGAATCGAAGCCGAGCGCGTAGGAACCGGTGAGATAGGCCTTGGCGTCGGAGAGTTCCTCTTCCGTCATGCCATCGGCAACGAACTGGTTCAGCTCGTCATGGATGCCGGCCAGGAATTCGCCCGCGCTCTCGTTCTTTGTCTGGCCACCGCCCGTCCATGTGTCGAGATGGTCTGACGTGGAAAGGCCCGTACTGACGCCGTAGGTCAGGCCCTTGTCGACGCGCAGTGTCTTCATCAGGCGGCTTTCGAAACCACCGCCGCCGACCGTGTAGTTCAGCACATAGGCGGCGAAGAAATCCGGGTCATGACGCTCAAGGCCGGGCGCGGAAAACATCACGAGGCTCTGCGGCTGCGGCAGGTCCACCACGATGGGCTCGGCGGGTGGTGTGGGCAGCGTGATATCGGCGACAGGCGGCAGCTCGCTCGTCTCCGGCAGGCCACCAAGGGCCATGTCGATCATCGGCGCGAGTTCCTCCGGCGACACCGCGCCAACGGCGGTTACCAGAAGCCGGTCCTTGACCATCAGCTTGCGCATCTGTTCGCGCGCCAGTTCCGGTGTCAGGGCCGTGATGCTCTCGACGCTGGTCTGACGGGCATAGGGATGATCGGGATAGAGCGCGTCTGTCATGGCCTTGCGGGCGAGCCAGCCGGCGCTCGTTTCGCGCTGCTTGATGCCGATCAGGTTTTCCCGCTGGAAGCGCTCGAACGGGCCGGTATCGAAACGCGGCGCGTCGAAGGCCGTCGCGATCAGGCCCATAGCCTCGGGCGCGTTTTCCTTCAGCATGGAAGCTGAACAGCTCGTCCAGTCATTGCCGGTGGAGCAGCCGAAACTCATGTTCAGCTCTTCCATCCGAGTCTGGAAGCCGAGCGAGTCCAGGTCGCCCGCGCCTTCATTCATGTTGTACACGACGGCGTCGGACAGGCCTTCGAGACCTTCCGGATCGGACGTCTCGCCGCCCTTCCAGGCCATCTCGACCGAGACAATCGGAATGGATGGTTCGGACACGAGCCAGACCGATACGCCGCCGGGCGTCACGAATTGCTGGATCTCGACAAAGTCGCCCTTGTGGACGTCGACCGTCATGGCCGGTTCGGCGGCCGGTGTCTCGACGAGCGTTTCGGGCACCGGTTCAGTCACCGGGGCAGAGGCGCAGGCGGCAAGCACGAGCGCGCTGGCGGCGCCCATCATCAGCTTAAGGTAGGTCATCTTACTGGTCTCCTTCGGCTGGAATGAGTTCCGCTTCGATATAATGCCGGTCCTCGCCGAACACGGTGCGAACGGCTGCAAGCGCCTCTTCGGTCGTGATCGACTTGATGGTGTCAGGATAGTCGAGGATGTCATCGATGGTGCCACCCAGCGCCAGTGTCGAGCCAAACGTGTTGGCCATGTTGGACTGGCTGTCGCGGCCATAGATCGCCCGGGCAGCCAGCGAGTTGCGAGCGCGCTCCACTTCGGCATCGGTAAAGCCTTCAGCGAGCACCTTGCGGACCTCGGCCATCACGGCCGTGTCGAGTTCATCCAGCGAGACACCGTCCACGGGGCTGGCGCTGATGACGGCCGGGCCTTCGTCGTGCAGCGTGGTCCATGCGGCGGTGCTGACATCAATGGCGATCTGTTCGTCTTCGACCAGTGCCTGATAGAGACGGCTGGTCATGCCGCCGCCCAGAACCGCGAGGCCGACATCCAGGGCATAGGATTCGCGGCGTTCACGCGATTCCGACAGGCCACTATAATAGCGGCTCCAGCTTGGCTGGCGCACCTTGGGGTCGGAATGGACGAGCAGCTTGTTCTCGGTCAACAGCGGCACGGGCGCCCATTTGCGTGTGCCGTCGACCGTGCCCGTAGGCTCGATCTGGCCATAGGTTTCCTCGGCCAGCGTGCGGACTTCATCTGTCGTCACGTCTCCGGCGACAACGAGGATCGCGTTCTCGGGCGAATAATACTTGTGGTAAAAGGCCATGCCATCGGCGGGCGTGAGCTTGGCCACTTCGTCCATCTTGCCGATGACGGTGATCTCGTAGGGGTGGCCCTTCCAGAGTTCGGAGAGGACCTGTTCCTGCAGGATGGAGCCCGGATCATTGTCGATCCGCTGGCGGCGCTCTTCCTTCACGACGTCGCGTTCGGAAATGAAGGGGCCCTTGGGATCATCATTGATCTTGAGGTTGCGCATGCGCTCGGCCTCAAGTTCCATCATGGTCTTCAGCTGCGGCTTGGCCACGCGCTCGAAATAGGCCGTATAGTCCCAGCTTGTGAAAGCGTTGAGCTGGCCCCCATTGCGCTGGACGATCGTGGTGAACTCTTCGGGACCAAGGTTCTTGGTCTCCTTGAACATGACGTGCTCGAACAGGTGCGCAAGGCCGGACTTGCCCGGCTCCTCGTCAACGGCGCCAACCTTGTACCAGACCATGTGCGTCACGACGGGCGCGCGATGGTCCGGCACGACAACGACCTGCATGCCATTGTCGAGCGTGAATGTCTCTGGGGTCCAGGCGGCGTCTTCGGCTGAAGCGCCTCCGCAGAAGAGAGCGACCGCGAGCAGCCCTCCGGTGATTATCCGTTTCATGGGCTACTCCCTCTGGTCGTCTCTTGCGCGCATTTATCAGTCTTGGATCAGGTTCCCGGCAGTTTCAGGCGGGCGCCCTGCTTGGCCTTCACGATCTCGACAGCACCGCCACCGGTGGCGTTATCGGTGCTGGCGGCTTCGATGTCTTCCGCATTGTCCTTGCGCCAGAACAGGATCTTGTCGACCACGCCCGTGGATTTGCGGATCGTCTTGGTCTCTTCATAGTCGACCTGCGAACGGACCATCGGGTTGACCGCATTGGCACCGGCTGCGGCCACGAGCGCACGCTCGGACTTGCTGGCATCCTTGCCGACCGTGGTGCCGAAAGCGGTCGCGACTTCGGCGCGGGCCGAATCGACTTCCGCTGGCAGCGAGCCACCGGCCGGAGGTGGACGCAGGCCATATTCCGGTGGCACGATCAGCGGCGCCTTGGTGACAACCCGAAATTCGTCAGGCGTACGCGACCCGCCACCGCCGGATGTGCAGGCCGTGGCGGCCGCAAGGGCCGCGCCGGCCGCGATCAAAAGAACTGGTTTCATCATGATAGGGCGTCCTCGCCTCCGGTTGGCATCGGTTTAATTCTCATTAGCGGCCTTAGGCTGCTTTCGGCCCGACAGTAAGAACTGATCCACAAACAGCAAGACCGCACCAACACTAATCGCAGCATCGGCCACATTGAAGACCCACGGGAAATACAGTGCGCCGGCGTCGATAAAGTCGACAACCGCCCCGAAACGCACCCGGTCGATCAGGTTGCCAAAGGCCCCGCCGACGACCATGGCCAGCGACAGCTTGAGCATGCGGCCCTCGGCGCGCAACAGCCAGACCAGAAAACCCAGCGCAATCAACAGCATGACGCCGCTCAGCACCCAGCGCATGAAGCCTTCGGACTGCAGGAAGCCATAGCTCATGCCCCGGTTCCAAAGCATGCTGAAGTCGACAGGCCCCGGCAGCGGAATACGGCCGCACGGCACAGGCGCGTTGAGACAGTCGAGCGCATTGAAACGCGGCTCGGACAGGATCAGCCACTTCGACACCTGGTCAGCCAGGATGACGACGGGCACCAGGGCCAGCGCCCAGATATTAGCCGGATTGAACTTCATGCCGAGCAGATTGCAGACCCCGCCCAGCCGATCAAGCGATTCTGTACACTTGGGGCCCTCACCTCCCCCTGCCTTCGGCAGCAGGCCCGTCCTCTCCCGCAAGCGGGAGAGGGGGTAAGAGGTTCAGAGCCGTCAAACCCCTCTCCCTCTGGGAGAGGAGGGGCCCATCGCAAAGCGATGGGAGGTGAGGGCCGCCCCTGATCAGTCGTGCATTGCGTCCCAGGCCTTCACGGCCAGGGCATCGCGGGGCGTGATGTCCGGGAAAGCCGGGTCAGCGGTTGCCGGATCGAAGTATTTCCAGCTGCGACGGCATTTCACG
>NZ_AWFG01000001.1 GCF_000682695.1 Hyphomonas chukchiensis | reverse complement strand
ATGCCGGCCCTGGCGGGGCTGTTGATCCTGACGGCCTGGAACATGAGCGAGCCGCACAAGTGGAAGTCTTATCTCAGCGCGCCGACGGCGGACCGGTTGCTATTGTTGCTGACGCTGGTGCTGACCGTGGTGACGGACCTGACGATTGCGATTGGTGTTGGCGTTTCGGTGGGACTGGCACTGCGGCTCAGGCGCCGGAATGTGCCGCCTGCGGACTGGGAGACGCCGGAGCGTTAGGGCGGATACACGTGCGACGCCTGTGAGGGCGCTTGGGGTGTGTTTTGAGTTTTCTGAGGAGGGATTTCGGGTCAGGTGTCCGGCAACGGCAGCAAGTAGCCCTGTATGCCCAGCGAAAACTTGTGCGCAGGCGTGTGACGGGCCGGGAGTCGCCGCCCCTGCCTGCGCAGGGGACACCGGCTGATGGTTTCACCTGCGAGCGCTTGGGCGAGCCGATCCGAGACCGGTGCACGGAAAATGCATGAAGGCTGCACGGATAGGTCGTCAGACAGGAAGACCACGTCGACGCGGCCATGGCTTGTGACGGCCCAGAGCATTTGCGAGCCGGGGCCGCCATTGGCCTTGAACCAAGCCCGCAGGCGCTGGATGCGCAGGAAGATCAGCGGCCAGATGGGCACGAGGTACCATGGCAGGCCCTGCATGGGGCGGAAGAGGCTGAAATCCGGCATCGGCGCATTATACGCCGGGGTCGACTGGGGTTGGATAAGTCCCTCACCTCCCACGCCCTGCGGGCGTGGGTCCCTCCTCTCCCAAAGGGAGAGGGGTTAAGGGGTGCAGAGCTGTAAATCCCTCTCCCTTTGGGAGGTGAGGCGCCTGAAGAGGCTAGGGCCGGTAGCCGTGCCTGTATTCGCCGGGTTCCATGATGCGGGCGGCGTGGTGGATGAAGTCGACAAGGAGCGGGCGGGTGTCGCGCGGGTCGATGATTTCCTCGGCGAGGAAGCTTTCGGCGGTGCGGAAGGGCGAGCGGATGGCTTCGAACTTCCTGTAGAGCGCGGCCTTGAGTTCTTCGGGATTTTCGGCTTCGGCGAGTTCCTTGCGGAAGGCGGCCTCAATGCCGCCCGCCATGGGCAGGCTGCCCCAGTCGCCGCTTGGCCAGCAATAGCGCCACTTGGTTTTTGACTGGTTCATCATGGCCGACCCGGCGAGGCCATAGGCCTTGCGGATGACGACGGAACAGACCGGGACGCTGGCCTGATAGATGGCGGTCATCGCGCGCACACCGGCGCGGGTGACGCCGGCCGTCTCCGCCTTCACGCCGACAGCAAAGCCGGGGCAGTCGACGAAGTGGATGACCGGCAGGTGGAACATGGAGCAGAGGTCCATGTGGCGGGTGACCTTGTCGCAGACATCGGCTGTCCATGCTCCATCGAGGAAGAAGGGATCGCCGGCGAGAATGCCGACGGCGTGGCCATCGATGCGGGCAAGGCCGCAGACCATGCCACGACCCCAGTCATGGCCGATCTCGAAGAAGCTGTGCCGGTCCACGGTGGCTTCGATGATCTTGCGCGGCTTGTAGGGCGTCTTGCCATCGGTGGGCACGATGGAGAGGAGGAAGTCCTCCTTGCGCTTCGGATCGTCACGCGGAGGTGTGCGCTCGGGCAGGTCGTGGACGGAAGGCGGCAGGTAGGAGAGGAAACGCCGGGCGGCCTCGAAAGCGTCGGCTTCCGTATCGACCACATTGTCGACCGTGCCGTTCTGGCCCTGGATCTTCCAGCCGCCAAGTTCTTCCTTGGTGACATTCTCGCCAAGCGCGATGGCGACGGGCGGACCGGCGACGAAGACCTGGGAGAGTTCCTTGACCATGACCGAGAAATGGCTGGCAGCGACACGGCCCGCGCCCATGCCTGCGCAGGGGCCGAGGGCGAGCGAGACGAAAGGCACCTGCGTCATGCCATGGACGATCTCGTTCCAGCCGGGCGTTTCGGGGATATAGGTGCGCGGATCTTTTTCGAGGCTTTTGACCGAGCCGCCGCCACCCGTGCCGTCAATCATCTGGACGAGGGGCATCCGGTATTCGGTGGCCATCCTGATGGACTGGACCATTTTCTGCCAGATCGCTGCGTCCGACGCGCCACCGCGCACGGTGAAATCATCGGCGAGGATGACAGCGGGATCGCCATTGAGCGTGGCGCGGCCGGTGACGGAGGTGGAGGGCGTGAAAGCCTCCAGCTCGTCGTCCGGGCCATAGGTGGCCTTGCCGGCGATCTTGCCCACTTCATGGAAGCTGCCGGGATCAACCAGGAAAGCGACGCGCTCGCGCACTGTCAGCTTGCCGCGCCCGCGCTGGCGTTCGACCGGCTCTTCGCCGCCCATCTTTTCCGACAGGCGCTCGCGCCGGCGGAGTTCCTCGATCGATTTTTCCCAACTCATGCCTTCATCAATCGGCGCTGAGAGGGGGATTGGTCAAGACATTCCGGAGTCGCGGATCGATTGCCGCAGGGGCAGGAAGATTCCGGATTGACTCCGAAACCGACCAGTTGGTATGTTTCAGGCAAGGAGACAGAAATTCATGGCCACAAGGCAAGCCCCCGCGAAAGAAAAGCTGATCGGCGCCGCCGTGAAAGTGGTGCGCGAGAAGGGATTCAATGCGACGTCCGTGGACGACCTCTGCCGCGAGGCCGGCGTGACCAAGGGCGCGTTCTTCCATCATTTCCCGACCAAGGTGGATCTTGGCATTGCGGCCGCTGAAGCGTGGAAGCTGCATGCGAATGAACTGTTCGGGGGCGCGCCTTTCATGGCGGCGGAAGATCCGCTGGACAGGATTCTCGGTTATCTGGAATTCCGGCGCGACATGCTGGACGGGCCGATTGGCGAGTTCACCTGCCTTGTCGGTACGATGGTGCAGGAATCCTATGACACGTTGCCGGCCTTGCGCGAGGCTTGCCAGGATTCGATCTGGGGTCATGCGCTGACGCTGGTGGATGACATCGAGGCGGCACGGGTGCGCCATGGCGTGACGGGCGACTGGACGGCAGAGAGCCTCGCGCTGCACACGCAGGGTGTGCTGCAGGGCGCCTTCATCCTGGCAAAGGCGGCCGATGATCCGCGGGCCGCCCGCGACACGGCCGACCATCTGATCCGCTATGTGCGGATGCTGTTCAACCTGGCACCCGAGACAAAGGAATAGACCCATGCCCGGCACTGTCCGCCTTCACCGCGTCCTGGTGACGACCCCCGACAAGGTCTACCGCGCCTTCATCGAGCCGGATGCTTACGCGCGCTGGATTCCACCGAATGGCTTCACCGGAAAAGTGCACGAGATGGATCCGAAGGTTGGCGGAAAATACCGCATGTCCTTCACCAATTTCACCACTGGCAACGGTCAGAGCTTTGGCGGCGAATATACAGACCTGCAGCCCGGTCAGCGCGTGCAGTACAAATCCATCTTTGACGATCCGGCGCTCGCGGGCGACATGGTGACGACGATCGATATCAAGGCCGTTCCGGTCGGCACGGAAATCAGTATCGTGCAGGAAGGAATTCCGGATGTGATCCCGGAATCCGGCTGCTATCTCGGCTGGCAGGAATCGCTGCTGAACCTTGCCCGCCTCGTTGAACCCGAAATTCCGGATTGATCCGGCGCGCCCGACATATCCGCACGTACATATTGGCCAGGGAGGAAATCATGGCTGACCCGACTGCTCCTGAAACCCCACACCCGTTCGACCTTGTCCTTGAGCGGACCATCTCCGCCCCGGCCGAGACGCTTTATCGCTGCTATACCGAGCCAGTGCTGGTCTGCCAGTGGTTCTGCCCGAAGCCCTGGAAGGTGACGGAAGCGAAGCTGGACGTGCGCCCCGGCGGCGCGAGCTATCACCGCATGGAAGGGCCGGATGGCGAAGTGAACCACATCCACGGACAATATCTCGACGTCGCGCCCGGCCGGCGGATCGTTGGCACGGATGCTTATGTGGGCGACTGGGTGCCCTCCGGAAATCCCCCGTTCATGACCAGTATCATCACCTTCAGGGATTTGGGTAACGGCACCACGCTCTATCGCGCGGTCGCCCGGCACTGGTCGGAAGAGGCGATGAAGGGGCATGAGGCGATGGGCTTCCACGAAGGCTGGGGCAAGGCGGCTGACCAGTTGGAAGAACTGGCCAAGAGCCTTCCGCCCGAGCCTGTCCGCGTCCGCCCCGCTAATCCGGGGGATGCGCACGAAGTCGTGCCGCACCTTGTCTGCAAGGGCGCAGCTGAGGCCATCGCCTTCTACAAGCAGGCCTTCGATGCCGAGGAGATGATCCGTCTTCCGGGGCCGGATGGCCGTCTTGCCCATGCCTCCGTGAAGATCAATACGGGCATGGTGATGCTGGTCGACGAGTTCCCCGACATGGAGGTGAAGAGCCCCGAGACGCTGGGCGGCACTGCGGTGACGCTGCATCTCGCCGTGACGGATGCGCAGGGCGTGTTCGACAAGGCGGTGGCTGCCGGCGCCAAGCCCCTGATGCCGGTCGCGCGCCAGTTCTGGGGTGATCTCTACGGCATGGTTGAAGATCCGTTCGGGCACAAATGGTCGATCGCGATACCGGGTGAGAATGCGCCGCGCACCAGCGAGGCCCTGCAGGACGCCATGATGGCGGCCGCGCCGGGCAGATGAGGGAGGGGAGAGGACATCATCATGCCAGACCTGAAACTTTATTTCTCGCGCAACCTGAACCCGCGTGTCGCGGTGGCCGCAGCGAAATACATGGACGCGCCGGTGGAGTACATTCCGGCAAGCCCGCGGCATCCGGACCATACGGCGGCGTTCCGTTCACTTAATCCGAACGCCCTGGTGCCGGTGCTGGTGGAAGATGGCGTATCCCTCTGGGAGGCTGATGCGATCGCCTTTCGGCTGGCCCAGCTTTGCCAGCCGGATTTCTGGCCGGGTCATCCGGATGCGGCGCATATCACAATGTGGGTCAGCTGGAGCGCGGCACACCTCACACCGCCCGGCGGGGCGTTCTATTTCCACCGCCTCGTGCGCCCGCAATTTTCCGATGAAGAGCCTTCTGCGGAATTCATGGAAGGCGAAATGCGCCAGTTCCGCGAGCACGCGAGTACGCTCAACAACTTTCTGACGGGCCGCGACTGGTTGGTGGGCAAGGGGCCGACCTATGCGGATTTTCGCGTGGCGACCGTCTTCCCCTTTGCGAAGGATGCGGGCCTGCCGCTGGCGGAGTACAGGGAAATTTGCCGCTGGCATGACCAGCTGATGCAGATTGAAGCGTGGCGCGACCCCTTCCTCGGCCTTGCCGAGCATCCGGACCAGATCAAGCCCCTTGAAGGAGTCACCGCATGACCCGGCCCCCCAAAGTCACCCCTTTTCTATGGTATGACAGCGACGCGGAAGAGGCCGCGGAATACTATGTCTCGGTGATACCGGATTCCCGGATCGTCGATGTGATGCGGCAGGGCGAAGCCGCGCTGCTCGTCACGTTTCAAATCGGGGGCGTCATCTTTACGGCCATGAATGGCGGGCCCGGGCATCCGCATACCGATGCCTTCTCGATTTCCGTGACCTGCGAGGACCAGGCGGATGTCGACCGGGTATGGGCGGCGCTGACGGATGGCGGCAGCGAAGTCGCCTGCGGGTGGTTGAAGGACCGCTATGGCGTCAGCTGGCAGGTCGTCCCGAAGCAGTTCTACGCGCTGATGAGCGCGGGCACGCCTGAGCAGTCGCAGCGCGTAATGCAGGCCATGATGGACATGGTGAAATTCGATGTGGCCGGACTGCAGGCCGCCTTTGATGGCTGAAAAGGAAGACTGAAGTGACTTATATCATGGGATTCGTGATTGCTGTGCCGACAGAGAACAAGGAAGCCTATCGCGAGATGGCAGACACGGCAGCGGGGGTGTTCAAGAAGCATGGCGCGCTTAGCGTCGTCGAAGCCTGGGGCGATAATGTGCCTGAAGGCAAGTTGACGAGCTTTCCAATGGCAGTGAAGCTGGAGCCGGGCGAAACAGTGGTTTTTTCCTGGATCGTGTGGCCCTCCAAAGAGGTCCTTGAGACCGGCAACATGGCCGCCATGAATGAATTGGAGGACACCGGCGTCATGGCAGCTCACCTTTTCGACGGCAAACGCATGATCTTCGGCGGCTTCGAGACGATTGTTGAAGCCTGAAAAGGCACTGGAAACGGGATTGCAGCAGGGCTGAACAATTGCGCTCTGCTTCAATCTTTCCTTGCTTTCCCCCGTGTCCGTCTGCTTTATCCCTTTCAAGACCCATTTCAAGGAGGACCCGTTATGGATCTCGCAGAACTCACATCCAAAGCTTCGTCCGCTGTCCAGCCGGGCGGCGATTTCACCAAAAAGGTGAAGTTCGACTTCGGCGATGCAGGCAAACTGTTCATCGATGGCGCTGCTGGCAAGGTCGACAATTCCGACAGCCCGGCCGATGCCACGATCAAGGTTGACTGGAACGACTTCCAGAAAATCTCCGGCGGCCAGATGGACCCGACAATGGCCTTCATGCAGGGCAAACTGAAAGTTGAAGGCGACATGTCCGTTGCCATGCAGCTGCAGAGCCTGATGAAGAAGTTCTCGTAGAATCCGCGACGGCTTTCCAGACAAAAGGAGCCGCCCCGGGGAAACCTGCGGGCGGCTTTTTTGATGCCATGACAGATACGCCTCCTCCTGACGCCGCCCAGCGCAATGACTTCGTGACCATTCCGGATAATCCCGCGCCGGATGGTGCAGAGATCATCTGGTTCAAGGGCAGTGCGGGCCGCTCGCTGCGCGCCTGCATCGCGCCGGCGCTGACCTATCAGAACCCGCGCGGCACCGTGATCGTGTGCCCGGGCCGGACCGAATTCATCGAGAAATATTTCGAAGTGGGGCGCGAGCTGCAAGCCATGGGCTTTGCCGTGCTGATCATTGACTGGCCGGGACAGGGCCTGTCGGAACGCCTGCTGGACGACACGAAGAAGGGCCATATCGACCGGTTCGAGACCTTCATGGGCGCCCTCGCCAAGGGGCTTGAAAAGCTCGACGACCGGCTGCCGCGCCCGTATGTGTCGCTGGCCCATTCCATGGGCGGGGCGATCGCACTGGCGGCGATTGCGCAGGGACTGGTCAAGGTGGATGCGGCCGCCTTCTGCGCGCCGATGTGGGGCCTGAAATCCAAGTTCTTCGGCATGAGCTATCTCGTCTGGGCCATGCGGGCGACGGGCCGGTCAGGGAATTATGCTCAGCAACCAGGGCCTGCCGAGACATTCGAGACGAATATCGTGACGCACGACAAGCGCCGCTGGCAGATGCAGCGCGACCTGTGTGATGCTGCACCGGAGCTGGAACTTGGCCCGGTGACCTGGGGCTGGCTGGATGCCTCGCTGAACATCCTCTCCACGTTCGGCAAGGCGAAAGCGCTGAACGCGGTGACGATCCCGGTCTTCGTGGCGTCTGCTGCGGAGGAAAAGCTTGTCGACAATGCCTCCCATACGGCGGTGTGCGCGCGCCTGCCCGATTGCGAGCATGTGACAATCGACGGCGCGCTGCATGAAATCCTGATGGAAACGGATGAGCGCCGGGCGGAGTTCTGGGAAGGGTTCCAGCGCCTGCTCCAGCGGGCCGGTATCTGAGTTATGCTGGCGGGAGCCGCGCAGACCGGCTAGGCTGTCATTCCTCTCAGGGAGGGGGACGCTATGGCCGACAAGACGCTCGTGGAATTCGTCAAGGAGAGCCTGCAGCAGGGACAATCACGTGAGGCCATTCATGGTGCGCTGACCCAGGCCGGCTGGCGCAAGGGCGAGGTGGATGCCGCGCTGGCGGTCTATACCGATATCGGCTTCCCGGTCGCCGTGCCCCGGCCGCAGCCCTATCTTTCGGCGCGGCAGGCTTTTCTCTATCTGCTTTTCTTCATCCTGCTCGGCATCGTCTCGTTTAGTCTTGGCTCGCTGTTGTTCGCGCTGGTCGATTATGCCTTTCCCGACAAGGCGGAAGCTGGCGGGTATATTTATCGATATCGGGACGCGCAGGTGCGCAGCGGCATCTCCGGTGTGCTGGTGGCAACGCCTATCTTTCTCTGGCTCGGCTATATCCTGCGCGGGGCGCGGGAACGCAGCCCTGAACTGCAACGCTCCCGAATACGCAAATGGCTGACCTATCTCAGTCTCGTAATCGCAGGCTGTACACTGCTCGGGGACGCGACATCCCTTGTCTATAATTTCCTCGGCGGCGACCTGACGACCCGTTTCATCCTCAAGTCGCTCGTCGTGGCCGTGATTGCCGGGGCGATCTTCACCTATTTCATCAGCGATGCGGAAAAGGGGGACCAGGGCGATGTGGACGCCAAGTAGCGCAGGCGACTGGCTGGCCGTGGCGCTGGCGGGTGTGGCGTCGGCAAGTGTCGTCGCAGGCCTGGTCATCACTGGCGGGCCGGGCAAGGCGCGCGACATACAGCAGGATGATGTGCGGCTGCAGGCAGTCGTTTCGACTGCTGAAGCGCTGAACTGCTACAGCCGGGGTGTTGGGCCACTGCCGGAGGACCTGCAGGCCGCGCGTGAAGCGATCGCCGACCCCGCCTCGCCGGCGCGGCTGGCCGATGGCTGCAGCAATGTGGACTGGAAGGATGACCCGATCACGGGTGAGCCATTTGAAATCCATCCCGTGGACGATCAGCGCGCCGAGATCTGCGCCGTGTTCGCGCGGGGCGGAGATGGCGCACCTCAAGGCTATTATTACGGAACCGCCGGGACCTATATCAACGCGGAGACGCCGCGCCCTGAGGCGGGCCAGTTTTGCTATACGGTCAATCTCACTGCGGAACCCGGCTGATCTGCTTGACTTCCCTTACGTAGGCACCCGACTTCTGGAGCCAACAGGAGGAAACACAATGAAAGTTGCAGCCGTCAAAAAGCCCGGTGGTCCCGGAAATCTTGTCATCGAGGAACGCGCCGATCCCACTTCGGGCCGGGGCGAAATCCTTGTCCGGGTGAAGGCAAGCAGCCTCAACTATCACGACTTTGTCGTTGTGATGGGCGGCATACCGACACCGGACGGGCGCATCCCCATGTCGGATGGTGCATGCGAAGTCGTCGCCGTTGGCGAGGGCACCAAGAAATTCAAAGTGGGCGACAAGGTGCTGAGCCTGTTCTTCCCGAACTGGTATTCCGGGCAGCCGGAAATGGCAGGTTTTGCCAGCGTGCCGGGCGATGGCGCAGACGGATTTGGCGCCGAACTGGTCGCTGCGCCGGAAACGGCGTTCACGCGCATGCCTGAAGGCTATTCCTTCGAAGAGGCCGCAACGCTGCCTTGCGCCGCCCTGACAGCCTGGCGCGCGCTGATGGTGGAAGCCAAGATCAAGCCGGGCGACTGGGTGCTGACGCAGGGCACGGGCGGCGTCTCGATCTTTGCGCTGCAATTTGCCAAGGCAGCCGGCGCGCGCGTGATTGCGACGTCATCGTCCGACGAGAAGCTGAAGCGCCTGAAGGAACTCGGCGCCGATCACCTCATCAATTACAAGGACACGCCGGACTGGGGCAAGAAAGCCAAGGCGCTGACAGGCGGTCGCGGTGTTGACGAAGTGGTCGAGATTGGCGGACCGGGCACGCTCGCGCAGTCGATCGCCGCGAGCAAGATGGGCGGGCATATCTCGCTGATCGGTGTCCTGACGGGTGTGTCGGGCGAAGTGCCGACGGCGGCACTGTTCTCGATGAACATCACCCTGTCAGGCATCACGGTCGGCTCGGCCAGCATGCAGGAAGACATGATCGCGGCCATTGAAGCCAATGGCATCAAGCCCGTGCTCGACCAGACCTTCCCGCTCGACAAGATTGCCGATGCGTTCGGCCATCAGGCGTCGCAGAAGCATTTCGGCAAGATCATCGTCTCGATCTGATCTGTCCGGGCCTAGTGCCGGAAATGGCGCATGCCCGTAAAGACCATGG
Source organism: Hyphomonas chukchiensis (assembly GCF_000682695.1). Classification (GTDB taxonomy): domain Bacteria; phylum Pseudomonadota; class Alphaproteobacteria; order Caulobacterales; family Hyphomonadaceae; genus Hyphomonas; species Hyphomonas chukchiensis. The sequence goes on along the minus strand of NZ_AWFG01000001.1, from coordinate 582,303 downwards.
CGAGACCGGCTTCATCCGCGGCGGCGATAACCTCGTCGTCGCGGATCGAACCGCCGGGCTGGATCACGGCGAGTGCGCCGGCTGACGCAGCCTGCAGGAGGCCATCCGGGAACGGGAAGAAGGCGTCGGATGCGGCGACGCAGCCCTTCGTCTTCGGCTCGGACCAGCCAGCGACTTCGGCGGCATCTTCAGCCTTGCGCGTAGCAATGCGGGCTGAATCGATCCGGCTCATCTGGCCGGCGCCGATACCGACAGTTGCGCCATCCTTGGCATAGACAATCGTGTTTGACTTCACATGCTTGGCGACGCGCCAAGCGAAGAGGAGGTCGTCGAGCTGTTGCTCTGTCGGGGCAATCTTGGTGACGACCTTCAGGTCAGCGCGCGTGATGCGGCCAAAGTCGCGGTCCTGCATCAGGAAGCCGCCGGCGACAGTCTTGACGAAATGGCCGGGCGAGGCCGGATCGGGCAGGCCTTCTGTGATCAGGAGGCGGAGGTTTTTCTTCTTGGCGAAAATTGCCTCGGCGTCGGCGTCCGCGCCGGGCGCGATGACCACTTCGGTAAAGACTTGCGAAATTTCCTCAGCGGTCGGTCCATCAAGCGGGCGGTTCAGCGCGACGATGCCACCGAAGGCCGATGTGGAATCGCAGGCGAGGGCGGCGCGGTAAGCTTCGATGATCGAGCCAGCCTGTGCAACGCCGCACGGATTGGCGTGCTTGATGATGGCGACCGCGGGTGTCTCGGCGCCGAGTTCACCAACGAGTTCGTAGGCGGCGTCCGTGTCGTTGATATTGTTGTAGGAGAGTTCCTTGCCCTGCAGCTGTTTCGCGGTGGCGACGCCGGGGCGGGCTTCTCCGCTCACATAGAAGGCGGCCTTTTGGTGCGGGTTTTCACCGTAGCGCAGGGATTGCTGCAGCTTGCCGCCAATCGCGGCCCAGTCAGGTGCCGTGTCGCCCAGCTGGCGGGCATACCAGCCGGAGATGGCGGCGTCATAGGCGGCGGTGCGGGCATAGGTTTTCGCAGCGAGTTTGCGGCAGAGCGCAACGGGCACATTGCCGTCATTGGCTTCCATGTCGGCGATCACGGCATCCACGTCGCCGCCATCGGTGCAGACGGCCACGAAGGCGCCGTTCTTGGCCGCCGCGCGCAGCATGGCCGGGCCGCCAATGTCGATATTCTCGATACAGGTTTCGAAGTCTGCGCCGGAGGCGACGGTCGCCTCGAAGGGGTAGAGATTGACATAGATCAGGTCGATCGCGCCGATGCCGTGGGTTTCGGCATCCTTCACATGAGAAGGGTTGTCGCGCAGGTAGAGGAGGCCGCCATGGACGGCCGGGTGGAGCGTCTTGACGCGGCCATCCATCATTTCAGGGAAACCAGTCAGATCCGCGACGTCTTTGACCGGAAGGCCAGCCTCCTTGAGCAGTTTCGATGTGCCGCCGGTGGAGACCAGTTCAACACCCATTGCGACCAGCTTGCGCGCCTGATCCACAAGGCCTGTCTTGTCGGAGACGGAGAGCAGGGCACGGCGAATACGCACGGGAGATCCGCTGTGGGCGGCGTCGGTCATGGGGTCATCCTCTGGCGGCTGGCTGAATTACCGCGCGGGGTAGCACGAAGGGCCGGGGCGTCAAGCGCTCTGGCGCCGGTTCCGTTCAGCCCGGTTGGCGCCGTATTCCGGCACCAGCACACCCAGCAGGCGAAGCGCTTCCGAGCGTTCGCGCCGGGCGGCTGCCTCCAGCAGTGCGGCGAGCTGCTTATCGAACAGTTCGCCATGACCATTCGGCGAGGCGACGCGATTGACGCCATCGACTGCGGTCGGGCTGATTTCCTCGTGGGAGTAGGTCAGCGCTTCGTGCATTTTCTCACCGTCGCGCAGGCCTGTCGTGACGATCTCGATATCGACGCCCGGCACCAGGCCCTTGAGGCGGATCATGGTTTCGGCCAGTTGCAGGATTGCAATCGGCTCGCCCATGTCGAGCACAAAGAGGTCGGCGTCGCCTTCATGGGCCTGCAGGGCGGCCGCCTGCAGAACGAGCGAGGAGGCCTCCTCGACGGTCATGAAATAACGTGTAACGCCCGGATCGGTCAGCGTGACGGGGCCGCCAGCGGCGATCTGTCGCTCGAACAGGGGCACAACCGAGCCGGACGAGCCAAGCACGTTGCCGAAGCGGACCATGGACGCAGTCATACTGGAAGCGGCGGCAATCCGGCTGACGGCAATCTCGGCAAGGCGTTTGGTGGCGCCCATGACATTATCCGGGTCTACGGCCTTGTCGGTCGAGATGAAGACGAACCGGCGGGCGCCAACGGCAACGGCCGCGCGGGCGGCGTTCACGGCGCCCCCGACATTTGTCAGGATCGCTTCGCAGAGATTGTGCTCCATGAGTGGCACGTGTTTCAGCGCGGCGGCATGGATCACGAGGTCAGGCTGCGCCCGCTGGAAGACATCCGTCAGGCGGCTGATGTCCCGCACATCGCCGAGGCGCGACATGGCCGGGACGTTTGGGGCATGGGTGCGAAGCGCCATGTCGATGCTGTAGAGATTGAATTCCGAGGCATCGATAATAGTCAAGGTGGCGGGCTTGAGCGCCGCGACCTGGCGGGTCAGTTCGGACCCGATCGTGCCGCCTCCGCCCGTGACCAGCACGCTGGCGCCCGTGATGATATTGCGGACGGGCTCGATATCGAGCCGGCGTTCCGCACGCGCCAGCAGATCGGCCGGGTGCACCGGCTCAAGGATTTGGGCGGCTTCATCGCCGCTGAAGGCCATCACTTCTGCGCCGTGGCTGGAGGCGATCTCGAGCACTTTGAGCATGCCCTTGCGCTCACGGGCCACTCCCGTCACAGCGAGCCAGGGTGTCTGGCCATACCGCACGCGCAGAACGTCGATGACATTGCCGAGATCATCGAGGCATCCCATGATCGGTACACCCCGAATGGCCCGGCCCGGGTCAGCGCCTTTCATCTCGACAACGCCGAGGACGCGGACCTTTCGCGCCGGCCCTTGTCCCTGCAGGCGGCGCAGGACCGGCACGCAACTGTCGGCGTCCCCGACGAGCAGGACGGGCTGGCCGGTCTTGGAAACCGGGCTGAAAATCTGCAGCGGTGTATGAGTGGAACGCGACAGGGCGATCATGCGGCCGGCGAACAGAAGGATGGTCCAGAGCAGCGTGGCGACCAGCAAGGTTGCCCAGGGCGCAACGAGCCGTCCGTTCAACACGAGCATCACCGGCAGGTAAAACAGGGTCGACAGGCCGATCGCCTGGACCATCATCACCGCGTCGGGCCAGCCCATATGCCGCCAGACCTGTTTCTGAACCCCGCGCACCAGGAAGCCGATCAGCATGGCAAATACGAAGACGCTCGTGCTCAGAATCGCCGATTCCAGGGAATAGGCCCCGTCCACGGCGTCGGACGACCAGACGAGGACAGAGGCCGCAATCATCGACACGGCAGCCATGCTGCTGTCGAAACCGAGTGTCAGGGCCATGGCCCGACGGGCGGCGCGTTGCGGGGTCATGCAACCTTCTCCTTCAGGAATGCCCAGCGGATGCAGTTGGGCGGTTCGCTGCCATCGCTATTGGGGTCGGCATAACCTGCCATGACGATCTGCTCGGGCCGTTCGACATTGCCGCGGGCGAGGTAGACCGTGCGCTCAAGCCGGGTGCCTTCATGGCTCGTCTTGAAGCGCCAGACAGAGCCATTGTCGCAGATGAGCCGGATCGCATCGCGGCCCATCATGGCCGTCACGGTGGGATGCAGATGAAAGCGGATTTCGAAATTGATGAACTTGTTGTCGTCGGACGGTGGCTGCGAGATCGGCCGCACGAGGGAGTCTTCTCCCGTGAGGCGGCTGCCATCGCCGGACATGAACAGGCGCCGCCGGTGCAGCAGGCCGCAGGCCGCCTTGTAACCGCCATGCTGGGCGTCAAGCCAGATCTCGTCGGACTCCTCGAGGCGCTTGGCCGATATGCCCTCCGGACCCATGGCCGCCAGGAGCCGCGTCTCTTCATTCGTCACGAAATTGGAGGAATCGCGTCCGGCCAGCACAAGCGTCGAATGCGCGCCCGTGCGGCGCACGGCGGCCTGCCAATCGACATTGACCTCGGCGCTATAGCCGCAGGAGGTTACCAGGCGGGCGGGGCCATCAGACAGTTCAAAGCCGAGCGCGCCAGCATGGGCATAATCGCCAAAGGGCGGGGGCGGGGCCTCGCCGCAATCGAGCACAAGGCGCAGCGACCCCTTCTGGAGTTTCTGGAACCCTGACTTCGGCGCAAACGTGAAGCGGCGCGGCGGCGCGGCGAGACGGTCAAGCGCGGCTGCGACGACTTCGGGACGTGCTTCATCGCCGTCATTGAACGGGTTGAGGGCGCCGTCTTCCGTCTGGAAGAAGGCCAGCATGGCGCCCATGCGGGCGATCCACTTGTCGAAATAGTCCGGCACAATGTGCCCGGCTTTATGCAGAACCTCCTGCAGGGCCAAGAGGTTCAGCAGCGAGTTGAGAAGGCGCGCGGGGCTGCGGCTGACATGTCCGCCGTCGGGCAGGATCTGGGCGGTGCACTCACCGTCAAGCCGCGCCAGGGCCTCATCGAGCCGGTGGGCGCCATCGAGGCAGACAGAGCGAGCGACCATAAGGCATGACCCCATCCAGCGCGTGCGCGGGTTTGTGGTCTGGTCCAGGATTTCAGAGAGATAGCGCAACTGGCGCATCAGGCATTCCATGCGCTCCGGCGGGCACCCTTCGGCGAAAAGGACGTTCGAACAGCGCATCCAGTTCCACAGGCGGCTGGCTGTCGGCTCTGCCCGCCAGGCAAACCCATTGAACGTGCCAAAGGATTCGATCCAGGAATCGACGAAACCGGCCGCGCGCTCCTGACCGGCGGCGCCTTGTGAAACAAGGTCGGACAGCCAATCAAAGCGATGCAACCTGTCCGCGAAATGCCGGGACGGCAGCGGTCCGGTCCATGGCGGCTGGCCCCGCTCCAGAGTCAGCCGCTCCATGCCGATCCGCCATACATCGCGCATAAGGGCTTCGCCGCGCCACGTATCGGCGGGGATCAGGTCTGGCAGGTGATGGACAAAGGCTTTCGGGACAGGACCTGACAGCTTGAGCCGTTGCAGTGCACCAATCCGGGCGTCTTCGCCCGCCAGCCCCCGGAATCGGCGCCAAATTGCGGCGTCATCAGCACTGGAGCGCGTTCGGTCGGCCTGGAATTCGCTGTCTCCACCACCCAAGGCACGGCCCATCCTGTAACCTACTATACATGAACGCTTGGTCTGAGCGCCCGAATATTGTCACCATAGGCTGAAGGTCCGCCCTTGAAAACGGCAGAACCGGCAACAATCGCAGTGACGCCTGCCGCGATGGCACGCGGCGCTGTTTCACGATTCAGGCCGCCATCAATCTCGAGAACAATATCACGGCCCGTCTGGTCGATCATGTGTCGCAACTGCTCCACTTTGCGCAGTTGGCTCTCAATGAAGCTCTGGCCGCCAAAGCCCGGATTGACCGACATGACCAGGATCAGGTCGACATTGTCGAGCAGCGGTTCGACGATGGATGCTGGCGTGCCGGGATTGAGCGCGACGCCTGGGCGCATTCCGGCAGCCCGAATCGCCTGCAACGTGCGGTGGACATGTGGTCCCGCTTCCGGATGCACGGTCAGGATGTCCGCGCCCGCTTTGGCGAAAGCCGAAATGAATGGATCCACAGGCGCGATCATCAGGTGTACGTCGAACGGTTTTTTCGTGTGTGGCCGCAGCATTTCGATGATGGGCGGGCCGAATGTGAGGTTGGGCACGAAGTGGCCATCCATCACATCGATATGGATCATGTCCGCGCCGGCCGCGTCGATGGCGCGAATTTCGTCTCCCAAGCAGGCAAAGTCAGCCGAGAGAATCGATGGGGAAATCAGAACCTTACTCATGTTAACTCCCTAAAAGGGAACAGCCGGCCGCACAAGGCAGCCGGCTGTCCGGGTGGTTAAAATTTCACCACTTGCCTCCTGAGAGGCACAATCTCTAGTAGCCGCCGCGCGGCACCAGTTTCCAGCCATCAGCGCCGGCAATGATATCGACCGGCGTGCCGGGTGCGATGTAAAGATCCGCGCCCTGGATGATCTCTTTCACTTCGCCGTTATTGAAGCGAACAACGTAGGCATAGCCTTGCTTGGTGCCGAGGCCCTTGCCGGCTGCGTTACCGGCCACACCGCCGAGCACTGCGCCGCCAATGGCGCCCGCTGTCTGGGCCTTGTCGCCGCCGCCGAGTTCAGACCCGGCGAGGCCACCGAGCACCGCGCCTGTGGCAGTACCGATGAGCGAGCGATCCGGCTTGATCGTGACTGAACGCACGGACGTAACGGTGCCCTGGTAAACGGTCGAGGCCTGGCCAACCGATTGCGTGCTGGTCGTGCCGACGCCGGGATTGTTTGCGCAGCCCGCAAGAGCAAGCGTAAGCGCGGCAAGCGCGCCAGCCATGACCTTGCCAGGAACAGCGCGGGAAGAGGTAATTGCAAACATATCAGTGCTCCTTGCACATTGTAATGAGGTCTCTTTGCGGGATTTCAGCTGAATAGCAGATGAACCTGTACAGATTATCTTGTGACTATTCAGGGCAATTCAATGGCAGGGCGGGCCTGGCAATCCTGAACTTTTCATCATGATTGACGGCGATTAACCCTGCAAATCCCAGCGTCAGCGATCCATCAGGCCTTTTTCAGCCGGGAAATGTAGAATGTATCGTGATCGGAGTCGCCGCCCGGAAGTGTCAGCACATCTCCCGAAGACGTGATCGCGTGAGAAAAGCCGGGCACATCGGCTGGCGTTACGGACACCCGCACCACCCGGTCCGTGGCGAGTGCTGCCTCGACGATGTCGATGCCTTCAGCCGGTAGGGGGGTGCAAACGCAATAGATCAGTGTACCGCCCGGCGCGAGCATGTCGATTGCCGCGTCCAGCAGACGCGCCTGCGCCGCCGGAAAGCGTGCGACTTCAGCTTCCCGCTTGATCCAGGCGCCTTCCGGGTGGCGTCGCAGCGTGCCGAGGGCCGAGCAGGGCGCGTCCAGCAAAATCTTCATGACAGGTTCTGGCGGGCGCCATTCGTCGGCATTGGCGGTTATGACTGTGGCTTTCAGGCCCGTGCGTGCGAGGTTTTCCTTCAGGAGACGCAGGCGAGGGGCAGAGCGGTCAACAGCCGTCACACTGGCGCCAGCGGCCGCAAGCTGGAGTGTCTTGCCACCCGGCGCGGCGCAGAGGTCGACAATCGTGTCGCCGCGCTGCGGGTCCAGAAGGTGCGCCGGTATCATCGCGGCGAGGTCCTGCACCCACCAGTCGCCGGAGGCGAAACCGTCCATGTCTTCCACAGAGCCGGTTGGTACAGCGACGCCACCTCCAGGCACGGCCATGCCGCCGGTTTCGGCGGCGACAGTTTCTGCATCGGATTTTGGCGTCAGATAAAGCGTCGGTTCGGTAAGCTGGGCCTTGGCCAAAGCTTCAGCGCCGTCTGATCCGTAGGCCGATACGAGAATGTCCATCAGCCAGTCCGGCCAGATGCCGAGCGGCGACATGCGCGCAAAATCAGGGCGCTCACGGTCTGCCCGGCGCAGGACAGCGTTCAGGAAGGCGCCGCCGGAGCGAGCCTCTGGCCAGCCCTTGGCGGCTTCCACCGTTTCGCCGACGGCGGCGTGCGGCGGTGTGTCCATCAGCCAGAGCTGCGTCACGCCGGTCCGTAGCAGGGCGCGTATCGGTGCCGTCACGGCGGGCAGGGGACGGGAAAGGAGCGGGGCGAGCGCGGTATCGATCCAGCCGAGATGGCGCAGGGCCGAACTCGCAATCGCACGGGCAAAGCCGCGGTCCGATCCTTCAAGCGTATTGAACACCTGGCTCGTCATCATCGCATCGTCGAGCGTACGGCGGCTGTCGAGGGTCAGGGTCAGCAGGTCGGCTGCTGCGCGGCGAATATCGGCTCCGGACATGGTTCAGCCCCAGGGACCGGCAGCGCGGCGCATTTCAGGGCTGACATCGGCATTGATCTGGTCGCCTGCCATGCGGCGAAGGGCGGCCACGCGGCTGGCCGTTGATGGGTGGGTGGAGAACAGGTTGTCCACGCCATGCCCGCTCAGCGGATTGGAAATGTACATATGGGCCATGGCCGGGTTGCGTTCCGCCTGGACATTGACCGAGGCGCGGGCGCCGCGTTCGATCTTCTCAAGCGCTGAGGCAAGCCAGAGCGGGTTGCCGCAAATTTCCGCGCCCTTGGCGTCGGCTTCATATTCCCGCGAGCGGCTGATCGCCATCTGCACAAGACCGGCGGCCAGAGGCGCGATGATCATGATCGCCAGCGACCCGATAAGGCCGGTCCGCTCGCGCCCGAAGAAGAGCGCGAAATTGGCCAGCATGCCGATCGCGCCCGCGATGGTCGCCGTCACGGTCATGGTCAGCGTGTCGCGATTGCGCACATGGGCGAGTTCGTGAGCCATGACGCCGGCGACTTCCTCGCGGGTCAGCATGCCCAGCAGGCCGGTTGTGGCGGCCACGGCGGCATGTGACGGGCTGCGCCCGGTGGCGAACGCATTCGGCTGCGGCGTCTCGATTATATAGATTTTCGGTGCGGGCAGGCCGGCGCGCTCGGCGAGCGAGGCCACATCCTTGGCAAAGGTGCGCAGCATCGGGCTTTTATTGTCAGCCGTCAGCTCCTTGGCGCCTTGCATGCGCAGGACAATCTTGTCGGAATTCCAGTAGGAAAACAGGTTCATTGCCGCCGCGACCACGAAGGCGATCGCCATGCCGGTCGTACCGGCCACGAGATAGCCGATACCCATGAACAGGGCGGTCAGCATGGCTAGCAGGATGAATGTTTTCGCAGTCCCCATGGGGGTATAGACTCCACTATGACGGCAGCGCGTTGTTTATGCGGGCGGTACCGCTAGGTATATGGTGACCGTTAACGAATTGAGGAGTCTGCTGGCACATGGGTGAAGAAACACCAAACACCGACCACAGTTCCAACGAGGCAGAGCGTCGCAAGACCCTGTCGCCCGAAGCGCGCCGGGCGCTGGAAGAAGCCGATGCAAGACGCGCGGCTCAAGCGGCCGATGCGGCAGCCCTCCCTGAGGATGAAAATGGCGGCCCCCGGACAATCGAGCCGACCCGCTATGGTGACTGGGAGCGCAAGGGAATCGCCTACGATTTCTGAGGCTTGTGCGACGTCAGACGATGCCGTTATCGATCAGGCTCTGGCCGCCGGCAATAATGGCTTCCTTGGCGGTGTGCGGCTTCCACCCCAGAACGGTGCGGGCCTTCTCATTTGAAATCTGGCGCTGGCGGCCAAGCTCCGGCAGGATCTGCTTGAGCGTCGGATTAAAGATCGAGACCAGTTTCAGCACAAAATCCGGCATCGTGCCGTTCGGTATTTTCTTTTTGTAATCCGGAAAAGCCTCGCGCAGCACGTCGGCGACTTCGGAGAACCACATGAAGGGCTGGGAGAGCAAAAAGCGTTCCCCTGCGGCTTCCGGCAGTGTCATGGCGGCAACCTGGGCGCTGGCAACATCCCGCACGTCAACGATCCCGAAGCCGATGCGCGGCACAGCGGGTATCTTTCCCGACATCGGCATGGTCAGCAATTCAAGTGAGGCGGAGAGATCGGCGCTCATGACCGGGCCCAGCACGGCGGCCGGGTTGATGACGGCCAGTTCCAGCCCCTTGCCTTCCCCGTTTACATAGTCCCATGCCGCGCGCTCAGCGATTGTCTTTGATCGCGTATAGGCCGTGTTGTCCTTGAGATTGTCCGGGTTCGACCAGTGTTCTTCAGTTAGCACGGCTGGGCGCGCGTCCCCCCAGCCATAGGCAATGGCGGCCATGGATGAGGTCATCACAACACGTTTCACGCCAGCCCCCTTGGCAGCCTTCAAAACGCGCATTGCGCCTTCCTTCGCGGGGCGGATCAGGTCGTCAGGATCTTTAGGGACGCCAGCAGGGAAGGGCGACGCGACGTGCTGGACATAGTCCATGCCAGCGACGGCGTCGGCCCAGCCGGCATCGTTCTCGAGATTGGCTGCGTAGAGCTCGATATTGACCGGCTTGCCGGCATATTTGCTGAGTGCCGCGTTGAGTTTCGGCGCGCTGGAGGCAGACCGGGCGGTGCCCCGCACCTCGTGGCCCGCCTCAAGCAGCTGGAGAATGACGTGCCCGGCGATGAACCCGGTTGCGCCCGTGACGAGGACCTTGGCCATGCGAAACCTCCCTTATTTTCATGAACGATGAACGAATTCACCAAAATTCACAAGGGCGGTGTGGCTGCGCGGGCGGACAGCCTATGCTCGCGATAGGTAATGTAAAAGGTGGCGGAAATGATGATTGCGGTACCGACCCAGGTCCACGGGCCCGGGAGAAGCTGGAACAGTAGCCAGTCGACCGTGGCCGCCATGGGCAGGCGCAGATAGTCGATGGGCGACAGGAAGGACGCGTCGCCAATGCTCATGCCACGAATGTAGAGATACTGGCCCAGCGCGCCGCAGAGGCCCATCAGGCCGATCAGGCTCCAGTCCTGTAGCGACGGTGCGACGGCGGGCCATTTCCAGATCGCCAGAGGTAGCAGCAGCACGGATGACAGCAGGTTAGCCCAGATCAGCAGTGTCATCGGCCTGTGCAGGCGCGACAGCGACTTAACCATCGCAATCGCTCCCGCCATGCAGAATGCCGCGCCGAGGGCGAGAAGGATGCCAAGGCTGAGTCCCGTTTGGGGATGGGTGATGACCAGCACGCCGATAAACCCGGCCAATGTCGCGCCCCAGCGATGCCAGCCGACGGTTTCGCGGAGGAAGAAGGCAGCGAAGACCGTGATGAACATCGCCCGCGAAAAGCTGATTGCGTTGAACTCGGACAAGGGCAGGCCAACCGCGTCAGACACGGCGTAGAAGCTGAGAATGAACCCCATCGTGCCGAATATGCTGCGCAGGAAGACCAGCAGGGGCTGCTGCACGCGCATGATGCCAAGTCCGGAGCGAAAGATGACAGGCAGCGTGATGAAGAGCGCGACAGCCGTGCGCCAGAAGGCGAGGAAGCCGGGATCATAATGGGCGGACTGTAGCTTCGAGAGGGTCAGGAAGGCGGTAAAAACCGCGCCTGACGCAGCCATCCAGAGCGCACCTTCCAGGTTGCGCACGCCTTGGGGACGGTTATCTTCAGCTGGGTCAGACAGATGTGGACTATTTTCCATGAACCCTTTCACCGCTTCCGAGATCGACGAGATCGATCGCCTGTGGCGTCAATTGCCGATCGAACACATGTGGACCGGTTGGGCAACGGCAGGCGAAGCGCCCGAACAGGTCTGGATATTCCGCACCCGCGCGCACTGGCGCCGTTTCCCGCTGACAAAGAGCGCCCGGGGCTATGTCCTGGCCGACGAGAAGGGCCGCCGCATGTTCCGCTCGGCGACGCTGGAAGACCTGCTGCAGGCCGTCGAGGCAATCCCGGGACTGGCCGATACGGTTCAGGACTGAGCGGCCATTGCAAGACGCATCTGCTCGGCCTGCTCGGGCGAAATGCCGAGTGCATCGAGAAGCGGGCTGGCGACCTGCTCGTTCCAGCTGTGAGGCGGGCCGACGGTCATGCCGCCATCGACGAGGAATTCGCCGCCGGTGATGAAGCTCGCCGCATCCGAGGCGAGGAAGGCGGCCATTTCGGCAATGTCGCTACCACGGCCCACGCGACCGATGGGCTGCATGCTGCCGCCCGCCTGCGAGACCATTTCGGCCATTTGATCAGCCACTTCACGTGACAGGCCCAGTGATGCGCCAAAGATGGATGTGGCGATGAAGCCCGGCAGGATGGCGTTGACGCGTATCTGGTATTTCGCAAGCTCGGCTGCGGCGAGCTTGGAGAAGTGCGCGACGCCCTTCTTGGCGACCGAATAGGTGATCGGCGCATAGCCTGCGCAGACCGCGCTGATGGATGACGTGTTGATGACCGATCCCTTGCCGCGGGCCTTCATATGCGGAATGGCAAACTTGGTGCCTGCGAAGACCTGCTTGAGCAGCAGGTTCATGGTTGCGTCAAAGCCGTCGAGATCAAGCTCCTCAACGCTGGTTGGCGTGCCGCCATGGCCCGCATTGTTCCAGAGAATGTCGAGGCCACCAAACGCATCCACGGCCGATTGCATCAGCGCTTCCAGCTGGCCCATGTCGGTCACATCGCAATGGGTGAAGCGCACCTTGTCAGGCCCGAAACGCGTTTCCAGCGCCTTGCCCTTCTCGTCCTGCACATCGCCGGCAATGACCTGCGCGCCGGCGGCGACGAAGGTTTCAACCCCCGCAAGCCCGATACCACTGGCCGCGCCTGTGATGATGGCAACCTTGCCTTTGAGATCCGTCATGGCTTTTTCCTCCCGTTTTGCGCAGCATGGGCGCGGCTTCCGCACGGGACGTCAAGGTGCACGGGAAAAGTTTTGCGGGCTCAGTCCGGTTTGCTGATGCCGAAGCGCTTGGCGAAGATCCCATCAAGCATGCGCTTGGGCAGGCGGGTCGGGATGGTCCAGTTGGTCAGCTTGTTCGGGACAGGGGCATAGCGGGGCTTGGGGCTGGAATCTTCCAGCGCCGTCTGCACGATCTGGCCGATCTCGACCGGCTCGAGGCCGGTGCGACCGCCGCCGAGCATGACTTCTTCGAACTTTTTCAGCGGCCCGGCCCAGTCGCTGTTTGCATAGGGCTGATCCGTATTGGCTTCCTCGGCCTTGTCCCAGATCGGCGTCTTGACCGAACCGGGGCCGATCGCGATGGCGTCGATGCCATATATCATCAGCTCGCGGCGGAGGCTGTCGGTCAGCGCTTCGACGGCATGCTTGGTGGCCGCATAGGCGCCTAGGAAAGGCGCGGCCAGGCGACCGCCGACGCTGGTGATGTTGACGATCCTGCCGGGCGGACCGCTGCGGTCGGGGTCCGAACCGAGCAGGGGAATGAAGGCCTGCGAGGTACGCATCAAGCCGAAGACATTGACCTCGAAATGCGCTTCGAATTCGTCCATGGGCTGTAGCGCTAACGGGCCGATCTTGGCGATGCCGGCATTGTTGACCAAGCCGCCAAGCCGCGTTCCGCCAAGCGCATCGGCCACTGTCTTGACGGCAGATTCCACGCTTTCGGGTTTCGTCACGTCGATGATGAGCGGGCGCAGGTCCCCGGTCGATCCGGCCTTGAGCGTGTCGCCGTCAGACTCCTTGCGCACACCGGCGAAGACGCGCCAGCCATGGTGGGCGAGGTGGCGGGCGGTCGCCGCGCCAATGCCGGTCGAGGCGCCCGTAACGACGACGGTTCGCGGGGAATTCGGGGTCGTGTCCTGGGTCATGGCGGGCCTTTGCGGGGTGAGAGATCTAGTCGGACGTGTTCGCCTTGCCGCCCTCAATCACCCGGAAGCTGGGGCGCGCAGGGGGCGTTGGCGGGGTATTCCCGGACCGTTCACCGGTTAGCGGAGGGAGCGCCGCGGAGACAAGGCGGGGTTTTGACGGGGCGGGCGGCGGGGGTGGAGGCGTGTCCTCGCCCTTGGCTTCCTCCGCTTCGGCGTCGACATTGCGCACACGCGGCGTGTAGGCCGGGCGCGATTTCGACTTGAAGCCGGAACCGCCCTTGCCGCGCGCCTTCTTGTCGATCTCTTTCAGCTTGATGCGCTGAAGCGCGGAAAGGGCATCGCCCTCGGCGCCTTTCTCGGGGTCGGCAAAAGCAGAGCCATAGGTCTCGATGCGCTGCTCGACCTCTTCAAGGAACTGGCGCTCCCAATCGGAGAGTTCCGGGCCGAGGCCCTGTTCCGCAAGCGCGGCGGCCTTGCGCAGTTTGCGCAGGGCTGCACGTTTCTTGCGTTCGTCGACGTCGCGGGACATGGAATGAGACTTAGGTCATTCCGCGCCGAAGGCCAATGGGATCAGGCGTCGCCCGTGGCCAGAAGGTAGAGTTCGAGCATCATTTCCTGCTCTTCGCGGTCGGCCTTGTCGACCTTGCGCAGGCGGATCACCTGGCGGAGCGCTTTCACGTCAAAGCCGAAAGCCTTGGCTTCGGCGTAGACTTCCTTGATCTGCTCGGCGACCTCTTTCTTTTCTTCTTCGAGACGCTCGATCTTGCCTACGGTCTGGCGAAGCTTTTCCTTGGTGGTCTCGGTCAGGTGCGTGGCGGCAGCGTCGTCCATGAAGATGGTCCTCGAATCGATATGGCGTGGGGCAGGCTGAGCCTCTTAGCGAGACTTATCGTTAATGGCCAGACGCCGTATGGCATCGGCCACATCTGCGCCATGCGCGTGATGCGGCATGTGGCCTTCATCCGGCAGGATGACGAGGTCGACAGGCACCTGTTTCTTCAGCTTGCCGACATGCAGGTTCGGCTTGATCACCGTGTCCTGGCTGCCGGAGAAGACGACGATCGGCACCTTGAGTTCGGGATAGCGCGGCGATTGCGCGCCCAGTTCCTCGCGCAGGGCCTGAACGTCCTGCGCATTGGCGCGGAAGTTCGGCGGGCGGAAGAGCAGGCCAATGGCCGATTTCTCGAAATAGCCTTCCGGCACGGGCGCGGGGTTGAACACGCCTTCAATGCCTGCCTTGACCTGCGCCGGACCGACAGTCGGTACAAGCTGCGTGAAGACAGGCCCGACAAGCGGCGCTGCCGAGATGCCATTGTACCAGGCCTGTCCGCCCCCGCCCCAGTCATGGGTCACAGGCGCAATCAGGACGAGGCCTTTCACGAGGTCAGGGCGATCCAATGCGAGCCGCAGCGCCACGCCGCCCCCGAAGGAATGACCGACGATGACGGCCTTTTCGCCGGGCGCCAGCTGGTCGAGCACACCCGCCATCTGGGCAGCCTGCTCGCCAAGATGTTCGGCCCCGTCAAAGCGCTCGGAATAGCCGTGTCCGGGCCGGTCGGCCATGAAGATGCGGTGGTCAGCCGAAAGTCGCGGGGCGAGCGTCCATGTGAATTCGCGCGCATTGGCGCTCGCGCCATGGATCATCAGGATTGGCGGGCCCGAATTGCCGGCTGTCAGCACGTTCACGCCATGGCCATTCACGGTCAGCATCCGGCCTTCGGCTTCGGGATTGGCAGCCTCGATCTTCGACGTATAAGCGGCGCTGGACACGCAGGCCCCGACACCGACGGCGGAAAGGGCGATCAAGGCAAGGCTGATCATGCGTTTCAAAGTCCTTGGCCTTCGGCCTGCTTGGCGAGACGTTTCTCTGCCTGCAGGGCCTGCGTCATCAGGGGATAGATCTCGAGCGCCTGACGATAGGCGGCGAGGGCTTCCTTCTCGGCGCCCATGGTTTCCATCATGATGCCAAGTCCGGCCCAGGCCCCGAAATGGCGGGGTTCGAGGCGAAGGGCCTCGTTCAGGTCGCGCAGGGCTTCGGGGAAATTCTCGTCATTCAGGAACAGGCTCGCGCGGCGGCTCCACGCCTCGGCATAGTCCGGATCGATCATGATGGCGCGATCATAAAGGGCACGGGCAGTGTCAAATTCGCCGACCGTCTGCGCATCGACGGCGCGCTCCATGATCATGTCGACTGTGGGCGAGCCGGATTCCATCCAGGCCGCCCAGATATCCTGCGCGGCATCATTGGCTTCGCTTTCGCTCGGCGCATCGTGCAGTTTCTGGAACATTTCGTCCGACGGGGCCGCAGAGGCCTGCCCGGCAAGGAGGAGTGCAGCAAGGATCAGTGGCTTGAGCATGAAGTTCAATATGGACGGGAAGCGCGCTGCGGCAACAGGAGTTTGCATCAAAGCAGGCCGTGGGCCTCCAGCGCGGCTTCCAGCCCGGCCGCGCCGGTGAAGTGATGTGTCGCGAATCCGAGCGCGTCGGCGGCGGCGATATTGCTCTCGCGGTCATCAATGAAGAGAACCGTTTCCGGCTCTGGGCCGCCAATGGCTTCGAGCGCGTGCCGGTAAATCGCCGGATCTGGTTTTACCATCTTCAGGTCACCGGAGATGACGACATGGCGAAAGCGCTGCAGCACCTCGAAATGGGCGAGCATTTCCTCCCATGGGTCCGAAGGCATGTTGGAGAGGGCATAAAGCGGGACGCCGCGCGCATCGAGCCGTTCGATCAGCTCGGCCGTGCCGTCGACATAGCCGTCGAACATTTCCATCCAGCGCGTGCCCCACGCGCGGATTTCGCCTTCATATTGGGGGTGCTGGGCAATGAGGCTGGTGGCATTCTCGGCGAAGCTCGCGCCGGCGTCGTGGCGCGTATGCCAGTCCATTGTACAAATTTCGCCCAGGAAGTGATCCCGGGCGGCCGCATCGTCGAAAATTTTGGTGTAGAGGCGCGATGGCTCCCAATCGAGCACAACATGGCCGAGATCGAACAGGGCAATCGAAACGGTCATTTTCCCGCCTCATTGCCTGTTCATCTTCGGCTCAGGCCTGTTTGGCTTTAAAGCGCGGGTTGGTCTTGTTGATCACGTAAACGCGGCCCTTGCGGCGCACGATCTTGCAATCACGGTGACGTGCCTTGAGGGACTTCAGAGACGAGCGGACTTTCATGGGTCTGGCCTGACGATCATAAGGAATTAGGAAAGCGGTGCGAGTAATGAATCCGGGTAGCAGAGTCAAGGACGCACACTGTGATGCGCGTCATAACAGTCGGAGAGCCACAATGATACAGAAAGGCCTCGCGCGAACGCAATTACTGGCGGCTGCAGCGTTAACGGGTCTGCTGGCTTCCTGCGCGGCAGGGCCCCAGCCCAGCAAGCCCCCCGTCACCGGCAGCACGCCTGTCGAGGTGCCCGAAACGGGCCCGATCAAATATGCCTCATCCGGCCATGCGGCCATGGATGCCTGGCGCAATGATTTTTCCAATCGCGCGCTGGCCGCCGGGCATGACCGGGAACTGGTCAAGTCGCTGCTGACGGGCATCGAGCCGATTGCGCTCTGGCTCGGAACGGATTTTCAGGTTGCCGGCACTGGCATCAGCGATCAGGCCGAATTTTCCAAGCCGATCTGGGACTATCTGAAAGTGCCCCTCGGCGACAGCCGCATTACTAACGGCAAGGAGCGCCTCGCCGAGGCGCCTGCTTTGTTTGACCAGATCGAGGCGCGCTACGGCGTCGACCGCCAGGTTGTGGTCGCGATCTGGGGCATGGAGACAAGCTATGGCGCCGTCATCGGCAATTTCGATGCGGGCAATGTGCTGGCCAATATGGCCGTGGAAGGCCGTCGCAAGAGTTTCGCCGAGAAGGAACTCTATGCCGTGATGACCATGGTTGAGCGCGGCGATGCCGAACGCTCTGACCTGATCGCAGGCTGGGCTGGCGCCATGGGCCAGACCCAGTTCATGCCGTCGACCTATGTGGCCTATGCCGAGGATTTCGATGGCGACGGGCACAAGGATGTCTGGAAGAATGAGGGCGACGCGCTCGCCTCGGCGGCCAACTACCTGAAGAAATCCGGCTATATGATGGGCCAGCCCTGGGGCATCGAAGTCGCGGTGCCGTTCAGCTTCGATTACAGCCTCGCGGATGGCACCGAGCGCAACATGGACACATGGCGGGCTGCGGGCCTCACCCCCATTGCGGGCGGCGCTTTCGAGACCGGCGGCGCCAATGCGGCCCAGCTCTGGCTGCCGGCAGGTGCAGCCGGGCCGAAATATCTGCTCTTCCCCAATTTCAAGGTGTTCAAGGCCTATAACAATGCCGACTCCTATGCCTTTGCCGTGGGCATGGCAGGCAATGCCATTATCGGCCAGCCGGGCCCGGTGACGCCATGGCCGACCTATCTGAAGCCGTTGTCGGTGGCCGATATCAAGGCGCTGCAGGCGGGCCTCACGGCGCAGGGCTATAATGCCGGGCCTGTGGATGGCATTCCCGGCCGCCAGACCAAGCTTGCCCTGATGGGTTTCCAGAAGTCACGCGGCATCGTGGCCGACGGCTATCCGACCAAGGAAATGCTGGCTTTGGTCACAGGCACGGATTCGGGCGGTACAGTCGGCGTGTCATCAGCCGACGGGCCGAGCTGATCAGGCGGATTCATCATCGTCGGCGATAAACTCGCCGACGCCATCCTTCAGTCCGAAACGCGCAAACAGGGTCATGAAGACCAGCAGGCCGGCGCAGAAGATGAACGGCAGGTGCGGGTTCACATACTCGTACACGAAGAGGCCGAAGAAGGGTGTGATGATGAACCCCATGCCATTGGCCGAAATCACGAGCCCGGCGACATTGCCCTGAAGCTGTGGCGACACCGCAAGTGACGCGCCGCTGGAAAAGCCGGGGCGCGCGAGGCCGCTGCCGAGCCCGATGAAGAATTGGGCGAGGATCAGGCTGGCATAGTCCTTGGCGAAGATCAGCAGCACGGCGCCCGCCAGCAAGGGCAGGCAACCGCCCCACATCAGCGTCTTGTTCTTCATTTTCAGGCGCGGGATCAGCACCAGCTGCGCCATCAGCACGGCCAGGGCGCCGACCGTAAAGGCCGGGCCGGTAAACTGGGCCGCCTGGCGTCCCTCGACATGCAGCTTGTCCATCACCGAGAAGACGAAGACCTGCGTGAGGATGCCGCTGACCAGTGACAGGCAGACCGCAAAGATCAGGAAGGGCAGGACAGGGCCCGAACGCCACAGCCCGCGCCCGCCCATGTCGTCCTCGAACTTTGTGGCGTCAGAGACCGGGTCGCGCTGTTCCGGCAGGCGGAACCAGACGGCGGCAGCCATGCCGAAGGCGATGACAGCAGTGGCTGCCAGCGGGCTGAGCAGGCCAACGGTGGCCACGAGGGCGGCGGCAAAGGCCGGACCGATCACGGTGCCGACACTGAAGCCTGACGTGATGAGCGCAATTTCGGACTGGCGCTCTGCCTTGCTGGTCCGGTCGGCGACATAGGCCTGCGCGGCGCCGTTCACGCCGGAGCTGAATATCCCGAAGAGGGAGCGTGACGACGCGAGGCAGATGAAGATGAGGACTGATCCCTGCAGCACGCCGTTCAGGGCAAGGCCGCCAAACACGAACAGCAGTGTCATCGACATGCCATAGGCCGCAAGGCCCATGGCGGCGACGGGGCGACGACCCCAGGTGTTCGACCGCTTTCCCCAAATTGGCGACGTGGTCGACCAGAAGAAGGCCGAAAGCGCAAAGATGCTCGCGGCCATCCAGTCCGGCAGGTTCAGCTCGCGTGTCAGCGGCGGCAGCACGGCAGCTATGAGCATCGTGTTGCCCGCGCCAATCGCCATCAGCGAGAAGAACAGAAGAAAGAAAGCGCCGCGGCGATCAGGGCGCGGCGCATCGATAAGGGAATCACCGGTCTGGGACATGGAACTGACTAATCAGGTGGTGCTGAACAAAAGTCCAGACAGCGCCTTAGCCATTATTTCCGGTTGCCGTAGGGTAGCAGGCGCCTGACCAGGGCGTCAGGCTTGAATCGGTCATGGAGCGGTTGGAGTAGGCGATGCAGGCGCGGCCATAGTCGCGAACGGCCTGCGTGGCCTGCTCTTCGGCCCAGGAATGGGCGCAGGCCGCCTGATCCGGCGCAAGGCTGTCAGCCGGCATGCCCGGCTGGCGCGCGGCATCGATGAAGCCGGAGACGCAGGCCGCATAGGCCGTGATCTCGGCGAGGAAGGCTTCGCGCGCTTCGCCAGCCGCCTCAAGCTCCGACAGCGATGCGAACCCGCCCTCGGCAAAGTCCGGCTGGACAAGGTCGCCGCAGGCCTCGCGGACAATGGTGCGTCCCTGCATGGTCTGTTCCGGGGCGCAGAC
The DNA here is from genome assembly GCF_000682695.1 of Hyphomonas chukchiensis. Taxonomy (GTDB): domain Bacteria; phylum Pseudomonadota; class Alphaproteobacteria; order Caulobacterales; family Hyphomonadaceae; genus Hyphomonas; species Hyphomonas chukchiensis. Next base: position 562,601 of record NZ_AWFG01000001.1, on the reverse strand, counting down.
GCGGTAGCCATCACTTGGAATGGCCTGCTGCGCGGCTGCGGTCAGGGGGCCAGAGATGAGGGCAAGGGCAGCAAGCATGATGCGCATGGTGGAACCAGAACTCCGCGGCGCCACCCCCCGATGGGCCTTCCTGACTGTGATAAGCGGTGCGGCGAGCCCGATCAACCGCCGCAAGCACGCGAGAGCCCGCAGACGAAATGAAACGCAGGGTTAAGACCCTTCTGCGTAAGTAAGGATCGTTCCTGCCTCGAAAGGCCCTTCCTTGGCGCAGCTTGCCGGCCTCATACTTGTCTTTGTCCTCGTTTTCGGCGGTCTCTTTCTGACGGGCGGCAGCGGCGCCATGCATGCGCTCCCGTTCGAGATGGCGCTGATCGGCGGCGCGGCAGTTGGCACGGTCCTGATCGGCAATTCCCTGAGCGTGGCGCGCGAGGCGCTCGGCGGCTTTGCCAAGGCGTTTGGCGGCGCGAAATGGCGGCGGGACGACTATCAGGACCTGCTGGTGCTGCTCGGCACGCTGATGCGCAAGGCCCGTCAGGGCGGCTTTGTGGCCATCGAAGCCGATATTGAAACGCCGGAAGAGTCCGCCGCCTTTGAAGCTGTGCCGCGGATTCTGGACGATGAAGGCGCCTCCGGCATGATCTGCGACGCTTTCCGCCTGATGGCGCTCGACCTGTCGGACCCCGCCCGCGCTGAACAGCGCATGGACCAGTCCATTGCCGCCTATCTCGACCAGCGCATGAAGGCGGTCGGCGCCCTCAACACGCTGGCCGATGCCCTGCCGGCGCTCGGCATCGTGGCTGCCGTACTCGGCATCATCCGCACCATGGGCTCGATCGACCAGTCGCCCGCCGTGCTCGGCACGATGATCGGCTCGGCGCTGCTTGGCACATTCCTCGGTGTTTTCCTCGCCTATGGGCTTGTCGGGCCTGTCGCCGCCCGGTTCGGGCAGATCGTTGATGAGGATGCCCGGTTCCTGGATGTGATCCGGTCGACGCTCGGCGCGTATAGTGAAGGTCTGGCGCCGGGCGTGGCGCTGGAAATGGGCCGCGCCGCGATCCCGCCGGCACTCCAGCCTGATACGGCCACGCTGGAACAGGCGCTCAGCGCGTCCCGATTCATTGCCAAATCACGAACAGCGGCCTGAAATTCCTCAGTATTCCTTAAGATGCGGGCAATCGGCTTCTGTCATATTCAAATCTAATCTCTTGGGACGAGGTGATGATATGGCCGATCAAACTGCAGAAATGACGCCCCAGCGTAATTACTGGGTATCCGGTGACCTGAAAACGGTTGCGACGGGACTGACCGGCCTTATCGCCATATTCATGGCGCTGAAGGTGACGGCCTATAGCGCTGGACAGGAGATCGGTCTCGACGACCATATCTTCCGGACGGTGGCTTTTGCCTCGCTGACGGTTTGGGTGGCGCTGACCATCGGCCTGCGTCGCTCGGGCGCGGCGGCCATTATCGTGCTCGGCATGGCCACCTTCATAGAACTGATTCTGGCGCCTGTGCGCGGCGAGTCCTACGGCACGCTGGCCTCGGCCAATATGGGCATCGTGCTCGCCTATTGCGGCCTGCAGCTCTATTGCTACCGCGTTATCGGGGACAAATCCGACCAATAAGGGCGCAGGCGGGGCGCTTCGCCCGGTTATCGCGCATTGACCTTTCCGGCAGCAGCGGGCGAATGTCCGCCTGATGCCTGAACTGCGCCTTGCGACCTTCAATTGCGAAAACCTGATGATGCGCTGCGATTTCCGCAGGGCCGGCATTCCCGATGCGCGCCAGCAGCTCACCGATGTCGACACGGCGACTGTGGCCGCGCAGGTCGACGCGGTGTTCAATGTCCTCTCCGAAGATGACCGCACCCTCACAGCGCAGGCGCTGGCCGCCACCGAGGCCGATGTCTGCGCCCTGCAGGAGGTCGAGAACCTCGTCACCCTTACGGCTTTCGATACGCGCTATGTGGCCCGCTGGGCCGGCAGCGCGTTCGGCGGGCGCGTGCTGCATGAGGGCAACGACACGCGCGGCATCGATGTCGGCCTCCTCTCGCGCGTGCCGGTCGTCTTCCAGCGCAGCCATGCCCGGCGCACCTATGGATCGCTGGAGGTCATGCCGCCTCGGGGCCAGAGCGTGAACGACCTCGCCTTCCGGCGCGACTGCCTCGAAGTGGATATCGCCGTGAAAGGGCGGGCGCTGACGCTCTTCGTCTGTCATTTCAAGTCGATGCATGGCGGCCGGCTGCGTACCCGCGATGTGCGCCGCGCCGAAGCGCAGGCCGTTCGCCGCATCATAGGGGAGCGTTTTGCAGATCCTGCGGGCGAAGAATGGATCATCCTCGGCGATTTCAACGATTATCGCGAAGTGGACGGCGTGGCGCTCGATGATAGCGGCCTCGATCCCCTCCTGGATGACGGCTTTGCCGTGGACCTCGCCTCACAGGCGATTGCTGACCCGCTGGATCGCTGGACGCATCATTTTGCCGAAGACGACATCTATGGCGCGCTGGACCACATGTTCCTCTCGCCGCGTCTTGCAGTGCTGAATCCGGCGCCGGATATACGTATCGTGCGGGCTGGCTCGCCCTACCACGCGGCGCGATATGCCGGGCCCAGATTCCCCGGAATCGGCTGGATGGAGCCCAAGGCATCCGACCATTGCCCCATGGTCGCAACCTTAAAGTTTGAAGGCCGGGCCTTCCCGGCCTAGTCTTTCGTACATATCTGACCTGCCCAGGCCCGGAGGCTATGCCTATTGTCGCGTTTTGAAGAACTGATTGCCACGGTCGAGACCTATGAGGCGCTCGCTGCTGAAAACTATAACCGCATCCGCTCGCTGGCAGAGGAGATGCGGGCAGGCCTGTGCGACTATATCGGTGCGCCGGACGGCATCTGCGTGCATCTGGTGCCGCCGCAAGGGGCATTCGAGCCCAAGGCGCATGGCGACCAGGCCTTTTCCATGCCGTCACGGGGCTTTCGCCCGCTTGTGCCGATCGCTTTCGGCCTCGCGGTGCGGGTCTCGAAACAGGCCGACTGGATGCGCGTCACCATGGAATGCCGCAAGGTGGGTGATGTCTTCATCATCCAGATAGAAGATGGTGCAGAGTATGAATTTCGCCTGCCGCTCAAGGACAAGGACCCTGAACCTTTCTATGAACATGTGTATTCACATGTATTGAACTGGTTTGCGGAGAATATTGAGCGTTACAAGGTTGGAGACTATGGCACCCGGGAAATCGGGTTCGACTTTGCCGATGACATCAAGGCCCAGTCCGCATAGTGCGGGCCGGGGGGAAACGGCTCCTAAGCTGACAGGGCGCACATGAACCATATGGACTTTGCACTCGCAGGTGCCGGATCGGGCGAGCTGATCTTCGCTTGCGCGCTGATCGGCGCGCTTGGCATTGGTGCGCAATGGCTGGCCTGGCGCCTGCAGGCCCCGGCCATCGTGCTGATGGCGCTGGCAGGCCTTGCGGCGGGCCCGCTCTGGGCCGTGATCTTTGGCGCACCGCTGCTTGATCCCGAGCGCGTGTTCAATGGCGGCGGCAATGATCTGCTCCGTCCCATCGTGTCGCTGGCGGTGGCCGTCATCCTGTTCGAGGGTGGTCTCGTCCTCAAATTCGAGAACCTGCGTGATGCGGGCGCCGCCGTGCGGCGCATGGTGTTCATTGGCGGGCCCATGGCCTGGGGCCTCGGCACGCTGGCCGCGCGCTATGCGGCCGGGCTCGACTGGTCCAGCTCCATCGTCTTTGCGGGCGTCATGGTGGTCACCGGGCCTACCGTGATCATGCCGCTGCTGCGCCAGTCAAAGCTCGGCGGCAAGGCCGGGCAGTTCCTCAAATGGGAAGGCATCGTCAACGATCCTGTCGGCGCACTGTTCGCGGTGGCCTCATTCGAGATCATTCGCGTGGCGGCAACGGGCGAATCCATTCTCGGCAAGGGCGCGATGATCGTGCTGGCCGCAGGCATGGGCGTGGCGCTTGGCATTGCCTTTGGCTGGGCCATGGTCCGCGCTTTCCGCGCCGGCTGGACGCCGGAATACCTCAAGGCCCCCATCATCTTTGCCTCGATCATCCTCTGCTATGCGCTCGCCGAGCAGATCGAGAAGGAAATCGGCCTCGTTGCCGTCACCGCCTATGGCATGACGCTGGCCAATTCGCGCCTCGCCGGCATCGCGGAATTGCGCAAGTTCAAGGAAGACATTGCCGTCCTCCTCGTCTCGGGCGTGTTCGTGATCCTCACGGCGAATCTTCGGCCCGATGTCATCAAGGATGCGCTCACCTGGCGCACGCTGGCCTTCCTGCTGTGCATGTTGTTCATCGTCCGGCCGCTTTCCGTCTGGATCGCGACCTTCGGCACGCTGAAGCGCAACGAGGCGCTGCTGCTTGGCTGGATTGCGCCCCGCGGGATCGTGGCCGTCGCCGTCTCCAGCCTGTTCGCGACGCTGCTGGAAGACCTTGGCCGGCGCGGCGACAGCAAGTTCTACTTCTCGGGCGCAGAGCAGATCACACCGCTCGCCTTTGCCATGGTGTTCGTCACCGTTGTGCTGCACGGCTTTACCATCGGGCCGCTGGCCCGGCGGCTTGGCCTTGCCCGCAAGGAAAAGCCGGGCGTGCTGCTGGTCGGCGTGAACCCCTGGAGCATCGATCTTGCGAAAGTGCTGCGCGATGTCGGTATCGAGCCGATCCTCGCCGACAATAACTGGCGGCGCCTGCGGCCAGCCCGCGAAGCCGGCCTCAACACATTCTTTGGCGAGGTTCTGTCGGAGGACGCCGAAGTGCGGCTCGACCATTCGGCCTTTGACCAGGTTGTCGGTCTGTCGGCGAACGAGCCCTATAATGCGCTCGTGTCTGGCCACTTCGCGCCGGAACTCGGCCGTCACAAGGTCTACCAGCTCTCGGCACAGGATACCGAGGACGAAGATCCCCGCGCCATCGGCATGGGCACGCGCGGGCGCACGCTCATCAAGCGCGGCCGCGGCTATGACAGCCTGATCCGCGACCATTATCGCGGCTGGACCTTCGGCAAGACGAAGTTGACCGAGGAATATGATCTCAAGGATTTCCGCGAGGATCGGCCGAAGTCGGATATCGTTGCCGAATTGCGCCTCGATGGCACGATCATGTTCCTGGGGCCAAACCGCGAGCCCAAGGGTGGCGAAGGCGTCACGCTGATCAGTTTCGGGCCAGCCAAGCCAACCGAATCCGAGAAGGAACTCGCGTCTGCGCAGGCCGGGTAGGTCTTCCATTTCTCGTTCAAAATACAAACCCAGCTATCTCCATGATATCTGGGTATATTTTTCGAACTCAAAAATGAACTGCAAAAAAGAGACGCTGAAGAAGATAAATTTTTTGTCAGAACAAGGATTGATCGCAGCTGCCCTGAATCCGGCCGGTCATCAGCGCGCGGATTATTCCCCAGCCGATTGAAGTCCTGCGCCATGTGTACGCAACCAGGCGCGTTGGCGCTTCCAGTCCGGCACACATCTGGCCACATGGGCCCAGAATTTGGCGGAGTGATTCATCTCGAGCAAATGTGCGCATTCATGCGCCGCGACATAGTCCAGCACCTTGGGCGGGGCCATGATCAGGCGCCACGAGAAGGAGAGCTGGCCGTCAGACGTGCACGAGCCCCAGCGCGAGCGGGTATCTTTCACGGAAATCGCTTTATATTCAACGCCCAAGGTCTCGCAATGCCGGATGACGGCGCGTGTCAGGTCGGCCTTGGCCTGCTTCTTCAAATAGCGGGTCACGCGCATTGGCAGCCCCTCCGGATCGCCCGGTGCGCTTAGCAATTTCGGCTCACCCGGCCACATCTTCGGCAGGCGGCCCTCGCCATTGGCGGTCAGCTGGCACGGCTCGCCCCGGAACTGGATGAATTCGGCTTCCTCGAATTTCACGGTCTCGGGCAGGTGCTGCAGCCGTGTGGAGATCCATTCGACGCGTTCTGCAGCAAATGCTGCAGCATCTTTTATCTGGCGGTTGCTGGGCGCTACGGCAACGGCTTCGCGGCGGCGCTCATCAAGGCGAAGAATGAGCCGGCGCGCCTTGGAATTGACTTCAAATCGTACAACAACGCGGGCACCATTCGGCGCCTTCAGTGTCATTGTCTGGCCATTGTTGTATGCCATGTTTAAACTCTCAGAGACGCGTCGGGGACACCTGCTCGCAGTATTCAATAAAGGGACTAAAGATGAAATATCTGCTGACAGGCGTTGCCGCCATAGCTTTGCTTACGGCATGCGGCGACAAAAACAAGGACAAGGATGGCGCCAGCCCGGCCGGCATCGAACTTTCCGACAGCAAGCTGCCTGGGGTCAAACTCCGCAAAGGAGACCCAGCTACGGCGCCGGCTGTGCTGAGTGCGTTTTCGCTCGATCAGTCCGGCAAGGGCCGCGTCAGCTTTACCGGCAGTGAGGTCAAGGGCGCCAAGGCCGTCTTCAAGAACGTCACGCTCGTCTCCGCTGAAGAGGCCACCGATGCCGAAGGCGTCGCAGATGATGGCGAACTCCACCTCAAGGGCTCGGATCTCAAGGCCGGCGAGATGACATTTGAAGGCCTCGGCATGCTGAACGGCAAGCCGAACTTCTCGAAAATTGTCCTCTCCGATGTCAGCTTCGTGCCGAAAGACCCGGCAGAGAACCACGGCTCCAGCAAGATCAAGTCCATGGAACTGGTCAACCCGTCGCCGGAAACCGCGGCCTGGATCGCCAGCCTGTTCGGCAAGGGCGAAGCCATGGACATGCCCGAAGGCAAGGCGCTTGCCTTTGATCTCTGGTCGATGAAGGACGTGAACTTCAAGATCGACGAGGAAGAAGGCCAGAAGGGTGATTTCCTCATTTCCTCGGTCGACGTGCTCGGCCTGAAGGATGAGAAAGCGGCGCAGATGGGCCTCAAGGGCCTGAAGCTCAACATGATCGACCCCACCGACAATACAGACCTGAAGGCCAGCCTTGGCGGCGTTGACCTGCGCGGCGTGAACCTCGCCGTGCTGAAAGGCATGAGCGGCGATGAAGCCGGCAGCGGCGCGGTCGCCAGCATGCTCGAAGTCTTCCAGAACGATCCGGCCAATCCGGGCTATGACTCGGTTCTCATCGACGGTCTCAAAGTCGCCGTCTCCGGCGCTGATTTCGACATGCCGAAACTCAGCTCCAAGGTCTCGCGCGACAAGAAGGGCCGCGCCGTCAAAGTCGTCACGGACCCGTTCAAGATGACGCTCGGCACCAGCGAAGGCGAACTCGGCGAGAAACTCGGCGCCCAGCTCGCCCTGCTCGGCTATGAAAAGCTCGAGCTCAGCGGCCAGGGCGAACAGGCCTATGATCCTGACAAGGACATGGTCACCATCGCCAAGGGCAAGAATTTCTGGAAACTGGATGACGGTTTCCGGGTGGATTTCTCCGGCCAGTATGAAGGCGCCAGCGCCATGGCCGCTGCTCAGGCAAAGGCTGCCACGGATAATGCCCCGGCCGATCCGGGCGCCATGATGCAGGACGCGCTGGACAAGATGCTGATCCACAATTTCCAGCTCGCTATCGATGATGACGGCTTCCTCGCCCGCGGCTTCAATGCCTATGCGGCTCAGTCCGGTCAGGATCCGCAACAGCTGCGCAGCCAGGTTGCCGGCATGATGGCCATGGCCCCGATGATGGCGGCGCAGTCGGGCATTGACCCGGAACTGGTCACGGAGGCGGCCACCGCGCTCTCCTCCTTCATCACCGATCCGAAGACGCTGACGCTCACGCTGGCCCCTGCCAAGCCTGTGCGTCTGGCTGACTTCGCCGACATGGAAGACCCTTCGGCCCTGACCAAGACGGCGCTCGGCTTTTCCGCCAAGAACGAATAGGCCCCGGCCTTATCCCTCTGAATGGCGCGCGTTTCCTGCTGGAGACGCGCGCTTTTCTTTATGCTCCGCTCAGGGCATAGGCTTGTTTCCATGAAGATTGCATTTTTCGGAGACGTCGTTGGCAAGCCCGGCCGGGCTGCCGTGCTGGAGCACTTGCCGGGCCTCAAGGCGCGCCTGCGGCTCGATTTCGTTGTCGTGAACGCCGAGAATTCGGCTGGCGGTTTCGGCCTCACCGAATCCATCGCGAACGATTTCTTCGGTGCGGGGGCCGACTGCCTCACCCTCGGCGACCATGCCTGGGACCAGCGCGAGGCCCTCACCTATATCCAGCGCGAGCCGCGCCTCCTGCGCCCGCTGAACTATCCGCCGTCGGCCAATGCACCCGGCAAGGGCGCTCATCTCTATGCCCTGCCAGATGGCCGCCGCGTCGGCGTCATCCAGGCGCAGGGCAATGTCTTCATGCGGCAAAGCCTCGTCAATCCGTTCGAGGCCGTCGATGCCGCGCTCGATTCCATGCCGCTCGGCGCCGTGGCCGATGCCATCATCGTCGACATGCATTGCGAGGCGACCTCCGAGAAAATGGCCATGGGCCATCATTGCGACGGCCGCGCCAGCCTCGTCGTCGGCACGCACACCCATGTGCCCACCGCCGACACGATGATCCTCGAAAACGGCACCGCCTATCAGACAGACGCCGGCATGTGCGGCGACTATGACAGCGTCATTGGCATGCAGAAGCAGAACTCGCTCACCCGCTTCATCACCCAGCTCCCCGGCGAACGCTACCAGCCCGCGCTCGGCGACGGCACAATGTGCGGCACCTACGTCGAAACCGACGACAAGACGGGATTAGCCCTCCGTATAGAACCCATCCGCATGGGCGGCCGCCTCAGCGAGCAGGTTCCGGCCTAGGCAAACGCCCCCCACGCCGCAGTCCCGGCGAAAGTCGGGACCTCAGGCAATTGGAGATGGCCCCCCGATCTGCGCCGGGGATGCGGACAATAGGTAAGGCCTAAGGCGTCACCACCGGGAACCAGAAGTCGGGCCGGTCGAGCGTACCGAAGAAGGCCTGCAGCATGGCCGGGTTGCCGCTGACACTGGCGGCGCCGGACTCGAGCTGTTCCGGCAGTGTCGTCCTGCCGAGCAGGACAAGGTCGAACACGGAACGGTCCATCGTCAGCGTTACGGCGGCATCCTCGACGCTTCCCTCACGTGGCACGAGGACGGATTTGCCAAGGTGCAGCGTCAGCGCCTCGTCGCGGTCCGGGAAGACGAGGTTCACGGCGAAAGGCTCGGCCGTCATCTTCGCCGGATTGAACCGGGCCGCGAGGGAATCCATGAGGTCGATCGATTTCACCGCGCGCAGGAATTCCGGATTGCCGAGCTGCGGATTGCCGAGGCTCGGAATGCCATTGCGCAGCTCGCTGGCGCCGACGAGGAAATAGCTGCGCCAGGCGCCGCTCTCGGCCTGGAAGCCCAGCTGCTCATAGGTCGCGGCCAGCCAGTTGCGGGCGGTCTCGCTTTCCGGCTCGGCAAAGACGGCATGGTTGAACACTTCCGCGGCCCAGCGATAATCGCCCGCCTCGAACGCCTTCGCCCCCACGGCCAGCGTCGCGTCCAGCCCGCCCATGGCCTCGACATAACGCGCCGCCGTGACGACGTGCGGCAGCTCGTAATACTCGGCCGGGACACCGCCCCACCAGCCGAAATAATACTGGTACACGGCCTTGGCATTGTGATTCAGCGTGCCGTAATAGCCGCGCGTATTGAAGGCATCAGGCTTGCTCTCGAAGGCCGGTTCGGTCACGGCCTCGGCGGCCTCTGTCATCGTTGCGCCGGCATTGGCGTTGCGCAGGGTCTGGTCATGAACGTAGCGATAGATGTCGCGCTGGCCTTCCAGCAGCGTATCGACATTCTCCTCGCCCCAGGTCGGCCAGTGGTGGGAGGCGAACACAACGTCTGCCTTGTTGCCATAGGTTTCCAGCACATAGTCGATGGCCCGGCTCCAGCCGAGCGCATCGCGCACCTTGGCGCCGCGCGGCGTCAGCAGGTTGTGGAATGTGGCGGTCACGACCTCCGCCGTGCACAGCGCGCGCTTTTCCGGCAGGTAGAACATGAACTCCGCCGGCGCTTCGGTGCCGGCCGCATCGATGAACTCGAACGTCACGCCATCAATCACGCGCTGCGTGCCGCGCCCCGAAATCTCTTCGGTCGGCGCGATCAGGCTGATCGTGCCCTGCGGCAGGCCGGGGCCGAGGCCTGAGCCGACATGCGCAGTCGGGCTGCGCGGAATCGTGTTGCCGAACATGAAGGTCGACCGGCGGCTCATCTGGTTGCCTGCGATCAGGTTCTCGCTGACGGCATGCTCAAGAAAGCCGACCGGCGCCATGATCGGCACGTTGCGGGCTTTCGCGTCTTCCTCGGTCAGCACGCCGCGCGCCCCGCCGAAATGGTCCGCATGGCTGTGTGTGTAGAGAAGCCCGGTGACTGGGCGCTCGCCGAGTGTATCATTGACCAGTTTCAGCGCCGCGCTGGCGGTTTCCGTGCTGGTCAGCGGGTCCACGATGATCCAGCCGGTCTTGCCTTCAATCACGCTCATGACAGAGAGATCATAGCCCCGCACCTGCCAGATGCCGTCGCCGACCTCGAACAGGCCGTGCTCGGCTGCAAGACGCGACTGGCGCCAGAGGGACGGGTTCACCGTGTCCGGCGCATCGCCCTTCAGGAAGTCGAATTGCGGGATGGCCCAGACGACGTGGCCATCTTCGGCGAGGATCGCCGGCGCATCGATATAGGCGATCCGGCCACGGGCGGCGTCTTCAACATCGCTTTGTTCGTCCAACGGCAGGCGCGCCGCCAGCGCGGCATTGGCCTCGCGCGTCGCCTCCGTCGCAACACCGGCTTCAGGTGGCGCGGGAACAGCAGGGGCTGCAGGCGTTTCGGGCGCAAGCGCCTCGGGGGCAGTTGCCTGGCTGGCGCAGGCTGACAGGGCAATGGCGCATAGCGAAATCATGCGGTGGCGCATACTGGTTTCCTCTCCCGGGTTTTTCCCAACTTTCAGGATTTGCCCGCTCTCTGCAAGGCCTGCCGCCGGGGAGCTTGGCGCTTTGGCCATCCTGCGCTAAAGCGCACGCTTCACGTTTCTGACCCCCAAAGAGGTTTTCATGGCCGGCCATAGTAAATGGGCAAATATCCAGCACCGCAAAGGCGCGCAGGACAAGAAGCGCGCCGTTCTGTTCTCGCGCCTGTCGAAAGAGATCACGATCGCGTCCAAGATGGGCGGACCTGACCCGGACGGTAACCCGCGTCTGCGCCTCGCGATCCAGAACGCCAAGGGCCAGTCGGTTCCGAAGGACAATATCCAGCGCGCCATCGACAAGGGCCAGGGCGGCGGCGGCGATGATTATGTCGATATTCGTTATGAGGGTTTCGGCCCGGGCGGCGTCGGCATCATCGTCGAGGCCTCGACCGACAACAAGAACCGCACCGCGACCGACGTGCGCACGGCTTTCTCCAAGAATGGCGGCAATCTCGGCGAAACGGGCTCGGTCTCGTTCAGCTTCGATCAGGTCGGCGAGATCGAATATCCCGTCAGCGTTGGCACTGAAGACGAAGTGATGGAAGCGGCCATACTTGCTGGCGCGCAGGATGTGGAATCCGATGAGGAATCCCACTGGATTTACACAGCGCGCGAAGACCTGCAATCAGTCGCCGATGCGCTGGCTGAGCATTTCGGCGCCGATGTCGAAGCCAAATCGACCAAGCTGATCTGGAAACCGCAGAACAATATCCCGGTCGACGGCGATTCCGCCGACACGCTGATGAAGCTGCTCGATGTGCTGGACGAACTCGACGACGTGCAGAACGTCTACGACAATTCCGAACTGTCCGACGAGGAAGCCGCCCGCCTGTCAGCCGAATAGGCTGATCAGGCCGGCACTTTCGCTGGCGGGAAGGTTCCGGCGCGGCTGAGCGATGAGGAGACGGGATGCTTGAGCACCGTCTCCAGCCACTTCGCCGTGTCGATGAGCTTGCCAAGGTCGAGCCCAGTCTCGAAGCCGGCCCGTTCCAGCATGTAGACGACGTCTTCAGTGGCCACATTGCCCGTGGCGGCTGGCGCAAACGGGCAGCCACCAATGCCGCCGCAGCTTGCGTCGATCACGTCGACGCCCGCCTCAACGGCGGCTGCAACATTGGCAAGGCCGGCGCCGCGTGTGTCGTGGAAATGCATGCGCAGGTAAACGTCCGGCGCCTCCATCCGCACCCGCTCGATGGCCGCGCGCACGTCCCATGGCGTTGCGACGCCAATCGTGTCGCCAAGGGCAAGCTCATTGACGCCCGCCCGCTGTGCCTGCGCAGCCAGATTGCCAACGACGGCAATATCCACATTGCCCTCGAACGGGTCGCCAAAGGCAACGGAGATGGTCGCGGACAAAGGAATACCGGCCTCAAGGATCAGCGGCGCGCACTGGGCGAGCATGTCGGCGCTCTCCTGCGGGCTCATGCCCTGATTGCGTCGGCCAAACGTCTCGCCGGCCACAAGCACGAAATTGATTTCGTCCGCGCCGGCATCGATTGCCCGGCGCACGCCCTTCTCGTTCAGCGCGAGGGCAATGTGACGCGTCGGTTTGGAACGGTCGACACCCGCAAAAACGGCGGCGGAATCCGCCATCTTGGGCACGGCTTTCGGATTGACGAAGCTGCCCGATTCCATGCGCCGAACGCCGGCCTCTTCCAGACGGGAAATGAATTCCAGCTTTTGCGATACGGTGAGGTCGGCGGGATCGTTCTGCAATCCGTCGCGCGGGCCGACTTCAACGATATCTATGCGGCGTGCCATTTTCTATTCCTGTCTATTTGCCCTGGAAGGCCGGTTCGCGGCGCTCGACAAAACTTGCCACGCCTTCCTTGAAGTCGAATGTCGTGAAGCTGTCCGCCATTGCAGTATCCGCCTCTGCGAGGCTTTCCGAATAGGACTGGAAATAGGACGCGCGCACCTGGCGCTTCATCACGGCGACGGAGCGGGGCGAGACCATTTTCGAAAGGTGACCTGCGAGCTCCATCACATGGGGCATCAGTTCATTGGAAGGCAACGCCTTGTTGACGAGACCGAGATCGGCCGCCTCGTCGCCCTTGAACACACGGGCGGTGAACAAGAGGTCCAGCGCATTTGCTTCACCCACGAGTCGGGGCAGGAGCCAGCCAATGCCGTGCTCGGCGATCAGGCCGCGCTGGGCGAAAGCGGTCGTGAACTTCGCGTCCTCGGCGGCAAAGCGCATGTCGGCAAAGAGCGCAAAGATCAGGCCGATGCCCGCGCAGGGGCCGTTAATGGCCGCGATGATGGGCTTGGGGCAGGCATAGAGATAGCCGAAGCGGCCATCATAGATTTTCTCCAGCCCCTCCGGCGCGCTGCGCTCGACACGCGCCGTCGCCGATTTGGCGCCTGCATCCGTATCGCCCTGGATATCCTGCAGATGGTTCATGTCCGCCCCGGCGCAGAAGCCGCGCCCGGCACCTGTGACGATGATGCATCGCACGTCCGCATTGTCGCCTGCCGCGCGGATGGCGGTTTCCAGTTCGGCCTGCATCACCGGCGTCCAGGCATTCAGCCGGTCCGGCCTGTTCAGTGTCAGCGTCAGGATACCGTCGTTCAGGTCTTCCAATATTTGCGTGTAAGCGGCCATGCGGGATTCCTCCGTGATTTTTTGCCAGTCTAGACCGCAATTCGGCAAAAGGGCAGCGCGAGATTATGTCCGGATCGGCTCTGGCCTGTAATGCTCGGCCCCAATCACGCCTTCGAGCAGGTTCGCTGCCAGCGGCGTGTCGCCCCGTGCGCGATGGAGCACGGAGATATCGCCTGTCGTTTCCGCGACGGCCGCATCGACCTGAGAGAAGTCCAGTACGTTGGCCTCGCGAAGCTTTCCCAGGAGGTCGCTCTCGGTGATTTTGGCCTTGTTCATCTGCTCGCGCAGCATCTCGCCATTCGCCATGATGAGGCGCGGCTTGTTATTGGTGCTACCCTCAAACTTATCTGAATAGACCCGCAAGGCGGCGACACCCATCTGCAGCGCAAACAGCGCCGCAAGCGCGGCGATGCCCTGCGCGACGGGGGGATCCTTTGTCAGGATAACAGATGCCAATACGGAGCCGATCGACACCGTGACGGCGAAATCAAATCCACTCATTTTTGAGAAACTGCGCACGCCGGCCAGACGCGTGAGGATGATCAGCGCCAGATACATCGCTGCTGCGGACGCAGCGATTAGCATTAGCGATCGCGGGCTTGAAGCAAACCATTCCATTTTTGAAATCCCCCTGTGTGTCCTCACATAGCGTGCCATCAGCGCGCGGGTTCCGCTGGCGCGTGTGGCGGTCCTGAACTATGGAGGCGTACATGACCGATTATTCTCCCCCCCTTTCGGGCAGCGCGCAGGACGAGACCTGCGAATTGCGCCCCAAATTCAATGCCGACGGCCTGATCGCGGCGATTGCGCAGGACGCGACCAGCGGCGAAGTGCTGATGCTGGCCTGGATGAATGCCGAAGCGCTCGCCGCGACAGTGTCGACCGGCCGGGCGACCTACTGGTCGCGTTCGCGCGGCGAGCTGTGGGTGAAGGGCGATACGTCAGGACATATACAGGACGTGGTCGAGGTGCGCGTGGATTGCGATCAGGACGCTGTCCTCCTGCGCGTCAACCAGACAGGCGGCGCCTGCCATACAGGCCGCGACAGCTGTTTCTACCGTGTGGTCGGCCCGGACGGACAGACGCTATCGCTCGACGCCAAAAACACCTAGTTTCTGACCGACTCACCTGAAGGGGACCATAATGCGCCTGACACATTTGATGATTGCGGCTTCGACGGCCGCCCTGCTGGCCGCCTGCGCACCAAAGACACCTGCGCCTGAAGCCGAGGCCCCCGCACCCGAGGCGGAAGCCCCCGTCGAAACAGTGGAGGCTGAAGCACCGCTCCATGTCGATGTGCTCGATTGCGGCACGATCAAGGTCTCTGATCTCGATATCTTCTCGTCTGCTGGGGACTATGCCGGACAGTCGGATACGCTGACGGACAGCTGTTTCCTGATCCGCCACCCGAAAGGCATCCTGCTTTGGGATCTCGGCCTGCCGGGCATGTTGGTCGGCAATGGCGAAAACACGCAAGGCGTCTTCACCGTGTCGCTCGACACCTCGTTGACGGAGGAACTGGCTGCGCTGGGCGTCGTCCCGTCTGAAATCGACTATGTCGCCATTTCCCACAGCCATTTCGATCATACCGGTCAGATCGATCAGGTTCAGGGCTCGACCTGGCTGGTCAACCAGAAGGAAAAGGACGCCATGTTCCCGCCGGATGGGTCCGCCCCTTATGATCCAAGCCTCGCGCCAACCTTCGCCATGTTCAGCCCGATGGAACAGCAGCTGATTGATGACGAGTATGACGTGTTCGGCGACGGCACTGTGGTTATCTTCCAGACGCCCGGCCATACGCCGGGGCATTCCTCGCTGCAGCTGATGATGCCGGAAAGCGGCCCCGTTCTGCTGACGGGCGACCTCTATCACCGCAATGAAAGCCGCGAACTGAAACGCGTGCCGCGCTTCAACTTTGACGAAGCCGAAACGCTGGCATCCATGGATGCGTTCGAAGCGCGCGCCGAACGCCTCGGCGCAAAGGTCATCATCCAGCACGAGCCGGATGATATCGAACCGCTGAACGGCGAGATCCGCTAGGGCTTCAGGGCGCGTCGGTATCGCTTGGAAAGGCGAAGATCGATGCGTCCGGATCCGGCTTGCCTGCAATCGCTGCGGCAACAATTTCCGCGCCAATCACGCTGAATGTGATGCCATTGCCGCCAAAGCCCATCAGGGCGTGCACATGGGAGTGTCCCGGAACGGGGCCAAGGAACGGAAGGCCCGTAGTGGATTCGCCAAACGCTGCCGCCCAGCGATGGGCGGGCGGATAGAGCGAAACGCCCGTCAGTTTCTCGAACTTCTCCACCAGCGTCGCGGTCTTGCGTTGCAGCTTGGCCGCGTTCATGTGACCCGTCTCGAAAGGCTCGTCCTCGCCGCCGATAACGACATGCCCATCCGTGTGCGTGCGGAAATAGAGGTAGGGGTCAGACCCTTCCCAGACGATATGATCGTCCAGCCAGGTGGGGAGCTTGCCACGCGGCCGCGCCGCGATCGCCCAGGTCGATATGATCCGGTGCTCGCGGCTCTCGAGCGATTTCAGGAACTCATAGCCGGTGCAGAACACGGCATGACCGCATGTCAGGATCTGGTCGTTTGACAGGGTCAGCGCCGCCTGCGCACCCGTTGCCACGAAATCGCAGACTTCCAGAGGCGACACGATTTCGAGCCCCGAATCTGTTGCTCGACGCAGAAGGCCCGCCGTCAGTTGCGCCGGATCGGCAGAGGCGGATGGCTCGCTGAGCAGGGCGCCGGTACGGTCCATGCCATAGGTCTCCCGCAATTCCTGCGCAGGGATGAAACGGGAGGTCAGGCCGGCGGCCTCGCGCGCCGCCTGTTCGGTCTGGAGCGCGCGGAAACCGAATTCGTCCCCGGCAAGATAGAGCGCAGGCTTCTCGGTGTAACCGCAGGGAATGTTTTCCAGCCGGACAATCTCGCCAAGCCGCTGAACTGCCTTTGCCGAGCGTTTCCAGGCCCGGCGCGCCTTGTCCTGCCCGATCATCTCCGCCAGCTTGTGCAGCGGCGTATCGATCTCGTACTGGATCATCGCGGTGCTGGCCGGCGTGGAACCCGTGACGGGCGGCCGGCGATCAATCAGCAGGACCCGGCGCTTGCCGTCGCAGAGATGCCACGCCGTCAGCGCGCCGCTGATGCCCGATCCGGCGATGATGACGTCATAGGTCGAATGCTTGGGCGTCTTGCGGACGGAAAGATTGGGTGCGCCCTCTGCGAGCCAGAGTGGCTCGCCCGTGCGAAGGTCACGCTTTTCGGTTTCAGTTGAGGAATTGCTCTGCGCCATAAGGCCTCCCTTCGCGCGGGGGTCGGGAAGCTGCGCGCGAGCGAGAGTAACGGGCAGGACGCAAACAGGTTCACGCTCTGCCCGTAATTATTTTAATGCGGGATCAGTTGCCGCTTTCGAGCAGGCGGCGGGCGATGACCATGGCCTGCACTTCGCCTGCACCCTCGAAGATATTGAGGATACGTGCATCGGCCAGAACCCGGCTGATCGGGTATTCGACCGCGAAACCATTGCCGCCATGAATCTGCAGGGCGTTGTCCGCTGCGGCCCAGGCAACGCGCGCCGCGAGCAGTTTCGCCATGCCGGCTTCAAGATCGCAGCGCTTGTCGGCATCCTTCTGGCGCGCCGAGAAATAGGTCAGCTGGCGCACGCCGATCAGTTCAGCAGCCATCATGACCAGCTTGTTCGAGACGCGCGGGAACGTGTAGATCGGATGGCCGAACTGGTTCCGGTCGAGCGCATATTGCAGGCCGATCTCGAACGCGTTCTGTGCCACGCCAATGCCGCGTGCAGCGGTCTGGATACGGGCGCTCTCGAACGTGGCCATCAGCTGGCGGAAGCCCTGGCCCTCGACACCGCCGAGCAGGTTTTCCGATTTCACGCGGAAATCATCAAAGCCGATTTCGTATTCCTTCATGCCGCGATAGCCGATCACTTCGATCTCGCCGCCGCTCATGCCCGTGGCAGGGAAGGGGGTGGCATCATCGCCGCGCGGCTTTTCAGCCAGGAACATGGAGAGGCCCGAGAAATTGTTCGTGGCCGGATCGGTACGGGCGAGCACTGTCATTACATCCGCGCGCACCGGATGGGTGATCCAGGTCTTGTTGCCGGTGATCGCATATTCGCTGCCGTCCTCGGTTTTTACGGCGCGTGTGCGCAGGCTGCCAAGGTCAGAGCCCGTGTTAGGTTCGGTAAACACGGCCGTGGGCAGGATTTCACCGCTGGCAATTTTGGGCAGCCATTGGGTCTTCTGGTCGTCCGTGCCGCCGATCAGGATCAGCTCGGCCGCAATCTCGCTGCGTGTGCCGAGCGAACCGGTGCCGATATAGCCGCGCGACAGTTCTTCGGAGACGACGCACATGGCGATCTTGCCCATGCCGAAGCCGCCGAACTCTTCCGGGATGGTCAGGCCGAAGACGCCCAGTTCAGCCATCTCGCTGACAACATCCATCGGGATATAGTCATTGCGGATATGCCAGCTATGGGCATGCGGCTTGATCTTGTCGCTGGCGAATTTCGCGAATTGTTCGCGCACCATGCTCATGGTCTCGTCAAGGCCTGTTTCCTCGACAGTGCTGCGGCTGAGCGCGTCGGGCAGCAGCCTGGCTGCGGCGGCCATCGAGGCGGGTGTCTTGCCCTCAAGAACTAGGCGCTTGATCACGGCGGTCTCGAACAGCGCGTCGGCTTCTTTCAGCGTACCCAATTCGTGCGGGCGGATGGTCTCGCCCTGGTTCATCGGTATGCCGCTGACAATCTGGGCGAGATACTCGCTGAACAGGATTTGCGAGAGGAGCGCCTCGACCTCGCCGAACTTGCCTTCGGAATCGATGCGCGCGGCCCATTCGGATGTCTGGCGCAAGGTTTCGAGATAGGTTGCGAGCCAGGCGAGCCCGTGCGCCATATGCTGCTGGCGCTCCAGCGCCTTGCGGTCAGGCTTGCCATCGGGCGTTTTCAGCTGCTTGCCGGCTGCCAGAGTGGCCGCATCGACATAGGCTTCAAGCGCCATGACGGCGTCGGCCATGGCAGGCAAAAGCCCCGTCATGACAGGGGATTGTTCAAGTGTCTCGCCTACAGCGCCGTCCATAATATCCTCCACGATCTTTGGTCGTTTTGCTTAGTATAGTGCGATACAGGCAAGAGTCATGGCAAGATTGTGCGGTGCAACAACGCAGGCCGCCCTTACGTGTCCATCCGCCGATAGCGTTTGGACTGGGCGCGGACCATGGCCCGCCCAAGCGGTTCTGGAAGAATGCGTGTGAGCGTGGCCAGTGCCTTGTTGGCGCCGCCGGGCACGACAACCGGCTGGCCGCGATTGACCGCGTCGATCCCCGCCTTCACCACGGGGGCTGCCTCCATCCACATCCATTTCGGCATCTTGTTCGTGTCTTCGCGCGTGCCGTTCACATCGTGGAACTCGCTCCAGGTGAAGCCGGGGCAGAGCGCCGTGCAGTGGATATCGGCCTGTCCCGTGGCGACGCATTCGGCATTGAGGCTTTCGGAGAACTTGATCATCGCCGCCTTGACGCTGGCATAGAGCGTATGCCCGGCGCTACCCGCCGCATAGCCGGCGAGAGAGGCGACGTTGATGATACGGCCATAGCCACGCTCCGCCATGCCGGGCAGGATCTTGTGGGTCAGTTCGACCGGCGCGGTGTACAGCACGCGTATGAAAGCCGCCTGCTCTTCCCAGGATGTATTGAAGAATGTGCCCGGCAGGCCATAGCCGGCATTGTTCACAAGGGCGTCGACATGACGATCCTTGGCCGCCAGCGCCGCAAGGATCGCATCGACCGCTTCGGGACGGGCAAGGTCTTCCGCAATGGTGATGGCGGATATACCGTGGGTGGTCTCCAGCTCCTTGGCCAGGGCCTCAAGCCGGTCGGTACGGCGCGCTGTCAGCGCCAGGTCCCAGCCAAGCGCCGCATACTGACGGGCAAACTCGGCGCCGATACCTGCTGAGGCGCCCGTGATCAGACAAAGTCTTCGTGCCATCGGAGATACTTTCGCGTGAGTATGACAGGAGTGTCATAATTACAACATGCCCGGCGGAAAACGCTACGTCCACTTGTGATTTATCGGGGGATGTCCACTCTCTGTTTAGAATTCAAAGCCCAAAGCCGGGTAAGCTTCAAGTGGTCTCTCAATGGCGGGAACCACGTTTGGTCAAGGAGGACTACTATCGTGCAGTTTAAAACTGTTCTGCGTACGGCTGCCGCTGCAGCTGTCATCGCATCCATCACAGCACCTGCGATCGCCCAGGAAGAGACGGCGCCCGAGGCGGACCGCCAGCTCGAGACGGTCGTTACGCTCGGCACACGTGTTGCCAACCGTTCCGCACTCGATACGGCCGTTGCTGTCGACGTTGTGTCGTCTGCCACGCTCGAGAAAATCGGTATTGGCGAACTGAACCAGGCCCTGTCGGTCCAGCTCCCATCCTTCAACTTCCCTCGCCCTGCGCTCAATGACGGTACGGACTCGGTTCGTCCGGCAACGCTGCGCGGCCTCGGCCCTGACCAGACCCTCGTGCTCGTCAACGGCAAGCGTCGTCACATGGCTTCGCTCGTCAACGTCAACGGCTCGATCGGTCGCGGCACATCGGCGGTCGACCTCAACACGATCCCGACGCTCGCTGTTTCCGGCATTGAAGTCCTGCGCGACGGTGCATCGGCCCAGTACGGCTCTGATGCCATTGCCGGCGTGATCAACGTCAACCTGCGTGAAGCGGCCGAAGGTGGCGCGGCCGAGGTCAGCTATGGCTGGCGCGAAACCGAGTACACTGTGCCCGTCAACACACCGGCCACGGGCCTTGGCGTGACGGTCCCAGCCAGCGGCGAGATTTCCCGTGAGCGTTCCGACGGCCATGTCGTCACGCTGTCCGGCTGGAAAGGCTTCCAGCTCGGCGAAGACGGCTTCCTGACCGTTTCGGCAGAATACAAGGACCAGCAGCATACGGAGCGTTCGGGTTTCGATGTGCGTCAGCAGTATCCAACCGATACGGGCGGCAACTATTCCCCGGGCGAAGCTGAAATCAATCGTTTCAACGCCTGGACGGGTGAGCCTGAACTTGAGCAGATCACCCTGTTCGGTAATGCCGGCTACAACCTCAACAATGGCGTCGAGCTGTATGGCTGGGCCAGCTATCAGGATCGTGACACGACGTCTGCAGGCTTCTATCGTCGGGCCCTCGACGACCGAAATGTTATCGAGATCTATCCGAACGGCTTCCTGCCGCTGATCTCGCCTGAAACCACCGACGCGTCTGTGGCTGGCGGTGCCCGCTTCGAGATGGCTGGTTGGGACATGGATGCCTCGCTCGTCTACGGTTCGAACGAGATGCAGTTCACCATCGAGAATACGCTCAACCGTTCTCTCGGTACGGCCTCTAAGACGTCGTTTGATGCCGGTGGCTTCAAATACAGCCAGGTCGTGGCCAACCTATCCGCCGTCAAAGGCTTTGCGGTTGATGGTCTTGCGTCTGATCTCAACGTCGCCTGGGGTCTCGAAGCCCGTCAGGAAATGTACGAGATCAACGCAGGTGAGCCAGACAGCTACCGCAATGGCGGCGTCCTGCTGGGCAACGGCGGCGCAACGGCGTCCGGCGCTCAGGTGTTCCCTGGCTTCCGTCCGGCCAACGAAGTTGACGAGGACCGCACAGCTGTCGGCGCCTATGTCGACCTCGAAGCCAACGTGACTGATGCCCTGCTCGTTTCCGGCGCCGTGCGCGTCGAGTCCTATTCGGACTTTGGCGAAACGGTCACCGGCAAGCTGGCTGCCCGTTATGACTTCAACGACATGTTCGCACTGCGTGGCTCGGTCCAGAACGGCTTCCGTGCGCCGTCCCTGCAGCAGCAATACTTTGCAACAACGTCGACGAACTTCATCAACGGTGTGCCCTTCGACATCACGACCTTCCCGGTCACGGATCCGATCGCCCAGGCCCTGGGTGCGAAAGATCTCGATGCCGAGAACTCGGTCAACTACTCGATCGGCGCCGTGTTCCGTAACGGTCCGCTCAACGTGACCGTCGATGCCTACCGTATCGATGTGAACGACCGGATCGTTCTGTCGGAAAACCTCACCTCGCAGGACGTGCGTGACTATCTTGTCAGCCAGGGCTTCATCGGCTCGGGCGGCGGTCGCTTCTTCCTCAACGGTGTCGACACCGAAACTTCCGGTGTGGACATTGTGGCGAACTATGCCTTCCCGGAAACCGAAATCGGCCGCTTCAATGCCACGCTCGGTGCGAACTTCAACAAGACGGACGTGACGGCTGTGCCGGACATCCCGCAGCTGACGGCCCTGCCGTCGAACCCGGTCCTGTTTGGCCGCGTGAACGTGCTGACACTTGAAGAAGGTACGCCGAAGGACAAGTTCACCGCTTCGCTTGACTGGGAGCGTGGTCCGTTCGGTGCAACGCTCCGTGCCATTCGCTACGGCGAAGTGCTGGTGCCTAGCTCCAACCCGGCAAACGATTACAACATCGATCCAAACACGCTCCTCGACATCGAGGGCCGTTACACCTGGAACGAGCGTGTGACACTGTCGGTCGGTGCGGACAACGTGTTCGACGAGTACGGCGATCCGGCACCTGCTTCGCAGAACGGCACCGGCAACACGCCGTTCTCCGGTTACATTCCTTACGGCAGCTCGGGCCGCTTCGTGTACGTCAAGGCTGGCGTGAAGTTCTAGTCCCGGAAAATCCGTCTACAATCAAACGCCGCCCCCGAAAGAGGGCGGCGTTTTTCTTTGGCGGTTAACTGGAAACGATCAGACCCGGCGCACCAGGAATCCTGCGCGCGGGAAGTGGACGTGGATTGTCTCGGCTTCCGGTGACGTGCGCTGCAGGATGATGCGCTGCGCATCTGCATGCACGAGTTCGCCTTCCACCCAGACCTGACCATAATCGTCGGGCGCAACGGCGACCGGGTCTCCCGGTGAAAAGCCCTGAGGCTCGCTCTTCGTCGTTGCGGAGACAAGACGCGGAGCGGCGGCCTTGCCGATGGCAAGCGCTTCAGCCGACGTGATCGTTTCGGGTTCCTGGCCTTCCGTCTCGGTCAGCCGGTCATACCAGGCGCGTGTCAGCGGCGCGTTCTCGAGGCATTCATTGGCAAATTCCGGCACCGTATTCATCATGAACCAGACATTCATGTAGGCATGGACGTCGACAAATCCGGGCTTGGCGCCGATCAGGTAAATGCCCGCCCCAGCGCCCTTGCCGGCCTGCAGGCGCTCTTCAATCAGCATCAGCCGCGCGCGCCACTGGTCGCGCATCATGGGGGCCACCCGTTTCATGCCTTCGGTATCGAACGGTCGGCCTGAAAGCGCCTCGCGGTCTTTCTTGAAGGCTTCGGGCACCGTATCGGCCCGCTCACCGAAGATGATTGCGACGGACGACTGGAACCAGCGCGAATCCGCCCAGCCCGCCACCATCTGGCCAAGGCCCTCATGGCCCGGTGTGCGCAGCGAAACCGTCGCGAACCGCGCCTCCAGTTCGCGCAGGATGATCGCCGTGTCGCAATACACGTCTGCGCCGATCTGCATCACCGGCGTGCGGCGATAGCCACCCGTCAGCGGCATCAGGTCCGGCCGCGGCATGATCACCGGAATCTCCACGCGCGAATAGGCGAGGTTCTTCAGTTTCAGCGTCAGGCGAACCTTCTCCGCGAAGGGAGAGGTTGGGTATTCATGCAGGATGATGCTGCGGGCGTCTGCCATGGGCTGATTGCCTCCCCAGTGTGGCCAAACATTTACATTGCAGGCGTTCAGACAAACAGGGAAGGCTTTTCTTGGCCGCTACAGCGCTGACAGTGCCTGGTCGAGATCTGCAATGATATCAGCAGCATCCTCGATCCCGACCGACAGGCGAACCGTGTCGGGCGCAGCGCCTGCGGCGGTTTTCTGCGTATCGGTCAGCTGGCTGTGCGTGGTTGACGCCGGGTGAATGATCAGCGAGCGCGTGTCGCCGATATTGGCGAGATGGCTGAACAGTTTCACGCCTTCCACCAGCTTCACGCCCGCCTCATGACCGCCCTTCAGGCCGAAGGTGAATACGGCGCCGGCGCCCCTGGGCAGGTAGGTTTTGGCGCGGTCATTGTGCGGGTCGCCCGCGAGGCCGGCATAGCGCACCCAACTCACCTTTTCATGGCCCTGCAGATGGGTCGCCACTTTCAGCGCATTGGCACAATGGCGCTCCATGCGCAGCGGCAGCGTCTCGCAGCCTGTCATGATCAGGAAGGCATTCATCGGCGACATGGCCGGGCCAAGGTCGCGCAGGGAGAAGGCTCGCGCGGCGATGGCAAAGGCAATGTTCACATTGGTGCCGTCCGGGCCCAGCGGCAGGGCGCCGAAAGCTTCTCCGAACACCATGTCGTTGTAATAGGATTGCGGGCTGGCCATGGTCGGGAACTTGTCCTTGTGGGCCAGCCAGTCGAAATTGCCGCCATCGATCACCATGCCGCCAATCGAGTTTCCATGGCCGCCGATGAACTTGGTCAGGCTCTCCACGATGATATTGGCGCCATGCTCCAGCGGACGGCACAGATAAGGCGAGGCCATCGTATTATCGACCATGTAGGGCAGGCCATGACGCTTCGCGATCGCGGCAATCGCCTTCATGTCGGTGACGAGACCGCCCGGATTGGCGAGGCTTTCCGTGAAAATGACGCGCGTCTTGTCGTCAATCGCCGCTTCGAACGCCGCGACATCGTCGATATCGACGAATGTCACACCCCAGCCAAACTTCTTGAATGCGTGCGAGAGCTGGTTGATCGAGCCGCCATAGAGCTGTCGCGCGGCAACGATATTCGCGCCGGGCTCCATCAGCACATGGAAGGCCAGCAGCTGCGCCGCGTGGCCCGAGGCCGTCGCAACACCCATCGTGCCGCCTTCAAGGTCGGCGATACGGGCTTCCAGCGCGCCGGTCGTCGGGTTGCCGAGACGGGTATAGATGTTGCCGAACTCCTGCAGCGCAAACAGGTTTGCGGCGTGCGCGGCATCGCGGAAGACAAAGCTGGTTGTCTGGTGGATCGGCTGGGCGCGCGATCCGGAAACCGGATCCGGCGCCGCTCCCGCATGGATGGCGCGTGTTGAAAAGCCCTGGGTCATCTTCATCTCCCTGTCTGGATAGTGTTTGCGTGTCTTGTAGCGCTTTGTCGGCATCTGCACAGGCATAGAAGCTAAAAGCTCGGTTCAGCGGGTCGCAGCGCAAGAAACGGGTGGCAGCCCCGGTTCGCGCAAGGCACATTGGCCTCATGACAGTCACTCGCACCCCCCTTGATGAACGCGCCATCGCCTATGAGCGTATGGCCCGCGCGCTCGACCATCTCGGCGACACGTGGCGCGACTGGCCAGACCTTGCCAGCGTGGCAGCGGCCATGAACCTCTCGCCCAGCCATTTCCAGCGCGAATTCACCCGCTGGGCCGGGGTCAGCCCGAAACAGTTTCAGGCCGCCCTCGCTCATGGCGCCGCGGGTGACCTGCTGCGCGAAGGCGCCAGCGTGCTGGACGCGGCTTTCGAGACGGGTCTCTCGGGCCCCGGCCGCCTTCACGATCTTTTTATCGCCCATGAAGGTCTCACGCCCGGAGAGGCAAAATCCGGTGGGGCAGGGGCTGATCTGACCATCGGCCGGGCGCCGACACCCTTTGGCGAAG
Source organism: Hyphomonas chukchiensis (assembly GCF_000682695.1). GTDB lineage: Bacteria > Pseudomonadota > Alphaproteobacteria > Caulobacterales > Hyphomonadaceae > Hyphomonas > Hyphomonas chukchiensis. The sequence goes on along the minus strand of NZ_AWFG01000001.1, from coordinate 537,408 downwards.
GGGCCTGGCTGATCGGTCAGCGGGGGCTGGTTGCCCTTGGCTTCATCGATGAAGGCGCGCCCACACGCACAGGCTTTGAACATCAGGGTGTCGGCGAACAACAGGCCTTTGCCGATCTCACATCCCGCTATCCAGGCGCCGATATCCGCCGTGATGACGCCGAAGCCGCCCGTTTCGCGCGCCGCGTGTTCGAGTCCGGCGAGCCGCTGCCGGTCGCGCTCTATGGCACGCCTTTCCGGCGCCAGGTCTGGCGCGCGCTGCTGGAAATTCCGGCTGGCACGACGCAGACCTATGGCCAGCTTGCCTGCGCGACGGGCAGCCCCAAAGCGGCCCGCGCCGTGGGCGCCGCAGTGGGGGCAAACCCGATCAGCTGGTTCATTCCCTGTCACCGGGCCCTTGCAGCCGACGGCCGTCTCCATAACTATCATTGGGGTGTGGCCCGCAAACGTGCCATGCTCACCTATGAACGCGCCCATGCCGCCTGACAGGCGATTGGGTAGACGGCGCCATGCCGCATGACCCGGGCCAGCCAGTCTTTCCATGTTGCCTATGATCCTGCTCTTTGTTGCGCTTCTTGCCTGGGGCGCTCACCTCGCATGGCGCTGGAAATCCGCGCGTGATTTCGCGCCTGAAGTGCTCGCCGCCCGCAAGGAAGCCGGTGAAATCCCTGCCGATGTCACGGACGCCGAATTCACCGACCTTTACCTCCGCAGCGAAGGCCCGCGCGCGGCGACCTATTTTTTCGTCTGCGCGACAATCGTGTCGGTCCTGATTGCGCCCTTCGTGGCGGCGTTCAACATGGTCTGGGGCCTGCTCTGGCAGGCGTCCGGCGGCTCGCCCGTTTTCGAGACCGGCACGCTGATCCACACATTTTCCGTTTTCCTTGGCATCATGGCGTTCATGATCGTGCTGCTCGCGGTCGCGATGCGGCGCTATTACGCCCTGATGCCGCCCAATCTGAAACAGGTCTTGCGCGACCTGAATGGAGGCCTCACTTGAGCATTGAATACCTGCACACGATGGTGCGCGTCGCGGATATCGATGCGGCGCTCAAATTCTACTGCGACGGCCTCGGCCTCGAACAGGTGCGTCGTGTCGACAGCGAGCAGGGCCGGTTCACGCTGGTTTTCCTTGCCTCGCCCGCTGATGTGAAGCGCCTCGGCGGCATCGCGCCGGACGCCAACCCGACGCAGGTCAACATTCCCATGGTCGAGCTGACCTATAATTGGGATCCGGAAGCCTATCAGGGCGGCCGCAATTTCGGCCACCTTGCCTATATGGTCGATGATATCTACGAAGCCGTCGAGCGCCTCGCCGCGCAGGGTGTAACGATCAACCGTCCGCCCCGTGATGGCCACATGGCTTTCATCCGCTCACCGGACGGTATCTCGGTCGAACTGCTCCAGAAGGGCGAGCGCAAGGCGCCCAGGGAGCCGTGGGCCAGCGCCGAAAATATCGGCGTCTGGTAGCAAGATAATCCGTGCAGGATGCGTAAACTGAGCTAAGTTCCCCGCAAAACGGGAGGACCGACAATGACAGCTTTTGCAGCTGCTACACTTTATATCGGACTTTTTTGCCTGCTCATGCTGGCCCTGAAGATGAATGTCGGACGTGTGCGCACGTCCGAGAAAGTCGGCTTTGGCGACGGTGCCAATGAGGCGCTCCAGCGCGCGATCCGGGTTCAGGGCAATGCTGTCGAGGACGTGCCAATTGTCCTGCTGGGGCTGCTGGGGCTTGCCGGGCTTGCCGCGCCGACGCTGCTCATCCACGTCCTTGGGGGCAGTTTCCTGCTTGGCCGCGTCCTGCATGCCATCGGTCTCGGTGGATCTTCAGGCAGCAGTTTCGGACGCCTTGTCGGCACGTTGATCAGCCTGATCGTCCTCTTGGTAACGGCGGGCGCCTGTATCTGGTACGCGCTGACCTAGTCCAGCGCGCCGATATAGGGCAGGCCGCGATACTTGCCCGCATCATCCATGCCATAGCCGACAAGGTAGCGCCCAGGTGAATCGAAGGCGCAGAAGTCGACCCCGTCCTCGCCGCGCGGGGCCCATGGCTTCTGCGTCAGCGCGCAGGTGATCACCTGGCGTGCGCCCTTGGCCAGCAGGTGCGCCTTGGCAAAGGCCAGCGTGCGGCCGGTGTCGAACACATCATCCAGCAACAGCACGCCGCGCCCCTCGACCGATCGGCCAAGATCGGCCCGCACGACTACCCGGCCCGAGCTTTCGCGCGCATCGCGATAGCTTTCCAGCCAGATCACATCCAGCACCGGGTGAATGTTGCGCCGTGCCAGCGCCTTCATCAGGTCTGACGTAAACGGCGTTGCCCCGATCAGGATGGACACGGCCGACCAGTCCCCCTGCAGGCTGGGCGCAAGCGCATCTGCCAGCTCTTCAATGCGGGCCATCAGCTCGTCCTCGGTGACGAGGACTTCAATCGGGGGCATGTCACTCATTCCGTGGGGCTTTCGGCATCGGACGTGGCGAGGTTCGGCGCGGCTTCGTCGGTTGGGGAAGCCGTTTCCGGCACGGGTTCGGGTTCAGGCGGCACATCGGCCCGGTCAACGAAGGACAGCTCGATCTCGAAACTCTCCATCGGCGCCTGCTCAAGCACGATCTTGAACTCGCCGGTCGACCCGGCGCTCAGCGCGGCCGGGGTCACGCTGCCATATTTCAGGGCCACTTCCTTGCCGCGCTCGTCCATCAGGCCCACGCGCACGGCGGGCGTCTCGACCGTGCTGCGGGCCACATTGATCACTTTGCCGGACACGGTGACGACCGGGATCGTGTCATTGAAGGTCCGGCTGCGCTCGATATCGCTGAATTCCAGCCCGAAACGGTTCACCGAGAAGCCGACCCGCTTGTAGGCCGTTGCTGATTCGGGCCAGACCTTGACCACGTCATTGCGGAAAATGATGGCGGCGAGGCCCAGCGTGAAAAACACTGCAGCCGTTACGATCCACGAGACCAGCGCGGCAAACCGGCTCTTGCGGCGGCGTTGCTCGCGCACCCGTTCCCGGTACACTTCATGCGCGGCCGGGGCGGCGGCCGCAGGCTCATGCCCGGGCAGGCCCTGCGGGTTCACGAACCAGCTATGGCCGCAGGTCGCGCAGGTTACGGTTCGCCCGCTTTCACCGATTGTTGAGTCATCGGCGAAATACTGGGTCTCACACGAGGGACAGGTGAGGATCATGACTTGGTCTTTCCCGCAATTCGCCCCATTAAACCAATAGCCTGAGCTGACAGGCAGGAGCCCATGACCCATCCACGACACGACCTCTTTGAAGATGTCGCCGTTCGATTAGATTCGGTATCGCTCCGCTATGACACTTCCGAAGACATACTTAGCGACATTGATCTCGTCCTGAAACCCGGCTCGTTCAGCTTCCTGACGGGTGCCTCGGGCGCTGGCAAGACAAGTCTTCTGAAACTTCTGTATCTCGCCCTGAAACCCAGCAAGGGCGAGGTCAGCCTGTTTGGCCGTCCCACCAGCAATCTCACGCGTGACCAGCTCTCGGCCCTGCGCCGCCGGGTGGGCGTCGTATTTCAGGAATTCCGGCTTCTGGAGCATCTCTCGGCCTATGAGAATGTCGCGCTTCCATTGCGCGTTCTGGGGCGCCGCGAGGCCGACTACCGCGCCGATGTTGAGGAATTGCTCGCCTGGGTCGGTCTTGGTCAGCGCCTCCACGCCAAGCCGCCGACACTTTCGGGTGGTGAACAGCAGCGCGTCGCCATTGCCCGCGCCGTCGTGACGCAGCCCGATATCCTCATCGCCGACGAGCCTACGGGCAACGTTGACCCCGAAATGGGCACGCGCCTGATGCGCCTCTTTCTGGAACTGAACAAAAGGCGCCAGACCACGGTCATCATCGCCACGCACGACCTCGGCCTCGTCCGCCAGGTCGAAGCCCCCGTCTACCGGCTGACCAATCGCCTTCTCGTGCAGGATGTCGAGTTCGGCGGGCAGGCCGCGCGGCGGCGCACAGATCCCGGATTGGGGGGCTGACCCATGCCGCGCGTGAAGGAAACCCCGCTCCTGCCGGTCGAGGATGTGCGCGAAGCCGCCCTCTTCTTCGTCGTCGGCGCCCTCTGCTTCCTGGCGGCGCTTGCGGCCCTCTCGGCCAAGTCGACCTATGGCGCGGCAAAGAGCTGGACGGCGGAAGTGCAGGGCGAACTCACCGTCAGCCTGCCCGATGCCGACCGGCGCGGCGCCGATGATGCGGCCAAGATCATCCGCCAGATCGAGGGCGTCCGCGACGTGCGCGTCTTCTCCAAGAACGAGATCGATGCGCTACTTGAACCCAATTTCGGCAGTCGCGGCCTGCCCGACAGCCTGCCGCTGCCACAGCTCGTTGCGGTCAAGGCAGACCCGAATGTGACCGACATGGGCCCGACAATTGCCCGCAAACTCACAGAGGCCGGCATTGCCAGCGCCGTGGATGAACATGCCGACTGGGCAGGCGATGTCCGCCGCGTGCTCGCCATTGCCCGCATGACCGCCATGATCGCGGTTGCGCTGCTCGTCTCCACGGCTGTCGCCGTCATTGCCTTTGCCACCCATGCCGCCCTGCTGGCGCGGCGCGATATTGTGGATGTGCTCCATCTGGCAGGCGCGCGCGACCGGTTCATAGCGGGCCTGTTCGAGCGTCGCTTCTGGATTCTGGGCCTCAGGGCGGGCTCTGTCGGCGCGCTCATGGCGCTCGGCGCAGCAGCGCTGATGATCTTCACTGTGCAGGCCCATGGCGGCCGGTCCGGCCTGCTGCCAGAGCTCAGCCTCGACTTTTTCGACCTCGTCATTCTCGTGATCACGCCCGTCATTGCCGGCTTTGCCGCCCGTCTTGCGGCCCGCATAACCGTGATCCGCGCCCTGAAAGGCGTCATGTGAAACGCAAACCCACCTCCCGGTCCCTCGGAATCCTGCCCGCCCTCTTCTTTGTGGCGCTGGCCGGAATCACGTTTGATTTCTTCGCCTTTGCCAATCGTGCGGCCGAATCAGTGCCCGCTGTTGCGCATGAGGCGGACGGCGTTGTCGCCCTGACGGGCGGCTCAGGCATGCGGATCGCAGCCGGGGTGGATCTCGTCACGGCCGGGCGCGGTGAGCGATTGCTCATTTCCGGCGTCAACCCGGATGTCGGCATGGATGATCTCATCACGCTGGCCGGCGGCGCGCCTGAAACCTATGCCTGCTGTGTCGATATCGGCTACCGGGCCGAAACGACCATTGGCAATGCCGAGGAAACAGCCGCCTGGGCCTATGAACACGGCTATACGCGCCTGATTATCGTGACATCCGACTATCACATGCAGCGCAGCCTGCTGCTGCTGCACCGGGCCATGCCCGATCTCGAGCTGCAGCCATATCCTGTCAGGACCGTGGTGGATCCGTCTGCGGTCCTGCGCGATCCCAAGTCGTTTCGCGGCGTACTGACAGAATGGGCAAAGTGGCGGGTGACGGCACTCGGCTGAAGGTCTAAACCTGCCCGTCCATGATGCAGCTGCGCTCCCTTCTCTTTGTTGCCTATCTCTATGGCATGATGGCCCTGATGGGCACGGTGTTCATCATCGCGCTTGTCCTGCCGCGCGTTGTCATCATGCGGGGCATCCGGATTTACGCACAATCGCTGCGCTGGGGCATGAAAGTGATCTGCGGCATCGAGACCGAATTCCGCGGACTCGAAAACATCCCCGATGGCCCGTTCATGTATGCCGGCAAGCACCAGTGCATGTTCGACATCTTCGTGCCCTTCATCACTTTGCGCGACAGCCTGATCATCATGAAGCGCGAACTGCTCTGGTATCCCTTTCTTGGCTGGTATGCCCTGAAGAGCGACATGATCCCGATTGACCGGGCCGGCAGCACCAAGACGCTGCGCTCCATGGTCAAACAGGCCAAGGCGAAAGTGCCAACGGGGCAGGGGCGTCAGGTCGTCATCTTCCCGGAAGGCACACGCAGCGCGCCGGGTGCGCCGCCGCATTACCATGCCGCTGGCGTCGTGGCGCTCTACAAGGCGCTGGACGTGCCCGTGCTGCCGGTGGCCACCAATGCCGGGCTCTGCTGGCCCGCGCACGGAACGCTGCGCCGCCCGGGCCGTATCGTCTACGAATTCCTGCCCGTCATTCCGGCGGGGCTGGACCGGAAGACGTTGATGAAGCGCCTTGAAAGCGACATAGAAACCGCGACGGATAGGCTTGTAACCGAAGGGCTCGCCATTCAGGGCCGCACGCAACCGAACGAGGACAGGCAGCCCACATGAGCAATTACTGGAATGATCCGGGCCTCGTGCAGCCTGTCGAAGAGCGCCGCCGCTCGCGCTTCTGGCTGTTCTTTCCCTTCCTGCTGCTCTTCGCGCTGATCGGCGCCTATTCCGCCTATTGGGTCTATGCGCGCGGTGAAATCGAGCACGGCGTCGGCGAATGGGTCGCGGCCGAGCGGGCGCGCGGCGCAATCGTCGATTATGAATCGCGGAAGATTGGTGGTTATCCCTTCCGCTTCGCCCTTGAGTTCACCAAGCCGCACTACCAGCCGCCCAGCATGGCCAGCTGGCAGGGCGAGCAGCTGCAGGTCGTGATGCAGCCGTGGAACTGGCATCACCTCATCGCCCGCTCGCCGGGCCGCAACCTCGTGACAGACGTTCAGGGCATTCGCCACACGTTCGACATTGACGGCAAGTCCGCCGCCAGCCTCTCCTGGACGGCTGACGGCCTGCACCGCGCGGCGCTCTCCCTCAATGATGTGTCCGCCCTGATCGACGGCCACGCCTACACGGCCAAGGCCTTCTCGCTGAACCTCGCCCCCCGCCCGGAAAATGCCGACGATCTTCTGGTCGCCCTGCAATGGGATGCGCTCACGATTGATGCAGCTCCGGTCGAAGCGCCATGGCTCGGCACCGATCTGCAGGCCAGCCGCCTCATTGCCGAGATCCACAACTTCTATCCCGCCTGGGTCCGCAGCGGCGGCAAGCTCGACAAGCTGTACGATGCGTATCTTGAACTCGGCGGCGGCGTGGAGCTGGGGCAGCTACTGCTGAACTGGGGCCCGCTCCATTTCGGCGCCAAGGGCACGCTGACCGTGGAAAACGCGCTGGTGAACGGATCGTTCGGTGTTCGCATCGACGATCCCGAGGGCCTCAAGGCTGCGCTCAAGGCCGCCAATCGCTGGCGCCTGCAGGAACAGGCCACCGTCGCAACGCTGGAAACGGCCTCGGCCAATGACGGCTTCCTGATGTTCACGGTCGAGAACAACCAGGTCAAGATCGGCACGATCGTGGTCGGTCAGATACCGGTCCCCGCGCCATGACAGGCCCGTCGCAGGCAAGGCTCACCGCCGCCTGCGAGATGCTGTCGGCCGCTGACCCGGCGCTCGCCCGCGCCTATGCCGAAACGGGCCTGCCGGTCTGGCGCGATGCGGCGCCCACCTATGCCACCCTCGCGCGCATGATCTCGCACCAGCAGATCTCGCTCAGTGCCGCCGCCGCCATCTGGGCCCGCACCGAATCCCTGCTCGGCGAGGTCACCGCCGAAGCCGTTCTCGCCACCGATCCGGACGCATTGCGCGCCTGCGGCCAGTCGCGTCCCAAGGTCGCCCACCTCACTTCGATTGCCGAATCGCTCGTCACCGGCCAGCTGGACCTCGCCCGCGTCTGCGCCGCGCCGCTGGACGAAGCGCGCCGCGAACTGCTCGCCGTCCGGGGCATCGGCCCGTGGACGGCGGAATTGTTCCTGCTTTATGCAACCGGCGCGATGGACGCATTCCCGGTCGGCGATGTCGGCCTGATGGAGGCGCACAAGCGGCTCTCCGCCTCTGAAACCCGTATGGATATCAAGGCCTTCACGGCCCACGCCGAGGCCTGGCGGCCCAATCGCGGTGTTGCGGCCCACCTGCTCTGGGCCTGGCTTCATGCCCACCGCGCCGAACAGGCCCGTTCCTGACTGGTTGCAATCGTCTCCGACTGTCATAATCTCATGACATGAATCGCCTATCAGACGGGCGAGCGTGCAAAGGAGTGCTGCCTTCAGCGGGTTCAAACAGGTTACCAGTCTTCTCGTGCCGCATGGGGGTCACCATGGCTGAGATCATTTCTGCGCCGCCCCATGGCCGGCCTGCCCTTGTTCTGAACGCCGACTTCAGGCCCCTGTCCTATTACCCGCTATCGCTGTGGCCTTGGCAGGAAGTGGTCAAAGCCGTCTTCCTCGACCGCGTCGATATCATTGCCGAATACGACTATGTCGTGCGCAGCCCCTCAACCGAGTTCCGCCTGCCCAGCGTCATCGCCCTGCGCGACTTTGTACGGCAGGACCGCCCGCCTGCCTTCACGCGCTTCAACGTCTTCCTGCGCGACGGGTTTGCCTGCGCCTATTGCGGCACGCACGAGAACCTCACCTTCGATCACGTCGTCCCGCGCTCCAAGGGTGGCCGCACGACATGGGAGAACATCGTCGCCGCCTGCAGCCCCTGCAACCTCCGCAAGGGCGGCAAGCTGCTGCGCGACTGCGACGTCCACCTCCAGCACAAGCCCTTCCGCCCGAACAATTACCAGCTGCAGGAAATCGGCCGCAAATTCCCGCCCCACCACCTGCATGATACGTGGATGGACTATCTGTACTGGGATGTTGAGCTGGAAAGCTAGGCGCTGCCACCGTCACAAAACTGCAGCCTTTCCGTCACAAAAGCCTTTTCAAATCAGCGTATGGGCGTTTTGTAATGACCCAGGCCACGCCCAAATACCGCGCGATTTTCATCTCCGATGTTCACCTTGGCTCGCGCGGCAGCCAGGCCGAGGCCCTCTGCGCCTTCCTCAAACTGAACACGAGCGAACATCTCTACCTCGTCGGCGACATCATCGATGGCTGGCGCCTCAAGAAGAAATGGTACTGGCCGCAGGCGCACACCAACGCCATCCGCCGTATCCTGACAGCTGCCAAGCGCGGCACAGACGTCACATACATCATCGGCAACCATGACGAGTTCCTGCGCGCCTTCATGCATTTCCGGCTGAATTTCGGCGACATCCACGTCAAGAACCGCGCCGTCCACCTGGGCGAGGACGGCAAGCGCTATCTCGTCGTCCATGGCGACATGTTCGACGGCATGATGCGCGCCGACCGCAAGTGGATCATGCACCTTGGCGACCACGCCTATAATTTCCTGCTCTGGGTCAATACAAACCTGAACAGCGTGCGCCGCCTGTTCGGCCTGCCTTACTGGTCGCTGTCGGCGGCCCTGAAAAAGCGCACCAAGCGCGCCCTGAACTATATCCACAATTTCGAGGATCACGTCGCCGCCTATTGCCGCCGCAAGGGCTATGACGGCGCCATTTGCGGCCACATCCATGTCGCCGAAATGCGCGACATTGACGGCATCACCTACATGAATGATGGCGACTGGGTCGAAAGCTGCACGGCCCTGGTCGAACACCATGACGGCCGCTGGGAACTGCTCGACTGCCGCCCGGATTCGGTGCGCACGTCGGTACCGGTGGTCAAAACCGCCCCCGTCGGCGAGCTGGAACTGGCCTGAGGCCCACCCCTCTCACCCAATCAACCCCATAGCCCCGTATCCCCTGCGAAGGCAGGGGCGGCGATCATGGGCGAGGTGAAACTGGCCTATGCGATCCTGCGAAACCAGCGCGCCGAACTTGGCAAGGCCAACTGCGTCCAGCGCATGTTCGCATTCCTCCGCTCGGGAACGCGGCCGGTAATATCACGCTATGCTGCGTCACCGATCCATACCCTCGACTGTCGCGTGGTTCTTTAAGACCTAATTGGCGTCAACATCCGATACAGTGCTTTCCCCGAAAGCATTGTCAAATTCAGTGCGTGTCCTGTTGATATGATTGATATCATTCATGACAAAATCGGAGCGTCTGTAAGCAAACTCTTTAACTCGATCCACGACGATGCGCTCGGCGGGAGTTATGATCTGGCATTCTATGAGCTTATCCAGATACTGTTTGGACATGGTCCGTAGATTCGCGATCTGTGTTTTGGTGGCTTCGCGAAGATAAGGCTTTTCACGAACACGCTTCTTCAGGGCGGCAATGGCATTGTTGTAAAGGTGCTGAACAAAAACCTTTGCATGCTTCGGGTCGGTGATCTGACCGTCGCTTACCGAAAGTATTACTGCCGATCGAATTTCCTCCAAAAGGTCGCCTAGCCGATCGACGTCTTCGCTGCCGCGCTTTTCTAGTTCAGCCATCCTCTCATTTAGCACGCTCGAAAGTTTTTCTAGTTTCTCGCTGGCGTCATTTTCAAAGTTTTCGATTGTTTTGCTCATTTCTCCAACGGCGCTGTCCAGATCGCGAATACGATCTTTGAATATAAATGGCACAAGCACAGCAGATGACAGAAGACCCAAAGCCGCAATTGACGACGAAAGAAGTTGTGCTTGGCCATCCCCAAGATGGGTCCATAATATGCTCAGAGAGCCATTTCTGATAGCAATCACAATCCAGGTCACCAGTACGACCCAAAGTATCAAAACAAGTGTAACTGCAAATGTAGTTATAAATCCTAGTCGTTTGCCTTCTGTCTTTGCCATCCTCGTCCCCATCCCAGCGTGTAATGCCAACAAGAAAGCTTCAATCAAGACGAGTGGCAATAGCATGCCATTGGTTGAAATCATCAAAGAGCCGCGGGCGATAATCAAAAGTATCGATTAAGGACGGGTCTTCAGCTCAGCTTCCTTGTGCTCGGCATTATTCATGGCATAGGCCGCCGCCTCTCCCGCTTGACTCCTCCCCGCATCCCCCGCACCACCTCGCGCCATGAGTTCCTCCCTCAAGGCCATTCTCGGCCCCACAAACACCGGCAAGACGCATTACGCCATCGAGCGCATGCTGGGCCACGGCACGGGCATGATCGGCCTGCCGCTGCGCCTGCTCGCGCGCGAGGTCTATGACCGCGTTGTCGAGCGCAAGGGCGCGGCCCATGTCGCCCTCATCACCGGCGAAGAGCGCATCGTCCCGCCGAACGCGCGCTATTTCATCTGCACCGTCGAATCCATGCCCACCGACACGCGCGCAGACTTTGTCGCCATCGACGAAATCCAGCTCGCCGAGGACGAAGACCGCGGCCATGTCTTCACCGACCGCATCCTCCACATGCGCGGCGCCTCGGAAACCCTGCTACTCGGCGCAGACACGATGCGCGGCCTGCTGCGCAAGCTGAACCTCGGCGTTGAGTCCGAGGCGCGCGAGCGTTTCTCGGAACTCACCTACACAGGCAAGACCAAGATCACCAAACTGCCCAAGCGCACGGCCATTGTCGCCTTCAGCGCCGAGGAGGTTTACGCCATTGCCGAATTGCTCCGTCGGCAGAAGGGTGGCGCCGCCGTCGTCATGGGCGCGCTCAGCCCGCGCACGCGCAATGCGCAGGTCGCCATGTACCAGTCCGGCGAGGTCGATTACATCGTCGCCACCGATGCCATCGGCATGGGGCTGAACCTCGATGTCGACCGCGTCGTCTTTGCCTCGCGCACCAAGTTTGACGGCCGCCGCCATCGCCCGCTCACCGCTGCCGAATGCGGCCAGATCGCGGGCCGGGCAGGACGCTTCCGCACCGATGGCGAATTCGGCGAGACAGGCGACTGCCCGCCCTTCGAGGAAGAGACATGGAAGCGCATCGAGCAGCACCGCTTCGATCCGGTCGACCATATCCAGTGGCGCAATTCCGCGCTCGACTATGCCTCGCTGAAAACGCTTATCCGCAGCCTTGAGCGCCCGTCCGGCAATCCGGTGCTGATCCACAATCCGCACGCGCTGGATGAATGGGTGCTGCGCCGCATGGCCGAGGATGGCGCCATCGGGCCGAACGTCACCGGCCAGGCCCGTGTGCGCCGCCTGTGGGATCTCGCCCGCCTGCCGGACTTTCGCAAGGCCGGCCCCGAAGGCCATGCCCGTCTCGTGCTCGGCCTCGCCGAAACGCTGGCCGATCCTGATGCGCGCCTATCCGATGCGGGCCTTGAGCGCCGCCTCGATGATCTCAGCGGCACGTCGGGCGGCATCGCAAAATTGCAGCAACAGCTTGCCAATATCCGCACATGGACCTATGCGGCGCACCGGCCTGACTGGCTGGAAAACCCGGCCAGATGGCAGGATAGAACGCGCGAGATTGAAGACACCCTGTCAGATGCGCTACACACGGCCCTGACCGCACGGTTTGTGGATCGACGAACGACGGCCCTCTTGGCCAGCCTTAGGAAGGAAGATGCCCTCGTGACTGACCTGACGCCGGATGGCGACGTGACCGTAGAAGGCCACCTCGTCGGCCGCCTCAAGGGCCTGACATTCGAGCCCGTGCTCGATGCCCGCACGCTGGAAGGCAAGGCCGTTCGCGGCGCGGCCCTCGCGGCCATCCGCCCGATGCTGGTCGAACGCCTCGGCCAGATTGCCGGCGCGCCCGTCGGCGCTTTCAGCCTCAACGATGACGGCAATATCGAGTTCGGCGGTCACCCCATCGCGCGCCTGACGAAAGGCGGCGACTGGATGAGCCCCGGCGTCGAACTGATCGGCGCCTCCGAAGTCGAGCCCGGCGAGCGGGCTGCTGCCCTGATGCGCGCCTCCGACTGGCTGAAGCATGAAATGTCCCGCGTCCTGCCGACGCACTGGAAGCTGCGCCACGAGAAGGCTGGCGACGCGCTCGAAGGCCTCGCGCGCGGCCTCGCCTTCCGCATCCTTGAAAGCGGCGCGGCGGTGGACCTGCGCCAGGACGATCCGTCTGCCCGCCTCACGCCGGAACAGCGCGAAGCCCTCAAGGCCCTCGGCCTGCGCGCCGGCCGTGTTGCCGCCCATGCGCCGGATGCGCAAAAGCCGGCCGCCCAGCGCCTTATCGCCATCCTGCGCGCCGTTCAGGCCGGCTCGCCTTTCCCGCTCGCGCCTGAAGGTGCTGGCTCTTTCCCGCTCGACGGCACATGGCCGGAAGAGGCGCTTGCCGCCAATGGCTATCTCCGCTTCGGCCGCCGCGCCGTCCGGGCAGACCTCGCCGAACGCCTCGGCTGGGAGATCGCCAAGCGCCGCAAGGAGGCCGACAAGAACGCCTTCGCCATCCCGATCGACCTTGCTTCCGTCGTTTCCTGCCCCTCCGATGACTGGCCCGCCGTGCTGAAGGGCTTCGGCCTCGCGCCCGCCGAAAAGGACAAGGAGACCGACGCGGTCCTCCTCTGGCGCTATGCCGCTCGCGCCCGTCCGGATGATCGACCCGCCCCGAAACCCCGCGGTGAACGCCCTCAGGGCCGCCAGGGGGCGCCCGGCGGACGGCCAAAGGGCAATGAGCGGTCACGGAATGGTCCGTCAAGTCCCCGGAACGGTCCGCGAAGTGCCCCTCCTGAACGCAAGATGGACCCTGACAGTCCCTTTGCGGCCCTCGCTGCGCTCCTGCCGCCCACCCCGCCTGCGCGGGACAAGGCCAAGCGGAAACGCAAGCCGAAGGGCGCAAAGCCGCCCGCGTCTCCCGCTTTTGCCTACACGCCATTCCAGTGAACGATACGGCCAGTGTCAGACTCGATATCTGGCTCTGGCGCGCGCGCTTCTTCAAGACCCGTGGGCTCGCCACGGATCATGTGAAGCGCAAAGGCATCCGCATCTCCCGCGGGGGTCAGACACGCCGGTCCGACAAGCCGGGCCTTGCCATCTCAGTCGGTGATGTTGTCACCTTCGGCCGGGGGGAGCATATAAAAACCATCGAAATCCTGGCCCTCGGCGAAAGACGCGGTCCGGCCGAAGAAGCGCAGGCGCTCTACCAACTTGTGGAAAATGATTTATGATCAAGGCTCTAAGGCAAATGTTCGCTCCCAAGACACCGGCCCTCAAGGCCATGGATCCCCAGGTCGCCGCCGCCGCCCTCATGGTCGAAGCCGCCCTGATTGACGGTGTCTACGTCAATATCGAGAGCGACATGATCGCCGAAATCCTGCTCGAAGCCTTCGGTTTCGACGCCGACAAGGCCGATGCCGTGCTCGCTGAAGGCGAGGCTCTGGCCGAGGAAGCCGTTGATTCTTATCAGTTTACCCGCCACGTGAAGAAGCTCCCCATGGCCGAGCGCATCTCCATCGTCGAGGGGCTTTACCGCGTTGCGCTGTCGGACGGCGAGAAAAGCCCCATCGAAGAGGCCTATATCCGCCAGGTCGCCTCGCTCCTCTATGTCGACGACGTCTCCCGCGCCGGCGCCCGCCAACGTGCAGAAGCGCGCACGGATGGCGCAGCCTGACCCGCGCTAAACACTCAGTCCAGCTTGTCTCATTGACACATGGCCGTGCTGAGGCCATTTCGCCCGCTGCACACCTGTTCAAGAGGCCCTCCCGCTCATGACCTATATCGTCGTCGATGCCTGCATCCGCTGCAAATACATGGATTGTGTGGAAGTCTGCCCGGTGGACTGTTTCTACGAAGGCGAAAACATGCTCGTCATTCACCCGGACGAGTGCATCGATTGCGGCGTGTGCGAGCCGGAATGCCCCGTTGAGGCGATCAAGCCCGACACCGAAGACGATCCCGACGGCAAGTGGCTGAAGCTCAACAGCGACTTTGCCAAGACCTGGCCCAACATCACCCGCATGAAAGAGCCGCCAGCAGATCGCGAAAAATTTGCGCAGGAAACCGGTAAGCTGGAAAAATATTTCAACCCCGCACCGGGCGAGGGTGACTGAACCCGTCCTGCCGCCCGCGCTGCTGCAATGACTGCAGACAGGCCCAAAGGTTAACGAAGTTCTTGATTTTATTGGCCGGACCTGCCCGGGCACTATGCCGTACCCTGTTGTAAAACTTGCACGATTGTGATAGTCTTACGACTTGAGCAATAATTGAACCAGAGCTGAAAAGTCTAATCTCAGACCGTAGATAACGGACTGGGTAAAGCCTGTTTGGCTCTGAATGCGTAGAAAAGGGCGATACTTCATGGCTAAAAAAGCAGACACCGCATCACTTGCATTCGGAGTGGGTCAGAGCGTCGTATATCCTGCGCATGGTGTAGGAAAGATTACCAGCGTCGAAAAACAAACCGTCGCCGGCATGGAACTTGAAGTTTACGTCGTCGCCTTCGATCAGGACAAGATGATCCTGCGCGTCCCGACCAATCGCGCCGAAGCCTCCGGCATGCGCGCCCTGGCCGGCTCCAAACTGGTTGATGACGCCATGAAAACCCTTGGCGGCCGTGCCCGCGTCAAGCGCACCATGTGGTCGCGCCGGGCCCAGGAATACGAAGCCAAGATCAATTCCGGCGACCTGATCTCGATCGCGGAAGTCGTGCGCGACCTTCACCGTGGTGACGACCAGCCCGAGCAGTCCTATTCCGAGCGCCAGCTGTACGAAAGCGCGCTGGACCGGATGGCACGCGAACTGGCTGCCGTCGAAAGCATCGACAAGGCCACCGCCATGGAAAAACTGGCCAAGGGCCTCGCCGCCAAGAAAAAAGTGGCTGCAGCCGCCTGATCTTTCCGGCCTCAAACAATAAAAAAACCCCGCGCCATCCGGTGCGGGGTTTTTCTTTGCCCGGTGGCGGGGCCTAGCCGATACGGCGGTCGCGCCCGGCCCAATAGGGTTCGCGCAAGTCCTTGCGCAGGATCTTGCCGGATGGGTTGCGTGGCAGTTCCGTCGCGATGTCGACCGTCTTCGGGCACTTGTAGCTGGCAATGCGTTCCTTGGCCCAGGCGATGATGTCTTCGGCTGTCGGCGTCTCGCCGGGCTTGGGCACGATGATCGCCTTGACGCTCTCGCCCCATTTCTCGTCCGGCACACCGATCACGGCCACGTCAGCCACGCCCGGATGCCCGAAGATCGCATTCTCCACTTCGGCCGGATAGACGTTCTCGCCGCCAGAAACGATCATGTCCTTCACGCGGTCATGGATGTAGAGGAATCCGTCCTCATCGAAATAGCCGGCGTCGCCCGTATGGAAGAAGCCGTTGCGGATCGCGTCTTCCGTGGCATCGGCCCGGTTCCAGTAGCCCTTCATGACGAAGCGTGCCTTGATCACGATCTCGCCCACCTCGCCGGTTGGCACGGGATTTCCGTCACCGTCCACGCAGCGCACGACAGCGCCCGGCCATGGCACGCCGCAGCTGCGCAGCTTGCCCCAGGCCGGGTCGTGCGCTTCTGGCGGCAGGTAGGTGCCTGCGCCCACAGTCTCCGTCAGGCCATAGAGCTGGGTAAACTTCACACCCATGATTTCCTTGGCTTCCAAAAGGAGACTCTCGGCAATCGGCGAGGCGCCATAGGAGACGACCTTCATTGACGAAAAGTCGGTCTTCCCGATCTCGGGATGTTGGGTCAGCATGAGGATAACCGCAGGCACCCAGAAGGCGTAGGCGATCCTGTGTTCCTCAACGAGCTTCAGGATCACGGTCGGGTCGATATCACGCAGGACCACAGCCTTCGCGCCCTGGGCGGCCGTCAGTATCCCGACATTGACGCCCGCCACATGGAACAGCGGCATGGCGTTCATCACGGCCTCACCGGCGCCATAGGCTGCCCAGTCCAACGTCTGGGCCTGTTCCAGCAGGACCCGATAATTCTCATTGGTCAGCTGCACGCCTTTCGGGCGCCCGGTCGTGCCGGACGTGTAGAGCTGGATCACGTCATCATCGGCAAGCGGCGTGCGGTCCGGCGCTGTATTCGGCTTTGAATTCCGCCAGCTCGTATAATAGTCCCAGTCTTCACGGTCGCCATCAATGGTGATGATGCGCTGAAGGTCCGGCAACTGGTCGCGGATCTGGTCGATGATCGCGTAGAAATCCTTGCCGACGAACAGGACCTTTGCGGCTGCGTCAGACAGGATGAACTGGATTTCAGGGGCGGCCAGCCGCGTGTTGACGCCGGTCATCACGGCCCGCGCCTTGGCGCAGCCGAAGAGCATCTCGTAATAGACGTCCGTGTTCTTTGCCAGGTAGGCGACCCTGTCTCCCGGCTCCACGCCGAGACTGATCAGGCCGTTGGCCACCTGATTGGTCCGCGTTTCCAGTTCGGCGAAGGTCGTTGACGCATTCTCAAACCAGTAGGCGATATTGTCTGGCACGCGTGTCGCCTGCACGCGCGGGATGTCTGCAATGAATGGCATCGCCTCTACGTCGATCATGGTGTCCTCCGGTATTTTCTACGTTTCGGAATGAGCTTAAGGCTTTCAGCGTCAGAGTCAGCTGGCAAACGCGAACTATCGCCCGGAATGCCTTCTGCATGGGCGATTTGGCTGTCGCTGCACCCAGCCTGAACTGATTGTATAGCGGCTCCGGGGCTTGCCGTTTGCCTGTGTTTACGCCACCTAAGGGCCATGACTGTTCAATCCCCTGTTCCCGACTCCGCCCTGACTGAAACCATGATGGACATGGGCACGCGTGCCCGTAGCGCATCGCGTGCGCTAGGCCGTCTCAGCGCTGATGACCGCACACGTGGCCTGAAGGCCATAGCGGAAGCGATCCGCGCCGCCGCACCGACGATCCTTGAAGCCAATGTGAAAGACATGGAAGCGGCCCGCAAAAAGGGTCTCGATGCTGCCATGCTTGACCGCCTCGCCCTGGATGAGAAGCGCGTCGACGGCATCGTTTCCGGCGTGGAAGCAATTGCTGCGCTACCTGATCCCATCGGCCGCGAACTCGCGCGCTGGCAGCAGCCCAACGGGCTGGACTTTGCGCGCGTCGCCGTGCCGCTCGGCGTCATCGGCATCATCTATGAAAGCCGCCCGAATGTGACCGCCGATGCGGGGACGCTCTGCCTGCGGTCCGGCAATGCGGCCATCCTGCGCTGCGGTTCGGAAAGCACGGGCTCGTCGCATGCGCTGGTCGATGCGATGCGCGCCGCGCTGAAGAAGGAAGGCCTGCCCCAGGATGCGATCCAGCTCGTCGGCACGACAGACCGTGAAGCCGTCGGCCACATGCTCTCCGGCCTCGACGGCCAGATCGATGTGATCGTGCCGCGCGGCGGACGCAGCCTTGTCGAACGCGTCCAGATGGACGCCCGTGTGCCTGTCATCGGCCACCTCGAAGGCCTCTGCCACACCTATGTCGACGCGGCCGCAGACCCGCAGAAGGCTGTCGATATCGTCGTCAACGCCAAGCTGCGCCGCACTGGCGTCTGCGGCTCGCTGGAGACGCTGCTGGTTGATGCCAAGGTTGCCGATACGCTGCTGCCGAAGATCGCCACTGCGCTGACCGAGGCCGGCTGCGAACTGCGCGGCGACGCCAAGGCCCGCGCCATTGTGCCAAGCATGAAGACGGCGACCGAAGAAGACTGGGCCACCGAATATCTCGCGCCTATCCTCGCCGTGTCGGTCGTCGACGGCATTGATGGCGCCCTCGCCCATATCGAGCGCTGGTCGTCCGGCCACACCGATGCGATCATCACCGAGGATCAGGCCGTCGCTGACCGCTTCCTCGCGACGGTCGACAGCGCCATCGTCCTGCACAATGCCTCGACCCAGTTCGCCGATGGCGGCGAATTCGGTTTCGGTGCAGAGATCGGCATCGCCACTGGCCGCATCCATGCGCGGGGCCCTGTGGGCGCCGAGCAACTCACGATCTACAAATATGTCGTGAGGGGCACAGGGCAGACCCGTCCTTGAATCTCCTGAAGCTTCCGGGACCGGTTGACGGCCTGCGCATTGGCCTGTTTGGCGGAAGCTTCAACCCGGCCCATTCCGGCCATGTGCATGTTGCCGAAACCGCGATGCGGCGCCTCGGCCTGGACTGGGTCTGGTGGATCGTTGCGCGCGGCAATCCGCTGAAGGCGTCCCATGGCGACTTCGACGCGCGCCTTGCCTCGGCCCGGGCCCTTGCCCGCAACCCGCGCATGATCGTCACCGACATCGAGGCCCAGCTCGGCCTGACCTATACGTCCGACACGCTGGCCGCCATCGTGAACCGGGCACCCCGGGCGCATTTCGTCTGGCTCATGGGGGCGGACAACATGGCCGGCTTCCACCTCTGGCAGGACTGGCAGGGCATTGCGAACACGCTGCCGATTGCCATTGTCGCGCGCCCCGGCGTCGGCACGGCTGCACGGAACGCGCCTTTTGCCCGGCGGTTTGCCAGCAGCCGCATCCCGGCCTCGGCCGCGCGCACACTTCCCATGGCCCCGCCGCCCGCTTGGACCTATTTGACCGCCCCGCTCGATCCGGCCTCTTCCACCGCTCTGCGGGCCGCAAGGTCATGAGTGGCGCGACCGTGGATATCGAGCGCCATAAGCGACATATCCTGCTCAAGGAAATTGGCGGACCTGGCGTGCAGAAACTGCGCGGCGCGGCACTGTCCATGGTCGGGGCAGGGGCGCTCGGCGGCCCGTGCGCGCTCTATCTCGCCGCAGCAGGTGTGGGAAGGCTCGAGATTTGGGACGATGATGTCGTCGACCGCTCAAACCTCCAGAGACAGGTCCAGTTCGGGGAAGGTGATGTTGGTCAGCCCAAGGCCGAAACCCTCGCGAGCAAGCTGCAAGCGGCTCACCCGGATACGCAGGTCTCCTGGCATCGCCACCGCTGGAGCGAAAGCCATCCTCTCGCCGGTGATATCCTGATCGATGCGTCCGACAATTTCCCGACGCGCTATGCGCTGAACGCAGCTGCCCACGCCTCGCGGCGCGCGCTCGTGCACGGCGCAGCGGCGGGCTGGTCCGGGCAGGTCAGCGTCTTTACGTCCGGCCTGAAGCCCGGCGCGCCCTGCTATCGCTGCTGGGTGCCGGAGACGCCGCCTGACGCGGAGGCGTGCGATGAAGTAGGAGTAGTCGGCGCCATGACGGGCATGGTCGGCGCGGCGATGGCGCTGGAAACCGTCAAGCTGATAACCGGCGCGGGGGCGCCCTTGATCGGGCGCATCCTGCTTATGGACGGGCTGGCCGGAGTGCAGCGAACAGTTAAACTGAAAGCGGACGCGAGCTGTAGTACGTGCGGCAGTATACACGCCGATTGACAGTCGGGCCGCACTCTCCCTTAGTGCTTGCCAGAGGGAAAACAGAATCCGGAAAGGACGCACAATATGTTTCGAGGGCTGATTGCGATTGTCGTAACACTTGCCATCATTCTGGGCGCGGGATGGTTTGTCATGAAGCGGGACGACATCGGCTATGACCGCCTGGAATCCATGTATGCCAGCAATGCCAGCCGCTTCATGCCGATGGGCGAGGACAGCCGCATCCACTACCGCGATGTTGGTCCGCGTGATGCGCCGGTGCTTGTTCTGGTGCACGGCTTTTCCGCTTCGCTGCATACATGGGAGCCGTGGGTCAAGGACCTGCGCAAGGATTACCGTGTTCTGACAATAGACCTGCCGGGGCATGGTCTGTCACGCTGCCTCGATGTATCTGAGACGGGCATCCCCCAATTCGTGGATGCCATCGATCAGGTTACGCACAATCTGGGTATTGAGCACTTCACCCTGGTCGGCAATTCCATGGGCGGCCATACCGCCTGGTCCTACGCCCTGGCGCATCCGGAGCGCCTTGATGGCCTTGTGCTGGTGGATGCCTCCGGCTGGCCGAAAACCGGCGACGAAGCCGAATCCTCTCCGCTCGTCTTCAAGCTGCTTGCCAATCCACTGGCGCGCCGTGTGATGAAGGATATCGACATGACCGGGCTGATCCGCAGCGGCCTTGAAGACAGCTTTGCTGATCCGGCTCTGGTCACGGACACGATGGTCGAACGTTATAGCGCGCTCAGCCGCGCCCCCTGCCACCGCGAAGCGATCCTGAACCTCATGACAGGCCGCGACGATCGCTCCGATGCGAGCGTTGAAAAGCTGGCGGACATCAATGTGCCGACGCTCATAATGCAGGGCGAGAAAGATAATCTCGTGCCGTCCGCCCATGCCGAGAAGTTCCATGCGGCCGTCGCCGGATCAGAGCTGAAGCTTTATCCCGATGTCGGGCATTTGCCACAGGAAGAAGCTGCATCCCAGTCGGTGGCCGACCTCAGGAATTTCCTGTCGACGCAGGTTTATACCGTGTCAGATGAAGCGCTGCCAGAGCCGCTGCCTGCGGAATAACGGCACGGCCGTCACGCCAGATCAGGAAACGCGTTCGACCATCATGTGCTTGATCTTCGCGATGGCTTTCGCCGGGTTCAGCCCCTTCGGGCAGACCTGCGCGCAGTTCATGATCGTGTGGCAGCGATAAAGCTTGAACGGATCTTCAAGGTCATCAAGGCGCTCGCCCGTGGCTTCGTCGCGGCTGTCGATCAGCCAGCGATAGGCCTGCAGCAGGGCAGCAGGGCCAAGATACTTGTCGCCATTCCACCAGTAGGACGGGCAGGACGTCGAGCAGCAGGCGCAGAGGATGCACTCATAGAGGCCGTTCAGCTCTTCGCGGTCGGTCTCTGACTGCTTCCATTCCTTTTCGGGCGCCGGTGTGACGGTCTTCAGGAAGGGCTGCACATAGGCGTGCTGGGCGTAGAAATTGGTCAGGTCGGGGATCAGGTCCTTGACCACAGGAAGGTGGGGCAGGGGAGAGATCGAGATCACGCCGCCGGGCAGTTCGTCAAAGCCCTTGGTACAGGCAATCGTGTTGTTGCCCGCAATGTTCATGGCACACGAGCCGCACACGCCTTCGCGGCAGGACCGACGGAAGGCCAGCGTCGGGTCGATATTGTTTTTGATGTAGAGCAGGACGTCCAGGATCATCGTCCCGGCCTTGTCCATGTCGACCCAATAGAGGTCCCAGCGTGGATTGCCGGCTTCCTCAGGGCTGTAGCGATAGATCTTGAACTGGCGCAGGTTTGTTGCGCCCTGCGGCTTCGGCCAGGTCTTGCCCTTGCCGACTTTGGAGTTCTTCGGAAGCGTCAGTTCAACCATCTTAAAACCCCTAGTAAACCCGTGCTTTCGGCTCGATATACGCGATCTCGTTCGACATCGTGTAGTCGTGCACACCGCGATAATCGATCGTCACCTTGCCGGCGTCATCGACCCAGGCAAGTGTGTGCTTCATCCACTTTTCGTCGTTGCGGTCAGCGAAGTCTTCGCGCGCATGGGCGCCGCGGCTTTCCTCGCGGTTGGCGGCTGAGTTCACGGTGACGGACGCCTGGGCGATCAGGTTGTCGAACTCGAGCGCTTCGATCAGGTCCGTGTTCCAGACCATGCCGCGATCTTTAACGTCGATGCCCGGCAGTTTCTTGTAGACGCCATCAATGGCTTCGACGCCGCTGCGCAACACGTCGCCGGTGCGGAACACGGCGCAGTCATTCTGCATCGCCTTCTGCATCTCGAGGCGCAGCTTGGCGACCGGCTGGTCGCCGCTTGCGTTCCGCATCCTGTCAAAGCGGGCGAGGTGGCTGTCGGTGGCGCCCTTGGGCAGTTCCGGCTGCGTCGCGCCGGCTTCTGTCGTTTCGCCGCAGCGCAGGCCAGCGGCGCGGCCGAAGACGACAAGGTCGATCAGCGAGTTGGAGCCGAGGCGGTTGGCGCCGTGCACCGACACGCAGGCCGCTTCGCCAACGGCCATGAGGCCCGGCACAACCGAATCCGGGTCGCCGTTTTTCTTGGTCAGCACTTCGCCGTGATAATTGGTCGGGATGCCGCCCATATTGTAGTGAACCGTCGGCAGGACCGGGATCGGCTCCTTGGTCACGTCGACACCGGCGAAGATTTTCGCGGTTTCCGAAATGCCCGGCAGACGCTCGGCCAGAACGGCGGCGCCAAGGTGTTCGAGGTGAAGGTGGATATGGTCCTTTTCCGGGCCAACGCCGCGGCCTTCGCGAATTTCCATCGTCATCGCGCGGGAGACAACATCGCGCGACGCAAGATCCTTCGCTGAGGGCGCATAGCGCTCCATGAAGCGCTCACCTTCGGAGTTGGTCAGGTAACCGCCTTCGCCGCGTGAGCCTTCGGTAATCAGGCAGCCCGAACCGTAAATGCCGGTTGGGTGGAATTGCACGAATTCCATGTCCTGCAGCGGCAGGCCGGCGCGCAGCACCATGGCATTGCCGTCGCCTGTGCAGGTGTGGGCCGATGTGCACGAGAAGAAGGCGCGGCCATAGCCGCCGGTTGCCAGGATGGTCTTCTGCGCGCGGAAGCGGTGCAGCGTGCCGTCATCGAGTTTCCAGGCTGTCACACCGCGGCAAACGCCTTCGTCATCCATGATCAGGTCGAGCGCGAAATATTCGATGAAGAACTCTGTCTCTTCTTTCACGCACTGGCCGTACAGCGTGTGCAGCATGGCGTGGCCGGTCCGGTCAGCCGCGGCGCACGTGCGCTGGACAGGGCCCTGGCCGAAGTCGCGTGTCATGCCGCCAAAGGCGCGCTGGTAGATCTTGCCTTCGTCGGTCCGCGAGAAGGGCATGCCCCAGTGCTCAAGTTCGTAAACGGCAGCAGGCGCGTTGCGCGTCAGGTATTCGATCGCGTCCTGATCGCCGAGCCAGTCGGAGCCCTTGACGGTGTCGTACATGTGCCAGCGCCAGTTATCCTCACCCATATTGCCGAGCGAGGCAGCAATGCCGCCCTGTGCAGCAACCGTGTGCGAGCGCGTCGGGAACACTTTGGTGATGCAGGCCGTGCGCAGGCCGGCCTGGGCTGCACCCAGCGCGGCGCGCAGGCCGGAGCCACCGGCGCCAACGACAACGACGTCATATGTGTGATCAACGAATGTGTAGTCAGTCATCGTGGTTTCTCCCGCAGCCGCCATCAGGCGTCCGCGCCAATCCAGAGTTTGAGCACCGAGAGGGCGACGGTCGCGAACAGCGCGATACACGCGAAACTGTTCAGGATCAGCAGCGCCGAACGGGTGCCTGTCTTACCGATATAGTCCTCGATGACGATCTGCATACCGATACGCATGTGATAGAACGCCGCGCCGGCCGTGAGGATCAGCAGGATCGCGTTCCATGGCTTGCCGGCCCATTCGACAGCGCCATCATAGCCCGCGCCCGAGGCGTGAATGACCGAGTAGAGAAACCAGGGCACGAGAAAGACCATCGCAATCGCGGTAACGCGCTGGCGGATATGGTCGCTGGTGCCGGACTTGGCCGATCCGAGGCCGCGTGCCGCCTTGGCAGGCGTGATGAACTGATTGTTCGCCATCTTCTAAAGACCCCTTATGCCAGTAGCACGACGGCCCAGATGGCCACCGACGCAAGAACGGCAAAAACATAATTGAAAACGGAAACGGCGCTGGCGGTCTTCGGGTCGAAGCCGATATGCGGGCCGTCCCAGAACAGGTAGCGGATGCCATTGGCGAGGTGGAACAGGACAGCCACCGTCCAGAGGAACAGGATGACCTGGCCCGGGATCGAGCTGATGATCGGCTCGAACACGGCGAAGGCGTCAGGGCCACTGGCCAGGGCGACCAGCCATGCGGCGATCAGGAACGTGCCGAAATACATCGCCATGCCGGTAAACCGGTGCGTGATCGAGGCAAACATGGTGGCGTGGTAGCGCCAGATTCCCAGATGGGGCGACAGGGGGCGGGAATCGGCCTGCTTGGTGCCTGACATGAAAGCTTACCTCACCTGTAATGAAACGCTTGGCTTCGCGTTCTAGGCGCCTCTATGATCCTGTCAACGTGAAGGCATGCGGGAGCGACAAATTGAAACCGTTTATTCTGGGTCTTGGCCTCCTGATCATGCCGCTTCTGGCGGCTGCTGACCCCACGCCAGACCCGATGGAGGGGCTCGTCAGCGCCTATGATGCCTATGTCCGCGACGTCAACCCGGACCAGGCGGCCGAGGATGACGGCACGATTGCGCGTCAATGGCGCGATGTGCGCCCTGAAACGGTCGACGCGCAGGCCAGGCGGGCGTCTGCCCTTCAGGCAGAGATCGCTGCCGCTGAAACCACCCGCACGGTGGACAAGGCGATTCTGAACCGTCTCCTGCAACTCGATATCGACGACGCAAGATATGACGCAGCCCGCATCCCGTTCACCGGCGACTGGGGCTTTCAGGCCGAACCCATCTTCACCGCCATGCAGACAAAGCTCGACTCCGCCGAGGATGCCGAGGCTTGGATCGCGCGCCTCAATGATGTGCCCCGCTATTTCGGGGAGAACATCGAAAACATGCGACGCG
This sequence comes from Hyphomonas chukchiensis, assembly GCF_000682695.1. GTDB lineage: Bacteria > Pseudomonadota > Alphaproteobacteria > Caulobacterales > Hyphomonadaceae > Hyphomonas > Hyphomonas chukchiensis. The sequence continues at coordinate 512,452 of NZ_AWFG01000001.1, read as the reverse complement.
GCATCGCTACCGGCTGGACCGCCCACAAGGATCCGCTGAACACGATGACGGACCAGATCCGCGAGCAGATCGTTACCGATCCCGCCGACAGCGATCTCTACAAGCCGTTTGAAGCGCTTCCCGAAGACATGGACGCCGAAACCGCTGAGCGCCTGCGCGCCGAAGGGCTGGAGGCCGTCTCCCACGCGGTCACCGCCTACAAGGACACGCTGCGCTTCATCCTGACCGAATATGCCCCGCAGGCGCGCCCTTCGCCGGGCCTCGCCAGCCTTCCGGGCGGGCAGGAAGTGTACGCCGCCGCTGTGGAACACCACACGGCCGGCGCAGGCTACACGCCCGTCGAGATTCATGAGCTGGGCGAGCGCGAAGTCGCGCGCATCCGGTCGGAAATGGAAGATATCATCGCCGAGATCGGTTTTGAGGGCAGCTTTGCCGACTTCCTTGCCTTCCTGCGCTCCGATCCGCAATTCTATGCCACCTCGGCCGATGACCTGATGGCCAAGGCAAAGGCCGTGGCCGCCCGCATGGATGCCATGCTGCCGGACTATTTCGGTCGCCTGCCGGAACTGCCCTATGACGTCGAGCCGGTGCCAATGGCGATCGCGCCCGGCTACACATCGGGCCGTTATGTCGAGGGCGATCCAAAGGAAGGCCGCCATGGCATCTATTGGGTCAATACATACGCACTGGAACAGCGTCCTCTCTATGAACTGCCTGCCCTGACCGCGCACGAAGCCGTGCCGGGCCACCATCTGCAAATTGCGCTCAGCCGTGAAATGACCGACCAGCCGCAATTCCGGCAGGACTATTACGCCACCGCCTTTGGCGAAGGCTGGGGGCTTTACGCTGAACACCTCGCGGGCGAAGCGGGCATGTACGAGACGCCTTATGAGCGCTTTGGCGGCCTCTCCATGGAAATGTGGCGTGCCTGCCGCCTCGTCGCGGATACGGGCCTGCACTGGTACAACTGGACCCGCGAACAGGCTGAGGCCTGCTTCAAGGAAAACACCGCCCTCGCCCAGCTCAATATCGACAATGAAGTCACGCGCTATATCGGCTGGCCGGGTCAGGCTGTGGCCTACAAAGTCGGCGAGCTGAAAATCCGCGCCCTGCGGGCCGAGGCCGAAGCGGCGCTGGGCGAACAGTTCGACATCAAGGCTTTCCATGATGTCGTGCTGGGGCAGGGCGCCGTCCCGCTGGATGTGCTCGACGCGCAGGTGAAAGCCTGGATCGCGAGCCAGTTGCCGGAAGCCGAGCCTGCAGCGCCTGCACAATAGGCCCACAAAATAAAGCCGCACAGCTTGTACTGCGGCGGCCTTGAGGCCACATGGGCGAGCCATGTTTCGCTTCTTTGAACGCCGTATAGAGCCTTTTCCCGACGCCCCTTTGGAGGTTCCTCCGAAGGGGTTCCTGGCGTTCATGCTGCATTACGTGCGCGATGCCGTGCCGTGGCTGATCCTGATGTCGGTGTTCACGGCCATCATCGCCATTGGCGAGGTCACGTTGTTCGGCTTCCTTGGCGGCATTGTTGACTGGCTGGCCAGTTCCGAGCGCGAAGGCTTCTTCCCGCGCGAAGGCGGCAAGCTCGCCCTCATGGCCGGGGTTGTTCTCATTGTCCTGCCGCTGGCGACGCTGGTGCAGGGCCTGATCGTCTATCAGGGCCTGATGAGCAATGTGCCGATGAGCGCCCGCTGGCGCATGCACCGGCAGATGCTCGGTCAGTCGATGAACTTCTTCGGCAACGAGTTTGCCGGCCGCGTGGCCACAAAGGTCATGCAGACATCCCTGTCGGTGCGCGAGACGGTGATGAAGGTGCTCGACGTCTTTGTCTTCGTGATCGTCTATTTCCTGTCGGCGCTGACGCTTGTTGCCTCAGCCGATCCCCGCCTGACACTGCCGCTCATTCTCTGGGCCGTGGTCTATGGCTTTGTCCTGCGCTGGTTCATCCCCCGGCTTGGCAGGATTTCCGAGAAACAGGCCGATGCACGCTCCGTCATGACCGGGCGCATTGTTGATTCCTATACCAACATCCAGACGGTGAAGCTGTTCGCCCATGCGGGCCGCGAGGAAGACTATGCCCGCGAAAGCATGGATGGCTTCCTGCAGACCGTTTACAAGCAGATGCGCTATGTCACCGGCTTCAACGTCATCGTCTATCTCAACAATTCGCTGCTCGTCTTCCTGATTGCTGGCGGCGGCATCCTGCTCTGGCAGGGCCAGCTTGTCGGCGCGGGCGCCGTGGCAGCCGCCATCGGCCTCGCCCTGCGCATCAAGTCCATGTCGCAATGGATCATGTGGGAAGTGGCCGGTCTCTTCGAGAATGTCGGCGTCGTCTATGATGGCAAGGCCATGCTGGAAAAGCCGGTGATCGTCGCCGATGCGCCGGATGCGCAGGTCCTGCCGCGCGGCGCTGGCGCGATCGCGTTCGAGAATGTCACCTTCCACTATGGCAAGGGCGCAGGTGTCATCGAGAACATGTCGCTGTCGATCCGTCCCGGCGAAAAGATCGGCCTTGTCGGGCGCTCGGGCGCCGGCAAGACCACGCTGACCAATCTCCTCTTGCGCTTCTATGACGCCGAAAGCGGCCGCATCCTGCTCGACGGTCAGGACATCGCCCATGTCACGCAGGATTCCCTGCGCGCGCAGATCGGCGTCGTGACGCAGGACACGTCCCTCCTTCACCGCTCGATCCGCGAGAACATCGCCTATGGCCAGCCGGATGCCAGCGATGCCGAGATCAACACGGCCGCGGGCAAGGCGGCTGCCCTTGATTTCATCGCGTCGCTCGAAGACGCCAAGGGCCGTGTCGGCCTCGATGCCCATGTCGGCGAGCGCGGCGTGAAACTGTCGGGCGGTCAGCGCCAGCGCATCGCCATTGCCCGCATCTTCCTGAAGGACGCGCCCGTCCTGATCCTCGACGAGGCGACCTCCGCCCTCGATTCCGAGGTCGAGGCTGTCATCCAGGACAAGCTGTTCGACCTCATGGAGGGCAAGACCGTCATCGCGATTGCCCACCGCCTGTCGACCATCGCCGCCATGGACCGCCTGATCGTGCTGGATCAGGGCCGCATCGTGGAAGAGGGCACGCATGAAGCGCTCGTTCAGGTGGGCGGTCTCTATGCCGATCTCTGGGCACGCCAGTCAGGCGGCTTTCTTGTCGAGCCTGAAGTGGTCGAAATGCAGGCGGAGTAGAACGTCATGAAACTCACGATCATCGAAACCGGTCTGGTTCCCGAGCCTATCCGTGCATCATTCGTGGATTATCCTTGCATGTTTCGTGCACTTGTCCGTGCATCCGATCCGTCATTTTCGTTTGAGACGGTGTCCGTTATCAAGGGGGAAAGCCTGCCTGACCCGGCAGGCCTCGAAGCCATCCTGATCACCGGTTCACCCGCTGGCGTCTATGATGACGAGCCCTGGATGGCGCCGCTGATGGCGTTCATTCGCGGCGCAGCCAACGCGCAGGTGCCGCAGGTCGGCATCTGCTTCGGCCATCAGGCCATCGCCGAGGCCCTTGGCGGCAAGGTCATCAAGTCGCCCAAGGGCTGGGGCGTCGGCCGCCACACATATGACGTCGAGGCGTGTCCCGGCCTTGTCGCAAAAAATTGTCCCAAAAGCGTATCCATCGCGGTAAGCCATCAGGATCAGGTCGTCACCTTGCCGCCGGGTGCGGAGGTCATCGCACGGTCGGATTTTACGCCCCATGCGGGCCTCCATTATGCGCAGGCGCCAGCGCTCAGTTTCCAGTGCCATCCGGAGTTCGACGACACCTATTCTGCAGCACTCTATACAGCACGCAAGGAGCGCCTCGGCGCTGCGGCAGAGGCTGCCGTCAGCTCTCTGGCGACCCCGCACGACAATCACGTTCTGGGCAGCTGGATCACCGGCTTTCTCAAGGCGCATGCGAGCTAGGGGATTGCAGGGTTAACCGATCGCCCGTGGCGCGAAACCTGCATCCGGTTGCCAGCAGCAACAGACTTGTGTTGAACACATGCTGAAACCCGGAGATTGCCCGCCATGATGCCGAAGCCCCTCGCCCATATCGAAGCCAACACGCTCGAATTCGAAATCCTGCCCATGGTGAAGCCGACAGGCTTCCGGGAGTATGATGCGCGCTGGTGGTTCAACGGCATCGGCCATGAGAAGGCTCCGGAACTGAACTTCACGGGCGTTCAGGCCCTCGGCCTCGGCATGGCGACGCTGTTCCACGAAATGGGCGTCACGCCGAAAGTCGTCACCGGCCACGATTTCCGCTCGATCAGCCAGCCCATCAAGAACGCGCTGATACTTGGCCTCGTCCAGGGCGGCTGCGAAGTGCTCGACGTTGGCCTCGCGCTCTCGCCAATGGTCTACTGGAGCCAGTTCGAGCTCGACGCGGCCTGCTGCGCCATGGTCACCGCCAGCCATAACGAGAATGGCTGGACCGGCGTGAAAATGGGCGCCGACCGCCCGCTCACCTTCGGTCCTGTCGAAATGGGCCGCCTGAAAGAGATCGTCATGGCGGGCGACTTCGTCCCGCGTGCTGGCGGCGGGCATCACCGCGTAGACGGCATGCGCGAGAAATATATCGCCTCGGTCGCCGATGGCGTGAAACTGTCGCGCCCGATCAAGGTGATCGCCGCCTGTGGCAACGGCACGGCTGGCGCCTTCGCGCCGGACGCCCTGCGCGCCATGGGCGCCGAAGTCATCGAAATGGACTGTGATCTCGACAACACGTTTCCGAAGTACAACCCGAACCCCGAAGATGCCGAAATGCTGCACGAAATGTCAAAAGCCGTGAAAGACCTCGGCGCCGACGTCGTGCTCGGCTTTGATGGCGACGGTGACCGCTGCGGTGTTGTCGACAATACGGGCGAGGAAATCTACGCCGACAAGATCGGCCTGATGCTGGCCCGCGACCTGTCGAAAAACTACAAGAACGCGACCTTTGTCGTCGATGTGAAATCAACCGGCCTCTACAAGACCGACCCGATCCTCAAGGAAAACGGCGCCACGGTCGACTATTACAAGACCGGCCATTCCTACATCAAGCGCCGCACCAATGAACTTGGCGCGCTTGCTGGCTTCGAGAAGTCCGGCCACTTCTTCTTCCGTCCGCCCATCGGGCTTGGCTATGACTGCGCCCTGACGGCCGCCAAGGCGATCCTCGAAATGCTCGACCGCAACCCCGGCAAGACCATGGCCGACCTGCGCGACGAACTTGGCGTGGCCTTCACGTCCCTCACCATGTCGCCGCATTGCGGAGACGAAGTGAAGTATGACGTGGTCGACAAGATGGTCGCCGAATACGAGGCGCTGAACGGCACCGAAATCCTCGGCCGCAAGGTTGTCGACGTGAACACCGTGAACGGCGCCCGCGTGACGCTGGAAGACGGCAGCTGGGTGCTGATCCGTGCTTCCTCCAACAAGCCGGAACTCGTTGTCGTGGTCGAATCCATGTCCAGCGAGGACGACATGCGCGATCTCTTCCACAAGGAAATCAAGCCGCGCCTCGGCAAACATCCGGAAGTCGGCGCCTACAATCAGGAAATCTGACGGTCATGGGCCTCAATCCGAACTATGCCGCCGTTTCCGGTCGCCAGCAGGTGACCGGACGCTGGGCCATCACCCTGCCGGGTGAGTTCAATCGCCGTGAAGAAGAGGCGGGCCTCTGCTTCTGGAGACCCGGCCTGACGATCTGGCTGACAGCCTATGGCGCCGAGGACGGAATGACGATCGAGCAACGTCTGGCGCGTGACCGGGGCAATGCCTCGCCGGAGGCAACAGACATGGTCGAAAGTCACGAGGATGGCGTCGGCCGCCTCAGCTACCGCCTTGCAGAGACAAGAGCGGATGGCGTGATCGTCAATGGGCTCTACTCTTATGTCCATGGCGAGGCCGGCCAGGTGATGGTGGCGGCGTATTTCGATTCCGACACGGACCTTGAGGCGGCTCGCAAAGTGTCTGCCTCGATAACCTATACAGGCTGACGAACGGGCACAGGCTCTTGACCTGACGGCCCAAAAATCGCACGCCCCTGCGCAAACCGGGCGGGCTTTCGAAAAGGATGATTCCATGCGCGTTGCGATGATCGGTACAGGCTATGTGGGCCTGGTTTCGGGTGCTTGTTTTGCAGATTTCGGTCACATCGTGACTTGCGTCGACAAGGATGCCTCGAAGATCGAGCGCCTGAAGAATGGCATCATGCCCATCTACGAGCCGGGTCTCGACGCGCTCGTCGCCAGTAATGTTGAGGAAGAGCGCCTGTTCTTCACGACCGATGCGGCCGAGGCCATCAAGGATGCAGACGCCGTCTTTATTGCAGTCGGGACGCCTTCACGGCGCGGCGACGGACATGCAGACCTCTCCTATGTCTATGCAGCGGCGGAAGAGATTGCCGGCCTGATGGACGGCTTTACGGTTGTCGTGACGAAATCGACCGTTCCGGTTGGCACGGGAGACGAGGTTGAGGACATCATCCGCAAGGCCCGCCCCGATGGGGACTTCGCCGTCGTCTCCAACCCTGAATTCCTGCGCGAAGGCGCAGCGATCAAGGACTTCAAGATTCCGGACCGCGTTGTCGTCGGCACCGAGGATGAGCGCGCCCGCCAGCTGATGCGTGAACTCTATCGCCCCCTCTTCCTGAACGAGACGCCCATCCTGTTTACCGATCGGCGCACCTCGGAACTGATCAAGTATGCGGCCAACGCCTTCCTTGCCGTGAAGATCACTTTCATCAACGAAATGGCAGACCTCTGCGAGAAAGTCGGCGCCAATGTGCAGGAAGTGTCGCGCGGTATCGGTCTCGATAACCGGATCGGTCGCAAGTTCCTGAATGCGGGCCCTGGCTATGGCGGCAGCTGCTTCCCGAAAGACACGCTTGCGCTCAGCAAGACGGCCAATGATGTCGGTGCCCCCGTCCGTATCGTCGATACGGTCGTTGAAGTGAACAAGGCGCGCAAGAAGGCCATGGCTGACAAGGTCATCGCGGCCATGGGCGGGGATGTGAAAGGCAAGACGATCGGGGTGCTCGGCCTCGCATTCAAGCAGAACACCGATGACATGCGCGATGCGCCCAGCCTCGACATCCTGCCGGCGCTGATGGCGGCAGGCGCGAAGGTGCGCGCGTATGATCCTGAAGCGATGACGGAAGCGGCGCACCTGCTCGAGGGCGTCGATTTTGCCACCAGTCCCTATGACGCGATCCAGAACGCAGACGCCATGGTGATCATCACCGAATGGGACCAGTTCCGCGCACTCGACTTTGAGCGTGTGAAAGCTGCGCTGAACACGAATATCGTGGTAGACTTGCGCAACATCTATTCTCCCGAAGACATGGCGGCCCGTGGCTTTGCCTACACGTCAATCGGCCGCCCGTAATTCCCGCTTTCCTTTCCAGACCGGATCCCAGACATGAAATTCTTCGTCGATACAGCTGATACCAAGGACATTGCCGAACTGGCCGCGACCGGTCTGATTGATGGCGTCACCACCAATCCTTCGCTGATCGCCAAGGCCGGGCGCCCCTTCGCTGAAGTGATCCAGGAAATCTGCGGTCTCACCACCGGCCCTGTCAGCGCTGAAGTCGTCGCGACCGATGCCGAGGGCATGGTGCGCGAAGGCCGCAAGCTGGCCAAGATCGCAGAGAACGTGGCGGTGAAACTGCCGCTGACCTGGGACGGCCTGAAAGCCTGCCGCACGCTGTCTGACGAAGGCACGGCCGTTAATGTCACGCTTTGCTTTTCGGCCAACCAGGCCCTGCTGGCTGCCAAGGCTGGCGCCGCATTCATCTCGCCCTTTATCGGCCGTCTCGACGACATCAATTTAGATGGCATGGAGCTGATCGCCGACATCCGCCAGATCTATGACAACTACCTGTTCGATACGGAAATCCTGGCCGCCTCGATCCGCACCCCCAATCATGTGAAGCTCTCTGCGCTTGCCGGTGCAGATGTGGCCACCATGCCCCCAAGCGTCATCAAGAGCCTCGTCAACCACCCGCTGACGGACAAGGGCCTTGAGGCCTTCCTCGCCGACGCGAAGAAGGCAGACATCAAGGTCTGATGCATCATGGCTGAGGCCGTCGATCGCAAAGGGCGCGTGCTCATCATTGCCGGTTCGGACTCGGGCGGCGGTGCCGGCATCCAGGCCGATATCAAGACCGTTACCATGCTCGGTGGCTATGCGATGACGGCCGTCACCGCCATCACGGTGCAGGATACCAAAGGCGTGCACGGTGTCTGGCCGGTGCCCATTGATGCCGTCATCGGGCAAATGCGCGTCACGCTGGCCGATATTGGCGCCGACGTAATCAAGACCGGCATGCTGGGGTCGGCCGCGCTGGTTGAGGCCATTGCCGAATGTCTCGACGAGCACGCCTTGATGATCCCGCGCGTGATTGATCCCGTCATGGTTGCGACATCCGGTGACCGGCTTGTCGACGCAAAAGCTGTCGAAGCGATCCGTTCCGAACTGGTGCCGCGTGCCCGTCTGGTGACGCCAAACGCCCCGGAAGCGGAAGTGCTGACCGGCAAGGCCGTCGAATCCATCGATGGCCAGCGCCGCGCGGCCGACCGCCTGCTCGAACTCGGCGCCCATGGCGCGCTGGTCAAGGGCGGGCATATCGGTGGCAGTGTGATCACCGATGTGTTGCAGACCACAACCGGCGAATGGCTGTTCGAAAGCCCACGCATCAATACAAGTTCCACGCATGGCACAGGCTGCACGCTGGCCTCCGCCATCGCGGCCTATCTCGCGCAAGGCGTCAGTGTGCCGGACTCGGTTGAGCAGGGGCGCGACTATCTTCTGGGCGCGCTACGGACCGCGAAGGGACTCGGAATGGGCCATGGACCGGTCAACCATGGCTGGTCACTGGACCGGGAATAACCCGTTAGGCGCACTGAAGACCCTGTCAGAAATCGTCGTTTCTGTACGGACAGGCGGTGTGCTTAAAGCGTCTCTCAGGAGATAAGCCGATGACCCAGCCCTTGCCCCTCTACCAGGTTGATGCCTTTGCCACCCGTGCATTTGAAGGCAATCAGGCCTGTATCATGCCCCTGGACGCCTTCCTTCCGGACGATGTCATGCTGGCCATCGCCGCCGAAAACAATGTCGCTGAAACGGCCTACATCGTCCGCACAGGCGAAGAGAGCTGGAACCTGCGCTGGTTCACCCCAGCCGTTGAAGTACCGCTCTGTGGCCATGCCACGCTGGCTGCGGCGCATGTGCTCTTCACCCATGAGGGCTTTGCGGGCGAGACAATTGCCTTCGACACGGTCAAGTCCGGACGCCTGACCGTGCGCAAGCTGGAAGACGGGCGGCTGGAGATGGATTTTCCGTCGGGCCCGATAACAGAAATCCCCGTCAGCGACGATGTCGCTGAGGCGCTCGGTGCACGGCCTGTTCAGGCGTGGGGCGGCATGTTCTATGCGGCCATGTTCGAGACGCCTGAGGCCGTGCGGGCACTGAAGCCGAACCTGAAGGCTCTGGCGTCCCTTGGCGTGCCGGGTGAAGGCTGGGACAGGGGCAATTTCGGCTGTTTCGCGCCCGGTGGTGAAAGTGTCGATGTGACCAGCCGTTTCTTTGCGCCCGGCAGCGGTATTGACGAGGACCCGGCCACAGGCAGCTGGCACACGATGCTGGCACGCGTCATGTCGGAGCGGTTCGGCAAGCAGGTTCTATCCTGCTTCCAGGCCTATCCGGGCCGCGGCGGACGGATCGACACGCACCTGCAGGGCGACCGCGTCAAACTCTCCGGCCACAGCGTGACCACAGTCGAAGGCCGATTTTTCCTCCCGATGTAAAATCGCGTCTGGCGTGCGGCCATTTGCGGGCGGCATTAAAGGTCGATATTGTCTCCATAGGCACTCCCGGCAGCCTTGTGGATTATTCAATATGAGATTTCGATCAGGATTGCGCGGGTTCCGGCGTCCAAGTCTTTGGGCTGCCAGCAGTCTGCTTTTGGCCGCATGCTCTGTGGCGCCTGCGTCCGACCCCAAGCCGGTATCTTGTGACGCAACCATGCTGGGCGTGGAGCGGACGATAAAGGTAACGCCCAGAACCGGACCGATTGATGCGCTGCTGAAAGACCGCGAAGTGGTCCTGACATTCGATGATGGACCCGATCCGAAGCGAACGCGCGCTGTGCTCGACACGCTCGACAAGGAATGCGCCAAGGCAACCTTCTTCCTGTTGGGGAACCAGGCGAGCCGCTATCCGGCAATGGTCCGTGAAATCAGCGCGAGGGGCCATTCTGTCGGGAGCCACACATGGTCTCACGCCAACCTTGTGGAGCTGAATGATGCGAGGGCCAGGGACCAGATCTCGCGGGGGGAGGACGCGGTCAATGCGGCCCTTTCCAGTCTCGACAAACGGTCCGTGATGTTCCGCTTTCCCTACGTGGCGACGACGCCCGACTTGTCTGCGCAGGCGCGGGACATGGGCCTGCTTGAAGTGGGCGTGACAGCCGACGGCGCCGACTGGACCCGCATTTCACCTGAAGCGGCCGTAGACCTGGTGTTTCAAAAGCTGGCGCTGGCGGGAAACAAGGGCGTGGTGCTTCTGCACGATCCCTTTGACCGTTCGGACAAGCGCACGGCGCTGCTCCTGTCGCGTTTGAAGCAGGACGGCTACAGGATTGTCGCCCTCGAAACCACAAATTCCGGCCGGTAACCTTTCGCTCTTGATGGCATGATATGTGCAATCGCGATGGGTAAACTGACGCGTATTCCGCGCCAGTCACTCGCGCGTGCTTAGGGAGCGTAGTCTTGTCAGAACGTGGAATCATGTCGCGTTTGCGTGTCACTCTGGTGCCTTGTGTCATCGGAGCGGCGACATTCGCCCTGGTGGCAAGCGGCTTTTCGCTGGCGCTGCGCCGCGCGGCGCCCGTGCCGGACATGAACGTCTTGAGCCCCAAACTCGCCGCCTATCGCGATCATGCCGCCGACTATGACACCGTCTTCATCGGCACATCGCGCACCTTCTACCATATCGTCCCTGACGAGGTGGAGACCGCCATGCAAGCCGAAGGCTGCCAGCGGCCCAATGTGTTCAATTTCGGCGTCTTCGGCCTGACAGGCGCCGAGCAGGACTGGCTGCTTGATCAGGTTCTTGCTGCGGGGCAGGGTGCTTTGCGCACGGTCGTCATGGAAGACCCGCTGCCCGAAGCGCGCTCGCTGGACGATGCCACGAACGAACGCGCTCGCTTTTTCCACGCACCATCTGACTATTCCGCCACGCTGAACAGTATCAGTTCCTTCCCTGAATCTGCGCCGAAAAAGGTTTTCCGGCTAGGCATGTTCGGCGCGGGCGCCGCTTACGACCTCTCCGGCGTTGGCCGGGCGGCTGAATTTTTCTTCCCGGCTCCCGTGAAGCCAGCGCCATACGAAATGGATATGTCATCAGACGGGTTCGAAATTCTGGGCTCGATTTCGTCGCCAGACATCGAAGCGCGCCGCAAGGACTTCGTAGATCATCCGGAAAAATACGACGAGGCCTTGACGCGCTACGGCGCGGCCAGTGACGAAGCTGTCGAGGCGCGTGCCGTTTATCTCGAAACACGGCTGCGCCGCCTCCAGGCGCAAGGTCTGAATGTAGCGCTCTTCGTCTCTCCGGACCCTGAGGAGCTGGACCGTACGCCTCGTGTCGGTCTCGAACTTGCGCGCATTGCGCCGGACCTTTCCGTGCTGAATTTCAACCGGCCCGATGTCTATCCCGATCTCTTCGGTCGGAATCTCTGGTTCGATCACAGTCACTATGGCGAGGAGGGCGCGCGAAAGCTGAGCCGCCTTGCCGGCGCTGAGCTCTGCCGCGATCTGAAGCAGTCGGACGCAGGAGGTCAGCATGCTGTTCGTTGAGCCACGCTTCTTCCTTTTCTTTGCCGTCGTTTTCGGTCTCGTCTGGATCCTGCGCAATAATCTCTGGCGCAAGCGCGTCCTCACGCTAGCCTCCTACGTCTTCTACGGCGCCTGGGATTGGCGGTTTCTGGGCCTGATCCTGCTGATCACCGTGATCAGCTATCTGGTGGGCGCAGCCGCCAGCCGTTATCCGGCGGGAGACAGGACGCGAAAACTGGCTCTGACGGCGGGTATCGTCGCCTCGCTCGCCCTTCTGGGTGTGTTCAAATACTTCAATTTCTTCGCTGACAGCTTTGTCGATTTTGCCGGCATGATGGGTTTCAGCGCGGGCTCGGTCACGCTGAACCTGGTCCTGCCCGTCGGCATCAGTTTCTATACATTCCAGGCCATATCCTACATGGTGGACGTCCATCGCGGCGACATTGGCGCGCGGCGCTCTTTCCTCGATGTAGCCTTCTATATCGCCTTCTTCCCGCAGCTGGTGGCGGGCCCCATTGTGCGGGCTTCGGAATTCATTCCGCAGATGGATACAGCGCGCAAATGGGCCGATGTCAGCGTGCGCGCCTGCCTGACGCTGTTCCTGATCGGCTTCATCAAGAAGGCCTGCATCTCGGACAATATCGCGCAATATGTCGACGTCATCTTTGCCGACCCGTCCTCCTTTGCCGCGTCGCAGGTCGTCGCCGGCGTGTTGCTCTACGGTATCCAGATCTATTGCGACTTTTCAGGTTATTCCGACATGGCGATCGCCTGCGCGGGCCTGCTTGGCTACAAGTTCCCGGCCAACTTCGACTCGCCTTACCTGTCGGCCAATATCCAGGATTTCTGGCGCCGCTGGCATATCAGCCTGTCCTCATGGCTGCGCGACTATCTTTACATTCCACTTGGGGGCAATCGGCGCGGGAATGGCCGCCGGGATGTGAACCTGATGACCACCATGGTGCTGGGTGGCCTCTGGCACGGCGCCTCGTTCAATTTCGTGATCTGGGGTTTCCTGCACGGGATAGCGTTGATCGTTCAGCGCTTCTGGCACCAGCTTGTGGCACGGCGCGTCCCGGCCATGGGGCTTCTGGGGGGCTTCATTGGCGGCGCTGTGACCTTTTACTGGGTGAACCTGGCCTGGATTTTCTTCCGGGCGGCCGACCTCGGCGAGGCGCTGAGCATCTCGCAGACATATCTGACATGGTCGTCTGCCGGGCAAAACGTTCTGCCAATCGCCGTCTGGCCACTGCTGGCCTGTGTTGGCCTTGCACACTGGCTGTCGCATCGGTTCGGCGCACAGGAAATGATCGAGCGTCTCGCGCCTAATCGCTTCGCGGTGACCTATGGGGCGATTGTGGCGATTGCGATCGCCTTCGTTCCGCTCGGCTATCGCCCGTTCATCTACTTCCAGTTCTGAATGGGCGCCGTGCCCCTTGGTACCTCTGGCCGGACTCGAACCGGCACTCTGTCACCAGAAACGGATTTTGAATCCGTCGCGTCTACCAGTTCCGCCACAGAGGCCCTTTGCAGGGAAGGCCTCTCCTGCCGCATCGCAGCCGGTCCTGTCAATCATCTCGACGCGGCGCGAGAAGGTCGCTAACACAATCACCATGCCAAACGCCTCTTTTGCCGCCGAGCGGACCTTGTTGCAAACCCTTGAGGCCATGGCCGCAAGCGCCCCTGAAGAGGGGCTCACGCTGCGCAATATCATGGATCAACTGGATGAAAGTGCCTTCGGCGCCGGGCTGTTTTTCCTGGCTCTGCCCTGCTGCATTCCATTCCTCTATGGCGTGCCACAGGTGGTTTCATTGCCCATGATGGCCCTGGCAGGCCAGATGGCCGCTGGCCGTTCGCAGCCCTGGATGCCGGAAAAGTTCGGCGAGCGGAAAATCGACCGCAAAGGCCTGACCCAGATGGCCAAGGGCGGACGCAAATGGCTTGGCTGGATCGAAACCTTCACAAAACCAAGGCTGAAGGGGATCACGGGCAAGCGATCCGAGCGTATTATCGGCGGTTTCCTGTGCCTTTTCAGTGCTTCGATTCTCGTGCCCCTGCCGATGACGAACACCGTGCCGGGTTTTGGCGTGGCGCTGGCGAGTTTCGGCCTGATCAACAAGGACGGTGTTCTGGTTATTCTCGGCCTGCTCCTGGGGTTTGCCTGGATATTCGGACTGGTTGTGCTTGGGCCTGTCGCACTGTTGGCCCTGATTGGCGCCGCGAAGGATGCAATCATGGGGCTCACGGCATCGTGACGCTGCGCCGCATTGTGGGTGCGGGCAAGGGCGGTGTTAGTGGCGAAATGTTGAAGCTCCAGATGCTCCTGAGGGATTGGACGTGGCCGGTGGCAGCGCTGGTCATATCTGCGCTGATGATTGCCATCGCGCATGGTTTCCAGACATTTGGCGGGCTTGCGCCCTGTCCGCTCTGCCTGCGCCAGCGGGAAGTCTATTGGGCCCTGATCGCCATGACGATTACAGGTCTCGCTATCTGGCGATGGCAGCCCAAGCGGCGCTTCCTCGTGGCGCTGAATGTGCTGATCGGACTCGTGTTTGGTGTGGGCGCCGTTGTGGCCGCCTATCATGCCGGCGTGGAATGGAAGATGTTCCCGCCACCGGCTGGCTGCGCCGCGGCAGCAGCCGTCGACCCTTTCGCGATCAAGGATCTGAACCAGAATTTCCACGTGGCTGATTGTACCGCCGCACCCTTCTACATCCTCGGCCTGTCCATGGCCGGATGGAATGGTGTGGTCTCGCTAATCCTGTCAGCGCTAAGCTTTGTGGCGGCCGCGGCGACGGTGCGGCGCTAGAGACCAAGCACTTTGCGCGCGATAATGGTGCGCTGGATCTCGTTCGTGCCCCCATAGATCGACTGGGCGCGGCCGGCGAAATAGGCTGATACATCTTTTGCGGCGTGGAGAGGCAGGCCGATATCCGCTGCGTTTGCACCGAAACCTGGCTGGGCAAAGGTGGCGGCTGTGTTGAGGAAAAGCTCGGTAATCTGCTGGTGAGTTTGCGTCGCGAGGATCTTTATCGTCGAGGCAGCATCACCCGGGGATCCCCCCGAAGAAAGCCCGGATAATACCCGAAAGACCGTCATTTCGAGTCCGTCGACAGCCATCTCGGCCTCGGTGAGCTTGCGGGCGAAGGCCACATCATCGATCAGGCGATGGTTGCCGCCATTCGGAATGGAAGAGGCTAGTTCGCGGGCATGGCGCAACATGGCACGCTTGCCGCCAATGCGGGCATAGGAGGTGCGCTCGAAGCCGAGCAGGTATTGCGAATAGGTCCAGCCCTTGCCCTCTTCGCCGATGCGATAATCCTCGGGCACTTTGACATTATCGAACAGGACTTCATTGAGGACGTGCTTGCCGTCTATCGTGATGATCGGGATCAGCGTGACGCCGGGCGCGTCCATCGGGCAGCAGATGAAGGTGATGCCTTCCTGCTTCTTGCCTTCACTGCTCGTGCGCGCGAGCAGGAAGATCCAGTCGGCATGCTGAGCCGCGGAAGTCCATATCTTGTGGCCATTGAGTGTGTATGTGCCATCCTCAAGAACGGCGCTGAACTGGAGCGAGGCGAGGTCTGAGCCCGCGCCCGGCTCGGAATAGCCCTGCGCCCAGCCGACGGAACCGTCGCGGATGCCCGGCAGCCATTTGGCTTTCTGATCGTCGGAGGCAAATGTGTAGAGCACAGGGCCGACATAGACCACGCCCATCGGCGTGACGGTCGGCACGCCAGCGCGCTCAAGTTCTTCATCGAAAACGTATTGCTCTTCGACCGACCAGCCGGGACCGCCATACTCCTCAGGCCAGGCACTCGCGAGCCAGCCTTTAGCACCAAGCGCCATTTCCGAGCGGCGGATGTCTTCGGTTGTCAGGGATTTTCCCGCCCGGTTTTTCGCGATGATCTCCGCAGGAAACTCGGTCTCGAAGAAGGCCCGTACTTTTGTACGAAAAACTTCAGTTTCAGGGCTGAAGGTGAGGTTCATCTTTGGCTCCGCAGCAGGCGTTCCTAAAGCCTAGGCAAGGTGCCTGTCCTGACAAGCCCTGCCGCGACGTCGCTTCGAATGCGTGTGGTGTGAGCTGCGTCAGTCCTGCCGGGGCAGGGTGAGACCGCCTTGCGTTGCGGTAATGGGGCGGATGCTGCCATCCTCATTGAAATAGAGGTGCTCGGCGCGAACCGAGCGGCGGCCCATTGCGCCTTCCACACCATCAATGCTGAGCGCCGCATTGTGATAGAAGAAATACCAGTCGCCCTTGAATTCGACGATACCGGGATGGATCGTGAAACTGTTCTCGCCTGGGCCCATGATCTTTCCGCGATAGGTCCATGGGCCTGTGACGGTTGGCGCAGTCGAATAGTAGATCTGTTCGTTCTCGTTCTCCGCCTCGTCGATGCCTGCATAGGCCATGTAGTAGAGGTTGCCACGTTTAAAGAGCCACGGGCCTTCCTCGAAATGCGTCAGGGCCACTTTCCGGATTGGCGCGGCGAAGCTCACCATGTCGGCTGCCAGGGGCGCGTAGTACAGATTCGCATTGCCCCAGTAGAGCCAGAACGTGCCATCCTCGTCCTCGAAGACGGTGGGATCAATGTCATCCCATGTGTGCGGGCCGTCGGTTTCTGAATTTGCGACGAGCGCCTTGCCGAGTGCATCAGTGAAGGGGCCTGTCGGGCTATCTGAGACCGCGACACCGATGGACTTGCCGTGATCTGTCTCATCATGCTCGACGGCAGTGTATAGCCAGAACTTGCCGTCCTTCTCGATGGGTTCAGATGCCCAGGCATCGGCAACCGCCCATTTGAAATCGGTCGGTTTCATGATGACGCCGTGATCGGTCCATGTTTTCATGTCGTCTGTTGAATAGACACGCCAGTCGGTCATACGGAACATCTCGCCTTCGCCGGCCTCATCATGGCCGACATAGAGGTAGACCCTTCCGTCGTGCACAATGGGGGCGGGGTCAGCCGTGAAGATATTGGTGATGATCGGATTGGTGGCCTGCGTGGCGGCGGGTTTAGCGCTGCGGGGTTCAGGCCCCGGGCTGCTGCAGGCGGCAAGCGATGCAATCAGGACGGTCGCTGCAAGGCGGTTCGACATGGCATAATCCTCCTACAATCTGCCGTTTCTGACTGTCCGGACCGGCAAGACTGAAGTCAAGTTAGCGCTAACTTTTCTGGCTTGTTGATAGCGGGAAATGAAAAAGCCCTTCCCGTTTCCGGGAAGGGCTCTGTCATGGTCGTATCCGGAAGGCCTCAGGCGGCCTTCTGGGCTTCGATCCAGGCGTCGACCTTGCGCTCAAGTAGTTCGAGCGGCAGCGAACCGCCACCGAGAACCGTATCGTGGAAGCCGCGGATATCGAACTCGTCGCCAAGTTCTGCTTCGGCCTTCGCACGCAGCTCCTGGATCTTGATCATACCGATCTTGTAGGCGGTCGCCTGACCCGGCATCACGATGTAGCGCTGCACTTCCGAACGAGCCTGCGTTTCCGTAATGGCGGCATTATCCAGGAAGTACTGGACGGCCTGTTCCTCGGTCCAGCCTTTCGAGTGCAGGCCGGTATCGATCACGAGGCGGATGGCGCGCCAGATTTCCGAGCCGAGGCGGCCGAAGTCCGAATAGGGATCGGCATAGGTGCCCGGCATTTCCTTGGCGAGCCATTCAGCATAGAGGCCCCAGCCTTCGGCATAGGCCGTAAAGCCTGCCTGTGTGCGGAACATCGGAACGCCGGTCAGCTCCTGTGCGATCGAGATCTGCATGTGGTGGCCGGGAATTCCCTCATGATAGGCAATGACTTCCAATTCGCGCTTCGGCATGGATGTCATGTCAGACAGGTGAGCGTAATAGGTGCCGGGACGCGAGCCGTCCGGTGTGCCGGGATAGTAATGCTGGGCGGCGCCATCCTGTTCGCGGAATGCCTCGACGCGTTTCACGACGAGATCGGCCTTGGGCAGGATGCCAAAATAGTTTGGCAGCTGTTCCTTGATGCGGTTGATATCGGCCGTTGCGTCAGCGATATAGGCGAGACGGCCTTCATCTGTATTCGGATAGTATAAGCGCTCGTCATCCTTGCTGTCGCGCAGCATGGTGAAGAACTCGTTCAGCGTGCCCTCAAACCCGACCTTTTCCTTGATGGCCTCCATGTCGCCGCGCAGGCGGGCAACTTCCGAAAGGCCAAGTTCGTGAATCTCGTCGGCAGTCATCTGCGTGGTTGTCTGGGTTTCGAGGCGATAATTGTAATAGGCAGCGCCATCTGGCTGGAGGTAGGCGCCGACCGGCTGGGTCGAGTCCGGCGAGTTGGCCATGTCAGCCGTCGCGAAGGCGATCACGTCTTCATAGGCGGTGAGGAAATCGCCCTTTAGGGCTTCTTCCGCTTCGGCGAGCAAGACGCCGGCTTGCACATCATCAATGCTGCCTTTTTCGACGAGAGACTGGATGTCGGATTTGATGTCAGCATAGATGGCGCTGTCCTCACCGTCCGTGAACGGCGCGCCAGTGATGATTTTCTTGGACTGGTCGATAACGCCTTCATAGGCAAATTTTGGGGCGTGCACGCCGCGATCGGCCGATTCCTGGGCTACATCGATCGCTTCATGCAGAGCGCGGGCGCTGCCGCTGATGCGCTTGATGTAGGCGGTCATGTCTTCCGGCGTATCAACCGTGTGGAAGCTGATAAGGAAGGTGGGCAGGAAATTCTGAATGCCGTTCATCTGGTCGAACACGAAACCATTGTAACGGAACGCCGCACCTTTGGCGGCTTCGTCATATTGGTACTTCCAGATATCGTAGGACATCTTGTCCTCCGCCGAGAGCGCATCATAGTCGAAGGAAGCTTCCATTTCCTCGGTTGCTTCTTTCAGCCAAGCCAGTTGTTCATCCTGGCAGGCCAGTGTCATGCAATCGATCTGGTCGTTCTTGTCCTTGCGGCCCAGGAAGGTCAGTCCCATGGGGCTGAACTGGAGCTGTTCTTCGTATTTGGCGTCAAACCAGGTATTCAGGCGTGCACTCAATTCGGCCTGGGTTTCAGCCGGTGCTTCGGCGACAGATGTGGCATTGAGTGATTCCGCCGGCGCTGGCTTTGTAGCGCAGGCCGACAAAACAAGGGCGAGGGCGATGATGGAAACGGAGCTGCGCATTTATGAGGGTCCTCTCAGCATTTTCCGATTAACGATATGTGAGGTATCGCCTTCTGCGGCGCGCTGTCAATTGGCAAGCGTGGGTAGGACGGCTAGAGGGGTGTGATGACAGATCCACGCATATCGCCTGACAACACGGCCCGCAAAGACCAGCGCAATGTGCGTATCGGTACGCGCGGATCCCCCCTCGCGCTGGTGCAGGCGCGCCAGATCGCAGCCTCGCTTGAGGTCGCCTCAGGCGGCGCCCTGCGCGGTGAGATCGTGCCGTTCACAACAACGGGTGATCAGCTGACGACCGAGCGGCTGATAAATTCCGGCGGCAAGGGGCTTTTCACCCGTGAACTTGATTCGGCGCTGGACCGGGGTGATGTCGACATTACCGTGCACAGCCTGAAGGATGTGCCAGCTGTCCTGCCAGCGGGACAGACATTCGGGGCTTTCCCGCAGCGTGAAGATGCGCGCGAGGGTTTCCTGTCGCCGCATGCCGAGAAACTGGCAGAGCTGCCGAAAGGCGCCAAGGTCGGTACGGCCTCGCTGCGGCGGGAGTCGCAGACACTTGCATTGCGGCCGGACGTGGAGATCGTGACGTTCCGGGGGAATGTCGCCACGCGCATGCGCAAGCTGGAGGATGGTCTGGCAGATGCCACCTACCTTGCCATGGCCGGGCTGACGCGGCTTGGCATGGCGCATCTGGCCGTTCCGATACCGATGGAAGAGATGCTGCCATCGGCGGGGCAGGGCATTATCGGGGTGGTGATGCGTGAAGATGGCGATGCCGGTGTACGTGAGGCGCTTGCCGGGATTGATCATGCTGAAACGCGCGCCGCTGCAACAGCCGAGCGGGCTTTCCTGGCAGCTCTGGATGGCAGCTGCCGTACGCCTATTGCCGCGCACCTGTTTGACCGGGGCACGGAATGGGAACTGATCGGGGAAGTTCTTGCGCTGGATGGCCGTCAGCGCTGGCGCGCTGATGGGAAATGCCGCAAAGATGCGAGCGAAGCGCAGCTGGCGGCGCTCGGGCGTGACGTGGCGGCTGATATTCGCACTGCAGCTGGCGGCGTGCTTCCCGCCTTCGTGGACGAGTGGTGAGCCTTCCCGTTATCGTGACGCGGGCTGAGCCGGGGGCGTCCGAAACGGCCGCGCGTTTAAAGGCTGCTGGATACAAGCCGCTCCTCTCCCCCGCGCTGGTGCTTGAGCCTCTGGGTGCTGACCTCGACCTGAGGGGCGTGACCGATCTCGTGTTCACCAGTGCGAACGGCGTGCGCCACTTTCCGGCGGTCAGCGATAGCGTGCAGAGAGTCTGGTGTGTAGGAGAGGCAACCGCCGAGGCTGCGCGCAAAGCGGGCTGGCAGGGCGTTCGTGAGGGCAATGGCAATGCGGTCGACCTGGCGGAGCATATCATTGCTGCGCCGGAAGCCCGGACGGGCGTTTTCCTGCATATTGCCAATGAGGCTGCAGCTGGCGATCTGATGGCGCGTTTGACGGCGGCGGGGGTGAATGCGCGGTTTGCGGCGCTCTATCGCACGCTGCCAGTGTCTGCGGTGGCCGATAGTGCGGCGAGCGCGCTGACCCGCGCGGCGCGTGTCGTCATTCTTGTGCATTCGGCCAAAGGGGCTGCGGCATTCCGGAATGCGGCACGCGGCCTGGACCTCAAGCGGTCAATTATCGTGGCGATATCGGAAGCGGCCAGCAAGCCTCTCGTGGGTTGCGGCGCGAAGGCTGTCGTCAACGCGGCGCAGCCAAGCGAGACTGCGCTGATGGAAGCGCTGGACACAGCCGTTCTGGCGCTCTGAAGGCGACCTTTGATCGCCATGGGCGTATGTGTCAGTGTGATTCAAATCCCGCCTGCTAGGAGCAGACAGACTTATGAGTGACGATCCCGAAGACGATATCCCTGTCGATTCTACGGAGCCGATTGATGCTGATTTCGAGCCGGCGTTCGAAGACCAGAAAACGATGCACGCAAGCAAGACGGGCGCCGGTCCGGGTTGGCTCGGTTTGGGCGTTGCCAGTCTTGTCGCTGCCGGTATTGGCGGCGCGATCGGCATCGTCGCCACAATGGCGCTGCCCGGGAAGAGTGCAGACGGTGATGTGTCGGCCCTGACTGCGGAGCTGGATGCGCTGAAAGCCGAACAGGTAACGGCTGATGTCGAGCGCAACAAGGTGATCCGGAATTCGGCTGATCTTGAGGCCCGCCTTGATGCGCGGCTCAAGTCTGTCGCGGCGGCAGGCGGCGACGATCTCGGCCCCTTGCTGGAAGAACTGGATGCCGTGTCGAAGCGGATCGACGAAGTGATTGCCAGCGATGATGGTGGCGAGGCGGTGGCGAAGCTGTCAGCGCGGCTGGAGGCGCTTGAGGCCGTCGACACAAGCGGCGAGGCGAGCGCGCAGGAGCTGGCGAGGTCTGTCGGCGCACTCGCCGAGCGCGTCACGTCGCTGGAAACCCGGCTTGCTGACCTTCAGTCTGATATTGTGCGCAGCGGCGGCGACACGACGGAATTGACAAGCCTCATCGAACGGATGCGCAATGATGAGGCGGCTGTGCGTGCCAAAGCTGAAGTCTCTGAAAGCAATGCGGACGCAGCCCTTGCGCTCTCGGCGATAGAGGCGGCTTCGCGGCAAGGCCTGACGTTTGAATCCGACTATCGCAAGCTGCGCGTTCTGTTGCCGCAATCGGCCGAGGTTCGGTCTCTAAGCGGCGTCGCGACCACGGGCGCACCGACGCTGGCAGATCTCCAACGCTCATTTGGACCAGCCAGCGCGAAGGCCCGCGCTGCTGAGCCGCGCGAAAAAGAGGGGCGCTGGGGCTGGCTCAACCATGTCTTCGGTGATGCCGTGACCGTGCGAGGCGAGAATGCTGAAGAGGCGGGTGCGCCCGTTATCCTGTCGCGCGCCAAGGACGCGCTTGATTCAGGGGACCTGGAAGGCGCGGTGGCAATCATTGGCAATCTGACAGGGGAGCCTGCAGCGGCCATGGCTGACTGGACCGAATCGGCAAACCGGCGCATCACACTCGAAACGGGGCTCAAGGCCCTGAGGCTCGGCATGATCGGTGGGGAGAACCAGGCGCAATGAACCGCATCTTCCTGTTTGTTCTGATCCTTCTGATCATTGTCGGCGGCGCCTTGATCGGCTTCTGGGCCGTAAACCTGCCGGGTAGCGTGGTGATCAATGATAGTCGCGGTGAACTCGTTTCCCTGCACATGGGTGTCGCAGCTATTGCGCTGATCGTTTTTGGCGGCCTGGTGGCGGCGGCCTGGTGGCTGATCAGTGGTCTTTTCGTTCTTCCGGGCAAGATTGGGCGTGCTCGTCAGTCCAGTCTCGCCCGCAAGGCCAATATGGCACTTACGGAAGGCCTGCTGGCGGCAGAGGCCGGTGACCCGACCTACGCCCTGAAGCTGGCGCGTAAGGCGGTCAAGCATGCCGAGGACGAGCGGTTGAAACTGCTCCTTGAGGCGCGCGCGGCCGAAGCCAACGATGACTGGGCAGGGGCCGAGCGCGCTTGGGGCCAACTGACGCGCCTGCCGGGCGGGCAACTCGCGGGCCTGCGCGGCTCTGCCATGGCGGCGGCGGAGCGCGGCGACCAGGCAACAGCAGAATCGCGTGCGCGCGAAGCGCTGGGCCTGAAATCCAATGCCGACTGGCCGTTCAATTCCCTGTTCGACCTGCAGGTCGCAAGGGGCGAGTGGGAAAAGGCACTGGAGACGCTCACCATTGGTGAGAAGCGCGGGCTCATCACAGGCGACAGCCTGCGTCGCCGCCGGGCGGTCTTGCAGACGGCTCGCGCTGTCGGCCTACCGCATGATCGCAAACAGGATGCCCAGAAGGCGCTCGCTGAAGCCATCCGGGGCGCGCCGGGCTTCCCGCCTGCCGCCTTCCATGGCGCGCGACAGCTGATGATCGATTCCAAGGAAAAGGCCGCCCAAGGCGTGCTGGAACTTGGCTGGAAGGCGAGGCCCCACCCGGCGCTGGCGCAGCTGTCACGTCGGCTCGTGCCGCAGGATGACCGCCATAACATCGCGGAACGCCTGAAAGCGCTGGTTGCGACCCACCCGACGCATCGCGAAAGCCGCATCCTGTCGGCGGAACTGGCGATGGACGAAGCAAACTGGGTCGAGGCGATCCGCTTGCTGGCATTGCTTGTGGAGGAAAACCCGACGGCGCGCCTGTGTCTCCTCATGGAGCGCGCGCTCAAGGGCTATGGCGACAAGGACGAGGCGCTGCGTTGGGGCCGGATGGCCGCATCAGCGTCACGCGAGGCGGACTGGTCGGATATTGATCCCAAGGGCAACGCCTTTGACTTTGCCCAGCGCGACTGGAGCCGACTGGTCTATGCCTTCGGCGATGTCGGGGATCTGGTTCATCCGCGCTATGAATCCTATGGGCGGGAACTGGAGGCTGGACGGGTTCTGGCAATTGCGGGCCCGGAAGAGGAGAAGGTCGCCCCGCCGAAGGCGCCCAATGGCCCTCTGACGCCGCCGCTGGATTACGCATCTGACGAGGACTGACTGCCGGGACACCCGAACGGCAAAAGCGTCTTGCGCTGATGCCTTCGGATGAGTATTCAGGCCGGACGCTCGTTGGAGCATGCCGCTATAGCTCAGCTGGTAGAGCATCGCATTCGTAATGCGGGGGTCAGGTGTTCAAGTCACCTTAGCGGCACCACTCCTTTTCCTGTATTTATACCCCTTCCAGTACGTAGTCGGCTTCCGCTACGTATCGGCTTGGACCCTTGCCGGAATGGCTGGAATAGAGGTGAAAAGTGTTCACCCAGAATGATTCACTGCAATAGGCGTGGCGCGGCTGTGCCCAAGCGGTGACCTCCTCCGGTGTTGCGCCGTGCAGGTAGGCGAGTGTGACATGGGGCAGGAAAGGACGGCGGTCAGGCGAAAGGCCAAGGCGCCGCGCGGCCCGCTCGCATTTACCGGAAAGCGCGCGCAGCTCGTCGGTCTCGCGCACGCGGGCCCAGACAGCGCTGGGCTCCCGCCGCCCGAACCAGCCGACTCCTTCGAGGCGAAGCTCCATCTCCGGCGCGCGGATTTCACCCAGCATTTCGTCAAGGTCGCGCGCATTGTCGTGCGTGAGATCGCCGAAAAAGCGCAACGTGATGTGAAAATTCCGCTCAGGTCGCCAACTTGCACCTGTCAGGCCTTTCTGAAGGACTTTGAGGCCTGGCGCGATGTCCGTGGGCACAGGAAGAGCAGCGAACAAGCGGTACATCGCGTCATCTCAAACAGGATTGCAGGCAAAAGAAAACCCGGCTCCACCAAGCCGGGTCCCTTTTTAGCCCCAGGCGCGCCGCTTAGCTGGCGAGATGGCCGAGCTTTCCGAAATGCTCGGCGAGCAAATAATAGAAAGTGACTCGTGACTTGTTGCCGCCTTCTGGTTGCAATTTGTCGCAAACAGCCTTGATGGCCGCGTCAAGATCATCCTTGGTTTGGGCCAGTCCAAGCTTTCCCCGGCACCAGCGCTCCCGCACGCGGTCCAGTTCGCCTGCATCCGAGCATGAAACCAGTGAGCTGTCGCGGTTGCGCAGGGCAATGCCCAGATGTCCGACGATCTTCTCTGCGGCGGCCTGATTGTAGCCGCTCGCATACTTCTTTATGTTTTCGGCGTAAGCCGATGCGTCTGCCATGATATTATCCCCTTAGATTTTCTGGTGCCCCAACCGTTGGAACTACACCAGATCGGCGAAATTACCCTTTGGTTAATATGAGTCAATGCAAAAGGCGAAAACCTGTTGTCTTGAGCAGGTCTCTGAATTGGTGCGGTTCACTTGGGAATCCTGCCCCTCTTCAAGCAATCTCGAAGTAAAGACATTCTGTTCTGTGAGAATGCTATAAACGCCGTGCTGTATTCGACGGGCGGGCGCGGCCCGGCGGGAGGACAAGGCAAGGAATGATGTCCGGTTTTCCTTGCAGTGGCTGATGAGTTTCACCATATTCAAAAGTAACACGCGCGCGTTTACGCGTGGAACCAAAACAGAAGGGTATTAAACCTATGAACGAATTCAATCGGGCCTATACGCCAAGAACCGGCGCCGACTCGATGGACACGTCCGTCAATGAAGGCCTGCGTGCCTTCATGTTGGGCGTTTACAACAAGATGGCGCTCGGCCTGCTGCTGACAGCGGGTCTCGCTTATGCCTTCGGCGCCCTCGTGCCGGAATCGGTGACTTTGACATTGCTGACCGGACCGATCGGCCTGGTCATCATGTTTGCGCCACTGGCCATCCTGCTGATGTCCGGCTTCGTCATGAAGAACCCGTCGCCGCTTGCGGCAAATCTCGTCTACTGGTCGGTCGTCTCGCTGATCGGTGTGGGCATGGGCGCCATCGTTTATGTTTACGCGCGCCAGCCTGACGGCATGATGATCGTTGCGAAAGCCTTCATGACCACAGCAATCGCCTTCGGCGGCCTGTCGCTATGGGGCTATACGACCAAGCGCGACCTTTCGCCGATCGGTACGTTCCTTATCATGGGCGTGATCGGCATCGTTGCGGCCAGCTTGCTCAACATGTTCTTCTTCCACTCGACGATGATGCACATGGTCATCTCGGTGGTTGGCCTCCTACTGTTCGCAGGCCTCACGGCCTTTGACACGCAGCGCCTCAAGAACATGTATTTCCAGCTCGTCGGCAACAGCCGTGCGATGGCAGTGGCTACCACCTACGGTGCGCTGAGCCTCTACCTGGACTTCGTCAACATGTTCCAGTTCATGCTGGCGATCATGTCCGGCAACCGTAACTAGGCTTTGCCGACATCACAAAATACGGAGCCTCGCCCTTACAGGCGGGGCTTTCCTTTTTGGCGCATTGCGAAACAGTTGCGCGTCGGCTAACCCTCCGGGCCAGATACACACCCCAACGCTTTCAGGAGTTTTGATCCATGGCCCGCAAGAAAATCGCCCTTATCGGTTCCGGCATGATCGGCGGCACGCTCGCCCACATCGCAGCACGCGAGGAGCTCGGCGACGTGGTCATGTTCGACATCGCTGAAGGCCTGCCACAGGGCAAGGCGCTGGACCTCGCAGAATCCACTCCGGTCTACAATTCCTCGGTCAGCCTTAAGGGCGCGAACGACTATGCCGACATCAAGGACGCAGACGTCTGCATCGTGACGGCTGGTGTGGCGCGCAAGCCCGGCATGAGCCGCGACGACCTCCTCGGCATCAACCTGAAAGTCATGAAGTCGGTCGGCGAAGGCCTGAAGGCCAACTGCCCGAACGCTTTCGTGATCTGCATCACCAACCCGCTTGATGCCATGGTCTGGGCGCTGCAGCAGTTCTCTGGATTTGATACGAAGAAAGTTGTCGGCATGGCCGGCGTGCTGGACAGCTCGCGCTTCGCCTACTTCCTGTCCGAGAAGACCGGTGTGTCTGTCGCCGACATCCATGCGTGGACGCTGGCTGGCCATGGCGATGACATGGTGCCGATGGTGCGCCACTCCACCGTTGGTGGCCTGTCACTCCCGGAACTGGTGAAGCAGGGCTGGATGAGCCAAGGCGATCTCGACAGCATCGTCGAGCGCACCCGCAAGGGCGGCGGCGAGATTGTTGCGCTGCTGAAAACCGGCTCGGCTTATTATGCACCAGCTGAAAGCGCGATCTCGATGGCGAAAGCCTACCTTAAAGACCAGAAGCGCGTCCTGCCTGTCGCTGCCTATTGCGACGGTCAGTACGGCCTTGATGGCATGTATGTCGGCGTGCCGACCCTGATCGGCGCCGGCGGCGCAGAGAAGGTTGTCGAGTTCGATCTCAACGATGATGAAAAGGCGATGTTCGCCAAGTCGGTTGAGTCCGTGCAGGGCCTCGTTCAGGCCTGCAAGGATATCGACGGCTCGCTCGCCTAGGAGCCAGATGATGGCCATTGGGCCAACCATCGAAACCGAACGCCTGATCCTCCGCCCCCCAAGGGCGGAGGATTTTGACTCATGGTGTGCGTTTCACGCCGACGAAGAGGTGATGCGCCATCTGGGCGGCGTGCAGGGGCCTGAGCTGACCTGGCGATCAATGTGCGCCATGACGGGTGCGTGGACCATTGAAGGCTTCTCGATGTTCTCGGTGATCGAGAAGGCGACCGGCGAATGGGTCGGCCGGCTCGGCCCGTGGCGGCCTTATGGCTGGCCGGGAACGGAAGTGGGCTGGGGGCTTGTGCGGTCCGCGTGGGGCAAGGGCTATGCGAGCGAGGGCGCTGCAGCTGCGATGGACTATGCCGTGGACATTCTGGGCTGGGATGAGGTGATTCATACGATCGACCCCGCGAACAGCGGGTCTATCCGCGTAGCTGAGCGGCTGGGCAGCCGGGTATTACGTCAGGCTACGCTGCCGCCGCCGATAGAACTCAATCTGGATGCCTACGGCCAGAGCGCGGATGCATGGCGGGCGCGCCGGATCAAACGCGCGTGATCGGCGTCTGATGCGGCTCGCAGGCGGTCGCCTTTGCGGCTAGAGTCTCTACAAGCGCCCGAGGAGATTGCCGCCATGATCCGCACTTTGTCCCTAGTTTCCGTACTTGCCCTGCTGCCTGCGACTGCTTGTGGGCAGGAGCCGTCGGAAGATGCCCTGAATGCCAAGGCCGCTGAATCCGAAATGGCCATTGAGGCGGCTGCGGAAACACCCGCGATCGGGTTGCCCAATGGTGCGGAAGCCCCAGCGGTGAGCTTGGTCGATACAGCGGGCGCGACGCAGACGCTCGAAACCCTGGCCGGTCCCAAAGGCACAGTGATTGCCTTCGTGCGCTCGGCCGACTGGTGCCCCTATTGCAAGAAGCAGCTGATCGACCTTGAAGCGGCTGCAGCGCCGCTCGCGGAGGCGGGCTGGACGCTCGTGGCGGTATCCTATGATCCTGTTGAAACGCTTGCAGCCTATAAGGCCGATAAGGGCCTGACCTATGAATTGCTCTCCGACCAGGGCTCCGCTGCGATCAAGGCCTTCAATCTGCTGAACACGGATGTGAAGCCGGGCTCGCGCTATGAAGGCATTCCGCATCCCGCCATCGTATTCGTCAATTCGGATGGCTATGTCGTGAAGACATTGCGGGAAGAAGGCTACAAGACGCGCCCTGCAGTGGATCTGGTGATAGAGACAGCCGAAGGCCTCTAGACGGGTTTCCTTGGTCGGCACTCTGGCATAGCCTGCCGGCAAATAAGCCGGAGCTGACGCCATGAAACATATCCTGACACCTCTCATTCTGGCGGCGGCCTTTACCGCCCTGCCAGCCATTGCAGATGAGGCCGACGTGCTGGACCCCGCGATAAAGGCGCAGGCCGAGGCCCTTATGGCGGCTGGGCTCAAGGATGATGTCGGGCTGGAATTCACCGAAAGCCTGACGACCGAGATTGGTCCGCGACTGGCTGGGTCGGATGCCGAATGGCGCGCCCGCCAGTGGGCCATGATCAAGTTGAAGGACCTCAATTTCCAGCAGGCCTATATCGAGGACTTCAATATCCCTTATTGGGAGCGGGTGACTGAGACGGCTTCAGTCACAGGCGCCAATCCGCAGAAACTGGCCATCACGGCACTGGGTGGATCGAAGTCTACGGCAAAGGGCGGCGTTGAGGCGGAAGTTGTGCGTTTCACCAGTCTTGCTGATCTGAAAGCGGCGCCTGCGGACTCCCTGACAGGCAAGATTGCTTTCATTGATGAGCGCATGGTGCGGGCGCAGGATGGATCTGGTTATGGCTACGCTGTGGCAAAGCGCGGTGGCTGTGCGCAGGCGGCGGCAGACCGTGGCGCGGTTGCGTGCCTCATCCGCTCGGCGGGTACGGATTCGCACCGGATGCCGCATACGGGCGGCATGACGCGTGAGGGGGCTCTCGGCGCGTTGCCCGCAGCAGCGCTTGCCGCGCCGGATGCAGACCAGCTGGCACGCCTGCTCGAGCGCGGGCCGGTCAATGTGAAGCTGAACATCCAGGTCAAGACGGCTGACTCGGCGGCGTCAGGCAATGTGATTGCCGAAGTGGAAGGCTCGAGCCTGAAGGACGAGATCGTGCTGATCGGCTGCCATCTCGACAGTTGGGACCTTGGAACCGGTGCGATTGATGATGCGGCCGGGTGCGGGATTGTGGTGGCGGCGGCCAACCTGATTCAGCAGCTGCCGGGCAAGCCGAAGCGGACGATCCGAGTTGTGCTTTATGGGTCTGAAGAAGTCGGCCTGTTTGGTGGCAAGGCCTATGGAGAGGCGCATGCGGATCAGTTGGACAAGCACGTCCTTATTGCCGAAAGCGATTTTGGCGCGGGCCGTATTTGGCGCCTGACAACCGGGTTTGGCGAGGGAGCGATGGCCTACGCCAAGGCGATGCAGGACCTTGTGGCGCCGCTGGGTGTCGTGCCGGGGGACAACAGTTCCAAGGGGGATTCAGATGTGTCTGTCCTCGGGAACATGGGCGTGCCCGCCATCTCTGCTGACCAGGACGGGACTGACTATTTCGACCTGCATCACACGCCGGATGATACGTTTGACAAGATCGATCCGGAGGCGTTCCGGCAGAATGTGGCTGTTTATGCCGCGCTGACCTATGTGGCTGCGGAAACGGGATGGGATTTCCGCAAGGCGGCAGCGCCTGCGATTGAAGACCAGTAGGCGTGATCGCTGACCGGCAGGCCCGCATCGCGGCGAGCCTGGACTCGGTGCATGAAGCCTTGCGCTTCGTGCACCGCGAGCTGGACCATGTCGCGTCAGATCCCCAGCGCTGGCGTTGGATTTCGGTCGGCGCGGTGATTGCCCTGCAAGGGGCACTGGTTGCGGCTTTGAGTGGATACGAGACGGCGGAGGAGGGCGATGTCGTCGATCCGTCCTACCCCGAACGCTATGCACCGGTGACGCTTTTGCTGCGCCGCGCACGCTCGACAGACTATCTCAATCCTCCGGAAAGACTGGTCCTGACCGGGGCGGCCGCGCGCCGGATCGAGCAGGTCATCGCCTTCCGCAATGGGGTCGTCCATGGGACATCGCCGGACATTCCTGGGTATTCCGAGTCCATTCACGGACCATTCCGGGAGACTTTCTCGGCCATTCGGCACGTATTGCTGGTCCATCCCGCGTTCGATCCGGGGCCGCATGGGCTTGTGACCGCCCTGATCGCCGATCAGTTGGCTGCGATCTCGCGCAGGCTTGTGAGCGATGGTTAATGTCCGGGTCATGGTCGCGTGGCATGAATGGCTTTCATGCGACCTCTCCTTCGCCCCCTCGTGCTTTCGTGCGCCGCCTTTGCCCTGATCGCGGCGGCACCGGCAACCTACACACGTGAGGAACTGGACGCGCTTGAGGCTGAGCGGCAGGCGGCGATGACGAGGCTTGAGGCCTTGCAGACGGCCGGGCAGGAAACCGAGACAGACCTCCGGCAGATCGACAGCAAGCTGATCTCTGCCGCGATGGAGGCGCGCCGCCGGGAAGAGCAGGCGGCTGCGTCGGAAAAGGCGCTGATTGATCTTGGCACGCGGCGGGTGGTTGCCCAGTCGGCCTTGCTGGAAGATCGGCAGGCGCTGGAAGACCTGCTGGGCGCGCTCGCGGCGTCAAACCGCCGGCGGCCTCCGGCGCTGATCGTGTCGCCGGGCAAGGCCAATATGGCGATCCGCCGGGCAATCCTGATGAGCGAGACAACGCCGCGCCTTGCGGCGCGGTCAGACACGCTCTCGGCCGAGATCGACGAGCTGAACCAGCTGGAGCGTCAGATACGCGGCGAACGGGCGCAACTGGAAGCAGCCGAGGCGACGCTGGCGCTGAAGCGGGTCGAGATCGAGCAATTGGCGGCGGCCAAGCGCGGCAGCTTCGAGGACATTACCGGGGACATCAATGTGCTGAAGCAGCGGGCCGATACATTGGGCCGCAAGGCGGAAACGCTGCGCGAACTGCTTTCGGCGCTGGAGTCTGAAGCGCCGTCGGCACCGGGGGTGAAGCCGACATTGCGCCCGACCCTGGCTTCCGCGTCCAAATCCGTTTCGCGGCCCAAGCCACCCTCACAGGCGCCATCCTCCACGCCAACGCCCCGTCCGCTGGGAAAGGCGGCGCTGGGCGGGTTGATCCAGCCGACGGCTGGTAACGTCCTCTATGGTTTTGGCGACAAGATGCCGACCGGCGGCAAGACGGAATGGATCACGTTTTCGACAAGACAGGCCGCCCAGGTCGTGGCTCCGACTGACGGAAAGGTCGAATATGCGCGTCCATTTCGCAGCTATGGATCAATGTTAATTTTGCGCACAAGTGACGGATACCATGTTATTCTTACAGGTATGAGCCGGATCTATGTCACCGAAGGCCAGTCAGTGTCTGCGAACGAACCCGTCGGGCGTATGCCGGACCGGACAGATCCGCCACCTGAGCTGAATATGGAATTAAGGCTTGGCGACAAGGTGATGAATCCGGCACAGTGGTTGCCGAGTGACAGATAGAGGTCACATATGACGGAGGATTGGAATATGCGTTCACTGCTGACGGGTGCCGCGCTTGGCATCGTTCTGGGTGGTTCGGCGGTCGGGTTCTCCGCACTGGCCTGGCCACAGGAAAAGCCTGCCGATTCGCGCATGGTGACCTACCAGCAGCTTGAACTCTTCGCCGAAATTCTCGCCCGGGCCCGCCAGGACTATGTGGTCGAGATCGACGAGAAGGCAGCGATGGAATCGGCCATCAATGGCATGCTCACGTCGCTGGACCCGCATTCCGGCTATCTCAATCCTGACGACTTCCGCTCGATGCAGGTGCAGACCTCCGGTGAGTATGGTGGCCTCGGCATCGAAGTGACGATGGAAGACGGCTTTGTCAAAGTCATCTCCCCGATGGACGGAACCCCGGCAGCCCGCGCCGGCATCCAGCCGGGCGACCTGATCACCGCGATCAATGGCAAGCCGATCATCGGCCAGACCCTGAACGATGCCGTCAAGGAAATGCGCGGCGAGAAGGGCACGGACATCCTGATCACGATCCTGCGGGCGGGCGAAGACCCGTTCGACGTGACGCTGACGCGTGAAGTGATCGAGCAGAAATCCGTTACCTGGAAAATGGAAAAGAATGACGTTGGCTATTTGCGGATTTCGAGCTTCAACGAGCGCACCACGCTGCTGCTTGAAGAAGGCATCGAAGGCATTTCGAAAGCCACGGGCGGTCGCCCCAAGGGCCTGATCATCGACCTGCGCAACAATGGCGGCGGCCTGCTCGACCAGGCTGTGTCGGTGTCCGACATGTTCCTGTCGGGCGGCGAAGTTGTCTCGACGCAGGGCCGCAGGGCCTCCGATGTCGAGCGCTACAATGCGCGCACGGGTGAAGTGTTCAAGGGCGTGCCCATTGTCGTCCTGATCAATGGGGGATCGGCTTCGGCCTCCGAGATCGTTGCCGGTGCGCTCAAGGATCGTGGCCGCGCGACCATCCTCGGCACGACCAGCTTCGGCAAGGGCTCGGTCCAGACGGTGATCCCGCTGGGGGCAGATCGCGGCGCCATCCGCCTGACGACGGCGCGTTATTACACGCCGTCGGGTCGGTCGATCCAGGCATTGGGCATCGATCCCGATATCGAGATCACCAATACGCGCCTCACCGAAGAGGAACTGGCCAAGATCAAGCGCTGGTCGGAAGCCGACCTGCCACATGCCCTGGCCAATGAAGACGGCGAAACCCGGCATGAAATGAAGATGCCGGACGAACAGCCGCCGGAAGACTACAAGGGCGAGGACTTCCAGCTTGAGCGGGCCGTGCAGATGCTGAAGGAAGGCACTGTAACTGCCAGTGCATTTCAGCGGGCTGGTTAACGAATATTTGTAACTCGTTAACCAGATTGCGGCATCTATGGTCGTTCAGGATTCAATTTGTTGATTACATGAGGTCGCCCCATGCCTTATCGGAGAGACGCTGATCCGTCTCCTCTGCGTACCGGACTTGTCCATGCGGGGATGAGTCTGCTGGTGTTCGGTGGACTTGCTGGCGCGCTTGGTGCCGGTATCCAGTTTTCAGGTGACCCGTCCGCGGCCGGCCCGCGCCAGCAGCTGGCCCTGTTCGAAGTGGTCGACGAGGCGAAGCCGGACCTCAAGACCCGGCTCAAGACCGACGCAGCCGAGATGGCGATGCTGCCGCAGGTCGACACTGACGGCTATGCGGAAGTCGAAAGCGGCGATGAGCCGAGCCTTGGCATAGCCTATGCCGAAGGGGCCGAGGCGACCGGAACGGGTGGCCCGTCGGATGATGTGATGGCCGATGGTGAAGGCGTTGGCGTCCGTATCAATGGCAAGCTGGTGAAGCCAGGCGAATCCTATGGCGAAGTCACCAAGATTGCCTCGCTCGACGATGCGCCGATTTCAGGCATGACCGAGACGGTGAATGGTGTACGTCTGCCCCGTATCGCTGCCGATGGGCGCACGCCCGCCGAAGCCTATGCGCGGCCCTTTGCCAATCCGGGCCAGAAGCCGGTCGTGGCGTTGGTTGTCGGTGGTCTTGGCATCAATGCCACGCACACGAAATCGGCGATCGAGGAATTGCCGCCGGAAGTGACGCTTTCCTTCGCGCCGGATGCGAACCGTCTCCAGTACTGGATCGACCGGGCCCGCGCCGCCGGGCACGAAGTGCTGATCGAGCTGCCGATGGAGAACTATGACTATGGGCGCATGAAAATGCACCCGCAGACTCTGCTGTCCGGCAAGGGCGCGGATGTGAACGTGCCGCGTCTGAACACGCTGCTCGGTCGGGCGTCGGGCTATTTCGGCGTGATCAATTACCAGGGTGCGAAATTTGCCGAGGATGCGACGGCCGTGCGTCCGGTGCTGGACGTGCTGAGCAAGCGCGGCGTGGCGCTGGTCGAGGATGGCAGCCTTGAAGAGGCGAGCCTCGACAAGGTGGCCGACCAGACGCACGTGCGTTACGCCAAGGCCGCTTCACCCATCGATACCAAGCTGACGGCGGACGATATCAATCTGGAACTGATGGAACTTGAGACCATCGCCAAGGAGAAGGGCGCCGCCATGGGCGCCGGCTACGCTTTCCCGATCACGATCGAGATGGCGAAGATCTGGACCAGTGAGCTTGGACCAAAGGGCATCATTCTGGCGCCTGTCTCTGCGCTTGTCGGCACGACGCCTGCAGAATTGGTCGACGCAGAGCGCGTTGCCACTGGCAGCAAGGCGCAGGCTCCTGTAAACCCTGCCGGGTGAAAACATCTATTATTGATCCTGACCGCTATCGCCCGAATGTCGGGCTCGCCCTTTTCTCGAAGGCCGGGCATGTCTTCATTGGCCGCAGGATAAACGGGCGCGGGGCGTTCCAGTGGCAGATGCCGCAGGGCGGCGTCGACAAGGGCGAATCACCGCGCGACGGTGCGCTGCGAGAGCTGGAAGAAGAGATCGGCGTGCCGGAAAAGCTCGTCGATGTGCTCGAAGAGACCGAAGACTGGCTTTATTACGATTTTCCGCCGGACCTGAAGAAGCGCCTGCCGGGGCCCTATATCGGCCAGCGGCAGAAGTGGTTTGCCTTTCGCTTCAAGGGGTCTGACAGCGATGTGCGGCTCGACCGCCATACGCCCGAGTTCGATGCCTGGCGCTGGGCGCCGCTGGAAGAAACCCCGGGACTGGTTGTGCCGTTCAAGCGTCTCGTCTATTCGGAAGTAGCCGAGCGGTTCAAAACCTGGGCCGAGCCTGTACATGGTGGCAAAATCGCCCAGGGCTGAGGGAGCGATACATGCCGAAATCCCTATTGATGATCCACGGAATTGGTTGCGGCGGGGACGCCTGGGACCATATGCGTCCCGGATTCGAGGCGGCGGGCTGGAGCTGCGAGGCGCCGACACTGTTTCCGGATCAGCGCACACTGGAAAACCCGCCGGCAAGCCTGCCGGACCTCGGCTTTGATGACTATGTCACGGCCATGCTTGAGGCCGCGCGGAAGATTGAACGCGAGACGGGGCACAAGCCTGCCGTTATCGGACATTCGATGGGGGGCCTGATTGCACAATGCCTTGCCGAGAAGGGCGCCGTGTCGCAGGCCGTGTTCCTGACGCCGGCGCAGCCCAA
Organism: Hyphomonas chukchiensis; assembly: GCF_000682695.1. GTDB lineage: Bacteria > Pseudomonadota > Alphaproteobacteria > Caulobacterales > Hyphomonadaceae > Hyphomonas > Hyphomonas chukchiensis. The sequence continues at coordinate 477,516 of NZ_AWFG01000001.1, read as the reverse complement.
GGAATGCGCGGAGATTGGCCTCTCCGTCGTCTATACGTTTCTCAATGTGATCCTGACGCGCAACCGCAAGAAGGCCTATAAGGTATGGCGGTCGGGCTTTCGCTTTGGGGTGTTGAATTGTGTGCCCCGGCGCCGTCATGACGCGATCTACGCGCAGGCGCGCTACGATTCCGGGCAGGTCTATGGCGACATCACGGACGGGGTCGAGGTGGACGAGGGGCTGGTGACGGTCCCGACACTGACGATCGCGGCCTCGAATGACCGGGCGACGCTGGCAAGCGCCGTGCGCAAGGTGGGCGAGAAATATGCACGCTCGCCCGTGCCGGGCGATTTTTTCGAGTATCCGGACAATGCACACTGGATTGTCGATGAGCCCGGCACTGATTCCGTGGTGGCCGACATCGTGGAGTGGCTGGATGAGCCTTTTGGAGCGCGGGCATGATTGACGATATGGAGGACGATGCACACGGCGTGCATGACTATGTCGCTGATCCGCGTAATGCAGATGTCCTTATCTCGGTGAATGGCGAGATGAAGCGGCGCAACGAAGCGGTCGTGTCCGTCTTTGATAGCGGTTACATTCTGGGTGATGGCGTGTGGGAAGGGATGCGCGTGTCCAATGGCGGCGTTGCCTTCCTGCCGGAGCATTTCAAGCGGCTCTATGCCGGTGCCAAAACGATCGACATGGATATCGGCCTGACAAAAGACGAACTGACGGCGCGCCTTATGGACTGCCTCAAGGCCAACGGTATGACGGATGGCGTCCATATCCGGCTGATGGTGACACGCGGGATCAAAAAGACGCCCTATCAGGGGCCACGCTTCACGATCGGCAAGGCGACAATCGTTATCATCCCGGAATACAAGACACCTGTGCCGGAGATCGTGGCCAAGGGTGTGACACTGTTCACGGTCCATGTGCGTCGCACCGGTCCGGCCGAGCAGGACCAGAAGCTGAATTCCCACTCGAAGCTCAACTGTATCATGGCCTGCATCCAGGCCGACAAAGCGGGCGCCGACGAGGCGCTGATGCTGGACCCGCAAGGGTTTGTCGCGACGTGCAATTCAACGCACTTCTTCATCGTACGTGACGGCGAAGTCTGGACCAGTCCACCGGAATATTGCCTCGGCGGCATCACGCGCGGCAATATCATGCGTGTCTGCCGCGAGGCGGGCATACCGGTGTTCGAAAAGCGGTTCTCGCTGTTTGATGTCTACTCTGCCGACGAGGCATTCATTACGGGCACGTTTGCCGGTCTGACGCCGGTGCGGGAAGTGGATGGGCGTTCAATCGACCATGTCGGCGGCCCGGTCAGCCAGCGTATCAGCACGCTCTACAAGCAGCTCGCCACCAACAGTCTGACGCCGATTTCATGAGTTCGGCCCACAGGATTGCCATGTGGTCAGGCCCGCGCAACATGTCCACCACGATGATGCGCAGCTTCGGCGCGCGCGCGGACTGCGTGGCGGTGGACGAACCCTTCTATGCGGCCTGGCTCGTCGCGGCGGGTGAAACGCACCCGATGCAAGCCGAAATCCTCGCCAGCCAGCCTGCAGATCCGGCCGAGGTGGCTGAAGCGCTACTGGCGCCGCTGCCTGCCGGCAAGACGGTGCAATACCAGAAGCAGATGACGCATCACATGCCCGAGGATTTTCCTCTGGAGTGGGCCGCGCACTGCGAGCACGCATTCCTCATCCGCCATCCAGCGCGCGTCATTTCTTCGTATGTCCGCAAAATGGATGAGGTCAGCCTCGAAGCGATCGGCTTTCCGCAACAGGCGCGGCTGTTCGACGCGATGAAGGCACTCAAAAGCAAGGCGCCGCCGGTCGTGGATTCAGATCGTATCCTTGCCGACCCTGCGACCGTCCTGGAACACCTGTGCACGGCGGTCGGCATTTCCTGGGACGCCAACATGCTTTCATGGACGCCGGGCCCAAAGTCAGAGGACGGAGCGTGGGCGCCCCACTGGTATGATGCGGTCTGGCGTTCCGAAGGCTTCGGTGCAGAAGCGGGGCCGTTGCCCACCCTGACAGGCGAGGCGGCCCGAATTGAAAAGGAGGCGCTCCCGATATACGAGCGCCTCCTTGAATATCACGTCTGATTCCGGCGAAGCCTACTGATTGGCGGCGCGCAGGAAGCGGTTGCGAAGGTCTGCATCCGATTTGAAAACGCCCGTGAACTGGGTCGTGATCGTGGTGACATCCTTGTGGTGCACGCCGCGTGTGGACATGCACTCATGCACGGCCTCGATCAGGACAGCTGTCCCCATGGGCGCGAGGCTTTCCGTGATGGCGTCGCAGATCTGCGCGGTCATCGTTTCCTGCGTCTGCAGACGCTTGGCGAAGATTTCAACGACGCGGGCGAGCTTGGAGATGCCAACGACGGCGTCCGATGGCTTGTAGGCCACATAGGCCTTGCCGATGAAGGGCGCCATGTGGTGCTCGCAATGGCTCTCCACGTCGATATTGCGCAGGATGACGATGTCGTCATAGCCCTGAACATCCTCGAACGTGCGGGAAAGGTATTTGACCGGGTCTTCGTCATAGCCCGAGAACCATTCCTTGTAGGCATTCACGACACGCTTGGGCGTATCGAGCAGGCCTTCACGGCGGGGGTCGTCTCCGGCCCAGGCAATGAGCGTGCGAACGGCTTCTTCAGCTTCCTGCACGGTCGGGCGAACGAGGGGTTCCCCCCGCGACTTTTCATTCTTGGGCGTGATGGCGTCCATGGCCATGTTAAGTGTCCTTCGACTGAGGGACGGAGGTCGAGCCGAGGCTTGGTCTGGGAAACCGGATGGCCCCCTGCCCGGACTTAACGCCCGCCCGAGTTGATACCCTCAGGGCGATGCGTGATTAGATAGGCTGGCAATTCAGGCGTTTCCAGAAAATTCTGCGGTGACGCAGAGTAAATGCTTGACCGGAATCGCATTGCCCGCAGCGGTAGCCGGTGGTATCTGGCCCCTCATGACGCTGTTTCGGACCCTGCTCGCATTGCCAAAAGGCTGTTGCTGTTAAGGCAACTAGTGCCCATTAGGGCATCCGGCCCTGCTGCAGGGCGATGATTTTACCCTTTTTTCCGTTCGAGCCCGAAATTCCATGACTCTTCGCATTTACGATACCGCTGCCCGCGCAAAGCGCGTGTTTGAACCGCAGGATCCGGCCCGTGTGACGCTCTACGTGTGCGGGCCGACGGTGTATAATTATGCGCATATCGGCAATGCGCGCCCGCCTATCGTGTTCGACGTGTTGCGCCGCGTACTGGCCAGCCAGTATGGCGCCAAGTCCATCGTCTATGCGCGCAATATTACGGATATCGAGGACAAGATCATTGCGGCAGCGCTGGAAACCGGCGAGCCGATCGAGACGATCACGCACAAGTTTGCGAAAATCTATAATGAAGACGTCGCCGCACTGAACGTGATGGCTCCCACGATTGAGCCCTGGGCGACGGGCCATGTGCCGGAAATGATCGAGATGATCGAAAAGCTGGTGCGGACGAAATATGCCTATGTCGGCGCACAGGGCGTCTGGTTCGCGGTTGGCTCGATGCCGGATTATGGCAAGCTGTCGGGCCGTAAGCCCGAAGACAATGAAGCGGGTGCCCGCGTCGAGGTCGAGACCGACAAGCGCGATCCTGCTGATTTCGCGCTCTGGAAGTTTGCCAAGCCGGGCGAGCCGGAAGATGCGATCTGGGAGAGCCCATGGGGTCGTGGCCGGCCGGGCTGGCATATCGAATGCTCGGCCATGGCGGCCAAGCATCTCGGCAAGACAATCGACATTCATGGCGGTGGCATCGATCTCCAGTTCCCGCACCATGAGAACGAGATCGCCCAGTCGGAATGCGCCCACGGGCAGGTGATGGCCAATTACTGGATGCATAATGGCTTCCTCGACATGGGCGGCGAGAAAATGTCCAAGTCGCTGGGCAATGTCGTACTGATCCATGATCTGCTGAAGACATGGCCAGGTGAAGTGCTGCGCTTTGCCATGCTGAGCGGGCATTACCGCGCTGCGCTTGACTGGAACGAGGACCTGCTGAGGCAGGCCAAGACGACGCTTGACCGGGTGTATGGCGCCCTGCGCCGTGTATGGGACGAGGAAGGTGGTGCTGCGCGCGACAAGGGCGTCCTGAAGGCTCTGTCCGATGACCTCAATACGCCCGAGGCGCTGGCGGAACTGTCGCGCCTTGCAAGCGAAGCCAATATGGCCGCCGACCACAAGGACCGGGACGCCATGGCGGATGCACGGGCGAACCTGCTGGCCGCCGGGGCGCTGCTGGGCCTGTTGACCCATACGCCGAAGGATTGGGAGCAGGGCGGCGACAGCGACGGCAATGCCCGTATCGACGCGCTGGTTCAGGCCCGGATCGATGCGCGCGCCGCGAAGGACTGGGCTGAGGCAGACCGGATCCGGAATGAGCTGGCGGCTGAGGGCGTGGAAATCATGGATGGCGCTGGCGGATCGACCTGGCGGCGCGTTTAAGGCGCGCATAAATTTCATCGAAATTCGCGCGGCGAACTGAACGCCGCGTTGGGGTAGGCGGTGTATGTTGCGCCATCACCAGTTTTCCGACGACCCGTGCAAAGGGGCACTGGTCCGTCGGTTACCTCTCAACTAGGGTCTTCCGGTCACTCGGGAGACCCTTTTTTATGTTCCGGATTCTCGTTGCCTGCGCGGCCGTGCTCCTTCTGCCGGGATGCGTGGCCACAAAAGTTGCCAAGACGGCTGTTACGGTTCCCGTGAAGGTCGCCTGGGCGGGCGGCAAAATGGCGGGGAAGGGCGTCTATCATGCCGGCAAGGGCGTACTGAACCTGGCGCATGACAATTACGAAGTGGCGGGGGCGCCTGTGGGCTTTACCGACGCGGCCCAGACGCAGAAATCGGAATTCCTTATGCTACGGGCGGAATTCATTGATCATGACGGACGCACGCGCGTGCTTGAGCGCAAGGTGCCTGCCGAGACGCTCGAGTCTGAACTTGCGGCGCTGGAACAGAAGCTGGATGGCGCGCCCATGGTGGCCGAAATCGTATCAATCACAGTTGATGTCGCATGAGAGCGGTATCCTGACGGATCGTTAAATTGACCGGACAGGGCGGCACGTGGGACGAATGGGTCACGGGCCTAGAACCCCCGTTTCAATGCACCGAATTCTTTAAAGGTCGTCCTCTTCACACCTGTTGAGGGCGGCCTCTTTTTGCCTGCCTCTGGCAGCGCTGCTTGTCATGACAGTCGCCCAAGGCCATCTGTGTGCGTGATGAGCGAACTGTATCACAACCGTATCCTGGAACTTGCGGCGAACATTCCGCATGTCGGCACGCTTGAGGGCGCCGAGGCCTCAGTGCTGAAGGTGTCCCGCGTTTGCGGCTCGACAGTGAATGTGGAGATCCGTCTCGACGAGAGCGGGGACCATGTTGCTGCCATCGCGGTGGACCCGAAAGCCTGCGCGTTGGGGCAGGCGTCGACGGCGATCCTGGCGGAATATGTGCTCGGGGCGCATGTCGATGAAGTTGTCGCTGCGCGCGACGCTTTGAAAGCGATGCTGAAGGACAAGGGCCCGCCGCCGGAAGGCCGGTTCTGGGAATTGCGGCACCTGCAGGCCGTTGCCGACTATCCCCCGCGCCATACAAGCACGCTGCTGGCCTTTGAGGCCGCTGTGGCGGCGATTCAGCAGGCGCGGGCAGCACGCGGCCTTGCGCCTGTCGAGGCGCCTCAGGGATGAGCGGGCTGCGCCGCAAGACGGCCTATGTGCTGTTGCGAATCTACAAGGCCAGTTTCTCGCTTGTCTTCTATGCAGCGGGCGCGCGGTGTCAGCACAAGCCGACCTGTAGTGAATATGGCGCTGAATGTGTGGCACGGCATGGCTGGTGGCCGGGGGGATGGATGGCGATTGCGCGGTTCATCCGCTGCCGCCCCGGGGGCAGTTTCGGATATGATCCGGCGCCGGAGACAAAACCGGACGTGCCCGCATGGCAGCCCTGGCGCTATGGCGACTGGAAAACAGGCGGTCGGCCCTTTCCGAACCAGCAGATTGAAAATCCGCCGGAAGCGTGAGATAAGCCCGCCCGATGACATGTTCGAACCGTATCCTGCTGCCCAGCGGCCTGACCACGCGAACCCGCCGGGGTGCATGACCCCCGCGAGGCTGCGCCGCTGTGCGCGCTTCCCGTCTCATGTACCCGGTAAACTCCCTCACAAGCCCGGCCCGCCGGCCTGATGCAATCGCCGCCTTGAATGGGGTGGGATTTTTGGTGAACTCGCGCTAAGCACACCGCCGCAGGCAGGCCTTTCGGAATAAGACTTTGCCGCGCCCCGTGCGCCAGACCGCTGAAGAAGACTGAAACATGATCAAAGTATCCCTGCCCGATGGATCGGTGCGTGAGTTTGCCGAGGGCGCGAGCCCTTTCGACGTCGCCTCGTCCATATCGAATTCCCTTGCCAAGAAGGCCATTGCCGCCCGTGTCGATGGCGAACTGCGCGACCTGACGCGCCCGCTGGACGGCGATGCGCGCGTAGAAATCGTGACGGCCAATGACGCCGAAGGCCTCGAGCTGATCCGCCATGATGCCGCGCACGTGCTCGCGCAGGCCGTGCAGGCGCTCTATCCCGACACGCAGGTCACGATCGGCCCGGTGATCGATGATGGCTTCTACTATGACTTCGCCCGCGAGACGCCGTTCTCGACGGAGGATTTCGACAAGATCGAAGCCAAGATGCGCGACATTGTCGATGCCGATTACCCGATCATTCGCGAAGTCTGGGACAAGGACGAGGCGATCTCGATGTTCCGCAAGATCGGCGAAGACTACAAGGCGCAGATCATCGACGACATCATTCCGCCGGGCGAGGCGATTACGCTGTACCGCCAGGGCGACTGGTTCGACCTTTGCCGCGGGCCACACTTGCCATCGACGGGCAAGCTGCCCAAGGCATTCAAGCTGATGAAGCTGGCCGGCGCCTATTGGCGCGGCGACTCGAAGAACGAGATGCTTCAGCGCATGTACGGCACGGCCTGGGCCAATGAGAAGGATCTCAAGGCCCATCTTGAACGCCTGGAAGAGGCCGAGAAGCGCGACCACCGCAAGGTCGGCGCGGCACTGGACCTCTTCCACTTCCAGCCGGAAGCGCAGGGATCTGTGTTCTGGCATCCCAAGGGTTTCATGATCTGGCGCCAGCTGGAGGCCTATATCCGCCGCCAGCAGGACGCCGATGGCTATGTCGAGGTGAAGACACCGCAGCTGCTGAACTCGGTGTTCTGGGAGCAGTCGGGCCACTGGTCGAAATTCCGCGAGAACATGTTCGTCGTGCCGGATGAGATCCCGTCGACGGAGGATGATGCGCCAATCCTGACGGGCGAAGGCGACCTGATGGCGCTGAAGCCGATGAACTGCCCGGCGCATGTGCAGATATTCAAGAACGGGCAGCGCTCGTACCGTGACCTGCCGATCCGCATGGCCGAATTCGGTTGCTGCCATCGTAACGAGGCGCACGGCGCGCTGCATGGCCTGATGCGCGTGCGTCAGATGACGCAGGACGATGCGCACATCTTTTGCCGCGAAGACCAGATCGCGGACGAGACGCTGCGCTTCCTGAAGCTCTTTGAGCGCGTCTATGGTGATTTTGGCCTCTCGGAGATTTCCTACAAGCTGGCCACGCGGCCCGAGCTGCGCGCCGGTACGGACGAAACATGGGACCGCGCCGAGAAGGCCCTGTCGGACGCGCTCACAGCGGCGGGCATGGAATTCGAGATCGCCGAGGGCGAGGGCGCCTTCTATGGCCCGAAACTCGAATTCCACCTGACGGACGCGATTGGTCGGACATGGCAGTGCGGCACGTTCCAGCTCGATTATGTGCTGCCGGAACGCCTTGATGCGGAATACACAGGGTCGGATGGCGCCAAGCACCGGCCGGTCATGCTGCACCGGGCCGTGTTCGGCACATTCGAACGCTTCATGGGCATCCTGATCGAGAACTATGCGGGCGCCTTCCCGCTCTGGCTCTCGCCTGTGCAGATTGTCGTGGCGGCGATTACGGACGCGGCGAATGATTATGCGCTGGAAGCTGCGGCGGCGCTGCGCAAGGCAGGGCTGCGGGTCGAGACGGATCTTCGCAACGAGAAGATCAATTACAAGGTCCGTGAGCATTCGGTGCAAAAGGTGCCGATCATTGCCGTCGTGGGTGGCCGTGAAGCTGAGGAACGCACGCTTGCGCTGCGTCGCCTTGGCAGCCAGGGCCAGCAGATGATCAGTCTTGATGAGGCTGTCGTCAGCCTTGCGCTGGAAGCCCTTGCGCCCGATCTGAAGCGGGACGTGTGATCAAGGACTCGTGACAAGTCAGGGCGTTGGCGACAGAGTGAACTGCATGTCATATGCGCCCATTCTTGCAGCCGTATTCGTGCTCTGGCCTGTCATGGGCCTGCTCGGTGCGCAGGGTTATGGCCCGTTATTGGCGATTGCGGCGCTTCCGGCTCTCGCTGTGGCGCGGCCGAAAATGCCGCCGGCAGTCTATGCCCTGATGGCGCTAGCTTTTGTCGGTTGGGCAGCCTTGAGCGATATCTGGTCGCCTGCTTCACGCGGCTTCGTGTCAGGGAACCTGCTGGAAGGCGACTTTGCGATCCGCGCTGCAGGTGTGCGGATCGTTCTGACAGCTGTTTTCGGAATGTTGGCCGTCGCTGGCGCCCTTCAGATCAAGCAGGGCAATGCACAGCGCTCGGCACGTGTGATGTTGGGTGCGTTTGCCGTACAAGGCCTGCTGGTAGCTGCCAGTGCGGTTTTCGGCGGGCCTGTGGTGGCGATGATCTATGGCGCTGATCCGATGGAGCAGGCCAAGGGCGCGCAGAATATAGCACGTAATGCCAATGCCTTCATGATCGTGCTGCCGATATTGCTGGCTTATCTGATCGCCCAGCCCGGATGGAAATGGCGGGCTGTCGCCGCCGGACTTGTGGTCGCCAGTATTGTAAGCGTGATCTTCGACGACACGGATTCCGGCCTGATCGGCATTGTCTTCATGCTGGCCGCAGCGGCGATCGTGACGCTCGCGCCAAAGACAGGCTATCGCTGGCTGCTATGTATGGTGGCGGCCTATATTGCGTCAGCGCCATTGCTGATCGGCACTGCGGTGAAGTTGATTTCGCAGTTTGGCATTGTGCTTCCCGGCTCGTTTCAGTCGCGTGTCTATTCATGGCAGCTGGTCATCAGCAAGTCAGTCGAAGAACCGATTATCGGGCATGGCATTTCGGCCTCGAAAACGTGGCGGGACACCTATGCTGACCATCCTGCGTGGCTGGCCCAATTGCCTGCCTCCTGGTCGAGCTATGTAGTTGTTCCCGGACACCCCCATAACATGGCCCTGCAAATATGGGCCGAGACCGGTCTGATTGGTGCAGTCATGGCCGCACTGACGCTTGTTGTCATAGGGTTTCGCCTGCCGGCGCCTTCCACGCTGCGGACGGACATTCGCTATGCGATTGCCGGTCTCATTGGTGTCGTCGTTAGCCTGTTCAGTTTTTCCTATAATGTCTGGAACGATTCCTTCTGGGCAAGCATCGTACTGGCCGTGTGCGCGATTATCCTGCTTGCACGGCGGGACCGTCAGTCCCTGTGAACAACCTGCCGACGACCTCCGCCATTGTGGTGAGTTACCATACCGGGCCACGCCTGCAGGAGTGCCTCTACGCGCTGAAATCAGACCCTGACATTTCCGAAATCATTCTCGTGGATAATGGCAATGCGCCTGGAGCCGAGGCGTGGATCGACAGCTTCATTGCGCGCACGGATAATGCCCGGCTCATCCGAATGGGCGACAATCCGGGGTTCGGGACAGCGGTCAATCGGGGGGCGGCCAGCGCGCTCGGAGACCTGGTTCTTATAATCAATCCGGATGCCATCATAAGGCGCGGATCTGTCGGGCCTCTCGTGGCCGCCATGAATGGACAGCAAGAACCGGTGCTTGTCGGGGGCAAGATTTTCGACCTTCACGGGCGCGAGGAGCGCGGATGCCGGCGCAATACGCTGACGCTTGCCCGCGCTCTGGGGCTTGGCCAGTGGACACTGGACGGGGAGCCAGCTCCAAAGGGACCGATTGCCGTAGGCGCGGTTTCCGGCGCTTTCTTCCTGATGCGCCGGAAAGCTTTCCGCGCGATCGGCGGCTTTGACGAGGGCTATTTCCTGCATGTCGAGGATGTCGACCTTTGCCGCAGGGTGATCGAGGCCGGCGGAGCGGTCATCTACCAGCCGCTGGCTGGGGCATTGCATTATGGCGCGACATCGGACGCACCTTCCAGCGTGGTTCAGGGGCACAAGGCGCAAAGCCTGACGCGCTATTTCCGCAAGTTCGCAAAAGGGCCGCTTGAGCGGGCGCTGGTAACGGCGGTCTCGCCCCTCTTCGCGATTGCGCTGAAGCTGCGCGCCTAGAGGATGGCAGGTATCACGCGGTCCGGTGGACGGTGACCGTCGGCGAAGGTCTTGATGTTGATGATGACTTTCTCGCCCATCTCGGTGCGGCCTTCGATCGTGGCTGAGCCCATATGCGGCAGGAGCAGCACATTTGGCAGGCCCAGAAGGTCTTCGCTCACGGCCGGCTCGCGTTCGAAGACGTCAAGGCCTGCACCGGCAATCTTGCCGGCCTTGAGCGCCCTTGCGAGGGCTGCTTCGTCTATCACCTCGCCGCGTGCCGTGTTGATGAGGTAGGCTTCCGGCTTCATCAGGTCGAGGCGGCGGGCATTCATCAGGTGAAACGTTGCCGGCGTGTGCGGGCAATTGATCGACACGATATCCATACGCGCGAGCATCTGGTCCAGACTGTCCCAATAGGTCGCTTCAAGCAGCTCTTCGGTGCGCGGGCTGACCGGTTTGCGATTATGGTAGTGAATCTGCAGGCCAAAGGCCTTGGCACGGCGCGCCACGGCCTGGCCGATGCGGCCCATGCCGACAATGCCAAGCCGTTTCCCAGCCAGGCGCCGGCCCATCATCCAGGTTGGTGTCCAGCCATCGAAGCTGCCACTGTCCATCACCAGGGCGCCTTCATGCAGGCGGCGCGGGACGGCCAGGATAAGCGCCATGGCGACATCGGCGGTATCGTCTGTCAGCACGCCCGGCGTGTTTGTAACGGTAATCCCGCGCTGCACGGCGCTCTGCACATCGATATTGTCAACACCGGCACCGAACTGGGCGATGAGACGCAGCTGGTCACCGGCACGGGCGAGCACCTTGCTATCGATCCGGTCTGTCACTGTTGGCACGAGAACGTCAGCGGTCTGGACCGCAGCCACGAGCTCTTCATGCGTGAAGGCATGGTCGTCCTGATTCAGGCTTGTGTCGAACAATTCCTTCATGCGCAGCTCGACGGGGGCGGGCAGCTTCCGGGTGACGACGATCTTCAGTTTCTTGGCTGGCATCTGGCCCCCTCGTAATTCTTTCATCGGGCTTAGCAGAGCGATCCCGGAACGCCAACGCCTGTTGTTTTACACGTGATTCATCTGGGTGTGAGAGTGTGAGGCTCTCAACAGCGAGTCTGGCTTCCTGCGCATGAAATGGGCACCCTTTTTAGTATCCGGAATCTTCCTGTTTGGCGGCTTTGCGTCGGCCGAGGGCCCGCAGGTTACGCGGATAAGCCAGTTCTCCGGCAAGGCCGTGCCGCGCTTTGAAGTGTTGAAATTTGCCGCAGTGAACGGTCGCAAGGGGCCAAGCCGGGATCAGGAAATCCTGTGGCGCTACGAGCGCAAGGGGTTGCCGATGTTGATCATCAAGGAAAGCCGCGACTGGCGGCGTGTGCGTGACCCGTCTGGCGATGAAGTTTGGGTGCATGCGCGGATGCTGGAGCCAGGCGCGGCGGCGATGGTGCAGTCAGCGACTGTGATACATGAGACGGCTGACGCGGCGAGCCCTGAAGTCGCGTCACTTGAGGCTGGCGTGCTGGTGCGGCTGGGCGATTGCGAAGTGAAATGGTGCGCGGTTGAGGTGCAGAATTTCCGTGGCTGGGCCCTGCGAGAAGCGCTCTGGGGCGCGGATACGGGCGAGGCAGGTCTGTAATTCAGGGTAGCTCAGGCGGTTGACAAGCCGGGCCGGTCACTGTGGTTAAGCGGTTACGCCAAATTCCAGGAGAATCCGCGATGTCCGGTCCCCATGATTACCACACCCCGAAGTCCAGCTATACGAAGGCTGACTTGCTCGAATCGGGCAAGGGCGGGTATTTCGGGCCCGGCAATGCGCAGCTGCCTGCGCCGCCAATGCTGATGATGGACCGGATTACCGAGATCAGCATGGATGGCGGTGTCTACGGCAAGGGGCATGTCATCGGTGAGCTGGATATTGATCCGAGCCTGTGGTTCTTCGCATGCCATTTCCCGGGCGATCCGGTCATGCCGGGCTGCCTTGGGCTCGATGCGATGTGGCAGGCCGTTGGCTACTGGCTCGGTTGGTCCGGTAGCCCCGGCAAGGGCCGTGCGCTGGGCGTGGGCGAGGTCAAGTTTACCGGCGAAATCACGCCGGATTGCAAGCTCGTGCGCTACGAGATCGACATTCACCGCGTGCGCCGTGGCAAGCTGGTGCTCGGCATTGCGGACGGCAAGGTGTTCGTCGACGAGCGCCATGTCTACACGGCCAATGACATGAAGGTTGGCCTGACCGTTCCGGGCCAAGCAACGCCGGTCTAGGATCCGCAAGAGCCATTCTGAACCTTTGAGTGCAGGCCACACCCATGGGTCGGTTGAGCGGCGGGACGCTTGACGGTTTGACCGTGTCCGCCTAGCCCGTAGGGCAGAAAAACAGCCAATGAGGAGGCCCGCATGGCCGAAGAATGGAACCTGCCGTCCGGTGACCTGATGAAGGGCAAGCGCGGCATCGTCATGGGCGTCGCCAACCAGAACTCGATTGCCTGGGGCATTTCCAAACAGCTGGCCGCGCAGGGCGCCGAGATTGCCTTCACCTATCAGGGCGAGACGCTGGAGCGCCGTGTGCGCCCGCTCGTCGAGAGCATCGGCATGGACATGATGATCCCGGCTGACGTGACCGACGATGCGAGCATGGACGCCGCTTTCGCCGAGATCAAAGCCAAGTGGGGCAAGATCGACTTCCTCGTTCATTCGATTGCCTTTGCCGGCAAGGATGAGCTACAGGGCTCGATGGTGGCCAACACCACGCGCGAAGGCTTTCGCCGGGCAATGGATATCTCTGTCTATTCCTTCATCGACTGTGCGCGTCGCGGCGCCGAACTGATGCCGGATGGCGGATCGATCATGTGCATGACCTATCTCGGCGCGGAACGGACCGTTCCGTCCTATAACGTCATGGGCGTCGCGAAGGCCGCCCTTGAGGCCTCGACGCGCTATGCGGCGCGCGACCTCGGGCCCCAGGGCATTCGCGTCAATGCGATTTCGGCGGGCGCCATGCGCACGCTGTCGCTGGCCGGCATCAAGGGCGGCAAAAGCCTGATGGGCACGGGCCGCGACTGGTCGCTGCTGAAGGAAGATACGAGCATGGAAGGCGTCGCTGGCTGCGCGCTCTACCTTCTCTCACCGCTCGGCCGCTCGATTGCCGGCGAAGTGATCCATGTCGATGCAGGCTTCCACGTCGTCGGCGTGCCGGATGCACCGGAGGAATAGGCGTCAGTTCACAATCGTGACGGATGGACCTGCCAGGCGGATCGAGTAGATCATGCCTTTCTTTTCGCCCATCTGGATGCTGAAGGCGGCGAGGTCGACGTCGCCTTTGAGGCCATCAGGCACGATGGCGCCGCGCGGGGTCTGCCTGAACGGCATGTAGGCGTGCCCCGGCGTTTCGGCTTCGAAGTGGCGGAAGGTCCAGTCATTGAGCGAGGGCTCTGCGGTGAGGCTCTGGCCAGCGGCCATGCGAAGCGGCACGTCTTCGCTGAGCGTGCCGGAAAGGCCTGCGAAGACCTGCGTGGCCCAGACGCCTTGCCTGGTGACGACGACGCCAATGGCGACATGCGTGAAATCCGGGTTCAGGATATTGGCGCGGTGGCCCGGACTGTTCATCAAGTTGGCGTGCAGCTGGGGCAGGCTTTTCGAGAAATTGTAGCGGCCCTTCACGATTTCCAGCATGGCGAGGTTTTCGGCCGAGCGCTGCAGGAGGGCGCGGCGATCCAGTGCCGTCAGGCGGTCGCCCGGTGAGCGGCCATCGGGGCTGACATGATCGAAGAAATGATTGGCGGCCATGTCCAGGCTCTGGAAGCGGGCAGGGGCCAGTAACTCCCGGCGGAGCTGCAGCGGCGCAAGGCCATGAGCGGCGCGCTCCTCATTGATGCGAGTCAGGAAGCCGGCCTCCATCTTCACGTCAAACCTGTAGCCGGATGGGAGCTGCGCAAGGCAGGGGCGCACAGTCTCGACATAGTCGGCCGTGCTCTGGCCGCGCGCGCCAAGACGCAAGTCGCAGGCCTGTGCGGCGCTGGCCATGAGAATGCCTGCGCCTGCGAGTGCCAGCCATTTGGACAGGGTTCGCCTCATGCGCGAAAGCCTAGCGGCGCTTAATGGCGTTGCCCAGACTATTACCGCAGCGGAACATTCCCCGTGCAAGCCGGTTGATCCGGAAGATTTAGGCGGACGGGAGGTGTGGCATGCTCATGATGCTGATTGTGGTGGCGGTTGTCTCAGGGGCGCTGGTGGCAGGCGCGGCATGGGGCCTTTACGGCACACTGCCCAAGCCGCTCGAGGGTTTTCTCGTGGCACTCGCAGGGGGCGCACTGATCCTGTCGGTCGTGACCGAGCTGATCGAGCCGTCGATCCAGACATCAACGCTGTGGCTCTCCATGCTGATGACCGCCGTGGGTGCGGCCGTGTTCACGGGCGTCGATTACCTGATCGATGAGAAGTGGAACAGCGACAGTGGGGGCGGTCTACTGGCGGCGATCACGCTGGATGGCGTACCGGAAAACCTCGCATTGGGCGTTGCCCTTATTGGGGCAGAACCCATGGCGGTCGCGGCGCTCGCCGGATCGATCTTGCTGTCGAACTTGCCGGAAGCGGCGGGCGGGGCAAAGGAGATGCAGGAGAACGGGACATCGAAAACAAAGGCACTGATGATGTGGGTTGGCGCAGCGGTCTTGCTGTCAGCGGCGGCCGTGCTGGGTAACCTGCTATTGGAAGGGGCAAGCCCGCATTTTCTGGCGGGGATCCGCTGCCTTGCGGCAGGCGCCGTGATTGCGTCACTGGCAACCGAGGTGTTCCCGCAGGCCTATAAGGAAGATTCCCACATGGCGGGCATTGCCACAGCGCTGGGTTTCATCATGGCGCTTGTGCTCAGCGAGATTGGCTAGAGCTTTGCCCTGTCCGAGAGGACGCCAAGCGAGCGCAGGCGCTCGAGGACAGGGGCCACCATTCGCTCAATGGCCTCGGCATTGGGGCGGACATTGCCATAGGCCGGCAAGCCCTCGTCAGCGATGACCAGATCAGCTTCGAATTTGGCTGGGTGGGTCCAGCGATAATGCGCCGCGCGGACGGTGGACATGTATTGCTCAAGCACACTGTCGACATCGCGGCCGCGATCGATCACGTCGCGCCGGATGCGGCGGGCGAGCCGCAGATCGTCCGGTGTGTCGACATAGACGGAGAGGTCGATCAGGGACCGGATCTTGGGCATGGAGAGGGCGTGGATGCCTTCGAGCAGCAGGATCGGCGCTGGCTCGATGCGGCGTGTCTGATCGCTGCGGTCGTGGCGTTCGTAATCATAGATCGGCTGGTCGACGCCATGACCGGACTTGAGCGCTTTCAGGTCACGGACAAGGTGGTCGACTTCCTTGGAAATCGGGTCGTCATAGTTGACGCCGGCGATGATGGCCTGACGCTCGTCCTCGGTCGTGTAGTCACCGTAATGGCGCATGGGGTGGTAATAAGCGTCCTCGCCGAACATGACGGCCTGTCCGGGCCCGAGATGTTCGAGCAGGGCTTCGGCGAGCGTCGACTTGCCGGAGCCGGAGCCGCCGGACATGGCGATGAGGAAGGCGGACTTACGTTTGGTCATGAGGGCTGCTTAGCGCCAAACAGGCGCATTTTCCAATAGTTCCGGCCTGTTCAACTGTGCAGACATGAAAAGCCCGGCCCCTGTGCAGGGCCGGGCTGGGGGACGCATGATAGAAGCGGGTCTACCGGCCGACGACGAGCGGACCGCGCAGGGCGTATTCCTGGGTGTTGCGGGCCATGTCGAAGGTGACATAGGCCTGCTGGCCGGGCGCAAGCGTGCCGGTCATGTTGGCGCCATAGCCGCGCGCAACGGTTTCGCCTTCAGGCGTTGTGAGGCGCCAGCCGACAGGTTGCACGCCCTTCTCGTCAAATGTTGCCTTGATATCTGCCGGGCCCGACACCTGGATGGGGAGGGGGGATTCAAGGTGGCCATCCACGCGCGCGAAGAGCTGGACGATGTAAGTGCGGCCGTTCGCCTTGGCGATGCCGATGCCTGTATGGGTGAAGGCATCGCGCGTCATGTTGCTGGCATTGACCGGGTCTGCCCGCAGCGCGTTGAACACGGCTTCAGCATCGCCCTCGCCTTCGAGGATGGCAATGTTGGCGCCGGCTGCGCCGATCAGCACAGAGCGGTCCAGCATGCGGACGCGTTCGAGGTGGCCGCGGCCTTCCTTGTCCGTGTGGCCGGCATAGTTGCGGGCGGCCATGTCCATGGCGTGGATGCGGGCAGCTTCTTCGAGCGATGCAAGCGGAATGAGGGCTGGCTCATTGTCGGCAGCCCGAACCGCGTCGGTCGCCTGAATGAGGTCCTTCTCAAGCCCGGCATCCTTGGCGATGCTCGTCGGGGTGCTGTAGCAGGCAGCGACTTCCTGATTGTAGGCCACAGGATCGAGCGGCAGGCCGTCTGCGAGTTCGCAAGTCGACACGGCCGACGCGGGAAATGCGAGCGCCGCAAAGGCTAGCGCCGACACTGACATATATTTGTAACGTGACTGTAACATAACTGTCACATTAGTTTCATGACACTTCCGTGTCAATAAAATTTCATCCGGGTACAGAAAGATGTAGTATTTGCGGCAGGCGATTGGCGGGCTTCGCGCAAAGAAAAAGGGCCACCCCGGAGGATGGCCCTGATCTGATACTTACAAGAAACTGTAAGTCTACTCTTCGCCTTCGGCGCCTTCGAACTGCTTGCCGGTCGCCTGATCGACAACTTTCATCGAGAGGCGAACCTTGCCGCGGTCATCAAAGCCCATGAGCTTGACCCAGACCTTGTCGCCTTCCTTGACCAGTTCCTTAGGATGGCCGATGCGCTCTTTCGCCATTTGCGAAACGTGCACGAGACCGTCCTTCGGGCCGAAGAAGTTCACGAAGATACCGAAGTCTTTCAGGCCAACCACGGTGCCCTGATAGATTTCGCCGACTTCGGCTTCTGCGGTGATTTCCTTGATCATCTTCATGGCTTTTTCGATCGCCGGGCGGTCGAGCGCAGAGATCTGCACTGTGCCGTCGTCGTCGATATTCACCTTGGCGCCGGATTCTTCGACAATGCCACGGATGACCTTGCCGCCGGAACCGATGACGTCACGGATCTTGTCGGTTGGCACTTTCATGATTTCCATCTGAGGTGCGTTTTCCGACAGGCTGTCGCGCGACGTGTCGAGGGCTTTCGCCATCTCGGCGAGGATGTGCATGCGTCCACCCTTCGCCTGCTCTAGCGCCGTTTTCATGATGTCCTTCGTGATACCGGCGATCTTGATGTCCATTTGCAGGGACGTCAGACCTTTCTCGGTACCGGCAACCTTGAAGTCCATGTCACCGAGGTGGTCTTCGTCGCCGAGAATGTCGGAGAGGACGGCCACGCCGTTTGGTTCCTTGATCAGGCCCATGGCGATACCCGAGACAGGACGGGTGACCGGCACGCCGGCATCCATCATGGCAAGCGAGCAACCGCAAACCGTTGCCATCGAGGACGAGCCGTTGGACTCGGTGATCTCGGAGACGAGGCGGATCGTGTACGGGAACTCGGCGTGGTCAGGAAGGACAGCCTGAAGCGCGCGCCATGCGAGTTTGCCGTGACCGATTTCGCGACGGCCTGCGCCACCCATGCGGCCTGTCTCACCGACCGAATAGGGCGGGAAGTTGTAGTGCAGCATGAACTTGGACTTGGACGTGCCGTCGAGACCGTCGATGAACTGCTCATCATCGCTGGTGCCGAGCGTTGCGACGCAGATGGCCTGTGTTTCACCGCGGGTGAACAGCGAGGAGCCATGCGTGCGTGGCAGGAAGCCGGCAATGGCTTCGATCGAACGGACCTGATCAAGGGCACGGCCGTCAATGCGCTTGCCGGTCTTGATGATGTCGCCGCGCACGACGGCAGCTTCGGCTTCCTTGAAGGAGGCCTTGAACGCGTCGCCGGTCATTTCGCCGGGCGCTTCTTCGGTGCCGACGAGGGCCGCTTTGGCCTTGTCGCGGGCAGCGCCCACGGCAGCCTGACGCTCAAGCTTGTCGGTGATTGAGTAAGCAGCCGACAGGTCCTGGCCAACCAGTTTCTGGATGGCTTCGAGCGCAGCGGAGTTATCGTCGGGTTCGAAGTCGAACGGTTCCTTGGCAGCCTTTTCGGCGAGATCGATGATCGCGTCGATAACGGGCTGCATGGATTCGTGACCGGCCATGACAGCGCCAAGCATGACATCTTCGGACAGCTCATAGGCTTCCGATTCAACCATCATCACGGCGTCGGCCGTACCGGCGACAACGAGATCAAGGTCGGAGTCTTCGAGTTCGGCGATGGTTGGGTTGATGACGTACTCGCCATCGATATAGCCAACGCGTGCAGCGCCGATCGGGCCCATGAATGGTGCACCGGACAGGACGAGGGCAGCCGAGGCGCCGATCATGCCGAGGATGTCGGCATCGTTCTCGAGGTCATAGGACATGCAGGTCAGGACGACCTGGACTTCATTCTTGAAGCCTTTGACGAAAAGCGGGCGGATCGGGCGGTCGATGAGGCGCGAGGTCAGCGTCTCTTTATCGGTCGGGCGGCCTTCACGCTTGAAGAAGCCGCCTGGGATGCGGCCCGATGCGTAGTATTTTTCCATATAGTTGACGGTCAGGGGGAAGAAGTCCTGGCCTGGCTTGGCCGACTTGGCGAAGCATGCGGTCGCGAGAACCTGGGTATCCCCATAGGTCACCATGACGGCGCCGTCTGCCTGACGTGCCACCTGGCCCGTCTCAATTGTCAGCGTGCGTCCCGCCCATTCCAGCGACACGGATTGTTTATTGAACATTTCGATTGTCTTTCTTTTCACATACGAAAAGCCCGCCGCGGCCCTATTGCCCGGCGGGCTTGTTTTTCGGACCTAGCGGCGGATGCCGAGTTCCGTGATGAGCGTCGTGTAACGCGCTTCATCTTTGCCTTTGACATAGTCAAGGAGCTTCCGGCGCGTGGCGACCATGGTCAGCAAGCCGCGGCGGGAGTGGTTGTCTTTTTTATTGGTCTTGAAGTGGTCGGTCAGGTTGTTGATGCGTTCCGTAAGGATCGCGACCTGAACTTCCGGGGAACCTGTATCACCATCCTTGATGGCGAATTTCTTGATCAGTTCCTGCTTTTTTTCTGCCGTAATCGACATCGGGTCTCTTTCTGTAAAATCGTCAAAAGACGAAGGTTTTCAATATATTGCGGCCTCGTGGACGCAGGGGGCTTGAGAGAATTCGGGACCTGGTGTCCGCAGCCGGGATGTCGTCCAGCAAGGGATTCAGGGCGATATTCGCCTCAAGGGGCGGCTTATGACGGATTTAGGCCCCTTTGGGAAGGGGGCGGGGTGATATGGGCGGGAGGCCCACAATCAGGCCTTCGGCCCCCAAGAGGGCCATCCAACCTATTCAATGGGGCGCGGTTTCAGATCGCTGGAGGCGATATGCCAGCGTAGCTGTTCCTCCGTCGCGCCGGGCACGTCGTTGACCCGCTTCACGGTGACCGGGCCGACCATGCGGAAGGGCTCCCCGTTCACCATCTCCCCGGTCATGGTGACTTCGGGTTGGTAATAGAGTGAGCCGGCCGCGCCTTCGGTTTCGGCATCCGCGATGTCTATATGGATGGTCTTGTACTGGTGATAGGCGGCAGCGAATTCGGCTTCCGAGAGGCCGCTCTGGGACCCGTTTTCGCCCCACTGGGCCCGCGCCGTCGACCAATCGCCCGCTTCGAGGGCGCTGGCCCAGGTTTGCAGGACGCTTTCGGGGGTGGCGTCGGCGACAGGCGCCTCAGGGGCAGGATTGGTCTGTTCCGGTGCAACCGCGCCCGGCTCTGCCATTGTGGCAGGCTCCGGGGCGGGCACTTCGGTTTCGGGTGGCTGGCAGGCGGCGGCGAGGAGCGCGAGTGTGCAGATGGCGATACGGTTCATCCTATTACTCCTTTCAAGAGTCTCGGGACATCAATCGCCATAGTGCTGACTCGTTCCGCGATCAGGCGCTTTGGGTTTCGCGGATGTTGAATACGCGGACAGGCTCGAAATGACCTGCGCGCACATCGCCGAGGGCGACGGCGATTCCATTGCACGTGGCGAGTGCGAGCCGGTCTTCCTCGTCTGCCGGATTGCGGGCATCGCGCCAGGCCTCAAGGACGTGGGGCATGAGCATGATCGTGCGGCCCTGGCGCAGGCTGGCGGCATCGCCGGAGCTGACGGCCAGATCAGGGATGCCGGTGAGGACAGATTGCAGAGGCTTCAGGGCGGCGAGCAGGTCTGCCTTTTCGGTCATGCCCTGAAGGGCCTCAACCGAAATGGCGTCCGGTGCGGCAAAGGCGCCAACGCGTGTGCGGCGCAGCTGGCTGATATGGCCTTCGCATTCGAGGTCGAAAGCAAGGTCGCGGGCCATGGCGCGGACATAGAAGCCCTTGCCCGAGGTGACGTGCACAACCGTGTGGTCGGCGTCCGGCATGCCGATCACCTTGGCCGAATGGACCATGACTTCCCGGGATTTGAGCTCGAAATCCTCACCTTCACGGGCCAGGTCGTAGGCGCGCTGGCCGTCAACCTTGATTGCGGAGAATTTTGGCGGGACCTGTTCGATGAGGCCAAGATAATTGGCGAGCACCGCTTCGACGGCATCGCGGGTGGGGCGGGCGTCGGATGTGGCCGTGATCTCGCCTTCGGCGTCCTGGCTGGCGGTGGAGACGCCCCAGCGGATGGTGAAGACATATTCCTTCTCGGAATCCATCGCCCACTGGACGGTCTTGGTGGCCTCGCCAAAGGCAATCGGCAGGATGCCATCGGCCAGCGGGTCCAGCGTGCCGCCATGGCCCACTTTCTCGGCATTGTAGAGGCGCTTCAGGATGGCGACCGCTTGCGTGGATGTCATTTCAACGGGTTTGAACAGGTTTAGCCATCCGCTGACCGGATCACCCTTACGTTTTCTTTGACGGGCCAAATTTTTTGTCTCCTGCGGACCCGTGGCGGTTCGAACGCCGACGATCCGTCTCTTGCGGGCATATTCAAAATGAAGGCGCGGCCTTAGGCCGGGCGGCGGCTGGCGTCAACCGCAGAGGCTCAGGATGCGCTCTTTAGCTGGGCGGCCGCCTCTTCCTCGTCGGCGTCAAAGAGGATTTCCGGCTCGTCTGATGCAGGCGCGCGTTCGGGCCGGGCGGGGGGCCTTGCGGAGGGCTGAGCCGATTTGGGCAGTTTAAGATCGACAATATCGAGGTTGAGGTCGAACTCGCCTGTGGTCTCGGTGTCGCCCGTATCCATCTTGTGGCGGACAATGTCGCGGATCTTGATGAGTACATCGCGATTATCGTCAACAATGGGGATCTGCCGGGCATCAGATGTGCCGATGGTGAGGCGGTAATAGGGTTCGCGCCTGCGGATTTTCATCGCGATCATGGCGGCGCGCATGCCCAGGAAGACGCCAAGCAACAGGAGCACACCAGCGATGAACAGGGCAATCGTGCTCGAGGGCTGGTTGGGCATCAGGCCCCACCAGGCCAGCGCTGCCAGCGCGAAGAAGAGGTTGGCCACGCAAAGCGTAGCATGCAGGCGCTGGCTCTGGCGATTACGAGGCATGTCCCAAGGCGCAAATTCCATGGATTCGACGCACATGGTGGCGATGCGGCGTATGGCAATTGTGTCATCGCCCAGCTGCAGCGATGCCGCCGAGATTTCGCCGTGGCGGGCGCCTTCCATATCGAGCGTCTGGCGGTCCATGAGGCCCGTCCCCCTGTCACAAGTCCATTAACGCTCTCAACAGATGGCCGTGATGTCAAATGACAATGCTGATAAGACGCCTGGCAGGCGAGGCTCAGTCTTCGAGATCGCGTTTGACGCGCGGATCGGCCAGAAGGCGGTCAATATGTGTGGCCTCGTCATATGATTTGTCGGCGATGAAGTGCAGCTGCGGCGTGAACTTCATGTCGATCTCGCGGCCAAGTTTGCCGCGCAGGAAGGCGGCTGCCCGGGTGAGGGCCTCTGCGAGCTTGTCGCGGCCTTCCTGGGTGTCGTCGCCCAGCGGTGTGACGAAGACGTTGGCGTGGCGCAGGTCGGGTGAGCAGCGCACCTCGCCTACTGTGATGATGACATTGGCGAGGTCGGGATCGCGCAGGTCTTCCCGCGTGAGGACATCAGCGAGGGCGTGGCGGATGATTTCGCCAGCGCGGAGCTGGCGCTGGGAGGGCATGCCGGCGGAGGCGGGTTTACGAGCCATCAGTTGGGGGCCTTTTCCTGCAGGCGGGTGGTGAATGCGGCGCGGGCCGCCTTGTCCTTGCCGAACCATGCGTCCGGAATGATCAGAGCATCGGCGCCGTTGATGAGCACCGATACATGGCTGCGCGATGTCCGAACGGCTTCAACACAGGCCCAGTCTATCCGGGTCTCGATGCCACCGCGCTTTACGAGGAGGGCTGCATCATCCAGTGAAATGGCCGTTTCAAGCGTCATTTCCGTGCCCCGTCCGAATTTGTGCCGGTAAGACCAGCGGATGAAGATGAGATACCAGCTGATCCCGGCAAAGGCCGCGACAAGCGCCGCGATGAACCATTGCCAGTATTCCGACAGGCCCGCCATGCGCATGGCTTCGCGCACCATGACAGACATGCTGGCCGAAATGATCGGCGCGGTGACCCCGGCGTAGTAGACTGCCGTGGGGCCGACCGATCCGCCGCGTGTGAGACGCGTAAGGCGTCTCACATCTTTCTCCCGGAGAAGACCGGATATGCGCAGCGGCTTCGTCATTCTGCCTGTCTTTAGGCGAGCGTCCTTGCGATTTCCTCAACCTGGAAGCACTCGATCTTGTCGCCGACACGGATGTCTTCATAGCGTTCGAAGGCCATGCCGCATTCCATGCCGCTGGAAACTTCGTTCACTTCATCCTTGAAGCGCTTGAGCGTTTTCAGCTTGCCTTCGTGGATCACGACATCGTCGCGCAGGAGGCGCACGCCGCAACCGCGGACAACCTTGCCTTCGGAGATGCGGCAACCGGCAACCTTGCCCGTCTTCGTGATGTTGAAGACCTCGAGAATATCGGCGTAACCGAGGAAGGTTTCGCGTTTCTCCGGTGCGAGCATGCCCGACAGCGTGGATTTTACATCGTCGATCAGGTCGTAGATCACCGAGTAGTAGCGGATCTCGACGCCTTCCTTTTCGGCCAGGTCACGGGCCTGCTTGTTGGCACGGACGTTGAAGGCAAAGATAGGCGCATTCGACGAGCGGGCCAGCAGGACGTCGCTTTCGGAGATACCACCGACGGCGCCGTGGATGACGCGGGCGCGGACTTCTTCGGTCGAGATCTTGTCGAGCGACATGGAGATGGCTTCGACGGAGCCCTGAACATCGCCTTTGACAACGACGGGGAGTTCGGAGGTTTCCACCGTACCGTCCTTGAGGCGGCTAAGCAGCTGGTCGAGCGAGGCGCGTGCGGCGGCGCCTGCCTTGCCGGAGACCTGACGCTTGTTGCGGACACGGTACTCCGTGATTTCGCGGGCGCGGGCTTCGGTATCAACAACGACGAAAGGTTCACCTGGATCAGGCGCACCATCAAGACCGAGTACTTCGACCGGCAGCGATGGACCCGCATCTGCGAGTTGCTGGCCGCGTTCGTCCGTAATGGCGCGAACCTTGCCCCATTGGGCGCCGGCCACGACGATATCACCGCGTTTCAGTGTGCCGCGATTGACCAGTATGGTTGCAACAGGGCCGCGGCCCTTGTCGAGCTGGCTTTCGATCACGACTCCATCGGCGGCGCGGTCAGGGTTGGCAGCAAGTTCGAGCAGTTCAGCCTGAAGCGTGATCGCGTCAGTCAGCTCATCAAGGCCGATGCGCGACTTGGCGGATACTTGCACGGCCTGCGTGGAGCCGCCCATGGATTCAACCTGAATGTCATGCTGCAGGAGGTCGGTGAGCACCTTTTCCGGCTGCGCATCGTGCAGGTCGATCTTGTTGACCGCGATGATGAGGGGCACACCGGCCGCCTTGGCATGATTGATGGATTCAATCGTCTGCGGCATGACCGAGTCGTCAGCAGCGACAACCAGGATGGCAATGTCAGTCGCATTGGCGCCGCGTGCACGCATGGCGGTAAAGGCAGAGTGGCCCGGGGTGTCGAGGAAGGTGATCTTCTGGCCGGACTTCAGCTGAACCTGGTAGGCGCCGATATGCTGCGTAATGCCACCTGCTTCGCCCGACACAACGTCGGTTGAGCGCAGGGCATCCAGCAGCGATGTCTTGCCGTGGTCGACATGGCCCATGATCGTGACGATCGGTGGGCGCGGCTTCATCGAGGCCGGATCATCAGCTTCGCCCTCAAGGCCGATTTCAACATCGGATTCCGCGACGCGCTTGACCGTGTGGCCAAATTCTTCGGCAATCAGTTCGGCCGTATCGGCATCGACGATATCGTTGCCGCGCAGCATTTCGCCTTGGTTGATCATGAATTTCACGACGTCGGCGACGCGCTCATTCATGCGGCCTGCAAGATCCTGCAGCGTGATGGTTTCGGGAAGCGTGACTTCGACGGAGACTTTCTCGCGTTGCTCGCCACCACCGAAACGGCGCTCGCGTTCACGATCACGGGCGCGCTTAAGCGAGGCGAGTGAGCGCTGGCGGTCAGCATCGTCGCCGAGCGCCGAGGAAATGGTGAGTTTGCCACGGCGGCGTTCGCCGCTGTCGCGCACTGTACGGGCGGCAGCGTCGCGCGAACGGTCGCTGCGATCATCCTTGCCCTTGCCACGTTTGCCACGACCGGCGGCTTCTTCTGCCGTCGGTTCCGGAACGGACGCGTCAGCGGCAGCATCCTGCTTGGACCGGCCGCGTGCCGGCTTGGCATCGACTGTCGCGGGCGCGTCGGCTGCTGCTGCGGCAGCAGCTTCCTCAGCTTTGCGGGCTTCTTCTTCAGCCTTGCGACGGGCTTCGGCTTCTTCGCGCTCACGCGCTTCCGTGGCTTTGCGCTCTTGTTCAGTACGCAGGCGATCCTGGGCCGCTTCGACCTGAATGTTCTCCTTGGCGCGGTTGGCTTCTTCAGCCTTGCGCTCCAGCAGAACCTTCTGGCGTGCTTTCAGTTCGTCGACCGTGATGCCCAGCTTTTTCGCCGTAGCGATCAGGCGCGCTTCAAGCGTGTCTGTTTTCTTGGCTGGCGCGTTATCAGAAGGCGTGGGGCCTGAGCCGCCTGGGCCAACCGCCCGGCGCTTCTTGGTCTCAACCACAACCTGCTTCGAGCGACCATGGCTAAAGCTTTGCTTCACCGTGCCGGCAGATTTGCGGGCCACGGTGAGCGGCTTGCGGCCACCCTGATTATTACCTGTATCGTTCGTTTCGCTCATACGTCCTACATATCACAATTTGAACCGAAGCGCCCATGCGTCCCGGCAAGTTTTCAAGACCGATCCTGATCCTTGAACCAGTTCAATTCGGGGGCTTCGCGAAAGCCGGTCAACCGGCGATAGGCCAGAGTCCACGTCTTCGCAATGGCTCCCTTGCGGACGAGACCGTGTATCACACGCTCCCGGCCAAAAGCCATGCCCAATTCCGCCGAGGTGAGAGCCCCGGCGACGTTCACGCTGCTATATAATGCTTTCGCGAGAAAATACACCTTGTTGCGCCCATCTTCTGCACCATCGGAAGCCTCAAGCAGGATTCCATGGGTTCTGTTGCGCAGTGCGTCCTTCACCTGGTCGTAACCAAGGATCACGCCCCCGGCCTTCTTCGCCATGCCGAGTACACTCTGGCAACGTTTCAGCAGAAGGCCTTCGACCTGATCAACCAGGCCATCGGGCACTTTTACCTGCATTTTGAAACCACGCGCGAAGGCGCCTTTGGTTGCCGCCAGTTCGATTGTCTGGCGATCAGCCTTCACCCAGACACCGCGGCCCGGGAGCTTTGAATTGACGTCAGGTGTGACGACCATGTCGGGCGACAGCACAAAGCGCACCATCTCCGTCTGCGCCAGACGCTCCCGCGTCACGGCGCACTGACGGACGGGGCCCTCCCCATCCGTCGTATCACCTGCAGTGCCGGCTAAGCGCGGATCACTCTTTCGGTGCGGCTTCGTCATCGCCGCCCTCCGCTGCCAGGGCGTCGAGATCAAACTCAAGCTCTTCAAGCGCGGCGTCTGCCGCATCTGCGCCGCCGAGATCGCCAAGGGCGAGCAGGGCGCGTTCTTCTTCGGTGAGGTCAGCCGTCGACGTTTCTTCAGGCTGCTGTGCAGCGATCAGTTGTTCGATGGCATCCTGTTCGATCCAGCCAGCGATGACGCGGGCCTTCATGATGAACATCTGGGCGTCGTCCTTGCGCATTTCGCCCTTCTTCAGGATGCCCTCGACCCAGACAGGCTTGCCGTCCGGACCGGGCTCACGGAAGCCAGTGATGTCGTCTGGTACGAGGCCGGCGACGTCTTCAACAGTCTTGACGCCTTCCTGGCCGAGTTTCACGGCGAAGGCCGGTGTCATGCTGTCGAGTTCCATGACTTCGTCCTCAACGCCAAGTTCACGGCGCTTCGCGTCGTTCTCAGCGGCAAGGCGATCCAGGAATTCGCGGGCACGTTCCTGCAGTTCTGCTGCAACGTCCTCATCGAAGCCTTCGATCTGGATGAAGTCTTCCGGTGCCACAAAGGCGATCTCTTCGACGGTCTCAAAGCCTTCGGACGCGAGCAGCTGGGCCAGCGTTTCGTCGGCATCAAGGGCCTTCATGAAGAGGTCGGTCCGCTCCTGGAATTCGCGCTGGTAGCGCTCGGAATCGGCCGACTCTGTCACGAGGTCGATCTGCCAGCCGGTGAGCTGGGAGGCGAGGCGCACGTTCTGTCCGCGGCGGCCAATGGCCAGCGGGAACTGGTCGTCAGCGACGACGACTTCCACGCGGCGCTCTTCTTCATCCAGCACCACTTTCGACACTTCGGCTGGCTGCAGGGCGTTCACGATGAAGGTCGCGTCGTCATAATTCCACGGGATGATGTCGATTTTCTCGCCCGAGAGCTCGCCGACAACAGCCTGCACGCGCGCACCGCGCATACCGACACAGGCACCGACCGGATCGATCGAGCTATCGTTCGAGATAACGCCGATTTTCGCGCGGCTGCCCGGGTCGCGGGCGCAGGCACGGATATTGATGACGCCATCATACACTTCAGGCACTTCCTGGGCGAACAGCTTGACCATGAAATCAGGTGCGGCACGCGAGAGGAAGATCTGCGGGCCCTTCACTTCGCGGCTGACCTTGTAGAGATAGGCCCGGACGCGGTCGTTCGGCTGGAAGTTCTCGCGCGGGATACCGTCATTGCGGCGGATGATGCCCTCTGCGCGGCCCAGATCGACAATGATGTGGCCATATTCGACGCGCTTGACGATGCCGTTGATGATCTCGCCGACGCGGTCCTTGTATTCATTATACTGGCGCTCGCGCTCGGCATCGCGCACTTTCTGCATGATCACCTGTTTGGCGGTCTGCGCGGCGACACGGCCGAAATCGAAGGGGGGGAGCTCTTCCTTCAGTTCGCTGCCGATTTCCAGCTCGGAATCGATGCGCTTGGCTTCCGACAGGCGCAATTCCTTGGATTCGTCTTCCAGGTCGGCGTCGGCGACAACAGTCTGCACGCGCCAGAGCGTCTGTTCGCCCGTTGTCGCGTCGATCTTCGCGCGGATGTCATGCTCCTGGCCGTACTTGGCCTTGGCGGCCTTTTCGATGGCCTCCTGCATGGCTTCGACGACGATGCGCTGGTCGATCGATTTTTCTTCTGCGACTGCTTTGGCAATCTGCAGGATTTCCAGCCTGTTGGCTGAAACGCCGATTGTGTTCATGTGACGTCTCCCGTCTTCTCGTTTGTATCTGTGTCGTCTTCGGTTTCGTCGATCTCGAATTCCTCAAGACCGTCTTCATCCAGTTGTGGCGGCAGGCTGCCATCGGCGCGGGCTGCATCAATCAGCGCGTCCGTAAGTACGAGTGAGGCGCGGCTCATTTCATTTACATGGGCGACGAGTTTCGTCTCATCGTCCAGTTCGATATGTGCACCATCTTCGTCTTCGCCGGTGATCGTACCGGTAAAGCGGCGGCGGCCATCAAGCGGGCGCGCCAGTTCGATCCTGACTTCATGCCCGACCCAGCGGCCGAAATCACCGGGGCGGGTCAGTGGGCGATCAATGCCAGGCGTCGAGACTTCCAGCACGTAGGCTTCCTTGATGGGGTCGGCTTCCTCGAACACCGGGCTGAGCGCACGGGACAGCTTGGCGCAATCCTCGACACTGGTCGGGGCGCCGCCGGTCCGCTCGGTCATGATCTGCAGGCCGGGGCGGCGTCCGCCCATGACGCGCAGGCGCACGATCTCAAGCCCGAGACGCTCGGCCACGGGGGCGGCGATCTCGAGAATACGGCGTTCCTGTTCGGTCAGGGCAATCATTGTATCAGGGCAAATCCAGACAAAGAAAAACGGCGGCCCCGTTGCCGGAACCGCCGCCGATATTTTTCGACTTGGGCGCTATATACAGTCGGATGTCCCCGATGTCGAGCGTCTAGTCCAGTCAGCGCGCTTACAGATCGCTTGTAAGGACAAAATGATATCTAGAGGATCTTCAGATCCACCGCAGAGGTCTTGCCCCGGCGTTCATCCTTGTAGAGTTCGTATGAGATCGCCTGGTCTTCCGCCAGGGTCCGCAGGCCGGAGCGCTCAACAGCCGAAATGTGGACGAAAACATCGGTGCCGCCATCATCAGGCTTGATGAATCCGAAGCCCTTCTGGTCGTTGAACCATTTCACTTTGCCAGTTGCCATTACTTTATTCCTTCGCGTTTAGCTAAAACGTCCAGGCACCCTCATGAACCTGATCCGCCTATCGAAACGGGTAGGAAGAAAGTCATAGCCGCCGGTCTGACGGGGTCTTGATATTCAGACCGACCGAATTCGATGGCCTTATGAAACACACAAGTGCGACATTTCGTCAAGTATATCCAGCTAGGGTTGCACGCTGAAGTCGAACCAGACCGGTTTGCAGTCACCCAGCTGCTTGGCTTCATAGCGGGTCGGCACATGGTCAGAAGGCGCTGAACGCCAGTCAGACGCGCGTTCTGCCTTCCATTCGAAGCCGCCATGAGCCAGGAAACGGGCAAGTGCCTCATCGGCATAGCTGGCGACATCGGTTGCAAACCGTACCCGGGCGTCGGGCAACAGGATCCGGTGCAATGATTGCAGGAAGGCGGGCTGGATCAGGCGCCGCTTCTGCTGGCGCTTCTTGGGCCAGGGGTCAGGAAACAGGATGAATACCTGATCGACGGACGCAGCGGTCAGGCTGTCGATCAGGGTGCGCGCGTCATCCATCCAGAGCCTGACATTGGCGAGGCTGTTGTCCTCAACACCGACAAGCGCCTTGGCCATGCCTTCGATGAAGGGCTCGCAGCCGATGAAGCCTGTCTCAGGCGCGCGGCGAGCCTGTTCGATCAGGTGCTCTCCCCCACCGAAGCCTATTTCGAGGCAAACAGGGCCCGGATTCGCAAATAGTGTGTGAGGATCAAGCAGGCTCGGGGCGCCGACAGGAACGGTGAGGCGCGGCAGAAGATTGTCGATAAGCTCTTGCTGTCGACCAGACAGCGGGCGGCCGCCCTTGCGCCCAAACGTGCGGATCGGGCGACTGGAAGGATCTTGGGTAGGGGAAGTCATGATCCCCGCCTCTTGCCCCAGCAGGCCGGGTCAATCAATCCTGTTGTTTAAGCTCGAATGCAGAAGCGGCAGCGCGCACCGTGTTGAGCAGGGACTTGCGAAGCGACATATCCTCGATCTTCTGGAAGGCTGAAATCAGCTCGAGCATTTCCGAATTCATGACGGGAGCGTGAACATCGTCACCATCCTCGGCGAACTGAGCATTCTCATGCTCGACAAAATCTTCAGCGCCCTCGTAAAAGTACGTTATCGGAACACCGAGCACGGAGGCTATTTCGAAGAGTCGGCCGGCCGAAACACGGTTAACGCCCTTTTCGTATTTCTGGACTTGCTGGAAGGTCAGGTTCAACAGCTCGCCGAGCTTTTCCTGGGTGAGTTTCAGCTCCCGCCGTCGCCAGCGTACGCGCTGACCCACCACTCTATCGATACCGCTCGGTAGTTTGTTCTCTGACATATCCCACCCGGTGTACTTAGCGCTTGTATTTTCATGACACTTTAGCGCCGCCAGCTCGCGAAAGCTAGACCTGCAAATAGACAGATGCTCAGCCAGAAGAGAATGATGCCGATGCGATGTTGGTAAATTGTTTCTTTGGCAGGCACGGGTAAACGGCCGCGACCGTAAGCGGCACTCCAGCCTTGAGGGGCGCTGGCATAGGGCGTTCCACGCAACACTTCTCGCCCATAACCATCGACAATTGCTGACGCTCCCCGGCTGGCAACGCGCGCCATGGGCAGACCCGTCTCGATTGCGCGGTAGCGATTCTGTGCATAATGCTGGGCCGGGCCCATTCCGCCCCCGAACCATGCGTCGTTGGAAATCAGCACCAGCCAGTCAGCCCGCCCATTCAGATTCGCATTGCGCGGGATCGACGGAAAGAGGCCTTCATAGCAGATCATGGCCACGAAGGGCGGGACATTGTCGGCATAGATAACGGCTGGGCCCGGGCCAGGCTTGAAGCCGTCAGTTGCCATGCGCTGCATCGCACCCGGCAGAATGCCCGAAATATAAGTTCCGAAAGGGATGATCTCGGCAGCGGCAAGTTCCCCAAAGGGCACAAGGCGATGCTTGTCATAGAGCGCGAGCGGGCCTGAGCGCGCAGCGCTCTGGTCGACAACTGTCAGGCTGTTGAAATAATCGCGCGCATCATCGCCCGTTATTTCGTAGCGTGTGGTCCCGGCGATCAGCACGCGCGGCCCGAGATAGGCATCGATGATATCGATTGCGTTAGGGTCCTGCAGCAGGTTCACAGGGATGGCGCCTTCCGGCCAGAGGATGATGTCGCCGGGTGCGCCCTCTTCGGTCGTCATCATCTTGATGTATTCGTTGAGGATTGCATCCGGCCCGACTTCCCATTTCTGGTCCTGCGGCACGCCGGAATCCATCAGCACGACCTGAGTGTCTGACAGGGGCGAAGGCTCCGCGATTCGCTGCGCGCCCCATGCCCAGCCGAGCGCAACAAGAATGCCGGCGCCAAACACGGGCATCATCCGTACCGCGAGGCCGCGCATGTCGCGGGTGTCCACCAAAGCGGCCGGTGCGGTCATGACGAAGACCGTGAGAAGTGTGAGCCAATAGACGCCGCCGATGGAGGCGGCCTGAGAGAGCGCGCCGCCCGGAACCCAGGTTGTGCCCGGCAGGTTCCAGGGGAATCCTCCAAACAAATGACCGCGCACGAATTCCGCCAGCGAGAAGAACAGGGCAAAAACGAAGACGCGCGAAGGCGAGGCCGACCAGAATGCGCCCGCCATGGCGCCTGCCGCGCCCCAGATGAGGGCCATTCCTGCCGGTAACAGGATCAAAGGCATCCACAGGAAGATCGCGTATTTTTCCGGCTCGACGAGGAAGGGCGCCGCCGTCCAGTGCATGCTGATCAGGAAGAAGCCGACACCAAAGGCCCAGGTGCGCATGAAAACGGCCTTGCCCCAACGCCTGTGGCCACGGGCGCCGTCCAGCATCCAGACGAGGCCGGTGAAGGAAATGACCAGGACGGCGCTGAAGTGAAAGGGCGCGAACGCGACAGCCGAAAAGGCGCCCAACAGGAAGGCTGTGCCGGCGGCGGCCCAGCCTGTCAGGCGCGCGAACGCCTCATGCAGGGGGCCAAGGGCAGTGAAGCCGTGGCTGCGCACTCCGTCTTTCATGCTCTACTCCTGGGGAAGGGGCTCCGCGCCAGTCTCCGGTGTGCGCAGGCGCAGACGCCGAATGCGGCGCGCATCTGCGTCCATGACCTCGATCTCGACGCCGCTGGGATGACGAAGGACCTCTCCGCGGACGGGTACTTTACCCGCAAGCGCGAAGACGACGCCGCCAAGCGTGTCGATGTCCGTTTCCATATCGGCAAGCTCAAGATCAATTCCGGTTTCCTCTGCGAAATCGTCGATTTCGGTGCGTGCATCCGCTTCCCAGACCCGCTGGCTCCGGCGCACGAACATGGGCTCCTCATCGTCGTGTTCGTCTTCGATGTCACCGACGATTTCTTCGACCAGGTCCTCAAGGGACACGAGGCCATCTGTGCCGCCATATTCGTCGACGACAAGGCCAAGATGTATCCGCGTTGATTGCATCTTCACAAGCAGATCTGTCAGCTTCATCGAGGGCGGCACATAGAGCACTTCGCGGTGCAGGCGCTCAAGCGGCCGCTTGTTCACTTCGCCGCCTGTGGCGAGTTCCTTGACCACGTCCTTTATGTGCACAAAACCGATCGGATCATCGAGCGATTCCCGAAAGACCGGCAGGCGCGAATGCGTGACTTCGGCGAAATACTTCAGAAGATCGGGAAATTCCATGCCGACTTCGACAGCCTTGATCTCGGCGCGTGCGACCATGACATCTTCCACGCGGAGCTGTTCGAACTCGACAATGCGCAGACGCATGTCGTGGGGTGTGACGCTCGGTGCGCCGTCAGGGGAGTCGGAAGCTTGATGTTCGGCATCATGTCCCTTGCGGCCAAAGCCGAACATCTTGCGTAATCGTCCGCTAGGGACAGGGTCTGAAGGGTCTGGGTCGCTCATCTAATTAGGTGCTTTAATCTGACTCATAGGGATTGGCTATGCCGAGAGAGGCAAGGGCCGCGATTTCCAGGGCTTCCATGATCTCGGCTTCGTCCGGCTGCATGTGATCATGCCCGAGCAGGTGTAGATAACCATGGATAAGAAGGTGCGTAAGGTGGTCGGCAAGCGTTTTGCCCTGTGCTGCAGCATCGCGGGTGCTGATGCCATATCCCACGGCAATATCACCGAGCAGCGGCCGGTCCATCGGCAGGGCCGGGAAGGACAGGACGTCAGTCACCTTGTCGATGCCGCGAAAGTCCTTGTTGAGCTGTTTGAGCACAGCATCATCTGTCAGTAGGAGCGACACGGTGCCGTCAGCCCGTTCCACGCTGCGCCCGGCGTCGAAGGCACGCTGGCTCAAGGCTTCGAGGTCTCCGAGGGCGTCCCAGCCGTCATCTTCAACGATCAGGTCGATATTGATCATGGTTGGGGTCAGCCTTCTCCGGCCGCCGCGTAGGCATCGATAATGCGGCTGACCAGCCCGTGGCGAACAACGTCTGCGGCTGTCAGGTAGTGGGCCTTGATGCCGTCGACGCCTTCAAGGATACGCAAGGCGTGCTTCAAGCCGGATGGCTGACTGCCCGGAAGGTCGACCTGTCCGGGATCGCCTGTCACGACCATGCGACTGTCCCGTCCGAGGCGGGTCAGTACCATTTTCATCTGGGCGACGGTCGTGTTCTGCGCTTCGTCGACGATGACGAAGGCATTCTTGAGCGTCCGCCCGCGCATGAAAGCGAGCGGCGCCACCTCTATTTCGCCGCGCGCCATGCGCCGCTCCATCTGTTCCTGTCCCATCAGGTCGCGCAGGGCGTCCCAGATCGGCAGCATGTAGGGATCGACCTTTTCCTCAAGCGTGCCCGGCAGGAAGCCAAGCTTTTCGCCCGCTTCGACCGCAGGCCGTGTCACAATGAGACGTTGGCGCAGGCCCGTGGTGAGTTCTGCAACACCTGCCGCGACGGCGAGGAATGTTTTGCCCGTGCCGGCGGGACCGACGCCGAACACAAGGCCATTATCGGCGTTGGCGAGCAGTTCAAGGTATTTGGCCTGACCGCGGGTCTGGGGCTTGATCGGCTTTTTAAGGCCCACGAGACCGCCAAATGTCTGCCCGGGCGTGAGGGCTGCCTCGATCGCGCCTTCGACTTCCATGTCATTCGCCTCCGTTCCGCTGCGGATACGGCGTTCCAGCTCGGCCAGCGTGGCTTCAGCAATGGAAACACCTTCCGCCGTGCCGATCAGCAGGATGCCGCCCCCTTGGCTCTCGGCGCGCAGGCCGAAATCGGCCAGCTTGGTCTCGAGTATCTGCAGGTGGCGATGATGCGGGCCGCACAGGTCCTGCAGCCGCTCGGCGTTGCGGACTTCATAGATGCGGCTGATCGGTGCCTCGGGCGAGGCGGGCTTGCGGCGCTTGACGGTCACGCGGCGTCCTCGCGCACCGACACGCATTCGCCGGTCAGCGAATTCATGCTGGAATCGATCATGCGCACGGATGCGATCTGGCCGATCATGCTCTCCGGTCCTTCGAAGTGGACGGCCTGCTGATAGGGGGAGCGGCCATGGATCTGGCCCGGGCGTCGTCCCTTGCCGGTGACAAGTATGTCCATTGTCCGACCAATGCAGGAGGCATTGAAGGTGGTTTGCTGGTCGCGGAGGAGGGATTGGAGGGCCTGCAGGCGGGCATCCTTCACGTCTTCGGGCACTTGTCCGTGCATTTCGGCGGCCGGTGTGCCGGGGCGCCTGGAGTATTTGAACGAATAGGCCGTCGCAAAGCCTGTCTGGCGGATGAGGTCCATCGTTGCCTCGAAATCCTCATCGGTCTCGCCCGGGAAGCCGACAATGAAATCGGAAGCGAGGCCTATGTCTGGCCGCGCAGCGCGTACTTTGCGGATGATCTCGTGGAAATCGGCCGCTGTGTGGCCGCGGTTCATGGCCTTGAGAATGCGGTCGGAGCCGGACTGCACGGGCAGGTGCAGGAAAGGCATCATGGCCGAGGTGTCGCCATGGGCAGCGATCAGGTCGTCATCCATGTCGCGTGGGTGGCTGGTTGAGTAACGGATGCGGTCAATGCCGCCGATCTTCGCAATATGCCGGCAAAGCTGGCCAAGCGTCCAGTCAGCGCCGCCTTCAAGGGCAGGCGCTGCGCCGTGGAAGGCGTTGACGTTCTGGCCGAGAAGCGTGATTTCGCGAACGCCCTGTGCCGCAAGGCCGCGCGCTTCGGCGACAATGTCATCCACGCTGCGGGACAGCTCGGCGCCGCGTGTGTAGGGCACCACGCAGAACGTGCAGAACTTGTCACAGCCTTCCTGCACCGAGAGGAAAGCGGCGGGGCCATCCACTTCACGGGCTTTTGGCAGGGCATCGAACTTTTCGAGCGTTTCGAATTCGGTCTCCAGCCGGTCGCCAACGGCGCGGCTGACGCGGGCGATCATTTCCGGCAGCTTGTGATAGGCTTGGGGGCCAAGCACGAGGTCGACGGCAGGCTGGCGGCGGATCAGCTCCTCGCCTTCGGCCTGTGCGACGCAACCTGCAACGGCAATCGTCATCCGGCCGCCTGAGGCCTCTTTCATCTTCTTCAGCTGGCCCAGTTCGGAATAGACCTTTTCGGTCGCCTTCTCGCGGATGTGGCAGGTGTTGAGGACGACAAGGTCGGCGTCTTCGGGCCCATCAACTGGGGCATAGCCGAGGGGGCGCAGGACATCGCGCATGCGTTCGGAGTCATATACGTTCATCTGGCAGCCATAGGTCCGGATAAAGAGACCTTTGGCGGGTTTTGCGGCGTCGGTTGAATTCATCCGCGGGCTTATGCCTCAAAAGCGCCCGCTCTGCCAGAACCTTGTGCGGCTGTTGGGGAATGGCAGTTGGGCCGCCTGGGCGAAGTGACTAAAGCTTCACATGAGGGCAAACGGGGCTAGGGTGGCGCCAGTTTAATCAAACAGGGAGGCCGGGGAGGCCCATGGAAAATCTGATTCACTCGCTCAACGGGCTGGTATGGGGCATTCCGATGCTGACCTTGCTGCTCGGAACAGGTCTGTATCTGACAATCGGTCTGCGTTTCCTGTCGGTGACGCGGCTACCTTACGCCTTCAAACAGCTGTTCAAGAAGCCCGACAGCAATGACGAAGGTGATGTGACCCCCTTCGGCGCCCTGATGACGGCGCTGTCTTCCACAATCGGCACCGGCAATATTGCCGGCGTTGCCGCGGCCATCGCCATTGGCGGCCCGGGCGCGGTGTTCTGGATGTGGATGACGGCCATTGTCGGCACGGCCACCAAGTATTCCGAAGGCGTGCTCGCCGTGAAATTCCGCGAAATCGATGCAGAGGGGCGCCATGTCGGCGGACCGATGTATTACATCAAGAACGGCATGGGCTCGAAATGGATCTGGCTGGGCGGCGTATTTGCGACGCTTGGGGTGCTCGCAAGCTGGGGCACGGGCGCGTCTATCCAGTCGAACTCGATCGCTGATGCGCTCAATGCCACATATGGCATCACACCTATCGTCTCGGCTGTCGCCCTGTCTGTCGGCGCAGCGGCCGTTATTCTTGGCGGCATCCAGCGGATTGCCAGCGTTGCCAGCAAGCTGGTGCCCTTCATGGCGCTTTCCTACCTGGCGGGCGGCCTTCTGGTCGTTGCGCTGAATATTGAAGCGGTTCCGGCTGCTTTCGGTCAGATTTTCCGTGGCGCGTTTGGCTTTGACAGTGCCGGAACGGGCATCTCCATCGGCCTCCTGATGCTGGCAATGCAGAAGGGCGTCGCACGCGGCATTTTCTCGAACGAGGCGGGTCAGGGATCTGCACCCATCGCGCATGCTGCGGCGAAGAACCATGATCCTGTCGATCAGGGCATTATCGCGATGCTGGGTACGATCATTGATACGCTGATCGTTTGCTCGATTACGGCGCTGGTTATCCTGACGTCCGGGGTGCTGGGTGCGGACTGCATGCCGACAGCGGCGACCGCGCATGACATCCTGGCCAATGGGCAGGCCGCCGGCTGTGATACGGGCGCGCCCCTGACGGTGTCAGCCTTTGATGCCTCGCTGCCCGGGATTGGCCAGCATATCGTTGCCATCGGCCTGACTGTGTTTGGCTTCACCACCATTCTTGGCTGGAGCTATTATGGCGAGCGCTGCTGCGAATACCTGTTCGGCGAGAAATCGATCCTGCCATTCCGTATCAGCTGGATTGTCGTCGTTTTCCTCGGCGCTGCCGCGCTGATGTTCGAAGGCGAAATCAAGAACCTCGTGAACCTGTTCTGGCTCGTGGCGGACACGCTGACCGGCATGATGGCGGCGCCGAACCTTGTTGCGCTGGTTGTTCTCAGTCCGATCGTGTTCAAGCTGACGAAGGATTATTTCGCGGCGAAGAAGAAAGCGGCTGAAGAAGATTCTGCAATTCCACCAGCAGAATAGGCCGAATCTTCGAGGCAAATCAGGCCCCGCTCCCGTTCACCGGGGGCGGGGCTTTTTCTTCCGCGCCATCTCCAAACTCTCGCCTCGGGTGAATAGGAGGGTTCCGTGAGAGGAGGATTTCTGGCTTAATATGCTCATGACGTGTGGGGACACTGACGATGATACGCAAATTCGCGCTTAGCCTGTTAGCTGCCATGACCTGCCTCGCGGGCGCCACCATGGCCCAGCCGCGCATTGCCCTTGTGATCGGCAATTCCGACTATCGCCAGTCAGGCTGGGACCTGCCCAATCCGGTCAAGGATGCCGATCTCATCACGCAGACGCTGCAGCAGATCGGCTTTGAAGTGGTGGAAGTGAAGAATGCCACGGAAGACGAAATGGAAGTCGCCTTCCAGGACTATGGCGAGCGCCTGAAGGCGGCCGGGACCGACGCGATTGGCGTTTTTTATTATGCGGGTCATGGGGTCCAGTCGGAGGGGCTGAACTATCTCGTGCCGGTGGATGCCAATGCGCGCACCGAGCAGGACCTCTGGCGCCAGGCGCCCCGGCTGGGCGACGCGCTGCAATATATAAACAGCGCGGGCAATTCGGTGAATTTCGTCATCCTCGACGCCTGCCGTAACAATCCGCTGCCTAGCGCGAGCCGGGACCTTTCCGGTGGCCTCGCACCTGTCGGGCGGGCGCGCGGCCTGCTGATCGCCTATGCGACGGAGCCGGGCTTTACGGCCTTTGACGGGGAAAACCAGCATAGTCCCTTTACCGAGGCGCTGGCGGCTGTGCTGCCGACGGACGGGCTGATTGCGGAACAGGTGTTCAAGCGTGTGGCCGACCGTGTCAGCACGGCGACCGAGGGCGCGCAGACGCCGTTCTACAATAGCGGCTTGACGGGCGAGGACATCTGCTTTGCCCAGTGCATGGCAGGCGGCGGCATTTCCAGCGCCGAGCAGACCGTTTTCGACCTCGCCCAAAGCCCCTGCGAGTATGCGGCCTTCCTTGACCAGTACCCATCCAGTCCGCTGGCGGCGCTCGCCCGCGAGCGGGCCGCAACCTGTAATGCCACCGACGGAAGTGACGGGCGCGACCTGGCCGAAAGCACGCCCGGTGCGCCGGTCTACACGCCGACAGTTGTTGCCAGCGGCTCGGATATCAGCGCCTCGCTCGCCTGTATCGCGGATCATGCCAAGGCCGGCATGTGCAAGCCGGACGACTGGAGCGCTGTGTATGAGGACTGCAAGACCTATGAGCACGCGCTGCTGGATGATGGCGGGCTGTCGCGGACGGTCAGCGAGGGGATGTGCACGGCGGAGGCTTGGCCGGCCATCATGAAGCGCTACACATGGGAAGCGCAGAACGAGGAGGCTTTCCGGCAGAAATATGCGGCACAGCCGAACGACTTCCGCTCTGCCATGACCTGCCTTGATGCCTATGCACGGACCGACCGCTGCACCGACCGGCGCTGGAGTGAAATATACGGAACGTGCCGGACTTATGATCATGAGCGGCTGAATGACGGGGTGCTGCAGGCGGCGGTCAAGGCCGGGCAATGTTCAGGGAAAGACTGGGGGACACTCCAGATAAGACTGGGCGCTGTCAGTGGCCTGCTCGAGCAGAAGTCGGTCGTGCCCTATGTGCAGGAGCAGATGAAGTCCAAAATGCCGTATCAGCAGCTACAGCAGCAGATGGCGGTGCCGGAGCCTGCTCCGACCAAGACCATCACGAAGAAGAAATACTGACGCTGTTCTGTGCGGGCCTGATGCACGAATAAATGCACGGAAAATTGCACGTAAAAAGCACGGAGAGTGCACGAAACAGCACGAAGCCCGGCCCGGAATGAGAAAAACCCCGGCCATAAGGCCGGGGCAATCCCACTCTACGCATCATAAAAAACCCGTCGGTCTTACATGAAGCCTTTGAACTTGTCCTTGAAGCGCGAAACGCGGCCACCGCGGTCGAGCATCTTGCCGTCGCCGCCAGTCCACGCCGGATGCGACTTGGAGTCAATATCCAGAACCAGCTTGTCGCCTTCGGCGCCATAGGTGGAACGGGTCTGATATTCGGTGCCATCGGTCATCACAACGGTAACGAAGTGATAATCGGGATGCCCTTCTTTTTTCATAGCCTGGGCCTCTCTATGTAGCCTGGTGTAACGGGTTGAATTCGCACGAGGTGCGCTGGCATGTCTCAGCCATTTTTCGAAGCCCGGCGTGTAACTGAAAGAGGACCGCCCTGCAAGGGGGGGCTTGCATTTGAATCCGAAGCGCCCGGCGCAGAAAGACTTCCCCATGGCTGACTCAGAGACCCGCCTCGTTGAGGATCGGCGTACCACGTTGCCCGATGGGGGCGAAGCGCTGGGACGGCCCAAGGCGCGCAGCCTGAAGCCCCTGACCCTGCTGCTGCCCTATTTCCGGAAACACTGGATCACGGTCATCATTGCCGGCGTTTTCCTGATCCTGGCGGCGGCCTCGAGCCTTCTGATCCCTGTCCTGCTGGGCCGGGCAGCCGATGCGGGCCAGTCAGCCGAGGGCAATGTCCAGAACCTGCTGGAGCTGATCAACAAGGCGTTTTTCTGGGTGTTTCTCGCGGCGATTGGCTCCGGGACGCTTGGCGCCGTGCGGTTCTACTTTGTGTCGCGCTTCGGCGAGCGTGTGGCCGCTGATCTGCGCCGCGACCTCTATGCCCACCTGCTGAAGCTGTCGCCGGCCTACCATTCCAAAATGCGTTCGGGCGAAGCCGTGTCGCGCCTGACGGCGGATATTACCCTGATCGAGACCTTTCTTGGCACCTCCGCCTCGATGGCTGCCCGGACGCTGCTGACCACGACAGGCGCGCTCGTGATGATGATGGTGGTGAACTGGAAGCTCGGCCTGACCCTGCTCGCCATGCTGCCGGTGGCGATCCTGCCTGTGCTCGGGATTGGCCGGATCATACGGAAAATGTCGAACCGGGCGCAGTCGCGCCTCTCCGATGCCGGTGCCGAGGCCGCCGAGGCGCTGGACGCCATCGAACTGGTGCAGGCCTATGGACGCGAGGATGGGCGCCTTGCCTCATTCACGACGGCTGTTGAGGCGACCTTCGCGGCGGCCATGAAGCGGATCGGGGCGCGGGCGCTGATGATCGTGATGGTCTCTGTCCTGCTGTTTGGCGGCTTTGTGGGCGTGCTGTGGCTGGGCGCGCGGGGCGTGGCGACGGGAGAGATGACGTTTGGTAACTTGGCTTCCATGGTCATGTACGCGCTCTATGCGGGATCGGGCATCGGCATGCTGGCGGAAGTCTATGGGGAAGTGATGCGGGCGGCGGGCGCTGCAGACCGCGCCGCTGAAGTGCTGAACACCGATATCGAGATTGCGGCGCCGGATCATCCCGTGGCGCTGCCGCCCAAGGTCACGGGCGCGCTGACTT
Organism: Hyphomonas chukchiensis; assembly: GCF_000682695.1. Taxonomy (GTDB): domain Bacteria; phylum Pseudomonadota; class Alphaproteobacteria; order Caulobacterales; family Hyphomonadaceae; genus Hyphomonas; species Hyphomonas chukchiensis. The sequence continues at coordinate 436,624 of NZ_AWFG01000001.1, read as the reverse complement.
TCGATCATGTCACGTTCCGCTATGGCGAGGAGACGCTGTCGGCACTGGAGGACTTCTCGCTGACCGTGAAGCCGGGCGAGTTCGTTGCCCTTGTGGGCCCGAGCGGCGCCGGCAAGACGAGCGTCTTCCGCCTCGCGCTGCGCCTGTTCGATCCGCAGAAGGGGACCGTGTCGCTGGATGGCGTGGCGTCGGTGTCGGCAGACCCAAGCGACTGGCGCCACCAGTTTGCCTATGCGCCGCAGGAATCGGCGCTGTTCACCGGCACGGCGGGCGAGAATATCGCGTTCGGCACGGACAACCCGGATGCGGCGCTGCTGGAGCATGCCGCGCGGATGGCCGAGGCCATGGACTTCCTGAATGCGAAGGAAGGCCTCGCGACCGACCTTGGCCAGAAGGGGCGGAGCCTCTCAGGCGGTCAGCGCCAGCGGGTTGCCCTGGCGCGGGCATTGGTGCGGGATGCGCCTGTCCTGTTGCTGGACGAGGCGACAAGTGCGCTCGATTCCGAGAGCGAGGCCGCCGTGCGCCGCGCGATTGCCAATGCCGCCGAGGGCCGCACGACGCTTGTCATCGCGCACCGCCTGTCGACGGTGCGCCGCGCCGACCGGATCGTCGTCATGGAGCAGGGCCGGATCGTGGAAGAGGGCACGCATGACGAACTGGTCGCCAAGGGCGGGCTCTATGCGCGCCTCGCGGAACTGCAGTTTGCGAGCGAGCAGGCCTAGCTTTTGCGCAGCTTCTTGACCTTGCCGTCGATGGTGAAGGCAAAAGCAAGCGACAGGATCAGCGGGACCCAGATCGGTAGTTCGCCGAGGCCGGGGGTTTGCAGCGCCGCCGCGAGATGATCGTCAACGCACCACCATAATAGCCATAACCACATACAGACACTCCTTCTTCCGTACGCCCCGTACGGGGTCAGGATAGGCTGTGGTTTTGGGGAATTCCAGAGCGGAAAACTTTTGTGCGCCGCCCCTGCCTTCGCAACTGCAGCTACCGGAAAGTTCATTCAGCCGCTTGCAGGACCGGCTTTTCCGATTTTGCCGCTGCGCGCTCCGGTTCGAAGACCAGTACGCCATCATCCACGCGGCCATAGCGCAGGTTCATCATGTCGGCGGTGTAGCTCTGGTGGAGCTTCCAGGGGGCTTCCTTGTGCTGGCGGGGGAACTTGTCCATCACGCGCTGGAAATAGCCGGACGAGAAATCGACGAACGGGTCGGTCTCATCGGGGAAGGCATCCAGTTTTGCCGTGACCGAGGCATAGTTGTTGCGATCCATATAGTTGATCAGGCGGCAGACATATTCCGATGTCAGGTCGGCCTTCAGCGTCCAGGACGCGTTGGTATAGCCGAACGTGATCGCGAGGTTTGGCACGTTGGAGACCATGACGCCCTTGTAGTTGAGCAGGGAACCCGGCGCGGCCTTCACGCCGTCGACGCTGACATCAATGCCGTTCATGTACTGGAGGTTCAGGCCTGTGGCGGTGACGATAATGTCTGCCTCCAGCGTTTCGCCGGATTTGAGTTCGATTCCGTTTTCGGTGAAGCGGGCGATATGATCGGTGGCGACGGAGGCCTTGCCGGCCTTGAGGGCCGTGAAGAGATCGGAATCCGGCACGAGGCAGAGGCGCTGTTCCCATGGATTATAGGACGGCGTGAAATGTTTCTCGACGTCATAGTCTGGTCCCAGCTCCTCGCGGACCATGCCGAGCAGGCGTTCGCGGGCCTTTTCCGGATGGGCGCGGGTCTGGCGGAAGAAGAATTGCTGGAAGAGGACATTGCGCCAGCGGATGAGGCCATAGGCCCAGCTATCGGGCAGGAACTTGCGCAGCTTGTTGGCGAACGTGTCGACAGCTGGGCGCGACACGACATAGGTGGGCGAGCGCTGCAGCATGGTGACATGCGCGGCCTTGTCGGTCATCGCGGGAAGCAGCGTCATCGCCGTAGCGCCGGAGCCGATGATGACGACTTTCTTGCCGGAATAGTCCAGGTCTTCCGGCCAGTGCTGGGGATGGATGATCTGACCCTTGAAGCTTGCTTCACCCGGGAATTCCGGCTTGTAGCCCTGATCGTAATTATAATAGCCGCCGCAGAGGAAGAGGAAGCCGCAGGTGATCTGCTCGCGCGCGCCTGACGCGGTTTCCAAGGTCACATGCCAGGACTGGTCGGCGCCGGACCAGTCGGCCGCGACAACCTTTGTGTCGAACTGGATCTGGTCGGTAATGCCGTATTCATCGGCGGTCTGGCGGACATATTTGCGGATCGACGGGCCGTCGGCGATGGCCTTGGATTCCGTCCACGGTTTGAAATTGTAGCCCAGCGTGTGCATGTCGCTGTCCGAGCGGATGCCGGGATAGCGGAACAGGTCCCACGTGCCGCCAATGGCGCTGCGCTGTTCGACAATCCGGTAGGATTTATCGGGGCAGCGCTTGGTCAGGTGCACGGCTGCGCCAATGCCGGAAAGGCCTGCGCCGATGATGAGAATGTCTGTATCTGTCTGGGTCATGCCCGGAATGATACAATGTCAGTGTTGATGCCACAAGAATAGATGACGCGAGTGTCACGCTTTTTCGCGTGCTATTCGATAGCGGCGGCCTTGCCGAAGGCGTCAGCGTGGCGGATCTGCTTGCGCACGGCGGGGAGGATGTCCTCGTTGCCGGCAACGATGGAGCCGGTTTTCAGCACGTCGCCGCCGTCGATTTCCTCGACATAGCCGCCCGCTTCACGCACGAGAACGATGCCTGCTGCGATGTCCCATGGCTTCAGGTCGCGCTCCCAGAAGCCGTCAAAGCGGCCTGCGGCAACCCAGGCAAGGTCCAGCGCGGCGGAGCCGTAGCGGCGAATACCGGCGCAAACGGGCGTCATGGCGGCAATCTCGCGGGCAAAGCCGATATGGGCGGCTTCGGACTTGCCGATCCACGGCGTGCCGGTGGCGACGACGGATTCGCTGAGCTTGCGGCGGGCGGCAACGCGCAGCTTGCGCTGTTCGAGCCATGCGCCGCGGCCGGTTTCAGCCCAGAAGATCTCGTTCTTGGCGACGTCGAACACGACGCCGGTCAGCAGCTGGCCTTCGCGCTCAAGGGCGATGGAGACCGAATAGTGCGGCTGGCCGTGGAGGAAGTTCAGCGTGCCGTCGAGCGGGTCGACGATGAAGCGGTTGGATTTGTCCGTGCCTTCAATGATGCCGCGCTCTTCCATGACGAAGCCATAGCCGGGGCGGGCCTTGGAGAGCTGGGCGTAGATGATCTCCTCGGCGCGGTGATCTGCGTTGGAGACGAAGTCGCCCGGGCCCTTCTTGGAAACCTGGAGGTTCTCGACCTCCCCGAAATCGCGCGCGAGCGCCCGGCCTGCGGCGCGGGCGGCGGCGATCATTACGGCACCGACGGGGGAGGGCTTGGACATGGGTGTTCCTGACTAGTCTGCGCGGCGCAGGTAGGTGCTGTCCGCGGTCTGCACGACGATCCGCTCACCGACGCCGACGAAAGGCGGGACGAGGACGCGGATGCCGCCTTCGCACATGGCGGGCTTGAAGCTGTTGGCGGCCGTCTGGCCTTTGACGACCGGTTCGGTCTCGAGGATTTCGATCGTGACCTGTTCGGGCAGGGCAACGCCGATCGGGCGCTCGCCATAGAATTCGATGGTGACCATCATGCCGTCCTGCAGGAAGGCGCCCTGGTCGCCGATGAAATCCCGCTCGATCATGATCTGTTCGTAGGTCTCGGTATCCATGAACGTGAACGCGTTGTCGTCAGCGAACAGGTACTGGAAGTCCTTCTGCTCGAGGCGCACGCGTTCGACCGCTTCGTTCGCGCGGAAGCGCGTGTTGGACTTGGAGCCGTTGAACAGGTTGCGAAGTTCAACCTGGTTGAAGGCGCCGCCCTTGCCGGGCTTGACGGCCATGGTCTTGATCGCGCGCCATACGGTGCCTTCATATTCGATCACGTTGCCTGGCTTGATTTCATTACCATTGATCTTGGCCATTGAAGTCGTCCTAATTGGGGTTTGGCGCGGCGTAAGCCTTTGCCGCGCGAGGGTCAAGCGGCGGGGTGTTAACGCGAATGCAGGCTATCCAGCAAGGCGTTGAAGGCAAATACGGCTGCTGCAGCGCCCTCCGGATGGTTCCAGACACCGGATGAGACGGCGAGGAAGTCGGCCCCGGCGGTGACCAGCGGGGCGGCATTATCGACCGTGATGCCACCAATCGCGACGCAGGGCAGTTCCATTGTCTCCTGCCAGAACTCGAGGAGTTCGAGGTCAGCAGGCACCGTACCCGCTTTGGTCTCGGTGGGATAGAAGGCGCCGAAGGCGACATAGTCTGCGCCCTGTTCACCGGCGGCCATGGCGGCGTGGCGGCTGTCTTTCGCGGTCGCGCCAAGGATCATGTCGCTGCCGATGATTTCGCGGGCCTTTTTGACGGGCATGTCTTCCGGGCCGACATGAACGCCGTCTGCGCCAAGCTCCACGGCCAGTTCCGGGCTGTCATTGATGATGATCGCAGTGCCATAGGCCTGTGCCATGGCCATGACGGTCTCGGTTACTTCGCGCGTGGCGGCCACGTCGATCTTCCCGTCAGCGCCCTTGAGGCGGATCTGGAGGCTGGCGACATCGCCGGCTTCGAGCGCGCCTTCGAGAATGGCAGCGAATTCCGCCACATCATCGATGCGGGGCGGGGTGATGAGATAGAGACGGGTGCGCTCGCGCGGAGGGATGTTTTCAGCCATGGGCGGGGTCTCTAGCCCAAGCAGGGCAGGGAAGGAAGGCGGCTTTGCCGGTTACTTCGGACCGACGCGCTTTGTGCTGGCAGGGTTGCGGGCGAGCGCCGCGCCCTTTCGCATGGGGCGGGGCTCGAGGTCGCCCTTGCAGTTCGGGCAGACGCCGTCGAGTGGACCATCGGCGCATTCATCGCAGAAGGTGCACTCGAACGAGCAGATGAAGGCGCCCACTTCATCCGGCGGCAGATCCGCATCGCAGCGTTCACAATTGGGGCGCATCTCGAGCATGAGACGCCTATTTCGTCTTTTTCATCGGCTTGCCGGACTGGGCGGCGTCGATCAGCTCTTTCTCGTAGGCTTCAGGTGTCCAGTCGCGGCCGAGGAAGTCATGCACCAGTTCGGCGGCGGGCTTTGACGAGCCGGGGGCCAGGACATTGTCGCGATAGCGGGCGGCTGTCTCCGTATTGCGCAGGCCGTTCTTCTCGAACTCGGTGAACATGTCCGTCGCGATCGCGAGGGACCATTGATAGGTGTAATAGATCGCCGAATAGCCATCGAGATGGCCAAAGCTGGCATAACGGTGGACATCCGGCAGGGCCTCGAACGGGCTGAGGGCCGATTGGCGCTCGTTCCAGATTTCGTCGAAATCGACTTCATCCGGCGGGCGGTTGTAATAGTTGAGCGAGACGCCCGCATAGACAAGCTGGCGCAGCGTGCCGAGGCCTTTGCCGAAGTCGCGGGCCGCATTCATCTTCGCGACGAGTTCACGCGGGATGGTTTCGCCGTCCGCATTCACGGCGAACTTGGCGAGCGTGTCATAATCCCAGACCCAGTTTTCCAGCATCTGAGACGGGGCCTCGATGAAATCCCATTCGAGATTGCCCATGCTGAGGCTGGCGAAATCAGGCTGGCCGGAGAACATGTCGTGGATCAGATGGCCGAACTCGTGGAGGAAGGTCTCGACCTGGCGGTGTTCCATCAGGCCGGTTGTGTGATCGCCTGCCGGGAAGTTGCACATCAGCGCGCCCACCGGCACGCCGTCCGAGGTCGGGCCGAAGCGAATCGGGAAGGCGGCGGCGTGCTTGAACTTGCCGTCGCGCGGATGCATGTCGAGGAAGAAGCGACCGATCAGTTGGCCATTGCGGTACATCTCGTGGGCGGTGACACTTTCGTCCCAGACGGGGGCATCGGCCCAGTCGCGGATTTCGACGCCGAAGAGATCCTGCACCAGTGCGAAGATCCCGCTGCGGACATTGTCATAGGCGAAATACTGGCGGACTTCCTGGCTGTCGAGCGCATAGTCCGATTGGCGGATCTGCTCGGTGAGGTAGGCGCTGCTCCATTCAGGTACGCTGTCGGCGTCGGGCTGTGTCTCGACCAGCTTGGCGAGAAGACGCTGGTATTCGATGCCGGCGGCATCCGTTGCGGCGGTTTCGACACGCGACAGGAACGCTTCGGCGACTTCCGGCGATCCGGTCATCTTGTCTTCGGTGACATAGGCGGCCCAGTTCGGATAGCCGAGCAGGGTGGCCAGCTCGTAACGCTTCTCGAGAAGCTGGCGAAGCGGGCCGACGTTTTCAGGATAAGCGCGGTCGCTGTCGACCTTGCGGAGTTCCTTGCGCAGGGCTTCATTCGGCGAATAGCTGTAGATGGGGCCGGTATCGGGATAGTCGGTCGTGATCGTGATCTGGCCGTTTTCGTCGGGCTGGTGCGCGTCGATATAGTCCTGAGGCATGCCCATCAGCGCATCGACGGATTCCAGCACGACCTTGCCCTGGATCTCGCGCAGGTTCTTGCTGAATTCAGTGCTGATCTCGGCCAGCTCGGCATTGATGGCGCGGACCTTTTCCCGGGTCTGTTCATCCTTGTCGATGCCTGCGCGGCGATAGTCGCGAAGTGTCCGCGCGAGCAGGAAGGCTTCGCGTTCATTCAGCGTCGTCGTATCAATGGAGGAGAGCCGCTCATAGACCGGCCGGGACAGGGAGAGGCGCGTCAGGACGTCAGATGTGCGTTGCTGGCAGGTGTCGCCCGCTTCCCGAATGGCCGGGTCGGGATTGGCTTCGGCCATGATCGGCGCTTCGCCATAGCCGACCGACGCTGCGAGATTGGTCAGCGTATCGAGGAAATACAGGTCTGATGCGCCGGCGACACTGTCACGGCCTTCAAGGTCTGCGATCATCTTGTTGGCGAGATCGAGGGCATTGTCGCAGCGAACGGTGAAAACATCAGCGCTGGCAGGGGCCAGAACGAGATCGGCCATCATCGCCTTGGCATCTGTGACGAGCAGGTTTTCGGCTGTAGGGGCGGGCGCTGGCGCTTCGGCCTTCTTGGCGGGCGAGCAGGCGGATGCGCCGAGCATAAGGGCTGCGGCGGAAGCGGCAATCTTCAGGCGTGTCATTTGGCAGTTTTCCTCGACTTGCGGCGAAGATGTCCCCCAGGGAACGCCGCCTTGATATGCACGGCAACTTGTCCTGCCAGCGCGCTGGTGTCCAGCCCAGGCGGCGCAACAAAAAAAGGCGGCCCGAAGACCGCCTTTTCAAAAACAATCCGGCTAAAGATCAGCCGGCTTTGGAAGCCTGGAAGATGCCGTCAATCGTGGCCGCGAGCGTGCGGTCAAAGTCTGCGTCGCTTTGCTTGGCCGAGAGGCCTTCGGTCAGGGCGCGCGAGAAGCTGGCGATCATGCCGGTGTTTGACGAGAGCTTGTCGTTTGCCTCTTCGCGGCTGTAGCCGCCCGAAAGGGCAACGACGCGCATGACCCGTGGGTGCTGGCAGAGCGATTTGTACTGGTTGGCTTTCTCGGGAAGAGACAGCTTGAGCATGACCTGCTTGTCGGCGGCGAGCGCGTCGAGCTGCTTGGTGATCTCGGCAAGGAGGATGTCTTCGGCTTCGGCCTTGTCGTCGATGGTGATCGTGACTTCCGGCTCGATGATCGGCATCAGACCGTGGCCGAGAATCTGGCGGCCGACGTCAAACTGCTGGGCGACAACGGCGGCGATGCCCACCGGATTTGCGGCGTTGATGACCGAACGCATCTTGGTGCCGAAGATGCCCTTGGCGACGGCGCGCTCGAGCAGGTGGTCAAGCTCGGGCATCGGCTTCATGAGCTGGACGCCGTCGGCCTCATCGGCGAGGCCCTTGTCGACTTTCAGGAACGGGACGACATTGCGCTCGTTCCAGAGATATTCAGCGGTCGGTACGCCGTCGATTTCGCCGTCCATCGTGCGTTCGAACAGGATCGCGCCCATGACCTTTTCGCCGGTGAAGGCGGGGGACTTGATGATGCGGGCGCGCATCTCGTGGATCTTGCCGAACATTTCCTCGTCGTTGGCGTATTCGCTCTCCTCGACGCCATAAAGGCGCAGCGCCTTCGGCGTGGAACCGCCCGACTGGTCGAGTGCGGCGATAAAGCCGTCCTTGTGAGCGGCCTGCTCGGCCATCTGTGTCTTATCCATGTTCAATACCGCGTCAAAACTCATTGTGGGGGGACCTGCTTGGTTGTTTGCAGGCAGTTGCTTTCAAGTACCGTGCCCAAATGTGGCGTCAACAGGACCGGCTGTGCATCTTCCTGAACCGACGAAATCGCTGCATTTGCTCGGATTTGGACGGTTTCGGCACAGTCCGGTGAGGGGAGTGCGCCGTAAATCGGAATGATGACCGCCCAATTCCGGCACAGTCCGATTTCGGGTAAATCGAACCGCGCCGAAATGTGATCGCTACCATTATCGTGGCCCTGCGCGATTTGCCGCAGGGTGTGCCAATCAGGCTCAGCCCTTGAGGGCATCCACGCCGGGAAGGGGCTTGCCTTCCATCCATTCCAGGAAGGCGCCGCCAGCGGTCGACACGAATGTGAAATCGTCTGCGACGCCTGCATGGTTGAGGGCAGCGACCGTGTCGCCGCCGCCGGCAACGGCGACCAGCTTGCCAGCCTTGGCGAGCCTGGCGGCGGACTGCGCGGCTGCGACGGTGGCCGTGTCGAACGGGGTCATCTCGAAGGCGCCAAGCGGGCCGTTCCAGACGAGCGTCTTGGCTGTGTCCATGGCTGCGCCGAGGGCCGCGACGGTTTGCGGGCCGGCGTCGAGGATCATTTCGTCATCGGCAACGTCGTCGAGGCCGCAGGTGCGGTTGGCGGCATTGGCGGCGAATTCTTTTGCCACGACGAGATCGACGGGCAGGAGGATCTCACAGCCATTGGCCTTGGCGATGGTCTCGATCTCGCGGGCCGTATCGGCGAGATCATGCTCGCAGAGCGACTTGCCGACAGAATGGCCCCGCGCGGCAAGGAACGTATTGGCCATGCCGCCGCCGATGGCGAGCATGTCGACCTGCGTCACGAGGTTTTTGAGAAGGTCGATCTTGGAGGAGACCTTGGCGCCGCCAACAACGGCCAGCACGGGCTTCTCCGGATTGCCGAGCGCCTTGTCGAGGGCGTCGAGTTCGCGTTCCATCGCCGCGCCCGCATAGGCGGGCATGATTTCAGCGAGCACGGCAGTCGAGACATGGCGGCGGTGAGCCGCCGAGAAGGCGTCGTTGACATAGATATCGCCAAGCGCGGCCATTTCCTTGGCCAGCTCCATGTCGCCCTTTTCCTCGCCGGGGAGGAAGCGGGTGTTTTCGAGCAGGATCACGCCGGCCGGTGCCAGGTCGGCAATCGCCGCCTTCACATGGTCGCCCCGGCAATCAGCGACGAAGCTGACATTCGAACCGAGCACCTTGGAAAAGGCGCCGGCGATGGGCGCAAGGCTCATCTCGGCCACGCGCTGGCCCTTGGGGCGACCAAAGTGTGCAAGCAGCACAACCTTGGCGCCGTGGGTGCGCAGCGTCTGGACCGTTTCCACGGCAGAACGCAGGCGGGTGTCATCGGTGACAAGGCCCTTGTCCATCGGCACGTTGAAATCAACGCGCACGAGGGCGGTCTTGCCAGTGAGGTCGCCGGCGTCGGCGATGCGTTTGAAGGTCATCGCCTGCAGGCTCCTAAAGGAATTTCGCCATCACGAGCGCGGTGTCGCTCATGCGGGTCGCGAAACCCCATTCATTGTCATACCAGGTGAGGATCGAGACGAAATTGCCGTCCATGACCTTGGTCTGATCTAGGTGGAAGATCGACGAGCGGTTATCGTGGATGAAGTCGCATGAGACGTTCGGCTGGTCGGTGAAACCGAGAACACCTTTCATCGGGCCTTCGTTGGCCGCAGCGATGATCGCGTTGTTGATCTCTTCCGGCGTTGTCTTGCGCTTGGCGACGAATTTCAGGTCGACAACGGAGACGTTCGGGGTCGGCACGCGGACCGAAATACCGTCCAGCTTGCCCTTGAGTTCCGGCAGTACGAGGCCGACGGCCTTGGCAGCGCCCGTGGATGTCGGGATCATCGAGAGGGCTGCAGCGCGGCCCCGGTAGAGATCCTTGTGCATCTGGTCGAGCGAAGGCTGGTCATTGGTGTAGGAGTGGATCGTGGTCATCATGCCCTTTTCGATGCCGACCAGATCGTTGAGGACCTTGGCAACAGGCGAGAGGCAGTTCGTGGTGCACGAGGCGTTCGAGACGACCATGTCGTCCTTGGTCAGCGTCTCGTGGTTGACGCCGAAGACGATGGTCTTGTCGGCATTGGTGGCTGGCGCGGACACGAGCACGCGCTTGGCGCCGGCAGCAAGGTGGGCCGAGGCCTTTTCCTTGTCGGCGAAGATGCCGGTGCATTCCATTGCGATATCGATGTCGAGTTCGCGGTGCGGAAGGTCTTTCGGGTCGCGGATGGCGGTCACGAGGATCGGCTTGCCATTGATGACGATCTTGTCGCCATCGACCTGGACGTCAGCCGGGAAGCGGCCATGGACGGAGTCGAAGCGCAAAAGGTGAGCGTTTGTAGCAACGGGGCCGAGGTCGTTGATGGCGACGACTTCGATGTCCTTGCGGTCATGCTCGATGATGGAGCGAAGGACGAGACGTCCGATACGACCGAAGCCATTGATTGCGACACGTATTGCCATTTTAATTATTCTCCTCAGACGGGATATTAGCTGCGACTTTGCAGGCCCTTTACGATGCTGAGGCCCGCCCGTCCACCCGGATGACCTGCGGTATCGAGCCGCAAAACCAGGTATTCCGGAGCGTGTTTCAGCCAGAGCCGGTATTGGGAGACGCGGCTTGCAAGTTCCGTGCAAAATTTGCATGGACTTGCACTGAGGCACCTGTATTGCCTGAGGGCCTGTTTTGAGAGGTTCGAGGGTGACGGCAGACGTTCCAGACGCGAATATTCCGACCTTGGCGCCGGCAAGCCCTGCCGGGCGAACGCTGGGCGACTGGGTGCTGTTCTGGTTGCTAAGCCTGATCTGGGCCAGTGCTTACCTTTTCACGCGCATCGCGGTCGACAAGGGCCATGCTGACGTGGGCCTGCCACCGGAATGGGTGATCTCGGCGCGCCTGACCATCGGGGCCGTGGCCTTGTGGTGTGTGATGCTGGCGACGCGCCAGCGCCCGCCGCCTTTCACTGACCGTCGCCGCTGGAGCGCCATTGTCGGGATGGGGCTGGTTGGCTCGGTCGTGCCCTTCTTCCTGATCACGACGGCGCAGGAAGTGGTCAATTCAAGCCTTGCGGCGCTCTATACATCGGCCGTTCCGATTTTCGTGGCGATTGGCGCGCATTTCATGTTTCGCGACGAGCGGATGACAGCGGGCTCCCTGCTGGGCGTCCTGATCGGATTTGGCGGCGTGGCCTGCCTGTTCGGACCTGAGGCCATGAAGGGGCTCGGTTCGGCCACGGCGCTGGCGCAGCTGATGCTGATGGGCGCAACAATGGCCTACGCGATGTCGAGCCTGATTGCACGCGGCGCGCCGGTCATGCGGGCGATACCGTTTGCAACGGCTTTCGTAACGGTTGCCGCGGTTGTCTCGTGGCCCCTGGTTTTCCTTGTCGATCCCGGCGAGGTGAATGCGGGGTGGTCGAACTGGCTCGCCGTGGCGGGACTGGGGCTCGGGCCGACCGCGTTCGCGCAGGCGCTTTATATGCTGCTGATCGCGCGTACGTCGGCGACCTTTCTCTCGCTGACGGGATATTCCATCCCGGTTGTCGCCGCCATTCTCGGCTACTTCCTGTTCGGCGAGACGCAGAGCTGGAATGCGCTGGCAGGGTTTGCGCTGATCCTTGGCGGTGTCTGGCTCGCCCGCAATGGCGGCGGCGGAAAGCGCTCGGCCTAAAGGCCGAGGCTTTCGAGGATGGTTTCGGTATCAGCGCCAAGGCAGGGCGGATCGAGCCGGGTGCTGGCGGGGCTGTCAGAGAATTTGACCGGATGCTTCATCGAGCGATAGGCGCCGGCGACGGCGTGGACGCGCTCCTCGAAGAAGCCGACCTGTTGCAGATGCGGGTCTGTCAGCACGGCTTCCATCGTGTTGTAGCGCATGGCCGGGATGTTCGCCGCGTCCAGCAGGACGAGCCATTCATCGGTTGTCTTGGTGGCGGCCACTTCCTCGATCAGGGCATAGAGCTCGGTGACGTGTTCGGTGCGGGCGGCATAGGTGGAGAAGCGCGGGTCCTGGAAGACGTCGGGGCGGCCACCAATGGTGAAGAACTGTTCCCATTGCTGATCGGAATAGGGGACGAGTCCGATATAGCCGTCCCTTGTGGGGTAGGGCTTGCGGTTGGCATTGATGGAGCGGGTGTAGGCGAGGCGGCCATTGCCCGGAATGAAGGTCTCTCCGTAGAGATTTTCCACCATGTTGAAGAAGGTAAAGCTTTCGAGCATTGGCACCTGAACGAACTGGCCACGGCCCGTACGCTCCCGGTGAAACAGCGCGGCAAGCGTTGCATAGGTGGCGAACAATCCAACCGTCTTGTCGGCGACGAGGGAGGGGGCGTATTCCGGCGCGCCGCCGGAGCGCATGGCGTTGAGTGCGGCAAAGCCCGAGGCGCCCTGGATGAGGTCGTCATAGGCCTGGCGGTGTTCATATTCGCCGCCCGTGCCGAAGCCCGCGCAGTGGACGTATATGATGTCAGGGTTGATGGCTTTGACGGCCTCATAGCCGAAGCCGAGACGGTCCATTCCGGCGAGGCGGACATTGTGGAAGAAGACATCGGCCTCCTTGAGAAGCGCCGTCAGGGCGGCCTTTCCGGCGTCTGTCTGGGCGTCGAGGACGATGGAGCGTTTGTTGCGATTGAGCGCGGTGTAGATGGGGCCGAGATCGCCTGTGGGGGAGGCGCCGGCATAGCGCATCATGTCGCCCGCCTTGCCTTTCTGGCCTGCCTCGACCTTGACCACATCGGCGCCGAGATCGCCGAAGATCAGCGTGGCGAAGGGGCCGAGCACGACGGAACTCATGTCGACAATCTTGATGCCTGACAGGGGGCCTTTGGGGACTTCATGGGTCATTGCGGGGGACTCTTGGGGTATTCCCGGACCGTTCCGGGGTTATTCCGGGTGACCGTAAGGGGGCGCGCCGGGGGCAACAAGGCCGAACGCAGGGTCAGGGCGCGAGGGCGAGGCGCGCGGCTTCGAGATGCGCCAGCTTGGTCTCGAAGGCGGACCAGTCATCCTCGGCGGCGATCGGCGCCCAGAGGGATTCGACATCCTCAATCAGTAGGGTGACGGGGGCGTCGGCCTGGAAATAGGGGAGGGTGAGGCGGTCTGCATGGGTGGCCTCACGCGCGGTGATAAACTCGCGGACCGGGGCGAAGCTTTCCGTCTGATAGAGCGCGGCCTGGGGCGAGGCTTTCAGGCGGGTGTCGCTCGCCTCGCCGCCATAGAGGTCGAAGAAGGTTTGCGGCCAGGAGGCGCCGCTTGTGGTCATCCAGCCATAGAAGGCCTGGAGGAAGGTGAGGTCGGTGCGCAGGTCGCCGGAGCCATGGAGCCCGAGCAGCTGGTGCGTGTGGGCGGCGAAGGATTGCTGGTAGGCCGCCTCATAGGGCGCGAGGCCCTTGGCGAGGTCTTCGGCGTCGGCGAGCGGCAGGAGGGAGGAGGCGAGTTGCTGCAGCGCCCAGGCGCCCTGCGTGGGCTGGCGACCGAAACTGTAGAGACCGTTCTGGTCGAAATAGGCGGCGGTGAAGTTCGGGTCTGACACGGGCAGGAAGCGCCACGGGCCGAAATCGAATGTCTCGCCGGTGACGTTGAAATTGTCGGTGTTCATGACGCCGTGCACGAAGCCGGCGGCCATCCACTGGCCGATCATGGCGGCGGTGGCGCGTGTGATGGCGGTGAGCAGGTTCACGGCCTTTGTGGCCATCTCCGGGGCGTCGGCGTCAGGGTGGAACTCGGCAATGCAATAGTCGACGAGACGGGCGAGGCCTTCACGGTCGTCATAATAGGCGCAGCGCTGGAACGTGCCGAAGCGGACATGACTTTCCGAGAGGCGCACGAGAACGCTGCCGCGTGTGGGGGAGGGCTCGTCATTGCGGGCAAGCTGTTCGCCGGTTTCGACGAGGCTGAAGGCCTTGGATGTGTGCACGCCGAGCGCTTCGAGATAGGTTGCGGCCAGGATCTCGCGCACGCCGCCCTTGAGCGTCAGGCGGCCATCACCCTGTCGCGACCAGGGTGTCTGGCCGGAGCCCTTGGTGCCGAGATCGAAGAGGTTTCCAGCTCCGTCCCGCACCTGTGCGTAGAGGAATCCGCGCCCGTCTCCCAACTGTGGATTGTAGGTTCCGAACTGGTGCCCGTGATAGCGCATCGCCAATGGGTGCTGCAGGTTTCCGGGCAGGGGCTCGAATCGGGCGAAGTGGTTCAGCCATGCGGCATCAGCCAGATCATCGAGGCCGAGATGTTTTGACCAGCGACGGTTGCGAAAGCGCAACACATGGGCCGGAAAATTTGCCGGTTCTACCGCATCTGCGAAATGATCTGCCAGCGCAAGAAAGGGGGCGGGGGAGGGCTGGTCGCGCAACATCCATTCATTTTTGACCTGAATTCAGCCGGTTACGCAATAGATTTGCTGTAATGCATGGCTGATTTGCAATATTGCAGTGCAGCACAGGTCGTGCCTATCGCGGCGGAAAGATGAAGCTAAGGTTACAGGTCGGTGAGGTCGACATCCGGAACACATAATCCGGAGCGGATCACAGGGTATAAACGGAGGAAACCAAATGAGATTAACCACACGATTGGTGCTGGGGGCGTCTGCCCTTGCGCTTGTGACGGCTCTGCCCGCCTTTGCGCAGGAAGAAGCGGATGACGGTACACGGAAATTATCGACGGTCACGGTGACCGGTTCATTCATCCAGGGGACGCCGGAAGACGCCGCCCTGCCGGTGGACGTTCTGACAGCCGGCGACCTGAAACTGGAAGGCCAGCCTTCCATCACGGAACTGATCCGCAACCTCGGCCCGTCTTCGGGCGTGGACGGACAAACGAACCAGTTCTCGTCGAACGGCCTTGAGGGCACGTCGAACATCAACCTGCGCGGCCTTGGCCCCGCACGGACGCTGGTGCTGATCAACGGCCACCGCCAGACCTATCACCCCTATTCGATCGGTGAGCAGGCACAGCTGTTCGTCGACACGAACAATATTCCGACAGCGGCCATTGGCCGGATTGAAGTGCTGAAAGACGGTGCTGCGGCCCTTTACGGTTCTGACGCCATTGCCGGCGTTGTGAACTTCATCACGAACCGCGATCTCGACGGCTTTGAAGTCGGCGGGTCTTTTTCAACGTTTGACGGGTCCGATGGCGACTATGACCTTTCGGCTGCCTATGGCTTGCAGGGCCAGAATTTCAGCTGGGTCACATCGGTTGGCTATAACAAGCGTAGCGAAGTGCTGCTCAGCGAAAAAGACTGGGCCGTCCTGCCTTATGACCAGAACCCGGTCGGTGGTTGGTCGTCCCTGTCCAATCCGGGCTATTATGTTCCGCTCGGCGTGACTGCGACAGGTCTCGGGCCGATTGGCGGCGCCATCAACGATTCCGGTTGTGAGGATGTTGGCGGTATCGTTGTCGCGGGAACCTGCCGTTTCCAGTTCACCAACTATGACAACCTGGTCGAGGAAGAAGAGCGTTACCAGATCTTCTCCGAATATAACCGAAACCTCTCGAATGGTGCAGAGCTGCATTTCGAACTGCTCTATGCGCATTCGGATGTTCCGACATGGAAGACATCGCCATCCTATCCGCCACAGTCGCTGACCAAACAGGTTCTTCTGGCAAGCCATCCCGGCTTCCAGCAATACGCGGCTGACAATCCGGGTGCATTCCCGGCAGGCACGATTGGCGCCTTGTTCATCGGTCGTACCTTCGGTTGGGGCGGGTTCCCCGGCACGGGCGGCGCACAGGAAGGCTATCGTACCAGCGAAACATGGCGCGGTTCGGGCTCCTATGTCGGCGATTTCGACAATGGTGTGCATTATGATGCAGCGCTCAGCTACTCCTCGACGGAAAGCGAACGCCTGACCAATGATACCTATATCGTTGGCCTGACATCAGCCCTTCGCGGCTTTGGTGTGTGTACGGATCCGAACACGGGTTTCGACCCGGCAACAGGCACGGTGCCCTATGCACCGGGCTATAGCGGTACGCTCGTCGCTGGCGCAGGAACCTGCGAATATTACAACCCGTTCTCCAATGGCATCATCCAAAGCGGCGTTACGGGTGCACCTAACCCGAACTATGTGCCGGGTCTTGAAAACTCGGTTACGCTGGCTGACTGGATGACCGATGGCAGTGTGACCATCGCGAAGACAGACCTGCTGGTGTTTGATGGCGTCCTTTCGGGTGAGAGCAACGTGCAGGCCGCAGGCGGTGCCGTTGGCTGGGCTGCGGGTGTCCAGGTTCGCCGCGAAAGCTACAAGGTCGACCCATCGGATCTGACCGACCTGACCGTGACGCCGGGACCCGGTGGAACGGGGCCCTACTCGTTCCTCGCTGGCACGACCCCTGCTGACGAAGACCAGACGATCTATGCTGTCTTCGGCGAACTTCAGGTGCCACTCTATGACAACCTGAACATGCAGTTTGCCGTTCGTTACGAGGATTATGGTGGTGACATCGGTTCGACCTTCGACCCGAAAGTGGCCGCCAAATGGGATGTGACGGACAATTTCGCCCTGCGCGGTTCGGCCCAGACCTCCTTCAAGGGGCCAACGCTGAACCAGTTGGGCGGCGTCGGAACGACACTGCAGTTCATCTCCGCCGCTTCGGCCTTCAAGGCAGTTGATACGTTCGGCAACCCGGCCCTCAAGCCGGAATCGGCGTTCAGCTTCAACCTCGGTGGCATCTATGAAGTGAACAACTTCTTCGCCTCGCTCGACTATTACAATTTCGACTTCTCCGATCCGGTCATCGTGGAAGAGCAGTCGAACATTGTGAACGCGGCGGTTGCGGCCATCAATGCCGGTGACTTCGACAACCCAATCCTGACACGGATCACATTCAACGATCCGGCGGCTGTGCCTGCGGCTAACCAGATCTCGCGGGTCCGGACGAATATCACCAATGGTCCGGATATCCAGACATCCGGTGTCGATCTGCGTCTGCAGCATAGCTGGGACATGTCGAACAATGCCGAGTTCTCGGTGGGTGCCGACGGCACGTACATCATCGAGTACAAGGTCGATCCTTACTTCGTTGAAGGCCTGCCAATCGGCGGGGGCGATTATGTCGGCCAGTTCAACCGGGGCAACTTCACCCGGTCAATGCCGCAGTGGAAAGCGAACCTGTTTGCAAACTATGCACTCGGGGGCCACAATTTCCGCGTCGTGATGCGTCACATCGATAGCTACAAGGATGAACGTGCCCCGGCTGCCCGTGGCGGTGTTGGCGCGAAAATCGACAGCCAGACAACGTTTGACCTGTTCTACAACCTGCAGAGCGAAATGCTTGGTGGTTTCGACTTCGGTCTCTCGGTGGTCAACGTGACGGATGAAGATCCGCCATTCGCGGCCTTCGATGTCAACTACGATCCTTACACGCACAACCCATTCGGTCGGACGTTCAAGATCAGCCTCACCAAGCGGTTTGGCGGTTCGGGCAACTAAGCCGGATCAAACACTTCAGAATAAAAAAGGGCGGCCCAAGGGCCGCCCTTTCCATTTGGACTTATGAACGCCGAAGCGATCAGTAGGAGTAGGTCAGCTCGACACCGACCAGACGGCCCTTCTTGAGCGGCGAGAATGTGCCGCCTGCAGGATAGTCCTGGTAGGGCAGGTTGACGCCGGTCGAGTTTGGTCCCGGGAACGGCAGCTGCGTTTCGTTGCCGGCCTGGACTTCGTCGAGCAGGTTCTTGCCGTAGATGGAGGCCGAGAGGCCATCGACAGGCGTTTCCCATGTCAGATCGACGTCGACCATGTCGGCTTCCTGGATCCAGCCGAAGTTGCTGTCCGTGTAGGCGATCTTGTCGCGGTGCTGGAAGTTTGCCGTGGCAACAACAGCGCCGTTCGCACCAAGGTCGAAGTCCTTGATGATGCCGAAGCCATAGGTCAGTTCCGGCACACGTGGCAGGTCAAGGTTCAGGTCAGTCGTATCGATCACGCCGTCGCCGGTGAGGTCGAAGAACACGTCATCATACTTCGCGTCCATCATGCCGACATTGAACGTGCCAAGCAGGGAGTCCGTGAAGGCAAAGCGGCCATCGACTTCGATACCGAAGATGGAACCATCAGCCGTGTTGATGATGTTCTGGACGACGCCCGAGGCACCAGCGGTGTTCACTTCGCGCTGCATGTTTGCAATCTCGGTCACGAATGTTGCGCCGTTGACCTGGATGCGGCCATCTTCGCTTTGCGCCTTGAAGCCGAGTTCGTAGGAATCGACTTCTTCCTCGTCAAAGCCAAGGCTGCCCGTCTGCGCGACGAACTGCTGGAAGATCGGCAGGTCGGTGATGCGGAAGTTGTAACCGCCCGAACGGAAGCCCTTGGTGTAGAGGGCGTAAGTCTGGACATTGTCGGACCAGAAGTATTGCAGGCCGAGTTTCGGTGTCCAGTTCGACCACTTGTCGGAGTCGCTGAAGCCGTTCGGTTCGGCAACTGCACCGCCGGTCAGAAGCGTGATCAGGTCGTTGGTGCCCTCGGCAGAGCAAGAGCCGCTGACAACGCTACAGGGGAAGCGGGGACGAATGTACACGACGTCAGCCGATTTCTCTTCGGTCGAGTAGCGCACACCGACGGTCGCGATCAGCTTGTCCGTGAGCGAGTAGTCGACGTTCGCAAAGGCGCCGAAGACGGAGTGCTCAAGGCTACCACCGCCGTAGAAGCCCCACGGGACCGAGGCCGGAAGGGCGGCAGGACGGGTGGTCGGCAGATTGCGGATCTCGGTATAATCGAGCGTCTGTTCGAAATAGTAGAGACCGGTCGTGACGTCAGCCTTGCCGAACGTACCGGCGTAGCGAAGCTCGTCGGAGAACTGTTCCTGCGCCAGTTCGGCGTCGGAATGGAACAGGGTGAACGGTGTGGCGTCGATGTCGCCGCTCGAGACGCCGTCATACTTGCGGTAACCGAAGATGTTCGTGATCACGCCATTGCCGAAATCGACATCGAGATCGGTCTTGAGCGAGCCGAACGTGGTTTCGCTTTCGCCGAGGCCCGGATTGTTGATCGAGAAGTCGAACGTGTCGCGGTCAAAGTAGGCACGGTTCTGACCGGTCGGGCCGTCGCCGCGCGACTTGTTGTACTCGAGCTTGCCGAGGAAGGTGAGCGTATCCGTTGGCATGTATTCGAGGGCGCCGCGATAGGTCGTGGCCTGAATCTCGCCGTGGTTATCGCCGTTGAACTGGTTCTTGAAGTAGCCGGCATCCGAATTGTAGGCGATGCCGAACTTGCCGTTCAGCTTGCCTTCGATCAGCGGGCCGGAGATGACGCCCTGAATGGTCGAGTTGGCGCCGCCGCGATCTCCATCGACTGGGCCGTCCACGCTGGCGCGGACCTTGTAGTGGAATTCGTCGGTTGGGTTGCCGGTGTTGACGACAACTGCGCCGCCGGTCGTATTGCGACCGAACAGGAGGCCTTGCGGGCCGCGCAGGATCTCAATGCTGTCGATGTCGAACAGGTCGACGACGACACCGCTGTTGATGCCGAGATAGACGCCGTCAATGAAGACGCCGACGGCCGGGTCGATCGATGGGATGGACGAGTTCACGCCAAGGCCGCGGATGGCGAAGTTGGCCGTACCGCGCGACGTGCCAACATCGTCAAGCGAGACGTTCGGCGCCGAATAGCTCAGGCTTTCGAGCGTCGTGACGTTCAGCGCATCCAGCGTGTCGCTGTTGAAGGCCGAAACGGCAACCGGAACGTCCTGGACGTTCTCGACATTGGCTTTCTTGGTGGCGGTAACGGTGACGGTGCCAAGGACACGGGAAACGGCGTTTTCGCGTGTTGATTCGGCGTCCTGATCCTGTGCAACGGCTGCACCGGCGGCAAATACAATTGCAGATGCTGACAGGGCCAGCATGTTTCTGAATTTCATTCTGTGTTTCCTCTAGATTATATTTACTGCAACCCGAGGACTCTGGGAGGGGGGCGCAAGCACTGCATATGACGCAGCGAGACCCTCATAAAAGGTGTACTCCTCACCGGTATGCAATTTATTGGATGACCGTCTCAAATATGCAACGGTGAGTTTAGGATTTCTAATGGGTAGTCCGTTAAACAGCGCCCAAAGCTCGCCCAGCCACATGACCGGCATCGCGTATTGCCAGACGAACGGTGTCGGATAAGGCTGTCATGTTCATGAAGCCGTGCACCATGCCAGCATGTTCGCGAACCGTCACGGGCACACCAAAACTGGCCATCTTGTCGGCATAGGCGAGGCCTTCATCCTTCAGCGGATCCCAGCCGCAGAGCACGAAATGGGCCGGTGGAAGGCCCTTGAAGGCGTCCGGGCCTGCAAAGAGGGGCGAGACACGCACGTCCATCCGCTGGCTTTCATCGGCGATATAGCTGTCCCGGAAATACTCGAACAGGTTGGCGGATATGAAAAAGCCACCTTCCTGGAAGCTCATTTTCTTCGTCCGGATGTCGACAAACTGAACCAGGGGATAGAGCAGCAACTGGAATGCGGGCCTGGGGCCGCCGGTGCGGTTCATTTCCTGCGCGAGATAGGCGGACAGGTTGCCGCCTGCACTATCACCGCTGACGGCGAGACGGTCCGGATCAAGGCCGAGTTGTTCGGCATGCGTGACGATCCAGTTCCACGCGGCCAGCGCATCCTCATGTGCGGCGGGAAAAGTGTGTTCGGGTGCGAGCCGGTAGTCGATGGCGATCACCCGGCTGCGGGCACCTTCAGCCAAGCGCTTGCAAACCATGTCGTGGCTGTCGAGATCGCCCAGCATGAAGCCGCCGCCATGGAAGAAGACAATTCCGGGCCCGGGCGGCATCCCGGCGCCAAGGGGCGTGTAGAGTCGGGCCTTGAGCGGCCCGGCGGCGCCTTCGACCTTCACGTGGGAGATGTCGGCCATTTCCGGGGCATCGCGCTCGATGGCGCGGCTCGCGACGTGGAATTGCTGGCGCAGCTTGTCGGTCGAGCTCTTCCAGTCAAGATGAGCCAGGTCCGGTATCTGGAACCGGTCAAGAAAGTGCCGAAAGGATTCGTCGAGCGTCATGGCGGCAAGATGGGTTCGAAACCGGGCCTTGTGAAGGCAGAATTCCCGGCGACGCGAGGGTTTCGTGAAAATCGTTGATGCGCGCCGCTTTGACCTGATCGGATAGGGGCGCAGACAGGCCTAATAATGGGTCAGACCAGCAAGGTCCGCATTCCCTTCAGCCAGTTGTTTCACAAGATCGGCAAAGACGCGTCCCTTGGTATCCTGAGGCAGGGTCTTGAGTGCTGTCATGGCCGTCGCGCCGAGTTCGCAAACGTTGAGCTTGCGCCTGAGTTCGTCTGGATCCGCGCTTGTCTGGGCGGCCATTATCAGCGGCACGACTTGCGGATCCGACAGCATGGACATGACAACACCTTGCAGGGCGGCCTTGTCCGCATGGGTGACAGGGCCCCGCGCGACCGGATTGCGGGCCCCATCATCTGCCGCTAGCAGGAGATGCGCCATCAGTTCGAAACCGTAATCCTGGAGCGGTCCCTCAAGGCGGGCGAAACTCTGTTCAAAGGCGGCAGGATTGCGCAGGGCACTTTCATCCAGATCGGCATACTGGTTGCCGTCGCACCATATATTGCCCGCGCGCGAGGCAGATTTCAGGCGATCCCGCGTCATGACGAGGATGCCGTCGATGTGGCTTGTGTCGGCCTGGGCGAGGTCTGTGGCGCGTTCCTTCAGCAGGGCCGCGCCATGTATCAGAACGATATCGGCGTGATCCCCACCTGTCTTTCCGTCAGCCTTCCCCAGGCGCGACTGGAGGCTGGCCGAGGCGGACGGATCAAGGCGGGCAAGGGTCTCAAAATAGTATGTCGCAGGTCTGGATGAGAAGCCGTCCGGCGCCTGCAAGGACTCCGTCCCTGCTAAAGCGACAATGGCCTGAGGTGCCTCGCCTTTCTCAGACGAAGCCGGAAAATTCAGAACGGCCAGAAAGGCGCCGCCCACGACGGCAACAACCGCGCAGGCGAACAGGGCGTTGCTGCTGATCGCAGGGCCTTTGCCACCGCGGGCATCGAACGTCATATGGCGTCCCTCCACAAGTGATGGGCAGCCTAATTTGAAAAGCCTGACAAGGCTTTAAGAGGCAGACGGACTAAAGCTGGACGACACCGTCTGCCAGTGGATCCGAATAGATGCGGGAGACCAGGTCGGCGCGTCGGTCAATCACCAGGCGCTGGTTCACATAGCCTTTGTCGGTGATTTCGCCTGCGTCGATCGATGGAGGCTCGGTCAGTACGAGAAGGCGTTTCAGCCGGCGGGACGAACCGGGTTCGCCTGCGTTGAAGGCCTTGGCCTTGTGCGCGAGTTCGTCCGTGAACGTTTTCAGCGCGCGTTCCCTGTCTCCGCCGGCGACTTTCACATATTGTTCCATGACGGCCTGGGAGGGCCAGACCATGACGGCCGCATAGTCCTTGTCCTGGCCGGCGATGACGGCATCGAAGATGAGGGGTGAACAGGCGGCCACGAAGTCGGGCCGCAATGTGCCGACGCTGACCCATGTGCCTGAGGAGAGCTTGAAGTCCTCGCCGACACGTCCGTCAAAGACGAGGCCTTTCTCGGGGTGGTCCTCGTCCACGAAGGTGACGGCGTCGCCAAGGCAGTAATAGCCTTCCTCGTCGAACACTTCGGCATTCTTCTTGGGGCTGTCGAGGTAGCCGGACATGACGGACGGGCCCTTGACGCGCACTTCGAGCTTGGCGCCGTTCGGCACGAGCTTGAGCGTCATGCCCGGAAGGGGCAGGCCGATCAGGCCGACACGCTCGGCTTCCCAATGGACCACAGTGATGCCTTGCGTTTCGGTGGCGCCATACATGGTGATGATGGGGATACGACGCCCCGTGGCCTTGATCGCGAGCGCCTGCAGGCGATCATAGAGATCGTCCGACAGCGTCGCGCCCCCATAGCCGATGGACCGCATGTTCTTGAAGAAGGCTGCGAGCAGCGCGTCATCCGCCTCCATGGCATCTGCCAGCATGGCAAGGGCGATGGGCGCCGTGCCGAAGGAAGAGGGCGAACAATCGCGGATATTGTCGATCGTGCGCTGAAAGAGGGCAGGGGTGGGCTTGCCGTCGTCGATCCAGAAGGTTGCGCCGTTCCAGATGGCGCCATTGAAGTTCACATTCGAGCCGGAAATGTGGTTCCAGGGCAACCAGTCGAGGACGTTGGGAATCAGGTCCGGATTGTATTCAGGGTCGCGCGCATCGTCGCGCAGGCCTTCCTGTCCGCCAATCATGGCGCACATGGCGCCTTGCGTGGTCGGCACGGGTTTCGGCAGGCCGGTGGAGCCGGAGGTGAACAGGTATTTCGCGATGGAGGCATCATCAAGCCTGGCCATGGCGCTGGCGACAGCGTCTGTGGGCTCGGTTGCAACAAGGTCGTCATAATGGCGCACGCTGTTCTCGCCCGCCGGATCGGCGGAGAAGATGTGACAAGCACCGGCATTGAGGGCGCTGATGGCTTTTCGGAAGGGCTCGTATTGCTCCGCGAAAATGATGGCGGGTTTTACGGCGCCGAAGCAGTGTTTCAGTTTCTCATGGTCCGTGGACATGAGTGAATAGGGGACCGAGATCGGTGCGGCAGGCGCGCCGATCTTTTGCGCTGCGAGGATGACCATGGCAGCGCGCGTCGAGTTGCCGGACAGGATCATGACCGGTGCGTCGGGGCCGGCGCCCATGTCGAGGAAGGCCTGCGCGAGACCGTCCGTGATCGACTTTGCTTCGCCATAGGTGAGCGTCTGCCATTCGCCCGTGGCGGGATCCTTCTCTCTCAGGAAGGGACGATCCGGGTGTTCCGCTGCCCGTTCATCGAGGCAATGCGGGATCGTCCTGGGGCGGTCGCCGGGGGCCTGGCGCGGAGTCACATAGATGACGCCGCCTTCAGCGCGGGTCATCTGGATGTCCGGCGCCTTCATCGGCAACAGGCGAAATGGCGGCAAGGTCTGACCTTCGGCCATGGCTGCGTACTCCCTAGGATATGATTGTCTTGTTTTTCCCAGTGTATTTGAAACGCGCATATTGGCTAGCGTCCACGGTGCGCTGGCAGGGCCAAATGGGCCGGTGACGTCGGGTTAGTTTGTGCGGAATGGCCCGTCGCCGCTACGTCAGGTCCTAGCATTCCTGACAGGGTGCGGGGGCTCAGGATGCCGCCTTCACCGCCTCGACAACAATCTGGAGGCCCTGTTTCATCAGGTCTTCCTCGAGCGCTTCGGCCATGACGCGGATAAGCGGTTCCGTGCCCGACTTGCGCACCACCATGCGCCCGCGCGCGCCCATCAGGGTTTCGGCCTCGGTGAGGGCGGCCTTTACGCGGTCGCTGGTCATCGGATTGGCGCCCGCGTAACGGATATTGACCAGTTCCTGCGGGGCGGGGGTAAACACCCGTCCGAGCTCTGACATTTTCTGACCACTCTCGGCGAGGATGGAGAGCACATGCAGGCCGGCCAGCAGGCCGTCGCCGGTTGTGGAGACATCCGAGAGGATGATGTGGCCGGAGGGCTCGCCACCGAAATTGAAACCATGGGCGCGCATGTGCTCGCCGACATAACGGTCGCCGACTTTCGTGCGGGCGAGCGTCAGGCCAAGCGATTGCATGTACTGATCGAGGCCCATGTTCGACATGACGGTGGAGACCATGCCGCCGCCCTTGAGCCGCCCGCTCGCGTGCAGCTCGCGCACGATCAGGGCCATAATCTGATCGCCATCGATCTCGGTGCCTGTCTCGTCAACCACGATGATACGGTCCGCATCACCGTCGAGGGCAAGGCCGATATCGGCGCGCGCGTCGAGAACAGCGGCTTTCAGGGCGGCAGTGTCAGTCGATCCGTGCCCTGCATTTATGTTCACGCCGTCGGGCCCCGCGCCGATGACCCTGAGGTCGGCGCCGCAATGGAGCAGGGCTTCCGGTGCAACCTCGAAGCCTGCGCCATGGGCGCAGTCCAGGACGACTTTCATGCCGTGGATCTTGTTGCTGGAACTCACGGTGGCGAGGCAGCTGCGGACATAGTCGTCGCCAACACCTGCCATCCGTTGGGGCGTGGAGATCAGGGCGGGGGCAGCGAAGGTGCCGTCAAAAGCAGTCGCCATGGCGGCTTCCAGCGCTTCTTCGGTCGTGTCATCAAACTTCAGGCCCTCGGGACTGAAGAGCTTGATGCCATTGTCTTCGTATTTGTTGTGCGAGGCTGACACCATCAGGCCGAACCGGGCGCCGGAGACGCGGGTTGTCATGGCGATGGCGGGCGTTGGCACGATGCCGGCGAGCTGGGGTGTCAGGCCCATGCTGGTGAGGCCGGCGATAAGGGCCGCCTCGATCATCTCGCCGGAGCGGCGCGTGTCGCGACCAATGACAACTGTACCGGTTCCATCCGGCGCAAAGGTGCGCGCCGTGGCGATGGCGAGCCGGAGTGCCGTTTCCGCCGTCATCGGCTTCTGGTTCACGCGGCCACGAATGCCGTCGGTTCCGAAATATTGACGTGCCATGCGCTTTCTTCTCCCTGCACGTTTCTTGGCAGAATTAAGTCGCTTGATCGAGAGCCCGCTTCAGCAGGGGGTCACATCGCCATAGACAATGAAGTGCGGGTTGTCATAGCCGCGCTCGCGTTTGCCATAGAGGAGAGGCGCGCCGTCTTCTGTCAGGACGCGGCCGCCAGCGGCCTCGACCACGGCCTGGCCCGCAGCTGTATCCCATTCCATCGTGCGACCCATGCGGGGATAGAGGTCGGCTTCTCCCGCTGCGATCAGGCAGAATTTCAGGGACGAGCCGGCGCTGAGCGTTTCGCTAACATTGTGCTTGTCCAGCCAGACGTCGGTTTCCGGCGTGCGGTGTGATTTCGAGGCGATGGCGGTGACGCCTGCTGCGGGGCAGGGGCGGATGCGCAGCGGCGTGCGCTCTGTCGGCACAGCGCCGCCGGGCTTGGCACTGGCCTGCCAGCCCGAATTATGGCTCTCGGCGACAAACAAACGATCGCGGGCAGGCGCATAGACGACGCCCATGACGGGACGCCCGTGCTCGATGATTGCAATGTTTACGGTGAATTCGCCGTTCTTGCTGACGAACTCGCGCGTGCCGTCAAGTGGATCGACGAGGGCGAAGCGCGGGCCATGGTCCGGCACATTGCCTTCGCTGGCGGCTTCTTCGGCGACGACCAGAAGATGCGGATCTGCCTTTGCAAGTTCGGCCAGGATCAGTGTCTCGGCTTTCTGATCGGCTTCGGTCACGGGCGAGGCATCGCCCTTTTGGGCGACGTCAAAATCGCTCTCATAGATGTCCATGATGAGCTTGCCGGCGTCGAGCGCGATCCGGGCGAGTGTATCGGCGGTAATGGCCATATCGGTATTCTACCTTGCGCGTGGCCTTAGCCGCGTTTCATCACGTCCATGAGTTCGACTTCAAACTGAAGCGCTGCGTTCGGCGGGATCGGGCCGCCGGGCGTGCCGGCAGCGCCATAGCCGAGGTCAGCCGGGATATAGACCATCCAGCGGTCGCCGGGCTTCATCATCGAGAGCGCCTCAACCCAGCCGGGGATGAGCTGGTTGGACGGGAAGACTTCCGGCGCGCCACGCTCATAGGAGCTGTCGAACTGTTCGCCGTTTTCGGCGAGACGGCCGTCATAATAGACGGCGACCATTTCGCCGTTTTCCGGTGACGGGCCTGAGGGATCGCCGCTGGCGAGCACGACATATTCAAGACCCGATTTGGTTTTCTTGACCTCGGGCAGGCTGGAATCCCATGGCATGTATTTCTTCCAGGCGGCGGCATCGGCCGTCTTGGGCTCCATCACTTCCAGAAGGTTGACGCGGAAGACCAGGTCGTCGCCGGCCTTGATGACATTGCCGCGCGCCGTGTTGCCATACGCAAGGTTGTTCGGGATGAAGAACAGGTAGTCATCGCCTTCGCTCATCAGCTGCAGGCCCTGCGTCCAGCCCGGAATGACCTGGTTCAGCTTGAAGGAGGCTGGCTGGCCGCGATCAAAGGAGCTGTCGAACTTTTCGCCTGCTGCTGTGCGGCCATCATAATTGACGCGCACCATATCGGTCGGCACGGGCGACTTGCCGTCCTTCGGGCCTTCGTTCAGCACGATATATTGCAGGCCACCTTCGGCGGACTTCACGTCCTTTCCGTTGGCATCCCATGGCAGGTATTTTTCGAATGGCGCGTTCACGTCGGCGATTTCCTTGGACTGGCTGCAGGCAGCGATCATGAAGAGGGCAGCGCAGGCTGCAGCGAATGTGCGGATCATCTCGGGTCAGGCTCCGTCTGGTTCAGTTTCGGCGCGGGTCTAGGGCGCTTTGAGGCCCAAGTCACCTTAACGCTACAGGGGGCGCGGCGGGTAACCTTCGGCGGTGAGGGCATCGATCACGTCCTGCGTGTGCTGGCTGTCGCGCGTTTCGATGAGGATATCGAACTCGGCGCCCTTGGCCGGCACATCCAGCGCGAGGCGGTTGTGAGCGACTTCCATGATATTGGCGCCATTGTCGCCGATGATCTTGGAGACCAGCGCGAGCAGGCCCGGCCGGTCGTCGCCGATGATGCGGATGGAGGCGAGGCGTTTCTCGCGCACGAGGGCGCGCGTGAGCACGGATGCCAGAAGGCGCGTGTCGATATTGCCGCCGCAGAGCACGAGGCCGACCTTCTTGCCCTTGAACTTGCCCGGATGCGCGAGCAGGGCCGCGAGGCCGGCAGCGCCAGCCCCTTCCGCGACTGTCTTTTCGACGTTCACATAGAGTGTGATGGCCTGTTCGAGGTGTTCTTCCTCGACCAGAAGGATCTCGTCGACCAGATCGCGCACGACCTGCAGTGGCAGGCGGCCGACATCGCGCACGGCAATGCCTTCGGCAATCGTGGCGCCGCCGACATGGACATCCCGGCCTTCGATTTCGCACAGCATGGCCGGGTACATGGAGGCCTGCACGCCGACGATGCTGATGTTCGGATTGATGCCCTTGGCGGCAATCGCCATGCCGGAGATGAGGCCGCCACCGCCGATGGGTACGATCAGGGTGTCGAGTTCTGGGTTCTGTGCGAGCATTTCGAGCGCAACGGTGCCCTGACCGGCCATGACATGGGGGTCATCAAAGGGGTGGATGAAGGTCAGGCCTTCGCGCTGGCAGATATTATAGGCTTCGGCCTTGGCTTCGTCGAAGTTCAGGCCGTGCAGCACGATCTCTGCGCCATGGCTGCGGGTCTGCTCGACCTTGCTGAAGGGTGTCGTGCGGGGCATCACGATCGTGGCGGGGATGCCGAGGCGACGGGAATGATAGGCCACGCCCTGGGAATGGTTGCCGGCTGAGGCGGCGATGACGCCTGCCTTGCGCTGGGCTTCCGACAGGTGGGTGAGACGGTTCAGGGCGCCGCGTTCCTTGAAGGCAGCGGTGAACTGGAGGTTCTCGAACTTCACCCAGACTTCGGCCCCGGTAATCGCTGACAGTGTCCGTGAATAGTGCATTGGCGTATGCACAATCTGGCCTTCGAGGACGCGCGCGGCGGCTTCGATGTCAGACAGGGTCACGGGCAGGGTGGAGGTCAGTGTATCAGGCATTTCAGGGGTCCCGGTTGAAGTCGGCGCACCCTATTCTCCCAGCCTCGCAAGGGCAAGGCGGGGAAATGCAGGTCGTTCCGTGGGTATTCCCGGACCATTCGCTGACCGTTCCGGGGACAATCGGGGGACTTCAGGGACCGTTTTGAGTCCGTTCAGCGGTGTTTCAGGGGGCTTCGCCGGCGATCAGGCGGCCAAGGGCATTCGCCAGCTTGGTCTCATCATAGGGCTTCTGGAGGACATGGCAGGCGCTGAAGCGTTCGGCGAGGCCCCGGCGACCATAGCCGGAGACGAAGAGGATGGGCACGTTGGCGGCGATCAGATAGTCGGCGATCGGGTCGCTTGGCGTGCCGTTCAGGTTGAGATCGAGCAGGGCAATGTCTGGTTTCTGACCGTCCCTGAGTTTGTCCATGGCCTCGTCGAGGCTGGTGGCGCTGCCAGCGAGGTCATACCCAAGGTGCGTGACGATGTCTTCGAGATCGCAGAGGAGGATGGCTTCGTCCTCGACAATGAATATTCGGCTGGCAGTCATTGTCAGTTTCCGTTCTCGAGCCACCCTTCCATTTTACAAACTAAACCGTCGGGCTTGTAATCAAGTGATAGGTCGCCATTAATTTCCTGTGCGAGGATCCGGGTCAGCATCGTCGTCCCGAAACCCCTGCGGGTTGGCTTTGTCACAACCGGACCATCGGACTCCTGCCAGGTCAGGTCGAAATGCGAGCCGTTCGTTTCGTTGAACGTCCAGGCGACATGGACGGTTCCTTCATCATTGGAGAGTGCGCCATACTTGGCGGCATTGGTTGCCAGCTCGTGCAGCGCCATGGAGAGGGCCTGGGCCTGTTTGGCGGTGACCAGGGCATGCGGGCCATCCAGTGTGATGCGCGAGGCACCATCAGACTCGTAGCCAAAGGGCTTGAGGGCATTCGAGAGCACGGCTTCGATGTTCGAGCCGGCCCAGTTGCGTTCGACCAGCAGGTTCTGGACTTCGGACATGGCATGCATGCGGGCCAGAAGGTCGTCACGTGCCTCCTGCATCGATTTGGAGTCGACGAGGGACATGCGGGTAACAGCCTGCATTGTGGCGAGCGAGTTCTTCACCCGGTGGTCCAGTTCGCGCAAGAGGACACGGTTTTCCTGCTCGCTATGATATTTCTCGGTGATGTCCACGGCGTTCTGCATCACGTATTCGACCTCTCCCGCAGCATTGCGAAGGGGGATTTGCGTGCAGATCCAGACTATTTCGCGCATGCCGCCACCATCAACCGGGATGGCATAGGGCTCGGTCATCAGGACGTTCTCGGTGCCATCAAGCGCCTGCTCGAAGGCGGCCTTGAACAGTGCTGTACGTTCCTCAGTTTCGGGAAAAGCCTCGAACACATGGCGGCCCTGTATTTCCGACAGGGTACAGCCTGTGGTCACCAGATAGGCAGCGTTTGCGTAAACATAGTCGAGATCCCTGTTCAGGATCATCAGGGGGCTCGGTGAAAGCTCGAAGGCTTGCTTGAAATCGAACGGGCCTGGAACAGGCCGGTCAATGCGGTCGGTCTCGGTCGGCGGCTTGGGTCTGATCTTGTGCATCGGTTGGCCTATTGGAGCTCCGGACAGGGATGAGCGATCCGCACTCTAACCATTTTGAGAAATTCCGGAATAACGCATGTTATGAATCCGTGGTGCGGCGTGCCGACTGTCAGCTGGCATACAGGCCTTCGCTGCCGAGGATCGCGTCATGCTCGGCAACCATATGTCCT
This sequence comes from Hyphomonas chukchiensis, assembly GCF_000682695.1. Lineage (GTDB taxonomy): Bacteria > Pseudomonadota > Alphaproteobacteria > Caulobacterales > Hyphomonadaceae > Hyphomonas > Hyphomonas chukchiensis. The sequence goes on along the minus strand of NZ_AWFG01000001.1, from coordinate 406,151 downwards.
GGCGCGATCTCGATGAGTTGTGGCTGGTATTGTTCGGCATCAGGATCGTCCACACGCTTCGACTTCAGGAAACGGAGCGGGGCCCGGCTGTCCAGCGGGCTCGGCAGGTCGCCGGTCAGCTTGATGCGCTCGCGGGTGCGTTCGAGTTTCGGGTCAGCGGCCGGGACGGCGGCGATCAGGGCCTTCGTGTACGGATGGCGGGCATCCTCATAGATGGCGGTGCGGCCGGCGAGTTCCACAATGCGCCCGAGATAGAGAACCATCACGCGGTGGCTGATCTCGCGCACGACCGAGAGGTCGTGGCTGATGAAGATCATGGCGAGGCCGAATTCCTTCTGCAGTTCAATCAGCAGGTCGACAACCTGTGCCTGTACGGACACATCGAGCGCCGAGACGGCCTCGTCGCAGATAACCAGTTTCGGCTTCAGGATCATCGCGCGGGCAATGCCGACGCGCTGGTTCTGGCCGCCTGACAGTTCATGCGGGTAGCGGTTGATCAGGGCAGGGTCGAGGCCGACGCGGGGCATGATCGCCTGGACGCGCTCGTCACGTTCGGCGCGGGTGAGGCGGGGCTCATGCACCTGAAGGGGTTCGGCAATCGAGGCGCCGATGGTCATGCGCGGGTCAAGGCTGGCGAGCGGATCCTGAAAAACGATCTGCAGGTCATCGCGCAGGCCGTCCATCTCGGACTTGCCAGCCTTGGTGATGTCCTTGCCGAGCCAGGCGACCTTGCCGTCGGTCGGCGGGATCAGACGCAGGACGCCGCGCGCGAGCGTGGACTTGCCGCAGCCGGATTCCCCGACGACGCCCAGCGTTTCGCCGGGGCGCAGGTCGAACGAGACGCCGTTGACCGCCTTGAGCGGCTTTGTCTTGCCAAAAAGACCGCCCTTCACCCGGATGGGGAAGTGAATCTTCATGTCATCGACTTCGAGAACGGGTTTGACTGACACATCCGGCGCAGGGCCAAGCGTCGGGCGGCCGCGCCGATCCGGCTGGTCGATCCGGGGCACGGCTTCGAGGAGCATCTTGGTATAGGCGTGCTGGGGATTGTAGAAAATCTCGTCGACCGTGCCGCGCTCGACGATCTCGCCGTGGCGCATGACGATCACGCGGTCGCACATGCGGGCAACGACGCCCATGTCATGCGTGATGAGGGCGATGCCTGTGCCGGTATCGCGCTTGAGGTCATTCATCAGGTCGAGGACCTGGGCCTGAACGGTGACATCAAGCGCCGTTGTCGGTTCGTCGGCCAGCAACAGGCGCGGATTGCAGAGCATTGCGATGGCGATCATCACGCGCTGGCGCATGCCGCCGGAGAGCTCATGCGGGAACTGGTCCATGCGCCGGGCGGCTTCCGGAATACGCACATTTTCCAGCCATTCCACGCAGCGCTTGTCGGCTTCCTCGCCCTTGATGCCCTTATGCAGCGCCAGGACTTCGCGCATCTGCGCGCCGACGGTCATGTGGGGGGTCAGGCTGGTCAGGGGATCCTGGAATATCATCGACATCTGGGCGCCGCGTATCTTGCGCAGGGCCTCGATGGGGGCATCCAGCATATTGGTGCCGTTGAAATCGATATGGCCCGTGGCCGTTCCATTTCCGGCCAGGAGGCCAAGCGCGGCAAGGGCCGTCTGGCTCTTGCCCGATCCGCTTTCGCCGACAATGCCGAGGCATTCGCCTTCAGCCACATCAAAACTGATACCGCGCACGGCGTGCACAAGGCCGTCGGGCGTGTCGAAATCGACCACTAGGTCATTCACGGAAAGTATGCTCATGCCCGCAATCTCTACATCGGGAGCCGACATGTGCAATGATTTCAATGCACAAAAAAACCGCGCCCTTGCGGGGCGCGGTTCAGTATGACGGCCGCTGCTTCCGGGAGTAACAGCGGCCCGTCCGGCGCTAGAACTTGTAGCCAAGCCCCATGCCGATCACGAGCGGATCGATATCCACGTCGGCCTTCACCTTGGCGCCCAGCGCCGTTGTGAAGTCGACGGTGACGTCCGTATTGATCCAGATCTTCTTGATGTCCGCATTGAAGGCCCAGCCACCTGGCTCGCCGTCGAGATCATAATCGAACCCGGCCTGCAGGGCGGGGCCGACGCTGGAATCATAGCTGATGCCATCGGCCACCTTGCCTTCATCCTCGTTGAAGAAGAAAGTCGCGTTGATGCCGGCGCCGACATAGGGCTTGAAGCGGCCCATTTCGGTGAAATGGTATTGGGCGGTCAGCGTGGGTGGCAGCAGCCAGACATCGCCCAGGTCGATCGTGGCATCGGTCAGCGCACCGGGAACGGTGACGTTGACGGCCTTCACATCATGCGGCGTGACCCCGAGGATCAGCTCAGCGGCGATGTGCTTGTTGAAGAAATAGGTGATGTCGAATTCCGGCACGTACTGGTCGCCGATATCCACGTCGCCGGGCAGCCTTGTGCCGCCGACCTTGAGCGTGCCGCTTTCGTCGGGAAGGACGCCGATGACGCGGGCGCGCAGCATCCAGGGATTGTCCTGGGCCTCGGCGGCCGGGCTGGTTCCGACCCAGGCGGCGCTGGCCATGAGGGCGGCGAGAAGGAGATTTTTCATTGGTCTGTACCCCGAAAAGTGACTGCGATGGGCGGGAGGTAGACCTTTGTTTTTGCTTTGGTAATTGACCGTTTTGACGCGCGGTCGCACGCCGCGCGACATGAGCGCCCGGATAGGTAGAAGTCCCGATTGATGCCGCCTGCCGGGCATGGGATATGGACGGATTGCGCCGGGTTGAGGGATGGGGTGCGGCGTGATGGCGGGGCATTTCCCGCTGCGGCAGGCTTGAACTTGTGCGCGCGAGCGGGGAACATGGCATCCCACATGCCGATCCCGGCCCTCACAGGATAGTTTTCATGCCCGTCATCAATTTCCTTACGCCCTGCATTTTCGATTCCGGCGCGCTGAAGCAGCTGGAAGTCACCGCGAAGAAGCTCGGCATCACGCGGGCCTTCATCGTGACGGATCCGGGCATCAAGGCGGCGGGCATCCTGGACAAGGTCGTGGCAGCTCTGGGCACTGCGCCCGCAGGCATCTTCGCCGAGACGGTTGCCAACCCGACCGAGACGCAGGCCAAGATCGCGACGCAGGCCTACAAGGATAGCGGCGCGGACGGCATCATTGCCGTGGGCGGTGGCTCGTCGATGGACCATGCCAAGGCGATCGGCCTGATGGCGTCGCACCCGGAGCCGCTCGAGAATTATGCGGCCATCATTGGCGGGGCCAAGAAGATCGGCAAGATTCCGCCGCTGATTGCCATTCCGACCACGGCGGGCACGGGCTCGGAAGTGTCGATCGGCATGATCACGACGATGGAGAATGGCCGTAAGGAGACGTTCGCCTCACCGAACCTCATTCCGTCGACGGCGATCTGCGACCCGGACCTGACGCTCGGCCTGCCGGCCTATATGACGGCGGCCACGGGCATGGACGCGGTGACGCACTGTATCGAGGCTGTGCTGACGCCAACCGTGAACCCGCCGGCCGAAGGCATCGGCTATGACGGTGTCGTGCGGGCGCTTGGGGGTGGCTGGCTCGAGAAGGCCGTCAAGGATGGCGGCGACCCCGAAGCGCGCTGGCACATGATGATGGCGAGCTATGAGGGCGCGCTGGCCTTCGTGAAGGGGCTTGGTGGCGTGCACGCGCTGAGCCATGCGGCTGGCCGTCTGCACGAGAAGAAACTGCACCATGGCACGCTGAACGCGATCTTCCTGCCGCACATCCTGCGCTTCCATGAGGGCGCGGCCGACGAGAAATATGTCCGCCTGCGCGCGGCCATGGGCCTGAAGGCCAAGGCGGATCTCGGTGATGCGATCCAGGACCTGAATGATGCGATCGGCATTCCGAAGACACTGTCCGATATCGGCCTGACGGCTGCCGATGGCCCCGGCATCGTGGAATATGCCCTCAAGGATCTCGCGCATTTCGGCAATCCGCGCACGATGAGCGCGGACGATTATGCCAAGGTCTACGAAACCGCACTCTGAAGGATTGAAGGCCATGGGCACGTTCGACAAGGTGATTGAGCGTGCCGGCCAGCATCATGGCGGCCGCGAGGCCGTGCTGGCGCAGGCGCGCAATGCGCATGGCGTGAAGAACCTGTCCAAGGTGCCGGCGGATCGTCTCCTGTCGACGATGACGCGCTGCATGTTCAATGCCGGGTTCAACTGGAAGGTCATCGAGGCCAAGTGGGATGGCTTCGAGGCGGCCTTTGAGGGCTTTGACCCGGCGAAGCTGGCCTTTTTTGGCGACGAAATGATGGGCGACCTCGTCTCGGATGAGCGGATCGTGCGCAATGGGCAGAAGATCAAGGCGACGCTGGAGAATGCGCGCATGGTCGCCGAGATCGAGCAGAATGAGGGCGGTTTCGGGCATTTTCTTGCCAGTTGGCCCGCCGATGACCAGACGGGACTGATGGCGACGCTGAACAAGCGCGGCTCCCGGCTTGGCGGGGCGACGGCGCAGTATTTTCTGCGCTTTTGCGGCTGGGATGCCTGGATCACGTCGGGGGACATGTGCGCGGCGCTGAAGCGCGAGGGGGTACTGGACAAGCCTGCGGCCACCAGCAAGGGCGACCTCGCGAAAGTGCAGGCCGCCGTCAACGGCTGGCATGGTGAGAGCGGACTGCCGCGGGCAACCATCAGTCGGTTGCTGGCGCTGAGCACCGGCTAAAAGGCGCGAATAGCGAATTTGCTTCCTGCGGCTCGCCGAATCCCTGCATGATTCGCGCATGATTACAGAGATACAGCATTATGCGGGCGGTCTGGGCGTAGCGGCGAGCGCCATGGCCATTGGCGCTGGCTGGGTCGTGGCGATTGCCTCGCCCAATTGCAGCTTCGACAAGCTTGATGGCAGCCGGGCTGACCGGCATGTGCGCGAATTGCTGCACGCAACTGCCGTCCCGATTGCCGGCATCATGCTGGCAGCCATGGCGTTTTTCGCGATTGCGACGAGCTGGGCGGCGGCGGTGACGGCGGCGCTGGCCGCCTTCGGCTTTTTCTCGACGCGGCTCATGCTGGCCCCGAAAGAGGGCAAGAACCCGAAAGGCGTGCGGACGCGGCGCAAGGATCAGCGGGCCGTATCGGTCAGCCTGTCACTGATGTTCATGCTGATTGCCGTGATTGCCGGCATTCTGGGCCTGATCGGGATCTAGGCGTAAACCAGCCAAAGACAGCCCATTTCGTGGAGCGCGCGGAAATTGTCGACCGAACGTGTGGCCGCCTTGCGCGCAATCTCGCCGGCTGACTTGCGATTGGTCGCCAGCATCAGGACGCAGATGGCCAAGCCCGGAATGAAGGCCCACCAGACGAAGGCAATCGTGGCCAGGAAGCCGAGCAGGCAGATCATGTACGCCATCGCGTCGAGCACGCGGAAACGCGCATACATGTTGCGGCCGAATGCGTTCAGCAGTTCAGGCTTTTTGTGCAGCTGCTCAGCATCGATCGCGTAGCGCTGGCCCGGAACATGCTCGAACACCAGCGTGCGGGTCATCCGGCCCGCGCGATGGGGATTTGGCTCACACTTAAGGAACATGGGTCTCGTCCTCCCTGAAGCTTACGTTAGAGCATCGGCTTCTTAACTCTCTTGCGACCACCCGCGTGCAAATTTTACACAAATTCAATTATTCTGGCGGGTAGTCGTCATCACGCGCGTATGGCGAATCTGTTTGCTACGCCGGAAAACTGCTCTTATGTTGCAATGCAGCATGAAAGGTTTGTAACGCGATGCTTTACTCACTTGTCGAAATGAACCGCGCGGCAATGGCGCCGATGAGACTGGCCGCCAAGGCTGGCCGGGCGGCGCTTCTTTCCCCGCTGAATCCCCTTGGCAAGACGGAATACGGCAAATCGCTCGCTGCCTTTGCGGACGTTTTCGAGAGTTCCACACGCTATTATGGCAAGCCGGAATGGCGGATTGACACGGTTCGCGTGAACAGCGCGCCGATCAAGGTGACACCGACCGTGTCCTGGCGCTCGCCCTGGTGCAACCTGATCCACTTCAAGAAAGACCCCGAACAGCTGGCCGCCGTGCGCAAGCCGGGCGCGCCGCCGCTACCGCGCATGATCATCACCGCGCCGCTGTCTGGCCACTATGCGACCCTGCTGCGCGGCACGGTTGAGGCTTTCCTGCCCAATCATGACGTCTACATCACCGACTGGGCGGATGCGCGCATGGCGCCGGTCTGGCTCGGCCGGTTCGATCTTGATGATTATATCGACCATATCCGTGACATGATCACCCATGTCGGCCCGGGCGCCCATGTGCTCGGCGTCTGTCAGCCGGGACCGCCTGTTCTGGCCGCGATTTCCATGATGGCTGAGGACAATGACCCGGCCCGCCCGGCTTCGATGACCTTCATGGGCTCGCCCATTGATGCGCGCCGCAGCCCCACGGTGCCGAACGAGCTGGCCGAAGAGCGCTCGTTCGCCTGGTTTGAAGAAAACATGATCCACACCGTTCCGGCGCCTTATCCGGGCGTGATGCGCCGCGTCTATCCGGGCTTCGTGCAGCTGGCCTCGTTCATGAACATGAACTGGGACCGCCATGTCGATGCGCAATGGCACTTCTTCAATCACCTCGTCGATGGTGACGGAGACGAGGCCGGCAAGCACCGCGAGTTCTATGACGAATATCTCTCCGTGCTCGACCTGACCGAGGAATTCTACCTGCAGACCATCCAGCGTGTATTCCAGGAGCACCATCTGGCACGCGGCATCTACAGGTATCGCGGTGAGCGGCTGGTGAAGCCGCAGGCGATCCGCGATGTGGCGCTGATGACGGTCGAGGGCGAGAAGGACGATATTTCCGGCATTGGCCAGACGCAGGCGGCGCATGATCTTTGCACGAAGATCCCCGACGATATGAAGGCGGATTATATCCAGCCGGGCGTCGGCCATTATGGTGTGTTCAACGGCAACCGGTTCCGCACGGAAATTGCGCCGCGCGTGAGCCAGTTCACGCGTCGTTTCATGGACGTGCAAGCCGAAGTGACGGCCCGTGAGGTCGCCGCCGCAGGCTGACCCCGCTTCGCAGCCGGTTCAACTCCTGTTAGACTGAAGCGGCGTCCGGATGGGGCGCCGTTTTGTCTTAGGGAGTATTAAAATGCCCCAGATCAAAGCCTTCAGCCTGGCCCTTGCCACGGCTGCCGTCGTTACGCCTGCAGCCAGCGCGCAGCTGGCAGGATACGAAATCGTAGCCCAGGAAACGGTTGTCGATGCGACCGTGTCCAAGCAACTCATCGTCAATTGTCCGAAGGACAAGAAAGTGACGGGAGGCGGCTGGGCGGCGCTCGACGAGACCGACGCCATTCTCGAGGGGCAGGCGACCACCAGCCAGCCCGCCTATGATGGCACGCACTGGATGGTCAATGCCCGGAACCAGAGCAGCTTTTCACCCAAGTGGAAGCTGAAGGTTTGGGCGATCTGCGCCAAGGCGGATTAGGTCGGCCGATCAGGCCGGGCAGGGCGTCGCTTCGAAGCCAAGCAATTCGATCTCCGGGCTGAGATAGCCTTCCTTGACCGGCTCGCTGCGTGACAGTGCGGTCGAGAGGTATTTCTTGTTGTCATCACAGAATACGGTTGCGACGCGCGCGTCGGGCCCAAGCCGTTCGGCGGCCATCAGGGCACCGATCAGGTTGGCACCGGACGAGATGCCGACACCGAGGCCGAGTTCGCTGGCCAGCGCCTGCGCCATGAGGATCGCGTCCCCATCGGAGACAGCGATGACATCATCGAGCTGGGCAAAGTCGACAATGGCCGGAATGAAATCATCCGAAATGCCCTGGATACGGTGGCTGCCGACCTTGTGGCCGGTGGAGAGCGTTGGCGATTCCAGCGGCTCAAGGGGGTGGATTTTAACGTCCGGAAGGCTGGCGCGCAGGGCCCGGCCGACGCCCATCACGGTGCCACCCGTGCCGACACCGGCGACGAACGCGTCCGGCGTGAGGCCCAGCACGGCCATCTGTTTCAGCAATTCCGGCCCGGTCGTGTCGCAATGGCCGCCCGTATTGTCGCAATTGGAAAACTGGCAGGGCAGGAAGACGCCGTCCTGGCTTGCGGCGAGGGTGCGTGTGGCTTCAATGGCGCCGATGAAGCCGCCTTCCTCGCGGCTGATGAGGTGAAGGTCCGCGCCCAGGCTGCGCAGCAGGCTCTTGCGTTCGTCGCTCATCCAGTCGGGCATGTAGATGTCGACCTTGTGGCCGAGCGCACGGCCCAGCGCGGTGATGGCGATGCCGGCATTGCCGCTGGTGGCTTCCGCGATGCGGTCGCCCGGACGCAGTGCGCCGGAGCGCATGGCGCGGCTGAGGATCGAAAAGGCCATGCGGTCCTTGATCGAGCCGGTGAGATTATAGTGCTCCGCCTTGGCGTGGATCACGCGCTCAACGCCGCGATAGCGCAGGTGGATCGAGAGGAGCGGTGTGCGGCCGATCAGGTTCGAGAGGGCCCGCAGGCGAGGATGATCGACCGGGTTCGCCGTGCGGATTGCGGTTTGGGATGTCGCGGTGGCAAGGGCGAGTGGCATGGATATCTCCTCATTTCAGTGAGGGAGAGTCCCACAGATGCGATCAAATATCATCGCAGTCTTACAATAATTATGATGGAATATGGGTAGATATTTCGATATATGGGACGAATGGAAGAAAAAATTGATGATACAGACCGGATCCTGCTCCGCGCGCTTCAGGCGGATGGCACGCTGTCGCTCGAATCGCTGGCCGGGCGTGCGGACATTTCGACCAATACGTGCTGGCGCCGTGTGAAGCGGCTGGAGGAGAGCGGGCTGATTGCGCGGCGTGTGGCCTTGCTGGATGCCGAAAAGCTGGGGCTCGGCCAGACAATCTTCGTGGCGATCCGCACGAATGACCATTCGGCCGGCTGGCTGAAGCGCTTTGCCGATGCGGTGCGCATGATCCCGGAAGTGGTCGAGTTCTACCGGATGGCGGGCGAGGTGGACTATCTGCTGAAAGTGCAGGCCCGCAGCGTTCACGACTATGACCGCGTCTACAAGGACCTGATCGCGCGGGTGAACATTTCAGATGTCAGCGCCACGTTTGCCATGGAATGCATGAAGAATACGACCGAGTTGCCGGTCTAGCGCAGCATGGACGGGTCGCTCTGGCCGGGCACATGCATCATGCGGTTGAGGCCGAGGCAGGCTGCGATTGGCTCTCCCTTGTCTGTCGAGAGGAGCGTGTCAGGATGACCCAGATAGGCCGCAAGCTCGCCGATCGCGCCGCGATCAATGTCTTTAAGGGAGATATCGTCCGTCACTTCGCCCAGCAGCGCGGCTGAGCGGCAGGTGAGGCGTTCGGCGACAATGAGTTCAGGCGCATCCGCCCCCTCGCGCAGGCTGCGCCAGGCGGCGCGCTGGGGCGCATTCCGGATCAGGATGCTGGATGGCAGGCCAGTGCCTGTCGGCACCGCCATCCAGAGCGCTGTGACGGCCAGACCGGGATCGGGATGGGTGTAGCGGACGGAATAGATCGTGCCGCCGCTGACCTGGTAGGATGCGAGTGTTGCAGCATTGGTCGCATCAAGCGTCGCAAGCCAGCCGGAGACGGCAAGGTTGCGCGCTTCGCGGGCCCGGGCCTGTTCGCCGGTGGCCATCAGCACGACGGCCTGGTCCATGCGGGCAGATGGTGAAAGCTGGGCGCCAGCGGCAAGGGCTGCATCGTAATGGAAGGCGGAAACATCGGCGCGCCCGGAATCGAGCGCTGCACGGGCGGCAACAAGGTGGGCCTCGCGTACTTCAAACCGGTCAGGGCAGGCGGCGATAAAGGCCTCTGCCGTGCGCAGGAAATAGGCGGGGCTACCTTCTTCTGTCGGCGCGGAGATGGCGTTCTGGTAGCGGGTGGCGTCCGCAAGGCCGCAGGCGGGTTCGGCATGGGCATATGGCGCCAATCCGATCAAGGCGCTTATGCCGGAGGCGATCAGGGCTGAGACTGCTTTCAGTGCGAAACGTGAATAGGCCATCGAGACTCTCCCTGAACTGGAGACGACGTTGCAAAGGCCATGCCGATGCAAGCGCGTCCGATCCGTTCAGCAGGTCTGATTGCAGCCCGGAAAGACCGATACGTCAATCGCTGAGCGGGTGGATGTGTGCGGGGTCGTGATTATGAAAGAGCGTTTCGTTCAGGGCATGGCTGTGACGATGGAAGGGCAGGCTCGCAATTGCGACGGCGATGGCAACACCTGCGCCGAGCGACAGGAAGCTGCGCAGGGGCGGTTCTTCCTTCAGCGGCTCCATCAGCGGTCCGGTGGCGACATAGAGGAGGAGCCCTGCTGAAATGGCGAAGAGGTTGCCAATGGTTTCAGAGCCCAGCCCGTACATGAAGGGCGCCGAGGCAATGACGCCCAGCGGGGTGGTCGCCGCCGCCGCGAGGAAGGCCAGAAGGAAGGCCTGACGGTTGGCGAAACCGTGCCGACGCAGGATGGCAAAAGCGATCACGCCTTCGGGAAACTTGTGAAGAAGAAGCGAGGTCGCGGCATAGACGCCGGATGAAAAGCTGGCCGCGAAGGTCACCGAATAGACGATGCCATCGATGAATGAGTGGAGCGCGATGGCCAGCACGGGCGTTGCGGCAGCGGCATGGCTTTCCTCTCCGCCTTCGGGAAAGATCACGCGGACAAGGAAGCTCATGAGCAGTCCGCCGAGAAAGCCCGAAAGGATCAGGCCGGGGGCATGCGGGCTGAGCGCAAAGGCTTCGGGCGTGATGTGGAGGATGCTGAGCGTGACCAGCATGCCACCGGCGGCGAGCGCGAACAGGCCGGAATGGCGCGCACTCCAGTCGCCACGCGCGGCAACGGCGATAAGGCCGATCGTCGTCACAAAGGCGGCAATCAAGCCGAAGAAAAGAGGGGCCTGCATGGACTGGAGCATGAATGGAAAGCGGTCTCGGTAGGCCGCGCAGGGCCAGAAAATGAACAGAATAGGCGATGCTGCAGCGAAAAACGGTAATGCGGCCTTGTGGAAAAATGTTATATAGTCTCATTATGCAAATCGCGAGTACAAATTTGCGGTTCGCGCAATTTCCCCTCATTACGGCGCCAGGAGGCCCCTCTTCATGTTCACTTCACCGCGTGTGGCTCTGTGCCTGATTTTGACCGTCCCAGCTCTGGCGCTGGCGGGTTGCAGCAAGAAGACCGAATCTGCGCCGGCCGCGCCAGAAGTGCCGTCGGTTGAAGCACCCGAAAATATGGAGGCAGCGCCTGCCGTGCCGGAAACGGTTGAAGTCCCCGAGGCCACAGAGACTGCAGCAGCGGCCGGTGAGGCACATGTGCATGGCGCAGGCGAATTCGCGGTTGCCGTTGATGGCGACGTGCTGACTGTTACCCTGGATGCGCCGCTCGCCAATTTCGGCCTTGGTGAAGGCGACACCGATGCGTTGGAAGTCAGCACCGGCATTGGCGACAAGCTTGTCAGCTTCCAGGGCAATGCCGACTGCACGGAAGGCAACCGCCATATTCAGACCCGCACCGTCGGCGACCATAGTGGCCTGACACTGACCCTCGAATTCACCTGCAGCGCGCTCGACAAGTTGGACGGCGTGCGCCTCAACGCCTTCTCCGAATTCCCGGGTTTCCAGACCGTTGATGCGGTTTTCGTCGGTCCTGACTCGCAGACAGCAGCAGTGCTGACGCCCGGCAATCCTGAACTGGCCACCCGTTAGACGCCCGAAACGGTTCTTATGAACGACCCTGCCATACAGATCGAAGGGCTACGCTTTGCGTGGAAGGGCCATGCGGCCGTTCTGGACGTGCCCGCCTTTACGCTGGCGCGCGGCGAACGGCTGTTCCTGCGCGGGCCGTCAGGTTCCGGCAAGTCGACTTTGCTGGGCGTGATTGCGGGCGTGCTGGAGGCAGATGCGGGCAGGGTCAGCGTGCTGGGGCAGAACCTTGCGTCCCTTTCCAGTTCTGCCCGGGACCGGATGCGGGCCGACCATCTCGGGGTGATCTTCCAGATGTTCAATCTGGTCCCTTACCTCTCCGTCGTCGGGAACGTGACGCTGCCGCTGAAATTCTCGGCTGCGCGGCGCAAGGCCGTTGGCGGAGATGCGGAGGAAGAGGCGAAGCGCCTGCTCGGGCGGCTTGGCCTGACGGATGAGTCGCTTCTGGAACGGCGTGTGTCGGACCTGTCGGTCGGCCAGCAGCAACGGGTGGCAGCGGCGCGGGCCCTGATCGGAGCACCGGAAATCGTGATCGCGGATGAGCCGACCTCAGCGCTCGATGCCGATACCCGTGACCGGTTCATCACCCTCCTGTCGGAAGAGGCGGCGCGTACAGGCGCGGCGCTCCTGTTCGTCAGCCATGATGCGTCGCTGGCGCGCCTGTTTGATCGGGCGGTTGATCTGACCGCGATCAACAGGGCAGGGGTGACCGCATGAGCGCAATCCTCACTTTGGCCTGGAAGAGCCTGATGAACCGCAAGGGATCGGTGATCCTGACCCTGGTGGCCGTAGCGCTGTCAGTTGCGCTCTTCCTCGGTGTCGACAAGGCGCGGACCGGCGCGCGTGAGGGCTTTGGCAACACGATTTCCGGCACGGACCTGATTGTCGGCGCGCCGACGGGCACCGTGAACCTGTTGCTCTATTCGGTGTTCCGGATGGGCAATGCGACGGCGGAAGTTTCGTGGCCGACCTATCAGAAAATTGCCAGCCGACCGGATATCGCCTGGACCGTGCCCATTTCGCTGGGCGACAGCCATCGCGGTTTCCGGGTGCTTGGCACGACGAATGATTATTTCGTCCATTACAAATATGGTCACGGACAACCCCTGAAGCTCGCCGAAGGTGCGGAACTCAGCGACCTGTTTGATGCCGTGATTGGCGCCGATGTGGCGCGCGAGCTTGGCTATGAGATCGGCACGCCGCTGGTGCTGAGCCATGGGCTTGGCAATGCAGGGATCGGGGGAGGGCACGAGAACCGGCCCTTCCGCGTGGTCGGTATCCTTGCGCCAACCGGCACGCCCGTGGACCGCACGGTGCATGTCTCGCTGGAGGCGATCACGGCGATACATGTCGGCTGGGAGACCGGCGCGAAGAACCCGCTCGCCGATACGATCGACGAGAAGATGATCCGTAGCTTCGATCTGACGCCCAAGACCATTACGGCCTTTTTCGTGGGCCTTGAGCGCAAGGGCACGATCCTGACGACGCGCCGGGCGATCAATACGAACAAGGGCGAGCCGCTGATGGCGATCATTCCGGGTGAGGCGCTGGCCGAACTGTGGAGCGTGACCGCCTTTGCCGAGCGGGCGCTGATGGCCGTGTCCGTGTTCGTGATTGCGGTGGGCCTCGTGTCGATCCTGACCTCCATCCTGACGAGCCTGAACGAACGACGGCGTGAGATGTCGATCCTGCGCGCAGTAGGCGCCCGGCCGGGGCATATTTTCAGCCTGCTTGTGCTGGAGGCGGGTCTGGTCGGCTTTCTGGGCGCCGTGGTCGGCATCCTGCTGATCCATGCGATCCTGCTGGTGGCCGGGCCGATGGTGGAGGCGCGCTATGGCGTGTCGCTCGCCGGGACAGGGCCGGGGCTGACGGACCTCTATACCTTGCTGGCGGTGACGCTGGCCTCGCTGCTGATCGGCATGGTGCCGGCCTGGGCGGCCTTCCGCCGGTCGCTGGCCGATGGCCTGTCCGTGAAAGTGTGACTGAATGAACCGCTCAAACCGTCTAGTCCTGCCAGCACCCGGAGTTTAAGTTGAGACCCATGAAAACGATCCAGATCCTTTCCGCCGCCCTACTTGTGACTCTTGTCACCGCCTGCGGCCAGACCGCTGAGCCGGAAACGCCTGCAGCGCCAGCCGCCGCCACATCCACCACCGACGCCGGCCCAAAGGTCGGTGACAAGATTGGCGAGAGCGATGCCGAGAAGGCCGCCAAGGCCGCAGAGAAGAAAGCCGAAAAGGATGCCTCCATTGTCGCCAAGGCCGTCGAGGAAGCGCGCATCAAGGCTGACCTGGAAGCCCGCGGCATTCGCCCCATTGGCTGGGAAGACCTGATGCCGGAAGGGGAGGAGGAGCGCCTCGCCCAGATGTACCAGTCGCAGATGGCCTCGCTCTATTCCGGATCGCCGATTGCCGAAGGCTCTGCTGCCGACACGGCCATGCAGATCGGCACGTTCAACACGGTGGCCGCGCTTGATGGCGTGAAGGTGCGCATTCCGGGCTATACGGTGCCGTTCGAGTACGGCTCGAAGGCCGAGATCACGCAATTCCTGCTGGTCCCTTATTTCGGCGCCTGTATCCACGCCCCGCCACCGCCGCCGAACCAGACGATTTTCGTCAAGACCGATACGCCGATCAAGCTGAAGGACCTGGCGCAGGCGGTCTGGATCGAAGGCACGATCCGGACGCAGACGCAGAATTCCGATCTGGCCGATGCGGCCTATACGATCGAGATGACGAGCCTGACGAAATACGATTACTGAGGCCGGCATGATCAGACCTGAAGACATCAGGGTCGTCGCGTGGGATTTCGACGGCGTGCTGAACCGCAATGTGCAGGACGGCGTCTTTGCCTGGTCGCGAAGTTTTGCCGAGGACCTTGGCCTGTCGCTGGATTCGTTCAGCCGCTTTCTCTTTCAGGGCCGGTTCCAGAAGGCCATGGTCGGCGAGGCCTGCCTGAAGGAACTTGTCACTGAATGGGCTGGCACGAATGGGGCGGTGGGCCGGGAAGGGGAGATCCTCGACTATTGGTTCACCCGCGATGCCCTGCCCGACGCGGATGTACTGGCCATGGTCGCGCAGTTGCGCCAGCGCGGCATTGCCAATGTGATGGCCACCAATAACGAGATCCACCGCACGGCTTTCATTGAGTCCGACATGGGCTTTGACCAGCACATGGACCGGATCTTTGCCGCTGGCCGGATGCGCGTCGCCAAGCCCGATACGGATTATTTCCGCCATCTGGAACAGGAGCTTGGCATGCCGGGGGTGCACATGCTGCTGGTTGATGACATGGCCGAGAATGTCGAGGCGGCGCGCAGCATTGGCTGGCAGGCCTTCCATTTTACCGAAGGCGCGCATAACGATCTCGTTGCCGCGCTGGGTCTTTAGGCAAAAAAGAAGGGCAGCCAATCGGCTGCCCCTCTCCTTACTCTACCTGGCACTCTACTGATCGTAAGCCTTAAGGAAAAAACCCTAACGGTTTACGAATGCGCATTGCGTCGCCTATTTGGCGCCTTTTGCAAGCAGGTTGCGGATTTCTTCCAGAAGAACTTCCTGGCGCGGCGGCTCGGACGGTGCGGCCTCTTCCTTCTTTTTCATCGAGTTCATGCCCTTGATTATCATGAACATCACGAAGGCCACGATGATGAAGGAAATCACGGCGCTGATGAAATTGCCGAGCTCGATGATGGCGGCTTCCTTGGTCACTTCACCCGAAGCATCAACGACTGCGGGCGAGATCGTGTAGCTCAGCGCTGAGAGATCGATGCCGCCCATGATGGGCGCGAGAAGTGGCAGGAAGACGCCCTGAATGAAGGCTGTCACAACCGTTGCGAAGGCGCCGCCCATGACAAAGCCGACCGCCATGTCGATGAGGTTGCCCTTCATCGCAAATTCCTTGAACTCCTTGAGCATAGTCAGCCCCTTCCCAGATTGTGTGTTTCGTAAAGAATACGGAATTAATCAGACTATTCGAATCCACGGTCAAGCGACGACTTTACGGCTCCAGGTGGAACCAGGCTGCCTATCTCGCTTCCGGATCCTCGCCACCATTCACGCGGGCGCGTAACTCCTTGCCGGCCTTGAAGAAGGGGACTGCCTTCGCGGGCACCTTGACGGGTGCACCGGTGCGCGGGTTGCGGCCCTTGCGGGCGTCGCGCTTGCGAACAGAGAAGGCGCCAAAGCCGCGCAGTTCAACCCGGTCGCCGCGGGCGAGGGCGTCTGCAATCTCGTCCAGAATCACATTCACCACGCGCTCAAGATCCTCCTGGCGCAGGTGGCTATATTCTGAAGCAAGCTTCGCGATGAGTTCTGACTTTAGCATGTTGTTGTTATTAAACGTATTTGCGGCGGGAGCGCTAGGCCCCCGCCGCAAACATTTCATCAATTTTAGGAAGCGGGTGCCGCTTCCCGGGCAAGCCTAGGACATGAATTCCTCGGCCTGGCCTTTCCAATCGTCACGTTCCATGCGGCCCTGGAAGCTGAGCTCTTCTTCAAGCTCTGCAATCTGGGCATCATTGAGGGCAGCGACCTGCCAGAAGTGGTAGATACCGGCTTCGTTTAGCTTTTTCTCGAATGCCGGACCGACACCCTTGATCTGCTTCAGGTCGTCAGCATCGCCTTGCGGACCTTCGAGACGGCCGCGCTCGTCGAGCGAGGACACGTCACCGGCCTTGATGCCGTCGGAAGAAGCTGGTGTCGCTTCGACCTTCTCGGACGTCGCCTTGGCAGGCTTGCCGACCGAAGAGGAGGCAAGGGCTGCACCGAGGATATCACCGAGCGAGGCGCCGGCATCAGCCGAACCGTACTGGGCGACAGCATCTGCTTCTTCAGCAATCTCGAGCGCCTTGATCGACAGCGAGACGCGGCGCGAGCCACGGTCGACTGTGAGGATCTTGGCGTCGACCTTGTCGCCGACAGCAAAACGCTCAGGGCGCTGGTCTGCGCGGTCGCGGCTGAGGTCGGAGCGGCGGATGAAGGATTTCATCGCCGGGGAGCCGAACTCGACTTCGATACCGCCCGAGGTGATCTCGGTGACAGTGCAGGTGACGATCGAGCCACGCTTGAGGCCCGTGCCGCCATCGGCAGGGGCTGCGATCGGGTCGCCGCTGAGCTGCTTGATGCCGAGCGAGATGCGCTCCTTGTCGACGTCGACGTCAAGGACGCGTGCCTTGACCATGTCGCCCTTGTTGAAGCCTTCAATGGCTTGCTCGCCGGACTTGTCCCAGGCGATGTCATTGATGTGCACCATGCCGTCGAGGTCGGGGCCGAGGCCCACGAACAGGCCGAACTCGGTGATGCCACGGACTTCGCCTTCGATTTCGGAGCCGACCGGATGTTCGGCAACGAATGCGTCCCATGGATTGTCCATGGTCTGCTTGAGGCCGAGCGAGATGCGGCGCTTGTCGCTGTCGACGTCCAGCACTTCCACGTCGACTTCCTGGGTCGTCGAGAGGATTTTGCCGGGGTGGACGTTCTTCTTGGTCCAGCTCATTTCGGAGACGTGGATCAGGCCTTCAACGCCGTCTTCCAGTTCAACGAATGCACCGTAATCGGTGATGTTCGTGACCTGGCCCTTGAGGCGTGCGCCGACCGGATAACGCGAGTCGATGCCGTCCCATGGGTCGGAACCGAGTTGCTTCATGCCGAGCGAGATACGCTGGGTTTCAGGGTTGATCTTGACGATCTGCACTTCGACTTCCTGGCCGACTTCAACAACCTGCGAAGGATGGTTAATGCGCTTCCAGCTCATGTCGGTGACGTGCAGCAGGCCGTCGATGCCGCCGAGGTCCACGAACGCACCGTAATCGGTGATGTTCTTGACGATACCCTTGCGGACGTCGCCTTCTTTCATGTCCGAGACGATTTCGGCACGCTGTTCTGCGCGGCTCTCTTCAAGGATGGCGCGGCGCGAGACAACGATGTTGCCGCGTGTGCGGTCGAGCTTGAGGATGGCGAACGGCTGGACTTCGCCCATGAGCGGGCCGACGTCGCGAACCGGGCGGATGTCCACCTGGCTGCCGGGAAGGAAGGCGTTGACGCCGCCGAGGTCGACTGTGAAGCCGCCTTTGACGCGTCCGGAAATGGCGCCTTTGACGGGCTCTTCCTTGTTGAAGCTGCGCTCGAGCTTGATCCAGCGCTCTTCGCGGCGAGCCTTGTCGCGCGAGAGGACGGCATCGCCGAGGGCGTTCTCGATCCGGTCGAGATACACGTCGATGATATCGCCGGGCTTCGGCTGGTCGTCTTCGAGGGCGAATTCCTTGACCGGAATGCGGCCTTCGGTTTTCAGGCCGATATCGACCAGGACGTTTTCGTTTTCGATGCGAATGACAGTGGCCGGGATAACCTGGCCTTCCTGCATGGCGCCCGCGGCAGCGGACGATTCGAACATCGCCGCGAAATCGTCGGATGTTGGGTTCATCTTGTCAGTCATTGTGTCTCCGGGGACGGGGCGAACGGTTCAAGGCGGGCCTGCACCATTGCAGCCCGCGTCGGAACGACCCGTTAGAGTGGTCTGTATTTCAGAGCGGTACCGCTTGTTTGGATTTGAGCCTTTTGGGCCCTTCAAACGGTCTTTCCACGGGCGAGAACGGCCTCAACGGCCACAATCGCCTTCTCCACTGCGGCGTCTATAGTCAGATCAGTCGTATCTATCAAGACGGCATTTGACGCGATGGCAGCGGGGGCATCCTTGCGGGACTGGTCGCGTTCATCGCGGTTCCGGAGCTGTTTGATGACCTCTTCGAGCGTTAGATCCGGCTCGAAGCCGACAAGTTCCTTCCAGCGCCGATAGCCGCGCTGCTCGACATTGGCGTCGACCCAGAGTTTCACATCGGCGTCAGGTGCAATGACTGTTCCGATATCGCGGCCATCGAGCAGGGCGCCGCCGGCCTGCGTGGCGAAGCTGCGCTGCAGCTCGAACAGGGCCTGACGGACTTCCGGAATGACGGCGACCTGGCTGGCGGCCTTGCCGGCTTCGCCGGTGCGCAGGTCGGAATCGCGGAATTTCGACAGGTCGAGATTAATGGCGATTTGCTGGAGCGCCTCCGCATCATCAAGGGCAACGCCCTGTTTCAGGGCGGCAACGGCGGTCGCGCGGTAAAGGCAGCCCGTATCCATGTGCGGCAGGGCGTATTTCGCCGCGAGCCGCTTGGCGATCGTGCCTTTTCCCGAGGCGGTGGTTCCATCAATGGCGATAATCATGATGCGCCCTCGGAAATATCAGCTCCCAGTGTCGCCATGTGGGCGAGGAATTCCGGATAGCTGGTGTCGATCATGGAGATGTCGTCGACGCTGACAGGCTTCTGCGAGGCTGTACCCATGATCAGGGCGCTCATGGCGATGCGGTGGTCGTGGCGGGTTTCGACCAGGCCGCCGCCGGGGGGCGGGCCGCCGCAGCCCTGGACCACGAAGCCGTCTTCACGCTCTTCGGCCTCGACGCCATTGGCGCGCAGCATGTCGACCACGGCTTTCACGCGATCTGTTTCCTTGACGCGCAGCTCTTCGGCGCCGGTGACGACGGTTTCGCCGGTGGCAAAGGCGGCCAGCACGCCGAGGATCGGGAATTCGTCGATCATGGAGGGGACGAGGCGCTCAGGCACGTTGCGGCCGATCAGGGAGGCGCTGCCGGACTGGATGTCGATCAGGCGTTCACCGGCAGCATCACCTGTATCCTCGGCGCCGAGGCGGGCGCCCATGAGTTCGGCAAGGTCGTAGAAGCCGGAGCGGGTGGGGTTGGACATGACGCCTTCGACGAGAACATTGCCATCGGGCGAGATGAGGCCCGCAGCAATAAGGAAGGCCGCCGAGGACGGGTCGCCCGGGATGGCGGCCTCGATGGCCGAGAGTTTCTGGCCGCCCAGCAGGGAGATGGTGCGGACCTGACCGGCGCCGCGCGAGACGCCGACCTCGGCGCCGAAGCCGCGCAGCATGCGTTCGGTATGGTCGCGGGTCGGTTTGGCCTCTTCGACGATTGTTGTGCCGTGGGCATTGAGGCCCGCCAGCATGACGGCGGACTTGATCTGGGCGGAGGCCTGTGGCGGGGCATAGGTGATGGCCTGAAGCGCGGCCGAGCCGGTCAGGCGGAAGGGGAGGCGGCCGTGCGGCTCGGCGGTGTCGGTGAGGCCCATCTGGCGTAGGGGCGTCAGGATGCGGTTCATCGGGCGGGCGCTGAGGCTGGCATCCCCGCAAAGTTCTGCGGTGAGGGCGTACCCGGCCATCAGGCCCATCATCAGGCGCGAGCCGGTGCCGGAATTGCCGAAATCGAGCGCGGCGGCGGGGGAGGTGAGGCCGCGCGCGCCTGTGCCCGTGACCTCCCATTGACCAGCGCCCGTGCGCGTGACCGTTGCGCCGAGGGCCTGCATGGCCGCGCCCGTGCGCAGGACGTCATCACCTTCCAGAAGGCCGGTGAAATGGCTGGTGCCGTGCGCAATGCCGCCCATGATGAGCGCGCGATGACTGCAGGACTTGTCGCCGGGGGCGCGAAGGACGCCGTGCAGGCGGGAGACGGGGCGGCTGGTCCAGACCATGATCAATTTCCGGTTACACTGTTTCTTACGTGAATTCGGGCTTTGACAGCGCGCAGCGTTCATGGCAAGCGCCCGCCAGACCAAAATCATTGAAACTCCGAAGGGAGCCGCCCTGTGTCGAAAGACAAACTCGGAACCAAGCAAGTCTGCCCAGACTGCGAAGCCCGTTTCTACGACCTTCACAAGCGCCCGGCCGTTTGCCCCAAATGTGGCAATGAGTTCGATCCCGAAGATGAAGTGATCAAGACCACGATCACCAAAGTGAAAGCCAAGGCTGCCCGCGCCGCCGTCAAGTCTGACGACGATGACGATGATGATGACGACGAGGATGACATCGCCGTCAAAGGCAAGGGCAAGAACAAGGGCGACGATGACGACGACATCGACGACGAAGATGAAGACGACATCGACGACGAGGAAGACGCCAAGGAGCTCGGCGGCGAAGAAGCCGAAGTGATCCTGGAAGGCGCTGGCGAGGACGACGAGGAAGAAGGCTCGACCACGAAGGTTCCGGCCGGATTCACCGAAGAAGGCGTCGAGGATGACGATGATGATGACGTCATTCTGGACGATGACGACGATGATGCATTCGATATCGACGCCGATGCGGACGATGACGATGATGATCCGCTCGTTCTTGATGATGAGGATGAAGATTAGGGCTTGAAAGGCGCGTTTACTGCGTCTAGTTCTCGCCCTTCCCGAGATTGGGGCCATAGCTCAGTTGGGAGAGCGCTTGCATGGCATGCAAGAGGTCGTCGGTTCGATTCCGTCTGGCTCCACCATTCCCCGATCCTGTTGACCGGTACGGCGTGAGACGTCGCCGATAGTTGTCTAATCGACGATGAACAGCTTTGCGCCGGTCTGCGTTTCGGAGCGGTGCGCTTCGCCGTCATGCTGAACCTGGTAACTCATGCCAGCCGAAAGCGTAAAAACGCGGCCATCCTCCAGCTCGGTGACAAGTTCCCCTTCCAGTACGAACAGGATGTGTCCGCGCTTGCACCAATGATCCGACTTGTAATTTGCGGAATAGTCCACTCGCCGGACCCTCACGCAGCCAAGGTCAACCGTCCGCCATGTGGCAATCCCGGTTTCGCCGGGATGTTCGGTCGTTGAGACTGTGGACCAGTCTGTCGTGGCGAAGGGGATATTTGAAAGGTCCATTCGGGTCTCGCTTCTTTGCTGTCTGGTCGGCAGGTTGGCTTTTAGCCAAAACAGCCCTGTTTAGCTTCACTAAAGTGTGAACGCTGTCTCACTTCCGCCACAGGTCGGCGCTTGAAGCGGACACATTGATCCCCCACCTTCTTAGTGAACGAAGGGTCCGCCCACGAGGCACAGTCACCGGCTCTGGCGTTCGGTATCTGTCTTGTGACGGAAAGGATTGGAAAATGATAACGACCGAACTGAAAACGAACCCGTTTGAAAGCGACGCCTTTGTCTACATCCGCCACCTGGATGCTGACGAATTGCAGACGCTGATGCCCGCTAATGCCATGGAACAGGTCAAGGATCCCGAAGAACTCTTTGTTGTCCTGTCTGCCGACGGCGTAAGGCTGGCCGTTGTCGAGGGCCGCGATGCGGCCTTTGCGGCGGCGCTCGCGAACGACCTGAAGCCCCTCAGCGTGCATTAACGCCGCCTGATAGCCCCTTGCTTTTCTCCGGTTTGATGATGACACTTGCGTCATCAAAAGAACCGGGGGGAAGCATCGGCATGAAAAATTACATTCCTGGAACAGGCCTCGTGGCCGCACTGGCGCTTGTCGCCTGCAGTCCGAAGCCTGCTGCTGCGCCTGAAGAGGCCGCGCCCGCCCTGCCGGAAATTGTTTCGACCGAGGGCGATTTCGCTGCAAACCTGCAGACAGCGCTGATTGAAGCCAGGCCCGGTGACACGGTGCGCCTGCCGGAAGGCGTGTTCAGACTGACGACCGGCCTATCGCTTGATGTTGATGGGGTGACCGTGCTCGGCGCAGGCCAGGACAAGACCATTCTCGATTTTGCCGGACAGACCGGCGCGGGCGAAGGCCTGCTGGTGACATCGGATGATGTGACGCTGATGGCGTTCGGCATTCGTGACACCAAGGGCGACGGGATCAAGTCCAAGGGCGCCGACCGGATTGTCTATCGCGATGTGACGGTCGACTGGTCGGGCGAGCCGGACGAAGGCAATGGCGCCTATGGTGTCTATCCCGTGGATTCGACCGATGTGCTGATCGAGAACGTGACCGTGCGCGGGGCATCAGACGCGGGGATCTATGTCGGCCAGTCGCACAATATCATCGTGCGCAACTCACTGGCCGAGTTCAACGTCGCGGGCATCGAGATCGAGAACTCGTCAAATGCCGACGTGTACGGAAATATCGCTCGGGACAATGCCGGCGGCATTCTCGTGTTCGACCTGCCGGACCTTCCGGTCATGGGCGGGCATTCCACGCGCATCTTCAACAACCAGATCGTGCACAACAACACGCGCAACTTTGCACCGGCCGGGAATATTGTTGCGGGCGTGCCATCAGGTAGCGGCGTGATCATTCTGGCGAACTATGACGTGCATGTGTTCGACAATGAATTTGCCGACAATCGTACGGCGCACATGCTGATCACGGCCTATCCGCAGGCCTTTGCCGATGCGAATTACAATCCGCTGCCGCGCGATATCGTCGTGCGCAATAATCGCTGGTCGGGCGGCGGCAATGATCCGCAGGGCGACCTGGCCCCGGCGGCTCAGGCCCTCGGCGGTACGTTCCCGGAGATTGTGACCGACGGCGTGACGCGCTGGCCGGGCGCGGAATCGCAACCGGTGAATATTGTCGTGGATGAGGCGCCAGACATAGGCTTTGTCAGTCTCGGTCTCGGTGCCTATCCGATCGATCCGCAAGCGATGGAGCCGAGCACGGAGCGTCCGCAAGGCACGCCGGTGGAAGAGCCGGCGGCGGTCAAGCTGCCGCAGGATGCGGAGTAAGGCGGCGGCGTGATGATGCGATGGATGGCCGGTCTTGTCCCTGCGCTGCTCCTGCTGGCGGGGTGTGGCGGGCCGGACGGCGCGGCGGGCGGGCCGGACATGGCGCTCCTCATGGCAGATGCGCCTGCCGAGACGCTGGCAGACTATGGTTTCTTCAAGGATGCGGGCGCTGACCAGCCGGTAGAAGGCGTTGTGCCCTATGATTTGATCAATCCGCTGTTTTCCGATCATGCAATCAAGCACCGTTTCGTTTTCGTGCCGAGGGGCAACGTGGCTTCCTATTCGCCGGACAAGGTGATGGACTTTCCGGTCGGCAGTGCCCTGATCAAGACCTTTGCCTTTGCGCCGGACCTGCGCGCGCCCGGCGTCAAGGAATACAAGGTCGAGACACGAGTGCTGATCCACAAGAAGGATGGCTGGGCGGCCTTTCCCTATGTCTGGAATGCCGAAGGCACGGAGGCGACCTATGCCCCGGCAGGCGGGCATGAGGCGATCTCGGTGATCGACCCGTCAGGCGCTGCCCTCAGCATCGACTATGCCATCCCGAACAAGAACCAGTGCAAGACCTGCCACCAGGATGGGCACGACGTGCTGCCAATCGGGCCGAAGGCGCGCAACCTGAACCATGACGGCCCGGCGGGCGTGAACCAGATTGACGACTGGCAGGCACGCGGCCTGCTGGAGGGCGTGCCGGATGACGTGCCTGCGGCAGCGGCAGTCTATGATCTCAGCCTGCCTGTGTCGGAGCGGGCGCGCGCCTATCTCGATATCAATTGCGGGCATTGCCACAATGCAGGCGGGTCGGCTTCCAATTCGGGGCTTTGGCTCGGGTCCGGGGAAAACGATCCGGTCAAGCTTGGCATTGGCAAGCATCCGACGGCGGCGGGCAGGGGCTCGGGCGGGCTCACCTTCGTGATTGCGCCAGGGGACCCGGACCATTCGATCATGCCATATCGGATGAACGCGACGGAGGCAGGCGTGGCCATGCCGGAACTCGGGCGCAGCGTGATTGATGAGCCCGGCGTTGCGCTGGTGCGTGAATGGATCGAGGACATGGAGTCCGACGAACCATCTGGGCGCTGAAGTCGAGCGACCTATCTCTTGTGCCAGATGCCGGCAATCGGCAGCCGCACGGAGATCCTGGCATGAAATTCCTCGCCGTATTGTCCCTCGCCATCGTTTCAGCGTGCACCGTAACGCAGCCTGCAAAGGCCCCGGTCATGACTCCTTCGCCCAGCGCGCTCAATGGAACATGGGACGTTGCGATGCTTTATGCGCCCGACAAGCCGCCGAGTGCGACCGTCATGGAGCTGAACCTGTCGCCAGACGGCGTGCTGACAGGCTCTTTCTATGATTCTCCATTTGAGGAGGCCGAGTACGCGGTACGCGGAAACGTCATCGCCTTCGGTTCGGTTACGTCGGATGGCAATGCGCCTTATGCCCATTCAGGCCGATTGGTAGACGGCAAAATTGAGGGACAGACGCTGTCTTTCGGTCGGGATTTCCTGATGATCTGGACGGCGACGCGCCGGGAGGATAGGCCGGTCGCTGAAAACAAGTGATGCAAGGACCTTCGGTTGGCCGATTTACAGATTTTCATCGATGGCGATGCCTGTCCGGTAAAGGACGAGATTTACCGTGTGGCGGTACGCCATGGTGTGCCGGCGGTGCTCGTGTCCAATTCCTATATTCGCATGCCGGAGCATGCGCTGCTCTCACGCCAGATCGTGACAGATGGTTTTGATGCCGCAGATGACTGGATCGCCGAGCGGGCGCACGCCAAGAGCGTCGTGATCACGGCGGACATCTTGCTGGCCGACCGCTGCCTGAAAGCTGGCGCGAAAGTGATCGGGACGACGGGCAAACCCTTTACCGATGATTCCATTGGCGCGGCGGTCGCTACGCGGGCGATCCTCGCTGACTTGCGCGTCGGCATTGCCGAGACAGGCACGCCGCGGGCGGGCGGACCGGCGCCCTTTACCAAGGCGGACAGGTCGCGCTTCCTCTCGGCGCTTGATGAGGCGCTGGTGAAGCTGAAACGTATGCCCTAGGCCACGGCTTGCGTGGTTGCGGGCTTCTTGCCATGACGGGAGGCTGATAGCGCCAGTGCGGCGCGCCGACCAGGGAGCG
The DNA here is from genome assembly GCF_000682695.1 of Hyphomonas chukchiensis. GTDB lineage: Bacteria > Pseudomonadota > Alphaproteobacteria > Caulobacterales > Hyphomonadaceae > Hyphomonas > Hyphomonas chukchiensis. The sequence continues at coordinate 380,846 of NZ_AWFG01000001.1, read as the reverse complement.
GCCCGTTTGAGCCAGCCATCCATACGCCTCGAGATCAATGCGCCTTTCGGCGAGATCATTCTCAACAAGCCGGAAAAACGTAACGCCCTGTCGGTCGACATGTGGGCGGCCATCCCGGAACTGATCGAGCGGGTTGTGGCGGCCGAGACAGTCAAGGTGGTGATCATTCATGGCGGAGACGCTGGCGCCTTTGCGGCGGGTGCAGATATTTCGGAGTTTTCGACGATCTATTCGACGCCTGAAGCGGCGGCGCAGTCTGGCGCGGTGATCGCGGCGGCGCTGAATGCTGTGGAGGCCTGCACCAAGCCGGTGATTGCGGCGATTGATGGCGCCTGTGTTGGCGGGGGCATGAGCCTTGCCATGGCGGCAGACCTGCGGGTCGCGAGCGAGGATGCGCGGTTCGGCATCACGCCGGCCAAGCTGGGCATTGTCTATCCGGCGGGCGATACGCGGCGGCTGGTGGCGGCGATCGGGGCTGCGCGCGCGAAGGACATCCTGTTTACGGCGCGCATTTTTGACGTGGCCGAGGCGAAGGAAATGGGCCTGCTCAGCCGTGTGGTGGCGAGAGGCGAGGCACTGGCCGGTGCCCGCGCGCTTGGCGATGCGGTGGCCGCGACGTCGCAATGGTCGACACGGGCGATAAAGCGGATGGTCGCGGGTATCGAGGCCGGGTGGGACGACACCTCGTCTGAAGCGACAGGCCTGTTCGCGGACGGGTTTGCGAGCGAGGATTTCGTGGAGGGCTATTCTTCCTTCCTCGAAAAGCGCCCCGCCAATTTCACATTCAAATGATGCATCGCGCTGATAGTCTTGCCGAGGGCTTTGCCGCGCTGCGGGCCCTGAAGCCGGGGCCTGCGCGGCTCTACCTTGCCGGATGCAGCGGCGAGCCTGTCGGGCTATATAATGCGCTCAGCGCCGAGGCTGAACTGGCGCGAGACCTCACCTTTGTCGGCGTACCCGTGCCAGGCCTCAATCATCTCGACTGGACGCACCTGCATGCGACCGCACGCGCGGAAATGCCCTTCATGTATGGCGCCATGCGGGACGGCTTCGCGGCGGGAAAGATTCTTCTGCGTCCCATGCATTATACCGAAAGCTATCGCGAGATGCAGGCCGGGCCGATTGACGTGGCTGTCATCATGGTCTCGCCGCCGGAAGCCGACGGAACTGTCAGCCTTGGCCTGTCGGCGGATTTCTCAGGCGCGATTCTTGCGCGTCCGGATATTCCGGTGATGGCCGTGGTCAATCCGTGCATGCCGGCGCCGCGCGACACCTTGCGTGTGCCGCTTTCGCGCTTCGATGTGGTGGCCCGGGACGAGACGCCGCTGGTGGAGCTGACGGAATCGGCCTTGCCGCCGGTGTTTGCGCGCATTGGGGAACGGATTGCGGATCTTGTTGGCGGGGAGGCGGCCTGCCTTCAGTTCGGGATCGGGAATGTGCAGCAGGCGGTGCTGAAGGCGCTGGCTGACGCAGGCGGACCAGCGAACCTGACGATCCATTCCGGCCTCGTGACCGACCCCGTGCTGGGCCTGATCGATGCAGGTCGCGTGGTCGATGCGCCCGGCGCAATCCTCACTGGTGTCGCGATGGGCACGAAGGCGCTGTATAACCGCGTGGCGCGTGACAGGCGGTTCCGCTTCCGCGGCGTGGACGTGACGCATGGGATTGAGGTACTGGCAAGGATCCCGCGTTTCACGGCCATCAATTCGGTGCTGGAAGTGGACCTGTTCGGGCAGGCCAATGCGGAATTCATGAAGGGACAGCAGGTGTCCGGCATCGGCGGCCTCGCCAATTTCCTGCGCGGTGCGGCCGTCTCTGATGGCGGCATGCCGATTGTCGCCCTGCCGTCGACGGCGGCCAAGGGGCAGGTCAGCCGGATCGTCTCCCGGCTGGGGCCTGAGGGGGTCAGCGTGCCGCGCTCGGATATTGGATGGGTCGTGACGGAGCATGGCGCGGTGAACCTGCGCGGCGCGAGCGTCGACGAACGGGCCAAGAGGCTGATCTCGATTGCTGATCCGGCGCACCGGGGCGCCCTCGCGGAGGCCTGGGCCGGGATGCGGGCGGGGCTCTAGAGGTTCAGCTGGGTCTGCGTGGTCAGGCTGATCAGTTTGCCTTCAATCGTTTCGACGCGTGTTTGCCAGACCTGCAGGCGCCTGCCGACGCTGACCGGAAGAGCCGTGGCACGCAGGACAGTGCCGACAGGCGCCCCGGCGATCAGGTTGGTCTTGCTCTCGGTGGTGGTGGTGCCTTTCGCGTCATCGGGCAGGTTCAGGAAGGCCGCGACGGCGCCCACGCAGTCGGCCAGTGTCATCAGGAAGCCGCCATGGGCGATGTTCCCGGCGGTGCATTTGTCAGCCTCGACAGTGACCTCACCGATAACCTGATGCTTTGTGGCTTCCACCATGCGCAGGCCGATATGGCCGGCGAAGGGCATCGAGGCGACAATGGCCTGCATCGGGTCCTTGGCCATGTCGTGCGTCCCTCTTCAGTGATCGTGATGATGCCGGTGATCGTCGTAGTCTTCATAGCGATCATGATAGTCCTTGCGGGGACCGTCGAGCGAGCGTTCGCGCTCCCAGCAGCTGCAACTGCCATTGTAGGTATAGGCTTCGCCGCGCCCGTTCACCCGGAAGCTTGCACTGGAATACGAGCCGTCCGCCGTATCCCCATACATGTCGGCATAGCCATCCCCGTCACTGTCGCATGTGTAATAGGAGCCAATGCTCGAACAGGCATATGATCCGACATAATCGCCATAGGAATAGCCCGAGGGCCAGCCGGAATAGGTCGAAAAGCCATAGGGCGTGTAAGGGGAATAGCCTGCGCCCATGGCGTAGGAATTCCTGTAGGTCTCTTCCTCGAATGTCTGGGCAAATGCGTCCGACATCATCAGGATCTCGTCCGATGTACAGGCCGTCAGCACTGTCGCCAGCGTAGTGGCTGCCAGCAGATATGGTTTCATCCGTCCCCCTAAGTGTCCGGGAAAGCTAGCTGCGTCCCGTATCGCGCGTCAAATCGGAATTCGGCCCTTTAAACCTGCCTGCACCGATCATTTGCCCTTAACCCAACCCATGCTAAAGCGCTGAACATGAACGGAATCCAACTGCATAAGGGCGATCTGCCCAAAAATATCGATTTCGGCGCGATTGTTGCCATCGATACCGAAGCCATGGGCCTCAACCCGCTGCGCGATCACCTCACCTTGGTGCAATTGTCGTCCGGCGACGGTACGGCGCACCTGGTCCAGCTCGGCCGGGATTATAATTGCCCGAACCTGAAGGCCCTGCTGGCTGACCCCAAGGTGATCAAGCTATTCCACTTTGCGCGGTTTGATGTGGGCATGATCAAGCGCTGGCTGGGCGTGGATTGCGCACCGATCTGGTGCACCAAGATCGCCTCCAAACTGGCGCGGACCTATACCGACAGGCATGGCCTGAAGGACGTCGCCCGCGAAATTGCAGGCGTGGACCTCTCCAAGGCGCAGCAGAGCTCCGATTGGGGGGCGAAAGAGCTGAGCGATGCGCAGCTTCAATATGCAGCCTCCGATGTGCTCCACCTGCATGCCATCAAGGAGGGGCTTGAGGCGATGCTGATCCGGGAAGGACGGCTGGAACTGGCACAGTCCTGTTTCAACTTCCTGCCGACCCGCGCCGCCCTCGATCTGGCCGGCTGGGCCGAACAGGACATTTTCGCCCATTCCTGAAGCAAGCGTCATGTTGTGCGCGCTTTTGTTTCGGCCTTATCAAAGGTAAACACGGTCTGTATTCGTTTGTAACAGGCCGCAGGCACTCGCTTTCATGGACGCAGTCAAGCATCACGACCCGGCATCCCTCTGGGTGCCCCGCCGGCAGTCGACGCTCGCCGATGCCCGCAAGCGGTCGGACCGTGTGCGGGGCCTGCGCATCCTGTTCATGGCCTGCGCCGCGATTTCGATGGGGCTTTTCCTCGGTTTCATCATCAAGAGCGCCCTGACGCGTGACGCCGTGCCGGTGCAGATTTCCGGTGATGAGGTCGTCACGATGCTCAATCCGCGCTTTACCGGCCGTGATTCGACGGGTGAAAGCTTCACGATCACTGCAGATGCGGCCCGCCGGAAGGAGCTTACGGCCAATGTGGTCGACCTCGTGGCGCCGATCCTGCGCGATGCGGCAGGCAGCGAAGTGCGCGCGCCCTCGGGCATGTATGACCGCGATGCGGGCATTCTTGAGCTTTATGACGATGTGACAATCACCGATGCGTCAGGCTATTCCTTCCATACGGCAGCTGCGCGGGTGCATGTCGGGCAGGACTGGGTCGAGGGCCTTTCCCCCTTGGAAGGCAAGGGACCGCTTGGCGATATACGCTCGGACTCGTATGAAATTCTTGACGGTGGTAACCGCGTTGTCTTTCAGGGTAACGTAAAAACAGTGATCTATCCGGCCGAGCGAGATGCTGCGGCCAGTGATGAAGGTGGTGCAGATGGCAATCCTTAAACTCTTCGGGGCAGCGTTGGCGCTCTCCTCCCTGGCCGCCCCGGCCATGGCACAGATTTCGTCGGAAGGCGGGCCAATCTATATCGATTCCGAGCGGACCGAGAGCCTTGAGCGTGAGCGCAAGGTGCTGCTGATCGGCAATGTCGACATTCAGCAAGGCACGGCCCGGCTGCGCGCTGACAAGGTGACGATCATATTCAGTGGCAAGGCCGAAGGCGGTGAGTCCTCCGGCGTCGGCTCTGGCTTCGGTTCGATCGAGACCATGGTTGCCGAGGGAAACGTGTTCTATGTGACGCCTGAACTGAAGGCCAAGGGTGACCGCGGCGTTTATGATGCAGCCGTCGATACGATAACAATGACGGGGCATGTGGCCCTGATGCGTGATCGCGATGTGGCCGAGGGCCAGACCCTGAAAATGGAAGTCGGCAAGCGTCGCACGACCCTTGATGGCGGTGCCGGACGGACCCGCATGGTGATCGAGCCAGACCAGGGAACAGCCGGGAACTGAAAAATTCGAGCAATGGCGTGAAGCCGATCTTAAGTATGTCAGACTATGCCATCCATGGGGCGACGATACTGCCCGTGAACAGGGACGAATTCACGAGATGACTGAAGCGGCCGAAGGCCTTGTCGTTAAGAATATTGCCAAATCCTTTGGCAAACGACAGGTGGTGCGTGATGTGTCTCTATCCCTGCAGCGCGGGGAGGTTGTTGGCCTGCTTGGACCCAACGGGGCCGGCAAGACGACCTGCTTTTACATGATCATGGGCCTGATCGGCGCGGATTCCGGATCGATTTCGATCGATGGGGAAGACGTGACACGCCTGCCCATGTACCAGCGCGCACGCCTTGGCGTGGGCTACCTTCCCCAGGAAGCATCCATTTTCCGGGGAATGACAGTGGAAGAGAATGTTATGGCCGTGGCGGAACTGGTCGAGAAAGACCGGTCTGCGCGCATGGCACAGGTCGACAGCCTGCTGAGCGAGCTGCATGTGGAACATCTTCGCGGCCAGGCGGCCACGTCCCTTTCGGGGGGTGAACGTCGCCGGGTCGAGATTGCACGTGCACTGGCATCCCGTCCGAGCTTCATGCTACTGGACGAACCGTTCACCGGCATTGACCCGCTCGCCATTTCCGACATTTCCGAACTTGTCCGCTACCTGAAGCAGCGTGGCCTGGGCGTCCTGATTACGGACCACCAGGTGCGCGAGACGCTTCAGATCGTGGACCGGGCCTATGTCATGTATGATGGTGACGTTCTCTTCGATGGCACGCCAGGCGATGTGCTGAAGAACGAGGATGTGCGCAGGGTCTATCTGGGTGAACAGTTCGCCGCTTGATCGACAGGGCGCGGGCTTAGGAATGAAACAGTCACTCGACATGCGCCAGGGCCAGTCCCTGGTAATGACGCCGCAGCTGCAGCAGGCGATCAAGCTTTTGCAACTCTCCAATCAGGAACTCGCCGAGTTCGTGGAAGCCGAGATCGAGCGCAATCCCTTGCTGAACAAGGCCGAGGAGAATGCCGAGGATGGCGGCAGGGAGCAGGGCGAGGCCCCGGCGCGCCGCGAGCAGCTTTCCCTCGATGACAATTCCGGCCTTGGCGCCGCACGCGAGCAGCTTGATGCGCCAGGCGAGGATGTGTTTGAACCGGGCACAGGGTCGGATGCCGCGATGCCGGCCGAAGGCTCGGGCCCGTCGGTCCAGACGGACTGGTCGAGCGCCACGTCCGGTGGCAGCTTCAACAGCGAGGAATATGACTTCGCGGCGAACCTGACGACCGACCTGACCCTGCAGGAACACCTGCACAATCAGCTGAACATTGCCGGGCTCTCTGCGGCAGACCGCCTGATCGGCGCCCGCCTGATCGACGAGACCGATGAAGCCGGCTACCTGCGGGCGCCCCTCGAAGATGTCGCCAAGGCTCTCGGTGCGGATGAAGCCAACGTCGCCGCCGTTCTGGCTGTCTGCCAGGGCTTCGAGCCGACCGGCGTGATGGCGCGCTCAATCCCCGAATGCCTGGCGCTGCAGCTGAAGGAACGCGGTCGCTTCGACCCGGCCATGGAAGCCATGCTCGCCAATCTCGACATGGTGGCGAAGCACGACCTGAAGGCGCTCGCCGATGTGTGCGGTGTGGACAAGGCCGACCTGCAGGACATGCTGGGCGAGCTTCGCCAGCTCAGCCCGAAGCCCGGCAGTGGCTTTTCCAGCGACACGACCATCGCGGTTGCACCGGACGTGTTTGTGCGTGAGCTGCCGAATGGCAGTTTTGGCGTCGAACTCAATTCAGAAACCCTCCCGCGCGTGCTGATGGACAAGGCCTATTATGCCGAAGTGAGCGCGCTGCCGATGCGTGACCAGGAAAAGGAGTTCATCTCCGAATGTGCGGCGAATGCGACCTGGCTGATCAAGTCACTCGACCAGCGCGCCCGCACCATCCTGAAAGTCGCGAGCGAGATCGTGCGCCAGCAGGATGCCTTCTTCGCGCACGGCGTGGCCCATCTTCGTCCGCTGAACCTCAAACAGGTAGCCGACGTGATCGAGATGCACGAATCCACGGTCAGCCGTGTGACGTCGAACAAATACATGGCAACGCCGCGTGGCCTGTTCGAACTCAAGTATTTCTTCTCGGCGGCCATTCCGTCGACCGGCGGCGGCGAGGCCCACTCGGCCGAGGCTGTGCGTTACCGGATCAAGGCGCTGATTGACGGTGAGACCGAAGACGATGTGCTCTCGGACGACCAGATCGTCGAGATCCTGACCGGCTATGGCATCGAGATCGCCCGCCGCACGGTGGCGAAATATCGCGAGAGCCTGCACATTCCATCGAGCGTTCAGCGCCGCCGCATCAACCGCGCAAGCGCCTGATCCATTCTATTCGGCCGGTTGCGCGTCCGGCGTCATGGTTTCGAACATCTCGTTGAGATAGGCCGCAAGGCGCACGCCGCCCTTTGACAGCTGCTGGCGGATAATGTCGCGCGTCTGGTAGGCATAGTCATAGGACAGGATCTGCGTGTCCGGATAGATCGTGTCGCGGATGGCGGCGCTTTCATCGGCCCAGTCGGCAGGGCTGGCCTTGGCCCATTCGGCGAGCTGGTTGGGCGTAATCTTCTGCACGAGCCATTCGGTCCATTCGGTGTAGGAGAGTTCCTGGTAATTGATCAGCAGCTCGTCCCACACTTCATGCAGGTTGCTCATTTCATCAAAGAACGTGCAGACGAACTGGTTGCCGCCACGGTCCGTGCCGTTGCCGACATGAAGCGGCTGGTGCAGGTCGCCGACGATGTGGATGATGAAGCGCAGGGCGAGCTGGCGCTGTTCCAGCGGCGCTGTGGGATCAATCGCAATGGCGCGGTATTTTGCGAGCGCAGTGATCGCGTCGCCTTCCGGCGGCGGAATGACCTGCGCATAGGTCTGGCCGACAGGAATGGTGACATAGTGCCAGGGATTAGCTTCGGAGCGCCAGAAGGGATCAGGGTTTGAGCGCATATGGTCCGGCCAGTCGGCGGCCTCTGCGATGCCTTCTGGGCCCAGGATATCCTTGACGCCCGTATCGGCGGACTGGCTGAGATAGGTCTGGGCGACAGCGCCGACGACCCGGTGGCCCGTCTTGCCCCATGCATGGGCCGGCATGACAGTGGCGAGGGCCATGAGGCAGGTCATGATCAGGCGTTTCATCAGGCGGTCTCCGGGGCTAAAAAGGTCGCCTAACCAGAAAGCCAATTCCGCGCGAGGGTCAATGCCGCGTCGCGCCGCGCCCTACTGCCCGGTAAATTCAGGCTGGGCCCTTATGTCGCCATTGACCACGCGCGTTGGTCCAAAGTTCGGGGTGTTCTGGAAGGCTTCGACCTTCCAGCCGCTGTCCGAGCGGGCCATGACGATGAGAGGATGGACTTCCGCATCACGCGCAGGACGGGTCTCGCCCGCATTTGTAACCCAGCCATCGATATCAACCAACGCTATATCGGGGGTGAGGAAGCGGATCCCCGCAACGTCCATCTCGACGCGCGTATTCTTGTAGATGCCATCGAAGATGCGCTTGTGCCCCTGCTCAATGGCCTCGCGCCCCTTTACGCGGGGGCCGAACCAAACGGTGAAGTCGGCGTCTTCGGTAAACTCCCTGCCCCACGCCTCGCCATTGCCGGCCGTCCAGGCCTCTTCGAGCCGGGTCACGACGGCCTCAATGGAGGCGACATCGTCTGCCTGCACCGTAGCTGTGACCTCGTTGCCGCTGGCGCATGCGGTCAGTGCGATCCAGGTCAAACTTATTGCCGCATTTTTCGATTTCATGGCGGTGATTCCCGATTTGCCACCGGCGGAAATAATTTTTGCAAATTGCTAATTCAAGTTGAACTTTTCCGGTTCACCTGGTTCCGAAGAGAGAGTCGACCTCTGCGCGTTTTGGCAGGCTGGGCTGGGCGCCAGCCCGCGTGCAGGCGAGCGCGCCAGCGGTGACTGCAAAGCGCAGGGCGGCCTCTTCGCTCATGCCTTCGATCAGTGCGACCGTCAGGGCAGCCGTAAACGTGTCACCTGCGCCGACCGTGTCGACGACCTGCACTTGCGGTGCGGCTTCGCGGGCGATTTCCGTGCCATTCCGATAGAGCGCCGCGCCTTCGCCGCCGAGCGAGATGGCAACCAGCGCGCCCGCCGCGTGGAGGGCGTCGCCATAGAAGGCGGCCTCGGTCTCGTTGACGCAGAGCAGGCTGGCACGGGCGAGCAGGGCGTCGGGAACGCTCATGGCGGGGGCAAGGTTCAGGCTGACGAACCCTGTGGCGCGGTTTGCGGCAGCGAGCAGTGTATCGGCCGGGATTTCGAGGACGCCCATCATGTGGGTGATGTCTGCGTCTTCCACGTCAGCCGGGCGCAGGGCGCGGTTTGCGCCGGGACAGACCACGATCAGGTTCTCGCCATCCGCCGAGACGGCGATCAAGGCGACCCCGGTCGTCTCGCCGTTGATGTGCTGCACGCCGGAAAGGTCCACGCCGCCCGCCTGGAGCAGCTTCAGCGCTTCCTCGGCCATGTCGTCAGCGCCGACCGCGCCAATCAGGCGGACGTCTGCGCCGAGACGCTGAGCCGCGAGGGCTTGGTTGGCGCCCTTGCCACCGGGATGGCGCGCGAGCCGGGCATTGGTCACCGTCTCGCCGGGGCGGGGTAGGGTGGGGCCTGTGGCGACGATATCGAGATTGATGGAGCCGGTGACGGTGATCATGATGCTGTCACGAGTCCTTCAATGAGGGTGAAGAAGCCATCCGCGTCGGCCTTTGTGACCCACGTGTGGGGGCCTTCAGCGGCCGCCGAGAGGCGCGTCTGACCGAAATGGTCGCCCTCTGTCGTGTCGACGCTGACAGTCGCCTTGCGGCTTTCGAACAGGTGTGGGGCGAGCAGGTACGCGATGGTCGACGGGTCATGCATGGGCGTCATGCGGCCTTCCTTCCAGCGCGCTTCGAGCACATTGGCGGCTTCTAGTAGCTGCACCATGATGGCTGGCCGCGCGCCGGGTAGGGCACGCAGCGGCTCCAGTCGCTCTGGCTCGGCGCGGACCTGGTGCGTCACGTCGAGGCTGAGCAGTGTCGCCGGTATGCCGCTGTCGAGCACCACGGCGGCGGCATGCGGGTCCGCGAAAATGTTGAACTCGGCTGTGGGCGTGATGTTGCCGCCCTCACTGTCGGCGCCGCCCATGATGATGAGCTGGTCGATGCCACGGGCAATATCGGGCGCCATGACAATTGCGGCGGCCACATTGGTCAACGGACCGGTGACGACAATCGTGTACTCGCCGGGCGCCGCGCCACGTAGCGTGTCGACCAGGTGGGTGACGGCGTGGCCTGCGGCAAGAGGTGTGTCAGGGTCGAACGGTTCCAGCCCGGCAATGCCGCTGTCGCCATGGAAGTGCTCGGCAGTCACTGGCTCGCGCAATATCGGGCGCGGGCAGCCGGCAAAAACGGGCACGTCCGGACGGTCCATGATCTGGCACATCATGCGGGCATTCCGGCTGGTGAGCCGAAGCGGCACATTGCCGGCGACAGTCGTGATCGCGCGCACATCCAGCGCAGGGCTCGCCAATGCCATCATCAGCATCACGGCATCGTCGACGCCCGGGTCGCAGTCTATAATGATCGGACGGGCCGTCATGCGTGTTTCGCCAGCGTTTCCAAACAGGTTTTCCTTCCCTTGTAGGCTTGTTGGTGCCCATGCTAACCAACGGACCCGCCCCGGCAAGTGAGATCAGGCGGCGAGCTGCATTAAACCCTTGGAAAGCATGGGGATTTTCGTGACCGATATACCTCAAGGTGCACTTGAAAGACTGGTTGAGGCCGCACGCGCCGTTCGCCTGAATGCCCATGCGCCTTATTCCAAATTCAAGGTCGGCGCGGCGGTGCTGGATGAGCACGGCAATGTGTCTGTGGGCTGCAATATGGAGAATGGTGCCTATCCACTCGGCACATGCGCCGAAGCGGTGGCGCTTGGCTCCATGGTGGCTTCAGGCGGCAAGGAATGCCGGGCGATTGTCATCGTTGGCAGTGGCGACACGCTGATCACGCCCTGCGGTGGCTGTCGCCAGCGCATTGCGGAACTCGCCGTCGATGGCACGGATATCTACTGCGTTGCCGTAACAGGCGACGATATCCAACGCTTGAGCGTCGAAGACGTGCTGCCAAACGGCTTTCGCCTTTAAGGGCGCGCTTCCAGATCTTTCAGCATGGCACGAAATTGCGGTGATATTTCCGGACTGTCCATGTGTAGGCCATAGCCGTCGAACACCATGTCGATCGTCACGCGCTGCTTCCTGCGACCGACAAGGCGGGCGACCATGCGGCTCTCCGCGACCGTGCGGCCCTTTGAGATGAACTTGTGCTCGAAGAGGATATAGCTGCCCTCCCAGCCGACAGGGCGGGTGTGCAGCTCGAATTTCTGCGGGAAGCGCATCATGCGGTGGAAGCTGATCGCCTCGCTCTGGATGATCGGGGTCCAGCCGTTTTTCCGGAAGACCTTCAGGAAACCCGTGCGGGCGATATAGTTCAGCATGCCGAGATCGGTGAACGAGGCGTAGCGCGAATTGGTCATGTGACCCATCGGATCATGGTCGCCGATCCATACGGCGGACTTGATGACATGCACATCCAACGGCTGGGTCCGCTTCCGCGCGAACCAGGCCGGCAGAAAGATCCGGAGGAACCGGAAAAACAGATTCATGGCTTGCGCGCTCCCGACAACTTGCCTTCACGCACGCCATCCCCCGATGGCACGCTAACGGCCCGCATCCTGCAATCTTTAGGCCGAATAGGGAGGGTGCCAGCGACTGGCTAATAAAGCGTGTGGGTCGGTTTTGGAGTCAGGCCTTCAGTCGTCCGAGGGCAAGTTCCGGATGCGCCGAATGATATCCATCAGCCTTTCCGATAGTGGCATGGACCGGTCGTTTCCAGCGGACTGCCTGACAGCGTCTCGCAAGTCTTCAGGCAGTTTTCCATTCGCGCCTCCATTGAGATGGGAAGCGTGCGAAGCGGGTGGTGTGTCGTCGTCTTTATTGGCCACGAGATTTGTACTTTTTGCGTTGGGGAAGGTGAATGCTTATCGCTTCTGTCGAGCGCCTATCTCATCGCCTCGCGAAGTTGTTCCAGGGACAAAAAAACAGTTGCGTCGTTCCCTATGGCAACTTTCACCATGTCCGACTCAAGCACATCCTTGAGGTAATCGAGATAGAGCCCCTCGATCGTGTCTGGTGTGATGGCCATTGGCCGCGGAATCTCGCGGTCCAGCACGCGCAGGAGGAAGCCGGCGACAATCCGCTCAGTAAGCTCGTGATCTCCGGTCGCTGTCAGCGTCATGGCGCGCAGCGGCACGATTTCGCGCTCCAGAGCATCCGCGAAGACGGCGTAAGTTATTGGCCCGGCATGGCTCTCATTATGCTCGTCTCGAGCCATATGTCCCACTCCCGAATAAAATGTCGTGCGTCCCATTGAATTGGGAGCATTTAACGGGCGGGGGCAGGGCGGATGAATAAGCATATATACGTAGGCGACGCTGCCTGGATGCAATCTTGGCCTGCATCGTCGCCGAAAAGTTCGTCTGAAACGGGAGAAATGGTGCGCCGGAGAGAGTGAAAATGGGCACCAGGTTGCAATTTCTGTTTTGAGGAACTGAATTGCAGATTGCAGCCTTTGACTATTTCTTGGGTCGTGTCTTGTCGTCCGGCATAACCAGATCGACGTGCGTCACCCCGATAGCTTGAGCGAGCTCATACAAAGTCACAACCGTTGGATTTCTTTTGCCTTGTTCCAATCCGCTTAAATACTGCTGACTGAATCCCGATCGTGCCTCGACTTCCTCTTGGGTGAGGCACTTTTCGCGACGAAGACGCGCAAAATTGCGACCTACCAGCTTTCGCATATCCATGCTGGAAAGCTAGCCATTTACATACTTTAGTGTTATGTACTATAATATGTAAATGTTGAGTGCAGGCTTGCATGCCCATCTATCGTCAGGAGGCAGCAGATGTCAGGCAAATCACGTCGCCAAGCAATTGCAAAAAGCGGCTCTTCACAAGCGATCGGCTTTAATCAGCGATCGACCGACGAAGCCGCCGAAGCATGTTCGGAGTGGCTCAACCGACATGAAGAGCACGAGAGGCTCATCCGACAATGGCAACGGCTGGAAACCCATCTCATCCGTGAACATGACTTGTTCAACCTGAACAGACGGGATCGCGCGTCGCTTCCCGGGGCGTCCGAACTGGATGCCATCAATGCCCGCATCATTGCGCTTTTCACGCAAAATCAAAAGCTGCTTGCTACAATACCGTCGCTGGTTGCAACCACAATAGACGGGGTCGCTTCAAAGCTTTCCGTGGCGCTGGCTAGCGTACCACCCGACGAAAGCAGAGCAACGCATAAGCTCGTCAAGAGTATTTTGAGGGACTTGCAAGCGGTCGCGCAGAACTTTGGCGAATGAGCAGAGCAACTGAAACGGTCTGCAATCTGTTCGCGGGAAAGTGTAACCTATCTCTCCAGAACATTCTGTTACCTATGTGTCCGGGTCGGACAGCACAGGAATGGTGCACCGGAGGGGGTGAAAGTGAGAACCTTTTCCGCTTCGCTTTTGCCAGAAAATTGCGGTCTTGAAAACGCTGGTAGGTCCACTCCCGTTCAGGCCGCGGTTGACAGCTCTCCTAGAATCCTTCGGCCTTCGCCTTCCGCCAGTAGAAGAAGGCAAAGCCGGTCACAATAAGCGGGATCATGAGTCCGTATTCGTCGATCCACATTTGCGTGCCCTCGGTATCCACGGTGAGGGGCGTGAATATCTTCTGGATGAAAATATTATGGGCGCCGTGAAATATGACGGCGGGCCAGACACTTCCGGATTTGAACGTGAAATACGTCATGATCACGGACATGCTTGTTATCATGAGCGTGAAACACGCGACCTGAAATACGGGATTGCCTCCGCCATATTTGATGACGATGGGGTAGTGCCAGGCTGCCCAGATAAGGCCGCTCAAAATGGACACGGCGCCAAAGGGCATGACCTTGCGCAATTCCCAGACAAGAAAGCCGCGCCAGCCGATCTCTTCCCCGGCAATTGATCCGAGGGATTTGACGAACTGGACGCTGGCCAGCAGGCCGATCATTACAAACATCGACAAGGCAGGCACATTCGGTGGAAAGCCGAGTTCATCAGACCATTCGGTAATGGTTTCAGGATTGAGCGGGGCCCCCAGCCCGAATGCCCAGATCAGACAGTACGCCAATGTGATATAAGCTGCCGGTATGAAGTACGCCTGAATATTACTGCGCCAGTTGCCCCATGCCCACGGCAGGCTGGAAATTGTGCGGCCCCTGATCTTTTGCGTCACTAGGGCGGCGATCGCCGGACACAGCATCAATGCGCCGACATAGAGGCTGGTGGGATTGAGTTCGAGGATTGCAAAATGCGCAATCGCGCTCAGGCCGCACAGGATTCCCATGAATATGGAAATCGTTATCCAGGCATCCCGCCGATCGATTTGAGAATTTGTCATCTGCGACGGCATATCGAATTTCGATAATTTGTCCAGTGCTTTTCGAATGGCCCGGAATATTCACGCAAATGCTTCGCGAATGGTGCACCCAACAGGATTTGAACCTGTGACCTCTGCCTTCGGAGGGCAGCGCTCTATCCAGCTGAGCTATGGGTGCGGGGTGGCCGTGTCTTTAGGCCAAGCCGGGCGGGGGCGCAACGGGTCAATGCCGCCTCGGATCGTTTGCGCATGACGGTTTATGCGCTAGCTAGGGCGGCAACCGAAAAGGAAACGACATGCAGATTCGCGGCCTGGCGCTCTCACTGATCCTTGGCCTCTCGCTGACGGGCCTGGCGGCCTGCAGGGAGGAGGCGCCCGATGCGGCCAGTATCGCTGCACAGGCGGCCGACGCCCGTGCCGAGATGGAAGCGGCGACCGATGCGGCTGTCGCGGCGGCCAAGGCCTCGCATGGCATAGGCGAGCCAGCCCTCTGGGTGCTCAAGGATGACGATACGACCATCTATATCATGGGCACCGTCCACCTCCTGCGCCCGGAACTCGACTGGCGTAGCGATGCAATCAATCAGGCCGTGAATGCGGCCGATACGCTTGTCTTCGAGGCCGACGTTTCGAGCCCTGAGGCGGGCGCTGAAATGATGAAATTCGTCCGCGAGGAAGGCCTCTTTGCCAATGGCGGCCAGCTGACCAACCTGCTGAGCGATGCCGAGACGGTCGAGCTTCAGGTGGCGCTCGACTATGTCGGCCTGCCGCTTGGTGCGGTGCAGAACATGCGGCCGTGGTTTGCCGCCGTGAACCTGTCGGTTATGCAAATGACCAAGGACGGCTTCGACCCCACAGCCGGCGTCGAGCAGGTGCTGATGGCCGAGGGCGCAGAGCAGGGCAAATCCTTCGCCTATCTCGAAACCGTCGACGATCAGCTCGGCCGCCTCGCTCGCCTGCCTGATGATGTGCAGGTGGACTTCCTGATCAGCTCGGCGGAATCGATCGAGGACGGCGCTGAAATGCTCGACACGCTGGTTGATGAATGGGTCGATGGCGACGTGAAGGGCCTTGGCCTTTTGATGGCCAATCCGGAAATGATGGGGTCCGAGGAGGTTTATGATGCCCTCCTAAAGACGCGCAACGAGACCTGGGCGCCAAAGATCGCCGCAATGCTGGACACGCCGGGCACCCGCCTCGTTGCAGTCGGTTCCGGCCACCTGGCCGGTGAGGACAGTGTCATCACCCTCCTGCGGGCGCAGGGTCTGGACGTGACTGGGCCATAGCAGCTCGCGCTTCCTTCGACCGCGAGGGCAGGCCGATCCATATGCGCAGGAAGGGGATGCGCCGGCCAAGGTCGTAGAACAGCCAGCAACCGGCGAACGTGATCAGGATCAGAAGGCTAGCTTCCACTGCGACAGGCAGGTGCAGTTCATTCAGAAAGTGCCCGGCCACCACGATAATGGTCTGATGTATCAGGTAGAAGGGGAAGACAGCCGCCGTCAGCACGCGGCGCATAGGCCCATCATGGCTGCGCAGATGACGGTGGGCAAAGCCGATGGCCGCGACGATGGCCGTCCAGGCTTGCATCTCGCGTACACCCCGGAACACGATGCGCTGCCATTCGGGCGGCACTGAATCGCCCGGCCAAGCGGCATAGTACGTCATCAGCGCCGCCCAGGCGGCGAACATGACGCCCAGCGCGGCCCAACGCCAGCGCATGCAGGCCTCGAAAAACGGCGCGTGTTTCGCAATGGCAAAGCCGAACAGGAACGTGCCGAAATAGGTGATGTGGAGATACCAGTCATTGCGGAAGTCATGCGTCTCGCCGAACTGCGGCATGAGAAAGACACGCGCGGCATACAGGAACAGCCATGGCGCGATGATCAGGCCGGGGCCCCGGATGAGGGTCGCCAGCGCTGTTGGCATGCGGCGCAACAGCGGGATCAGAGGCAAAAGCGCAAGTGAGTAAAGGATGAGGTAGGCGACAAACCACATATGGTTATAGGTCGGCGTCATCAGGCAGCCCTCCGCATCGCACCAGTGACCGGAGGCGGTCACGTATTTCACGTAGAAATTATCAAGCCAGGGCGATTGCGGTCCGTTCAGGACTTTCAGGGCCTCAACGACCTCGTAATAGCTTTGCGGCGGCACGATCAAGAACACCGCCAGCAGCAAGGGTGGCCAAAGACGCCCCATTCGCGCTTTGGTCAGCTGCCATGTGCTCATCTTGTCGGCCATGAAGCGCGTTGCGACGCCCGAGATCAGGAACAGCAGCACCAGTCTCCACGGGCTGGACAGTTGCATTAGCGGTTCTATGAGCGGGCTCGCATGGCTGGATTTCACGTGCCAGTCCCAAGTCACGTAGAACATGCCCACATGATAGAATATCAGGAGGCCAAAGGCGCCAATTCGGAGCCAGTCAAGATCATAGCGGCGTTCAGTCATATAGGGTCTCCTTCGTGTCTCCCTTCCTTTCGCGAAGCTGCGGGCCACGCTATCGTTGTGACGCGAGCGGCTGCGGGCCGGGACAGACGGAGATGAGCTTGTGACGAGTGGAGGGGCTGGCGGGACGAGTGGTGACAGGCGCCTCTGGCTCTGGCCCTGGCTGGCCGTCATCGCCATCGGTCTGGTCAACCTGTTCGTCAACGCGACGTCGGGCATCCTTGAAGCGCGGAGTGACGGGCACACGATCAATACGGCCATCCCCTTCATTCTCGAAGCGACCAGCTACATCCTCTGGATCGGGCTGGCGCCGTTGATTGGCCTCGCCATACGCCGCGTGCCGCCCCGCGGCGGACACTATGCCCGCTTTGCCTTGTTCCATGCCGTGATGACGGTGGTGATCTCGCTGATCCATGTCGGCGGCATGGTTCTCCTACGGAACCTGTGGTTCGGCGCGATGGGCGTGCGCTATGACTTCTTCGGGGATGGGGTGCTGCTGGGCTTTGTCTATGAGTGGCGCAAGGATGTGCTGTCCTATGCACTGGTGGCGGCGACTTACTGGGCCTTTGAGCGCTTTGCCGTCTCGCCTCCGATTATCCCGCAGGATGCCTCGCGCATCGAGCTGAGGGAGGGCAATACGACCGTCTTCCTGGCCGCGCGCGACATCCTGTACGTGGAGTCCGCCGGTAATTATGTGGCCTTCCATACGCAGCAAAGGGAGCACCTCGTGCGTGGCACGCTGGCCGCATGGGAGGCGCGTCTCGGCGGGCAGGGCTTCGTCCGCGTGCATCGATCTCGCCTCGTCAACAGGGCAAGGATCGGCGCGCTCAAACCGCGCGCCTCTGGTGATGTGGACATTACGCTCGATGACGACCGGGTCATTACCGGCAGCAGGCGCTACCGGGAAGCGTTTGCAACCTCTCCGTAATTTAAGCCCCGGACACCGGAACACAGGCGCTGTCCCGCGCATTTCTTTTTCATAGAGTTCAATAGAAAGGAAACGCTATGACACATTTCGTATTGTCCGCTTCGTCGATCAATGGCGACTCGGTTCACAATGCCGCCGGTGAAGATCTCGGCAAGATCGAGGACCTCATGGTCGACACGGACAGCGGCCAGATTGAATATGCCGTTCTCAGCTTCGGTGGCTTTCTCGGCATGGGCGATAAATATTTTGCCGTGCCCTTCGAGCGCCTCAGCGTTGACCGCGCCAACAAGCGTATGGTCCTGAACGTGGAAAAGGAGCGGCTCAAGAACGCACCGGGTTTCGACAAGGACAAGTGGCCGGATTTTGCCGACCCGCAGTTCCGCACGTCGATGACCACGCATTACGGCTGACTCCAGCCTGATGGCATAAAAGGCCGGTCCCTCGGGGGCCGGCTTTTTCTTTGCGCAGGATATCAGGCCGGGAACAGATGCGCCGCGATGGCGTCATGGCTCTGGAAGCTCAATGCCGCACCGGCTGCCACCAGCCGTTCGCCTAGACCGGCATCGGCATGGCCGCCGCCCGTAAAGCCGAACGCGGTCATGCCTGCCGCGCGCGCGGCTTTCACACCATTCACGCTATCTTCGATGACGAGGCATGAGGTGGGATCGGATTTGATTTTGTCTGCTGCAAACAGGAAAAGGTCGGGCGCCGGCTTGCCACGCGCAACCTGATCTGCCGAATAGATACGGGGGGAAAATGTACCGGTCAGGCCGGTCAGCTCCAGTTTACGGTGCAGTTTCGGCGTGATGGACGAGGAGGCAACCGCGACCGGACCGTCAAACCTTACGGCAAGTGCCGCCGCACCGGGCAGCGCTGTCAGCTCAGACTCGATGCGTGGCCAGGCGCGGTCATGCAGGCGTGGCCCGAAATCCTCTGGGAAGGGGCCCTGACCCAGCGTGGTATAATCCTCGGCAAGGGCGGCGTGGAATTCCGGAACGCCCAGCCCGACAAAGCGCGAGAGATAGGTCTCCCACTCGTAGGCGAGGCCCATCTCTGCCAGCAGTTCCATTTCGACAGCCACATGGATCGCCTCGGAATCAACGAGCACGCCGTCGCAATCGAAGATTAGTGCTGAGAAGTCATGTGCCTGCATATGCGCTCTCATGCCTGCCAATTGTGTCGGGCCTATGTTGCAGACCGCCTGAGGGCCATCAGCGCCTGCTCCATAACGCCCTCGCTTGAGGCACAGACGATCTGTCCACCGAGTTTGGGTGCATTGCCGCGCCAGTCGGTCACGAGGCCGCCAGCGCCGCGCACAACCGGGAACAGCGCCGCGACGTCCCAGGCCTTGAGGCCTGACTCTGCAACAAGGTCCACCGTGCCAGCGGCCACACGGGCATAGGCATAGGCGTCCAGACCATAGCGCGTGATCCGTGCTGTTGCGCGCAAATGTGTCCACGCGCCCTGTTCGGCCGGATTGAAGATGAAGGGGTCGGTGGTGGCGATGGTTGCTTCGCGCAGGTCCTGGCAGTCTGACACGTGAATGGGTGTGCGCTCGCCATTTTTTTCCATCGCGGCGCCGCCCGGCCAGCCGAGATAGCGCTCGCCCAGAACCGGTTGGTCGATAATGCCGATGACCGGCACATCGTCCGGATCAACCAGCGCAATAAGTGTGGTCCAGACGGGCAGGCCAGCCACGAAGGCCCGCGTGCCGTCGACCGGGTCGATCAGCCAGCGATAACCGCTCTGCGAAGGTTTCTCGGGGAATTCCTCACCGGTCACGCCATGATGCGGGCGCTCGGCGTTGAGAATGTCGCGAATGGCGCGTTCGGCGGCCCGGTCGCCCTCGGTTACCGGGTCGAACAGTGTTTTTGTCGGGACCGACGGGGTCGATGTAGGCTTCGGGCGGCCGTTTGATGGGATCAGCGACGTATCTTGCGCCTTGTTATCCACATTTGTCAGGGCACGAAAATGCGGCCGGATTGCTGTCCAGGCCGCATCTGCGAGCCGCCCGGCGAGGGCAAGCTCATCTTCGAGGGAAATTCCGTCTGGCATTCGGCAGGGCTAGCCCTGCCTTGAGCCCGGCGTCAAGCGGCGCCGTGGCTCGACTGGTCGCCTTCGAGGGCTTTTGCAAGCTCCAGCAGGCGTTTGCGAGGGCGTTCGCCGAGGCGGTAATAGGCCCGAACCAGTTCCAGCGTCTCTTTTTGCGAGAGGATGTCGCCTTCCATGTATTCGTTCGCGTCATTGGCCGCGTCAGGCGCATCGCCCACCGGAATACCATCGAAGAAGTACTGGACTGACACGTTCAGCGCCCGCGACAGTTCATAAAGA
Source organism: Hyphomonas chukchiensis (assembly GCF_000682695.1). Classification (GTDB taxonomy): domain Bacteria; phylum Pseudomonadota; class Alphaproteobacteria; order Caulobacterales; family Hyphomonadaceae; genus Hyphomonas; species Hyphomonas chukchiensis. The sequence continues at coordinate 360,679 of NZ_AWFG01000001.1, read as the reverse complement.
CGCGAGGACGTGATGCGGTTGGCGCCACACTCGTATTTCTGGATTTGCTGGAATCGCACGCCAACCTGGCTTGCGAGGTCCTGCTGGGTCATGCCCAGAAGGCGGCGGCGGCGGCGAAGGCGTTTGCCTACGTGCAGATCGGTTTCATCAGCCATTACTTGCTCCAAACTCATACAGGACCGTTTCAGTCCCAAAACAGGAATTTCGAGCAAGTCCTACGCAATAGGTGTGCCGCAGGGGATTTTTGTGCCCAATAAACGGGCAGTTGAGGTTAATTGCACAGGTGCGACATTCCTGCGCTTGCCTATTTGTGCACCGCAACATATTCCTGTCCTTGCACTTCGGTGCAGACGCCTCTGGCGTTTCCTCCCTTTGACTTCGGCCGCACCCACGGGTGCGGCCCTTTTTTTGCCGGAAAATCAGGGACGGGTGACGAGCGCCGCGATCTCAAGGATCTCTGCCGTCACATCTGTAATGATCGCTCTTATTTCAGCAAATCGCTCAAGGCGGCAGATCTTGTGCTCATCCATATATAGCCCGCGATTGATCTCGATCTGTAGTGCATGGACCTGGCGTTTCGGCCGACCATAGCGGCGGGTCGTGTAACCGCCCGCATAGGGCGCATTCCGGGCGACGCTCAGGCCATGCGTTCGGAAGGCGCGTTCCACACGCCCTGTCAGGCGCGGATCGCAGCTTGAACCGAACCGGTCCCCCAGGACAATGTCGGCCAGTTGGCGGCGGCCTGGCTGGACTGAGGGCATGGAATGGCAATCGATCAGCAGAACGGCGCCATGCGTCTCGCGCAAGAGGGCCAGCTCCTGACCCAATCGGTCGTGATAGGCGTCATGCACGCAGCTGAGGCGTTCCTCGCCTTCCTCACGGGTCAGCCGGCGGGCATAGATGGCCTCGCCGCGAGCCCCGACGCGTGGCAGGCAGCCGAGCCCGGCATCCACCCGCGCCGTTGGCAGGCCGGATGCGCGGGGCAGGCCGTCACTGAACATGCTGGCATCCAGCTCGCGCGGGTCGCGGTTAAGGTCGGCTACCGACCGGCCGTAGCGCGCAGCCATCAGGATGGCGCCGAGGGCAGGGGCCTCCCCGAACAATTCCTCCACAAAGGCATCTTCCGTGCGGCGCACGTCTATCAGAGGCACGCGCAGGGCCGCCTGCATGTTCTCCGGATAGTCACTGCCTGAATGGGGCGACGCAAACAGGACAGGCGCCGGCCGCCCTTCGGGCATGTCCAGCGTATAGGGCGTGTCATACACGAACGGTCCGGCGGGCGGCAGCGTAGCCGATCGGGTCAGGGGGAGAGCGCCGGTCATGGGGCCAATGGTTTGCCTGTTCGCGTTAAGGTCAAGCCTTTTCAGGGCGCTGGTAAAAAAGAAGTCTGAAATTTCACCCGTCTTCACCGCTGATTTACCGGATAGGCTGTTTATGGCTTAAATCGATTACTGGCATCCAAGGGGGCGAGCGTGACCAAGATCCTTCTCGCAGAAGACGACGACTCAATGCGCACATTCCTGGCTGCAGCCCTGCGCCGGGCTGGCCATGAGATCCAGGACTATGCGGACGGCGAGACAGCGCTGCACGCGCTCGAGCGCGAAGTGTTTGACCTCCTGCTGACCGATATCGTGATGCCGGGCCTTGATGGTATCGAGCTTGCCCGTCGCGGCGCAGAGCTGGACCCGGCCATGAAGATTGTTTTCATTACGGGTTTTGCCGCAGTGGCACTGTCTTCCAGCGCGCCGACGCCGGCCGGGGCGAAAGTCCTCTCCAAACCCTTCCACCTGCGTGAGATTGTCGACGAAGTCGACAAGGTGATGGCTGCCTGATGGCTGGCGGCTCGCCCGACGAGCCGCCGAAGCTGATCAAATCCACTGTAACCGATACGGGGCGTCATTTCTTTGATGCGCCGGCACACATGAGTATGGATCAATGTGTCATCCGGCTGATTGCCATGGACGGCATCGATATCGCCTCACTGGTGCCAGCCGAGATAGGCCAATGGATGGTTTTCCAGCTGGATGGCTATGGTTTCACGGCCAGCGACCCGCTTGGCGAGGTCTGGTTCTATGCCGACGACCCCGAAACACCCGAGGCGATACTGCAGAAAATCGCCCTGCATATAGTGACACCGTCAAACGCGTCTTGACGGCACGCCCCGAATTATCCATTACCCCTGCTTCCCGAATGGATCGGGCGGTTAGCTCAGTGGTAGAGCACTACGTTGACATCGTAGGGGTCACAAGTTCGAACCTTGTACCGCCCACCATTTCAGGCCAGTGCGCCTCGGGCGCACGATTTGATCGAGGATCAAATCGAGGCCTGAAATGCCCGCAGCGCCAGCAAGGGCTCCAGTTTTATCAGCCCATATTCGCTTTGAAGAAATCCATCGTCCTTGACCAAGCGAGCTTCGCCGCGTCAGCGTCATAGCGGGGCGTGGTGTCATTGTGGAAGCCATGGTTCACGCCGTCATAGATGAAGGCCTCGTATTCGGCGTCATTGGCCTTGAGGGCCGCTTCATATTCCGGCCAGCCGGCATTCACGCGCTCGTCAAGACCCGCGAGATGGATCATCAGCGGCACCTCCACCTTTGCGGCGTCCTCCTCGGTCGGCCAGCCGCCATAGAAAGGGGCCGAGGCTGACAGCCAGGGCTGGTTTACGGCCATCATGTTGGTAACACTGCCGCCAAAGCAGAAGCCGACACAGGCGACCTTGCCATTGCATTCGGGATGGTCGCGCAGGGCCTCGGCGGCAGCCATGAAATCCTGGATCATGGCGTCGCGGTCACGTGTCGCCTGCATCTCGCGGCCATCGTCGTCGTTTCCGGGATAGCCACCAAGCGGGTAGAGCGCGTCCGGGGCGAGGGCGATGTAGCCCTCAAGCGCCGTACGCCGCGCGACATCCTTGATATACGGGTTAAGGCCCCGGTTCTCATGCACGACAATCACGCCGGGCCGCTTGGCGGGGCCTTTCTTGAGGCGCACCAGATCGCCCGCCATGTCGCCCGCGCCATTGGGTGAGTTATACTGGAAGGTCTCGATGTTCAGGCGCGCATCATCTGCCGCCGTCTGCAAAGTGCCCTCGTAATCCGGCATCACGCAGGCGGCCAGCATCGACACGCTGAGCCCGCCAACGGCATACTTGCCGAGCCTGTCGAAGAAGTCCCGCCGCGACATCGCGCCATGGCAATAGCCATCGTAAAGGTCGAGCACGCCCTGCGGCACAGGCTGGTTGTTTGGCAGTCTTGTCATGGCGCGTTTCCTTGTTGGCGGGGTTCGTGCACGATGATAGGGCGCATTTCCGGAGGGGAAACCCCGCGCCGCAAATTGTGTTTCAGTTCGCGTTGGCGCCGATATAGCCAAGCGTCGTCGCCCGGTGAACAGCCTGCGAACGGCCGGAGACGCCGAGCTTCCGGCTCGAATTGGTGATGTGGAACCGTACCGTTGGCTGCGAAATCCCGATAATGGTCGCGATCTCATGGTCGGTCTTGCCGGCGGCAGCCCATTTCAGGCACTGGATTTCGCGGCGGGTGAGGGCAACGGCGAGATCAGTCGGCCCGGCACCCCTGAACTCGTGATAGGTGGCAATGAACTTAACCGTCAGGACGTGGATTTCTGCGGCGCGTTCGTCGAACACCTTTCGGATAGGGAAGGCCTTGTCGGGCGTTGCCCAGACGACCGCACCGATTACACCCGATGGTAGATGGCACGGCGAAATGATTGCGGCCCCGACACTATAGTCCTCGGCATTCATTGTCTTCGCCAACCCGTCGAGCGCAGCGATCTGGCGCCAGCTGCCGATCTGCTTGTCGGCATGGAAGAAGGGCTCGGCGCAGGTCCGCGCCCCACGCACATAGCCTGACCGCAGCGCGAAGGCGCGGTCCTTCCAATAGGCCAGTTCGGGGTCGATCCAGCGGAACAGCGTCTCGGCGAGCGGCCGGCCGGCCGGGTCGCGCATGGGTTCCGGACTGCCGATATCCGCGCTGACCGCGATATAGGGCAAGCCCATGGCCTCCCCCAGCGCGGCAACCTCGCGAGCAAGGCGCATCGCCTGCGTTCCGGCGTCTCCGGGATTGTCCTGCGTGTCGGCAAAATCCGTCAATAAAATAAACCCTATCAAATAGAGCAGGTTGCATGATCTGGCCGTATACTGTCAGCTTGGCCGATAAGCAGACGCGGCGTCGGAGTCGTGCAAGCCCGGAGGCCCGAAATGAACCTCGATCTCACAACTGAGGATAGTGAATTTCGTTCGCAAGTGCGAGCGTTCCTTCGCGACAACCTGACCGAAGAACTGGCCGATGCAGGGCGATTGGTCACGAGTGTGTTCATCGAGCCGCAGTTCAGCCTGCCATGGCAGAAAATCCTGCATGCGCGCGGCTGGGCCGCTCCCGCCTGGCCCGTCGAATATGGCGGCACGGGCTGGACCGAGATGCAGCGCTATATCTTCGCCTCTGAATGCGCGCGGGCAGGTGCGCCGTCCCTTTCGCCCATGGGGCTCGCCATGGTCGGGCCCTGTATCATCGGCCACGGCACGCCCGAGCAGAAGGCCTATTACCTGCCGCGCATCCTCGCGGGTGAAGACTATTGGTGCCAGGGCTATTCCGAGCCGGGTTCGGGCTCTGATCTCGCCAGCCTCAGCCTGAGGGCGACGTCCGATGGCGACGACTATATCCTCAACGGCACCAAGATCTGGACCACGCACGCCCACCACGCGAATATGATGTTCTGCCTCGTGCGCACGCGGTTCGATGGCAAGCCGCAGGAAGGCATCACCTTCCTCCTGCTCGACATGACATTGCCGGGCATCAAGGTGGATCCAATCATCACGCTGGCAGGTGAGCATGAGGTCAATCAGGTTTTCTTTGATGATGTGCGCGTGCCCAAGTCCGGGCGCCTTGGCGCCGAGAATGATGGCTGGACCGTCGCCAAATACTTGCTCGAGTTCGAGCGGGGAGGCGGTTCGTCCGCTGGCCTCGAAGCCAGTGTCGGTCGCATCCGTGCGCTTGCCACGCGGGACGGCCTGCTGGCGTCCGATCCGGGCTTTACCAGCCGCCTTGCTGCCGCCGAGATTGGCCTTGAAGCGATCAAGATCACCGAACAGCGGGTCTCGTCCGCGCTGTCCAGCGGCGGGAATCCCGGCCCTGCGGCCTCCATGCTCAAGGTCCAGCGCACAGAGATGATGCAGCGGATCGATACGCTTGGGATTGAGGCGGGCGGCACGTACGCCGGTGTCGAGCAGTTGGATGCGCGCCAGCCTGGCAGCAATATCGAGCCTGTTGGCCCCTCTGACCGCGTGACGCTTGTGCCCCGCTACCTAAACAACCGCGCCGCCTCCATCTATGGGGGCTCGAACGAGGTCCAGCGCAACATCATGGCCAAGATGGTGCTTGGGCTGTGAGCCGACCCTGTCACTTCCGATAGCTTGTTGGTTGTCTAATAATTACTGACTGTCTCGCCCAATGGACAGCTCCCACCAAGAGGAAGCTGCCGGGAGGAGATAAATCAGATGACCCAGACACCCCGAATCCGCCGTTATGCCATGTTGGGCGCCTCGCTTTTCGCGCTGGCCTCGCAGATGCCGGCCATTGCGCAGGAAACCGACGCTGCACCGGCGGCACCTGCCGAGACGCCCGCTGACAGCTCGCTGAAGCTTGGCTCGATCGTCGTGACCGCGCAGCGCCGCGAAGAATCCATCAATGACGTGCCGATGAGCATCCAGGCTTTCGGCGAAGACACGCTCGATGCCCTGCGCGTCGATAGCGTAGACGATCTCCAGAGCGTCGTTCCGAGCTTCTCCGTTTCGCAGAGCTATCAGGGTGTGCCGACCTACACGCTGCGCGGTATCGGCTTCAACACGATCAACGTCTCGGCCACCTCCACCGTCGGTACGTATGTTGACGAAGTGGCCTATCCCTATCCGTTCATGAACTCGGGCCCTGTGTTCGACATCCAGCGCGTCGAAGTGCTGAAAGGTCCGCAAGGCACGCTCTTTGGCCGCAACACGACGGCTGGCCTGATCAACATGGTGACCAACAAGCCATCCGACCAGTTCGAAGGGTCTGTCAGTGCCGATGTCGGCAATTATGACACCTGGAACTTGGAAGGCATGCTCAACGTGCCGCTATCCGAGCGTGCGCAGGCCGCTTCGCCATCCGCAGCGAGAACAGTGACGAAGGCTGGCAGAAATCCATTACGCGCGGCGAAGATCGCGGCACGAAGGACAAGCTCGGGTTCCGCGCCGCGCTGGCCCTCCAGCCAACCGACAGTCTCGACATTGATGTGTCCTACAATGGCTGGCGCAACAAGTCCGACACGATCGGCGGTCAGGCCATCGCGCTGACACCGAACACCGATCCGACTTTCGTGGTTCCCGGCACCGCTGGCCCGTCCACCACGTCGCTCTTCAATGCGGTTGATCCTGTTACTGGCCTTAGCCTCGTTGACTTCATCAACAATAACTTCCCCACCAGCGCCGAACAGGCCGACTGGGCACCGAACTATGCCCGCACCACTGACGGCATCGGCGTCAACGGCATTGATGGCCCGCTGGAAGAAGACTCCAAGTTCGACGCCCTCAAGCTGGGTGTCCGCTATGGTTTCGACAATGGTCTCAACCTGGTTTCACTGACCGGCTACAACAAGCTGGACCGTGAGGCTGTGCTGGACTTCTCCGGCGCGCCGTTTGCCATCCTGCTTCAGGATGTTGATGCCGAGATCAAATCCTTTAGCCAGGAACTGCGTCTGGAAGGCGAGACCGGGAAAGCCAACTGGCTCGTCGGCGCGTATTACGGCAAGGACGAAACCTCGGATACGAACCGCACACTCCTGCTCGACAATGCCAACTCCAGCTATGTCGCAACCATCGCGGCCACACTCGCAGCCTCGCCCCTGAATGTGGATCCGGAAACCGGCTTGCCTTACACGGTGGCCGAGCTTCTGAACTCGTTCCAGACCTATCGCGACACCGGCGAATTCGAGACCAAGACCTGGAGCATCTTTGCTAACGCTGACTGGGAGCTGACGCCGGAGTTCACGCTCACCACAGGCATCCGCTATACCGAAGACACGCAGGACTATGTCGGCTGCTCGGGCGACGTGAACGGCTCGATGCAGCCGAACGTCAACGTTTTCAACCGCACCTATTTCGCGCTGATCTACGGAACGGCTCCCGCCGCCCCACTGCTCGAGAACGGCTGCAACACGTTTGATGTCGCAACCAATTCCTTCGGACCGGTCTCGTCTTCCACCAAGGAAGACAACGTCTCCTGGCGCGTGGTCGGCAACTGGACGCCGACCGACAATCTGGTCCTCTTTGCCTCAGCAACGCAGGGCTACAAGTCGGCCTCCACGCCTGTGAACGCGGCATCCAAGTCCGAACAGAACGCCCCTGCAACGCAGGAAGGCCTGCTCGCCTATGAAGTGGGCTTCAAGGCCAGCTTGCTCGACCAGCGCATGCAGGCCAACGCGGCGCTCTTCTACTATGACTATGAAGACAAGCAGATTTCGGCCTTCTTTGCCGACCCGATCTACAAGGCGCTCGCCCGTCTTCAGAACGTCCCAACCGCTGAAGCCTACGGTCTCGATGCAGAAGTCACCTACCTGATCAGTGAAGAGCTGACGGCGATGGGTGGCCTCACACTTCTGCACACCGAGATCGGCGACTTCGACACGGTCGACAGCTTCGGCCTGCCGACTAACCGCCAGGGCGACCCTTTCCTTTACAGCCCTGAATCCGTTGTCAGTCTCGCGCTGCTCTATGACCGCCCGGTCACGACGGATCTCGGCCTGCGGGCTTCGCTGAGCGGTCGCTGGCAGAGCGAGTCGACAGCTGGTCAGCCAAATGACCCGCTCTACGACATCGACTCCTATGGTCTGCTCAACGGGTCGATCGGCGTCTATTCGCTCGATCAGAACTGGGAGCTTTCGGTCTGGGGCAAGAACCTGACCGACGAGTATTACTGGCAGCAGATCACGACGAACGCCAACGTCGTCATGCGCTTTGCGGGCATGCCACGGACTTATGGTGCCTCCCTCACGTACCGGTTCTAGAACCGAAAAGTGTTTCCTCCCCTCGGGCACCGCGGCCGCGATCCTTCTGGATTGCGGCCGTCTTTTTAGGGCAGGGAAGGGCTCAGGTGCGCTCCCACCAGGGATAGCCTTCCGGCATGTCGGTGGAGACCTTACCGGGAAAATTGGGCGCGCGCTTTTCGAGGAACGAGCTGACGCCCTCTTTCACGTCCGGTGACGAGCCGAGCGTCAGCGCAAATTGTCCGTCGACTTTCAGCAATTCAAATGGATCACCCGTCGGTCCGAACCGCCACAGCAGCTGGCGAACCAGCGCGACGGAGACTGGCGCGGTGTTGCGGGCAATCTCGTCAACAATGCGCTTGGCCGCCGGCAGCAGCTCTTCCGGTGGATGGATCTCGCTGATCAGGCCACCCGCCAGCGCTTCTTCCGCATCGAAGACGCGCCCCGTCATGCACCAGCGCAGGGCCTGCGGCAGGCCGACCAGCTGAGGCAGGAACCACGCGCTGCCCGCTTCCGGCGGCAGGCCGCGCTGCGCAAACACGAAACCGAACTTCGCTTTCTCCGAAGCGATCTTGATATCGGTCGGCAAGGCCAGCGTCAGGCCCACGCCGACAGCCGCGCCGTTGAAGGCGGCAATCACGGGCTTGCGGCAATTGTAGAGCGCCCCGATGAAGCCCGCGCCATCCCGCTTCTTGCCGGGTTCTGACGTGCCGAAATTCTTCGCGCCCGTGCCGCTCTTCGTATCGAAGGCATCGGCGCCATCGGAAATGTCGGCGCCCGCACAGAAATGGCGGCCCGCACCCGTCAGGATGATGCCGCGCACCTCATCGTCGGCGTCGCACGCATTCACCGCATGGGCCAGCTCCTGGCCAAGTTGCGCGGTGAACGCGTTCAGCTTTTCCGGACGGTTGAGGGTTATGATGGCCGCCGGGCCATCCTTTTCCAAAAGGATCTGCTCGTAGGCCATCACATATCCTCCCGGGCGTTACTTGGTCGTCGCGGCGAGGCGTGAATTGATGATCGCGTTGGCGTCCGCGATGATGCTGTCGATCAGTTCCTTCACGGTCGGGATATCGTCGATCAGGCCCTGCACCATGCCCGCCGACCAGATGCCGCCATCCGCGTCGCCCTCGGCCATGGCCTTGCGCCCACGGGCGCCCGCGACGAGGTGCACAACATCCTCGAACTTGGCGCCCCCTTTACGCTCGATCTCGACCACTTCGTCGCTGACCGCATTCTTCATCACGCGGGCCGTATTGTGCAGCGTACGGAAAATCAGGTTCGTGTCGCGTTCATTGTTGGCCACCATCTGGGCCTTGAAGCTGTCATGGATCGGCGCTTCCTTGGTCACGCAGAAACGCGTGCCCATGTTGATGCCGTCCGCGCCGAGCGCCAGCGCCGCCACGAGGCCGCGTCCATCCGCAAAGCCGCCGGAAGCCAGCATTGGCACTTTCACCTTGTTGGCCGCTGCCGGGATCAGGATCAGGCCGGGAATGTCGTCTTCACCGGGGTGGCCTGCGCATTCAAAGCCATCGATCGAGATCGCATCCGCGCCCATCCGCTCCGCCGACAGTGCGTGGCGCACGGCGGTACATTTGTGGATCACCTTGATGCCATGCTGCTTGAAGTGATCGATATGTTCCTGCGGCTTGTAGCCGGCCGTCTCGACAATCTTGATGCCGCCTTCGATGATCGCCTGACGGTACTCGGCATAGGGCGGCGGCGTGATCGCCGGCAGGATGGTCAGGTTCACACCGAACGGCTTGTCGGTCATGTCCTTTGTGCGCTGGATTTCCTTGGCAAGGTCTTCCGGTGTTGGTTGTGTCAGCGCCGTCAGGAAGCCGAGCGCGCCGGCCTCTGCCACAGGCGCAACCATTTCGGCATAACCCACCCATTGCATGCCGCCCTGAACAATCGGGTGCTCGATACCGAACATTTCGGTGAAACGTGTCTTGATATGCATTCTTTTTGTCTCCCTTTGCCGCCTTGGGCGGTCCGTGTTGTGTGTCTCAGGTATCCCAGTGATCGGTGAAGCGGATGGTCTGCTTTTCGAGACCGTCCCGCACAATGTCCATGCCGCCGGACTTGATCATCCATTCGAGGCGGTGATCGCGGTACTGGCGCTTGAACAGGCCGGATTCGACCGCTGCGCTGACCATCTGCATGCCGGTAATCGACGCGCGTGATTCCGCGTCTGTCTGGCTCACGCTGTCGCGCGCATTGGCGCGGGCAATCCAGGCGGCGAGGGCCGAGCCTTCGGCAGGCTTATAGCCGAAACCGTCGGCCGCATTGAGGTAGGGAATGACGCTAAGGTCGCCCCGGCCAAATTCATGCCCGCTGAACCAGTCATTATCGCCCAGTTCGCTTTCCAGCCAGGCCATGAAGCCGGCAATCTGACGGCTTGCCTGCGCTTCAATCGTCTTGCGCAATTCAGCATTGCCGCGCTTGAAGAAATGCAGCTCGCCGAGGCCCCATGTGATCGCCTCGAAATGCGTGTCCATGACGTCCTCGATCTGGCGCATGCGCGCGCGGTCTTCCGGCGCGTTCGGCATCAGCGAGGGCTCGGGCCACTTGTCGTCAATATATTCGAGGATCACGGTGGAATCGAACAGGGCGACATCGTCATCAATCAGGGCAGGCACTTCCCGGCGTGGGTTGGCCTCGGCAAATTCGCCTTTCGTGTGGCCGGCGCCAATGCCTTCCGGCATGCGCACCTCGAATTCGAGGCCCTTTTCGCGCAGGGCAATTTTGACCTTCTGTGCATAGGGCGACAGCGGATGTTCATAGAGGACGAGCATGCGGTTTATTGCTCCGTTATATGATCAAAGCCCGAGCTGGGCCTTGGCAAGGATGTTGCGCTGGATTTCGTTCGAACCGGCATAGATCGAGCCTGCCCGGTCGTTGAGATATTTGGCTGATACGGTGACAGCGCTCTCCGGCCCGACAAGCGCGCCGGAGTTTGATGGCGCGTTGACCACTTCGCCTCCGGGATTGGTATGGTGCGGCTGGAAGGGCTCCACCCAGTTGCCAGCGATTTCGAGCGCAAGCTCCGTCAGGCGCTGGCTCAGTTCCGTGCCCTTGATCTTCATCATCGAGGCCTTGAGCCCTGGCGTCCCGCCGCCAGAGAGTTCCGACATCATCATCAGCTCGGCCGCTTCCAGCGCAGAGGCATCCGCTTCAGCCTGTGAGAGCTTGGCGGCCATGTCCGGCCCCGTGCCCGCCTCGGCTGCCTGCCTGCGCAGCGCCGCAACACGTGCCTTCAGGCGGGGGCCGTAGCTTGATCCGCCCCGCTCGAACTCGAGCAGGTATTTCGCCACCGTCCAGCCTTCATTGACCTTGCCGATCACATTGGCCTTCGGTACGCGCACATCGTCGAAGAAGATCGCATTCTGGATATGCTCGCCGGATGTCATAATGATCGGATCGACACGAACGCCCGGCGTGGTCATGTCGATCAGCAGGAACGTGATACCCTGTTGCGGCTTGCCGCTGGCATCGGTGCGCACAAGGCAAAAGCACATGTTCGCTTCATGGGCATGCGTGGTCCAGATTTTCGAGCCATTGCAAATGAACGCGTCGCCATCATCCCTGGCCGACATGGTCAGCGAGGCGAGGTCAGACCCCGCATGCGGCTCGGAATAGCCCTGGCACCAGAAATCCTCGCCGGAGAGGATACGGGGCAGGTAATAATCCTTCTGTTCCTTGGTGCCATGCCCGATCAACGCGGGTCCGCACATTGCGATGCCCATGGGCGACAGGGGAGGCGCTCCCGCGCGGGCCATCTCCACGTCGAAGATGTATTTCTGCGCCACGGTCCAGTCGCAGCCGCCATATTCCACCGGCCAGCCGGGGGCGGCCCAGCCCTGTTTCACCAGAATGGCCTGCCAGGCGAGGGCGGTTTCCTTGTCGGAATAGACGCTCGTCATCCGCGCTGCATAGGCACGCAGGTCTGCCGTCAGTTCCCGGTCGAGAAACGTGCGCACCTCATCACGAAAGGCTTCTTCTTCGGTAAGAAATTCCAGGTTCACTTTTGCCGCTCCTCCGGAGATCAGTGCGCCAGTGATGCCGCCCGTCCCTCTTGTATTGTGTGGCGTATACTTGCCTGTTTCTCAGGGCTCTTCCATAGAAATGTGGCAGGAAGACCCAGCCTGACGCAAGCTTGACCCGCGGGACTCGCAGGCAAGGGCAGACGTTCCGCAAGGGCACCCATGGCCTTCACCGTCGCAACGCCCTTAGGCCGCAGGTCATAGTCCGCCCCAAGCTCCAGCCGCTCGCGAACCGCGACGGGCAGGATGGAAACGGCCGCATTCACGACCGCGCTTTGCAACCCTTTCGGCACGCCCTTGGCGGCCCGTCCGGACTTCATGATATCGAGGAATTCGGTATTGATCGGGTGCGGCTCGAAACGCGGCATCAGTTTGGCGAGCATCGCGTGGAAATCGGCCTCATTGTGCAGTGGGTTCTGCACACCATAGAGGCGGGCCACGGCTTCGCCCTCTTCATAAAAGCGCGTCTTGTCAGCCTCCGACAGCGGCGCCACAAACCGGTCATAGGCGGTCAGGAAGCCATAGGTCGCCGTCGCGCTCACCCAGTCCAGCAGTTCCACATCCAGCGCCGAATAGGCCTCGCCAGTCGGTGTTTCCCCGTTCACCTGCCGGTGCATATTGGTAACGCCCTGAATAACCCGCCGCGCCGCACTCTGCGGTCCGTAAACGCCCACCATGGCTGCCATGCCGGTCCGTTTCGAACGCCCAACCGGGTCTGTCTTGAACGTGGAATGGTCCCACACGCCCGACCGTATGCGCGCATCGGCAAACTCCAGCAGCACGGCAGCAATGCCGCCCACGCCCAGCGCAATCGGATTCTTGAACACGCGCCACGACACGGAGTCCGGCCCTGCATAGGCGGGCTCCCCTGCAGGCTGCAGGAAATCCACCTTCCAACCGAGATATGTTTTCATGCCCAGCATCGTAGGCTGTCCTCCGCGCGTCCGGTAGCTGTTCAATCTAACAGGGGGAGGGAGCGCCACCAAGCTGCGCGTCCGGGCCGTTTTCCCGTTGGTTCCTTGGCGCTCCGCCGCTAAGCTGTGCACGCAAGCCTGAGGGACTGACTGCATGAATCGCGACGTGATCATCCATCAAGGCCCCGGCATTGCCGCGCTGGCCGAGCGCCTCGCCGAGCTACGGTCCAGCGCTGCCGCCCGCATTGTCGGCCTCACAGGCTCTGTCGCTGCCGGCAAGACCACGCTCGCCCGCGACGTGGCTGACGCGCTGAACCCACCCCTCAGCGTCGAAACCGTCTCGACCGATGGATTCCTCTTCCCGAACGCCGTGCTGGAGCCGCAGGGGCTGCTCATGCGCAAGGGCTTCCCCGAAACCTATGACCGCGATGGCTTCACCAATGCGCTCGTCAGCATAAGGCAAGGGGAGGCCGCGTTCCCGGCCCACAGCCACGACATCTATGACATCGACCCGGCGCTGACGCGCACAGTTCAGCTGCCCGACATGCTCATCCTCGAAGGTCTCGGCTTCCAGCCGCCAACCCGCCCTGAGCGCCCGGACGGCGAGCCGGATGTGCTGGTCTACCTTGATGCGTCCGAGGCCGATCTGGAATACTGGTATGTGGAACGCTTCGTCGGCTTCTGGAATGCGGCCCGAACCGACCCCAGCTCATTCTATGCCCAATGGCTACATATGAGCGAGACAGAGCTGCGCGCCTTCGCAAAGACTGTCTGGGACGGCGTCAACCTGCCCAATTTGCGCGACCATATCCTACCGCTGAAAGCCCATGCCGATATCGTCGTGCACAAGGCGCGCGATCACACTGTCGAAATCGCGGAAGACCGGATCAGCTGAACGTGCGGATCGGGTTCGTCCCGTCCCAGCCCTCGGCCTGCTTGCGGATATAGGCAAAGGTCTTGCCCTTGGCGCCGCTGATGTCGGAAATCTCGACCACGGTGCCAGGATGTGCCTCCGTATCAAAATAGGCAAACCGGCCCTTCTCTCCGCCAATCTGTCCCTCATGGCCCACCGTATAGCCAAGCCCCAGCGCCTTGTCGTAGAGCCCCTGATAATCTTCCGTCCAATAGGACATGTGCTGCAGGCCTTCGCGGCCCGCATCGAGAAAGTCCTTGTACATCGACGGCGCCTCATTGCGCTGCTGGATCAGCTCAATCTGCAGGTCGCCGGAATTGGCGAGCGCAATACTCATCTTCACGTCAGACGCCACACCGCGATAGGTGAACCAGTCGGTCTTCACGTCTTCAATATAGAACCACGGGCCAACGCCCATCACCTCGATCCAATGCTTCATCGCTGCTTCGATATCGCGCACGACATAGCCGTTCTGGCAGACTTTCCCGAAAATACGGCTCATGGCGTCACCAGTGTGGCGGGGGCGGCTCGTCGCCCTGCGTGGGCCGCTCGGCCTGTCCCATGTTGGCAAACTGCTCGGCCAGCCGCGCCATCTGCCGCGTCAGCCGGTCGATCTCTTTCCACTGGGCGATCACGGTCTTGTTCAGGTCGTCGATCACCTCGTCCTGATGGGCGATGCGGATTTCAAGCGTGTCGATGCGGGCAGTATCTGTCATCCCCTGCTCATAGCCTGCCGCGCGCCCCGCCTGCAAATACATTGATCACGGCAAAGACGCTGGACGCGCCCCCATCCCCCGCACTAAACGGGGCCGCATGACCGACTACCGCTTCTCCGTGGCCCCCATGATGGACTGGACTGACGCGCATTGCCGCGCCTTCCATCGCTGCCTGACGAAAAGCGCGCTCCTCTACAGCGAAATGGTCACCGCCGACGCCGTCATCCATGGCGACCCGGACCGCCTGCTGCGCGAGGACCCGGCCTGCCACCCCACAGCGCTGCAACTCGGCGGCTCCGACCCAGCAAAACTCGCGCAAGCCACCAGCATCGGCGCCAGCTGGGGCTATGAGGAGATCAACCTCAATTGCGGCTGCCCCTCCTCGCGCGTCCAGTCCGGCAGCTTCGGCGCCTGCCTGATGGCCGAGCCCGCCCTCGTCGCAGACTGCGTCGCGGCCATGCGCGCCGCCGAGCCAGACCTGCCCATCACCGTCAAGTGCCGCATCGCCATCGACGACATGCCCGCACGCGAAACCCTCTTCACCTTTATCGACACGGTCGCCGCCGCCGGCTGCACAAACTTCACCGTCCACGCCCGCAAGGCCTGGCTGAAAGGCCTCAGCCCCAAGGAAAACCGCGACATCCCCCCGCTCGACTATGGTCTTGTCGCAGACCTGAAAGCCGCGCGCCCGCGCCTTTCCATCACGCTGAATGGCGGCATCACCACGATTGAAGAATGCCGCACCCATCTGAAAGTCTTCGACGGCGTCATGCTCGGCCGCGCGGCCTACCAGAACCCGTCTTTGCTCGGCGAGGTCGACGCGGCCTTCGGCTGGGAAGGGGCCCCCGTCGTCTCGGCGCATGAGGCCATCATCGCCTACATGCCTTACATGGCAGACCAGCTGGACCGCGGCACCGGCCTCCACGCCATGACGCGCCACATGCTTGGGCTCTTCAATGGCCAGCCTGGCGCCCGCGCCTGGCGCCGTGTCCTGTCAGAGCGCGCGCCAAAGCCCGGTGCGGGGCTCGACGTGCTCGACGCCGCCGTCGAGGCGATCACGGGGCACACGGTCAATATCGCGGAAGTCTGAAACCGCCTTTCCCACACAATCCGAGCTGCAACCTGCAGCGCCTTCGGCAAAAGCGCCCGCTTCTCTCCGCCCCCGCCACAATGCGCCTATACTTTCATCCGTCGTCGGATCCCCCTGGCGACAGGGTCCGGGGCACTTGCCTGCCCCGCGCGGATGGGACGGCGGCCAGCTGTGCACGGCAGGGCGCAACACTATCCAACAATAATTGAACTATCAGCCTTGCCCCAGGCGGCCCCGCCGCCCATCCGCAAGGACCTTGCAAGCAAAGCAAAACCGGAAGGGCAGCGCCCTGTCCGGCTTTTGGTGCTGCGATGTGCGCCGCAAGAGAAGAGGGCGCTACGCCCCGGCGAATTGAGTGGCCTGTCCGGCAACCACGTACCAAGTCACGAACAGCGTGTTGAGCACCGCGCCGGGAATATAGCTGCCCGTCCGCCGATAGGTGAACGTGCCGAGCAGTGACACGATCAGCATGAGCGGCACGAATTGCAGCATGATGATCGTGTTGAGCGGTTCGCTCGGCGTCAGCAGCTTTCCCGTTGTGAACAGCGCGAGATATTGCGCGGCAAGGAAAATCGCGAAGCCGCCCGCCATGATCGCGGCATTGGCGCCGTACTGTGCCCAGCGCCCGTCTCCCATGACAGACAGGCCCTGATGAAGCGCTCGCGACGTCAGCACAAAATAGACCCCCAGCGGCATAAGATACACGAGCGCAATCTGCGCCTGCGCGACGCTCAGCATTTTGACGCCGACGAACCAGAAGCGAAAATCCAGATGGAACAGCGTGCCGGCAAGCCACACCACAAAGTAACCGACAGCAATCGTCGGGACCGCGATCAGCATGGCTGCGACAACATCCGGCTGCCGCGTCCCGGCAGGCCGCTTGGCGGTCAGGCCAATCAATGCGGCAATGATACCGTTCAGCACTGCCCACACCACAATCTGGGTCGTTACCGTCTGCGGCAGTAGCGCCGACGCGGGCAGCAGCACCTCCGCCCATTTGAAGAACAGGTAGAATGTCGCGACCGGCACGATCATGCTCATCGCCGCCATGGTCCACCAGCGCGCCGTCCGCCGCTCGAACGCGGCCGCAGTCGCCTCGGTCTTCAGGCGACTGAAGTAGGGTATCTCCAGCAACAGCTGGAACGTGCCCATCAACAGGACCACAAAGCCGATCAGCGCTGTCAGCGTACCAACTTCTTTCCACACCCAGACCTGATTGCCGCTCGGCAGCGCCGTGCCGCCCTCCAGCGTCTGCGCAAACCAGTCAATCGCATGCCCGATTGCCACCGGAGAGATATGATCGCCTGGATGGGTGACGGCGGGCTGATACAGCACCCGCGCGGTTCCATCGGCCCTGTCGCCATAGATCTCGCCCGCCTTGATCGGATCAGCCGTGTTGAACAGGGCCTGCAGCTTCGGGCTCGCAGTAACGTCGCTTCCGCGATCGACGCCCCACATCAGCGGTGAAAACTCGTCGAACTTCGAAAAGACGACGGCCGTATTGCGCGGCCAGTCCGGCGTGCCATCCATGACGAACGGCGCCCCGGTGCTTGAGCCTTCAAGCACCAGGCTCCTGTAGCCGTCTGGCATCGCCGCCGCCGCTGCCAGCACGGTCCACCCGCCCATGGAATGCCCCTCAAGGCCAATATTGTTCGGGTCGACACTCTCCAGGCCTCGCAGGTAGGCCAAGCTCGCCGGGCCGCCGAACCCTTCCGCGAAGGCCGGGCCGTCGGAATAGCCGTGGCCGGTCTGGTCCGGCGTCAGCACGACATAGCCGCGCCGTGCGAACTCGATGGCGAAACCCGACTGGACTTCACGCGAGTTGATATAGCCGTGCACACCCAGAATACCCGGCGCAGGCGATGCCGCGCTGGCCGTCGCGGGCGTGTACAGCAAGGCGCTGATCGTGCGGCCCTCGGCGGTTGCGTATTGCACCTCTTTGACCGACACGGCGCCCGATGTCTGAACGAGGTGCGCGGCCAGAACGCCGACCGCAATGATCAGCCAGCCAATTAAGAACAATCGCCACGATCGCATCATTTCCTGCCCCTCCCAAGGCCTGATTCACTATGAAGCCACCTTGCCCGAAAACAAGGCCGACTGTTTTCAGGATGGTTCGAGCAGCCTCGCGCCGATCCCTTATATTTGTTCTTCCTTTGTTCGTTAACGTGTGTTAACGCTTTTCCCGCTGATGGGGAGAGGCGCAGGTTTGCCGCATTACAACATTCGCGTTCGAGGGCGTTGAGGCGCAGCCGGTTGATGTGCAGGTGCAGCTGACCGGCGGCCAGCCGGCCTTCAACATTGTCGGCCTTGGCGACAAGGCGGTGACCGAGAGCCGCGAGCGGGTGCGCGCGGCGCTGGCCGCGCTCGGCCTCGCCATGCCGCCCAAGCGCGTCATTGTGAATCTCGCCCCGGCAGACCTGCCCAAGGAGGGCAGCCATTACGATCTCGCCATCGCGCTCTCCATACTGGCCATCATGGGCGTCATCCCGCCCGACATGCTCGAAGGCCATGCCGCCATTGGCGAACTCTCGCTCGACGGCCGCCTCGGCGAAACGCTCGGCGTGCTGCCCGCCGCCATGGCCGCCGAGGCGCTGGACCTGAAACTCATCTGCCCGGCCCCCTGCGGCGGGGAAGCGGCCTGGGCCGGCGGCAGCGTGCTCGCCGCGCCGAGCCTTATAGCCCTGATCAATCATTTCACCGGCCGCGCTGTCATCGGCCCGCCCGCCGCCGGTGTGCTGGCCGAGCCGCCTGCCGGGCCTGACCTGCGCGACGTAAAGGGCCAGGAAGGGGCCAAGCGCGTCCTCGAAATTGCCGCTGCGGGGGGCCACAACCTCCTCTTTTGCGGCCCGCCGGGGTCCGGGAAGTCCATGCTCGCCCAGCGCCTGCCAGGCCTCCTGCCGCCGCTCTCGGCGCGCGAACTGCTGGAAGTCTCGCAAATCCAGTCCATTGCGGGCCTCCTCGAACGCGGCCGTCTCTCGCGCACACGGCCCTTCCGCGCGCCGCACCATTCGGCCTCAATGGCGGCCCTTGTCGGCGGCGGGATCAAGGCCAAGCCCGGCGAAGTATCGCTCGCCCATTACGGCATCCTCTTCCTCGACGAACTGCCCGAATTTCCCGCCCATGTGCTCGACAGTCTTCGCCAGCCGCTGGAGGAGGGCGAAGCCGTCGTCGCCCGCGCCAATCGCCATGTGCGCTATCCGGCCCGCTTCCAGCTCGTCGCCGCCATGAACCCCTGCCGCTGCGGGGGCGGTCCGGGCGCAGCGGCCTGCACGAAGGGGCCGAAATGCGCCCAAAGCTACCAGTCGCGCCTCTCCGGCCCGTTCCTTGACCGCATCGATCTCTACTACGACACGCCCCCGGTCACTGCCGTCGACCTGGCCTTGCCGCCTGCCGCCGAGGGCACGGCGGAGGTCAAGGCCCGCGTCCTGAAGGCCCGCGATATCCAGACCGAACGTTTCGGCGAGATCACCAGCGACCAGCGCCGCCCCGTCAATGCCGATGCGCCCACCGGCGACATTGAACGCCTCGCCGCGCCTGATGCTGCCGGCGCGGCCCTCCTTGCCGATGCCGCCGTGAATCTCCAGCTCACCGCGCGGGGCTATCACCGTGTTCTCAAAGTTGCCCGCACCATTGCAGATCTCGATGGCGCGACGGCCGTGCGCCGCCTCCACATTGCCGAGGCGCTGACCTATCGCCGCCGCGCGCCGGGGCAGGCCGAAGGCGTTCAGGCCGGGGCCCTCGCGCGCTAGCCCGCATTAAACGAATGCTAAAGCCTTGAACCTAGGGTCGGGATCCATGACTGACGCGCCCAAACCCCCTCAATCGCCGCCATCGCCCGAGGAAACCTTCCTCGCCACGGCGAGCCATGAGATTCGTACGCCCCTCAACGGCATTCTCGGCACCGTGTCACTGCTGCTGGAGACCGACCTCCAGCCCTCCCAGCGCGAATATGCCGAAGTCATCAAGCAGAGCGGCGCCCGCCTGCTCGAACTCCTGAACAATGTGCTGGACTATGCCCGCCTCGACGCCTCCGCTGTGGAGCTGGAGGCCGAAAGCTTCTGCCCGGCCCAGCTCGGGCGCGAAGTGATCGAACTGCTCAGTCCCCGCGCCCATGCTGCCGGGCTCGACCTGGCCGCCCGCACCTCGCAACTGCCCATGCCGACCTATTCGGGCGATGCGGGCCGCATCCGCCAGATCCTGTTCAACCTGGTCGGCAATGCGCTGAAGTTCACCGAGAAGGGCGGGGTCCTGCTGGACATAACGGCCCTCGAGAACGGACTCGAATTCCGCATCATTGACACCGGCCCCGGCATCGCAAGGGACGATCTCGCACACCTGTTCGAGGCCTTCCACCAGGCCGGCCGCGCGGATGCCTACAAGGATGGCGGCGTCGGACTTGGCCTTGCCATCACCAAGCGCCTGACAGACCTGCTAGGAGGCCGGATTGATGTGGACAGCTTGCCAGGTGTCGGCACGGCGTTCTCGGTTGTCCTGCCGCTTGAGCGCTCGGGGATGGAACCAGGTACGACAGGCGTGAACCTTGGCGGAAAGGTCGGTTTGGTCGGCCTGCCGCTGGTTACAGGTCTCTCGATTGCGGCCGCGCTTGAGGAGGTGAAGGCGACCCCGGTCCTGGTCGATCCCTCACGCGGCAAGCTGCCCGATGGCGTCGATGTTCTGCTGATCGGCGCGGACCTGCCGGAAGCGACCGTGCGCGCCTATGCCAAAATGGCGCCCGCGCTTGTCGTGCTGCGTCCGGAAGACCGCGGCGCGCTGCCTCGTTTCCGCCTGCTGGGCTGTGTCGGCTGGCTCGTGCGCCCGCTCCGCACCTCGTCGCTCGCCGAGCGGATATTCATTGTCCGTGCAGGCGGCGAGACCCAGGACGAGGAGGAGGCAACGACCGGTGCCGGTCATGTGCTGATTGCCGACGACAACCCGGTCAACGCGCTGATTGCACGGCGCGCCTTGGAATCGGCGGGATTTACCGTCACAGTCGCTTCCACAGGCAGTGAAGCACTGGAGGCCGCAGGCGACATGAACCCAGCTCTCATCCTGATGGACCTGCGCATGCCCGTCATGGACGGGTTCGAGGCCATGCGCCAGCTGAGGGCAGGGGGCTCGCGTGTGCCGATCATTGCGGTTTCCGCGGAAGTGAATCCCGAAATCGAGCGCCGGGCCGTTGCGGCGGGCGCTGACAGTGTCGTGGCCAAGCCGCTCGACGCCGAAGCCCTGCGCATGCTCGCCATCCGCTGGACCGACCCCAAGCGCCAGGCCGCAGGCGCCGCATGAGCGAGGCGGCGATCTCCCCTCCGCCGATGAAAAAACCGCCCCGCGCCGTGCGTGCCCTCAAGGCGCTGCGCGACAGGCGCATGGCCGCCATGGCGCTTTTTGCGTTCGCGGCGGGCCTGCCCATGGGCGTCACGCTGGGCCTGTTGAATGCTTGGCTCACCAAGCTTGGTATCACGCCGTCCACGATCGGCACGCTGTCGCTGCTGACGCTCGGCTATTCCTTTAAATATCTCTGGGCGCCGATTTTCCAGACGGCCCACCCCGCGCCGCTGACCGGTTTCCTCGGCGGGCGGCGGTCATGGCTGCTGCTCCTGCAGGGCATCATGGTTGTCCTGATCGCCATTTTCGCCTTCACGAATCCGGCGGCGAATATCGGCCTTGTTGCGCTCATTGCGCTGGCGATTGCGCTGATCTCGCCGACGCATGACATCGTGCTTGATGCCTGGCGTATCGAGGTTGCCCGGTCGGACGAGGACAAGGACCTCATGTCCGCCCTCTACCAGTTCGGCTACAAGTCGGCGGGTTTTATCTCCGGCTTCATTGCACTGCTGGTCGCGGCGCGGGCAGGCTGGACGGTCACGTTCCTGATGGTCGCCTTCGTGCTGGCCCTCTCCATGATCGGCAGCATCATTGCGCCGGAACCGGCCAGCTCCAAAAAGCCCAATGCCGACCGGCTGTCCTTCCTGCCGAGCCTGCCGCGCAGCGTTTCCGTGCCTGCCGTCACGGTCGTGTCTATCGGCTGGCTCATCGGCTTTGTCATGATCCTCACCTTCGTGATGCAGGCGCTGTTCTCGGCGACGCCGCCCTCCGGCGGCACGTTCGTGCGCTCTGAGGGGCCATGGATTGTCGGACTGACCGTGCTCGTGCCGGCTATCGTATCGGCCGTTCTCGTCTTCCGTTTCGGGGCGCGTGCAGCGGAAACACCGGTCCGGATTGCCAATGAGACGCGCGCCGATTCTGTCCTGCGCAACCTGTTCCGCGCGATTTTCGATCCGTTGATGGAGCTGATATCGCGCCTGAAATGGGGCGCTGTGCTCGTGCTGCTTCTGGCGCTGACCTATCGCTTCACCGATGCAGTCTGGGGCGCTTTCGCCTATCCGTTCTATCTGGGAGACCAGTTCGGCGCGCTCGGCCATTCGCTGGACGATGTGGCCATTGCCTCGAAGTTCTTTGGTGTGATCGCGACCATTCTCGGGTCGTTGCTGGGGGCGGTACTGATTGCCGTCCTTGGCCGCATGCCCGTCTTCTTTGTCGGCGGCATCGTCGCGGCGGCCACGAACCTGCTCTATGCAGACCTGGCCGCAGGCGCGAGCGTGCTCGACAGTTTTCTGGAAATCTCCCATCTCGGCCCCCCGCTCAGCGCGCTGGCGGACTGGGCGGCGAAACTCTCACCCGATGTTGTCGCCGCAGACCAGGGCCAGCGCATGGCGCGCCTGATGGTCACTATCTTCGCCGAAAACCTCGCAGGCGGTTTCGCGCTCGTGGCGATCACGGCCTATCTCACATCGGTGGTGAACCCGCGTTTTGCGGCCGTGCAATACGCGCTGCTCGCGTCGCTCACCATGCTGATCGGCACATTGGGGCGCCCTTGGCTCGGCGAGATCATCGAGCGGCAGGGCTATTATTCGGTCTTCATGATCACGTTCTGGCTGGGCGGCGTGGCCGTCGTGCTGTCAATCTTCGAATGGATCCGTCAGGCCCGTGATACAAGTCATGCCACGAGCCTGGTTCTGGATCAGGACGATTAGGCCTTGTCGGGGTGGACCCGATCAACGTCATAGGCGGCAATCGTCGCGAGATTGACGATATCGCCAACCGTTGCGCCGAGTGAGGCAATCTGCACCGGCTTTTCAAGGCCGAGCAGCATGGGGCCGATCACGGTCGCACGGCTCATCGATTCCAGCAGCTTGGTCGAAATCGACGCGGCATGGATCGCCGGCATGACCAGCACGTTGGCCGGGCCCTTCAGGCGCGAGAACGGATAGAGCAGGGAGTGGCTCGGGTTCAGCGCGATATCGGCGTTCATGTCGCCTTCGTATTCGAAGTCGACATCGCCCATTTCGTCAAGAATGCAGACGGCCTCGCGCACTTTCTCGCCGCGCTCGCCCATCGGGTTGCCGAAGGTCGAGTAGGAGAGGAAGGCAACGCGCGGGACAAAGCCCATGGCCCGTACAGCCGCCGCCGCTTCCAGCGCGATATTGGCGAGGTCCTCACCCTGCGGCAGTTCGGTCACGCTCGTATCGGCGATGAACACGGTGCGGCCGCGGTTGATGACCATGGACATGCCAATCAGGGCCTGTCCCGGCAACGTGTCGAGCACGAGGCGGGAATCGCTGAGGGCGACGTCGTAATTCCGGGTCACGCCGGTGACCATGCCGTCGGCATCGCCATTCTTCAGCATGCAGCAACCGAAGATGTTCCGGTCCTGATTCACGAGGCGCTGCACGTCGCGCTTCAGGTAGCCGTCCCGCTGCAGGCGGGCATAGAGGAAGTCTGTGTAGACGGGATTATTATCGGAAAGGCGGGCATTGATGATTTCCAGCGTGCCGGCTGGCACGCCCATCTGTTCCATCGTGCGCTCGACCTGCGCTTCGCGGCCGATCAGGATCGGATGGCCAAGGCCCTGGTTCTTGAAGCTGAAGGCGGCGCGCACGACGGCGGGCTCTTCACCCTCGGCAAACACGATGCGACGCTGCACGTCGCGCGCGCGGGCCTGGACGCCCTGAATGAAGGCGGCAGCCGGATCGGCGCGCTGGGCGAGGGAAGCGCGGTAGGTATCCATGTCGGCGATGGGCTTGCGGGCAACGCCCGTGTCCATGGCGGCCTGCGCCACGAAGGGCGGAATGAAGCTGATCAGGCGCGGATCGAACGGAGTGGGGATGATATAGTCGCGGCCAAAGCTCGGGCGGGCACCGTGATAGGCAGCGGCCACTTCGTCCGGCACGTCTTCGCGGGCGAGTTCTGCCAGGGCGCGGGCGGCGGCGACCTTCATTTCCTCATTGATGCTGCGGGCGCGCACATCGAGGGCGCCGCGGAAGATGTAAGGGAAGCCGAGCACGTTATTGACCTGGTTCGGATAGTCCGAGCGGCCTGTCGCGATGATCGCGTCGTCACGCACGGACTTGATCTCTTCGGGCGTGATTTCAGGATCGGGGTTCGCCATGGCGAAGATGATCGGGTTCTTGGCCATGGATTTGACCATGGCCTTGGAGACGGCACCCTTGGCGGAGAGGCCGAGGAGGCAGTCCGCGCCTTCGACGGCTTCGGCCAGCGTGCGCTTGGAGGTTTTCACCGCAAAGGCAGACTTGAACTGGTCCATCTTGTCGGTGCGGCCTTCATAGACCACGCCGGTGGAGTCGCACATCAGGATGTTCTCGGCCTTGACGCCAAGGTGCCGGATCAGGCCTGCGACCGAGAGGCCGGCCGCACCAGCGCCGGAGACGGCAACCTTCAGGTCCTTCAGTTCGCGGCCCGTGATGTGGCAGGCATTGATGATGCCTGCGGCGGCGATGATGGCCGTGCCGTGCTGGTCGTCATGGAAGACCGGGATATCGAGTTCTTCGCGCAGGCGGCTCTCGATAATGAAACAGTCGGGCGAACCGATATCCTCAAGGTTGATGCCGCCCCATGTGTCGCCAATGTTGCGGACGGTGCGGATGAAGTCTTCGGCATCGGTCGTGTTCACTTCGACATCGATACTGTCGATATCGGCGAAGCGTTTGAACAGGACGGACTTGCCTTCCATGACCGGCTTGGAGGCCATGTGACCCAGGTTTCCGAGGCCGAGGATCGCTGTGCCGTTCGAGATCACCGCGACCATGTTGCCCTTGGACGTGTAGTCATAGGCCTTGTCGATGTCTTCCGCGATCGCCAGTACCGGAATCGCAACGCCCGGGCTGTAGGCCAGCGACAGGTCGCGCTGCGTTCCCATGGGCTTTGTCGGCGCCATGGAGATTTTGCCCGGTGTCGGTTTGGAATGGAAATCGAGTGCTTCCTGATCAGTGAAGCTTGGACGTTTGGTGGTCATGGAGAGGGGTAGTCCGATGCTAACGAGTGAGAATGAACGCTAGCGGTTGACCCTAGGCCCCGCTGCCTAGCGTGCCAACCGCAAATGTGGGCCATGTGGGCATGTAATCAGGCGATTTGATGACCAATCGCAGCGCGAACGCTTTGCGAATCTCCCGGCGAGGCGCTAGCGTCCGCCACCATGGCCGACACTGCTCCTCCCTCGAAACAGGCAGCTGCCAAGGGCAGCGAGCCGACGCCTTTCATGGCGCAATATCTCGGCATCAAGGAACGCCATCCCGAGGCGCTGCTGTTCTTCCGGATGGGCGATTTCTACGAGCTTTTCTTCGAGGATGCGGTCGAAGCAGCCCGAATCCTCGACATCACGCTGACCGCCCGGGGCGAATATGACGGCAAGCCGATACCCATGGCGGGCGTGCCCTACCATGCCGCCGAGGGCCATCTGGCGCGGCTCATCAAGTCCGGTGCGCGGGTCGCCGTGTGCGAGCAGACCGAAAGCCCGGCGGAGGCCAAGAAGCGCGGGTCGAAATCCATCGTCAATCGCGATATTGTCCGCATTGTCACACCCGGCACGCTGACCGAGGATTCGCTGCTTCCGGCCCGGCAGGGCCAGGCGCTGGCGGCGATCGCCCTGGCCAAGGGCGGCGCGGAAGCGGCGATAGCAGTCTGCGACGTGTCGACCGGCCGGTTTGATGTGGCGCCTGTCCTGCCGGGCGCCCTGGCGGACATGCTGCTCGGCTGGCCGCTGAACGAATTGCTGGTCAGCAGCAGTGACATGGACCGTCCGGCGATTGTGGCTGCGGCGGAAGCGTCGCGCGCGCCGCTGACCGAGCGGCCGGCCCGTGCCGCAACGCCCAAGTGCGGCGAAGCGCTGCTGAAGGAAACGTTCGATGTGGCGGCGCTGGAAGCCTTTGGCGATTTCAGCAAGGCAGAGCTGTCGGCCATCGGCCTGCTGCTTGACTATGTGAAGCTGACGCAGGCCGGGGCGGATATAATGCTGGATCCGCCGCAAAGGCCGCCGGTGCGGGGCCATGTGGCGATCGACCCGGCCACGCGGGCCAGCCTCGAGATCGACCGGTCGATGAGCGGTGGCCGCGACGGGTCCTTGCTGGGCACGATCGACCGGACGGTGACCGCGCCGGGCGCACGCCTGCTGGCAACCCATCTTTCCCGCCCATCCCTGGACCGTTCCGAGATCGAATCGCGGCTGGAGGCTGTGGCCTGGCTGGTCGACGATGCCGACATGCTGGAGCGTTTGCGCGCCCGGCTGAAGGCGGCGCCGGATATTGAGCGCGCCCGCCTGAGGCTGCGCCTTGGCCGGGGCGGCCCGCGCGACCTTCAGGCCCTGGGCCGGGCCCTTGCGGCCGGGGATGCGGCGGCGCGTGGCCTGTCGGAGGTGGCCGGGGGATTGCCGGCCCGGCTCGCGGCGGCGACCGGGAAGCTGCTGCTGGACAATGCGCCCCAGCTGCGGACCTTTGCGGAAGACCTAGCGCGTGCGCTGAACGAGAGCCTGCCCATGCTGGCGCGGGATGGCGGCTTCATCGCGCCCGGCTGGGACGCAGCACTCGATGAGGCGCGCGGGCTTCGGGATGACAGCCGCCGGATCATTGCCGAACTGCAGGCACGCTACGCTGGCGAGACCGGTATTTCGGCGCTGAAGATCAAGTTCAACAATGTGCTCGGCTATTTCATCGACGTGCCGGCACGGCATGGCGAGGCGCTGCTGGCGCCGCCATTGTCGGAGACATTCATCCATCGCCAGACGCTGGCCGGCAATGTGCGTTTCTCGACGCGCGAACTGTCAGACCTCGCAGGGCGCATTTCGCGCGCCGAGGAAGAATCCAAGGGCCGCGAGACGGCACTGTTTGATGAATTCTGCGCCCGTGTCGATGACCTCAACGCGGCGCTGGCCACGTCCGCCGGTGCGCTGGCCGATCTCGATGTGGCGGCGGCCAATGCGGCCTGGGCGGTCGAGTGCGACGCGGTACGGCCGGTGATTGCCGATGCGCCGGAATTTGCCGCCGTGGGCCTGCGGCATCCGGTGGTCGAAGCGGCGCTCAGGCGTGACGGCAAGGGCTTTACCGCCAATGACCTGTCGCTCGACGCGGGTGGGGAGGGGGCGCCGCGCCTCCTGCTGGTGACCGGGCCGAACATGGCGGGCAAGTCGACCTATCTGCGGCAGGCCGCGCTGGCGGTGATCCTGGCGCAGGCGGGATGTTTCGTGCCAGCGCGCTCCATTACGCTCGGCTTGGCTGACAGGGTGTTCTCGCGTGTCGGCGCCTCCGACGATCTCGCGCGCGGCCGGTCGACCTTCATGGTCGAGATGGTGGAGACAGCCGCGATCCTGACGCAGGCGACGCCCGACAGTTTTGTCATCCTGGACGAAGTCGGCCGGGGCACATCGACCTATGACGGCCTTGCCATTGCCTGGGCGGCGGTGGAGCACCTGCACGGCGTCAATGGCTGCCGGGCCCTCTTCGCCACGCATTACCATGAGCTGACGCAGCTTGCCGAAGACCTGCCCGGCGCGGCGAATGCCTCGCTCAGGGCGCGCGAATGGAAGAATGACCTTGTTTTCCTGCACGAGGTGCAGCCCGGCCCGGCCGACCGCTCCTATGGCGTGCAGGTGGCCCGCCTTGCCGGCCTGCCCAAGCGGGCGGTGGCGCGCGCGGCGCAGATACTCAAGCGGCTGGAGGCAGACCCGGACGCTGCCGAGAGCCTGCCGCTTTTTGCGGCTTTTGCCGAAGATGCTCCGCCTGCAGAAGCCTTTGATCCGCCGCAGACAGAATCCGAGTTGCTCCGTATCCTTGCGGATATCGATCCGGATGCACTGACACCCCGAGACGCGCTCGATATCGTATATCGAATGATAGCGGAAACAAAAAAAGGTGAGTAGTCCTGTAATTTATTGGACGCTGGCGATCATGACACTAGTGTAATCTTCAGTCGGCGGGTATTTTGTCGCTGATGGGGGTTCCCGGGAGGGGTGCCTGAAGGGCCCCCACATCTGGGAATTACCAGTCAAACCGGAGGTGTCACCATGACCAACAAGTCAGCAAGTTCAACGCAACTACCCGTCTGCACCGCGCAGATCCGCATTGAGCTGGAGAGTGCCCGACAGACCGTGGACCGCCTTGCGAGCGTGATCCGCATTGTAGGCGACTCAGGTGTGACAGATCCGGATACGTCTCGCGAGCTGGAAACCTGTCTCGGCGCGGCGCATGCCGCCGCTTACCGGTGGCTGCTCGAATCCCGGCTGATGGCTGCTGGTATCGGCATTGCGTCAGCCTGACGGATTCCACCGCGTATCGGATTAATTCGTATCGAGGGCCTGAAGAAGGCGCACGGCGACCTGGAGGTCATCGGCGTCACCGATCTGGTCGATCAGCTTCTTCGCGTCGCGCCGGAGATCCTTGACCCGCAGGCGGGTCTCTGCGGCATGCGATTTACGCCCCGTCGACTCGAAGGGCTCGTAGAAGAAACTAATCGGCTTTTTTAGCGCGATCGCCACCTCCCGGAGGCGTCCTGCTGACATGCGGCTGTGACCAGCCTCATATTTCTGAATCTGCTGGAAGGTTACGCCGAGGAGCTGGGCCAACCCGTCCTGGGTGAGGCCCATTTCACGGCGTCCCTGACGCAATTGCTGGCCAACGAAGCGATCCGCATCGGTTGGCTTTCGGGCATCGTGGCCGGAATTATTGACTGATTTCAACATTATAAAACCCACTATCTAGCATATGTTATGAAGGACAAGCGCGTTCGGCAGTTTTTGTTACATAAATCCGTCATTAAGCGGCAATACGCCGCATATTTGCCCCCGAAGCGCGATTTCAGTCTGCAAATTCACACAGATGTTGAAGGACTGCTCATGTTTTAGATAGCCCCTCCAAGGGCGAGATAGAGCGTGATGCGCGATTCGATTTGTGCGCGCCGCAGCGATAGAAGCGTGCGGTCAGCCTGGAAGCTTCGTTGTCGGAATGTCAGGACATCAAGCAGGTCGATCGCTCCTTCACGATACTGGATTTCGGCAAGGCGCAATGTCTCGCGGGCGTTCTCGGCGGCGGTCTCGACATAGCCTGCGCGGTTGCGCAGCGTCTGGACATCATCGAGACGGCCCTCGACGTCGGCATAGGCGTCCAGCACGGTGGCGCCGTAATTGGCGAGGGCGATGCGGCCGTTGGATTCCGCCGCATCAATTCGCGCCGTGGTCAGCCCGCCATCAAACAGCGTTCCGGCCAGCCGGATACCGAGGGAGAGGGCGAGCGCTGCCGGATCGACCAGATCGCCGAGACTGTCGGTCGCGCTGGAAACGCCGCCCGACAGTGACAGGCTGGGCCAGCGCCCGGCGCGGGCTATGGCCGTGCTCGCAAAGGCTGAGCGGACAGAGGATTCAGCGGAAATGATGTCAGGCCGCCGGCGCAGCAGATCAGCTGGCTGGCCAGCGATGACGACATCGGTCACGACTGGCAATGTGTCCGGCATGGGAAGCGTGCCATCCGGATAGCGGCCCAGCAGGACTTCAAGCGCGCGCACGGCGCTGCGTTGCGCAGCCAGCGCCTGTTCCAGGGAATCGCGCGCGCTGGCGATATCGGATTCCGCCAGCACCTGCTCGCGGCGGTCTGCGGCGCCAAGTTCATAGCGGACATTGACGATACGCAGCGTTTCTTCCTGCGCGGAGAGTGTGGCCTGGGAGAGGGCGACGGCATTGCCGGCATCGATTGCCACGACATAGGCGCGGGCGACGGCGGCCGCCAGTGATTCACGGCTCGAACGGTACACGGCCTCGGTGCTGACGAGGTCATATTCCGAGGCGAGGATGCCGGAACGGATGGCGCCCCAGAGATCGGCTTCCCAGCTGGCGCTCAGGCCGAGGCTGTAACTTTCCGACAGGTCGGCATCCTCGAAGGGCGACGATCCCGATACGCCGGCGCTCGCGCCGAGGCTCGGCAAGAGGCCTGAGCGCGACTGGCGCAGAAAGGCCTCGGAGCGGCGCACGCTTTCGGCGCTGGCCCGAAGGTTCGGATTGGCGGCGAGCGCCTCGTCCATCAGCGCGAGGAGGGCATCATCCTTGATGATCTCGGACCAGCCGGCCGCCACGTCACCATCGGTCTCCGGTCCGAAGGCCCAGCGCTCGGGGGCGTTCAGGGCAGCCGCTTCCTGCGCGATCAGCGGCTGGGCGGCTGTCTCGGACCGGTTGGAGGCGCAGGATGGCACCGCCGCCAGAAGGACCAGCGCCAGGGCAGGGGAGAGCTTATTCATGTCGTAGGGCCTCGATTGGGTTGAGCCGCGCCGCCTGCCGGGCGGGGAAGAATCCGAAAAACAGGCCAATCAGAGCTGATGCGCCAATGGCTATGATGGCAATACGCGGAGAAATCTCAACAGGGAACTCCCCGACTTTCGCTGCAAACTTTGCAGCGCCCACGCCCAGGGCAGACCCGATCAGCCCGCCGAGCAGGCAGAGCGCGAGGGCTTCGGCCAGGAATTGCCCGAGAATGTCGATGCCGCGCGCGCCGATGGCCATGCGCAGGCCGATCTCGCGGGTGCGCTCGGTGACCGAGACGAGCATGATGTTCATCACGCCGACCCCGCCGACGATGAGCGAGACGGCCGCGGTGAAGGCCAGCAGCACGCCGAAGGTCGCCTGCGTGCTGGAGCGGGCGCGGATGAAGTCGGCAATGTTGAACACGCGGAAATCATCGGTGCCGCCGGGGGCGATACGGCGGATTTCGCGCATGCGGGTCTCCAGCTGTTCCTGCGCGGTGGTCATGTCGTATCCGTCTGCAATGCCGACTTCCATGCTGCCGACATAGCGCGCGACGGTCGCATTGCCACCGAGGATGCGATTGCGGGCCGTGCTGATCGGCACGATGACGATATCGTCGCGGTCGCCGCCGGGGCCGGACGACTGGCCGCGCGTGACGAGGACGCCGATAACTTCGACCGGCACATTGTTGACGCGGATCGTCTGGCCGACGGGATTCGTGCCCTCGAACAGGGCGTCGGCGACGGTCTTGCCGATAACGGCGACGGCGGCGCCGGAACTGGCTTCCCGGGTGTCGAACAGGCGGCCCTCGCTGGTGCTGAGAGACTGGGTGACGAAATAGTCGGTATTGGTGCCCTGCAGGCTGGTCGACCAGTTGTCCTCGCCCGAGACGACCATGACGGAGCCGGAGATGCGCGCGGCGACGGCCGTCACAAAAGGCTCCTGCTTGATCTGGTCGACATCGGATTCGGTAAAGGGCTGGTCCGAGGCGCCGCCGCCGGAGCGGGGGCCGCCGCGTGAGGCGCCGGGGAAGATGGTCAGGTTGCTGGCGCCCAGCTGGGCGATCTGGGCGTCGACCTGCTTGGCTGCGCCCTCGCTGATCGCCATCATGGCCATGACCGAGGCGACGCCGATCATGATGCCGAGCATGGTCAGGAAGCTGCGCAGGGGGTTTGAGATCAGCGCTTCAAGGGCTGACTGGAAGGCGACGCCGATCTTCATGAGGCGCGCCTCTCGTCCCGTTCGATCTGGCCGTCGCGGAAATGGATCTGGCGCGTGGCATAGGCAGCCACTTCCGGCTCGTGCGTGACCAGCACGACCGTGATGCCTTCGCTGGAAAGCCCTGTGAGCAGGTCCATAATTTCCTCGGAGGTTTTCGTGTCGAGCGCGCCGGTCGGTTCGTCGGCCAGCAGGATGGACGGCCGTCCGGCGAGGGCACGGGCGATCGCCACACGCTGTTGCTGGCCGCCGGACAATTGCATCGGGCGGTGGTCCATGCGGGCGCCGAGGCCGACCATTTCGAGGCATTCGCGGGCGCGGGCCATGGGATCTGCCACGGGCGTGCGGGCATACATGAGGGGCAGCTTCACATTGGCGAGCGCGGTCGCGCGGTTCAGCAGGTTGAACTGCTGGAAGACAAAGCCGATGGTCTCGTTGCGCAGGTCTGCCAGCTCGTCACGGCTGAGCCTAGAGAGGGGACGACCCTTGATCAGCAATTCGCCGCTGGTCGGCACATCGAGCGCGCCGATCAGGTTCATCAGTGTGGACTTGCCGGAGCCGGACGGGCCCATGATCGCGGTCATCTCGCCCTGGACGAAATCCACATTGACGCCGCGCAGGGCGTAAACGTCCTGCGTCCCCATGCGATAGACCTTGGTCAGGTCGCGGCACGAAATAAGGGGTGTCGCCTCTGCGGCCATGCTCAGTTGCCTGCTGCCGGGACGGTCAGGCGCGTGATGAAGACATCACCTTCCTCTGCGCCGCGTGTAATCTCGGCATACTGACCGTCCGACAGGCCGATGGTGACGGGCACGGTTTTCAGCGTGCCATCACCGACTGGCTGGTAGAGGTCGACGCGGGTCTGCGTGGTGCGCTCATTGATCTTTTTCTGGACCACGGCGAGTTCTTCGCGGCTGAGATTGTCGCGCAGCACCTTGTCCATGCGGGACTGGATCTTCTCGCGCATGCCGGCCCGGTCGAAAGTGGCGCCGGCCTCGCCCATGCTGGCGCGAACCTTTTCGAACTCGGCCTTCATTTCGGTCTGGATCTTTTCCTTGCGGGCAGGCTCAAGGTCGAGGCCTGCAAGGATGGCATCAGCCGGGTTGCCACCCGGACCGCCGGGGCGGCCACCGCCGCTGCGCGGGCCTTGGTCACTGCTGGTTTCGGAGGAGATGACGGTCACGCCATCGCTCGGCGGGCGGAAGCGGACAGCCGCTTCGGGAATGCGCAGCACGCCCTCGCGCTTTTCAGCCGTGATTTCCACATTGGCGGTCATGCCGGGCAGGAGGCGGCCGGAGCGGTTTTCGGCAGCGATGACGACTGTATAGGTGACAACATTGGAGAGGGTTTCGGAGGCGAGACGGACCTGCTCAACCGTGCCCTTGAAGGTTTCGGCCGGGTAGGCGTCCACCTTGAAAGTGGCCGGGTCGCCGGCATCAATGCCGCCAATGTCGGACTCAACGACTGCTGCGTCGATCCGGATATCGCCGAGGTCCTGTGCGATCTGGAACAGGATCGGCGCAGAGAAGGAGGCCGCGACAGTCTGACCGACATCGACGGAGCGCTCGATGACCACGCCGTCAATGGGTGAGCGGATAATGGTGCGATCAAGATCAAGCTGCGCCGATTTCAAACTGGCCTGGCGCTGGGTGAGCGAGGCTTCCGACGAACGCAGCTGGGCGCGGGAGACGTCGAGCGACGCCTTGGACACAGCGAGCGTGCGCTCGGCATCCTCAAGCGAGGACCGGGCGATTGCGTCCTGTTCGTAAAGCGCTTTGACCCGCTCATATTCCTTTTCCGATTGCGCATAGCTGGCCTCGGCGGAGGCGATGTTGGCCTTCTGCACGTCAAGGCTGGCGCGGGCGCTGGCAATGTCGGCCTGTGCGGAGGCGACGCGGCTTTCAAAGGTCTGCGGGTCGATGCGGGCGATGATATCGCCTTCCTTGACCTCGGAATTGAAGTCGGCGTCGAGTTCGATGATCTGGCCGGAAACCTGCGAGCCGACCTCGACCGTGGTGAGCGCGCGCACAGCGCCGGATGCGGTCACAAGGCGGGCAACATCGCCTTTATCGACAGCGGCCGTTTCCACCGTGAAGTCGCCGCTTGAGGCTTCACCCGATCCGCGCAGGAAAAAGGCCCAGACCAGGAACAGGGCCACGAGGGCACCAAGGCCATACAAAAGTTTCGGGTTAATCTTGCGGATCAATGGACTGCACTCGCTCTCGCATCAGGGTCATGGTCAACACGTCCGGCCAACCTGGAGTGGGCCGGGCGCATGGGCCTTTTTATTTCGGAGCGTTGCAACGCGCCTGCCAGATAAACGACCGGCGCACGTCTTTCCGTCGCTTGGAACTGTAATTCCAGTCAACGATAGAGGGAAAACAGCCTGAAAAGGCGTTTTTGCCTATTTCTTGGGTTCGATACGGATGATCCCGTCATCCTCAGGGCTGGATTCGGCTGCCTGGGCGTCGAGCGTCGCCGCCTCGGAATCGAGGTTCAGGTTGAGATCCACACCGGGATCGCCGCCAAAATCACCGCCGCCGAATGTGCCGGAACCGATCAGGCGGGTTTCGCTGCTGCCGCCAAGATTGAGGTTCATCGAGCCGCCGGAGGAGGTTGTTTCGCCTGTGGTCGGGCTGGGAAGGTTCAGGTTGAACGAGCCAGACGCGCTTTCATCCGCGGAAACCGTCTGGACGTCTGCGCTGTCGGAGCCTTGCGAGCAGGCCGTGCCGGCGAGAACAAGGGAGGCGAGGGCGAAAGCAGTGATCGATTTCATGTTCATGCACCTGATCTTGCAGCGGCCATCAGCGGTCCGCAAGCTTCTGTTGCACAACGTCCCAGAAAATGGCGGCACTATCAATGCCGGAGAGCGCCTTGATGGCCTGCACGCCGGTTGGCGAGGTGACATTCACTTCGGTGAGACGCCCGCCAATGACGTCGATACCCGTCAGGATCAGCCCGCGGCGCTTGAGTTCCGGGCCGATTGTTTCGCAGATCCGCATGTCGGCATCGCTGAGCTCGGATTTTTCGGCCGTGCCGCCGACGACGAGATTTGACCGGACCTGCCCACTCTGCGGGCGCCGGTTGATCGCGCCGACGGGCTCGCCGTCGATCAGGATGATTCGCTTGTCGCCCTCGCTGACAGCCGGCAGGAAGGCCTGCACCATGACCGGCTCGCGCGAACGGGTGAAGAAGACTTCGAGCAGGGAATCAAGGTTCGAATCGTCGGGCTTAAGGCGGAACACGCCGGCGCCGCCATGGCCGTAGATCGGCTTGACGATGATGTCCTTGTGCTTGTCGCGGAAGGCCAGGATGTCCCGCATCTCCCGCGTCACCAGTGTCGGCGGCATGATTTCGGGATGGAGGAGGGGGAAGATCTTCTCGGGGCTGGAGCGCACGCCTTCCGGATCATTGACGACGAGCGTCTCGCCCGAGATCAGCTCCAGCAGGTGGCAGGCGGTAATATAGTTGAGATCAAAGGGCGGATCCTGACGCATCAGGATGACGTCGACATCCTTTGCAAGGTCGAGCTTGACCGCTTCGCCAAAGACGCCCGGCGTCTCGCGCACACGCTGCACCTTTGCCGGGCGGGCCCAGGCCGTGACCCGGCCCTGCTCGTAGGACATCTGGTCCGGGCCGTAGACAAAGAGTTCCGCGCCGCGCGCCTGGGCCACTTCGGCCAGCGCAAAGGTCGTATCACCGTCGATCTTGACGTTTTCCAGTGGATCCATCTGGATCCCGACACGCAATGCCATGTGGCGCCCGCTCCCATTTCATGCGGGCGGCGGCTTTAGTGGCGCACCGGCCCTGTCAGTAACTCACTCCGAGCAATTCGGCATCGCTCTCGGTTCCATATGTAGGGCTCGGCGTCGGATTGTAAGAGGGGGCGGCCTGCGTTGTCGGTGCGGCCGGGCGCTGGACCAGCTCACGGATGCGCACATAAGAGACGACCTGGCGCACGCCGCCGACCACGCTGGCCTCCTCGGCGGCGCGTTTCAGCTCGTCGGCCGTGCGGGCCGTGCCCATCAGGTAGACCACGCCGTCATAGGTCTCGATATTGTAATTGAGGCTTTTCACCGTGCTCGACCCGATCAGGCGGGCGCGCACGCGGCTGGAGATCAGCTCGTCGGACATGTTGGCCATGAAGCCGCCCGCAGGCTCGATCTTGATCTCGTTGGCGACGTCCATGACGCGCGAAGAGGTCCATGCGATGCCTTCAGCCTGCACGCGGTCGGTCGGATCATCAACCCGGCCGGAAAGGAGGACGAGGCCGTTATTCACCTCGACATCGACTTCGCCGAAGCGGTTGAGGCTTTCGGCCAGCAGTTTGGTCTTGATTTCGGTGGAGGCGGTCGTGTCATCCACGGACTCGCCGAGGGTCTTGTCCTTTGCGGCGGCGAGGCCAACGGCGCCAGCGGCACCGACGGCTGCAACGGCGCATCCTCCCAGAGGCAGGACAAGGGCAAGGGCGGCGGCGGCAAGTCGCAGGTTCATTCTACATACTCCAGTGGCTGGCGGTCCGGGGACGTCGGAATGACACTGTTCCAGACTTACGGCGAAATTCTGGCAGTCTCCAAGTAAATTGCAGTTCACATTGGGTTTGGCGCATGTGTGACGGCCTGAGTGTTTGGGCTGGCTGTGACTCGGCAGGCATGTTAATGTCCCTTTATAGATACAAGAAGGAATTGAGACCCTGACTTCCAGCGCCCCGCGGACACTGCCCGCAAAGAGTGCCACGATTGACGACATCCGCTTGGTTGCCGAGGCTCTTGCCAAGGCCCTTGAGGATGACAAGGCCGAAGACCTCCTGTTCATTGACCTGGACGGAAAATCTTCCCTCGCCGATTTCATGATCATTGCGTCAGGCCGTTCCGGCCGGCATGTCGCCGCGCTTGCAGACCATCTTTCCCATACGGTGAAAAAGCTGACCGGCCGCCCGGCCAATGTCGAGGGCATGCCCAATGCTGACTGGGTGCTGATCGATACCGGCGACGTGATCGTTCACCTCTTCCGTCCGGAAGTGCGTGAATTCTACAATCTCGAAAAGATCTGGGCCTCCGACACGAGTGCCCATCGCGCCACGCAGCACTAGGCGCCCGTGCGCCTGACGCTCCTGTCCGTCGGTCGCCTGAAATCAGGCGCCGAACGCGACCTGTTCGATGAATATGTCAAACGGGCCCTGCCGATTGCGCGCAGTCTCGGCTTTCGTGGCATCGAGGAGATTGAAGTGGCGAGCGGCGGCGGGCTGGATGCCGAGGCCGAGCGCATCCTCGCGAAAATCCCTTCCGGCGCGAATGTCATCCGTCTCGACGAGTTTGGCCGTAACGTGCCCTCACAGGACTTTGCCGCCCAGCTGGGCCGCCTGCGCGACCAGGGGGTGCCGGATCTTGTGTTCCTGATTGGCGGGGCCGAAGGCTATGGCGAGGCCGTGCGGCGCGCCGTGCCGGATATAATGGCTTTCGGGGCGCAGACCTGGCCGCACCGGCTGGTCAAGGCGATGCTGGCCGAACAGGTTTACCGCGCCATGTCGATCCTGGCGGGAATGCCCTATCACAAGGCCTGAAGCTGGGTTTTGGGGGAAGAGTAAAAGAGACCTCGAAGCTGAAAGGTGGGGGGACGCAGCTTCAAGGTCTCTTTATAGATGTCCAGCGCTTGGGAGGGTTCAGTCGGGAGGGACTTACTGGCCATCTGAGAATGCTTACGTACAGACCGGGATTTTCGTTCCAAATAAAATCGGAAAAAAATCAGCCCGCGTAGAGCGATGGATTTGGAGCGAGCGCCATCATCAGAAGCGCCGTCGCGAGAATCCCAAGAGTCGCTACAGAAACGACCTTCGCGATCACATTTGCCTGTCCCATTTGTATCACCCTTGTGTCTTGCCAGAGTCCCACATGGGGACATGTCTGCCTGATGAACACATTCTAAACGGAATAGGTTCCATGCGGGGCGTGTATGGGGCATTTTGAAGGCAGGTCCGCGTGCGCGATTGATCCGGCGTGCATGTCGCCCTAGACCTTGTCGCGGGACATTTCTGACAGAAAATGGGACGCATATGGTCACGGCCGTAAAGGACTTCCTGAAGGTTTACTGGCCTTTTGTGCTGGTGGCCGTGCTTGGCGTCATCGTCACGCTGATGCTGATGGATCCGGCGCCCCCGAAACATATCAGGTTTGCGGCCGGTGCGCAGGGCGGAGCCTATTATGCCTTCGCTGAACGCTACCAGAACCTGCTGGCAGAACAGGGGATCGAGATCGAACTGATCCAGACGGCGGGTTCGGTGGAGAATTTGCGCCTGCTGGATGAAGGCCAGGCCGATGTCGCCCTGGTGCAGGGCGGGCTGGCAAAGCCCGGCGATGCGGCAACGCTGCGCTCGTTGGGCGGTCTCTTTCATGAGCCTTTCTGGGTGTTCGTGCGCGATGAGGCGGGCGTGAGCGAATTTGGCGACCTCAGATCAAAGCGTTTTGCCATTGGCCCGCTCGGGTCCGGCACGCGCATCCTGGGTATCGAGCTGCAGGACGAGTTTGACGGCGCATGGCCGGAGGCCGCGCGCAATACACTGTCAGGCACGGCGGCGGCCGATGCCCTGATCGCCGGGCAGATCGATGCGGCGGGTTTTGCAGCCTCGCCGGACGCGCCCTATGTGCAGACGCTGCTGCGGGCGCCCGGCATTTCGCTGTTGCCGTTCGAGCGGGCCGAGGCGCTGTCACGGCGCCAGCCGGCGCTTGCGGCGGTGACCCTGTTGCGCGGCGTCTTTGATATCGGCGCGGATATTCCCAAGCGCGATGTGCCGCTGGTCGCGCCTGTGGCCCAGCTCGTGGTCCGGAAATCGCTTCACCCGGCCATTGAGGCCCTGCTGGTCGATTCGGCGAATGCAATCCATCAGGATGGCAGCCTGCTCGCGCCAGCCGGTGCTTTTCCGGACCCGAACTGGACCGACTTGCCGGTCAGCCGACAGGCGGAGCGCTATTACGAGAATGGCCCGTCCTTCCTGCGGCGTTATTTTTCGTTCGATGTGGCGAACTTTCTCGACCGGGCCTGGATACTGGCCATCCCGCTGCTGACGCTTCTCTTCCCGCTGGTGCGGGTCGCACCGCCGATCTATCGCTGGCGGGTGCGCCGCAAGATCTACATCTGGTACAAGGACCTGCGCGACCTTGAGGCGCGCGGCCGCTCCATGCCGAGCAAGGAAGAACGCGTGGAGATCACCGATGCGCTGGAAGACCTGCAGGTCGAGATCGGCGAGATGGACGTGCCGCTCTCCTATACCGACGACCTCTATCGCCTGCGCAATCATGTCGAGTTCGTGAAGCATCTCGTGATGAATACGCGGCCGACGCCGGGGCTCGGTATCTAGACGAGGTTTGCCTCTTTCACCGCCGACAGGAACGTGCGCGACACGGGCGCTTCCTTGCCCGATTTCAGCACCAGGAACAGCTTTCCGCCCTCGCGGCGCGTATCGGCGACGCCATCTGTTGCCACCCACCATGAGCGGTGCACCTGAAGGCCGCCGGCGCCTGCCAGCTCCCGCATGGCATCGGCGAGCCGCATCAGGATCAGTTCCTCGCCGCGACTGGTATGGATGCGCAGGTAATGGTCTTCGGAGGAAATCGCCCAGAGCGATGCGCCGCGATATTTGACCGGCAGGCGTTCAAGGAATGTGGCTCGGGCGTCGGACGCCTCGGCGGCGCCGAGCGGCGGGGCGCGTCTGGCCTGGGCCACGATGACGCCGCCGGTCACCATGACGAGGCAGACGGCATAGACATAGAGGTACTGGACCAGCAGGCCGATGGGTCTGAAGTGCCCACCCAGCGACAGGAAGAAGACAATCAGCGATCCTGTGACGGGGATTGCGATCAGGGCGGCCGCAGCCGCGATGCGTATGGGGGCTGGCTGGTCCGCAAGGTAGCGCTCGAAAACGGCCGGGATGGCCCAGATGGCGGTGGCTCCGCCGACGGCCATGGTGATCAGCCACATCAGCAGCCGGAGGAGGAAGGCGCCACCGGTATTGTAGACCCCGAACCAGGTGAAGGCGAAGGCCAGGCCGATTAATATGGCAGCCGCGCGCAGGTAGGGGGTCAAACGGCCCGTCATTGACTGAATATCCCTCCTGCATTTCGCGCTTCGTGAACTGTTCTGGCTGCATTTCACGCAGGATTCCAGTCACTCCATGCAAACCCGGTGGCGGCGCGGCGGGAGAGGGGAGAGGTGAGGGCAACAACCCGCATCAAGGAGTTTCCCATGCCACACACCGCCCCTTCCCGGACCGTTCAGAGTCCCTTCCGCGACCAGATCCGGCGTCACAGGAACTGGATCGTGATGATCGTCGCCGTGGTGGCCTATGTCCTCGTCAGCCGCGCGATACTCGAGGCCTCCGGCAATCCGCCCATCCGTTTTCGTCTCGATGTCTCGCCCCTGATCCAGTCGCCCTGGGTGCTCAAAGCGCATGTCAGCGGCGCGCTGGCCTCGTTCGCGATCGGCGCCTTCCTGCTGGCTTACAGGAAGGGCAAGCGCCTGCA
Source organism: Hyphomonas chukchiensis (assembly GCF_000682695.1). GTDB lineage: Bacteria > Pseudomonadota > Alphaproteobacteria > Caulobacterales > Hyphomonadaceae > Hyphomonas > Hyphomonas chukchiensis. Next base: position 320,658 of record NZ_AWFG01000001.1, on the reverse strand, counting down.
CCGGGTGCTCGGCTATGCGTGGGTCGCAACCATGGCCGTCACCGCCGTAAGCTCGTTTTTCCTGACCGGGCTGAATGGTGACCATTTCAGCTTCATCCATGCGATTTCGGCCTGGGTGGTGATCATTTTGCCGATGGGTGTGGCGGCGGCGCGGCGGCATGACATCAAGGCGCATCGCAGGCACATGACCAACATGTTTCTGGGCGGGATGCTGGTGGCCGGTCTCTTCACCTTCCTGCCCGGGCGGATGATGTGGTCAATTTTCTTCGGCATTTGACCTATTCCTGCCTTACTGCAGCAGCAGAAGCCCGCTACACATGTACGCAAGACGTCAAAAAGGCGGGAGGCAGACATGAAGCGCGCAATTGTCCTAGCTGGTTTGATCGGCCTCGCTGCGTGTCAGGCGCCGGGTCCGATTTCGATCCCCGGCCTTACCCGCCCGCCCGCCAGCGCCGAGGAAGCGCTGGAGGCCTATTACAGGACGTTGCCGGATGATTTCTTCCCGCGCGCACCGCAGGGGCTGCCGCTGCCGCCCGCCGACCAGCCGATCACGCGCGTGCTGGTCGCGTCCTGCCTGAACGAGGAAAACGCCGAGGCGCCGGCGCTTGAGGAAATCGCGAAAGAGAAGGCCGATCTCTTCCTGATGATGGGCGACAATGTCTATGGCGACATGGACGGCAAGCAGGTGCTGAGCAATCAGGCCGACCTGGACGAGCTGCGCGAGAGCTTCCGCGATCTGGCGGCGCGGCCGGATTTCCAGGCCGTGCGCGCTGCCCATCCGATGATGGTGGCGTGGGACGATCATGATTTCGGCGCCAATGATGGCGGCAAGGATTTTCCGTTCCGGCGCCTGTCCGAGCGGATTCATGAGCGCTTCTGGGGACTTGAGAAGCAGGATGTCGGCGCATGGCCGGGCACGTATTATGCCCGCACCTTCGGGCCGGAGGGCCAGCGCACCCAGATCATCATGCTGGACACACGTTTCTTCCGCACACCGCTGACCCGGACCGACGAATATGGCGCAAAGGGCAAGGAGCGCTATGTGCCCTCGGCAGACGCGCATCAGGACATGCTGGGCACCGACCAGTGGACCTGGCTGGAAAACCAGTTGCAGCAGCCGGCCGACCTGCGCCTGATCGTGTCGTCGGTCCAGGTCGTGCCAACCGACGGGCATGGCTATGAGGCCTGGTCGCGCCTGCCGCTGGAACAGTCGCGCCTCTATGGCCTGATCGGCGAGACGGGTGCCAGGGGCGTCGTGTTCGTGTCGGGCGACCGACATGCAGCTTTCCTCTATCGCAAGGAGGGCGTTCTGGACTATCCGGCCTATGAGCTGACCGCTTCCTCAATCAATGCCTCTTTTTCCGACACGACGGACGAGATGGACAACGCCCAGATCGGCGCTGGCTATTCTCCCGAAAATTTCGGGGCCATTGATATTGATTGGGAAACCGGCACGGCTGCATTGTCGATCAAGGCCGATGATGGCGCGACCGTTGGGGAGACCACGGTCAAATTTAAATAATCAAGGCGCGGGACAAACCCGCCCGTCCCCAGGAAGTCGATGTCTGACACCCGTAACGTATTCGTCCTGATCCTTTCCGTCATGATCGTGCAGATCGCGGGAGGCTTGCTGAGCATGCTGACGCCGCTCGGCCTGGAAGCGATGGGAACGGGGCCGCAGACGATTGGTGTCATCGCGGGCTTCAACGCCGCCGGTTACATGATCGGGGCCTGGTCGGCGCCGCGCATGCTGGGCCAGGTCGGCAATATCCGCCTGTTTGCCGCGGCCTCCGCGATGAATGCCGTTGCTGTGCTGTCGCTGTCACTCTGGCATGACGCGGGCTTCTGGGCGATTGCGCGTCTCGTGCAGGGCGTCGCCTTTGCCTACATGTTCACCAGTATCGAAAGCTGGATGGGCGAGGCCGTGCCCGACAAGTCGCGCGGCAATGTCATGGGCATCTACCACACGGGTGCCAAGCTCTCGCTGATGATCGGGCCTTTCTTCGTGGCGGGCATGTCGCCGCTCGACAGCCGGGCCTATGTCTGGGCCGCGCTGTTCCTGACGCTCGCGCTCGTACCGGTCTGCCTGACGCGGCAAAAGGAGCCTTTGCCGCCGGATCGCAAATCGATGCCCGTGGCTGAACTGTTTCGAATCGCGCCGGCGGCCGTGATCGGCGTGTTTCTGGCGGGGGTTATCAATACCGGCACGCTGGCCCTGCTGCCGATCTATTTCGAAGGATTCAAGCTGGCGGGCGGCGGCACGGCGGCGGCCGCCATTGCCGGGGCGGCGGCCTGGCTCGGCGGGCTGGTGCTGCAATGGCCGGCGGGCGTGCTCTCCGACAGGATCGAGCGGCGGCTGGTGATTGCCGGCATGTGCACCATGTCCGGCATCGCGGCCCTGATGATTGCCATTTTCGGTGTCGCCCTCGGCGAGATCGGCGTGATTGCCGTGCTCACCATCTGGGGGGCAGGGGCCCTGTCTTTCTACGGCCTCTGTGTGGCGCATGCGATTGACCGCACGCCCCGTGGCCGGGTGCCGCAGGTCATGTCCGGCCTGCTCTTCGTCTGGGCGGCGGGGTCGATCGTCGGGCCGCTGATGTCGGGCACGGCGATGCGCATGGCGGACCGGATTGGCCTGTTCGGGCTGGCGGGCGTGCTGCTGCTGGTGCTGGCGGGCCTGATGGTGCTGCGCGTACGCCAACGGGCGGCACCGACCGAGGCCCAGCAGGAAGAGTGGAGCCCGATAACGCCAACATCGCTCGCCTCGGTGGAACTCGATCCGCGCAATCCGGAACTTGAGTCCTGAGGCTGCATCCAGATACGCGTACCCAGCCAGTTGTCGGCGCGAATAAGCCTGTTATACAGCCCCCACCAATAGCGGGGCGGCACGCGGCCTTCTCGCACGCGACGCAACCATCAGGGCATTCCATATGAATATTCACGAATACCAGGCAAAAGCGGTGCTGAAATCCTTCGGCGCCCCCGTTGCCGAAGGCGTACCGGTCCTCTCCCTCGACGACGTCCAGAAGGCGGTCGACACGCTGCCAGGACCGCTCTGGGTGGTGAAAAGCCAGATCCATGCAGGCGGACGCGGCAAGGGCAAGTTCGTGGAAGCGGAAGCCGGTGAAAAAGGCGGCGTGCGCCTGGCTTTCACCAAGGAAGACGTCCTGGCCAATGCCAAGCAGATGCTCGGCCATCACCTCGTGACCGCCCAGACCGGCCCGGCCGGCAAGCAGGTCAACCGCCTCTACATCGAAGACGGCGCCGACATTGACCGCGAACTCTATCTTTCGATCCTCGTTGACCGTGAGTCCGGCAAGGTGGCTTTCGTCGTCTCGACAGAAGGCGGCATGGATATCGAAGCGGTTGCCCACGATACGCCAGAGAAGATCATGACCCTGCCAGTGGATGGCGGCGTGACCGAGGACGATGCCTCGAAGCTCTGCGATGCGCTGAAGCTTGAGGGCACAGCCCGCACCGACGGCATGAAACTCTTCCCGATCCTCTACAAGGCCTTCACCGAGAAGGACATGGCGATGCTCGAGGTCAACCCCCTGATCGTCATGGAGAACGGCCACCTGCGCGTGCTCGACGCGAAAGTCTCGTTCGACGGCAACGCCCTGTTCCGTCACCCGGACATCGTGGAACTGCGCGACAAGACCGAAGAAGACGAGAAGGAAATCGAGGCCTCCGAATGGGACCTCGCCTATATCGCCCTCGACGGCACGATCGGCTGCATGGTCAACGGCGCAGGCCTCGCCATGGCAACCATGGACATCATCAAGCTCTACGGTGAAGAGCCCGCCAACTTCTGTGATGTCGGCGGCGGCGCCGGCAAGGAGAAAGTGGCTGCTGCGTTCAAGATCATCATGAAGGACCCCAACGTGAAGGGCATCCTCGTAAACATCTTCGGCGGCATCATGAAATGTGACGTCATTGCCGAAGGCGTGATCGCGGCCGTGAAGGAAACGAACCTCGCTGTTCCGCTGGTCGTGCGCCTCGAAGGCACGAACGTGGAACTCGGCAAGAAAATCATTGCCGACTCCGGTCTCAACGTCATCTCCGCCGACGATCTCGACGACGCGGCCCAGAAAATTGTCAACGCGGTTCGCGGCTAAGGAATACTCATGTCCATTCTTATCGATAACAATACCAAGATCCTGACGCAGGGCATGACCGGCAATACCGGTTCGTTCCACACCAATCAGGGCCTCGCTTATTACGGCACCAAGATGGTCGGCGGCATCCACCCCAAGAAGGGTGGCGAAATGTGGAAAGCCGACAACGGCACCGAACTGCCGATCTTCTCGACGGTCGCTGAAGGCAAGGAAAAGACCGGCGCCACGGCGTCCGTGGTCTACGTCCCGCCAGCCGGCGCTGCTGCGGCCATTGAAGAAGCCATCGACGCGGAAATCCCGCTGATCGTCTGCATCACCGAAGGCGTGCCGGTCCTCGACATGGTTCGCGTCAAGGCGAAGCTTGCGAAGTCCAAGTCGCGCCTGATCGGCCCGAACTGCCCCGGCATCATCACGGCCAATGAGTGCAAGATCGGCATCATGCCGGGCTCCATCTTCAAGAAGGGCTCTGTCGGCGTCGTTTCGCGCTCCGGCACGCTGACCTATGAAGCCGTGTTCCAGACCACCCAGGTGGGCCTTGGCCAGACAACGGCTGTCGGCATTGGCGGCGATCCGGTCAAAGGCACCGAATTCATCGACATGCTGGAAATGTTCCTTGCCGACGATGAAACAAAGTCCATCATCATGATTGGTGAAATTGGCGGCAGCGCAGAAGAAGACGCCGCCCAGTTCCTCATCGATGAGGCCAAGAAAGGCCGCAAGAAACCGATGGTCGGCTTCATCGCCGGTCGCACGGCGCCAAAAGGCCGCACAATGGGCCATGCCGGCGCGATCGTGTCGGGTGGCAAGGGCGATGCAGAAAGCAAGATTGCTGCGATGGAGGCTGCGGGTATCCGCGTGTCGCCGTCACCTGCCCGCCTTGGTACGACCATGGTTGAGGTATTGAAGGGCTAAATTGCCCTGAATTTATGAGCCAGGGCGGCCGGTTGGCCCGTCTGGCGAGGCCAGGTTCTGACCGCGTCGGCCGTCCTGCAAAAAGTTCCTGGTGACAGGAACACAGCAAGGTTTCGTTCCTATATGATGGGGAGCGATTTGGTCCAGAGGACGGAAGACAATGGCAGACGACGGCAGCCCGGTGAATGGCGCGCGCAGCAAAGGCAATGCGGCGATGCTCGACACGGCTTTCCTTTATGGCGGTTCGGCCCAGTGGCTTGAACAGATGCAGGCAGCTTATTCGCGCGACCCTTCGTCGGTGCCGGAAAGCTGGCAGGCTTTCTTCGAAGAGCTTGACGACAATCCGAACAATTCCGAGATGAACGCCGCCGGCGCCAGCTGGAAGCGCGCCGACTGGCCGTTGCAGAAGAAAGGCGACGACGTCGCCGCTTTTGACGGCAACTGGGCCGTGCTCGATCCGCGCATCGAGAAGAAGATCAAGGCTGACAAGCCTGGCGCGTCGGAAGCCGACATTGCCCAGTCGGTCAAGGATTCCATCCGCGCCATCATGATGATCCGCGCCTACCGGATGCGGGGCCACCTGGCCGCCAAGCTCGATCCGCTCGGCCTTGAGGATTTCGGCGCGCAGCCGGAACTCAACCCCGAGACCTATGGCTTCACCGAAGCCGACATGGGACGCCGCATCTTCATCGATTTCTATCTCGGCCTCGAATACGCGACCGTGCGCGAGATGCTCGACATCCTGCGCCGCACCTATTGCTCGACGCTCGGCATCGAGTTCATGCACATTTCCGACCCGGCCGAGAAATCCTGGCTGCAGGAACGTATCGAAGGCCCGGACAAGGGCGTTGCCTTCACGACCGAAGGCAAGAAGGCGATCCTCGCGAAGCTGATCGAAGCGGAAACATTCGAGCGCTTCCTGCACAAGCGCTATCCCGGCACCAAGCGTTTCGGCCTTGATGGCGGTGAAGCCGCTGTGCCGGCGCTGGAACAGATCATCAAGCGCGGCGGCGCGCTTGGCGTTGAAGAGATTGTTGTCGGCATGCCCCACCGGGGCCGCCTCAACATGCTGGCCGCCGTGATGGGCAAGCCTTACGAGCAGATCTTCTTCGAATTCCAGGGTGGCAACACGCAAGGCGCCGACCAGTTCGGTTCCGGCGACGTGAAATACCACCTCGGTGCCTCGTCCGACCGCGTGTTCGATGACAATCATGTCCACCTGTCGATGAACGCCAACCCGTCGCACCTGGAAGCGGTCGACCCGGTCGTGCTCGGCAAGTCGCGCTCCAAGCAGGAAATGCTCCACCGCGAAACCGGCGAGCTGGTGCGCACGAAAGTGCTGCCGCTGCTGCTGCACGGCGACGCCGCCTTTGCGGGGCAGGGCGTTGTGGCCGAATGTTTCGCGCTGTCGGGCCTCTCAGGCTATCGCACGGGCGGCACGATCCACTTCATCGTCAACAACCAGATCGGCTTTACGACCAGCCCGATGTATTCGCGCTCGTCGCCATACCCATCCGACGTTGCGCTGATGGTCCAGGCGCCGATCTTCCACGTCAATGGCGACGATCCGGAAGCGGTGACCTATGCGGCCAAGGTCGCGACCGAGTTCCGGCAGAAATTTGCCAAGGACGTGGTCATCGACATGTTCTGCTACCGCCGCTTCGGGCACAATGAGGGCGACGAGCCCATGTTCACCCAGCCGGTCATGTATAACGAGATCAAGGGCCACCCCTCGACCCGCGAGATCTATGGCCAGCGCCTCGTCAGCGAAGGCATCCTGACGGCTGAGGAACTCGACAAGCAGGTCAGCGATTTCGAGAATTATCTCGATGCCGAGTTCGAGAAGAGCAAGAAATTCCAGGCCAAGAAAGCCGACTGGCTGGACGGCGAATGGAAGGGCCTCGGCCTGCCGGAAGACGATGAGCGTCGCGGCAAGACCGGCGTTTCCAAGAAACGCCTGCAGGAACTCGGCAAGACGCTGACGACCGTTCCGGACGATATCGAGATCCACAAGACGCTGACCCGCGTCATTGAAGGCCGTGCGACGGCGATTTCCAAGGGCGAGGGCCTCGACTGGGCAACCGCCGAGCATCTCGCTTTCGGCACGCTGCTGGATGAAGGCTTCCCGGTCCGCCTGTCGGGCCAGGATGTCGGCCGCGGCACGTTCTCCCAGCGCCACAGCCATTTCGTCGACCAGACGTCGGGCGAGCGCTACACGCCGCTGAACCATATCAGCGAGAAGCAGGCCCATTACGAAGTCATCGACTCGCTCCTCTCCGAGGAAGCGGTGCTTGGCTATGAGTATGGCTATTCGCTGGCTGACCCGAACACGCTGACCCTCTGGGAAGCCCAGTTCGGCGACTTCGCAAACGGCGCGCAGGTCTTCTTCGACCAGTTCATCTCTTCAGCGGAGCGCAAATGGCTGCGCATGTCAGGCCTCGTCTGCCTGCTGCCGCACGGCTATGAAGGGCAGGGGCCGGAGCACTCCTCCGCCCGCCTCGAGCGCTTCCTGCAGATGTGCGCGGAAGACAATATGCAGGTGTGCAACCTGACGACCCCGGCGAACTATTTCCACGCCATCCGCCGCCAGATCCACCGGGACTTCCGCAAGCCGCTGATCATCATGACGCCGAAATCGCTGCTGCGTCACAAGCTGGCCACGTCTTCGCTGGACGACATGACGACGAAGTCCTCGTTCCACCGTATCCTGTGGGACGATGCCGAAACACCGGGCCGCGAAGGCAAGGTGAAACTGGCCAAGGACAACAAGATCCGCCGCGTCGTGATGTGTTCGGGCAAGGTCTATTACGACCTGTTCGAAGCCCGCGAGGAAGCCGGCATGGACGATGTCTACCTGATGCGGATCGAACAATTCTATCCGGTGCCGCGCCGCTCGATCATGAACGAGCTGAAGCGCTTCCCCGGCGCCGAACTGGTCTGGTGCCAGGAAGAGCCGCGCAACATGGGCGGCTGGACCTTCATTCGTGACGAGATCGAATGGTGTGCCGGCCAGATCGGCTCCAAGAACCCCCGTCCGCGCTATGCCGGTCGTCCGCCTTCGGCCGCGACCGCGACGGGCCTCATGTCCAAGCACAAGGCCGAAATGGCCGCCTTCATCAACGCGGCTCTCGGCCCCGATCCGGTCGACGACAAGATCGTCGCCATCTGATCGCCCTTTCCAGATATTCCAATACGGACCTTAAAACATGACCGACATTTCAGTCCCTACACTCGGCGAAAGCGTCACCGAAGCCACCGTCGGCCAATGGCTCAAATCGGCCGGTGACACCGTCAAGCGCGACGACGTGCTCGTCGAACTGGAAACCGACAAGGTTTCCGTCGAAGTTTCGGCGCCCGAAGACGGCGTGCTCTCCGAGATCGTCGCCAAAGAGGGTGACACGGTGGAAATCGGCGCGCTGCTCGGCCGCGTGAATGCCGGTGGCAGCGCTGGCAAGGCAGCTCCTGCCAAGGCCGAAGCCCCTGCGCCCGCCAAGGACTCGAAGCCCGCCGCCAAGGAAGAGGCTGCACCTGCAGCGTCCGGCGGCAAGATGACCGACGTGGTCGTGCCGGCCATGGGCGAAAGCGTTGCCGAGGGCACGCTCTCGACCTTCCTCAAAAAGGTCGGCGACAGCGTCAAGAAGGACGAGACGATTGCCGAGATCGAAACCGACAAGGTTGCGCTCGAAGTGCCGTCGCCCGCTGATGGTGTCATCGCCGAACTCGTCGCCAGCGAAGGCGACGGCGTGACGCCAGGCTCCGTCATCGCGCGCATCAGCGCTGGTGGGGCCGGTGCGTCGGCGCCTTCCGCCAGCCCGGCCTCCCCGCCACCGCCAGCCGCCAAGGCCGCCGCCGAAGGCGCGCCCGTGTCGCCGTCCGTGCGCCGCATCTCGACTGAAGCCGGTGTGGACCCGTCCAATATCCCGGGCTCCGGCCGTGATGGCCGCGCCACCAAGGCCGATGCGCTCGACTATGTGAACAATGCCGCATCCAAGGCCTCGTCCTCCACGGCCGTGACCGAGTCGCGCGCCCCGCGCGACATCGGTCCACGCGAAGAGCGCGTGCGCATGACGCGCCTGCGCCAGACGATCGCCCGCCGCCTTAAAGAGGCCCAGGACAGCGCCGCCATGCTGACCACGTTCAATGACGTGGACATGGGCGCCATCATGGACCTGCGGAAGAAGCACCAGGACAGCTTCGTTGCCAAGCATGGCATCAAGCTCGGCTTCATGAGCTTCTTCGTGAAGGCCTGCGTCAATGCGCTGAAGGAAGTCCCGGCTGTGAACGCCGAGATCGACGGCACCGACATCATCTACAAGAATTATTATGACATCGGCGTTGCCGTCGGCACCGACAAGGGCCTCGTCGTGCCGGTCGTGCGTGACAGCGATGACCTGTCGCTGGCCGGTATCGAGAAATACATTGCGGACCTCGGCAAGCGCGCCCGTGACGGCGATCTCACGATCGGCGACATGCAGGGCGGTACGTTCACCATCTCGAACGGCGGCATCTATGGCTCGCTGATGTCGACCCCGATCCTGAACCCCCCGCAGTCCGGCGTGCTCGGCATGCACCGGATCGAGAACCGCCCGGTCGCCGTGAATGGCCAGGTCGTGATCCGTCCGATGATGTATCTCGCGCTTTCCTATGACCACCGCATCGTTGACGGCAAGGAAGCGGTGACCTTCCTCGTTCGCGTCAAGGAAGCGCTGGAAGATCCGGAACGCATGCTGCTGGAAGTCTAGTCCCTGATGGTCAGCCTATTCGACGCCATCGGCATTGTTGGCGTCGGCCTGACCCTTCTCGGCTACCTGCTGCTGCAGGCGGAGCGGATTGAATCGCGCTCGCGGCTCTATTCGGCGCTGAACCTGTTCGGCTCGGTCGCGATCCTCGTGTCGCTCGCTTTCAACTTCAATCTCTCGGCGGCCCTCATGGAGGGCTGCTGGGCCCTGATCAGCCTGTACGGGCTGGTCAAGGCCGTGCGGTCCATGCGCCGCGCACCGCCAGTTTAGGGGTCTAGAAGGGAAGGGGCTGGAGATCAGGCTCCACCCAGCTTCGCCGTGCCTCCACCGAGAACAGGACCGGCTTCGACCAATAGGTCAGCAGCCAATCCGACTTCCCGAATTCGCCTGCCATCAAGTCCCGCAGGACCAGATGAAGCGGCGTGCCGGGCGCGGCGCTGTCCGTCATGTGCCGCGCCGCCCGCAGCGAAGCCTGCGTGATTGTCTCATGATAGCCTTCCGTGTCGGAGTTTATCCCGCCCACGGATTCATTATAGGCGCGGATCATGCCGGGCATGTCGCGCTGCGCGGCGTCAAAGTCCGCACTGACCAGCCAGAGCGCGGCCGCGAAATGGCCTGCATGGGTCCATTCCGCCTTGGGCAGGGTGCGGTCGATAAGGCCGCGGGCGATGCGTTCAATCTCGGTATCGGATGTAAAGGTCATTTTCGGTGTCCGTTCTGAGGCCGGCAGGGTCCCGGAAAAACAAAAGCCCCGCCGGCGGTGGCGAGGCTTGTGGGTCCGGGGCTGGTCCTGCTGGGGTTCAGTCAGGGGCCCTTTCGGCATGCACACGCCCGCTCCGCCCGGAAATCCGGACCTGCTGTTGCTGCTGGAGGGTGTTTGTCGTGTGCATATGCCTTCAATAGCAGCGGCGTGCCGATTTTCAAGACGCGGGCTTGCCCGCGATTGCCTGTCGCACCTGCCTCCCTTGCCGCCCGTGCCATCCCCATGTAACGGGCAGCACTCAGCCAGACGGGGCAAAGCCCATGACGACCTATACATCCGACCAGCGCCATCATACGGCCGAGACGAGCGAGACCATGGAACAGGTCCGCTACGAGATCGACCGCATCGACCGCCTGCTTGTGGAAATCCTGGCTGAGCGCCAGTCCTTCATGGATGCGGCGGCCCGGATCAAGGGCGACCGCAAGATCGTGCACGACCGGCCGCGCATCGAGGATGTCGTCGCCAAGGTGCTGGCCGCAAGTGCCGAGGCAGGCCTGTCACCGGCCATCGCGGAGCCTGTCTGGCGCACGCTGATCGACCGCTGCATCGCCTATGAATTTGCAAGCTATGATGAACGCTTCGGGCCTGGCGACGCCAACTCGTAAGCAGCTCTTGCGACGGCCTCCAGCGTGTCGCCCAAGGTATCCTTCACATCGCCCAGCATGACGGCGGCCGCCGTACGGCTGGGAGTGGCCTCGCCCCGGCCGAGGCGCTCGGCCTTCTCGCAGATGGAGGCGAGGCGCAGGGCGCCGATGCCGAGGCTGGCCCCCTTCAGCGTATGGGCGGCATCGGCCCATTGCGAGCGATCGGCCATGGGGTCGAGCAGACGCGACCATATCTCCGCCTGATGCCGGAAAATCTCGATGACTTCGACCGCCAATGACTGGTCGCCGCCTGTCATGGCGTTCAGATGGTCCCGGTCAAGCAGGGCAAGCGGGGCAGGGGCAGTATCGGTCATGGGCAGACTCCGGAAGCTCTGGCGCACTCTCTCACGATCATCTTTCCTCAAGGGTTAACGCGATCCGTCGATCTGTTCACGAACCCTTACGAAGATTTATCGATTGGCGAAAACACCCGATTGCGGTAATATCAAGCCTTGATCCGCGGCCTGAGAGATGCCCCGGAGGTAATGGGGACTATCATGATCGCGATCGCCGTGTTCATCCGAAACCTTGTCCTTGCAGGCATTTTGGCCTGGCTGGGTCTCGAATTCGCGCCTTCAGAGCCTGATGAGAGTGCTGACACATCGCAGGCAGAGCCTGTTGTTGTCAGTATGCTGGGTTAGGGCTACGGCCTGCCGGGCCTCGAAAAAGCCTGTATTCCGGCCTCGCCGCAGGCTTATTGTCGCGGTATAGTCTTACAATGACGGATACGCCTTCAGCTCGCCCGTCCGGCCGGGATCTCCTGGCCAGGCAAGAGGCGTCGGAGAACTTCGAGTACGCCCGGCATGGTGGCGGCTGGATGGTGGTCACCGGATTCCTGATCGGTGTGCTCTGGTTCGTCGCTGTCGCGGCAGGCGCGCTTGGCTTTGTCGGCCTCGATACGCTGCTGGCACAGCCTCCCGCGATCCTGCTGGCTGGCGGCCTTGCAGCACTCATTCCCGGCATGATCATCATCATGGCCGGCTTCATGGCGCGCACCAATCGCCGCGCCTCGGCCTCCAATGCCCTTGTGATGGAAGCGGCCATTCGCCTGCTCTCGCCAGCGCGGGAAGCTGGCACCGAAGGCATCACGATTGCCGAGCAGATGAAACAGTCGGCCTCCGAAGTCGACCGCGCCATGGCGCACGCGATCTCGGCCATGAAGGCCATGTCCGGCGAGATTGGCGACGAGCGGATGCGGCTTGAATCGGTCGCCTATGCCAGCGCCGACAATGCGCGCGACCTGGCCCAGCGCCTGGCGTCCGAGCGGACGGCCCTTGAAGGCCTCGCCCGGGACCTGCGCGCGCAGATCGAGTCCATGAACGAAGCGATCCCCCGTCAGGCCCAGCAGATGGTCAATGCCGCCCGCATGGCCGGCGATGAAGTCGCCCGCGCCGATGAAGCGCTCGAGGCGCGCCTGCATGGCATGACCGTGGCGGGCGAGTCGCTCGCCGCCAAGCTGATCGATCTCGATGGCCTGGCGCGCGACGCCTCCGTCCGCACCGAAACGCTCACATTCGCCGTCAGCCGCGTCGAAGAGAAACTCGAACAGTCCCGCAAACTGGTCGACGCCGCCGTCAGGGCAGGGGAGATCGCGGCCGCCGCCGCCTCGACCACGGGCGACGCGCTCAAGGATGCCGTGTCCTCCGCGCTCGATGGGGCCCGTTTTGCCAATCGCGAAATCAACCAGTCGACCCGCGCCGCTGCCGAGGAAGCCGCCAGCGCGCTCGCCCGCCTGCGCGAAGCCGGCGAGCAGGCCGCCGTCGCCGTGCGTGCTGCCGGCAATGCCGCACGCGCCGAGACGGACATGATGAACCGGCGCCTCGGGGCGACGTCAGCGGCGCCGAGTCTGCCTGCAACGCCCGCAAAAGCCCCCGAAACGGTCCGGGAACGGTCCGAGCTTCCCCCGGCCGCGACCGCAAGCCGACCCGTCGAGCCGCCAGCCGCGCCCGCTGAACCGCCGCGCATGAACGGCCATGCCAACGGCAATGGCGCCGTCAACGGCTACGCGAATGGCCACGCGCATTCTGCTGCAGACCCTTCCGCCACGCCGCCCGTCACACCGCCATCGCGCCCGGCCCCGACGCGGCCTGCGCCGCGTCCGAGCATGGAAGACGAACTCTTCGACGCCGCTGCCGACCTCCTGGCCTCAGCCAGCCTTGGTGCGGATGTGGAGAAGGAAAAAGACAGGGATATCAAGGCGCCTGAGGCACCCGCGCACGATGCCGGCCCGGCCGAGTCGAGCCCGCCCATGCTGCGCCGCCGCTTCGATGACAACGAACCCGCCATGCCCGCGACGCCTGCGCGTCGGGCGACGGATGTGCCCGGCGCACAGGCCAGCAGCGGCGCGCTCGTGCCATCGCCCGGCCGGTCGTTGCAGTCGAGCAGCGACATGGGCTGGCGGGACATCATTTCCGACATGAGCCGCGACGAACCTGCTGCAACGCCGACAGATCGTGAAGAGATTGCCGACGAGATGATCCAGCGCCTGCAGACCTCCGGCATCCTGCTGCCGGAAGCCTTCCGTCCGAAGGCCAAGCGCAAGATTGCCGAAGCGGCCCGTCACGGCGACCGCGAGCGTCGCGCAGCGATCATGGACAATGCCGGGCGTCAGGTGGAACGCGTGACCCAGCGCCTGCGCAGCGACCGGGACCTGCTACAGCTTGCCCGCGAGTTCATCTCGCTGGAAGAGGAAGACGCGCTCAACGCGCTGGAGCAGACTCAGAAGACCAGCCGCAATGCGAGCCCGCGCCTTGCCGCCTACTTGCTGCTGGACGCCGCTGCAGGCGCCAGTGCCTCCTAGACGCCGACAATCTCGCCCTTTGTGGCTTCGGTCTTCACCCATTTCATGAAGTCACGCACATCCGGCGACAGGTGGCGGCCCTTCGGCCAGACCAGCCAGTAGCCGAAATCAATCAGCGTTGACCCATCCGCAAACGGCGCAACGAGCCGGCCTGAAGCCAGGTCTGCAGCAGCAATGGCCTGTTTGGCCAGCGCGACGCCACGCCCTGCGGCAGCGGATTCGATCACAAGGATAGCCTGGTTGAAACGCGGCCCGCGTGTGCCGTCGACGCCTTCGACGCGGCGGGCACGCAGCCAGCTCGCCCAGTCAGGACAGGACGGATCGTTCTCGCTGCTTTCATCGTGCAGCAGCGTGTGGTGGCGCAGGTCTTCCGGGCGGCGGATCGCGTCCGGGCCTTCAAGCAGGGCAGGGGAGCAGACCGGCAGGACGGTTTCATCCAGCAGTTTCTCCGATTTCAGGCCGTCATAGACACCGCGTCCATAGCGGATGGCGAAATCGGCATCGGCCATGGTGAAATCGGTCAGGCCCATATCGGCCGAGATCCAGGCCTCTGTATCGGGGTGTTCACGGTGGAAACCGTCAAGTTTCGGGGCCAGCCATTTGGCGGCAAAGCTCGGCGCGCAGGAGACCATGACCCGGCCCTTGCGGGCAGGGGCCTGCATGATGCGCCCGGCTTCGGAAATGCGCTCGAACGCTTCGCGCACCAGCGGCAGGCTGGCCTGCGCGGCGTCGGTCAGCAGGACGGAACGGCCCGTACGCTTGAAAAGCGGCGTTCCGGCATAGTCTTCGAGCTGGCGAATCTGTTGTGAAATCGCCCCCGGCGTGACATTGAGTTCGTCGGCCGCCTGTGTGAATGACAGGCGTCTGGCAGCCGCTTCAAAGGCGCGCAGGGCGTTCAGGGGCGGCAGTCGGTCGTTCGGATCGGACATGAATAGTAACTCTAAAGGCTCGCTGTAGGGGTTCACGGTTGCGCCTGAGCCGTCAATAGCCAATTTGACCTTTGATCGATCAGCAATACTAAACAAGAGTGGCCTTCGCATGCGCCAGTTTCCGGCCTTCTTCAACCTTGATAATGCATCCGTTGTTGTTTTCGGAGGCGGGGAAGAAGCGCGCCGCAAGGTGCGCCTTCTGGCCGCGACACCGGCCCGGATTACCGTCATTGTCTCCAAGATCGACCCCGGTTTTGCGGAGGAGTTCGCTGGCCGCATCACGATTGCGCCGCCGGAACATGCCGGTCCCGCGCTGGACGTGGCCCGTTTCGCCATTGTTGCGAACCGCCTTGATGCCAATGCCGAGAAGGCGATCACGATGGCGCGCCAGTATGGTGTGCCGCTGAATGTCGTCGACCATCCGGAATTGTGCGATTTCACCGTGCCGTCGATCATCGACCGGGGCGATGTTGTTGCGGCCATCGGCACGAACGGGTCGGCGCCCGTCCTCGCCAAATCCATCCGCGAGAAACTCGAAGCGCTTCTGCCGAAACGTATTGGCGACCTCGCTGCGCTCGCGAGCCGTCTTCGCCCGGACGTGAAGGCCGCGATTCCTGACAACAAGGCCCGCCGCCGTTTCTGGGAAGGCGCCCTGACTGGCCCGACCGCCGACCTCGCTTATGCAGGGGACATTGAGGGCGCTGAAGTCGCCATGCGCGCGCAGTTGGCGTCCGGCACTGCTGCCGAAGGCATTGTCCATATTGTCGGCGCAGGCCCCGGCGACCCGGAACTGCTGACGCTCAAGGCCCTTCGCCTGATCCAGGAAGCCGACATTGTTTATTTTGACCGCCTCGTCAGTGAGGAAATCCTGTCGCTCATCCGCCGCGATGCCGACCGTGTACCCGTGGGCAAGTCCAAGGGCGACCATTCGGTGCCGCAGGAAACGATCCACGAGCTGCTGATTGCCTCGGCGCAGGAAGGCAAGCGCGTCGTTCGCCTGAAGGGCGGCGACCCGTTCATTTTTGGTCGGGGCGGGGAAGAACTGGAAGCGGTGCGCGCGGCGGGTGTCGCGGCGACGGTCGTGCCCGGCATCTCCTCGGCACTTGGCTGCGCGGCGGCTGCGGGCCTGCCGCTGACACACCGGGACCATGCGCAGAGCCTCACCTTCGTGACAGGCCATGCCAAGGCGGGCGGCGTGCCGGACCTTGACTGGGTCTCGCTCGCACGGCCTGCCCAGACGGTTGTCGTTTTCATGGGTGTCGGCACATCGGCGACGATTGCCGAGAAGATTATTGCCGCTGGTCGCGCGCCGTCGACGCCTGTTGCCGTCATCGAGAATGGCACGCGCGACAATGAAATCCGTGTGTTCGGAACACTCGCTGAACTCCCTCACCTTATCCAGCGCGCGGGCATCAAGGGCCCCGCACTGCTCGTCATCGGCGAAGTGGCTGGGCTGCCGGCAGAAGCCATTGCCCAAGCCTTCAAGGAACATGTCGCATGAGCTCCGTCCGTCCCAAGCTGAAGCCTGAAACGCCAAAATCCATCACCGCCTGGGAAACGGCCACGGGTCGCACTGTCTGGATGACAGCAGATGGCGGCTGGACGGCTGACACTGCGCAGATCGCTGCCTTTACAGGCGATGAGGCCGAGGAACGCCTTGCTGCCGCCGCGAAGCAGGAGGCCATCATTACCGATCCCTATTTCATGGAAGTGACAGAGACAGGCGGCATTACGGGCCGCGAAACGCTGCGCGAATCCATCCGCGCCAATGGCCCAACCGTGGCCTATGGAGACAAGGCATGATCCGCATCTTTGGCGATTCCATTTCAGGCAACTGCCTGAAAGTGAAGTGGGTGGCGACGCAGCTCTCCCTTCCGCATGAATGGATCGAGATCGACATCCTGAAGGGTGAGACCCGGACGGATGAATTCCTTGCGCTGAACCCGTTTGGCCAGGTGCCGGTTGTCGAATTTGAGGACGGGCGCACGCTGGCCCAGTCCAACGCCATCATCCTGCATCTTGCCGAGGGCTCTGACCTGATCCCGGACGATGCGTTCGAGCGGGCCAAGATGTTGGAGTGGATGTTCTGGGAGCAATATTCCCATGAGCCGACGATTGCCGTGCGCCGCTTCCAGAAGCTTTACCTGAAGAAATCGGACGACGAGATCGATGCCGACCTGATGGCCAAGGGACGCCGTGCGCTCGGCCGTATGGAAATGGCGCTCATCTCCAGCGACTGGATTGCCGGGGGAGAGGCCCTGACGCTCGCCGATATTTCCCTGCTCGCCTATACGCGTCTTGCGCATGAAGGCGGCTTTGACCTGAACGAATTTCCTGCCGTGCAAGCCTGGGTCGCCCGCTGCGAGCTTGAACTCGGCCTGCCACACCTTCACGAGGTCACCCATGTATAGATATGACGAATTCGACGCGCAGATCGTCAAGGAACGCGTCGCCCAGTTCCGCGGGCAGGTCGAGCGCCGCCTGTCGGGCGAATTGCTGGAAGACGAGTTCAAGCCGCTCCGCCTACAGAACGGTGTCTACCTGCAGCTGCACGCCTATATGCTGCGCGTGGCCATTCCCTATGGCCAGCTGAGCGCCCGCCAGATGCGCATGCTGGCGCGCATCGCCCGCGAGTACGATCGCAATTACGGCCACTTCACCACGCGCCAGAATATCCAGTTCAACTGGGTCGCGCTGAAGGACATTCCGGACGTTCTGGCCCTGCTGGCCGAGGTCGAGATGCATGCCATCCAGACCAGCGGCAACTGTATCCGCAATACGACGTCGGACCATTATGCGGGCGCCGCGCGCGACGAGATCATGGATCCGCGCCCCTGGTGCGAGATCATCCGCCAGTGGTCGACCTTCCATCCGGAATTCGCCTTCCTGCCACGCAAGTTCAAGATCGCCGTCACCGGCGCCGCTCATGACCGCGCGGCGATCCGCGTGCATGACATTGG
This sequence comes from Hyphomonas chukchiensis, assembly GCF_000682695.1. GTDB lineage: Bacteria > Pseudomonadota > Alphaproteobacteria > Caulobacterales > Hyphomonadaceae > Hyphomonas > Hyphomonas chukchiensis. The sequence goes on along the minus strand of NZ_AWFG01000001.1, from coordinate 302,793 downwards.
CCTGCACATGCGCGAGCGAGACGGCGTTCGCGGCTTTGAAGTGCATGTCGGCGGGGGGCAGGGGCGCACGCCGCACATTGCTGCGCTGGTCAACGACTTCGTGCCGGAAGACCGTCTGCTCGACTATCTCGAAGCGATCATGCGCGTCTACAACCTGCACGGTCGCCGGGACAACAAGTACAAGGCGCGGATCAAGATCCTCGTGAACGAGCTTGGCGAGGAAGAGTTCACGCGTCAGGTGGAAGCGGAATTCGCCGCCCAGCGCAGCCACGAGAAGATCGACCTGCCGCAGGCAGAGATCGACCGCATCCATGCGTATTTTGCGCCACCTGAACTGGCGACCAAGCCTGAGACATCGGATGTGTTCGAGGCGGCCAAGGCGAGCGACAAGGTCTTCGCCCGCTGGGCCCGCACGAACCTGCATCCGCATGTCACGCCCGGCTACACGTCCGTGACGGTCAGCCTGAAGCCGATTGGTGGCCTCGCTGGCGATGCGACCGACGCGCAGATGGAGATCATCGCCAACCTCGCCGAGACCTATGGCCAGGACGATATCCGCGTCAGCCATGCGCAGAATATTATCCTCGCGCATGTTGCCTTGGACGACCTGCCGGCGCTGCATGCAGAGCTCGACGCGGCAGGCCTCGCGACGCCAAACGAGAGCCTGATCACCGACCTGATCGTCTGCCCGGGCCTCGACTATTGCAACCTTGCCAATGCCCGTTCCATTCCGGTCGGTCAGGCGGTGCAGAAGGTCTTTGCCGATCCGGACTACCAAGAAGACATCGGCCGCCTGCACATCAATATCTCGGGCTGCATCAATGCCTGTGGCCACCACCATGTCGGCCATATCGGCATCCTCGGCGTCGACAGGAAGGGTGAGGAATTCTATCAGATCACCTTTGGCGGCCGCGCCGACGAGAAGGCGGCGATTGGGGATATCGCCGGCCCCGGCCTCAAATCCGAAGACGTTCCCGGCGCCCTCAAGCGCGTTGTTGACCGCTACCGCGAACTGCGCAGTGGCAAGGACGAGCTGTTCATCGACACACTGGGCCGCCTCGGCCATGACCCATTCAAGGAAGCCCTCTATGCCGCTGATTAAGAATGGCGCCGAAATCGACGATATATGGGCCTATGTTGACGGTGAAGCAGAGCTATCCGAAGGCGGTTGCTTCACGGTTCCGCTGGGGCGTTTCCTCGCTGAAGCGTCGACCCTGGCCGAGCGCAATACGCAGGTTGGGGTGCGACTTTCGCCAGATGACGATGCGGCCCTTCTGGAGCCGTACCTGCAGCAAATACAGCTGATCGAGATCACTTTCCCGAAATATACGGATGGGCGCGGCTTCAGCCAGGCCCAGCTCCTGCGGCGCCGCTTTGGCTATGAAGGCGAGCTGCGCGCGGTCGGCCACGTCCTGCGGGATCAGTTATTCTATATGAACCGTTCAGGCATCTATGCTTACGAGACGTCCCGTGCTGCCCTATCTGAAGTGCTGGAAGCATTGAAGGAATATTCCGAAGTCTACCAGCCCGCTGCGGGCGGTCGGGTGCCGGTGTTCCGCAAGAGACACGGAAACTAGAGCCACATGCCTTATGGTGACATCATTGCCCGGAACGCTGAAGCGCCCGAGATCCGCCTCGAACGCCTGAATACCGAGCTGCGCGACGCCTCGGCCCAGACGGTTCTGCGCGTTGCGATGATCCGCGAATGGCCTGAAAGCCTGACCTATGTGTCGAGCTTCGGCGCCGAGAGCGTCGCCATGCTGGCCCTTATCGCTGATGTCGATCCATCATTGCCCATCGTCTTTCTCGACACGGGCATGCATTTTCCGCAAACGCTGGATCACCGCGACGAAGTGATCGAACGGCTCGGCCTGACCGGTGTGCGCTCGATCCCGCCGTCGGAGACAGAGCGCAAGGTGCTCGATCCCAAGAACGATCTCTGGAAAACAGATACCGATGCCTGCTGCGCCCTGCGCAAGGTGCGTCCGCTCGAGCCGGCTCTTGAAGGCTTCTCGGCCTGGATCACGGGCCGCAAGCGGTTTCATGGCGGCGCACGCATGTCGCTGCCGGTCTTTGAATTCGCCAATGGCCGCTACAAGGTCAACCCGCTGGCAAACTGGACGCCGGAAGACGTCGAGTTGATGATTCAGCAGCGCAACCTGCCGCGTCATCCTCTGGTCTCGCAGGGCTATCCGTCGATTGGCTGCTGGCCGTGCACCAAGCCTGTCGCTGAAGGCGAAGACGTCCGCGCTGGTCGCTGGGCCGGTCAGGCCAAAACCGAGTGCGGCCTGCATGTCGACAAGAACGAGCGCCCTCGGGTATTCTAGCCAACACTACGGGTGGGGCGTCACACCACGCATTCCCGCAGCGCCCTCTCCGGCTTGGAGGGGGCGTTTTCTTTTTACGCCCTGCTGGCGAAAACATGCGCCAGCGCCACTGCTCCCGCTGTCGCCACGTTAATGCTGTCAAAGCCCGCCGACATGGGGATGCGCACCGGTACGGCCGAGGCGATCAGGTCGTCCGGCAGGCCCGGACCCTCGGCGCCGAGCAGGATGGCAAGCTTGTCCGGTACGGGGAGGGAGGCGAGCGGGGCTCCATCCGCCCGCGGCGTCATCGCCCAGACCGTATAGCCGGCATCCCGTGCAGCCTGCATCATCTCCGCGCCGCTGCCGCCATGGGCGAAGGGCAGCCACAGGGTGGATCCGGACGAGACGCGGATGGCCTTGCGATAGAGCGGGTCGCAGCATTGCCCGTCCAGCAGCACGGCATCAGCGCCAAAGGCCGCGGCGTTGCGGAAGCAGGCGCCGACATTGTCGTGGTTGGAAAGGTCGGACAGCATGAGCAGGGTTGAGGGGAGGGGGGATTGCCGTGCGATCTGGCTCAGGACGAGCGCTGCATCTGTTGCCGTTTTGCCCTTCACGCCACAAGCGAGCACGCCCCGGTGCATGGGGAAGCCGGCGACCGCGTCCATCACGTCCTGCGGGGCGACATAGACCGGTACGTCCGAAGGCACGCGGGTCAGGATATCGGCCAGTGGTTCCAGTCGTGTTTCGCACAGGAACAGGCTTTCGACCGCAAAACGCCCGCGGCGGAGCAGCGTTTCGACTGTGACTTTGCCTTCGACGATGAACCGCCCGCCATGGCCGGATGTAAGGTCCTTTTCGCGAATGGACGTGTAGGGCGCGAGGCGAGGGTCGTTTGCAACCAGAATGCGTATTGCCTGATCAGGTAACATCTGGTTGGTTCTGTCCTGTAGATGGGAAAACGGGGGAACTTGCATGACCGATACGGCTGGACCGAAGCCTTATGAGCAATCGCCGGAACCGCGCAAGTCCCGCAAGGTGTACTGGATCGTTGGCTCGCTCATCCTTGCGGCCATTGTGCTGGGGACCTGCGTCAATGGCGGCGTGAAGGCTTTCAAGGCCGTCAGCGCCCGCAGTGCGGCAACGGATGAGATTGTCAGGCAATTCATGGCTGACGGTTTGCCGCCCGCCAGCGACCCGATTTACTCGCGCCGTATCGAGATCACCCAAAAGGCTGTGGATGATACGGACCGCTATATTCGCCAGTATGGTACTGTTACGGAATTCTCGTCCCCGAGTTGCACGATAAGGACCGCGGCCAATACGGACGCGGCGAAGTCGGGCACTTTCGCCGATTGTGCCATGTCGGTCGTCTCGGAAGAATCGCCGGGCCGCGTTACGGTGCAATGGGTGAGGGAGGACGAGGCCTGGAAGATTATCGGCTTCAATGTGACCTATAGCGACCAGTCCGTTCTGCTCGACAAGGCGGAGCAGGCCGACAAGATGGCCCCAGAGGCGCCTGAAGCGGCAGCCGACGTCCCAATGGACCCGGCTGCCGAAGAGTGAGGCTTAGTTTGCCACGGCGCCTGCGGCTGTCGGCATGCCCTGTTCCTTGGCCATGCGCTTCATGGCCTTTTGCAGTTTCTCGAATGCCCGCACCTCGATCTGCCGGATACGCTCGCGGCTGACATTGTAGGTTTCGGACAGTTCTTCGAGCGTCTTGGGCTCTTCCGAGAGGCGCCGCTCGGTGAGGATGTGGCGCTCGCGCTCATTGAGGTCTGTCATGGCGTTGCTGAGCAGGTCCATGCGGGCATCATATTCCTGGCGGTCGGCGAAGTCCTCGGCCTGGCCCTGGTCATCATCGGCCAGCCAGTCCTGCCATTCCATGTCGCCATCGGTGCCCATCGGCACGTTGAGCGAAGCATCGGAGCCGGACATGCGGCCGTTCATCGAGAACACTTCGGCCTCTGTGACGTTCAGCTTCTCGGCGATCAGACGGGCCTGTTCAGGGCGAAGGTCGCCCTCGTCGAGGGCCTTCATCTCGCCTTTTAGGCGGCGCAGGTTGAAGAACAGCTTCTTCTGCGCAGCTGTCGTGCCGAGTTTCACGAGGCTCCACGAACGCAGGATATATTCCTGGATCGCAGCACGGATCCACCACATCGCGTAGGTTGCCAGGCGGAAGCCCTTTTCAGGGTCGAATTTCTTGACGGCCTGCATCAGGCCAACATTGCCTTCCGAAATCACTTCAGCCATGGGCAGGCCATAGCCGCGATAGCCCATCGCGATCTTCGCCACGAGGCGAAGGTGGGAGGTCACCATCTTCTCGGCGGCTTCCGTGTCATCATTCTCAAGCCACTTGCGGGCGAGCATGAATTCTTCGTTTTTCTCGAGCATTGGGAATTTGCGGATCTCGCTGAGATACCGGCTGAGGCCCTGTTCGGGGCTGAGGGCGACCGAACTACGTGCAGAAACTGGGTTGGCCATGTTATATCCTCCTTTTGGAACCTATCCCGCACCTGCAGCAATGGTTCCCGTTTAGGTGTTCCGAGTGTGTTCTTAGCCCCGCTTTGCGGCGACGTATTCCCCGGAAATGCGCATGTATGTCATCGCGCTGCAGCATAAATAGGAAATACGGCCTTCCTGTGAAGGTGGGGCGGCTAAAAAAATGCCCCGCTCCGGGGGGGGAAGAGCGGGGCAGTTACAGGGCGTTGGTTAACGTATCGGAACTCTATGCCCGACTTGGTTCCAACCTCGTGAGCGCAGCTTTCAGCGCATCCAGTCGCGTGCTGAACTGCTTCTCCTTGCTACCGGGCAGGCCGGTGGCGAATTGCTCCAGAACACGCCCGACAGACTCGTTCATGCCGGTGACATAGACCTGCTTGCCGGAGTCTGCTGCGTCCTCGACGATGGTTTCCACGGCCCTGACGGCTGATACATCGATGAAGGGCACGCGGGAAAAGTCGAGAATGATGATCTCCACCTTGTCACTCGCCTTGCTGCGGACATGGTGGCCAAGGTCAGCCGCCGCGCCGAAGCTGAGCGGACCGCCAAAGTCGAACATCATCACCCGGCCGCCTGAGCGCGACAGGATCTGCGTCTCTTCTTCGGTCGAGAGGCGCGGCTCGTCTTCCTGAACGGCCTTGATCTGGTCATCGGCAAGGTTCTTGATGAAGGCGAGGGCCGCGAGCACCACGCCGACCGCCACCGCCGTGATCAGGTCGACGAATACGGTCAGGCCAAGCACGAGCACCATGAGGCCCAGGTCCCAGCGGGGCCCTTTGTGGGCCCGCTTCAGATAGGAGAAGTCGATCGTATCGACGCCAACCTTCACCAGGATGCCGGCCAGAACCGCATGCGGGATCTTCGCGGCAAGCGGGCCAAGGCTGATGACGATGGCGAGCAGCACGAGGGCGTGTGTCATGCCGGAGATGCGCGTGCGCCCACCGGAACGGATGTTGATCACGGTACGCATGGTGGCGCCGGCGCCAGGAATGGCACCGAAGAAGCCGCCCAGCGCGTTACCGATGCCTTGACCGATCAGTTCCTTGTTCGACTTGTGGCGCGTGCGGGTCATGTTGTCGGCGACAAGTGACGTCAGCAGGCTGTCGATGGAGCCGAGCACGGCAAGAATGAAGGCCGCTTCGATGACGATGAGCGCGGAGTCCACATTCACGGCCGGCAGCACGAAGCTGGGGAAGCCTGTCGGGATGTCACCGAGCAGCGGGGCGCCCGGGATGGCGATGCTGACCAGCGTGCCGATCACCAGCGCGGCCAATGGGCCGGGCACATAGGCGGCAAACTTCTTCGGCCAGCTGAACACGATGCCGAGTGTCAGGATCGCGATGCCGACGGCAATGAAGTTGGGATCCATCACGGCGCCCGGAACGGCAGTGAAGGCTGGAATCGTGCCGCCGCCATCCGGTTCGTGGCCGAACAGCCGCGCGAGCTGGAGCGCTATGATGATGACACCGATGCCGCTCATGAAGCCCGAGATGACGGGGTAGGGCACCAGTTTCACATATTGGCCGAACCGCATGAAGCCGAGCAGGATCTGCATCAGGCCCGCAAGGATGACGGCGCCGAAGACGAGCGCCGGGTTGCCGCCAAGTGCTGCATAGAGACCGGCAAAGACGACGACCATGGGGCCCGTCGGACCGGAGACTTGCGAGCCCGTGCCGCCAAACAGGGCGGCAAAGAAGCCTACAAAGATGGCGCCCCAGAGGCCGGCAATGGGGCCGGCGCCTGAGGCTTCACCGAAGGCGAGCGCGAGGGGAAGGGCGACGATGCCGGCGGTCAATCCGCCGAAAAGGTCGCCCTTCAGGTTCGAGAGATCAAAATAGGGCGCGCCTTTCGGCTGCGCCCCTGTCTGGGGTGTTGTCATAGACTTTTTCCGTTGTCTGGGGGTCAGGCGGCGCAGTCATGATCGCCGGCAAGTTCGGCGATCTGGCTGGCATAGTGCGCATCAACCCGGATGAATGTGTTTTGGTCGGCGTCGAAGGCGGACACGTCGCCTGTGCGGATGTCGTAGACCCATCCGTGCAGTTCGAGATCGCCCTTGGCGAGGCGGCGCGCGACGCTTGGATGCGTACGCAGGTGCTGCAGCTGGACGAGGACGTTCTGCTCGATCAGCATCTGCATCCGGTCTTCCGGCGTGCCGTTCGGGGCCAGCTCGTCGACGATGTCGACTGCTGACTTGGAATAGGCCAGCCATTTGCGCACATGATCCAGGCCATCAAGGCCTTCCGGGTGCATGGCGCCATTCATGGCGCCGCAGCCTGTGTGTCCGCACACGACAATATGCGGCACTTGCAGGACGGCTACGGCGTATTCGATGGCGGCTGTCATGCCGCCGGTATGCTCGGTGTGCGGCGGAACGATATTTCCGGCATTGCGCGCATGGAACAATTGGCCGGGTTCTGTCTGCGTAATCATGGCCGTTTCGATGCGGCTGTCGGAGCAGGTGATAAACAGGGCCTCGGGAGACTGGCCCTGGCTGAGTTCTTCAAACAGGTCCTGTTTGCCGGGATAGACGTTATTCTGGAAGCGGACGACGCCCGCAGCAAAGCGTGGCATGCGAAACTCCTTTTCGATGCGTGGGAGGAAAGCTGGATAGGATGTCAGGTGTGACGCGGTGGGCGTCTCAGGTCTTGCGCGGCGGATCCACAGCTGAGCGGGTGACCTCGCTGTAGCAGCGGCAAGCACTTCGGCTTTTAAGGTCTGTCGCTGGCACTAAGGGGGCACTCCGGTTCGTTCGCACAACCGGTATTTCGGGACTTCCAATACATAGTTCCAATACGAAAACACTCTTGTTTCGATAGTCAAAACCTATCAAAATGAAATCCGCAATCCAAAGGATATCTGATGCGTCCAACCCTCCGACAGTTGCAGTATCTCGTCGCGGTGGCCGAAACCGGTAAATTCCACGAGGCGGCGAAACTGTTGAATGTCTCCCAGCCGAGCCTCTCCGCCCAGATTGCCGCAGCAGAGGAGCAACTCGGCACCGTGCTCATAGAGCGCGGTCGCAACGGTGCGATCATGACGCCCACGGGCGAGGAAGTGGTGCGTCGTGCGCGCGTAATCCTGACGCAGCTGGAAGACCTGAAGACCGTTGCACGGCAATCGGAGGGGCGTGTCGCGGGCCGCTACCGTCTCGGTACTGTGCCCACGATCGGGCCTTATCTTCTGCCGAGTGCGGTGGGGGAACTCCACCGCCTGTTCCCTGACCTGCGCATGAGCGTGCGTGAGGAGCGCACGATCGACCTTGAGGAAAAGCTCAATGACGGTCGTCTCGACATGATCATCTCGACGCCGGAGGACCATGTGAACAGCGAAAGCATGTCCCTGTTTCAGGAAACGCTTTTCATATGCGCCGCGCCGGATGACGAACTTTCCCAGGGTGAAGGCCCCGTTGATATCAGTGCGCTACAGGGCAGGGAATTGCTCAGCCTCGGTTTCGGCCACCGGCTCAGCGTCGTGATCCAGATGCTGGCCGATGCTGCCGGTGCGCATGTCAGTACGGAATATGAGGGGACATCACTGGATGCGATGCGGCAGATGTCGGCCATGGGAGCGGGCGTTGCCATCCTGCCCAATCTCTATGCCGTGGTGGAAGCCCAGCGCGACCCGGGCCAGGTGGTTCGGCCGCTGCGCCATCCACTTGCTACCCGCGATGTCAGCCTGATCTGGCGCACGGGCTCGCCGCTGGGCCGGGACATTGAAGCACTTGGACTCGTCTTCCGCGACGTGGCCATGGACTTGCTGGATTCAGATGCGTTCCAGCCCGCTGCCCGACCGATCAAACGTCGGTGACCTGTTTGTGTGCTTCGGCGAAATATTCGGTTGAGCGCATCTCGTGCAGGCGGCTGGCGGTGCGCTGGAATTCGAAACTGCCATCGCCTGAGGGATAGAGCGCATCCGGTTCGGCGGCGGCGCTCGCGACGAGTTTGACCTTCGCCTCGTAAAGCTCGTCGATCAGCATCACGAAGCGCGCAGCCTCGTTGCGGTTCTCAGGCGAGAGCAGGGGAATGCCTTCAAGGAACACGGTGTGGAAATGGGCGCCGATCGTATGATAGTCGCGGGCGCCGAGGGGGCGGGCGCATAATTCCTCAAAGGTGAAACGGGCCGTCCCCGCTGCCTCGCGCGAAACCTCCAGCTTGCGGCCTTTGACCTTCAACGTGCAGTGCTGCGGCGTCGCGCCAAGCGTCAGCCGGTTCCAGGCCTTGTCCAGCGCCGTGTCTGCCTCGGGCCCAAGCGGCGCGTACCAGACGGGCGCTTCGCTTAGCCGGTCGAGGCGGTAATCCCGGTCGGATGTCAGCTCGAACACGTCGCAATTGGCTTTCAGTATATCGACGAAGGGCAAGAAGAGGGGACGGTTGATGCCGTCGGTATAGAGATCGTCCGGATGGCGGTTGGATGTCGCCACGACGGTGACGCCCTCATCGAATAGGGCTTCGAACAGGCGCGACAGGATCATTGCGTCGGCAATCTGCGTCACCTGGAATTCGTCAAAGCAAAGCAGGCTCGCGCCTGAGGCGATGCGTTTCGCGGCTGGCGCGATCGGGTCGTCGCCGGCTCCCTTGACGCGCCATTGTGACCGCTTGCGCGCGCTCGCGTCGAGCTTGCGCCATTCGCCAAGCATGTCGTGCACGCTGCCCATGAATTCATGGAAGTGAACACGGCGTTTCGGGGTGACGGGGGCTGCCTCGAAGAAGAGGTCCATCAGCATGGATTTGCCGCGTCCGACGCCGCCCCACATGTAGAGGCCATGGACAGGCGCGGGTTTCGAGAACCAGCCGCCCTTGTTCTTGTTGGCCAGCCTGCGGGCGAGGTCATCAAGGCGCGCGGCGGCCTTGGCCTGCGCGCTATCGGCATCGATCAGGCCTTCGGCGATCCGCGCCTCGTAGCGGTCGAGCACCGAGATATTGCTGTCATCAGCCAATGCGGTGCGCCACTTGCTCAATCAGTTCCCGCCAGGCAGCCGGACGCAGCAGCATCGCGATGACGAGACCTGTCAGCGCGCCGCCGAGGTGGGCGCCGTGCGCCACCATGGTCTGGTCGCGCTGGGAGAGAATGAAGCTGACCACGATGAAGCCGACGCCAAAAACGATGGCCCACATGGGGATGGCGAAGAAGAGGTAGAGCATCGCGAAAGGATAGAAGAGGCAGAAGCCCGTGATCACACCGGATGTGGCGCCCGAGGCACCGACGGCGCGGTAGTTCGGCTGGTTATGCTTGTCTGCATATTCCCAGACATTCCCGCCCAGCATGGAGGCCGCGTACAGGATCAGGAAGCCGCCAGACCCGACATAGGCTTCGAGGATCTTTCCGAACGTGTAGAGCACGTACATGTTGATGAAGAGGTGCATGCCATTGACGTGCAGGAAGGCCGACGTGACGAAGCGGAACCATTCCTCGCCTTCCCGGATCGGCTTGATCCAGAAGCAGTACCGGTCGAACAGGTCGCGATTGTTGAACGCCAGGACGCTGGCGATCACATTCAGGGCGATCAGCACAAGTGTGGCAGGGTAGACGAGCAGGGCGTCCATGGCGTTCGGGTCCATCAAATGGGCAAAGCCGCCCGAAGGGTTAACCCGGGCGGCTTAGCAAGGTCATTGGGGAGTCTGCAAGCACAAGCTCCCATGAGGGGTATTCGCTCAGGCCGCGCGGGCCGGTGCGGCAGCAGCAGGCATCTGTTCGAGCAGGAAATCCTCGAACGTGTCCGGGCGCTGGATAAAGCGATTGAAGGGCAACGTGGCCTTGAACACGGCTTTCGGGGCGATATTCGCGCCGCAACGCAGCGCCGCTTCAACAACCTGGTCCCGCGTATCCATCGAAGAGACGACGGCGATGCGGTATTTGCCCATATTGGCAACGCGCGCGATTGTCATGTCAGGGTCAACACTGTCAGGCAGGCCAAGGTCGAGGACGACGAGATCGAAGCGTTCGAGGCGGAGGCGTGCTTCGGCAGCCATCAATGTCGGCGCCATCACGAGATCCACCTGGATGCGCGAGCGGGCGGCCTTGTCGGCGGCAATCGCCAACATGTCGCGGACCGGCTCGTGATCTTCTACCCAAAGAACTTTCATACTACTCTACCCCGATAAGGTTATTGCTGCCTGAGCGTCTGTGTCTGTCTGCGCCCGTCTGGAGATGACCTTGCCACCGGGGCCTTACAGCTTGGTAAAGCAGAACTTTCCGAAGTGTTGAAATCTCAACAGATCGGCTCTTTCGGGAAAGTTTTTTGAGGCCTCCAACCCTGCCGCATCCGCTTTCCCGTAAGGGGAGTTCATGTATGCTGCGCGACAGGGAAACGCACGCGAAGAAAAAAGCAAAAAAATTTCATGACAGACGAAATCCTGCCGCCAGCCAGCAAGGCGCCGCTTGTATCGGCCTTCCACGTCGATGACAGCGCGGCAGACAAGCATATTGTCGACGTGCTGATTGAGGAGCGTTGCCCGCACATCAGGGGGCACTGGTCGTGGCCTCTGGTGCGTCCGGCGCTCTACAAGGTGCTCGGCTATGGCAAGGCGCGGCGCATGGCCGACGAGATTGTCCAGTTGAACGGGCGCCAGTCCTTCGATCTCCTGTCAGACCAGCTGTCCTTCGACCTCACGATAGATGGCATTCAGCGCATGCCGAAAACCGGCCGGCTCATCATCGCCGCCAACCATCCGACCGGCCTTGCAGATGGGGTCGCCGTCTGGGACCTGCTGAAACAGGTGCGCGACGACATCATTTTCTTTGCCAATGCGGATGCCGTGCGGGTGAACCCGAAATTCGAGGACGTCATCATCCCCGTCGAATGGGTTGCCGCAAAGCGCACGCCCGCCAAGACGCGCGAGACACTGAAGCGCGCGGCCGAGGCCTTCAGCGACGAGAAATGCGTCGTCATCTTTCCCTCGGGCCGGCTGGCCCGCCGCGTCGATGGTGTGCTGCAGGAGAAGGACTGGTTCTCCACCGTGATCGGTCTCGCCCGCAAGCAGAAGGCGCCTATCCTGCCGCTCAATGTAGATGCCCGGAATTCTGCGCTCTATTACCTGTTCTGTGACCTCAATGACGAGTTGCGCGACATCACGCTCTTCCATGAATTGCTGAACAAGCGCGGCTCGAAATTCAGCATGACATTTGGCCAGCTAATTGACCCGGCCTTGCTTGAGGGTGACGCAGGCGTTCTCACGGAGAAGCTGAAGCATCATGTCGCCTACGACCTTCTCACCAACCCTGCTGCCGTCTTTAAGCCCTGACGCTGCAAGTGTGACGGCAAGCGTCACTTGAACTTGCCAGCGATGCGCTCTAGACGCGCTCGCCATGCTTGAAATCATTCCTGAAACCCCCGCTCTCCACGCCATCGCCATTGAGTCGCTGTTCGATGTTACGTTCGGTCCGGGCCATTTCGCCAAGACGGCCGAGCGCTTGCGCGAATTTTCCCATTCCCTGCCTGAGATCAGCCGCGTGGCCGTGCTGGATGGTGAGATCGTCGCTGTCTGCCGTGTCTGGCCGCTCGTCGTGGGGGAGGCCCGCACACGTGCCTTGTTTTACGGCCCGGTTGCTGTGACGCCGGAACAGCGCGGCAGCCGACTTGGGCAGGCCGTTACGGTCGCTGCGCTTGAGGCGGGTGAAGCCGCAGGCTGGCCGGCAGCCGTGCTTATCGGTGCGCCAGCCTATTTCTGCGAGATCGGGTTTGAAGTGACGCCGCGCGGCCAGCTTGTTTTCCCCGGGCCGCAGGACCAGGGTCGCGTCATGGTGAAAAGCCTCGCAGGCGACGCCAGCCAGCTTTCGGGTCTGGTCACGGCCCTCTAAGAACGCAGGTGTTTCGGACTCAACCGCCTTTGGAGCGTTGATCCAGAGGCAGGGTGTATTCCGCCGGCACGCCGTCAATATACATGCCTTCGTGGAACAGTTCGCCCTGCATGTCGCGCTCGGTGCCCGGGCCATTCAGGAAGCCGTTCGCGAACAGGCCGGCCATCACGACACCGCTGTCGGGAAGTGTCAGCACGCCATAGCCTTCATAGACGCCACCCCTTGTCTCACCCTGATAGCTCGCCATCAGGGCAGGGCCTTCATAGATGTCATCGGCATATTGCTCGATCGGTTCAAAGTTTGCGGCGACTTCCAGTGCCTTGGCCTCAGCCGCGCGTGCAGCAAGCTGAGTCGGGGTGGGGGCTGCAGGAAGTGCCGCACCGTCTGATTCCGGAACCGGCGCGACGGGGTCCTGCGGTGTGGGGGCCTTCGGGCCGCAGGCGACACAGATGAGCGCAGCCAGACTGATGAGTGTTGTTTGGGAATATCGCATGGCGGCCTCCGTGTGATGAACTCTCAGTCTATCACAAACTGCCCGTGCGCGCATGTCTGCCGACAGGCCTGATTGCCAATCTGGCCTGCGCGGATTAGTGACCAATAGGCGCGTCTTGTGCATGGGGGTGACAAATGACGGATCTCCGCCTGATCCAGTATTTCGAGGTCGTCTACAGGCTGCTGAGTTTCTCCAAGGCCGCTGAGGAACTGCATCTGACGCACTCGGCGGTCACACGCGCCATCAAGACGCTCGAAGAGGCCTGGGACACGCCGCTCTTCTATCGCACCACGCGGTCAGTCGTGCCGACCGAGGCCGGCGAGCGCCTGTATCCACGGGCCGTGGAATTGCTGGCCTTTTCAGCGACGGTGATGCGCGAGACCGTGTCCGGTGACCGGGAACTCAAGATTGTCGGCGGGCCCATCGCCTATGACATCCTCCTGCCGACGGTGATCAATGCCTATCGACAGGTTGCGCCCCGCATGCGTGTCCGGGCCGACGTGATGTCACCGCACGCCGCTGTCGAATCCCTCGTGCAACGCCATGCCGATGTGGTCATTTTCAACATGTCGACCCTGCAAGCCATGCCGCATGCCGGCCGGCTGCGGTTCAATGAGATCATGTCTGAAGCCTATATCATGGTGTTCCGGCCGAACCATCCGATCAGGGAGATGGACAACCGTTTTGAGTCGCTGCTGGCCTTTCCCTGGGCCTTCCCCGGTTATCTCGACTATCTGGATGGTCAATTGCCGGATGGCATGGCTGAAGCCCTCGCCGCCGCCGATGCCCCCCAATATACGCTCTATAGCCCGACAGCCTGCATGAACCTCTCGATGATGTCTGACGTCCTGACAATCATCCCGGTGTCTCTTGCGCAGGCCCATCTTGATAGCGGCCGCCTTGAAGGCAAGCGGATTCCGGGGATACCCGACTATCGCGTTGGCATCGGCTTCCGGCGAGAGGCCGAACAGGAGCCGCATATTCGGGATCTTCTCGGCTGCGTCGATTCCGTGGCGCGTACGCTTAGCCGCGAAAATGCTCAGCGGTTGAAACGCATGCCGTGAATTCCCTCAAAGGTTAACTTGAAACTATTGCGCACAAATAAACGATAATTACTCAATTGTAGTCATGAGTATGCTGTCGTAACTGAACATGTCTTTGTGATGTGGCGCGTCCCCCACCCAGTACCACATCACTGCAAAAAGGCACTTTGCCAGGCAGTGTATCCCCGCTGCCTGGCATTTGCCTTCTTGCGAAAGCCGAAAACCCAATCGTTTGTTTGTGTAGGTGCCTCGTCGTCGCCTATTGGCCTTCGCGCCGCCATGCCAGGATCAACAGGATCACCAGAAGGCCTGCCGCCAGGATGCCGGGCAGCAGCGGCTGGCTTGTCGATGAGCGCACCGCATAGGCGCCGCGCTCGCGCAGGCCGAGCCAGTTGCTGCCCGCCGCTGCCCCGCGCGCGCTGACGCGGCGTATATCCGGAAGATCCGTGCCCGCCGCATTTAGCCGGAATACGGCGCCGCCGGTCTGCTTCGCGAAAGGCGCCATGATCTCGGTGCTCGATTGAAGGTCGGCATATTCCTTGGGGTTCGCCGGGCCGTTGAGGGCCACCGCTTCCAGTCCGCCGGCTTCAGCCCGGTAGAGGCCAAGCTGATCAATGGGCGCTTCGGCCGTGAAGATGCCGGGCGCCTTCTCTCGCCAGATGGGTTCGAGGATGCGGCCTTCCGGTGTTTCCAGTTGCAGTGGTGGGGCGGTGTCGAGCAGGGTCCGCAGTTCCATTTTTGCGGTGTCGCCTTCTGCCACAAGGCTGAGGCGGCGCTCTTCCAGTTCAGGTTCCTTCATCATCCAGTGGACCGTGCGCCGGATGAGCTCCGAGAAGGGGCCGCCGCCATCATGGCCTCGCGCCCAAAGCCAGATCTGGTCGGACATCAGCATGCCCACGCGGCCCTTGTCGACGCGGTCGACAATAAAGAGCGGCTTGTCGTCCGGCCCGCTCATCAGCACGTCGCCCGCCTGCGCGGTGGCCTCGATATAGCGCATCCAGCCGCCCCATTTCTGGCCATCAAGCGGCGCCGTCACGGCGTGGCGCTTGCCGACTTCGGTCAGTTCCGGGATGAACTCGCCCGTACGGATACGTCCGGTCGGAGAGGCAGGCAGCACCGCGGCGAGGGGAGAGCGGGCAAGGCTGCCCGGACCGGCGAACGGTTCGCCCGCCGCGATCAGCAGTGCGCCGCCGTCGGTCACATAGCGCGCCATGTTCGCGAGGTAGGACTGCGTGATCACGCCCCGGCGCTCATACTGGTCGAAGATGATGAGGTCGAAATCCTTCAGCTTGTCTTCGAACAATTCCTCAGTCGGGAAGGCGATGAGGGCGAGTTCGTCCGTCGGCGTGTAGTCTGTCTTGTAGGGCGGCCGAAGGATGGTGAAGTGGACAAGATCCACGGATGGATCGGATTTCAAGAGGTCGCGCCAGACACGGCCGGCCTGGTTCGGCTTGCCGGTCACCAGCAGCACGCGCAGCCTGTCGCGCACGCCTGCCAGTGTGGAGGCCGTACGGTTGTTCGCCAGCGTGAGTTCCTCACGCCCCGGCGGCACTTCGACGACAATCACATTTTCACCGCGCCGCTCGATCTCGATGGGCAGCGGCGTATCCTCACCGGCCTTCACCTTGACGCGCTCGGCCTGACCGCCGTTCAGCGACACGCTGAGTTCGACTTCGCCGCCATCAGGATCATCGACGCGCACGACAAGATTCGCCGTTTCGCCGACGATGCCGAAATTGGGGGCATCAACGATCTGCACACGCCGGTCGCCGCGGTCCGGATCGCCGACGACAAGCCCATGAACCGGCCCGATCGCGCTGCCCTTGTCCGCGCCTGTCGGCAGGTCATGGACCTGACCATCGGTAACAAAAATTGCACCCGCAATCCGGTCGCGCGGCACGTCCGCCATCAGGCCTTCCAGCGCGCCATAGAGATGCGTGCCGTCATCGTGCGGATCGGATTCCAGCACACGCACTTCCAGTGACGAGTCGGCCTCCAGCTTTGATTTCAGCGCTGTGAACGCGGCATTGGCGGCGCTCGCCCGGTCGCCGAACTGCATGCTCTCGGATCGGTCAAGAATGAGGGCGGCCACGGAGGGGAGGGGCTCGCGCTCCTCTTCCACAAGGGACGGATTGGAAAGGGCCGCTGCCAGCACAGTCAGAGCCAGACCTCGGGTGAGCGCGGCCCTGCCACGCAGCACGACATAGCCAGCCCAGGCGAGAACTGCGACCGCCACAACCAGCCAGAACACCGGCCAGCCGAGGAAGGGCTCAAAGCTGAGGCGCGTGGCATCGATCATTGTGGCTCACTCCCGGGAGCGGTGCCCCTCAAGTCGTCCGGCGCGATGGCGCCACCTGCGTCGGTCCCCTTGTCGCCGTTTTCACCCTCACCCAAACGCTCCAGGAGGGCTGGGAGGTGAACCTGATCGTCCTTGTAGTTGCCGGTGAGGACATACATTACGAGATTAACGCCAAAGCGCCGTGCCATTTCACGCTGCTGCGGCCCGCCATCGACGGAATAAAGATCGCGCCCTCGTTCATCCACGGCCCAAGCCGAGATCCAGTCAGCATCGCCGATGAAGAGACGCGAGACGCCGTCGCCGCGCGGGGCATTCGGCCCGCCCGTCTTCTCGATCCACAGACGGCGATTGGCAAACCGGCCGGGAAAATCATCGAGGAGGTAGAAGCTGCGTCCGAGGACATGATTGGCCGGCACGGGTTGCAGCGGCGGGGCATCGAGGCCTTCGAGGAGCTTTTCCAGCGGTGCAACATCCGTGTCCGTTCCGACCGTGCCGCCCGCCCGTGTGTCGATCACCAGCGCGCCGCCGGAGCGGAGATAGGTGTTGAGATGTGCAATGGCAGTTTCCGAAAGGGGCGGGGCGCCTTCCGGCACGCTGAAATAGATCAGCGGGTAAAGCTCCAGCGCATCGGTTTCGAGGTTGAGGGAATCCGGCTCGGCCGGCTCGACCGATGTGCGCAGGCTCAGAACGGATGAGAGGCCTGAGAGACCCGCGCGCGTGCGCTCATCCAGCGCCCGGTTGCCTGTCTCGACATAGCCGAAGCGCATTGTCAGCGCGGCGTCGATTTCCTTCTGGGTGGCATTGCCGGTGCGGGGCAACGCCTCAACCTGCGGCGCTGTCGAGACGCGGCGGAAGGAGCCGTCCGGCATTTGCTGGTAGCGATAGGACTGGGCTTCAGCGCTGTGGGGCAGGGCGGTGGCCATGGCGCAGATCAGGAGCAATGCGGCGGCGCCCTTCGCCTTGCGGCCTAACCGAGGCAGGTGGCCAGCGACCAAGAGAGCAACAAACAAGTCAAGCACGAGAAGGATGGCGGCGAGCGAGAGCAGCGGACCAGCAAGGCGCAGCGAGCGGGCCTCAGCATCGCCAAGCAGGTGGGCAGACACCGGCCATGTATCGATCAGGTTCGGCTTGGCTCCGGCGCCGGCATTGAGGGCGCGCGTGCCTGAGGGACCCTGATAGAGGCCCGGCGGATGGGCTTCGGAGGGTTTGACCGTGCCGAAATCGGCGGCCTTCAGGGGCGCGGCGCTGGCGCCTGCTGCCGCGAGACGGCCATAGCCGTCGAGAACCAGTTGCGGCGTGTAGGCGCCCTCGGCGTCGCTGACCGCTTCCCCACGCCCGGCCGCAATGGAGCGGCGCAGCATTTGCTCGAAGGTCGCCGAATAGGGCAGATTCGACCAGTCCGGCCCGGCCGTGATGTGGAACAGGATCAGCGTGCCCGACCCGCGAGAATCTGAGGTAACCAGTGGGCTGCCATCAGCGAGGCGCGCCCATGTCTTGCGCCCGAGATCCGGCGCGGGCTTGGCGAGGACCTGCTGGCGGATACGCACATCGGCCGGAATGGAGAGGCCCGCAAAGGGCGATGTCGCAGGGAAGGGCGCCATGGCCTGCGGTTCATCCCAGGCGAGGGCGCCGCCCAGCGCGCGGGAGGAACGGCGCAGCGCGACAGGCAACAGGTCATCGCCTTGAGAGGCCAGGTGCGGCCCGGCAAAGCGGATCAGCGCGCCGCCCTGTTCGACCCAGTCGGTCAGGCGTTTTGCATCCTCGGGCTGGATCTGGCCAATGTCGGTCAGGATGATGGCGTCGGGGGACGTGGCGACCAGCGATTCAATTGTGCCTTCTGTGATGGAAGCGAACGGCTCGAGCGCCTTGCGGACATAGTGCATGTCGGAGAGGAGCGGCTGCGCGGCGGCGCCCGCATCGACGAGACCTACGCGCCGGGAACGGTCAGAGGAGTCCCAGAGCCAGACCGTTCCGGCGCCCTGGCGGCCCGTTGCGGTAAAGCGCGCTATGCGCGACAGGGCGGCAGCGGGAATGGAGAAGCTGGCCGTGGCGTCGCGTTCGCCTACAGCAAACACGACTTCGGAGGTCGCAAGGGCCGATCCGTCCAGCGTGAGGGCGGAAACAAAGCTGCGCTCCTCGCCGCGCGGCTGCACACGGCGAAGGGTGACCGAAACCGAGTCCGTCTGCGACGAGATTCCCGTGATAGCTGCCGGCCCGGTGGGGGGCGCCGCATAGACCGAGAGCGGCGCCATCGCGGAGAGAGCAGCAGCAAAGGCGCGCCCGCCTTCATCCTCCACGCCGTCGCTGGCCCAGAAGATGCGATCAGGCTTGAGGCCGGAGTCTTTAAGCCGCTTCAGCGCTTCGGTCCGGTCGGTGGCCCAGGCCTGCGGGCGCAGGGAATTGAGGCGTTTGGCCATGTCGGCGCGCGACAGGCGCGTGGCCGGATCAGCGTTCAGTGTCTGGGGTGCGGTTAGCAGGAGGTGAGTGGGGGCGTCGCGCCCGCCGGTATCGAGCGTGGCTGTGGCCGCATCCACCAGTTCGCTCCAGCGCGGCGCCGAGGGCCAGCCATTGTCGACGACAACCAGCAATGCCCCGCCGGCATCGGCTGCTTCATTTTTCGCGCCCGGCGCATAAACGGGCTGGGAGAGGCCACCGATGGCGGCTGCGGCCGCCAGTGTGCGGATCAGCCAGACCCACCAGGGCGTGCGGGCAGGTGTTTCTTCCTTCGGCTCCACGCCTTCGAGCAGGCGCAGTGACGGTAGTTCGACATCTTTCGGCGCAGGCGGCGTTGCCCGCAGCACCCACCAGATGATTGGCAGCGCCAGGAGCGCGAACAGCGCCAGCGGCGCACCGAAGAGGAAAGGGCCAAGCGCTGTCATCCGCGCGCCCCGAAACTCTCAAGCGCCATTTTCAGGCGGGCGGCGCCATGCAGGCTGGGCGTTGCGGTCGTGTGGGTCACAAGGCGCCAGCCGATCTGGGTGGTGAGTGTCTGCAGGGCGTCGCGCTGTTCGGCAAACTTGCGCTTGTATTCATCGCGCATCGTTTCGGCGCGTCCGAGGATGCGGTCAACCATGGCGCCGGGCCGGTGCAGCTTCACGCGGCCCTGGAAAGGAAAATCGAGTTCGATGGGCGCGGCGACAGCCAGCAGAACGCCCTCGGGGCATTTGGCGGCGAGTGGTTTCAGCCGCGCCTGCCATTCCGGGATCGGATCATAGAAGTCGGACGCGATGACGAGCGTCGCCGAGGTGCGCGGGGGCGGCGGGAAGGGGCGGTCCGCGCCATTGGAAATATCCTCCGACAGCCGATCAACGGCCCGTTTGCCGAAGCTGGGCGTTCGGCCTGCGCCCAGCGCGCCGATGCGCTCGCCATCCTTGGACATCATCAGGCCGAGGGCCAGCATCAGGAGGCGCGCTTCGTCCGCCTTGGTACGGATGTCGCCTTCGCCCTTCCAGTTGAAGCCCGGGTGCGGGTCACACCAGAACAGCACCGTGCGCGCGGTTTCGAGCTCGGTCTCGCGCACGAACAGGTCATTGCCTTTGGCCGACCGGCGCCAGTCGACGCGGTCGGCTGCGTCTTCCTGCATATGGTGGCGATACTGCCAGAACTGTTCGCCCGTGCCAGCGCGGCGCCGCCCCGCACTTCCGATATGCGCCGCTTCAGAGGCCTCGGCCTTGAAGTTCAGGTTCGGCAGCTGGCGGGCCAGCGCCTCGGCTTCAGCGCGAAGATCGGAGGAGGGCGTCATTGAACAAACCCTGCCGCGCAAGTGTCGGCGGAGGCGATCAGGGCATCCACGTCTTCGGCCGTCAGTTGATCCACAGGGACAGGCCCGCGATTCGGAACGGCGTTATATTGATCGCGGAGCAACATAAGGCGGGTCTCCAGACGATCAGCCTCAGCGGTCAGACGGTCGGTCTGCGCAACATAGGCATTCATGGCCGCCTCGGAGCCGAAGCGCATCACTTTCATGCGCTCCTTGCGCTGGAAGGCGAATTCGCGAGAGGACTGCATCGCCGCATTGACGCTGTTCGCGCACGCGCCCGCTGCCTTGCGCCCCGGTTCCGTTCCGGGCGAGGCGCAGGCGGCTGTCAAGAACGCGAGGGCCAGTACGGCCGTCCGCATAGTCACCCCACCTTCCGCGCGAGGTCGTTGATCAGGTCGGTGAGGCTTGGCGCTTCTCCGGTCGGGTCGTAGCGCATGGCCATGCGGTGGCCGAGACACGGCTCAGCGAGGGCTTCCACGTCCTCGATCGAAGGCGCGAGACGTCCGCGCAGCAGGGCGCGGGAACGCGCCGCCAGCATAAGGGCCTGACCGGCGCGCGGGCTTGGGCCCCAGTCGACGAGCCGCTGTACGCGCGCGTCAGATGTCTGCTCGGGCCGCGCCTCGCGGATCAGGTTCAGGATGGCGGAGACAATCTTCTCGCCGACCGGCATGCGGCGCACCAGCGCCTGGATCGCCATGAGATGGTCTGCGTCAAGCGCCGCGCGCACGGTGCCTTCGGCGCCCCCGGTCGTCTCGATCAGGATACGGCGCTCGGTATCCAGGTCCGGATAGGCGACATCCACTTTCAAGAGGAAACGGTCGAGCTGGGCTTCGGGCAGGGGATAGGTGCCTTCCTGCTCGATCGGGTTCTGCGTCGCCAGCACATGGAAGGGCGCGGGCAGGTCGTGGCGCATGCCGGCGACGGTCACATGACGCTCCTGCATGGCCTGAAGGAGGGCAGACTGCGTGCGGGGGCTGGCACGGTTGATCTCGTCGGCCATCAGCAGCTGGGTAAAAATAGGCCCGCGCAGGAAGCGGAAGCTGCGCTGGCCTTCGGCGGTCTCGTCCATCACTTCGGAGCCAAGGATATCCGACGGCATCAGGTCCGGCGTGAACTGGATGCGCTGGTTCGACAGGCCAAGCGCGGTGCCCATGGCCTCGACCAGGCGCGTCTTGGCAAGGCCCGGCGCGCCGATCAACAGCGCGTGACCCCCTGCGAGAACAGCGGCCAAGGCCAGCTCGATGACACGCTCCTGCCCGAAGACGGCCTTGCCGATTTCAGTCTTCACCTGAGCCAATGTCTCGGTGGCGGCTTCGGCTTCGGCAACTATGTCATTCGTATCGACTGCAGTATCGGCCATATAAAGAGCGCCTCCGGCTTCACGTATCTGGTAAACAAACCTATGTCTAAGGCCTCATCATGGCGGAGTGAGACGTGAAATCCAGTCCCGACAACACATTGAGCCTAGAGGAGACGCTTAAGGCTATCCTGCCGGATGGCAAGCTGTCCGGGAAGCTGCCGCCTGTGGATTCGTGGAATCCGCAAAATTGTGGCGATATTGATATGGCCATCCGCGCCGATGGCAGCTGGTGGCATGAAGGTGGTCGCATGAATCGCGAGCGCATGGTGAAAATGTTCTCGCGCATCCTGCGCAAGGATGAAGACGGGAAGACCTATCTCGTCACGCCCTATGAAAAAGTCGTCGTGGATGTCGAGGATGCGCCCTTCATTGCCGTGCGCGTCGACCGCGCCGGGGAGGCAGGGCCGCAGCAGGCGCTCGCCTTCCTCACCAATGTCGGCGATGTGGCCGTGGCCGGGCCGGACAATCCGATCCGCGTCGAAACCGATGCCGAGACCGGCGAACCTGCGCCCTATGTCCTGGTGCGCGGACGGCTGGAGGCCAAGCTCGCCCGGCCTGCCTTCTATGAACTGGTCGACATGGCAGAGACCGATCCGAAAGACGAAACTGTGCTCGGTGTCTGGAGCCAGGGCGTATTCTTCCCCCTTGGCGCAGCAGCCTGAGCCGCATGCCCTATACCAATCTTGATGATTTCCTGACGCGCGCCGCTGCCCGGCTGACGCCGCCCATGGATGAAATGACGCTGCAGGATACCGGCGACATGGATTTCCTGACGCCGGAAGAAGTGGCCATCATCCGGCCTGCGGCCGTATTGATCGGCATTATCCCGCGCAAAAGCGGCGCCACGGCTCTCCTCACTGTGCGCCCGACCACCATGGCCTCCCATCCGGGGCAGGTCGCCTTTCCGGGCGGCAAGGTCGATCCGATTGACGTGGACGAGGTCGCTGCCGCCCTGCGCGAGGCTGAAGAAGAGGTTGGCGTCGTGCCCGGGGATGTCGATGTCATCGGAAAGGCGGCGCCTTATGTGACCGGAACGCGCTTCCGGATCACGCCTGTTCTGGGTGTGCTTCCGGCGGATTTTATCGCCGTCCCGGACCCGACTGAAGTGGCCGATGTATTCGAAACGCCGCTCGATTTCCTGATGAATACCGCCAACCACAAGATGGGCCATGCCACGTACAAGGGAAAGAACCGCGAGTATTACGAGATGCCGCATAATGGCTATCGTATCTGGGGAGTGACGGCCGGGATTATCCGCCGCCTTTACCAGACGCTATATGAAGGGGGCGATTAGGGGTTTGGATTGGGCCCTTGGGGGCTTATCTAGACAGAGACCTGAATTGGAGGGGACTTTTGGCCGGCAGACTCGTTTTTGAGCTCTTTATCTTTTCGATCCCGTTCCTCGTGTTCGGGCTCTATGTGCTGGTCACGACCAATGCGGAGGTCGAAGGGCGGCGCAAATGGCCGATCCAGATCCTGTTCCTGATCGGCCTGGTCCTGGCGACGGCTGTCTGGTTCATCCTGATCCTGCTGGAGAAGAAGGAGCGCGATGTCTGCCACGAACCCGCCCGGTTCGAGAATGGTGAGATCATTCCCGCGCGCGATTATCCGTGCGAACAGAATGTGCGAGATGTAGGCGTCCCGCTGAAGCGTGATCCTGGCATCGTGCCTCAGGGCGCTGATGGCCCGTCCGATGCGCATGATCCTTCGGAAATCCAGGCGCGCTATCCGGAAACCGTTGAATCCGACAGCCCTGATGACCCCGATTGACCCGATTTCGCCATCCTGGCTGAGCGGGGAGGGGACGCAGGCCGTTATGGCGGCGCTCGAAGCCGCGCGTCCCGGCGGCTCGCGCTTTGTTGGGGGCTGCGTACGCAACGTGTTTCGCGGCACCACGCAGGACGACGACGATATCGATATTGCCACGCAGCTTGAGCCGAAGGCCACGATGGCGGCGCTGGAAGCGGCGGGCCTCCGCGCCCTGCCCACGGGCATCGATCATGGCACGATCACGGCCATCTACAAGGGCCGCCCCTTCGAGATCACCACGCTGCGCCGCGATGTCGAGACGGACGGGCGCCGGGCGGTCGTTGCCTTCACCGAGGATTGGGCAGAAGACGCCGCGCGCCGTGATTTTCGCCTGAATGCCCTTTATGCCGATCTGAGTGGCCGGGTTTTTGAACCGATTGCCGAAGGCGTGGCCGATGCCGTCTCGGGCCGTGTCATTTTCATTGGCAATGCCGATGAGCGCCTGCGCGAGGATTATCTGCGGATCCTGCGCTTCTTCCGCTTCAACGCCTGGTATGGCGAAACGATTGACCCGGAAGGGCTCGCGGCCTGCGCGCGCCAGATGCAGGGCCTCGAGAAGATTGCGGCCGAGCGTATCTGGAAAGAGCTGAAAAAGCTGCTCAGCGCGCCGGATCCATCAGCGGCCGTGCTGGCCATGGAGGAATCGGGCGTGCTGGACCAGGTGCTGCCGGGCACCGAGGCGGGCGGCCTCGTAGCACTGCGCGAGGCAGAGAAGCGGGCCGGCCTCAGCACCGACCCGATGCGGCGTGTCATGGCGCTCTTGCCCCGGCGCGGACGGGAAGTGGATGCAATGGCTGCGCGCCTGAAGCTTTCGAATGAGGAACACAGGCGCCTGTCGGCCTGGGCCAGCGCCGGCATGGATCATGTCGAGGGCCTCGCCCCGCAGGACCTGCATGCGGCGATCTATGCCTATGGCGCTGAAGCCGTGGCGGATCGCGCCGTCCTTGAGGCAGCCCAGACGGAACGAACAGAGGGGCTATTTGCGCGTCTCGCAATGATTGACGGCTGGAACCGGCCTGTCTTTCCTGTCGGGGGCGATGACGCCTTGGCGGCCGGGCTTAGCGGCCCAGAGATTGGTCAGGCCCTCCGCGTGGCAGAAGCGGCCTGGATCGATAGTGATTTCACGATGGGCCGCACAAAATTGCTCGCCCTGCTCAAGCGCCCGGATTAACGCCCCAGAGCGACGCGGTCATGTAGGACGCGAACAGCAGCCAACCCAGATAAGGCAGCTGGATCAGGGCCGCTGTCCGCGAATGCCGGTCAAACTCGCGCACCATGGCAAAGGCCATCAGAAGCAGGCTGGCCATGATGCAGAAGGCAAGGCCTGTATCTTCAAGCCCGAAAAAGGCGAGATTCCAGACCATTCCCAGGCCGAGAAGCATGAAATAAAGGCCGAGCGCGCTGCTCGCCGCCCGAAAGCTGCCAGCCGCCTTCGAAACCATGAGTGCGCCCGCCACAACTGTAATCAGTGCGACAGGCCAGGCGGTCATCACGGCAGGGCCAGACGGCACCAAAGGCGGCTTTGCGAGGCTCGCATACCAATCCAGCGATCCGCCGCCGACCACCATCAGGCCAAGGCCGCACGCGACCAGGGCGCTGGCCACGACCAGAACCCCGCTTGCCCACGGAAAGGGATATTCGCGTACCACCACCATAGGGTGATTGTACGCGCCTAATGGCCCTCCGTCATGACAGATCGTTGAAAACAGGGATTATTTCGCCATACTGCACTGCGCAGGGCAGGAATGGCCTAGGGCCATTTCACCACGGGCGGCATGCTGGAGAGAATGCTGGTGACATTGCCGCCCGTTTTCAGGCCGAATGTCGTGCCCCGGTCATAGAGCAGGTTGAACTCGACATAGCGCCCGCGCTGGATCAGCTGCTCCTCGCGCTCGGCTTCGCTCCAGGGCCGGTTCATGCGGCGGGCGACCAGTTTCGGATAGATATCGGCGAACTGGCGACCGACCTCCTGCGTGAATGCGAAATCGCCTTCCCAGTCGCCCGAATTGAACCGGTCGTAGAAAATTCCGCCCGTGCCGCGCGGTTCGTTGCGATGGGCGAGATGGAAGTAGGAATCACAATGATCGCGCATGGCGACAAAATCTGCGCCGTCATACGAATCGCACGCGGCCTTCATCGCGGCATGGAAATCCACAGAATCTTCAAAGGCCTGATTGCGCTGGTAATCGAGCAGGGGATTAAGGTCGCCGCCGCCGCCGAACCAGCTGTCACTGGTGACCAGCATGCGCGTGTTCATGTGTGCGGCGGGCACATGCGGGTTGCGCGGGTGGGCGATCAGGCTGATGCCGCTGGCCCAGAACTGGCCGTCCGATTGGTCTGCGCCGGGGATCTGGGCGGCGAAAGCTTCCGAAAAAGTCCCGTGTACAAGGGAAAAATGGACGCCGACCTTCTCGAACACCCGGCCGCGCATCAGGCCCATGCGGCCGCCGCCGAGGTCTTCGCTGCCGTCGCCTCGCGACCATTCGGTCAGGTCGAACCGGCCTGCAGGGCCTTTATAGAGGGGCGGGGCAGCCGCATCTTCAAGCGCTTCAAACCGGGCGCAGATGTCCTCCTGGAGGGATTTGAACCATGCGCTTGCACGGGTCTTGCGGGCATTCAGATCAGGATCGGTCATGCTGCTTTTGATGCGCTGTTGGCGCTCCTGCGACAAGCGCGCTGTTGTCACAGGCCACAAGTCAGGATAACGCGCGTCGGATAAGTGTTTTACCGGGCTTCCCGTGTCGCCTTGCCGCAATGGGCAGGGGAGGGAGGCTTGTGTAATACGGGGCCAAGATTCTGCCTTGAAGGACGGGTACAGCGTGACTGATCAAACTGCACATTCCCATGACGAAGCCGTCGATGAAGATCGCCGCAACTTTATCCATATCGCCACCGGCGCCGTGGCATTTGGTGGCGCCGCCTGCTTCGCGATCGCAGCTGTCGACCAGTGGAACCCCGCTGCCGATACGCGCGCCGCGTCGGCCCTGGATGTCGATATCTCCAAAGTGCCGCTGGGCAGCGAAATCCGCGTCCTGATCGGCGGCAAGCCTTTCTTCATCCGTCACCGTACGCCGGCAGAGATCACTGCCGCCGAGAACGTCAACATTGCCACGCTGCGCGACCCTCAAACCGATGACGAGCGCTTGCGCCCGATGCAGGACGGCAAGCTTAACCGCGCGATCCTGATCACGTCTGGTGCCTGTACCCACCTCGGCTGCGTGCCTGTCGGCCCTGCACAGGGCAACACCGGCGAATATGGCGGCTGGTACTGCCCGTGCCACGGCTCGCAATACGATACATCCGGCCGCATCCGCAAAGGCCCGGCCCCGTCGAATCTCCCGGTTCCGAACTACACGTATGTGTCGGCAACCGTAGTCAACATTTCCCTCTAAGGAAGGATATCTCTGATGAGCGGACATGAATCATCCTACACGCCCAATACCGGCTTCGAAAAATGGCTCGACAAGCGCCTGCCCATCATCCGCTTTGCGAATGATACGGCGATCACGTTCCCGACGCCGAAAAACCTGAACTACTGGTACACGTTCGGCGGCATCCTCGCGATCTGCCTCGTCGTCCAGATCCTGACAGGTGTCATCCTGGCGATGCACTACGAGCCGAACGTCAACGGCGCCTTCGCCTCGGTCGAGCGCATCATGCGCGACGTGCCGTTTGGCTGGCTGCTCCGCTATATCCATTCCAACGGCGCTTCGATGTTCTTCTTCGCCGTCTATATCCACATGTTCCGCGGCCTCTATTACGGGTCGTACAAGGCGCCACGCGAAATCCTCTGGATTCTCGGCTGTGTCATCTTCCTGCTCATGATCGCTACGGCCTTCCTCGGCTACATGCTGCCATGGGGCCAGATGTCCTATCACGGCGCCAACGTGATCACGTCGCTGTTCGGCGCCATCCCGCTGATCGGTGAAAGCCTTCAGACATGGATCCTCGGCGGGCCGTCGATCGGCAACCAGACGCTCCAGCGCTTCTTCTCGCTGCACTACCTGCTGCCATTCATGATCGCCGCTGTCGTGATCCTGCACATCTGGGCGCTTCACGTGCCAGGCAACAACAACCCGACCGGCGTTGAAGTGCAGGACGTGGAAAAGGACACCGTGCCGTTCCACCCCTATTACACGATCAAGGACGGCTTCGCGATTGTGCTCTACCTGATCCTTTTCGCGGCCTTCGTCTTCTACGCCCCGAACGCGCTCGGCCATGCCGACCAGGCCATTGAGGCCAACCCGCTGGTCACGCCGGCGCACATCGTGCCCGAATGGTACATGTTGCCATTCTACGCCATCCTGCGCGCCATCACGTTCGATCTCGGCCCGATCCCGGCCAAGCTGCTCGGCGTGATCTTCATGTTCGCGGCCATCGCCATCCTGTTCGTGCTGCCATGGCTCGACACGTCGAAAGTGAAGTCGATGCGTTACCGCCCGGTCGCGCGCCAGTTCTTCTTCGGTTTTGTCGTGGTCTGCCTTCTGCTCGGCTGGTGCGGTGCGAAAGCGCCTGACGCAGCTGTGATCCCGGCGCTTCAGGGCGAGAAAGTCCTCGTTGTGAGCTATACGGAGAACGGTCAGGAAGCGACCAGCGAATACAAGGGTGGCGGCGAAGCCTATCTTGATGCCAAGCGCTTCATGGAAAGCCTGCCGGAAGATGCCAACCCTTCCTTGGCCGCCGTTGCCGCGCCGACTTTCCAGTTCGCCCAGCTCTCACTGATTCTGACGATCTGCTACTTCGGCTTTTTCTTCATGCTCTTCTTTATCGGTCTGTCCGAGAAGCCGAAGGAACTGCCGGAATCCATCCATAAATCCGTGCTCAAGCGCCACAAGGCGTCGACAGCCACCGCCGTTCCGGCCGAATAGGGAGCCTCGAGGGAATTCCATGAAAGCGTTCCGCATCCTCGCTGCCGGTCTTGCCGGTCTTAGCCTCGCAGCCATGGCGCATGCCGAAGGCGGCGCCGCAGCCCACCCGCATGAACCTGAGGGTGGCTGGCCATTCGATGGCATTACCGGCCAGTTCGACATGCCGTCCCTTCAACGTGGCTATCAGGTCTACCGGGAAGTCTGCTCGTCCTGCCACTCGATGAAGCTGATGAGCTATCGCAACCTGGGTGAGCCCGGCGGCCCGTTCTACGATCCGGACTATCCGAATCCGAACGACAACCCGTTCGTCAAAGCGCTTGCTGCCGATGTTGAAATCCAGAGCCCGACTCCGAATGAAGTCGGTGACTATGATTTCCGCCCTGCAATGCCGGCCGACCAGTTCCGCTCGCCTTACGCCAACGTGAACGCTGCCCGCGCCGCGAACAATGGTGCGGCGCCTCCGGATCTGTCGGTTATCGTGAAGGCCCGTCATGGCGGCGCCAGCTATGTTTACAGCCTTCTCTCCGGCTACCCGCATGAAGATGCGATCAGCACGCGTGAAGTGACACCGGCCGCCGTGACGACCCCTGCGTCGGACAATGGCACGCCGGATGATCCAAGCGACGACGTCGCTGAAGTGTCGACGCCTGCCGAAATGCAGACGATCATCGACATGTCGAAGGTCGATATTGCAGGTCATGAAGCGGCTGAAGGCGAGCACGGCGATGCCGGCCTGCTGATCCAGCCTGCTGGCCAGTACTACAATCCCTACATGGCGGGCGACACGACCCCGCAATATATCGGCGATCCGCGCCGGTCACCTCCCGGCGGTTTCCTCGCCATGGGGCCTCAGCTGACCCCCGGACGCGTCACCTTCGCGGATGGCACCGAGGCGACAACGGAACAGATGGCCCATGACGTAGCCCAGTTCCTGGCATGGGCCAGCGAGCCGAAGCAGATCACCCGCAAGTCGCTTGGCCTGCCGGTCATGATCTATCTGGGCATTCTGTCGGTCCTCCTTTGGTTCTCGTACAAGCGCATCTGGCGCAAGGTCGAGCACTAGGCGCCTTGCCTGCAAAGGCCCACAATTTAGCCGTCCGCCACGCGACCGTGGCGGACGGCTTTTTGATGGAGGCCCTGACGCGCCGCATCTGGACCGG
Organism: Hyphomonas chukchiensis; assembly: GCF_000682695.1. GTDB lineage: Bacteria > Pseudomonadota > Alphaproteobacteria > Caulobacterales > Hyphomonadaceae > Hyphomonas > Hyphomonas chukchiensis. The sequence goes on along the minus strand of NZ_AWFG01000001.1, from coordinate 273,399 downwards.
CCGTGTCAGCGCCGAATCCACCGTCTTTCGCGAAACGCCGGAAAGCGTTTCTGCCCAGCTTGCCAAGGGCGGCGGGGTTATTCTTGAAGTCGACGGTGAACCGATCGGCTCGGGCCGGTTTGTGCCCGTTCCGGGGCCCGGCGGGCAGGGAAGCTGGATCGAGATCAAGCGGATCGGTGTGCTACCGGGCTTTCAGAAGCGCGGGTTTGGCGCCGTCATCCTTGATGAACTGGAACGCATGGGCCGTGCGCGAAAGGCTGAAGGTGCGCAGCTGGCCATCAGGGCGGATCAGCCTCGCCTGATCGTGTTCTATCAGGCGCTTGATTACAGGCCCGCAGATGATGTTGTGCTGACGACACCCAACCCGCTTTCCCCGCCGCCTTTCGGCATGCGCAAGATTTTCAGGACTGATACATGACCCAATGGACACTCGGCATAATCGGCGGCTCTGGCCTCTATGAGATCGATGGCCTTCAGGACCGCCGCGAAGAGACGGTTGAGACGCCCTGGGGCGCGCCGTCTGATACGCTGGTGCGGGGCCGTATCGGCGATGTCGAACTTGTCTTTCTGCCGCGTCATGGCAAGGGCCACCGGCTCACACCGACAGGCGTGCCCTACCGCGCCAATATAGCGGCGCTGAAGGCCGCCGGCGTGACCGATGTCCTCTCCATTTCGGCCTGCGGCAGCCTGAAGGAACAATACGTTCCGGGCCATTTCGTCGCCGTGGACCAGTTCATCGACCGCACAGTGGCCCGGGAATCCACCTTCTTTGGTCCGGGAATGGTCGCGCATGTCTCCATGGCGCGCCCTGTATGCTCCCGACTGTCCGCGCTCGCGGCCGATGCCGCTGCAGCCGTTGGCGCGGAAATGCACCGGGGCGGCACCTATCTCGCCATGGAAGGCCCGCAATTCTCGTCGCTGGCCGAATCCAGGCTCTATCGCCAGTGGGGATGCGACGTCATCGGCATGACAGCCATGCCCGAAGCCAAGCTCGCGCGCGAAGCTGAGCTGCCCTATGCCACGCTCGCCATGGTCACCGACTATGATTGCTGGCGCGAAGAGGAAGAGGCCGTCAGCGTGACCAATGTGCTGGAAATCATGGGCCAGAACAGCGCGCTAGCCCGCCAGGCCGTCGTCAAACTCGCGGAAACATTGAGCGGAACGGAGCGTACACCCTCTCCGGACGGTATCGATACATGCCTCGATTATGCGCTGATCACGGCGCCATCGGCGCGTGACCCTGAATTGCTCGCGAAACTTCAGGTGATTGCAGGCCGCGCCCTGCAAGGTTAAGGTTTTCTTTCAATTGACCAAAGGCTGGCCTTGGGAGGCGGCGGGACGATTGAAGGGGACCTCAGAATGAGCGAGTCGGATTTCTACACCTTCTTCACCGGCGGCCTCGGTCTGCTTATTGCGGCCGCGCTGCTGATCGCCTGGCAGCTCTGGCGTGTGCGTGATGACGAACGCGACGGCGCGAAGTCTGCGCTCGAGGGCGTCAGCCACGAATTGCGCATTAACCTGCAGCGCATGGTGACGGAAGTGGCCCAGCTCGCCGCCAATCACGAGGCCGGGCCGGACGCGCTGCTGCCGATCCGCCATCCCCAGCTCGACGGCGTCAATTCCACCATGATCCGTGCCAATCGCAACGCGATTGCAGTGGTCGGCGCGACCTATCAGGAACTCGAAGCGCGCAAGATGAGCCTGCGCGCAGTCCTCGCCCAGGGGCGCGACCCTGCTGCGGCGCTGGATGATGCGATGGACGCAGTGATCAACGGCATTGCCACGCTCTACATGTGGGAAGTGCACGATGGCGCCCGCCCTTCTGATGCCGGAACCGTGCGCAGCTGGCATGTCCGAGACTGGATGAAGAGCCATGGCTTCACCCAGGATGCCCTGCCGGGCATGTACCTGCGCGACGAAGTTGTTGAGCGCCTGCGCACTTATGGCCTGCACCTGACCCCGCAACCGCTGACCCACACAGCGCATGAATATTACAATATGCAGTACGACCGGCATGCCGATATTCGGGGGCCGCTCGGGCGCCGCAAGGTGGAGAAGGACGTGGAAGAAGACGTCATCGAAGCGGAAGATGATGAAACCGTCGCCGCCACGAATGGCGGGCCGGTTGCCAAGGAAGCCGAGCTGCATTGATCGCCTGAAGGGCGAAACGCGGCCGTTTCGGGGCATTTTCCGGGCGGCAGGAACCGTTGTGGTCACTTGGGCGTCAGTTGCTCAGGACCAGCAAACGGAGCCTCGTCATGAAACGCACACTCACCGCAACTGCCGCCATCGTGGCCCTTCTTGCCATGCCTGCCTATGCGCAGGTTTCCGGCATCGACACGACCACCACACCTTCAACCGATGCCTCGATTGATATCGAGCCGCCGGCAATGGAAACCGGTGCTGACATCATGGCTGACGGCGAGCCCTATCCTGATGACGTGATGGATATTGAAACACGCGAAGAGGCAGGCATGCCCATTTCCGAAGTCGAGGCAAATGCAGAAGCGGCAGCTGGCGCGGATACTGAAGCTGAAGCGCAGGGCGATGCCGACCTCGGTGCTGAGACGGATGTCGACACGCGGATCACCAATGAATTCGAACCGGAACCCGACATTGATATCGGTTCCCAGCTCGACCTGAAGATCGAGGACCAATAGGTCCCCACCTCTTCCTGGCGATCCGTGTCCCACCCCGCCGGTTCGCCGTGAGCAGCCCGGCATGTCCATTTCGCGACATGCCGGGCCTTTTACGTTTGGGGAACATGACTAAGGTGGGGTGAGCAAATCCTGCTGCATGAGGGCTGATTGCCATGAAACACCTGCTGGCCGCATTGGCCCTGTCACTACCACTGGCGGCCTGTGCCACTGCGCCGTCCGCGTCGGCACACGTTGTGCAGCCCGTGGACGCTGCGGCCGAGACCGCGGCCATCGTTTCTGTGCTCAACGCGCAGGATACGGCCTGGAACCGGGGTGATATCGATGCCTTCATGGACGGCTACTGGCGCTCGCCAGAGCTGCGGTTTGCCTCCGGCGGCAATGTTACGCGTGGCTGGGACGAGACAAATGCCCGTTATCACCGCGTCTATGGGACGCCCGAGCTCATGGGCAGGCTGACCACAACCGATTATGAGATTGTCATGCTTTCGCCCGATGCGGCGATTGCCCATGGTGCCTGGATGCTGGAACGCGACGGCGACCGGCCATCGGGCCTGTATACACTGGTCATGCGAAAGATAGACGGTGAGTGGCTGATCGTTTCCGATACGACAACTTCTGCCGACTGAATCAGATTCCGCATTTGCATGGCGCGTCAATGCAGGCAAAAACGCCTGCAGGGGACGGAGAGTCACGCATGACGCGCGCAACACTTGATCACGAGACCAGCAACTTCCAGCTCGAACGCGAGATAGAGCGGCCATGGTTCCGGCATCTCATCACCGTGCTGATCGTCATCAATGCGATCGTTCTCGGCGTGCTGACCTATCATGCCGAGTTGCCGTCCGGCGCCGTGCTCGCCATGGAGGTCTTTGACCATGCCGTGACGTGGATCTTCGTGGTGGAGATCGGCTTGAAACTGGTCGTCTACCGGATGCAATTCTTCAAGTCTGGCTGGAACTGGTTCGACTTCATCGTCGTCGGCGTCTCCATGGCGCCCGGTGGCGCCGCCTTCAGCGTGCTCCGGGCGATGCGGGTGCTGCGTATCCTGCGCCTGCTGCACATCGTACCTGTAATGAAGCGCATTACCGAGGCGCTGATGAAAGCGCTGCCCGGCATGGGGGCCATTTTCGCTGTCCTGGCGCTGGTCACCTATGTCGGTGCGGTCATGGCCACCAACATGTTCGGCGAGACCGATGATCCGGAAGTTGCACAACTCTTCGGTGACTTGCCGAAATCCGCCTATTCCCTTTTCCAGGTCATGACGATGGATGGCTGGCGCTTCGAAGTGGCCCAGAAGGTGATTGATGACGGCAATCCCTATGCGTGGATTTTCTTCCTCATTTTCATTTTTATCGCCAGCTTTGCCATCCTCAACCTGTTCATCGCCCTGGTCGTAGACGCCCTCGCATCGGAGCAGAAAGCCCTGCTGGAAGAAGGCATTCACGATATCGAGGAGGAGATCGAAGAGGAATTCGATGAGGCCGAAGACCAGCGCGGCGATATCGTTAAGCTTCTGACCGCCCTGCGCGCCGAGATTGCGGAACTGAAACAGGCCGTCGAATCGCGCGAACGTTAACCCTGCGTCAAGCTGCGCGCATTTGCTCCACGCATATGTCAGCCCTGCTCACTCACATTCTGCGAAATTCCTGCTATAAGAGGGCAGGATGAATCTATGGTCTCGACTGCTGGAGGGCGGACACCGCCCGTTTGAACCGGATTCGTCCGATCCCGAACCCGAAGGCAATGACTGCGCGCCCGATCCCAATGATGTCGGCTTCACGGCCGCCGTGGTGGGGCTCGGCGCCAAACTGGCCATGGCCGATGGCGCCGTGACGGATCAGGAAATCATGGTCTTCTCGCGCGTCTTCCGTGCAGCGCCCGAGGATGCCGACAATGTGCGGCGCGTGTTCAATATCGCCCGCCAGACCGTGCGTGGCTATGAAAGCTATGCGCGCCGCATTGGCCGGAAATACAAGAACCGGCCCTGCCTGCTGGAAGGCGTGCTGGATGGCCTGTTCCAGATCGCCGGCGCCGATGGCGTGGTTACCGATGCCGAGATGCAGTTCCTCGCCACCGTGGCCGAGGCGTTCGGCTTCAGCGATGCCACGTTCCGCCGCATCCGGGCGAGCCATCTCGGGCCTGACCGCGATGATCCCTACCACATCCTCGGCGTCCCCCATGATGCGGAGTTCAAGTCCATCCGCGCGGCCTATCGTCAGTTAATGGCCGATAACCACCCGGACCGTGTTGTCCATATCGGCGCCCCGCGTGAGTTCGAAGATGCCGCCCACGCGAAAGCCGCTTCGATCACGGCCGCCTATGCCCAGATCCGCACGGAACGGGGCCTCCTTGTGCGGCCCGACTAGGCATCTCACGAAATTGGCATCATGGTCGCAGTAAGCGCGATTGACGTGCCGCCATGATGCCGCCATCTTGGGTAGGTGATAAAAGGATCTGTCATGACACAAAATGCATCAGGCCTGTTTCCCTTCACCCTCGCTGGCGCCGCGCGCGGCGGGATCGCTCTATTCATCCAGGTGATGATCGGCATGGTCCTTCTGGCCGCTGCTGGCATGTTTGCCGTGATGACCGCCTTTGCCGGCCTCATCCTCGCTGGGGCCGCCTTGGTCATGCGCTTTGCCGGCGCCCGCAGCACGCCTGTGATGCGTCCCCGCTCGGGCACCGAGCCAGTGACGCTCGAAGCGCGCCGCACGCCCCGCGGCTGGACCGTCGAGTAGGCACTTTCCCAAACGTCTTGTCGCTGAACAGGGTTTTTGCCTGCCGGTACGGTTCAGGCATGGCATCTATATGGTTTTGATACGTGAAGTTTGACGGGTTTTCGGAGCCGAAAACGCCCGCTTGTGCATCCCTATCGGTCGAAGAGTTTCGAGACGCTTTCCTCATTGGCGATACGCCGGATGGCTTCGCCGAGGAGGGGGGCGATCGGGAGAACCCGGATCGATTTGGACTTTAGGGCCGATGGCGACGGCTGGATCGTATCGGTCATGACCAGTTCGTCGAGCACCGAGCCTTCGATCCGCTTGACCGCGTCGCCCGACAGCACGCCGTGCGTAACATAGGCAGAAACGGAAACGGCGCCGTGTTCCTTCAGCGCCGCTGCAGCATTTGCGAGGGTTCCGCCTGAGTCACACATGTCATCGAGCATGATGCAACGGGCGCCTTTGACTTCGCCGATAATGTTCATCACTTCGGACTTGCCGGCTTCGGGGCGGCGCTTGTCGACGATGGCAAGGTCGGCATCGATCCGCTTGGCGAGCGAGCGTGCGCGCACCACGCCGCCGACGTCGGGCGAGACGACAATGATCTTGTCCTTGTGGAAGCGTTCCTTGATGTCATCGACCATGACCGGTCCGCCGAACAGGTTGTCCGTCGGGATATCGAAGAAGCCCTGGATCTGGCCTGCGTGCAGGTCCACCGTCAGCACCCGGTCGGCGCCGGCTGAACAGATGAGATTGGCAACGAGCTTTGCCGAGATGGGCGTGCGACCGTCGGTTTTACGGTCCTGACGGGCATAGCCGAAATAGGGGATGACGGCCGTAATGCGGCGGGCCGAAGCGCGCTTCAGGGCGTCCATGCAGATCAGGAGCTGCATGAGGTTGTCATTGGCGGGGTAGGAAGTCGACTGGATCACGAAGACGTCTTCGCCGCGGACATTCTCGTCGATGCGGACGAAAATCTCCTGGTCGGCGAAGGATTTAACTTCAGAACGCGTCAGGCGCATGTCCAGATAGTCGGCGATGGCCTCGGCCAAAGGGCGGTTTGCATTGCACGACAGTAGTTTCATGGATCGATCAGCCTTGATTACCCGCCACCCGTGTCGCTTTTGTAACAAAGCCCCGCGAGTCGCAACCGGCAAACGCGGTTGATTTTGCGATAGACGCCAGAAACATGCGCGGGGTGAATTCGAAACCCTTGCAGGTTGCGCGTCAGCTTTTCAGCATGATGACGGAGCCGTTGCGGCCATAATCCGCCTCGCCGCGATGGTTTCTCCTCCGGTTGGAGAAATACATGTCTTCCAGCGCGCAGGTGTCATGGCCAATGTCCGTCACACCGCCAATGCCGACCGCGTCAAGCCGTTGGCGAACGAAGCCGGGCAAGTCGAACTGGAGCCGGTCACCGACGCCCGGACGGAACAGAACTTCGCTGCCGGGTGATCCGGTGATGAACGTATCGCGGAACTCCGGACCAACTTCATAGCTTGCCTGTCCGATCGTGGGGCCGATGGCGGCATGAATGCGCGCGCGCTCAGCGCCCATCCGCGTCATGGCTGTGACGGTTGCCTCAAGCACGCCGCCAAGGGCGCCTTTCCAGCCGGCATGCGCTGCGCCGATAATCCCGGCTTCGGCATCTGCAAAGAGGACCGGCGTACAATCCGCTGTCAGGATGCAGAGGCCGATCCCCGGCCTGTCGGTTACCATCGCATCGGCCTGCGGGCGCTCTGACCAGGGTTCTTCAACGGGCACGACGCTGGCCGAATGCACCTGATAGCAGGAGAGCAGTTCCTTCGCGCCGAGCGTTGCTGCCACCAGCATGCGGTTGCGGGCCACATTGTCCGGCTTGTCGCCGGAGCCTTCACCGACATTGAGGCTGTCATAAAGGCCCGTTGAGACGCCGCCCTGACGCCCGAAAAATCCATGCGTGACCCCGGGAAGTCCTGACAATGCATGGCTTGTGGTGAACGGAATGCCGGCGCTCATCGGGCTGGCTCGGCGTTAACGCGGCGGGCAGGTACGGGCAGGCTGCAGACATCAAGCACCATCGGGGGCACATGCACCACGGCCGGAATGCCGGAATAGTCCCGCTTGGACAGCTTGAGCGCCTCCCATTCAGGGCTCGGCGTTTTCATCACTTCATATACTGGCCGTGCGGCTTCAGGCAGGTCTGCTGCCAGCGAGGCCTTGAGGATTTCATTGCCTGCAAGGCGCTCGGCACGCGCCGCAAAGGCCATTTTTGCGGCGTCTTCGCCCTTGTCGAAGAATTCCGGAATGTCGGCCTCATCCACGGGATCGACCCGTTTCAGGCGGTTGATATTGTCGATGCCATCAATGACGCGCCCGAAAACGGTATAGTTCCGGTCAAGATAGCGGCGCGGCGCCAGCGGTATGAAGATTTCAATGGAGGCCGTATCCGGGCCTGTGTTACGGGCCATGCCAAGCGCGCCGGGACAGTTCAGCAGCCATTCCTGCTCGCCCTCGCGTCCGGCTGCAAAGCCGTCCCGATGGCCAGCTGTTTCGGCAAACAGGTCAGCATTGCCGAGCGTCGTGAAGCCCTCCGCCGGAACGGTGCGCTCTGCCTCCAGCGGCAGGAGCGGCCAGTCACCCAGCCGTTGTTCGAATTCGAGGCCCGCCTGTGCGACATGGCCTTCGATGACCCGATAGAAATATTCGCCGTCATAGGTTCCGGCGCGCACCGCCTGCCTGAACTCGGCAACGTGTGCAGGCGCGGCATCGGCCGCCAGTTCAATGGCGACCGTACCTGTCGTGGTTTCAAGGAGGACAAGGTTTTCGGCATCAACGCGGCGCCATTCAGATGTCGGCGCGCCCATATCCCCTGTTTGCGCCATGGCGCACCCCATCAGGGCCCACGCCGCTCCGACTGCACCAATCCACCGCATCCTCTGCATCCCCTTTCAATCAGACCTCTGGCGCAGTTGCCGCTTGGCTGCTAAGCGCCTGCGCCATGTACCAGATAACCGCTAAAGGCGCCCGCGCGCCAATCGAAACTGCATGGGACGCGCTCGCCTGGGCCGATCCCTCGCCTGCCGGCGCCGTGGATGCCAAGGAAGACGGCCGGCTGGCTTGGCGCCTTGATGCCTTCTGCGAAACGCTGGAAGAGGCCGAGGAATGCGTCGAGATCATTACCGAGGCCTCGCCCGAGCTGATCGCACGGATTGAAGAGCTGCAGGACCGTGACTGGGTAACGCTGTCGCTGGAAGGCCTGCCGCCCGTCGAAGCCGGTCCTTTCATTGTTGCAGGCAGCCATGCCCTTGCGCGCACATCGCCCGGCAAGATCGCCGTCCTGATCGAGGCCGGCCCCGCCTTTGGCACCGGCCATCATGGCACGACGCTCGGCTGCCTTCTGGCGCTGGACGAAGTGCGCCGCCGCCGTGCCATCGGCAAGGTGCTGGATCTCGGTACCGGTTCCGGCGTGCTCGCCATCGCTGCGATGAAGGCCGGCGCGCATTCGGCCATCGGTACGGATATCGATTTCGACAGCGTGCGCGTTGCTAACGAAAACGCCGAGAAGAACCATGTGTCCGGCTTCACGGCCCTGCACATTACCGGCGCCAACACGCCGCGTATCCGGCAGGGCGGGCCGTATGACACGGTGTTTGCCAACATCCTGATGAAACCGCTGATCGGCCTTGCGCCCACCATTGCGCCGCTCACTGCCCCCGGGGGCACGATCATCCTGTCCGGCCTGCTCCACCATCAGGCTGGCCCTGTGCGCAGTGCTTTTGCCGCGCGCGGCCTCAGCTTCCAGCACCGTATCAAGAAGGATGGCTGGTCCACGCTGGTCTTCCGTAAGCCGGGCTGACAAGCGGCCTGTCAGCGGCCAGCGCCTTTCCAAGGCGCCTGCGCAGCGGTAAGACAGCAGCCATGAGACAGACATTTGATATCAAGGGCGGGCCGCAAGACGGTCGCACCCACTTGCCGCTCCTTCGCAAGGAGCTTTCCGCAATGAATCTCGACGGCCTCTATGTGCCGCATGATGATGAATACCAGAACGAATACCTGCCGGACGCCAATGAGCGCCTTGCATGGGTCAGCGGCTTCACCGGCTCGTTCGGGAACGCATTCGTCTTCACGGATCGTGCCGTGCTGTTTGCCGATGGCCGCTACACATTGCAGGCCGCCGACCAGACCGATCCGAACCTGTTCGAGGTTCAGGGCATTCCGGAGCCCGGCGCCTTTGGCTGGCTCGCCCAGCAGGACATGTCCGGCAAGACGATCGGCTATGATCCGAAACTGATCAGCCCCAATGAAGTTGCCCAGCTCAAGGCGGCCGCCGCTTCCGCAGGCGCCAATCTGGTCGCCGTCGCCGAGAACCCGATCGACCGCGCCTGGCAAGGCCGCCCGGAGCAGCCAACCGCGCCCGTCGTGCCCCATGATGTCGCCTATGCTGGCGTTGAGCATGCCGAAAAGCGTGCCAGCCTCGGCAAGGCATTGAAGGCCGACAAGGCCGACGCAACAGTCATCACGTCCCCTGCATCTGTGGCATGGGCCTTCAATATTCGCGGCGGCGATGTCAGCTGCACGCCGCTGCCGCTTGGCCGCGCCATTGTGCGGGCAGACGGTTCGGCTGAGCTGTTCCTTGATGAAGTGAAGGTCAGCGATGCCCTCCGCACGCATCTCGGAAATGGCGTCACGCTGCGCCCGCTGTCTGAACTCGAAGCGGGCCTGCAGGACCTGAAGGGCAAGACCGTCAGCGTCGATCCGGATGTTGCCTCGGCCTGGTTCTTCGACACACTGGAAGCGGCGGGTGCCAAAGTGCTGAAGCAACGCGATCCTGTCGCCCTGCCAAAGGCCTGCAAGAACGCAGCAGAAATCGCCGGCACCACGGCTGCGCACAATCGCGACGGCGTGGCGCTGACCAAGTTCCTCCACTGGCTCGATACCGAAGCGCAGAGCGGCAAGGTCACCGAGATTGAAGCGGCCATGAAGCTTGAGGCTTTCCGTGAGGAATATTCCGGTCTCAACGATCTCTCCTTCCCGACCATTTCCGGCGCCGGGCCGCACGGCGCGCTGCCGCACTACCGGGTCTCGACCGCCTCGAACCTTGTTCTGGAGCGGGATTCCCTCTTCCTCGTGGATTCCGGCGGCCAGTATCTCGACGGCACCACCGACGTCACGCGCACCGTGCCCATCGGCAAGGCGAGCGACGACATGCGCAAGCATTACACGCTCGTCCTCAAGGGCCATATTGCGCTCGCCGCCGTGCGCTTCCCGAAAGGGACGACCGGCACGCACCTTGATGTGCTGGCGCGCCACGCGCTCTGGCAGGCCGGGCTCGATTACCAGCATGGCACCGGCCACGGCGTCGGCGTCTATCTCGGCGTCCACGAAGGACCGCACCGTATCGCGAAGCCATGGAATGCCGTGCCGCTTGCGCCCGGCATGATCGTGTCGAACGAGCCCGGCTATTACCGCGAAGGCCAATACGGCATCCGCATCGAGAACCTGCAATATGTCACGCCACCTGCCGCCATTCCGGGCGGGGAGATCGACATGATGGGCTTCGAATGCCTGACTTGGGCGCCGCTCGCGCGGGACCTGATCGTGGTCGACCTGCTGTCACAGGCCGAGCGGGACTGGGTCAACGCCTATCATGCGCGTGTTCAGGACATCCTGTCAGGCCAGCTTGAGGGCGACGTGAAGGCATGGCTTGAACAGGCGTGCGCAGTGATCTGATCGCGTTAACGAAAAAGCGTATTGTTCTTGCTTTGTTCCAATGGTATTGGAACAGGCATGATCCTGTCCATTTCGATCCGCGATTTCGTTCTGATTGACCGCTTGGACATTGAGCCGGGCGCTGGCTTCACCGCGCTTACGGGCGAAACAGGGGCCGGCAAGTCGATCATTCTTGATGCCCTGTCGCTCGCCATGGGCGCGCCTGCTGACCGGTCCTTTATCCGGAATGGCACACAGCAGGCGAGCGTTGCGGTCGAGTTCGGCCCGCCGTCGCGCCACCCTGTCTGGGCCCTGCTGCAGGAGCAGGGCATTGAGGCCTCGATGGACGAAGCCCTGACGCTGAAGCGCGTTATCCGCACAAGCGGCCCGGCGCGGGCCTTCGTGAACGATCAGGCCGTCAGCGCCGCGCTGCTTGCCGAGATTGGCGAAATGCTGGTCGAGATCCATGGCCAGCATGCAGCCTCAGCCCTGATGCGGCCCTCCATGCACCGCCGTCTGCTGGACCAGTTTGCGGGCAATGAGGCCCTCCTCGGTTCCTGCAGCGATGCATTTGACAGTCTGCAGGTGGCGCGCGAGACGCGGGCACGGCTGGAAGCCGAGCAGGCCGAGGCCATTTCTGCGCGTGAATGGCTTGAACAGGCGGTCGAGGAACTTGAGCGCCTCGCGCCTGTTTCGGGCGAGGCCGAAGAACTCACCACAAGGCGGATGCGCCTGATGCAGTCCGAGCGGGTCACCGAGGCGGTCAGCGAGGCTGAGACCGCCATGGATGGGGCAGACATGGAGACGGCGCTCTCACGGGCCGCGCGGGCCGTCGAACGCATCTGCCGCTTGCCGGGTTTCGAAGGCTCTGACGAGACGCTGCCTGTGGCGGCCCGTGCTGCGGCAGAGGCGATTGAGCGGGCGATCATTGAAACGCGTGAAGCCAGCGCGGCCGTGTTCGGTCTCGAGCGCCTGATCTCTCACGATACGGATGCGCTTGAAAGCGCCGAGGCTCGCCTCTTTGCGCTGCGTGCGCTTGCCCGCAAACACATGACGGAGCCTGAGGCCCTGCCGGACCTGCTCGCAAAATTTCGCGGTCAGCTCGACCTGGCTGAAGCGGGCGAAGATGCCCTGATTGCAGCGCGCAAGGCAGAGACGGCGACGCAGGCGCGCTATCATCAGGTGGCCGAGAAGCTGACCGTGGCCCGTAAGGCGGCTGCTGGCCAACTTGAAAAGGCCATCGCGAAAGAACTCGCGCCCCTGAAGCTCGGCCGGGCGACCATCGGCATCTGTGTCGAGGCGCTGCCCGAAGGGGAGGGCGGCGCCTATGGCGCAGACCGCGTGGAATTCGAAGCCGAGACCAATCCCGGTGCCGGCTTTGGCCCCCTGCGCAAGATTGCCTCGGGCGGCGAACTGGCCCGTTTCTCGCTGGCGCTGAAATGCGCACTCGCCGAGGCCGGCTCGGCCCAGACCCTGATCTTCGATGAAGTCGACCAGGGCGTCGGCGGATCTGTCGCTGCGGCCATCGGCGAGCGCCTCGTGCGTCTGGCGGGCGCGCGGCAGGTCTTTGCCGTGACGCACAGCCCGCAAGTCGCGGCATCGGCAGCGGCGCAATGGCTCGTGGAAAAAGACCATGAGAATGCTTCGGGCTCTGGTGGCACACGCGTTCGCGGGCTAGATGACAGCGCTAGGCAGGAAGAAATTGCCCGAATGCTCTCTGGCGCCGAGGTCACCGAAGAGGCCCGCGCTGCCGCAGGGAGGTTGCTGGAGGATGTATGAGCCAACCCGTCCCCGTCGAAGCGCTGACGCCTCAGGAAGCTGAAGAAGAACTGGCACGTCTGGCCGAGGCGATCCGCGAAGCCGACGAAGCCTATTACCGCAATGATGCGCCAAGCCTGACGGATGCGGAATACGATGCGCTGCGCCAGCGTAACCTCGCCATTGAAGCGCGTTTTCCTGACCTGAAGCGCGCGGACAGCCCGACAGACAAGGTCGGTGCCGGTGCCAGCGACGGGTTTTCAAAAGCCGCTCATGCGGCGCCCATGCTCTCGCTCGACAATGCATTTTCCGACGAGGACGTGGCTGAATTCGTGGGCCGTATCCGGCGCTTCCTGGGGTTATCGGAAGACGAACCGGTCGCCATTACGGCCGAGCCCAAGATCGATGGTCTTTCCCTCAGCCTGACCTATGAGAAAGGCAAGCTTGTCCGCGCTGCCACGCGCGGAGACGGGCAGGTCGGCGAGGATGTCACCGCCAATGCCCGCACGCTGGACGATGTGCCTGAAGCGCTGGCCGGGAAGGGCTGGCCCGGCAGCATCGAGATCCGCGGCGAAGTCTACATGAGCCACGCCGATTTTGCCGCGCTCAATGCCCGCGAGTCCGAAGCGGGCCGCAAGGTCTTCGCCAATCCGCGCAATGCGGCTGCCGGTAGCCTCCGCCAGCTCGATATCGAAATCACCAAATCCCGCCCGCTGAAATTCTTCGCCTATGCCTGGGCTGCAGCCAGCGAACCTTTCGCCGAAACCCAGACCAATGCCATCGCACTTTTTGCGAAATGGGGTTTCGACGTGAACACGCTGATGACGCGTGCGGAGAGCGTCGAAGGCCTGATCGCGGCCTACCGGGATTTCGAAAGCCAGCGCGCAAGCCTCGGCTATGATATTGATGGCGTCGTCTACAAGGTCGACCGGCTCGACTGGCAACAGCGGCTCGGCTTTGTCAGCCGCGCGCCGCGCTGGGCCATCGCGCACAAGTTCCCTGCCGAGAAGGCGACGACGCTGCTCGAAGGTATCGATATCCAGGTCGGGCGTACAGGTTCGCTGACCCCCGTCGCACGCCTGACGCCGGTGACAGTAGGCGGCGTTGTCGTGTCCAATGCCACGCTCCACAATGAGGACGAGATCGCTCGCCTTGGCGTCAAGGTCGGTGACACGGTCGAGATCCAGCGCGCCGGGGATGTCATCCCGCAAGTCCTGCGAGTGGTCCGGGAAGGGTCCGGGAAGCCCTTCAAAATGCCCCATGAATGCCCCGTCTGCGGGTCCGCAGCGGTCAGGGATGTGGACGAGAAGGGCGAGTCGGATGTCCGCCGCAGGTGCACAGGCGGCCTTGTTTGTCCGGCGCAGGCCGTCGAACGGCTGAAGCATTTCGTATCGCGCAAGTCGCTCGATATTGACGGACTCGGTGCGAAACAGGTGCAGCTCTTCTACGAGAAAGGCGTCGTGCGTGCCCCGCAGGATATTTTCCGCATCGAGCAACGCATCGCTGAACTTGGCCTGCCGCCGCTGTCGGAATGGGACGGGTTCGGTGCCCAATCCGCCAAAAAGCTCCTCACGGCAATCGATGCCCGCCGCAAGGTGCCCTTTGCGCGGTTCCTGAACGGACTTGGAATACGCCATGTGGGGCAGACAACGGCCAACCAGTTCGCGCGGCATTTCCTCTCGTGGACCACGTTCTGGAGCCTTGTCGAGGCGGCAGCGGCGCAGGGACCTGACGGCGAGGCAACGGCAGAACTGATGGGCATAGATGGCATTGGCGGCGTAGCGGTTGGCTCCCTCCGTGCCTTCGTCAACGAGCCGCACAATGCCGAGATGCTCGCTGCCCTCTTGTCCGAAGTCACGGTCGAGGATGAGACCGCCGCTGCCAGCGACAGCCCGGTGGCGGGCAAAACCGTCGTCTTCACCGGCACGCTGGAGCGGATGACGCGCGATGAAGCCAAGGCGCGGGCAAGCTCGCTCGGCGCAAAAGTCTCCGGATCGGTCTCGGCGAAGACGGATATTCTCGTCGCGGGGCCGGGCGCAGGCTCAAAGCTTGCCAAGGCGGAAGCCCTGGGCGTCAAAACGCTCACGGAAGACGAATGGCTGGCGCTGATCGAAGGCGCGTAAGCCCTACTTGCCGCCGGGAAGGATTTTCTGGATCAGGGTGCGCTTCGGCGCCACGGCCTCGGGATCGAGCCCTTCCTTGGTGAGCAGGCGGTAGCTCATCTTGTACCAGACGCTGGTAGGATAGTTGTAACCGAGCGTCGCACCCGCTGCGAGCGCCTGGTCGCGCAGGCCAAGCGTCAGGTAGGATTCGACAAGGCGGTGCAGGGCTTCGGGCGTATGGGACGTGGTGTCATAGGTCGTCACCACGGTCTTGAAGCGGTTTACGGCCGCCAGGGTCTGGTTTGAGCGCAGGTACCAGCGGCCAATCTCCATTTCCTTGCCAGCGAGCTGGTCGTTGACCATGTCGATCTTCAGGCTGGCATCGCGCGCGTAGGAACTGTCCGGATACCGGCGTGTGACGTCCTGCAGGGCGGCGAGCGCCAGCTCGGTTGTGCGCTGGTCGCGGCCGATATCGACAATCTGGTCGAAATAGGAACAGGCAATGAGGTAATAGGCATAATCGGCTTCAGAGCCGCCGGGGTGCAGGCTGAGATAGGATTGGGCTGAAGAGATGGCCTCGTCATAGTCGCGCGCCTGATAATTGGCATAGGCCGTCATGACCATGGATTTGCGCGCCCACTCGGAATAGGGGTGCTGGCGTTCGACTTCGTTGAACAGGAGAATTGCGCGGGGATAGTTGCGCTTGTCCAGCTGGACGGCGGCGGCGTTGTAAAGCTGCTCGACCGGACGCTCAACATAGGCGAGTTCCTGCTTGCGCTTGCTGCCAGACTGGCAGCCTGAAATAGCGACTACAGTGGCTAGGATCAGAAGGCTCGGGCGGAGTTTCAGAAGGGACATGCCTGTCGGGAACTTTCAGCTGTGAATGTCTTCAGCTTGATTAGCCTGAACTGGACTGGATTTCCAAGGATCATTGTCATGCGGCATGTTAAGTGGGCGTAATGAAGCCTCGGCGTGGAGCGCGCTGGCGGAGATCGCCTTAGACCGAAACGCGTGCGCGAACCGGCATTTGAGCCTCGATGTCAGCGTCCGTTTCCCAGCACCAGGCTGCCGGCGTGGCCAAAAGCTTGCGCACAAGGGCATTGTTGAGCGCGTGGCCCGGCTGGACAGCGTCATAACTGCCGGCAATCGGCGCGCCCGCCAGCATGAGGTCGCCGACGGCGTCCAGCATCTTGTGGCGCACGAATTCGTCTTCGGCGCGCAGCCCTTCAGGGTTCATCACGGCGCCGTCTTCAAGGACGACGGCATTATCGAGGGAGCCGCCGCGAGCGAGGCCATTGGCGCGCAGCATTTCCACGTCGCGGGCAAAGCCATAGGTGCGGGCAAAGGCAAGGTCGCGGGCGAACATGCCCGGCGCCAGGCGCAGGGCCATTTGCTGAATGCCAATGATGGAATCGTCGTATTCTATACGTGCGCGAAGCGTCAGCACGGAATCATCCGATGGCGACAGCGTGGCGCGTTTCGGTCCATCGACGATCTCGACAGGCTCAAGAATGCGGATGCGGCGACGCGGTGCA
Source organism: Hyphomonas chukchiensis (assembly GCF_000682695.1). Lineage (GTDB taxonomy): Bacteria > Pseudomonadota > Alphaproteobacteria > Caulobacterales > Hyphomonadaceae > Hyphomonas > Hyphomonas chukchiensis. The sequence continues at coordinate 256,933 of NZ_AWFG01000001.1, read as the reverse complement.
GATTGTTTCTTCAGACCGGCCTGCAGCAACAATTCGCAGAAAACGGCAGATGAACCGTCCATGATCGGCACTTCAGGGCCGTCAATGTCGATGATCAGGTTGTCGATCCCCATGCCCGCAAGCGCGGCCATGAGGTGTTCGACTACGGCAACCGAAACCCCTGCTTCATTTGTCAGTGTCGTGCCGAGGCGTGTGTCAGACACAGCATCAGCATGTGCGTGGATGGTGATGTCGCTGGCATCGAGGTCTGTCCGCCGGAATACGACGCCGGTGCCGACAGGCGCAGGTTTCAGGACAAGCCGGGCTTTTTCGCCGCTGTGAACGCCGATACCGGCACACACTGCCGGACGTTCAATTGTCTGCTGCATCTGCATGCCACTTAACCTTATCGATTCATCACTTCAGGCTGCAATCTGGAGGGGCTTGGCCGCAAGTACAAAACACGCCTTGTTTCGGCGTGTTACAAAAAGGGCCATGATCTACATCATGGCCCTGTATTTATTGTACTTATTTTGAAACAATCCAGCCTGTCAGGCCTGCATTTTATGGCGCGATCAGTGATTGGCCGAGCGGCGCAGGAAGGCGGGGATTTCGAGGTCTGCATCATCGAACGGAGCGGCTTCTGGGTGGTCGTCCGGCGAAGAGATGATCTGGGCTGGAACACGTGCGTCCGGAGCGTCGTCATTCTCGCCCTGCGGATTGCGGCGCCAGCCGAACAAGTGGGAGAAGCCGGACGCGCCTTGCTCAGGACGGGCCTTGTCCGGGGCAGGGGCTTCCTTGCGCGATCCGAAGACGGCGTCTGCGGTCACTTCATCCGCGCCCTCGGCGCCTTCATAATGGTCCGCCGGCAGGGGCTGGCCCTTGAAATCGGAACGCGGGTCGCTCTCTTCGGAACGCATCGGCGATGTGTGCCCGGTGATGACCAGGGGACGCTCGTCGCCCTCGGCGGCTTCGGACTTGGTTTCGACTTCCTCAGCGATTGGCGCAGCGATGGGCTGGCGAACCGTTTCGCGAACGGGTTGGGGGTCGGCCTTGATTTCCTCGCCGGCCTCGATGCCTGCCGCGACAACCGACACGCGGATCTTGCCTTCAAGCTCTGAATCAAAGGCCGAGCCAAGAATGATGTTGGCGTTCGGATCGATCTCGCGACGGATCTCATTGGCGGCTTCGTCCAGCTCGAACAGCGTCATGTCATAGCCGCCGGTGATGTTGATCAGGACACCCTTGGCGCCTTTGAGGCTGACTTCATCGAGGAGCGGGTTATCGATGGCCGAACGGGCGGCCTCGAGGGCGCGACCTTCGCCTTCAGCCTCGCCCATGCCCATCATGGCAGTACCCATGCCGCGCATGATCGAGCCGACATCGGCAAAGTCGAGGTTGATGAGGCCGGGCATGACCATGAGGTCGGTGATGCCGCGAACGCCGGAGTACAGCACGTCATCGGCCATGCGGAAGGCTTCAGCAAAAGTCGTGCGGTCATTGGCGATGCGGAAGAGGTTCTGGTTCGGCACGACGATCATCGTGTCGACATGCTTGCGAATGTCGATCAGGCCCTGGTCGGCGAGGGCCATGCGGCGTGCGCCTTCAAAACCGAAGGGCTTGGTGACAACGGCAACTGTGAGGATGCCCATTTCCTGCGCGGTACGTGCGATGACTGGTGCGGCGCCCGTTCCGGTGCCGCCGCCCATGCCGGCTGCGATGAAAACCATGTGTGCGTCGGTCAGGTATTCCTTGATCTCGGCAATCGACTCTTCGGCAGCTTTCGCGCCGATTTCAGGCCGCGCGCCTGCGCCAAGGCCGGAGGTGGTTTCAGGACCGAGCTGGATGCGCTGCTCTGTCTTGGAGCGGTTGAGCGCCTGAGCGTCCGTGTTGGCGACGATGAATTCGACGCCCTGCAGGTTGGCCTCGATCATGTTGTCGACAGCGTTACCGCCTGCGCCGCCAACACCGAAGACGAGAATCCTGGGCGTGAGTTCATGTGTCATTCGCGTACCTCAATCAACATTCCGGAACCGGGTTGAAGCCACCTTGGCCCCTCACGGCTAAAAGACAGTTAAGTGAAGACAAAAGGCGTCAGAAATTTTCTTTCAGCCAATGGAATGCCTTGTTCACTGCTCCGCTGCCCGTTTCGGCTCCATATTCCTTCACTGCGACGCCTGCCCCAGCTGCGTCCACGAATCCCAACTCCGAATACAGTAGCAGACCCGAGGCTGTGGAAAAAGCAGGCGTTCCCAGTGTTTCGCCCAGAAATTCGGCGATTGTCGGGCGGCCGAGCCGGACAGGTGCATTGAGGATGCGAGAGGCCACGTCGCGCACGCCCGATAGCTGGCTTGCGCCACCGGTCAGAACAATACGGCGGGGGAGCACGGAGCGCACACCGCTGGCATTGAGCGTTTTCTGCACCAGCTCGAAAGTCTCTTCGATGCGTGGAGCGATGATTTCGGCAATCGCACCTTTTTCCATGCGCATGCCCTGCAAGCGGCCATCATCGCCAAGGCGCGGCGCTTCGATGCGTTCTGCGAGGCCCGGGCCTTCAAGATTGGCCGTACCGTAGACAGACTTGAGCCGCTCGGCGGCCGCGAATGTCGTGCCGATGCCTTGCGCGATATCGCTGGTGACATGTGTGCCGCCCGTGGGCACCAGCCCGAGCCAGGCGGGTGAGCCGTTGAGATAGACCGAGACTGCCGTAACGCCGGCACCCATATCGATACAGATGGCGCCATTCTCGATCTCGTCATCGATGAGCGTGCCTGCGCCGCTCGCGATGGAAGAGGGGACGAGCGCAGAGACGCCAAGATGGGCGCGGCCGACACATTCGACGAGGTTCTTGATAATCGGGCGAGGGGCCGTAACGACAGAGAGCAGGATACCCAGCTGTTCGGCATACATGCCGGCGGGCTGGCGCACGCCTTCCTGCTGGTCGACGCGATAGGCGACAGGCCATGCGGCCAGAACATCGACGCCCTTGGAGGGCGCTTTGGAAAGGGCGAGCGCTTGCAGGCGCTTGATTTCCTTGTGCGTGATGGAGCGTCCGCCAATCTCGATGGCGGCTGTCACCAGCGTGCAGGCGAGTTTCGGGCCCGTGATGCCAAGGATGACTTCACTGATCTGCTCGCCGGCTTCGCGCTCTGCATCTTCGACAGCGAGGCGGATGGAGCGCTCGAGGCCTTCCATGTCTGTAATGGCGCCGCCGTTGAAGCCGCGCGACTGCTGGCGGCCGCCGCCAAGAATCTGGAAACGGCGCGGGCCACTGCCATCATTGCGGCCGATCAGGCAGGTGATCTTGGAGCAGCCAATGTCCAGCGCAGCCACTGTGCCGCTGCGGGAGCCATTCATGGCGATGCGTCTGGATTGTACATTTGCCATCAGGAACGGGCTGCCTCTGCAACTTTGATTGCGCCGCCTTCAAGCGCGGGGGACAGGTAAACGCGGCCCTTGTTGCGCAGGTCGATCATGGTGACCGGGCGCTGCAACAGGGCAGTGCGCGTTTGCAGTTTGGTCAGGCGGGCGAGGGCGCTTTCCAGGCCGGTGTCTTCCGGCAGGCGAACCGTGGCGCCATTCACAAGGCGCACATCCCAGCGACGATCGGCAACGCGCGTAGCAATGGCGAGGCGTGCGGCAACGTCCGGCGCATCCTTGAGCGCTTTGACGAGGGCGGGGGCGGCCAGCGGCGCACCACGGCCAGCCAGGCGCACGAGCGTCTTGTGGTCATCGGCATTAGCGTCCGGCAGGATGCGGCCAAGGCCGTCAACGACGGTCCACTCCTTGCCATCGTGCCAGAGGGCAACGGGCTCTGCAGCGTCCGCAATAATGACGATCTGGCCGGGCCACAGGCGATGGACACGCACGTTCAGCACCTTGCGGGTAGCTTCGACGCGGTGGCGGATCAGTTTCGGGTCGGCGCGGAACATGTTCTCGCCGGGCTCGATCATGGCAGCGGCGCGCACATCGTCGGCCAGTGCAGGGTTCTGCTCAAGGCCCAGCACGGAGACGTCATTGACCGACACGCCAGCCATTCGGGCCGTATCATCCATGAAGCCACCAAAACGCGTTTCGATCTGTGACAGCGATCCGCCCATCCATGCCGCCGTGGCCACAATGATGGCGATCAACATGACCAGGCCGAACAGGATCGACGAGACACGGATTTCCTCGCCCGTCGTCTCATCGACGATGGTGGCAGGGCGGCGGCGCGAACGGGAGGGGACAGACTGGTTACGGCTTACCTTTGGCATGAAGCATCCTCGATCATCCATGCGACAAGCGCTTCGAAGGACATGCCAACGAAAGCGGCCTGTTCGGGGACAAGCGAGGTGGGCGTCATGCCGGGCTGCGTATTTGTTTCCAGGATCACGAGGCGGTCTCTCTTGTCATCATAGCGAAAATCGGACCGCGTGGCTCCCCGGCAACCAAGCGCCTGATGTGCCCTGAGAGCTGCGTCCATCGCGGCTTCGGTCACGTGAGCAGGCAGGTTTGCCGGGATCACATGCTGCGATCCTCCAGCCTGATATTTCGCATCAAAATCGTAATAGTCCCTTAAGGTCGTGATCTCGGTGACAGCGAGGGCCCGGTCGCCCAGCACACCCACCGTCAGTTCGCGGCCGGGAATGAATTCCTCGGCCATGAGATTGTCGCCATAATGCCAGCTGGAGCCCAGCAATTCCTGCGGCGGCGAATTGGCCCCTTCGCGCACGATCAGCACGCCAAAGCTGGACCCTTCCGCGACCGGTTTGACCACATAAGGGGGCTTTAGCGGGTGGCTTGCGGCGGCCTCTACGCGGGTGACACGCTTGTCGGCGGCGATTGGCAGGCCCGCTTCGCGGTAGACCGCCTTGGATTTCAGCTTGTCCATGGCCAGGGCCGAGGCCAGTACCCCGGAATGGGAATAGGGCAGGCCCATGACTTCAAGCAGGCCCTGCACGCAGCCATCCTCGCCCCAGGGGCCATGGAGGCCGTTCAGCACGACATCGGGTTCTGCTTCGCTGAGCTGTGCAGCCAGATCGCGCCCGGCATCAATCTCGACGACATCATATCCCGCCGCACGTGCTGCCTTGGCCATCTGTCCGCCAGAGGAGAGAGAGACTTCACGTTCGGAGGACCAGCCCCCGTAAATGACTGCAACGCGCTTCATGGCCTGTCCTTCTTGCAAATTAAGTGCGGGTTTTCTGCCGCTTGCCACCGCCTATGCCGCACGAAAGCGGCACGAGTCAGGCGAAATCGGATCATGCTCTGGTGCAAGTTACGAAAAAGTCACCGGGAGGGGATTGCCAAGAATAGACTACATATGTAGTCATTCATTATCGAATCACGATACGCGGCGATGCCCGGCACAGTGATCTTTCAGTCGCCAAAAAATCCGAGGGACACACACCAATGAAACACCATGTCCCGTTCTGCGTAACCATGTTTCTCGCTGTGGTGGCGCCCCATGCAATTGCCGCCGAGGAGGTGGAGGCGAACACGGGCGAGACACCTACAGTCTATACGCCCGACAGTTTCGCCCAATTTGCTCCGCGAACGGCGCTGGAGATGGTCGAGCGGATTCCAGGCTTCTCGATCAACGATGATGATGACGGATCGCGTGGCTTTGGCCAGGCGACGGGGAATATCCTCATCAACGGACAGCGCGTTTCCGGCAAGTCGAACGGAGCGGAGTCCACGCTCGGGCGGATCGCGATTGCCAATGTCGCGCGCGTCGAATTGCTCGACGGAACGGCGCTGGGGATTCCCGGCCTGTCGGGCCAGGTCGTCAATGTGATCACGCGGGATACGGGCGGTGTGTCCGGGACGTGGCACTGGAAGGGCCGGGTGCGGGAAAACCTGCCGCCCACCTATAATGACATGGCGCTCAGCCTGTCAGGCGGGAAGGGGCCGCTCAGCTGGACGATGGAAGCAGAAAGCTCACCGGAGCGCGGTGCGGATGCCGGGCCTGAACGCATAACTGACGGGGCAGGCATGCTGATAGAGACCCGCAAGGAAGATTATACCCACGCGGCCGAGTATGCCTCCCTCGCCGGATCGCTGGCCTGGAAGCCGGTTGGGGGCAGCATCGCGAACCTGAGCGCAAAGGTCGGCATCTACGAACCGGACGACAAGGAGATCTCGAAGCTGTTTCCCGTCGATGGCCTTGAAGGGCGGCGCCTCTACCAGGGCTCTGAAGACGAGAAGACGGTGGAACTTGGCGCAGACTATGCCTTCGATCTGGGGCCGGGGCGGCTGAAGGCGATAACGCTGGCACGCCGCGAGGAAAGCCCGATGACAGACCGGGTGCGCGGCGGAAATCTGGATGGGAGCGACGCGTTCGACTCCCTCTTCAATCAGACAGTCTATGAAGGCGAATATATACTGCGTGGGGAATACGCTTGGGTGCCGGCGCCAGGCCGTGACTGGCAGATATCACTCGAAGGCGCATTCAATTTCCTGGAGGCCCAATCGCAATTATTCGAGTCGGAGGGCGGCGGGCCGCTGACTGAGATATTCCTCTCCAATGCAAACTCTCGTGTGGAAGAGCAGCGCGGTGAGCTGACGGTTACGCATGGGCGCGCCCTGTCGAAAAGTGTCAGCCTCCAGGTCTCGCTCGGTGCTGAAATGTCGGAACTCTCCCAGACAGGCGATGCAGAGAACGTCCGCACATTCACACGTCCCAAGGGCTTTGCCAGCCTCTCCTGGCAGGTCGATCCCTCCCTGAAGCTCGTCACGCGGCTTGACCGGGAAGTGGGCCAACTCGATTTCTTCGACTTTATTTCGTCGGTGAACCTCAATCAGGGCAACGGCAACCAAGGCAATTCGGAGATTGTTCCCGAGCAGTCATGGAAGGCCAGCCTGTCTGCCGAAAAGGATTTCAGGGATTGGGGTGCTGCGACACTGACAGTGTTCGGAGCTGATATCGAAGACATTGTTGACCGTGTGCCGATTGGCACCGGCGATGGGCCGGGCAACCTCGATTCAGCCTGGCGGGTGGGTGCCGATCTGGATGCGACCGTGAAATTTGCGAAGCTGGGCCTGACGGGGACGCAGCTGACCTTTCACGGCGAATGGCGCGACTCCCGTGTTGCTGACCCACTGACCGGCATGGACCGGCCGATCAACGGCGACAATGTCTACTATCTCAATACTGAACTGCGGCGTGATATTCCGCAGACGGACTGGGCTGTGGGACTGTTTCTCGAATCCTATAATGAGAATGAGGTCTATCGTCTTGATGAAGTGACCCACCAGGGCAACCAGCCCGCCTTTTCCTATGTCTATGTCGAAAACAAGGACCTGCTTGGCATGACGGGCACGCTGACGCTCGGCAATATCCTGAACCAGCATGACTGGCGTTGGCGCGAAACCTATGCGCCCAACCGGCTTGGCACACTCGTAACCCGCGAAGCGCGCTCGCGGGACTTCGGGCCAATCGTGTCCTTCAAGCTTAAAGGCACCTTCTAGGCAGGCCGCCCGATGCGGCGCACTTCCCAGCGCAGCTGGACACCACTGTGATCCAGCACGCGGGCGCGAACGGTCTCGCCGAGCGTTTCGAGATCGGCAGCCGTCGCGTCTCCTGTATTGATCAGGAAGTTGCAGTGCAGCTCGGAGACCTGCGCGCCGCCGACGCGAAGGCCGCGGCAGCCTGCAGCGTCGATCAGTTTCCAGGCCGAACGCTGGTTCGGCGTGCCTGGCGGATCAGGATTGGCGAAGGTCGAGCCGGAGGTCTTTTCCCGGATCGGCTGGGTTTCCGACCGGCGTTTCTGCAGGGCTTCAATGTCGGCCAGAATATCCGCCGGGGCGCCGGTATCATTGCCCTCAAGAAGCAGACGGGTGACAATCAGGTCGTCCGGCAGGTCGGTATGGCGATAGGAGAAATGGGCCTCGGGCAGCGCGCCCGGTCGGGCCGGGCCGCGATAGATCACACGAGTGCCATCGCGCCTGATGCCTTGCAGGCTGACCAGCACATCGCGCAGCTCCTTGCCATAGCAGCCCGCATTGGTGCGCGTGGCGCCGCCCAGCGACCCCGGAATGCCGGACAGGAATTCCAGGCCCTTGATGCCGTTTTCGGCGGCTGTCTTCGCGACGGACAGGTCAAGGGCGCCAGCGCCTGCTGAAAGCGAGATACCGTCCTCGGCCTCGACCTTGCCCCAGGCCTTGCCCATCAGGCGCACGACCACGCCTTCAATGCCGCCATCGCGCACGATCACATTCGAGCCAACCCCCAGAACGGTGACGGGTATGACGGGGTCCAACTGCGTCAGGAAATCAGCGAGGTCATCGGCGTCCGCCGGCAGGAACAGCCAGTCTGCGGGGCCACCGACGCGGAACCAAGTGTAAGGGGCAAGGCTCGCCTGCGCGATCAGCTTGCCACGAACGGGGGGGAGGGAAACGGCGCTCTTCACGGCCGCTGGCGTCGCCGGAACTCGGCCGCCTGTCAAGCGGATGGTGGCGGTGTTTTGCCCAAGGCTTGGGCGCGATTGCGCCGAAACCCTGTCATGGCAGCGCAATTGGCCTGAGCCTCTTGACCTATTGGAACCGGATTGGGACCGTAACCGTAGGTCGAAGACAGAGAAGGCTAGCCAGATCGCACCACGAGAGACATTCAAGCATAGGACCCGATGGATTAAACGCTTCCGGCCGCCGGTGGTGTTTGCGCTGTTGGCGATCGCGTGCGGCGCAGGCCCACATTTCCTGCCGTCAGACATTGCCCTGCCGCCTGTCGTCGTCAGTGCGCTGTCCGTGCTCTCCAGCGTTTTCATCGTCGGCGCCATTGGCTGGGCGGTTACGACCACGGTCGATGCACTGATAAAACGCCGCCTGTCCATGCTGAAAATGGACCAGCCGGATGACCTGACGGCGCGCAAGCTGGCGACCCGGCTGGACGTCACGCGGCGCGTCTGGGTGGTCATTGGCGCAATCGTTTCAGTGGCGGCAGCGCTGACCGTTATCCCAGGCGTCAGGCAATTCGGTGTCAGCCTGTTTGCATCAGCGGGCATTGCCGGCCTGGCGATCGGTCTGGCAGCACGGCCCGTGCTCAGCAACCTCATTGCCGGTTTGCAAATCGCGTTTACGCAGCCGATCCGCATCAAGGATGCGGTCGTGGTCGAAGGCGAGTGGGGCTGGATTGAGGAGATCGGCCTGTTCTATGTCGTCATCAAGATATGGGACTGGCGCCGGCTCGTCGTGCCCGTATCCTATTTCATCGAGAAGCCCTTCCAGAACTGGACGCGCCAGTCGGCCTCCATCATCGGCAGCGTGTTCTGGTATGTCGACTATCGCGCGCCCGTGAAGGAAATGCGCGAGAAGCTGACCGAGATCTGCAAGTCCACGACGCTCTGGGATGGCGATGTCGTGAACCTGCAAGTGTCCGAGACCAAGGACAATGCCACGCTCACCATCCGTGCGCTCGCCAGTGCGCGCAATTCACCGCAAGCCTGGGACCTGCGCTGCTATATCCGTGAGGAAATGATCGACTGGCTGCAGAAGGAATATCCAGAGGCGCTGCCGCGCGTGCGGGCCGAGGCACAGTTTTCGGACGCAGGACTGATGACCGGCAAGGATCCGCGCAACGACCTATGAGCCAGGGCGGCGGGCTGAATCCGGCAGCATGGCCAGGTCGCGGGCCTGATCGACCCATCTGTCGCGTGTAATGCGTCCCTTGAAGTGCTGCAGCTTTCCGTCGACCCACTCGACGTCCTGCGGGCTCCATTCGGCCACCTGCCAGAAATAGAACACGCCGACTTCATGCAGCAGTTCGCACAGCATGGGGCCGACGCCATTGATGCGCTCGAGATCGTCGGCATCCCCGAAGGCGGCCTCGACGAGCAGGTTGGCCTCATCATCCTCGCGGCGTGCGTCGTTGATCGGGTCGAGGTCGCGGGGCGGTGGGGGAGGGGGCGCAACCGGTGTTGCGGAAACGGCGGGTGAAGGCGCGATGGCAGCGGGCGCTGTCCGCGTTCTTGAAGCGCGCTCTGTTTTGGGGGCGGCCGGTTCAGGTCGCGACCGGAGTGTGTGGTGGATGGCTGCAAGCCCATACTCAATGGCGTTAAGCCGGTTCTCCATGGCTTCAAGGTCGAGATTGCCCTCGATGGCCTGAACAGCATCCAGCACAGGCGTGAAGTCGGTTGGTGTCTGGGTGAGGAAGGCTTCCTGCAGGCTGGCGATCCGGCGCTCAACCGGGGCGAAGTCAGGTGTACGCGGCATTGCGGTACGGATGGCCGATACTGTTTCCTCAAGTGCGGCGAGGCGCTCATACATCGGCGCAAGATTTGGCTCGGGGATGGTAAATGTCGCAATGGCATGTTCGACGCTGACGAGGCGCTGGTAGACGGCGCCCATGTCCGGCATCTCGATGCCTGATACGCCGGACGCCACGGCCGTGATGTCTGCAGACAATTTGTCCATGTCGCGCTTCTGGGCCGCTTCGAGCCGTTCGCCGAGCTGCGTCAGGCGGCTTTCAAACTCCGAGAGGCGAGTCTGGACCGGCCCAAGGTCGGTCGCAGGGCGATCAAGGCCGGCAATTGTCAGGTCGAGGCGCGCCAGTCCGCTGTGAAGCGGGCCGAGATCGACTTCGGGAATCTTGAATGCTGACAGCGTTTCCTCGATCTTGCCGAAGCGGGCTTCGACCGGCTGAAGGTCGGTATTGCGCAGCTCGCCGACGGCATTTGCAATGGAGGCAACAGCCGTGTCTAGCGCGGTCAGGCGTTCATCCAGTTTCGCGAAACGCGGATCAACGTCTGCAATGCGTGTTCCCAATCCGGACAGTCGCTCGTCCAGAGCGGCAAGGCGCTGGTCTTGTGCGGTCATGCGGCCTTCGATGTCCGCAAGGCGCGAGGCAATGCCCGAGAGGGTCGCATCCACCCCATCAAACTTGCCATGAAGTGGCGCGAGATCGGTTTCCGGTACGGTGAAGCCCGAGACGGAAGCTTCGAGCGCGGCGAGCCGCTGATTGACCGGCTCCATGTCCGGCATCCGGAGTGAGCGCACGGCAGAGGAGATCAGCGCCATACCGGCTTCATAGTCCTCGCGGGCGGCAGGCTCGGGGCGTGCCTCGATCGCGGCCAGGCGCTCGGTAATCAGCTCATAGGACTCCGTGATGTCCATCTGCCGGTTCTTCAGCCACCAATAGGCAAGCACAGCCCCCAGCACGGCGGCCAGGAGCAGGAGAGGGAATATCTGGGCAAGAAGAAAGAACATGATTTTGAACTCGGGATTCCAGAAGGCCCGATCGGGCCGCTTGGGTCAATCAGATGCACGGACGACGCGAATTTCGATCCGGCGGTTATGGGCGCGGCCTTCGGCCGTGCTGTTGTCGTCAATGGGGCGGCGCGCACCAAAGCCCTCTGCGATAAGGCGGTCAGCAGGGATGCCCCGCTCGATCAGGGCTTCGCGAACAGCCTCGGCGCGGGCGTCGCCGAGCAGCTCATTTGCATTCGCGCTCCCCATGCTGTCGGTGTGGCCTTCGATGCGCAGGGTTCCGGGGCAGTTGGCTGCCGCATTGGCCACAGACTGCAGCAGGTCATTGCTCGACGGGTCAATCGTGGCGCTGGCAAGCGCAAATTCGATATGAGTTGTGGCCAGCAGGTCCGCCAGCGAGCTGTCGCACGTTGCGACGGCTTCATTCGGCAGGATGTCGACATTGCCCAGACGCCCGACGGGCAGGGGCTGGGCGACGAGCTGTTGAATGCGGGCCACGCCGTCATTCGGCAACTCGCAGCGGAGGGAAAATTCTTCATTGAGGAAGGTCGCCACGCCCCGGTCGCACTGGCCAACCGCAGCAATGACTTTGAGGGCGACTTCGGTATAGGCCGGATTATCGGCAACGTGCGTGACCGTCAGCAAATCATCAACGCGTGTGATGTGCTGTCCATCGACAAGGCCTTCGGCGGCGGCAGCGAGTGAGCTGCGGGTTACTTCATCTGGCACGGTGCCTTCGAGTTTCAGGATGCCTTCCGACACCCTGAAGGTCCATTCGGGCTTGCGGGTCGGGTTTGTCGAGGGAATGGGCGCGCCATAGCGTGCGCGCACGCGGGTCACGGGCCGCTCGTCGCCAAACAGGGCGGGCATGCGTGCCGCACGCACCAGTGAAACGAGTTGTTCGCCTTCCATAGGCGTTGCAGGTTGGCCTTCCAGCCAGACCTGCTGTCCCGACACCACAGCCGTTGCCCATCCTGCGTCATTCGCGGCGAGCACCTGCTCGGTCGAGCGGACGACCGATTGTTCAATGACGTATTTCGCGAAGGGACCCATGCCGATCCACAGGAGCACAAGCAGACCGAAGGCGGGGACGAAACCATAAGGCATGAAAGGCAGGCGCCGGGCAGACCGGTAGCGGACGCGTCGCGACGCGGTTCGCTTTTCCAAAAGGCTGAAAGTGGCCATTATCCCGATCCCGGCGCATTCTGCGCTGTGCCATGTAACAGTGTGCGGCAAAGCGGTGCAAGCCGAGTGTCCTGATACGGGAATTCGTGCTGCTCAGCCGAACGGCAGGGCGGACCACACGCGCATCAGGAGATAGATCGCCCCGGCCTGGCCTGCTGCGGCCGCGATCAGCAAAAAGCCGTCCCGAGCGGTCAGGCCCAATCCGAAGAGGAGCACTGTGAGGCTCGGCAAAACGGGCCCGAATGGCACCAGGCCGAGCGGGAACATCACCAGCGCGGCCGCAATGCAGACGAGCGCCGAAAGGCTGATGAAGGGCGGTCGCGACAGGAAGGCGAGACGTGGTTTCAGCACCTTGTCCACGGGCCGGGCATATTGGCGCGCATTATCCACGCCCGTCACAAGCGCAGAGCGGGGAAACGAGAAGTCGAGAATGCGCTTCGGCACCCACGGGAACGCGCGTCCCAGCACTATCTGGCCGGCAATCAGCAGGATGACCAGCGCGACCAACCAGCTTGTACCTGGAATGATCGTCAAAGGTGAGATCGCAATGAAGCCCAGCAGCAGCAGGATCGGCCCATAGGACCGCCTGCCGACTGCGTTCAGCATGTCGCGCACGCTGACGTCGTCGCCAGCCGTTTGCTCGGTGAGGCTCGCAAGGAGCGATTCCAGGTTGTTGACCTTGGCCATGCCCGCTTCCTAACGCGATCCGATGTGTCTGCACATAGGAATCGCGTCAGGGGTGGGATGGTTCCCTAGGCGGCCTTGCGCTTGGCCTTGCGGGCTTCGAGCTTGTTCACCGCGTGGAGATAGGCCTTGGCGCTCGCGACGAGCGTGTCCGGGTCGGATGAGCGCCCGGTTGCCATGATGCCTTCGCCGTTCAGGCGCACCGAAACGGTCGCCTGCGCATCGGTGCCGCCGGTAACGGCGTGGACCTGGTAGAGATCCAGCACGCTGTCATGCGGCACGATCTGCCGGATGGCATTGAACACGGCATCCACGGGGCCGTTGCCTCGCGCGATGGCATATTTTTCTTCGCCTTCAACTGTCAGGTCGATCTCGGCCGTTTGCGGGCCATCGGTGCCACAGACGACGCGCAGGCGCTTGAACACGATGCGCTCGCCCTCGGCGGCCAGCTGGTCGTCAACGAGTACGGCGATGTCATCATCGAACACATGCTTCTTCTTGTCGGCCAGCGTCTTGAAGCGCTTGAACGCGTCGTTCAGGGCGTCGCCTTCGAGGAAATAGCCCATGCTTTCCAGCTTGTCGCGGAAGGCGTGGCGGCCGGAGTGCTTGCCCATGACCAGCGACGTTTTCGCGACGCCGACATCTTCCGGCTTCATGATCTCGTAGGTCTCGGCATTTTTCAGCATGCCGTCCTGGTGGATGCCGCTTTCATGCGCGAAGGCGTTCTTGCCGACGATGGCCTTGTTGTACTGCACAGGGAAGCCGGTGATGCGGCTGACCATCGCGGAGGCGCGCGACAGGTAGATAGGATTGATGCCGGTCGAGAAGGGCAGCGTATCCTCACGGACCTTCATCGCCATGACGACTTCTTCCAGCGCGGCATTGCCGGCGCGTTCGCCGAGGCCGTTTATGGCGCATTCGATCTGGCGGGCACCATTGGCGACAGCCGAGATGGAGTTCGCGACGGCGAGGCCGAGGTCATTGTGGCAGTGGGCCGACCAGATGGCCTTGTCGGAATTCGGCACGTTCTCGATCAGGCGGCGGAAGAGGGCGCCGTACTCATCGGGGTGCGAATAGCCGACCGTATCGGGCACGTTGATCGTCGTGGCGCCTGATGCGATGGCAACGTCGATACATTTGCACAGGAAGTCGAAATCGGTGCGGGTCGCGTCTTCAGCGCTCCATTCGACATCATCGGTATGGTTGCGCGCCTGGGCGACGGAACGGCCGACGGCTTCGAGCACGGCATTCGGTCCCATTTTCAGCTTGTGCTTCATGTGCACGGGGCTGGTGGAGATGAATGTGTGGATGCGTGGGCGCGCGGCCTTCTTTACCGCTTCGGCGCAGCGTTCGATGTCGCTGGGCGTGGAGCGGGCGAGGCCGCAGATGATCGCGCTCTTGGACTGGGCAGCGATGGCGCTGACAGCGGCGAAATCACCGTCGGACGCGGCGGGGAAACCGGCTTCGATGACATCGACGCCCATGTCTTCCATCAGGCTCGCCAGTTCGAGCTTTTCTGTATGGGTCATTGAGGCGCCGGGCGATTGCTCGCCGTCACGCAAAGTGGTGTCGAAAATACGGATATGTGGATTGGCAGTCATGATGTTTGCGGCTCTGCTTAATGAGAAAAAGGGGGGCTGGAAGCATTCCCCTGGCCGCGCAACTGCCTGTTACTTAGGCGGTCGGCTCCGGCCAGGGGCCGGTAAGCAGGAGGCAAAGGGGCAAAATCTTGCACATGACTGGTTTAATCATCTTGTTTCGGCCCCGTGTCAACCGGGTTGTCTCGGATCAAAGGGACAGATTGCCCCTTCGGACCCATGCGCGTGCGGGCATAGAGGGCGATGGCGGCATAGATCGCGGCGGCGATGAAGGCCGCGAGGATGGCAAGGCCCGGATTGCCCTTCATGGCGGCGAAGAGGCTCTGTCCGGCAAAGGCGATCAGCGCGATTTTAGGTAGGATACCCAGCGCCATGCCCAGCGCAAAGTTACTGTATTTCGCCGAGCTGACGCCGAACGCCATGTTCACCATGACAGCTGGCCCCGTCGGGACATTGCGGATCAGCGCGCTGGTGGCAAAGGCATTCCGGCCGACAAAAGTCGACAGCCGATTGGCCGTCGCGCCCGCATAGCGACGGAACATCTGCTCGCCCGCCAGACGGCCAAGCCAGAAGGCCAGAGAGCCGGAAAACATGTTGGCAATCCACGCATAGGCAAAGCCGAGCCAAGGGCCGAATACGGCAACAGCTGCAGCAATCAATGCGAATTGGGGTACGCCCAGAAAGGCCGCCACACAGAAAACCAGAATGATTGTAGGCAGGCCCCACGGGCTGCCGGCGACGGTTTCCATCCAGGTGTTGAGGGCCTTCTCGCTTGGCATGATGCCAAGCTTGCCGAGGGCGAAGAGGATGATCACACCGACCAGCAGGGCGCCACCGAGGAGCAATGTCCTGCGGGCTGGCTGGCTGGCGGTCTTGTCCATCTCACTCATGGGGGCATCGAATGGAACCAGTCCCGGCGTGCGTCAAGCGGCGCGTTGCACTGCGCTCAACCGGCAGCTGCGTCCTCTGCAGCCGCTGCAGCGCTCGCCCAGGCCCATTGGAAATTGTAGCCGCCGAGCCAGCCTGTCACGTCGACGCATTCGCCGATGAAATAGAGTCCGACAAGATGCCGGCTTTCCATGCTTCGGGAGGAGAGGCCGGACGTATCTATCCCACCGGCCGTTACCTCGGCCGTGCGCCAGCCTTCTGTGCCCGCGGGGCGCACTTTCCAGTCCTTCAGCGCCCCCGCAAGGGCCTCCAAAGTGGCGTGGGATGTGTCAGCCAGGCGCAAAGCGTGGGTATTCCCGGACCGTTCTTGGACCATTCCTGCCAGCCGCTTGGAAAAAAGCGTCTCCAGCGCGGAGGCTAGCGTCTGCATCGGCCGGTCGCGCTTGGCAGCCTTAAGCACTTCCGCGATGTCGGTGCCGGGGAGGAGGGACAGCGTCACCGGCTCGCCGGGCGCCCAATAGGAAGAGACTTGAAGGATCGCCGGCCCCGACAGACCGCGATGGGTGAACAGCATGGCCTCGTCAAAGCTGGCACCGCCTGCTTGCGCGCGGACATCGCAGGCAACACCCGAAATTGAGGCGAAGTCTTCCTGGTCCGCGCCGGTAAAGATGAAGGGCACAAGCGCGGGACGCGTCGGAATGATGTCATGTCCGAACTGGCGTGCGATATCATAGGCGAGGCCCGTCGCGCCCATTTTCGGGATGGAGAGGCCGCCTGTGGCGACAACGAGCTTCGGCGCTGTCAGCACGCCGCCCGATGTGTCCACCGTGAACAGGCCATCGGCATGGGTAACGCACCTTATCTCCGTGCTGAGGCGCAACTCGCCGCTGGCCGCTTCCATCTCGTCCAGCAGCATCTTGATGATGGCGCCGGATTTCTGGTCGCAAAAGAGTTGCCCGAGCGTCTTCTCATGCCAGGTGATGCCGTGGCGTGCGAGAAGGTAGATAAAGTCGGTGGGCGTGTAGCGCGCGAGGGCCGACTTGGCGAAATGCGGGTTCTGCGAAATGAACCGGTCTGCTGCCGTATGGATATTGGTGAAATTGCAGCGACCCCCGCCGGAGATACGAACCTTTTCGGCAGGCTTCGCGGCATGGTCGAGCACGATGACTTTCAGACCTGCCTGTCCCATGCGTCCGGCGCAGAAGAGGCCGGCCGCGCCTGCGCCGAGTATGATGGCATCATAAGGGGAGGGGGGTACGACCGGCATTGCTGGCCTATGCAGCAGCGGGTCGCAAAAGAAAAGCGCGCTCCCGAAGGAGCGCGCTTGGCGGTTCTGCACATTTCACTCCCTCTGGAGCGACGCCGTCTGTCTTATGCGGTGACGGACTGGCGCTGTTCGGCATGTTTGCCTTCGCAGATTTCTTCAACGATCTTGGCGTTGAAATCTCCGAGGTCCTCTGGCGAACGTGAGGTCACGAGGCCGGAGTCGACGACCACAGACTGGTCGAGCACGCGGGCGCCTGCATTTTTCAGGTCCTGCTGGATGGCCGGGAAGCCAGTCATCTCACGACCGTTCACGAGGTTGGCCGAGATAAGCAGTTGCGGACCATGGCAGATCGCGAAGACGGGCTTCATCTGCCTGAAGAAGGCCGAGGTGAAATCCTTGGCTTTCTGGTTGGTGCGCAGCGTATCCGGGCTGAACAGTCCGCCTGGAATGAGCAGGGCGTCGAAGTCTTCGGCCTTTGCATCGTCCAGCGTCATGTCGACCTTGAATGTATCGCCGTGTTCACGGTGCTTGTTCGCCTGGATCGTGCCGTGCTTGAGCGAAACGATTGTTGTCTCGCCGCCGGCATTTTCGATGGCTTCCTTGGGTGAGGTCAGCTCGATCTGTTCAAATCCGTCTGCAGCGAGGATAGCGAGTTTTCGTCCTTGAGCGCGTTGAGTCATAAGTATGTCTCCTTGCTTCTAGTGTTCTGGTGCGTCAGCAGGCCACGCGAGAGGCCTGCGCCGCTTCAGGAATATCCCTGTGCCTAATCAATGCCTGGAACCTGTAATGGTTGCAGGTGAAACTGTTACGCCTGGGTAATGTCCAGAATGAACGCAGGCGGACTTTATTTCGTTTGCCCGCCATCGACCGGCAGGACAGCCCCCGTGACGAAACTCGCCAGCGGGCTGAGCAGGTAGGCTGCGGCCGATCCGATTTCGTCCGGCTTGCCGAAACGGCGCAGCGGCACTTCGCGGCGAATCCATTTCTTCCAGGAATCCCCGCGTTCGCCTTCTGAGCGGGTCTCCCAGTCACCGCCCGGAAAGATGATATTGCCCGGCGCAATCGCGTTGACGCGCACGCCCGATGGCCCGGCCACACGGGCGAGTTCCTTGGCGAGATGGTTCATGGCGGCTTTCGACGTGCCGTAGGTTACGGGTGTGCCCAGCGCGCCGAGGCCGGCGATGGACGTGATCATGAGGACCGAGCCTTCCTCGCGCGGGGTCATGCGGCGCAGGGCCGAGCGCGCGAGCTTGAAGGCGGAGTCGAGGTTCTGGCTGATGCCGCCATCCCAGGTCTCGTCATCGACTTCAAATCCGGGAGGGCAGGGGTGAAGCCCGACATTGGCGACGGCGCCCCAGAGCGGGCCGAACTCAGTCTCGATGGCGTCGATCATGGAATCGATGGTCTTTGAATCGCGCAGGTCACCGGCGCGGGCCCAGAGCTTGTCTTCGCCATATTGCGCCGCGAGCCGGGCACGCTGTTCTTCCAGCGCTTCGGCGCCGCGCGCGGCAATGGCGACTTTCGCGCCTTCAGCCAGGCAGGCCTCGACAATGCCGAGACCGATGCCCCGGCTGGCGCCGGCGACGAAGATGACCTTGTCCTTCAGACCGAGATCCATGACTTATTCTCCCTGTTTTTCTATTTCTGTTTCTTGAAGCGGTTGTGGCGCGGCGGCCAGCGGGGCCTTGCGGCTGATAACGAAGGCGGCGCCGATGGCGAGAAAGCCGAGGCTGCCCGCCATGGGCCACGGATGGTTCCAGAAGAGAAAGACCGTGCCGGCGGCGGCAAGCGCCATGCCGGCCAGTGCCGCAGCCTTGCTACGCATGCCGATCCGGCCGGTCTCAACGAAGGTCTGGATATGAGGACCGATGCCGGGACGGGCATAGATCCACGCGGCCCAGCGCGGGTCGGACCTGACAAAGGCGAAGGCCGCGACGATCCAGAAAATGGTCGTGGGCATGACGGGCAGCACCACGCCGATCGCCCCCAGCGCGAAAGCGAATATTCCAAGGATGCGCCAGGCCCACATGCTGGCATACATCGGGCGCAATGGGGCGGCTGGCAAGGCGGATAAAGATTGCGCTGTCGGGGCAGCTGTCTGACAATATCGCAATATTCCTTTGAATTGACCCAATCGCGCCCTGTTGGCGCCGTGCCCAAGCGGTGTATGGATACCAACAGAAAATGCAGGAGAGGTTCATGGCGCAGTTCGGAACGGGCACTCAAGGCAAGTACAGGGCCGTCATCGCGGCTTTGCTCTTCGGTCTGGTTGCGGCGTGCGGAGGCGGCGGCAAGGACAAGCCGGCAGATGATGCCAGCATGGCCGGAGAAGTCGTCCAGCGCTCGCCCAAGGACCAGGTTGCCGCGCGCCAGCGGGAACAGCGCCGCCAGAAGGCCCTCGCTGCGCAGGAGCAGGAATTTTCCTATTTCCGCTACCGTATCGACACCTCGGGTGAGCAGCCGCTCGCCTGTCTGGTCTTCTCGGCCGCGCTCGACCCCAAGGCCGACTATTCGCCCTATGTCGAATTCCGCCCGGCCTTCCGGCCTGCGCTCAGCGTCGAAGGACGCGAGCTTTGCATTGGCGGCCTGACCTTCGGCACAAGCCGCACGGCAACCATCCTGTCCGGCCTGCCTGCCGCTGACGGGCGCACGCTAAAGCGGGAAGAGACCGTGCCGATCGATTTTGCCGACCGGCCGCCTTATGTCGGTTTCAAGGGCGCGGGCGTGATCCTGCCGCGCGAGGATGCTGACGGCCTGCCGATCGAGACCGTCAATGTGAACAAGGTGACCATCAAGGTTTCACGCATCAATGACCGTGCGCTCGCCTTCAAGAGCATCACGCAAGGCGAAACCACGGCGCAGGGCCGTTATTCCTATTCCTGGGGCGAAGACAGCCCGAGCGAAGTCGAAACCGAGCTTTGGTCCGGGACAATGGAGATTACGGCCGAACAGAATGCGCCGGTGATCTCGGTCTTCCCGTTGCAGGACGTGATCGGCACGATGGAGCCCGGCGCTTACTATGTGCGCATTGAGGATGCCGCCAAGCTCGACCCGCAGGAAGGCCCGCCAGCCTCGTCCAGTCGCTGGATCATGCTGACCGACCTGGCGATCACCGCCTATCAGGGCGAGAACGGCCTCGATGTCACGCTGCGCTCGCTGCAGGACGGCAAGCCCGTGCCGGACACGACCGTCCAGCTTGTGGCGATGAACAATGAGATCCTCGCCGAGACGCGCTCCAACGAGCAGGGCCGTGTCGCCTTTGACGGGCCGCTGATCAATGGCGCCGGCAATCTCGCTCCGAAGATGATCCTTGCCTACAGCGCCAAGGGCGAACTGGCAGCGCTGGACCTGACGCGTGCGCCGGTCGACCTGTCCGAGCATGTGGCCGGGGGACGCCGCACGCCTGGTATCGTTGACGCCTATGTCTATACCGAGCGTGGCATCTACCGCCCCGGAGAGACGGTTCAGATTTCGGCCCTGCTGCGCGACCGCGCCGGACGGCAGGTCGAGAAGCGGGCCGGTCATCTCGTGATCTATCGCCCGAACGGGCTGGTCGCCGAAAAGGTTCGCTTCGATGCGCCTGATTCCGGCGCTGTTCTCGACAGTTTCGAACTGCCCAAGGGCGCCTCGCGCGGCCAGTGGCGCGCAGCCATCGAGATTGATGGCCTGGCCGAAACCTCCGGCGCGGCAACCTTCGCGGTGGAAGACTTCGTTCCCCAGCGGATCGCGGTTGACCTGAAGGCCGATGACAGGACGGCAATGAAGCTCGGCGGCACACGCGAAATCAGCGTCGCTTCCCGCTTCCTCTATGGCGCACCCGGTGCAGGCCTGACGGTGAAGGCCGAAGCACGGCTTGAGCCACAGCCTAATCCATTCCCCGCCTTTGATGGCTTTGCCTTCGGTCGTTACGATGCGACCTTTGAAGAGCGTATCCTCGAACTGCCCGACCAGACTACGGACGGGGCAGGTGCCGCTATCGTGCGGGTTGCGCCCGGCAATGCCGGCAGCAATGCGGGCCGTCCGCTGCGGATCAACACGGTTGTCAGCGTTCTGGAGCCCGGTGGCCGCGCCGTGACCGACAGCGTCCGCATCCCGTACCGCCCGGAAAGCCTTTATATTGGTCTCAAACCCGGTTTCGATGACTCCGTCGAAGAGGGCGGTGACACGGTCTATCAGGTCGTCGCTGTCAATTCCGATGGCGCGGCGGTGGCCCAGCGCCTTGCCTGGAAAATGCTGGCGATCGACTATCATTATGACTGGTATCGCGATGGCGACGAGTGGCGCTGGCGCCGGTCGCGCACCGTCACCAAGGTGAATGAAGGTGTTGTCTCGACACCCACTGGCGGCACTGCTGAGATCAAGGTCAGCGGCCTCGAATGGGGAAGCCATGAACTCGTGGTCGAAGCCGAAGGCGTCAATGTCGGCGCAGCTGCCAGCGATGACTTCTATGTCGGCTGGGGTGGCCGGGTCTCCGACGATGGCGTCGAAGCGCCGGACCGCGTCCGTGTCATGGGACCGGAACGCTCGCCGACGCCTGGTCAGACAGCCGAGATCACCATCATCCCGCCCTATGACGGACAGGCGCAGATCGTGGTTGCGACAGACCGCGTCCTCTCGGTCCAGAACCTCAACGTGACGGCTGGCGGCACACGCGTGTCCCTGCCCGTGACCGAGGAATGGGGCGAAGGCGCCTATGTCATGGTCAACGTCTATACCGAGCGTGACCCTGTGCTGCAGGCCAAGCCCCGCCGCGCGGTCGGCGTGGCGCATGTACCCGTGAACATGGATGCGCGCACCTTCAAGCTGACCGTGAATGCCCCGAAAGTGGCCCGTCCGCGCGGCGAGCAGGTCATCGAGGTCGATTTCGGCGGTGGCCCGCGTGAGCCTGTCTACCTGACGCTTGCGGCCGTTGACGAAGGCATCCTCCAGCTCACCAAGTTCAAGAGCCCCGATCCGGTTGCCTATTATTACGGCCAGAAGGCGCTCGGCGTGGAACAGTATGACGATTACGGTCGCCTGCTCGATCCGAACATGGGCTTGCCTGCCGAAGTGCGCACCGGTGGTGACCAGCTTGGCGGCGAAGGCCTGACCGTTGTGCCGACCAAGTCGGTCGCGCTCTTCTCGGGACTCGTCGAGGTTGGCCGCTCAGGCAAAGCCAAGGTTCGCTTCGACATACCGGACTTCAATGGCGAGCTGCGCATCATGGCCGTGGCCTGGTCGAAGACCGGCTTGGGGCAGGGCGATACGAAGATGACTGTCCGCGACGCGGCGCCATCGGATCTTATCCTGCCGCGCTTCATGGCGCCCGGTGACGAAGCCTATCTCACCGCCAGCATCGACAATGTCGAACTGCCGGCGGGCGAGTTTACCGCTGACATCTCCAGTGCGGGTCCGATTGAAGTGGCCGAAAGCCGCCTCACCCGCACCTTGCAGACGGGCAAGCGTTCCGACGCCCCTGTCCGTGTGGAAGCCAAGAGTGAAGGCATTTCGCAGGTACGCATCGCCGTAACCGGCCCGGACAAGTATTCCGTCCAGCACACCTATGACATCCAGACCCGCTCGCCCTACCTGCCGGAGACGCGCTCGACGAGCGCCCTCATGCAGCCGGGCCAACAATACTCGCTCGATCCGAAACTGCTGGCTGGCTATGTGCCGGGCTCGGCGGATGTCACGGTTGGCTTCTCCAGCATTCCGGTTGATCCGGCGACGCTCTATGCCTCGCTCGACCGCTATCCCTATGGCTGCACCGAACAGACGGTCAGCCGTGCGATGCCGCTGCTCTATTCCGAACAGCTGGTCGCGATGGGGGCCAAGGGGGCGCGAGATAATGCGCGTGACCGCGTGCAGACCGCCGTCAACACGATCCTGAACCGTCAGGGTGCTGAAGGTGCGTTCGGCCTGTGGCACGAAGGCGATGGCTATGCGTCACCATGGCTTGGGGCCTATGCGACGGACTTTATCTATCGGGCAAAAGCCGCCGGATATAATGTGCCGGACGAGTCGCTCGACCGGGCCTATGGCGCCCTGCGCGCCATCTCGACGGGCGACCAATGGCGCGTCTATGGCTATGACACGGACGTCTATGAGAGCCGTTATTCCAACGACACGAACGAGCAGATGATGTTCCGCTCGGCGGCCTATTCGCTCTATGTCCTGGCCAAGGCTGGCGAGGCGGATATTTCCCGCCTGCGCTACCTGCATGACCGCGAATTGTCGAACATCGACAGCCCGCTTGCCCGCGCTCAAATCGGTGCCGGTCTCGCCTTCATGGGCGACCGGTCCCGCGCAACCTCGGCTTTTGAATCGGCCGAGAAAGCGCTCGGCTACCAGAACACCGGCGACTATTACCAGACGCCGCTGCGCGACCTGGCCGGCGTGATGGCGCTCGCCAGCGAAGCCGACATGACAGAGCTGGTGGCCCGCCTCGCCGAACGTCTCGGCAAGGATGTGCCGGAAGCCGATGCCATGACCACACAGGAAAAGGCGTTCACGCTGCTGGCCGTCAACGACTTCAACAAGGGCGAGAATGCGTTCCGCCTGATGGTCGAGGGCCTCGGCCGCGGCAAGGATGACGGACGGCAATATCTTGTCTCGGAGCAGCAGGTCGCGTCCGGTGTCAAGTTCAAGCTGGAAGGCAAGGCGCCCATGTTCCGCACCGTGCTGGTCACCGGTGCCCCTGAAAAGGCCCCGCCTGCAGCCTCGTCCAAGCTGAAGACGGACAAGACCTTCTACACCATGACCGGTGGCAAGGTTGACCTCTCCCGCATCCAGCAGGGCGACCAGCTGGTCGTGCGCGTCTCGGTCACGCCTCAGGAAAACAGGCTCAACCCGGTAATCGTGGCAGACTTGCTGCCAGCCGGCTTCGAGATCGAGACCGTGCTGCGTCCGGCCGATGGCCGCCGTGAAGGCGAAACATCCGGGGCGTTCGCCTTCCTCGGCGATATTGCCTATGCCCAGACGCAACAGGCGCAGGATGACCGTTATGTCGCGGCGCTGGACGTCTATGGCGAGCCGCTGACGGTCGCCTATGTCGTGCGGGCGGTGACGCCGGGCGATTTTGCGATGCCGGGTGTTGTCGTCGAGGACATGTACCGGCCCACGGTCTATGCCCGCTCGGCCCCCGGCCGCGTGACCATCACCGGCGGCACCGGAACGACGGCGGGAGGCAAGTAGGCTGATGGGGCCAGGCAGGCGCCTTCTTGCCGGTTTTGCCCTGCTGGTCGGCGCGGCCTTCGCGCTGGATGCCCTGCTGCCGCCACCTCTGGAGCGGGCAGGGGAGATCTCGGCCCTGGTTACAGACCGGGCCGGGAAACCCCTGCGTGCCTTCCCGACGAATGACGGTCGCTGGCGCTTCCATGGCGATCTCGACAAGATCGACCCGGAATTCATCGAGGCGCTGATCCGCGTCGAGGACAAGCGCTTCCGCCAGCACCATGGCACGGACTGGACCGGCATGGTCCGGGCGGCGGTGGACTCTGCCCTGTCGGGCAGGGTCGTGTCCGGCGGCTCGACGATTACGATGCAGACGGCGCGGATGCTTGAACCGCGCAGGCGGAATATCGGTTCGAAGCTGATCGAGATTGTCCGCGCGCACCAGATCGAACGGCGCCTGTCGAAGGACGAAATCCTCGCGCTTTACCTGACGCTGACCCCATATGGCGGCAACCTAGAGGGTGTACGCGCGGCCAGCTGGAGCTATTTCGGGCATGAGGCCGACCGGCTGACAGATGACGAGATTGCACTTCTGATTGCCTTGCCGCAGTCGCCGGAAGCGCGCCGGCCCGATCGCCGCCCCGAACAGGCTGCGAAAGCGCGCGACTGGGTGGCGAAGAAGCTCGCCATGTATGGTGTCTTCTCGGCTGATGATGTGGCGGATGTGGCCGCCTCCGGTGTGCCGGGGCGTCGGCGTGACTTCCCGGACCGTGCCTGGCATGGCACGGCCAAGGCGCTCGCCAGTGGGCCGCGCGGCGATGTGCGCTCAACACTCGATGCGGGCCTGCAGGCGGAAGTCGAGCGCATCGCGCTGACGCAGGCTGAGGCCGCAGGCGCCGATGTTCAGGTTGCGGCGCTCGTCATACACATTCCCACACGCGCCGTGCGCGCGATTGCCGGCTCGGCGTCACGCGAGCGCCCGGGAGGCTGGCTCGACCTCACCGCGCAGGCGCGCTCGCCGGGCTCCACGCTGAAGCCGTTCATCTATGGCATGGCCTTTGACGACGGGTCCGCTGCGCCCGACACCCTTATCTCGGACCTGCCGCGCCGCTTTGCGGCCTACCAGCCGGAAAACTTCGACCGCATGTTTCGCGGCGACGTGCGCGTCTCGGATGCCCTGCAGCACTCGCTGAACGTGCCCGCCGTCATGATGCTCGACAAGGTCGGACCCGACCGCTTTGTCTCCCAGCTTTCGCTGGCCGGTGCGAGCCCGCGCATTGCCGGGTCCGCCAGCCATCAGGCCGGACTTGCGATTGCGCTTGGCGGGGCGGGGCTGACGGCGCGCGAGCTGGCTGTTCTCTATTCTGCGCTCGGCGACAAGGGTATTGCCAAGCCGCTGGTCTGGCGGGCCGATGAGGAAACCGCCGTTCACGACCAGCCGGGCCAGCGCCTGATCGGCGAGGCGAGCGCAGACGAGATCATCCGCATCCTGCAAAACGGACCGACACCTGCGGGCCGCGTGCCGGGCCGTCTGACCGAAAATGCGCCGCAGATCGCTTTCAAGACGGGCACATCCTATGGCTACCGCGATGCATGGGCGGCCGGCGTGGCAGGCGATCTGGCGATTGTCGTCTGGATGGGCCGCGCGGATGGTGCCCCCCGGCCCGGCGTGACAGGCGGCGATGCGGCACTGCCGATCCTGTTCGAAATCGCTGACCGCGCGGCGCATCACCTGCGCGACACAGGGCAGGCACGCGGGCGCCTGACCAGCGAGAAGCAGCTGAAATCCAAGGGCGCTATCCGCGATTTTGCCGCCGCTGCTCCGCCGCAGATCCTGTTCCCGCCGAGCGAAGCGGAACTGTGGGCCGGCACAGTGGATGGCAAGCAGGCACGCGGGTTTGTGCTGGCCGGTCGGGGTGAGGGACAGCTCTCCTGGTATGTCGATGGCGCCCCCTGCGACATTGACGACGCCGGTGCGCCGGTCTGGTCACCCACGCGGGAGGGCTTTTACACGGTTACTGCAGTGGACGCTGCAGGACGCGCTAGCCGTGTGCGCGTGAGGGTGTTAACCGGGCCTGCCTAAAAACACGGCATTGCCCCATTTTTGACACGCCACGACAACACGGCGGCAACACAAATCCGTTAAGTCTGCGATTACTGTCTTTCCGACGGCAGGGGGCATCCCATATGTCGCTGCAGACGGAGCATTTGTCCGCCGTCCGTAGAATCCAAGAGTTTGCCCATGCGTACCCGTTCAGCCCCTGTTGTTGCCATCGTTGCCGGCCTTGCCGCGACCAGCCTGGCGTTCTTCTCGAGCGCAGGTGCCGAAGACAAGCCCGCCAGTGAGGCGCCCAAGCATATGTCCTCGGCCGTTTTTGCAGGTGGATGCTTCTGGTGCGTCGAATCCGATTTCGACAAGGTCGACGGCGTGATCGAGACCGTTTCGGGCTATACCGGCGGCCATGTTGCCAACCCGACCTACAAGCAGGTCAGCCACGAAGACACGGGCCATTATGAGTCGGTGAAGGTCACCTATGACCCAGACGTGGTCAGCTATAACCAGCTCGTGACCTATTTCCTGCACCATATTGATCCGACTGACGCGACGGGGCAATTCTGCGACAAGGGCGAGAGCTATCGCAGCGCCATCTTCGTCTCGACGCCAGATGAGCGCGCAACAGCCGAAGCCGATATTGCCGAAGTGTCAGGCGCGCTGCCGTCCCCGGTCGTGACCAAGGTGATCAATGCCGATACGTTCTGGCCAGCTGAAGATTATCATCAGGATTATTACCAGAAGAACCCGCTCAAGTACCGCTATTACCGTGCCGCCTGTGGCCGGGATGCGCGGGTGAAGGAACTCTGGGGCGACGAGGCCACCGGTCACTGATCCTTTGGTGCCGGGCAGGGCGGGGTCTTGAACTCCGTCAGCCCCTCATGCCGGGCTTCCCACGCATCATCGTGACGTTCCGGCGCAAAGCCTGACGCAATATAGAGGTGGAACCGCCGCTCCAGCGGACAACCATTCCTGCGGTTGCCGAGCGGAATTATGATCTCGCCAGCATCCTCGAACGTCTTGAAATCGCTGCGTATCATTGGCCGCATATTGGCATGCAGCGACACAACCAGCACTTTCTCATCGAGGGGCGGCGCCATGGCGACAGCTTCGGAAAAGCTTTTCGGCACGCCGTAGCGGCGCCAAGAGATCAGTGGCAGCGTGCGGCTGCGGGCATAGTAGTCGAGCCCGTGCCAGACCTCGCGCTCATCCACCAATACGGATGTCGCGCCGATCTCCGCCGCCTTTGCAAACACGGCCCGGGCGGCCGTATCCCATCCCCGCGTGCGCTTCAGCTCATTGTCGAAACCGGCCTGTGATGCTGCCGAGGCCGGCAGCAGGGGAACCGTCACGAACATCACGCTGAGGGCGACATGCAGCGCAAGGCTCGCCCACAGCCAGCGCACGCCCGCAGGCGCCATCCGGATCAGCCAGGCCGCGACCAGCACGCTGGCCGCTGGCCAGGCCGTTGCGGCCCAATTGGCGTTCGCCCGTGACAGCACGGCCTGCACAAGAATAATGACCAGCACCGGCAGAACGAAGCAAAGTAGCCAGCGGTCGCGCTGCTTCACCCCGTCGCCCGCCTTGCGCATGGCCCACAGGCCGATGACAAAGGCGATCAGGCTGATCGGGCCGAACACGCCCATCTGGTCGGCGAGAAAGGTGAGCGCGTGCTCGGGGTGGAACAGTTCACCGCCTAGATTTGCATTGTCGACAGTGTGGCTGACCGTCTTGAAATCGTTCGCGGCGTTCCAGGCCATATGCGGCGCGAAGATCGCAGCTGCAACCAAGAGGGCCACGAGGCCACGCCACGACAGCAGCGCCCGGCGGGTGTCCCGGTCCAGCGCCAGCGTCAGCATGATCCCGATGATAAAGTAGAGCATCGCATATTTTGACAGGAAGCCTGCGCCCACGGCCACGCCGAGGCCCACGGCGCTCACCCAGCGACCCTCGCCGCTGCGCAGCCGCCACAGCGCATAGAGCGCCGCGCACCAGAATGGCATCAGCACACCATCCGTCGAGATCACGGCGGAGGAGAGGATCACCGCAGGCATCAGCGCATAGAGGAAGGCGGCATACATGCCTGTGCGTGCATCATAAACGGCGCGGCCCAGCAGGAAGAGGAAAGCTGCGCCTGCCGTGTGCAGGAAGGGCGCCGCCAGCCGTACGGCCCATTCGGCATTGCCCATCAGCGCCGTCACGCCGTGGATCACCCAGGCAATCATCGGCGGCTTGGAATAATAGCCCCAGTCCAGCGTCTCGCCCCAGCGCCAGTATTGCGCTTCATCGGCGTAAAGGTTCAGTGGCGAGACGAGCAGGAAGCCGACACGCAGCACAAGGAGCAATCCCAGGACGAAGACCACAGTGCGCTGATAGGTGGATTCCGATTCGCGACTCAGCCCTGCCATGTGGTCTCACCTTGATACATTCTCTGCTTATGCAGTGGGAGGCTCGTCTAATACACCCCAAAAATCAGGCAAGAGATGCCCTTCACGTGCCCAAAGCGTGGCTTTTTTGCATCGCACAAAAACCAATGACCGGATTCGCTGCGAGGTACGTTGAACCTTCAAAAACTTGTCACTAATCCGTCATGCAGGACGCGTAAGCGACCGATAACCGGCCTGAATGTGAGAGATCAGGCGGGAACTCATACGGATCAGGGGAAAATGGTCATGAATTGGAACACTTTCGGTCGCGGCATGGCGGTTTCCGCCATCGCGCTCAGCGTCGCCGGCATCGCCTCGGCACAGGTTACTACCTCCAGCATGCGCGGTCAGGTGACCAATGCGGAAGGCGCCGCAGTGCCAAACGCCACTGTCGTCATCACGCACACACCTTCGGGTACGATGTCCGCCGCTGTTACCAGCGCCAACGGTGATTTCTCGGCCCGCGGCCTTCGCGTCGGCGGCCCCTACACAGTCGAAGTCACGGGCGGTGATTTCACGCCGGTCACCGTCACCGATATCTATATCGAACTTGACCAGACCTACCCTCTGAACCTCCAGGTGTCGGGCGAGCGCAAGCTTGAAACCGTTGTCGTCACCGCCAACCAGCTGCAGACCGGTTTCTCCAGCGAAGGCCTGACAACTTCCCTTGGTCTCGAGGCGCTCAACGAAGTCGTCTCGATCGACCGCGATATCACCGATGCGGCCGAGCTTGATCCTTTCGCCAGCGTCAACGTCCAGACGGGCGGCGCAAAGGAACTCACGATTGCCGGCGCCAACAACCGCTTCAACACACTGACGATTGACGGTGTCGCCCTCAACGACCGTTTCGGCCTGAACGCCAACGGCTACCCAACGCAGCGTTCGCCAATCTCTTTCGACGCGATCCAGTCGCTGTCAGTTGAATCGGCACCTTTCGACACAGAATATAACGGCTTCACCGGCGGCACGATCAACGCTGTCACCAAGTCGGGCACCAACGAATTCCACGGGTCGGCATTCTACTTCAAGACTGACGACTCGATGGCCGGCAGCAAGACCGGCGACACCAAGGTCGATCGCACTTTCGACGAAAAGACCTATGGCGGCACATTCGGCGGCCCCATCATCAAGGACAAGCTGTTCTTCTTCCTCTCGTACGACAAGTATGAAGAAGCTGCTGCCCTTCAGCGTGGCCCAACCGGTTCGGGCGCCGTCAATATCGAAGACGTGACCCCGTCGGATATCGCCGAAATCCAGGACATCATGCAGAGCGTCTACGGCTTTGATGTGGGTGACTTCGGTTCTGGCGTACCCCCGGTCGAAGACGAGAAAATCCTCGGCAGCATCGACTGGAACATCTCCAACAATCAACGCGCCAAGTTCACCTATATCAAGACCGAGGGTGCGAGCATCATCGAGCAGAACGGCAACAACTTCCTGCAGGGTGCCGATCTCGCCTTCCCGTCGTCCTGGTACAATAACTCGGAGAAAGTGGAATCCTTCATCGGCCACCTTTATTCCGACTGGACGCCAAACTTCTCGACCGAAATCAAGATCGCCAAGACGACCCAGGCGACGGGTGCAGACAGCCTGAACGGCGCCGAGTTCTTCCTCGGTTCCGTCGAAACATCGACCGGTACTGTTATCGCTTTCGGTCCTGATCGCTTCCGTCATGGTAACGAACTCGATCAGGAATTCCTTCAGTACAAGCTGAAGGCCGAGTACCGCATGGGGGACCATACGTTCAAAGGCGGTATCGAGCGTGAGGAAGTCGACGTCGACAACCTGTTCGCCCAGAACTCGGAAGGCACCTATGCCTTCGCGTCGATCGACGACCTGCGTAACCAGATCGCCACGGACGTGTCCTATGCGAACGCAATCACGAACGATGAAAACGACCTGCGCGCCATCTGGGGTTACAATTATAACTCCGTTTATGTTCAGGACAGCTGGGATATCCGCAACGACCTGAACCTGATGTTTGGTATCCGTTACGACTACTACCAGTCGGAAGGCAAGATCCGTCCGAACCAGAACTTCTTTGATCGCTACGGCTACTCCAATACCAATGACATTGACGGCCTTGATGTCGTGCTGCCGCGATTTGCCTTCAAATGGGATGCAAGCGACGACATCACGGTTCGCGGTGGTCTCGGCCGCTTCTCAGGTGGTTCGCCAGGTGTCTGGATCTCTAACAGCTATTCCAACGACGGCGTGATCAACGGCGAAGTGTTCGACTCCGGCACGATCAACGTTCCGAATACGCCAGACCCGGAGTCCGGAAACTACATTCCGCAGAACCTCCTGGACCAGCTGGCCAACACACAGCCTGATGGCTCCGTGAATGCGCTCGACAACACGTTCGAGATCCCGTCGACCTGGAAAGCCAACCTCGGCGTGGCTGTGAACGTGCCCGGCAACTGGCTCGTTACTGCCGACGTTCTCTACAATAAGCTCGAGAACGCACCTTACTGGTATGACGCGACCTGCGGTGATGCGGTTTCAGCTTCGCCAGACGGTCGTCCGGTCTATGATTGCAGCGGCGCGCCGCAAGCAATCATCGTCGGCAGCGTCGACAAGGGCAACTCGCTCCTCTGGGCTGTTTCGGCCAGCAATGACTGGGAAACACCGATTGGTGACTTTGATGTGTTCGGCAGCTACACGCACGCTGACGTCAACGACATCGGCATGGGCACGTCGTCCACGGCAACGTCCAACTATTCGGACACGGCACGCTGGAGCTACCAGAACCCGCGCACCGGTACGTCGAACTTCGAAGTCGAACACCAGTTCAAGCTGCGCCTGAACTGGGAGAAGGAATTCTTCCGCGGTTACGCCACGCAGGCTTCGCTGTTTGCAACACGTCGTTCGGGCCAGCCTTACACCTACACGTTCAACACGAACGGTCGTAGCGATGTGTTCGGTATCAACGAAAGCAGCGCGGATGATGCTGGTGCGACACTCTACGTGCCAACCGGTTTCGACGATCCGCTCTTCTCGCCTGACTCGTTCGGTGGTGACCTGGGCCTCCAGCAGGACTTCTTCACCTATATCGCAACGTCAGAACTCAATGAGTACAAGGGCAAGATCGCTCCTCGCAACGGCGACAATTCTCGCTGGTCGACGCTGGTTGATCTTCGTCTCCAGCAGGAACTTCCAGGCGCGATGAAAAATCACCGCACCAAGCTGTTCCTCGACATCGAGAACCTCGGCAACCTGATCGACAGCAACGCTGGTCGCGTCGAGCGGACCCGTTACGAGTACAAGCGCCAGGTTGCTGCCGCTTCGATCGTCAACGGTCAGTATGTCTACGGCGATCCAGGCCGCGATGGTATCTGGGGCACAGGCGACCGCGACGAATCGACATTCAGCACCTCGACCAACTCCGAGACGCTGAACCAGTCCTTCTGGCAGATCCAGATTGGTGTGAAATACGAGTTCTAGGTCGCTTCGCGATCCGGAATGCAGATTGGGGAGGGCGGCCTGCTGTGCGGGCCGCCCTTTTCCTTGTTTCAAAGGTGTGGCAAGGCCAGCGACCATGACCGAAGCAGTTGTCTCCCTCCCGCCCGAATGGGCCCCGCAATCCGCCCTCTGGTGCGGCTGGCCCCGCCTCGCCGAAGAATGGGGCGGCAATTATGATGGCGCACGCGCTGAAATCGCCGCGCTCATCCGTGCCGCCGCTGGCTTCGTGACCGTCAAGGTCGCGGCCGGTTCCGAGGAGGCTGCGCGCTCTGCCTCGGAGGCGGTGGGCGACGTCGCGCAGGTCGTTCAGGTGCCGACCGGTGACATCTGGCTGCGCGATACCGGCCCCATCATCACGCGCGGTGCCAATGGATTTCAGGCCGAAACCTTCCGTTTCAACGGCTGGGGCGGCAAATATCTCATGCCGGGCGACACGGAAACGGCGCCAGCCATCGCGGGCGTTGAAGGCATTGATGTGCGCGCCCATGAGACCGTGCTCGAAGGCGGCGCCATTGATGTCGATGGGGAAGGGCGCCTGCTCACCACCCGCCAGTGCCTGCTCAATCCGAACCGCAACGGAGCTTGGACCGAGGCTGATGCTGAAGCGGCTCTCGCGCGCGCCTTCGGGGTCAATGAAGTCATCTGGCTTGGCGACGGCCTGCTCAACGACCATACCGATGGCCATGTCGACAATATCGCCCGCTTCATCGCGCCGGGCCATGTCCTCTGCCAGCACCCGACGGGGTTAAAAGATCCGAACGCAGATGTGCTGCTCGCCATCGAGGACCGCCTGCGCACTGCCGGCCTGATGGTCTCGACCATATCTTCACCTGGCCCGGTCGATTTCGGCGACGGACAGCCCGTGCCTGCCAGCCACATGAATTTCACCATCACCAATGGCGCCGTTTTCGTGCCGACCTATGACGAGCGTTTCGGCCTGGTTGCGCTCGCCGAGTTGCGCCCCCTGTTTCCGGGGCGCAAGGTGATCGGCCTTCCGGCATTGAACATTCTGCGCGGTGGCGGCAGTTTCCACTGCATGACCCGCGAAATACCTGCCTGAACGGACTCGAAATACCCGGTCCACCCCCTTAAGTGCTCCTCCGAATTCACCGGTAACCGCCCATGACCCGCTCAATCACGCTCGCCGCCATCCAGTTCTCACCGTCCGATGACGTGCAAGACAATATCGACCGCGTCGCTGGTTTCATTGAAGAGGCGGCCGGTCGCGGCGCCGATGTCGTGCTGCCGCCGGAACTCTTCTGCGGGTCCTATTTCTGCAAGACACAGGAAGAGGAACATTTCGCCCGGGCCCTGCCATGGGAAACGCATCCCGCTGTCGTGCAGCTTGCCGAAATTGCCAAGAAATGCGGCGTCGTCGTGCCTGTCTCTATCTATGAGAAGGATGGCCCGGCCTATTACAATTCGCTCGTCATGCTCGATGCAGACGGCAGCGCCATGGGCGTCTACCGCAAGAGCCACATTCCCGATGGCCCCGGCTATCAGGAGAAATTCTACTTCCGTCCCGGCGATACGGGCTTCCGGGTCTGGGACACGCAGAAAGGCCGTATCGGCGTCGGTATCTGCTGGGACCAGTGGTTCCCGGAAGCTGCGCGCGCCATGGCCCTGATGGGGGCAGACGTGCTGCTCTACCCAACGGCGATTGGCGCGGAGCCACAGGATTCAACGCTCGACACGGCCGGGCGCTGGCGCCGGGCGATGCTTGGGCATGCGGTGTCGAATGTCATTCCGGTCTGCGCAGCCAATCGCATGGGCGACGAAGGCGGGCAGGTCTTCTACGGCACCAGCTTCATCGCGGACCAGACCGGCGAGGTCGTCACCGACCTTGGCCGGACCGAGGAGGGTGTGATCCTCGCAACATTCGATCTGGATGAAGTTGACCGCGAACGGGCCGCCTGGGGATTTTTCCGCGACCGGCGGCCAGACCTCTACGGCAAGCTGGTCTAGTCCTGCATCACCCGGCGGGCTTTATCGAACCAGTCTGTCATCACGCCGCCCGGCACGCGGGAGAGGTCCCTGTACCATTCCGGCAAGCTGTTGAGCGCGTCGGCCGTATCGCCCCAGCGGCGCAGGTTTGCGTCGGCGGCCGTGTGGAAGGCCTCGCGCATCTTTTTCTCATCCATGGGCTGGAAATCCGGCATGCCCTGGGCACTTGCGAAGCTTTTCTGGGCCGTCAGCATCATCTCGAGTGTTGAGGCTGTGAGGGAGAGGGAAGCGCGCCACGGCGCGAGCCATAGGTCCATCATCGGGAATTTCCTTGTTTCCAAACAGGATAGTAGACACGTTATGGTGCACTGCACAACAAATCTCGTGCCAAAACTCCGTTCGCTGCCCCGTTTTCGCCGCGAGCGAATGCACATAATGTCGAATCATGCCCGACTTTCTCTCCAGCCATTTCAAGCCGTCGCCCGCTCGCGGGCGGGTCCTCGTCTTCGATTCCGGGGTCGGCGGGCTGACCGTGGCGGAGGAGATACGCGCGCTGGCGCCAGCGCTGGGCGTCCATTATGCGGCCGATAGCGGCTTTTTCCCCTATGGCGACAAGAGTGACGAGGACCTGATCGAGCGCATCCCGCGTGTTGCAAGGATGCTGTGCGATCATGTGAAGCCGGATGTGTTCGTTATCGCCTGCAATACGGCGAGCACACTGGCCCTGCAGGAGGTGCGCGCCGCACTCGATATTCCCGTTGTGGGCACCGTGCCGGCCATCAAGCCGGCGGCGGCATTCAGCCAGACGGGCACGATCGGTCTGCTTGCAACTCCGGGGACGATCAGGCGGGCCTATACGGCGCGGCTGATCAATGAATTTGCCGGCGGACATCGAGTCATAATGCATGGCAGTATCGAGCTGGTCCGCCTTGCCGAAGCCCATGCACGGGGTGAAGACGTGCCGATTGAAGCTATCGCCGCGGCCCAGGCCCCACTCTTCGATGCGCCCGGCGGTGACCAGATCGATACGATCGTGCTGGCCTGCACGCATTTCCCGCTGGTGCGCGGGCAACTCATTGCCAGCGCACCGCGCGGTATCAGCTATGTGGATTCGGGGGCGGCGATTGCCCGCCAGACCATCCGCGTGCTCCCGCATGAAACAGAAGCACGCGGCATTGGCGGTTCAGCTTACCTGACGAGCCCGCCGGAAGAGTCGCCGGACCTGGCGCTCGTGCTCCGGCGTTACGGCTTCCCGGACGCTCACTTCGTGGCTTTGGACCCGATGGCGATGACTTCTGCGCCGACCGCATTATAAAGGCTCGGCCAGGGGGCATCGTGAACGATGGCCACGTCGGTTTCGCCGAAACCGTTGAAGCGGCTGGCCATGGCGCGGCCATAGGCACCGATGTTCCCGAACTCCAGATAGTCGCCCTCGGTCAGGCCGGCTGGCAGCCAGACCTTTTCAGGGAACTTGTCGGTCGAATCGCAGGTCGGGCCATAGATCGTGTACTCAGCCATGCCGCGCAGCTTGCGGCCATTGCCCGTGATGGCGCGGACAGGGAACTGCCAGCGCTCGTGCACAGCATCGTAGAGCGAGCCATAGGAGCCGTCATTGATGTAGAGCGAGCCAGGCTTGGCCAGTTCGACACGCACGAGCAGGCTTTCGGCTTCGGCGACGAGCGCGCGGCCGGGTTCGCACCACAGTTCGGCGTTTTCCAGAACGAACATGTTCTCGAACGAGGCTTCGACCATGGAGGCATAGGCTTCCAGCGAAGGCGGCGGCGTATCGGCATAGATCGACGGGAAGCCGCCACCGACATCAACGATGTCGACGGTGACGCCAGCCGAGATGATGATGCGGGAAACGTCTGCCATCGCGGTTGCCCAGGCAGAGGGTTTCATCGCCTGGCTGCCGACATGGAAGGAGACGCCGAGCTCGTCCGCATAGCGGCGGGCTTCGCGCAGGATCGCGGCGGCATCATCCTCGGTTGCCCCGAACTTGCCGGTCAGCGGCAGCGTTGCGCCGTCATTCGACACACCGATGCGCACGATGATCGTCAGATCCTTCGCATAGTTCGTTTCTTCGAGGATCTTCTGCAGTTCTGCCTGCGTGTCGGTCACGAAGATGCGAACGCCATACTGGTGGTAGGCGCGCGAAACGGCACGGCGGTTCTTCACAGGGTGAAGGAAGGCCATGCGTGCGCCGGGGAAGCGGTTGTAGATCGTTTCGATCTCGTTCTCGGACGCAACATCAAAGCTGTTGATACCGGCCGCCCAAAGGGCGTCGAGCACGTGCAGGCC
Organism: Hyphomonas chukchiensis; assembly: GCF_000682695.1. Taxonomy (GTDB): domain Bacteria; phylum Pseudomonadota; class Alphaproteobacteria; order Caulobacterales; family Hyphomonadaceae; genus Hyphomonas; species Hyphomonas chukchiensis. The sequence continues at coordinate 220,807 of NZ_AWFG01000001.1, read as the reverse complement.
GGGATTGGCCTTGACGGCATAGAATGGCTGGGCCGGGAAGCTTTCCCGGAACCATTTCGCAGCCGCTGTCACCCGCTCAGGGCGAAAGCAGTAAACAGGAACATCGGGCTCTTGCGAGCGCACAATATTATAGGGGGTAGCATAGGAGTGCATGACACCTAACCTCCAAAGGGCTTTTAACCAGCTTCGGGCGTTAGTGCAGGGGGCCCCCAGTTTAAGGGTTGGCCCAGATGTCCGCCACATCCGTATTCGGGCTGTGAGATATGCGATGATAACCGAGAGCGCAAGTAAAAACTTTTGCATGTTTGCAGCGATGTCGCAAAAACGTCATGAAACTTCGACGTGATTGTCATGTCTGCGGCGTATTCCGGCCTCCGAAAGCCCGATCCGGGATACGATTCTTCAGGAGACCTGCAATGAAATCTGGCATGACTTTTGGCGCCATCAGCCTCATGGCGCTGGCGCTTGTCGCTTGTGGCAAGACCGACCTCTCGACGCTGGATGCGTCCGAGGCGGCACCGGACCGTCCGGAACTGTCGGGCTCCAGCGAGAAGATCAAGGTCGTGGGGTCTTCCACCGTCTCGCCTTTCGCTACCACAGTAGCCGAGCGCTTCGGCGCGACATCCGGCTTCCCGACCCCGATTGTCGAGACAACGGGTACAGGCGGCGGCTTCAAGGCCTTCTGTCAGGGCGTGGGCCCGGACCAGCCGTCGATCTCGGATGCCTCGCGCCCGATCAAGGACAGCGAAGCCGAACTCTGCGCCAGCAATGGCGTTACGGAGATCACGCCCGTCGAGATCGGCTATGACGGCATCGTCATCGCCAATTCCAAGGAAGGCCCGGATTTCGACGTCACCAAGACGCAGCTCTATATGGCGCTCGCGCAGGACGTGCCGAACGAAGCAGGGGAGTTCGTGCCGAACCCGTACAAATCCTGGCATGATGTCGATGCCAGCCTGCCGGACGAGCCAATCATGGTGTTCGGCCCGCCGCCCACATCCGGCACGCGCGACGCGTTTGTTGAACTGGGGATGGAGCATGGCGCCGAAACCGTTCCGGCCATGGCTGCGCTGAAAGCCAGCGACCCGAAAGCCTTTGCTGACCGCGCCCACACGATCCGTACCGATGGCGCCTGGATCGACTTCGGCGAGAATGACACGGCGATCATCCAGTCGCTGGTCAAGACACCGACGGCCATGGGTGTGCTTGGCTTCTCCTATCTCGAGCAGAATGCGGACAGGGTGAAGGGCGCACAGCTCTCCGGCGTGCCTGCAACATTCGAGATGATCAATTCCGGCGAATATGGCCTGTCGCGCGTGATGTTCTTCTATGTGAAGGACCAGAACCTGACGCTGGTCCCTGGCCTGATCGATTATATCGAAGCCTTCACGTCAGACAGCGCGTTTGGCCCTGACGGTTATCTGGTCGAGAAAGGCCTGATCCCGCTCAGCGATGAAGACCGCGCGGCACAGCGCGTGATCGTCGAAGACCTGAAAGCCAAACTGAACTAGGACTTGCTGGCTTTATCCGGGAGGGATTTGCGTTTCGTGGACGCAAGTTCCTCCAGCTCGTCTTCCGTCATCGACTCGTACATGTCCTTTGAGGCGCCGACGAGATCGGACTTCTTCTGCTCCCCGCGCTTGGCGGCGAGGGCCGCGCCTGCGGCTTTCTGCTGGGCTTTTGACTTGGCATGCATGGCGACACGTCCTCCTTTGGTCTGTCACGCGATCAACGCCGTGTGAGGAGGAAGGTTTCCGCGCCTACAGGCCTTCGATCGGCGGCTTCTTGCGGCGCCGCAGGCGGATCTTCTGCCAGAAGCGTCGCCGGGCCGGGGCGGGCAGGGGCTGCAGGTTCTCGATGAAGGCTTCGGCGCAGGCTTTCCAGCTATAGGTCTCCGCAAAGCTGCGGCACACTTTCCGGTCCAGTTCCAGGCAGTCGAGTACACCCTGGCGCAAGTCTCCGCCGACCGGCGTGATCGTGCCGGCGCCAGAGCCCGGGATCACATCGCGCGGACCCGTCGCATCGAACGCCGCGACAGGTATGCCGGACGCCATGGCTTCCAGTACGACAAGGCCGAACGTATCGGTCAGGCTCGGGAAAACGAACACATCCGCACTGGCATATACGGTCGCGAGGTCTTCACCGAACCGGCCGCCGAGGAACGTGACGTTCGGATAATTGCGCTTGAGTTCCTCGAGCTGCGGCCCGGCGCCAACGATCACTTTCGAGCCCGGCAGGTCCAGCTCGGCAAAGGATTCGATGTTCTTTTCAACGGCCACACGCCCCACATTCAGGAAGATCGGGCGCGGCAGTCCCTTGAACGGGTCATTGTCTGCGCCTTCCGGGACACGGCGGGCCGGATTGAACAATTCGGTATCGACGCCGCGCGTCCAGGCGACCAGATTGATGAATTTGCGGGCCTTCAGCTCCTCGACCATAGAGGGCGTCGGCACCATGACCTTGCCGGAATACTTGTGGAACCAATGGACGAACGAATAGCCCCAGGAGACCGGAATCGGCAGGCGCGCCGAGACATATTCCGGGAACCGCGTGTGGTAGGCGGTCGAGAAGGGGTGTTTCACGGTCAGGCACATGGTGCGCCCGGCCATGCCGAGTGTGCCCTCGGTAGCGATATGAATCGCGTCCGGCTCGAACTCGTGGAAGCGTTCCTCGATCTTGCGGCGCGCGAACAAGGCCAGCTTGATCTCCGGGTAGGTGGGCAGGGGAACCGTGTGAAACCCGTCGCCCGGGTGCACGATTTCCCAGATATGGCCCATCGCCTCGGATTCAGCGATGACACGCTTCATTGTGCGCACGACGCCATTGACCTGGGGGTCCCAGGCGTCGGTGATCAACATGATGCGCATCTGGGCTCCTTGAGGCCGTTTGACGGTCGGCGGCAATGTGGCGGGGTTGGTTTCATACGTAAAGAGGTGGAACTACAGCGCTATGGCTCGCGTTCCCTTCTATGTGACGATATAGCTGTGCCCGTAAACCCGAATTCTGCGCAGGCTTTTGCCGCGCCGCACAGCCCTCTCTTGAACCCCCTGATATGTGGAAACCTATATGCCTGATTCTCTACCCCTCGCCTCCCTCGATTGGGACATCCTTGATGAACACAAGTTTGACGATGAGGAGGGACTTCTTGAGGGACTGGTAAAACCCGCTCCGCTGGATGATGGCGCGCGCCTTGCTGCGGTGCGCCGCGGACGGGAACTGGTCGAGATAGCCCGCAGCCGTGGCCGCAAGAAGGGCATGATGGAAAGCTTCCTGGAGGAGTTCGGCCTGTCGAACTCCGAAGGTCTGGCGCTGATGTGCCTTGCCGAGGCGCTTCTGCGTGTGCCGGATGCAGAAACACGCGACGACCTGATTGCCGAGAAGATCCGTTCCGGCGACTGGGCGTCTCACCTTGGACAGTCGGAAAGCTGGCTGGTGAATGCGTCGACCTGGGGCCTGATGATGACCGGCTCCGTGATCGGCGTTCCCAAGGCCTTGCAGAAAGGGCCCGGCGCGTTCGTGCAGGGCCTGATCCGTGAGAGCGGCGAACCCGTCATCCGCGCCGCGATGATGCAGGCCATGCGCATCATGGGCGAACAGTTCGTCCTTGGCCGGAGCGTCAAGGAAGCCCTCAAGCGCGGCAAGCGCATGGTGAAAGCTGGCGAAGCGGCGCATTTCAGCTTCGACATGCTGGGCGAGGGTGCTCGCACGGCCGAGGATGCCGCGCGCTATCTCAAGGCCTATCAGCTGGCCGTCGATGCCGTTGCAGCCGAGAAGGACAAGTCGGTTCTGCCGGAAAAGGCCAGCGGCGTGTCCGTCAAGCTTTCGGCCCTTCACCCGCGCTTTGAGGCCGTGAATGAAGCCCGCGTGATGGAGGAAATGTATCCATCGCTGCTCGCACTCTGCGAAAAGGCAGCCGCCGCCAATATCCACCTTTGTCTCGATGCTGAGGAAGCTGATAGGCTGGTGCTCAGCCTTAAACTGTTTGAGCGGCTGGCGCGTGAGCCATCGCTGAAGGAATGGACAGGACTCGGCCTTGCCGTCCAAGCCTATCAGAAGCGCGCACTTCTCGTGATCGACAAGCTGACGCGGCTCGCCGGAGAGACCGGCCAGCGCTTCATGGTGCGCCTCGTGAAAGGCGCCTATTGGGACAGCGAGATCAAGCATTCCCAGATCGAGGGCTATCCGAACTTCCCGGTCTTCACGACGAAGCCGGGTACGGATGTGCATTACCTCGCCTGCGCCAAGGCCATGCTTGAGGCGGCCCCCAATATTTATCCGCAGTTTGCGACCCACAATGCCCACTCGCTCGCCGCCATCGACCTGCTGGCTGAAGCGGCTGGCGTGACGCATTACGAGTTCCAGCGCCTGCATGGCATGGGCGAGGCGCTTTACGATGCCGCCGATGCCGGCAAGCGTGTACGCGTCTATGCGCCGGTCGGGGCACATAAGGACCTGTTGCCTTATCTCGTTCGCCGCCTGCTCGAGAACGGCGCGAATGCAAGCTTCGTGCACTCTTTCCTCGACCCGGATGTGCCAGTGGAAGATGTGGTCGATGACCCGATCACGCGCATCGAGATCGGCCCGCGTCGCCACCCCGGCATCCCGACGCCGCCGCGCCTTTACGGGCCGGAGCGCCGCAACTCCACCGGTCTCGACCTCAGCCAGAAGGCCGTGCGCGACTCGATGGACAGCGCGCTCAAATCCTTCCGCGACAGCCCGGCCATTTCGGCGGGGGCGATCGTTTCCGGCAAGACGGATACGGGCGGCGGCGACATGGTCCGTGTGCCGTTCGATACCGAGCACGTTCTCGGCGCCTGCAAGGAAGCGAGCCCGGAAGCCATCGACAAGGCCCTCAAGGCCGCAGTGAAATTCCAGCCTTCATGGGACAAGCTCGGCGGCGCCAAGCGGGCCGAGCACCTGCGCGCCATGTCGGACATTCTGGAAGAGAATGCGTCCCGCTTGATCGCCCTGATGTCACGCGAAGGCGGCAAAACGCTCGCCGATGGTGTGGCCGAAGTGCGTGAGGCCGTCGACTTCTGCCGCTATTATGCTGCACAAGCCGAGCATGAATTTGAAGGCGCCGTGCGCCTGCCGGGGCCAACGGGCGAGACCAACCATATCTCTCTGCACGGGCGCGGCGTGTTCTGCTGCATCAGCCCGTGGAACTTCCCGCTCGCCATCTTCACCGGCCAGATCGTCGCCGCGCTGGCAGCTGGCAACACCGTTGTCGCCAAGCCAGCCGAGCAAACGCCGCTCGTCGCATTCGAAACGGTCCGCCTCTTCCAGAAGGCGGGCCTGCCGGTCGACGCGCTTCACCTCCTGCCGGGCAAGGGCGAGACTGTCGGCGCGGCCCTGACGAGTGACCTGCGCGTGTCGGGTGTCTGTTTCACCGGTGGCACGTCGACGGCCCGCATGATCAACCGCGCCATTGCTGATCGCGACGGCCCGATCATTCCGCTGATCGCAGAGACAGGCGGACTCAATGGCCTGTTCGTCGATACGACCGCCCTGCGCGAACAGGTGATCGATGACATCGTCGTCTCGGCCTTCGGGTCGGCTGGCCAGCGCTGTTCGGCGCTACGGGTGGCCTTCCTGCCGAAGTCAACGGCGCAAAGCCTGATCGACGGCATTATTGGTGCCATGAACGAACTGAAGCTCGGCGACCCGGCCGAAGCCGATACCGATGTCGGCCCCGTAATCGATGCTGAAGCCCGTGAGATCCTCGAAAAGCACCTTGAGGTCATGGGCAAGGAGGCGAAAGTCCTCCACCAGGTCGATGCCGGCAAGATCGGCGAGCGCGGCTTTGGCTTCGGCCCGGCCCTGGTCGAGCTCAAGTCGCTTGACCAGATTACCGAAGAAAAGTTCGGCCCCATCCTGCATGTCATCCGCTACGACCCGGATGATATCGACGAGGTTGGCGCGAAGCTGAAAGCCAAGGGCTATGGCCTGACGCTTGGCATCCATTCGCGTCTTGAAAGCTTCCATAATGAAGTGAAAGCGGCCTGCCCGGTGGGCAATACCTATGTGAACCGCTCGATGACCGGTGCCGTCGTGGGTGTGCAGCCCTTTGGTGGCGAAGGCCTTTCCGGCACGGGCCCCAAGGCGGGCGGGCCACATTATCTCCATCGTTTCGCCAATGAACGCGTGGTAACAGTGAATATCACGGCGCAGGGCGGCGATGCGGAGCTGCTGAGCCTTTAAGAGGATACCGGACCGATGCTGAAACTTGCTGTCTCTGCCGCCATGGGCGTGCTGATCCTGACCGGATGCAGTAAGAAGGCCGAAACGCCGGATGTGGAGCCGACACCTGCAACAGGCATTTCAGGCGAGGCCCAGCCGGCCAGCGAGCCCGTGGCCGAGCCTGGCTCTCTCGCGGACGTGCCGCACAAGGCGGAGGTCTCGAACGAGGCCTTTGTCGGGTCGGTCACCGTGGGCGACAGCCTCTTCGAGGTTGCGCCTGCTCTGGCGGCCGAGCTGATGAAGGATGGCAAGGGCCGGATGGAAGCGATGCAGTCCGATGCCGAGACCTACAAGGAAGCCGACCCTGAATATTTTAACGCCTACAGCCTGTCGATCGAATGGACCCTGGCGGCCAAGGCGGGCGACCTGATCAGTATCGAGGGCTTTACGTCTGCCTATACGGGCGGGGCACATGGCAATTACGGCACCGATGCGCGGATCTATGATCTGGCGACTGGCAAGGAGGTTTTCCTGCGTGACCTCCTGTCAGACCCTGATGCCGCCATGCAGGATGCACTGCCCGTCGTGCTGAGCGAGATCGCGCGCCTGCGCTCTGAAAAGTCTGGTGGTAGCGGCTCGGAAGAAACATTCCGGGGGGAGGCGGCGGATGCCGTTTCCGCTGACAGTCTGATCGGAGGCGAGATCGGCCTCGTGGCCTCGACGGAGCCAGCCGCGTTTGGCGGCTTTGTTGTCCATTTCGCGCCCTATGAGATCGCGTCCTATGCGGAAGGCGCCTACAAGGTCGTCGTGCCGCAGACCGTGTTCCACACATTCCTGAAGCCGCAATATGAAGGCCTCTTTGCCGGCGAACCGGTTATCGAGGAATAGGGCAGGGCGCAAAGTCGAAATCCTGCGCGCTTGAGCCATCTTCGAGCGAAATCCGCGCGGATAGTCCGGCCTCTGTCTTCCGGTAGACGATGAGCTGTGGATAGTCGTGCGCCGGCTCGGCGAAGCTGATTGATGTGTCCGTTCTGCTGATCTCGGGGAAGGGCGACAGGCCCTTTCCGGCGGGATAGGCATTGAAAACAGCCGGCGGGCCGGGATCGATACGGGTCTGCTCGAAGAAGCTGACCGCGCCATCTTTCAGGCTCACGGCATAGCCGAAATAATAGCCCTGCTCGGAGGGCGACCAGACTTCGCGATAGCTGTCATCCGCATTCTCCCAGCAGCCGGTGAGCCAGTCGAGCGATGCCTCGCGCGCTGATGACGGGGCCGATGTGCAACCGGCGATGAGCAGCAGGGCAGCAAGCCGCTTCATGGCTTCACCAGTGTGCAGCCGAGACCGGGCGTGAAGCTGGCCTCTGACTTCACGAGGCCGCCGAGGACGCTGGCTGTTGTGACAGCGCCATCATTGGTGAAGGTCACGGCACTTATATCGACCGTAAAATCATCCATGCAGCTTTCCATCGGACGTTCGCCAACATGCAGGCAGGAGCAGACCTGCTTGGCGCCATAGGCGGTCGCGATCTTCGCATAGGCGACCTGATCCTTCAGCCAGAACTGCCAGCCGAGGCCGGCAATCACCAGCAGGACCGCGAGCGTGATCAGAAGGACTTTGACGAGTTTCATGGGATGCCCCTAAGCTGGTGCAAAGGTTAGGGGAGAAATGCCGCCATGGGCAACCGTTTCGTGAAGGGTCTTCTGGGCCTGATGTGTCTGGCGGGTTTTACCGCTTCTGCGCAGGAGCTGTTGCCGCTGCCGCCGCAGCCGGAAGGGCTGGCCTGGCCGACGCAGGGCTGGGAGACAGGCGAGATGGCGCCGGACGTTGCCGCGATTGTCCAGCCGATGATCGACACGGCCATTGCCGGCGAGAAGCCCGGGCCGATGGGCGAGACGCGGGCCGTTGTCATCATCCATCACGGCAAGCTGGTGGCCGAGGCCTATCGCGACGGATTCGGGCCTGAGACGAAACAGGTCTCGTGGAGCATGGCGAAATCGGTGACCTCGGCGCTGGCCGGGCGGGCGGTCGAGCTTGGGCTGATTGACGATATCGATGCGCCCATGCCGACGCCATTCGATGCGGGCGATAAGCGGGCGGAGATCACCTGGCGGCAGTGGCTGACCATGACGGACGGGCTCGACTATACCGAGATCGGCGCGATTGGGATGGCGGACAATGATGTCATCCAGATGATGTACGGGCCGGGGCGGTTTGATGTTCTGCAATATATCAAGGCTAAACTGCCGCCGCTGCACGAGCCGGGGACGGTGTGGAATTATTCGACGGCAGCGTTTCACCTGATCGGTCATGCGCTTAGAAATTTGGAGGATGAGGTTCAACGGCTACCGCGGCCCGGAGAACCAAAAGGCTACTCAATGACTTTCCTTAAAAGCGCCAAGCTTGAGGCCGTGAACGAAAATCTTGCGACGCGTTGCGGTGTCGATCTTGAAAGTCGGCTAGCAGTCGTGGGCGCCGATGCGTCTGATTCTAACCTATATAAGAAATGCTTCACTGCTCTTGATGCGCAGGTCGATTTGTTTGTGCCCATCGGCATGGACGCCGTCATCGAATTCGATGCCGCCGGTACGTATCTCGGCGGCTCTCTCGTCTGGGCGTCGGCGCGGGATTTTGCGAAGTTCGGCTATCTCTATCTGAGGGATGGCGTGTGGGACGGTGAGCGCCTGTTGCCGGAAGGCTGGGTGGATTTCTCGCGGTCGCATCCGCAGGGCCCAAAGGAAAATGTCTATGGGGCTGGCTTCTGGCTGACGACGGGGGGCGCCGCGCCTGTGCCATCCTACCAGCGCCGGGATGCGCCGCCCTGGGACAGTTTTGCGGCCGAGGGTCATGAGGGTCAGACCATTTTCATCGTGCCGTCGCGCGATCTCGTGATCGTGCGTCTCGGCCTGATGGACAATGCGGGTGAAAACTGGCCGGACCTGTTCCGCTGGAACCAGACGATTGCGGGGGCCTTTCCGGCGGTGGCGGCAGAGTAGGCTGCGCGTGCGGCACCTGTGAGGGCGCTTGGGGGGTGGTTTCTGGTTTTTCGGGATGGGATTCCGGGTCAGGTGTCCGGCAGAGGCAGCCGGTAGCCCCGTGTCCCCTGCGCAGGCAGGGGCGCGGGCGTGCGACGCGCCGGGATTCGCCGCCCCTGCCTGCGCAGGGGACACGGGCTGATTGTTTCGTCGGCCAGGGCGAGCGCCCGGCCCAGCCTCTCCGATACAGGTGCACGAAAACTGCACGAACGATGCACGGATAGATCATCGGATGCACGAATGAGGATAACCCGGCCTGTCTTGCTGAGGCCTCAGAGCATTTGCGAGCCGGGGCCGCCATTGGCCTTGAACCAGGCCCGCAGGCGCTGGATGCGCAGGAAGATCAGCGGCCAGATCGGTACGAGGTACCAAGGCAGGCCCTGCATGGGGCGGAAGAGGCTGAACTCGGGCATCGGCGTGCATTATACGCCGGGGTGGATTGGGGTTGGATAAGTCTAGTCCCCGCCCACCATGAAGTGGGCCATCAGGGCCGTGACGGGTTTGGACTTTTCTTCCTGCCAGGCTTCGGCGCGAACCGACGCCATGCGGCGGCCCATCTTGGTTATGTAAGCGCGGGCATAGAGATCCTTGGCGTGGCCCTGGCGCAGGTAGTCTATGGTCAGGTTGATCGGGCGCGGCGGACGGGCGAGGTCTGTTACGAGGAAGACCTGCGCCATGGCTGTCAGTTCAAGGAAAGACGAAATCGCCCCGCCATGCAGCGCCTTGATGGTGAAATTGCCGATCAGCTTCTTGGAGAAGGGAAGGACGGCCGTCATCTCGTCGCCGCGTATGTCGCAGCGCATGCCGAGTTTCTGGGCGAAAGGCGTGCGGGCGAGGAAGGCTTCGACCTCGGCGGCGCGGGGATTGGCTTCAAAGGGCGTCATGCGAAGGACTCCAGCTTGTCTGCCGGGCGCGGCTGGTTGATGGCAAAGGCGCCGGCGGCGGTGGCGATCACCTTGTCGCGGGTCTCGTGATAGGCCCAGGCGCGCGTGAAGCAGACCGTGCGGGTGACATGGTAGCATTCGGCCTCGCCGATAATGGCGCGGCCCTTGTCGGCCGGGCGCATGTAATCGATGCGCAGGTCGAGCGTCGCGACGAAGCGGAAATCCGGCAGGATGGCGCTGCAGGACATGCCGCACAGATTGTCGAGCAGTGTGGTGATGACACCGCCATGGATGACGCCCGTGTCCGGGTCGCCAACCAGCGATTCATCCCAGGGCTGGCTGCCCCACACACGGCCCTTCTCGATGCGCGTGACTTCGAAGCCGAGGTCGCGCGCCCATGGCACGGCCTTGGTCATCATTTTCATGTTTTCACGCATCAGCGTCAGGCGTTGTTCGAGATCTGAGGGGTCGGCAGACATTGGTGAATGATGCTTTCGGATTTGACGCGGCGCCGGTCGATAGCTGATCGGGCCGCAGAGATTGGCGAGTCAGGCTGTCAGCCACGCCCCGCATACGAGACCGGAGATAATGTCGCCGTTTCCCGGCATCAGACGGAGCGGCAATGGGCTCCTTTGGGGAACTGACGTCGCGTCATCGCTCATGTGCAGGCCTCTTCATTTGACGTTCCAGTCGCCCCGGATAACATTTGGGGCATGACGTGGAAACAGTTCACGCACCGGGAGGAGACGGCCTATGGCATTTGACGGCAGCAGCAAACCGAAAACATGCATCATCGGCGCCGGGTGTTCAGGCTTCACCATGGCCAAACGCCTGAAGGACAAGGGCCTGCCCTACGATTGCTTCGAGATGTCGGACAATATTGGCGGCAACTGGTACTACAAGAACCCGAACGGCACCTCGTCCTGTTACCAGAGCCTGCATATCGACACGTCGAAATGGCGCCTCGCCTTCGAGGACTATCCCGTGCCGGAGGACTGGCCGGATTTCCCGCACCATGCCCAGCTGCTGCAATATTTCCACGATTATGTGGACCATTTCGGCCTGCGTGAGACGATCACGTTCAACACGGCGGTGACGAATGTGGAGACGCTGCCGGGTGGGCGCTGGAAGGTGACGCTGTCGACAGGCGAAGCGCGCGAATATGATGCGGTGGCCGTGGCCAATGGGCATCACTGGGACGCCCGCATGCCGACCTATCCCGGGCATTTCGAGGGCTACCAGGTCCACTCCCACCATTATCGCGATCCGTTCGAGCCCTATGACTTCCGCGGCAAGAACGTGATGATCGTCGGTGCCGGGAACTCGGCGATGGATATTTCCTCGGAACTGTCGCAGCGGCCGATCGCGAAGAACCTGTTCATCTCGATGCGGCGCGGTGTGTGGGTGCTGCCGAAATACATGGACGGCTCGCCCGCCGACAAGGCGGCACTGCCGCCATGGCTGCCGTCAAAGCTCGGCCGGAAACTGGCGCGCGCGAAGATCAAGAAGACCATCGGCATGATGGAGGATTATGGCCTGCCGAAACCCGACCATGAGCCGCTGGACGGGCACCCGTCCGTGTCCGGCGAGTTCCTGACGAGGGTCGGCTGCGGCGACATCAAGCCGAAGCCGGGCATCGAGCGCCTCGATGGCGACAGTGTCGTGTTCACCGATGGCACGCGCGAGCAGGTCGACGCGATCGTCTGGGCGACGGGCTACAACGTGACCTTCCCCTTCCTGAAGCAGAAAGAGCTGATGCCGCAGGAAAACACGTTCCCGCTGTACAAGCGCATGGTGAAGCCGGGCTTTGAGACCCTGTTCTTCCTCGGGCTGGCCCAGCCACTGCCGACGTTGGTGAACTTTGCCGAGCAGCAGTCGAAACTGGTCGCTGCTGCGCTGACGGGGGAGTATGCGTTTCCGGATGCCGCCGAGATGGACCGGGTGACCGAGGCCGACGAGCAGCTGCACCTCGGCCACTTCTATGACAGCCCGCGCCACCGGATGCAGGTGGATTTCGGGGTGTACGTCGCGGATTTGCTGAAGGAAATCAAACGGGGGGAGAAGCGCGCGCACGCGGTTGCCTGATATTAACCTAGCGGCAGGCATAGTCGGGGGAATGATGCGCCTGATCCCCGCCCTCCTTATGCTGTTGATGGCTGCTGCCTGCGCCTCGTCGCCAGCCCCGACGCGGATGGGCGCCTATAATCCGCGCTTCGAGGAACCGCCGCCATCCCCGCCCATGCCTGTGCCGGGCACGCTGCAGCCGAATGCCTATTTGCAGGTGTGCGGGGGCATGACGGTCAGCAATTCGCCCGTCGCCTATCCGGGCGGCTGGGTGTCTGACTTCAAGCCGATTATTGTGGTGAATGGTGTCGTGCTCGTGACCGTGCCGACCAATGATGCCTGCCTGTCGTCAGGTTTCGGCATTCGCGGCGGCACGTTCCATGAAGGCATTGACCTGTCGCACCGGCCTGCAGGGCCCGTCTATGCGGCGGCGCCGGGGCGGATCATCGAGGCGCGCATGTCAAACGGCTACGGGCTGCAGGTGCTGATCGACCATGGCAATGGTGTCTACACGCGCTACGCGCACCTCGCCTATCTCGACCCCGGTGTCGCTACCGGACGGCAGATCGATTACGGGCGCCCGGTCGGCATGATGGGCCAGACCGGCAATGCGCAGGCGATCCACCTCCATTACGAAATCCTGACGGGCAATTATCACAACCCCAAGGGGTCAAAGGGCCTGCAAGTGCGTGACCCGTTCAGTTTTCCTGCCTATGACTATCTCTTCGCGGGGTCTTAGAGGGAAATAGGGGGACAGTATGAGCGAGACTGGCAGCGCCCGGTTTGCGGGGCGATTCCTCGATCCGTCCCTGTTCGCACGCACCTATCGCGACCCGCTGGCCTGGTTGAGCCTTGCGACGGATCTGGTGCCGATTGCGGCGATCCTTGTGTTCAGCTGGGGGCCGACACCGCTGGTGGCACTCTACTGGCTGGAGAACCTGATCATCGGAGCCTATACGATTCTGCGGCTGGGCGGGGCGGCGGTGGTCAGTTTCATCAATCTGGCGACGGCGCTCTTCATGATCCCGTTTTTCACGTTCCACTATGGCATGTTCTGTTACGGGCATGGCCTGTTCATCCGCAGCTTTGCGGGCGGGGAGGGGAACGGGGGCGGCGCGGCGCCGATGGATCTCGTGAACTGGGCGCTGGGCAGCGGCGAGGGCATGGTCTGGTTTGTCGGCCTGATCATCATCACCAATGCGGTGTTCTTCCTTGTCGACTATATCGGCCGGGGCGAGTTCCGCCGCACCGACCCGCCAGCGGAGATGTTCGCCCCCTATGGCCGGATCGTGACGCTGCATGTGGCGATCATCCTCGGCGCCTTCATCGCAATCGCCACCAACCAGCCGCTGCTGGGTGTCCTGATCCTGATCGTGATCCGCGTCGTGTTCGGGATCGTGCTGTCGCTGCTCAGGCGCATGAAGATCGATGGCGGACTGGGTAAACTGGCTGGAAAATTCGCGCAGCCCGTGTAGAAAGTTGACGCATGGTGACGGATAGGCGCATGATCGCCCGGTTCAGCCGTCCCCATGGCGGCAAAAGGGAAGTACATGTCCAATTCAGCTGAATCACTCGCCGCATCCGGCAAGCGGGCCCGTTCCAAGGCTGCCAATCGCCGGGCCATCCTGAGCGCCGGGCGCCGGGTGTTTGCGCGCATCGGATTCGACGCGACCACGGTGCGCGACATTATCCGCGAGACGGACCTCGCGGCGGGCACATTCTACAATTACTTCAAGTCCAAGGAAGAAGTGTTCGAGGCCATTGCCGAGGATTCGACCTATCGCTTCCGCACCCGCCTCAGCGATGTGCGCGCGCGGGCGACCACGTTCGAGGATTATATCCAGCAGGCCTACCACGCCTATTTCAGCTTCGTCGCCGCCGAGAATGAAGAGGCGATCCGCATGGGCGCGCCGCATATGGCGCTGATCGGCGTGCGCGTGGACACACCTGAAATGTTGGCCATTGCCGATGAGATCCGCTCCGATCTCGACCATGTCCTCTCGGCGTCGGGCGCGCCCGTGACCGATATCGACTATTTGACCGCCGCAGCCATCGGCATTGCGCGGGAAATGGGCGATCACATGTTGCAGCGCCGCCCGGTGGACGCCGTGGCGGCAACGAAGTTCGCCACAGCCCTGCTGCTCGGCGGCGTGCGTGAGGTCTCCGGCAAGCCGCTTTGAGGAACCGCTTGGCGGACCTTGGGTAAGGGCGGTAAGCTGGTGTGAAAACAGCAGGTGGGAGCCCGGCCAATGAGCCTTCAGCAGACAATTGCGAAACTGATCTTCAAACTGCCAAACGGCATGCTGGTGCGCATGGCCGGCGGCAAGCCCGTCGTGATCAATGGCCGAACGCTTGAGCCGCAGCTGCAGATGGTGGCCTGGAACGGGCGCAACGCGCCGCCGCTCTCGTCGCTGCCGGCTGAAGTCGTACAGGCGGCCACGCGCGAGCAGCTCAATATGCTCGCCGCCAAGCCTGAGCCGGGCGTCGCCATCGAGGACTTCACCATTCCGGGCCCCGACAAGAACCTGATCCCGGTGCGGCTCTACCGGCCGGACGACCAGGAACCGGCGCATCCGCTGATGGTCTATTACCATATGGGCGGCGGCGTGATCGGCGATCTCGATACGTGCAACGCCTTCTGCTCGATCATTGCCTCGGTGGCGAAATGCCCGGTCCTGTCGGTCGACTATCGCCTTGCACCGCCGCACAAGTTTCCGGCCGGCATCGACGATGCGCTGGAAGCCTATGAATGGGCGCTGCGCAATGCCGGCAAGTATGGCGCGCCGGAAGGCGTTGCCGCCGTGGGCGGCGACAGTATGGGCGGCAATTTCTCCGCAATCGTCGCGCAGGAAATGAAGCGGCAGGACAAGCCGATCCCGGCTTTGCAGCTGCTGATCTATCCCGCCATTGACCTGGTCGAGGAATTCCCGTCGCGCAAGGATTTCGCAGGCACGTTCTCACTGTCCACCGACACGATGAACTGGTTCATGGAGCAATACCTGCCGGAAGGCTTCGACATGAGCGACCGTCTGCTCTCGCCCGGCCAGACCGGCGACCTGAGCGACCTGCCGCCCGCCATCGTCATCACCGCCGGGCACGACCCGCTGGTGGATGAGGGCGACGATTATGCCCTCCGCCTCGGCCGCGCGGGCGTCTACGTGAAGCACAAGCGCTATGACAATCTCGCCCATGCCTTTACCGCCTTTACGGATTTCTCGCCGGGGTCGCGCAAGGCCTGTGTCGAGATCGCCGAGATGGTGCGCGACATGTATGGCCGCCTGTGAGAGCGCTTGTCTGTCATAGGATCACGGATGATTTTTCCGGGACCGAGGTGCGCGATGTGCCGATGCCTGAGCCGGGCCCCGGCGAAGTGCGCGTGCGGGTCAAGGCGGCCAGCGTCAACTTCCCGGACCTGTTGCTGACGCAGGGCAAGTACCAGCTGAAACTGGAGCCGCCCTTCACGCCCGGCATGGATTTCTCCGGCATTATCGACAAGCTCGGGCCCGGTGTGACCGGCCCCTTGCGCGAAGGCACGGATGTGGCTGGCGGCGTGCGGGCAGGGGCCTTTGCGGAATTCATCTGCGTGCCGGTGGAAGGGCTGCAGAAGAAGCCGCCCGCGATGAGCTTTGCGGCTGCCGCCTCCTATTCGGCGGCTTACCTGACGGCCTATGTCGCCCTGGTGCGCCGGGCAAACCTGCAGCCGGGCGAGACGCTGCTGGTGCATGGCGCGAGCGGCGGCGTTGGCCTTGCGGCGGTGGATGTCGGCAAGCTGCTGGGCGCGACGGTGATCGCGACGGGCGGGTCTGACGAAAAGCTTGAGAAGGTCGTCGCGCATGGCGCGGACTATGCGATCAATGTCGATCAGGGCTTCCGCGACAAGGTGAAGACACTGACCAAGGGCCGCGGCGCGGATGTCATCTATGATCCGGTCGGCGGCGACGTGTTCGATGAAAGCGTGCGCTGCATCGCGTTCGACGGCCGCCTCCTGGTGATCGGCTTCACGTCAGGCCGTATCGCGACGGTGTCGACGAACATGCCCCTCATCAAGGGCTTCTCCGTGGTCGGCGTCCGGGCAGGCGAATATGGCCGCCAGTTCCCTGAAAAGGGCCGCGAGAATGTCGAGACGATCTGGCAATGGGCGCGCGAAGGCAAGGTGAACCCGCGCGTGCATGCCGAAGTGCCGCTGGAAGAGGCGATGGATGCCTTTGCCATGCTGTGGAACCGCAAGGTGGTCGGCAAGGTCGTGGTGACGCCCTAGGCGGACCAGAGCACAAGGCCGACAATGCCGGCGGCCACCAGCAGCACACCGACTATCTCGCGGGCTTTGACGCGTTCCCTGAACACGAAGAGTGACGCGCCGATCATGAAGAAGACTTCGACCTGGCCGAGCGCCCGCACGAGCGCGGCGTTCTGCAATGTGAAGGCCGTGAACCACGCGAGCGACCCCAGCATGCCGACAAGGCCGACCCACGCCGCGCTGCGCCAGCTGGCGAGCAGGCGAAGGGTCTCGCCCGGTTCACGCAGGCGCAGGAAGGCGAGGATGGCGACGGCCTGGAAACTGGTCACGAAGGCGAGTGTTATTGTGGCGCGCAGGAAAACGCTGCCATCTGCCAGTGAGAGCGATGCGCCGCGATAGGCCACCGCCGAGAGGCCAAACAGGCCGCCTGCCGCAATGCCGATCAGCGCATTGCGATCAAGGAAATTGCGTCGGCCTTCCGCATCTGCCGGGATGGAGATCAGGATCACGCCGACAAGGCTGATGAGGATGGCGAGGGCCACCGCCAGCGAGACATGATCGCCCAAGAGGACAATGCCGAACAACGCGGTCTGGATCGGCTCGGTCTTGGTGAAAGCCGTCGCGACCGTGAAATTCTTGTGGGAGAAGAGATGGATCAGCATGCCCGTCGCAAGAATCTGCGCGAGGCCGCCAGCCATGCCGCTGAGGAGGAAGGTGAGGTTCAGCGGCGGTGCCTTGGCGCCGGTTGTCAGCAGAAGGCCGCCAAGCAGCGCCAGCGCCAGGGGCGCAGCATAGACAAACCGCGCCGCCGTCGCGCCCCATGTGGAGAGCGAGGACCGCAGCTTTTTCTGCAGCGCCGACCGCAGGTTCTGCAGGAACGCCGCCGCAATGGTTATGGGGATCCAGATTTCCATTCGGCGCTTGGACAGCAGCCAAATGGATTTGTCAAAGCAAGGCAGCGAGGTTGACCCGCTTTCGGCGGATGGCATAGTGGGATTTCTATTTAAGGGTGATGCGTGGGCTTATGAAAGTTGTATACGGCATCGTGGGTGCGGCGGCGCTATGTGTTGGTTTTGCAGGCGGGATCATGGCGGCGCCTCACCTTTTCCCGCAGCCAGCAGCTGTGCCCGGACCGGGCTGGGTCGACCTGTCAGAGCTGCCGGAGGAACTAATTGGCTGGCACACTTCGCCGACTTACCTGAAAAGCGAAATCGCGACCTTTGAAATGGTGAAGGAAAAAATGGCCGCTGCGGATGCGCGACCAAAGCGGGTGCTCCCGGAAGGCGTGCCCGAATTTCCCGGGGGAGTCCTGTACATGCCGCCAGATGGCGCGCATTGGCCCGAGATCACCCCGCTGGGCGACCCTGATGGCACGCTGGCTGCCGCCCGGGAGGGAGGCTGGACCGTCCTCAATCTCTGGGCCACCTGGTGCGCCCCGTGCGTAAAGGAGTTGCCGGACATGGATGCGGCAGTTCCGCTTTATGCTGCGCAAGGCGTGACGCTTTTGGCGCTGAATGCCGACCCCGGCGAGAAAGACACGCTGGAGGGGAACACGGCGTTGTTTGAGCGTCGCGGCGTCACACGCTTGCAGCCGCTGACGGCAAAAGCAGAAGATATCGACGCTGTGCTTGCCGCAATGGGCACGTCGCGTACGGAGCTGTCCTATCCCGCCAACATGATCTTCGCCCCCGGCGGGCAACCTTACGCCGTCTTTGAAGGTCTGCGCATCGACGATGAGGCCGGCATCTGGGCGACCGATGAGATGATCGCTTTCTTCAAGGCGCTGGCAGAGAGTGAAGGCTAGGCAGATACAGCCTTAGCGAACCCGCGTGCATTGCGGGAACGTTGTCGTGCCCTGTTGCAGCACGGCATAGCGGCCTTGGTCCCAGAAGACGACGCGCGACGGGCCGATGCCCGACTGGTAGCGCATGCCCTTGTCGGCCTCGACCTGTTGCAGCTGGTGCACTTCGCCATTGAACATGACGGTGGCGGTCGTGCCGGTGACGCTCGCTTCAAGCTGCAGCGCGCCGCATTCGTAATAGGGGGAGATGACGTCAGAGCTATACGGCGCTGCATAGGCAGGGTCATTTGCCATTCGCATGTCGCCTTGTTGTGAGGCGGAAGGCGGCGTGACGGCGCAGGCGGCAGCTGTGGCGGCGAGCGTGAGGGCGGCGAATGTGCAGGCGCGTTTCATGGCATATCTCCGGTTTTCTATTGGTCCGGGGGAACAGCGGGCAGGCGGCAGAATGGTTCCGCCGCCTGCGCAGGCTCGCCTAGCGGCGGGCCGTGATCGTGTCGCCGTTCGGGGCATAGATGACGAGGGCGCCATCCTGCGTGATCGTATACTGGCGCGCACTGCCGATGATGTCGGTAAAGGCGCGTTCCTGGTTCATCAGGGCCGGTGGGCAGGCCTTGCGGGTCATGACCATCTCCGTGAAGCGAAGATCCTGGCCGGTGGCGGAATAGCCTGCACTGAACGTGTTGCAGGATGCGTTGCCGGTGACACGGCCATTGCTGTCAAAGTTGATGGAAGCGCGCGAGAAGTCGATCACGCCGTGGCGCGAAATGTCTTCGACGATCCATTCAGGGCCGCTCAGCATGGCGCCATAGCCCGGATTGGCCGGGTAGGGGCTGGCATCGGGATAGGGCGCCGGATAGGCCGTTCCCGGGTTGCCGCTCACGAGGTAGAGCGTACCCATGTCGGTGTAGGGGCCATAGAGATCGACCGGGTAGACCGTGTCGGTTGTCCAGAACAGTTCGCCGGCGGGGCTGCGGATCGTGGCGCGCAGCGTGTAGATGCCGTTCGGGTCTAGGTCGCGGTCGTCAACGGTCACGTTGAACGCAACTGGCACCTGCGACGTGCCAAGGTTCATCATGGCCTCAGCGACGATTGTGGCAGGCACATCCATACGCGACGTGTCGCTGATCGTGACGGTGGCCGTGCTGCCCGCGGGCAGGGCGATACGCTCGCGATAGGTCAGCTGGCCGGTGACGACATGTTCGGTAATCTGGGCCTGTGCGGGGTATTGGGTTGGCGTAGCGGCGCAGGCGACGGCCATTGTGCCGAGCGCAACGGAGGCGAGGAGGGTGGTGAGTTTCATGGCGGCGTTTCCCTTTGATGGACTGTCGGGAGGCCGCGTTCTTGCTATGCCAGCGCGCGAGTCCCGTTCGCAGATGCCAACGGCCCTGCGAACGGAAGGTTCCGGCGTCTAGACGGTGCGCTTCGCCTTGTCGGCGTCGTTCGTGGCGGTGATGGCATCCTTGGCGGCCTGCCATTCCGTGTCGCCCCAGGCGGTGAGCTGGGAGAAGTTGCCGCCGGACGCATTGTACATGGCGCCGTCAATGGCGATGGTCTGGCCGTTGATGTATTCGGCGCCGGGGCCCATCAGCAGCACGGCGAGGTTGACCAGTTCGTGCATCTCGCCGACGCGGCCCATCGGGTTGGCTGCGCCTGAATCCATGCGCTTGGCGCCTTCGGCATCGGGCGAAAGGCGTTTCGACATGCCTTCGGTGGGGAAGGGGCCTGGCGCGATCGCGTTGAAGCGCAGGCCATAGCGGCCCCACTCGACGGCGAGGCTTTGCGTCATCGTGTTGACGGCGGCCTTGGACATTGCGGAAGGGACAACGAACGGTCCGCCATTCCACACCCATGTCGTCAGGATGGAGATGACATTGCCCCGGTTGCCGCCCTTGATCCACCGCTTGCCGATATCCTGCGTCATGTAGAACGTGCCGCGGAAGACAATGTTGGAGATGGCATCGAAGCCGCGGATCGACAGGTCTTCGGTGCGACTGATGAAGTTACCGGCGGCGTTGTTGACGAGGCCGGTCAGCGGCCCGTGCTGTGACCAGATCGCATCGTTCATGTCGGTAATGGCTTCAGCGACGCGGATATCGCACGCATGCGGCACGACCTTGCCGCCGTGCTTTTCCATCAGTTCGCTGGCGGTGTCTTCGCAGACGCCGCCGCGCCGGCCGCAGATGTGGACCTCGGCACCGAGCTTGAGAAAGCCTTCGGCCATCTCCTTGCCGAGGCCTGTGCCGCCGCCCGTGACGAGGATGCGTTCACCCTTCATCAGCCCGTCGCGGAACATCAATTGTGACGTATCCATCAGTGTTCTCCCTGGTTGAATTCTGTTATCATAATAGCTCGAATGGAGCTGGAGGAACGCCCATGAAACCCGTCATTTTTGCATTTGTCTCCCTTGCCCTCGCGGCAGGATATGCCGCCGCCGATCCTCTCGATGTGTACGGCACCTTCGCGACCGAGGAAGAGAACTCGCATATCCAGATTGCCGATTGCGGCGACGGCACGCCGTGCGGCACGATTGTCTGGATCGACCCGGCGAGCGTCTCGGACGGCAAGACGCCTGAAACGGCCACAGATGCAGACGGCAAGAAAATCCTCGGCCTGACCATGCTGGAAGGCTTCAAGAAGACGGCAAAAGGGTGGACCGACGGGACGATCTACAACCCGAAGGAAGGCAAGACCTACAGCTCCAAGATGAAGCTGCTGGATAGCGGCATTCTGGAAGTGAAGGGCTGCATAGGCTTCCTCTGCAAGACGCAGAACTGGAAACCGGTGGTCTGAGGCGCTACTTCCGGAAGGGCAGGCTGACCAGCCGCCAGAGGATCCAGACAGGCAGCACGATGCCGGCACCGGCAAGGGCGGGCTTCCAGAAATTCTGCAGGGCCCAGCCCGCGGCGGCGAGCGTCTGGCGCACGATGGCGCCAATGGCGGCGGGAATGTCGACGTCCGGCGAAGACGGATCGAAATTCGAGGCGAGCACGACAAAGCCGACAAGGATGCAGAGCGCGATCAGCTTGATCCAGCCCCACACGCCGATACCGAACAGACGTTTCAGGATGGGGCGCGGCGGTTCCTTGACGGGTTTGGGCGGTGCCGCCGGTTCGGGTGGCGGCACTAGCGGCTCTACGACAGGCGGTTCGCTCTCATTCATCTTCTGCCGTGTTTAGCACGGTATTGCCCCTGTAGGCGACATTGACCTGGTGCGGGTAGGGGATGGTGATGCCTTCGCGGTCGAAGGCCTCTTTCACGGCCTTGGTCAGGTCCGCGCGCACCTGCACGAATTCGGGCGTCGCCACCCAGGCCCGCAGGCGCAGCTTGACGCTCCAGTCGGCCAGCGCATGCACGCCCACCCATGTATCGGCCTTGGACAGGATGCGCGGATGGTCGTTGGCGAGGTCCAGCAGCACTTTCAGCGCGTGGTCCATGTTGTCGTCATAGGAGATGTCGAAATAGAGGTCGAAACGGCGCCGCGTCTGGCGGGTGTGGTTGATCAGCGGATCACCCCACACCTTGTCATTGGTGACGATGACGACCTTGTTGTCGATCTGTTTCAGCGACGTCGTAAAGGGTGAAATATCGGTCACCTCGCCTTCGAGATTGGCAAGGCTGACATAGTCGCCGATCCGGAAGGGCCGCAGGATGGCCAGCATGACGCCTGCGGCAACGGACTTCATCGTGTCCTGCAGGCCGAGACCGATGGCGAGACCCATGGCGCCGAGCACGGCCGCGAGGGATGTGGTGGGGAAGCCGAGCTGCGTCAGGGCCGTGACGATCGCGATGGCGAAAATCAGGTATTTCACCATTGAGCCGGCAAAGGCGAACAGCGTGTCGTCTGCGCCCGTCCGGCGATGGGCCTTGCCGCCGAAATTGCGCAGCGACCGCGCGATCCAGTTGGCAAAGAGGATGGCGACCACAAGGATGGCCACAGCCGCAACGGCGCCGGCGCCACGATCCTCGATCATGCTGCGCCAGTCATACCCCGCCAGGCCAAGCGGCAACGGCGACATCAGGATCAGGGCGAACATGCGCGCAACGGAGGCGCCAAGGTCCCAACTGGACCCTTCGAAATCATGATCCTTCGGGGTTAGTATCTTGCCGACCAGCGAGACCAGCCATTTCACGCCAATCGCAACAATCCAGATGGCCACCACGGCGGCCAGCACAAGCGCCCATTTCAGGACCTGCGGTTCGGCGGCCTGCGCCCACGCGGGCCAGCCGGTCATGTCGATCTCGGGCATCATGGTCGCACTCATGTCACGCGCCGGGACGGTCTTCAACTGAACTTTCACGCATTGGTGACTGGTGAAACCGCCCCGCTTGCGGCAGGTGGGAGGCAACAGAGCGCAGGAGACATCGCATGAACAAACAGGTCGTCCAGGAATATTACGGAGACATCCTGCAATCCTCATCGGACCTGCGCACCGATGCCTGCACGACCGATGCGGCGCCGCCCCTGCATGTGCGCAAGGCGCTGGGCCGCGTGCATGACGCGGTCTCGACGCGCTATTATGGCTGCGGACTGGCCATACCGGCGCAGCTTGAAGGCCTGCGCGTGCTGGACCTTGGCTGCGGGGCAGGGCGGGACGTCTATGCGCTGGCGAGCCTTGTGGGCCCGAGCGGCCATGTCACGGGCGTGGACATGACACCGGAACAGCTTGCCGTCGCCCGCGAGCATGAGGCCTGGCATGCCGAGGCCTTTGGCTACAACAAACCAAATACGACCTTCATCGAGGGCGAGCTTGAAAAGCTGGACGAACTGGACCTCGAAGCGGGCAGCTTCGATCTCATCATTTCCAATTGCGTGATCAATCTCTGCTCCGACAAGCCGGCCGTGTTCCGCGCTGCGCACCGCCTGTTGAAACCGGGCGGCGAGCTTTACTTCTCGGATGTCTATGCCGACCGGCGCATTCCGGCAGAGCTGGTGAAAGACCCGGTCCTCTATGGCGAGTGCCTGTCAGGCGCGCTCTACTGGGGCGACTATCAGGCCGTGGCCATGGCCGCAGGCTTTGGCGACCCGCGCGTGGTGGACCATCGCCCGCTGGCAATCCTCGATCCGGAACTGAAGGCCAAGGTCGGCCAGATCCGCTTTGCCTCTGTCACCGCGCGCCTGTTCAAGCTGGAAGGCCTTGAGCCCGCCTGTGAGGATTACGGACAGGCCGTCATCTATCGCGGCGGCGTCGAAGGCATGGAGGACGTGTTCATCCTCGATGCCGAACACGCCATCGAGCAGGGCCGTGTGTTCCCGGTCTGCGGCAACACGCTGGCCATGCTGATGGAGACGCGCTTCGCGGCACACTTCGACGTGGTGGGCACAGGCGACAGGCATTTCGGCCTGTTCCCCGGCTGCGCCGCGCCGGACGTGTTCGCAGCCGTCGATACCGCGTCCTCATCCGCCGCGCCCGTGGGCGGGTGCTGCTGAGCCCTATTCCTTGTTGACGTTGACCTGGTGAGGATACGGGATCGAGATGCCGGCCTCATCAAGGGCATTCTTGACGTTCTGGATCAGGGCCCAGCGGACTTCCCAATAGTCCGGCGTCTTGACCCATGGCCGCGCAATGATGTCGACCGAGCTGGAATTCAGCTCGCTCACGCGCACCACCGGGGCAGGGTCTGCCAGCACGCGCGTGTCAGCCTTGATGACGCTTTCGATCACGTTCATCGCGTTCTCCATGCCGTCGCCATAGTCGATGCCGAAGACGAGATCGATGCGGCGCGTCGGATAGCCGGCATAGTTCTTGATGATGCCATCTATGGCCTGGCTGTTGGGCACGATGACCTGCACATTGTCGGGCGTGGCAAGGATGGTCTGGAAGAGATTGATCTCCTTCACCGTGCCACCGACGCTCGCCACTTCGATATACTGGCCGACGCCATAGGGGCGGAACAGCATGATCATGATGCCAGACGCGATATTGCCAAGCGCGCCCTGCAAGGACAGGCCGATGGCCAGGGTCATGGCGCCGAGGATGGCAACGAAACTGGTGGCCTGCACGCCGAAGAGCTGCAGCGCCGCGATCAGCGTGGCAGCCGTCATGAACCAGCGCACCAGTGAGGCGAAGAAACTGCCCAGCGTCTCGTCTATGTTCGGACGCTTGATGGCCTGCTTGCGCACGAAGCTCGCCATGGCGCCGGAAATGCGCAAGCCGATGATCAGGACGAGGAAGGCGCCGAGCGCTTTCAGGCCATAGCCTGCGAGGGCCGGCCAGTGTTCCTCGAACTGGGCCTGCCAGTCGATATTATTCAGAAAGTCCATGAAATAACTCCAGTGTCAGGCGGCCTGCACAGCGCCATGGGCGCCGCGCGTCAGCCGCAGGGAAAGGACGATGACAGCGACCACGCCCGTCATGATGGCAAGCCAGTTCATGTCCGTGATCGTCCAGTTGTTGAGAAGGATGCCGAGGAGGCCCCAGCCGAGGCCGACGAAGAACCAGAGGCTGCGGCTGACGAAACGGGTAAAGGCCCATGTGGCAAGGGCCGCCGGCACAAGCGTGGCCCACAGCATTAGCCATGGCTGGTCGGTCGGGCCGAGGTCCGAGAAGTGACGGATGGTGAGCGGGATGGAGATGGCGGCGGCCACGGTGATCCAGCCGGAGAGAAGGCCGGTGGCCGCGTCAGCCGTCAGCTTGGCGATGCTGCCGCCCATGCCGCGCATGCGGTCGAACTGCCAGGCGGAAAACCAGGCGGCGACGCCAATCGGAAACAGCAGCACGAAGTCCAGCGGTTGGGACACGATCAGTTGCGCACTCAGCATCCAGACCACGTTCATCAGGCCGGCAATGGCGAGCGGCATGGCGATGCGCTCCATCCAGGGTTCGCGGCGCAGCAGCAGGAACAGCGCGAAGGCCAGATAGGCCGCGAAGATCACGCTCCAGATCGAAAAGAAGACCGGCAGCGGTTGCTCCGGCGCACCAATGTCACGCGTCGCATTTCCGATCGGCGTACCGATTCCCGCCAGCGGCGCGAGGGCGCCCGAAAGCGGCTGCAGCAGCGCAAGGAGAATCAAAATGAAGGGCCGTTGTTTCTGCATCAGGGCTGATATGTATCCCAAAAACGTCAGGGCAAACCGGCTCTACTGAAAAAAGTTTGATGCAGGAAGACGAATTGGCGTTATACGCCGACGCCTCTGCGGAGATTCAACAAAGGAATTTGCTCATGGCAATCAAACCTGCGGCCAAGAAGGCCGCTGCGAAACCTGCAGCCACCAAGACGGCTGCCGCGAAAAAACCTGCGGCGACGAAAGCGGCTGCAAAGCCAGCTGCGAAAGCCAAGCCAGCTGCTGCTGCAAAACCGGCCGCAAAAGCGGCTGCCAAACCAGCTGCTGCACCGGCCAAGGCTGCAACGAAAACGGCAACAACCGTCACGCTGCGTCAGATGTCCGTCGACATGGCTGAGACCCACGGTCTCACCAAGAAACAGTCGCAGGAAATCTTCGACGACATGGCGGCGCAGATCACGAAACGCCTGAAAAAAGGCGAGCGGATCCGCATCAACGGTCTCGGCACGCTGGAAGTGCGCAAGCGCCCGGCACGCATGGGCCGCAACCCGGCGACGGGCGAAGCCATCAAGATCAAGGCTTCGAAAAAAGTCGCCTTCCGCGTTGCGAAGGAACTGAAAGAGACCGTCTGATAACGGATTTCTTTTTGAACTGAATTGAAGGGCCAGCCTGTATGGGGCTGGCCCTTTTTTATTTGCTCGAGGCTGTTCGCCGCTGGCGCGGCGGCCTCTGCGCTTTGCTTGTGTTGGCCTTGATTTATTGACCCTGCTCAGCCAGCAGCGCCTCAAGCGTTTCGATCCGGTCAGCTTCGGCCGTCGGCTTGTCCCACCGGATGCGATTGATGCGCGGGAAGCGCATGGCGAGGCCGGACTTGTGGCGCGGCGAACGCTGCAGGCCCTCGAAGGCCACTTCCAGAACGACACCCGTTTCCTTGTTTGCCGTTACCGACCGCACGGGCCCGAACCGGTCAATCGTGTTGGCGCGCACGAAGGCATCGAGCTGTTTCAATTCCTCGTCGGTAAAACCGAAATAGGCCTTGCCCACCGGGGTCAATTCGTCGGCACCATCCTTCTCGCGCCAGACGCCGAAGGTGAAATCGGAATAGAAGCTGGAGCGTTTGCCATGCCCGCGCTGGGCATACATCAGCACCGCGTCCACGAGATACGGATCGCGCTTCCACTTGTACCAGAGGCCCTTGGGGCGCCCGGCAAGATAGGCGCTGTCCCAGCGCTTCAGCATCACGCCTTCAATCTCCGGAGCAGGGGGATCAAGCCGCGCATCGTCCAGTTTCGCCAGTGTCGTGATCGGCACGAGCGGCGAAAGATCGAACCGGTCGCTCTCCACTGTCAGGATGAAATGTTCGAGCCGTTCCCGGCGTTCACGGAAGGTCAGGCCCCGCACGTCGCGCTTGCCATCGACCAGGAGGTCATAGGCGCGGATGAAGGCGGGGTGCGTCTCCATCTGTTTCTTCGAGACGGTCTTGCGGTTGAGGCGTTGCTGCAGCGCGTTGAAGGGCGCGACCGTGCCATCGGGATTGCGCACCAGCAGTTCGCCATCGAGCGTGCCTTCGTAATCCATCGCAGCCACCACATCCGGGAAAGCGTGGGAAATGTCGTCGCCGGTGCGCGTATAGATGCGCCGTGTGCCGTGCTCGGCGGAGGCTTGTACGCGGATGCCGTCATATTTCCATTCGGCGGCGAAGGCCTCGGCCGTGATGAGCGCCGGGTCGACGGCATCAGGATTGTCACGGTCGGCCTTGGGCACCAGCGGGTGGGCCAGCATGACGGGCCGGAAGGGCGCGGCGATATCGGGGCTTGGGCGTTCGGCGCGGTCTTCGAGCCAGGCGAACAGCGACTCGTAGGGCGGGGCGAGGCCGTGCCAGATCTCCTCGATCTCGGTCACGTCCTTCCCGCCGAACTCGCCCAGTGCCAGTTTCGCGAGCCGCGCGGAGACGCCGATTCGTAATCCGCCGGTCAGCAATTTGAGGAAGGCCCAGCGGCCCGTTGCATCAAGCCCGTCGAGCCATCCGGCGACAAGGCGTGGTGTCTCGGCGCGCGTTGCCTCGTTCAGTGTCTCGACAATGTCCGACAGTGGCGGCGTGCGGTTGGCGCCGCGCGTGTCGGGCCAGACCAGGCTGACCGTCTCGGCAAGGTCGCCGACATAGTCGTAGGAGAGCGCGAAGAGTTCGGCGTCCATCCGCCCGTCCATGAGCCCCCGGATCATGGCGGGCTTGGCATTCGGAATGTCGAGATCGCCGGTGATCGCGCCGAGGGCATAGCCGCGGTCCGGGTCTGGCGCTGCGGCGAAATAGGCCGCCATCAGGCGCAGCTTGCCGTTGCGGGAAGGCGTCAGGACTAGTCGGTCGAGCAGATCGGCAAAGGCTTGCATGCAGTCCTACATAGGGCCAAACAGGGTTCATGACAGCGTCGGAAACAGGCGCGCAGCCGATACTGGCCCATACGTCTCAAAGGGAAATTCGTTCATGACGCTCACGCTCCACCATCTCAACGCCTCACGTTCGCAGCGCATTGTCTGGCTGCTGGCCGAACTCGGCGTGCCGCACGAGATTGTCCATTACAAGCGCAATCCCGTGACGAACCTCGCGCCGCCGGAGTTGCTCAAGATCCACCCGATGGGCAAGTCCCCGCTGCTGGAAGACGGCGATGTCGTGATCGCCGAGACGGGCGCCATCGCGGAATACCTGATGGGCAAGTATGACACCGACTTCCACCTCCACCCGCGCCCGAGCTCGCCGGAATTCCCGCGCTATCTGGAATGGCTGCACGCTGCCGAGGGCGCCATTTTCCTGCCGGGCCTGTTGCAGGTCTATTTTGCCCGCGTCGACATGACGGGCAATCCGGCCAAGGAAATGATGGCGGCAGAGCGCGAGAAGGCGGCCAGCACGATCGAGGCGCATCTCGCCAAATATCCCTATTTCGCAGGTGAGCGCTTCACGGCAGCTGACTGCCTGATGGGCTTCCAGATCCTGATGTCCGATGCGCAGGGCGGCCTCGAAAACCGGCCCGCCACAAAGGCATGGTTCGAGAAGATGAAGGCGCGTCCTGCCTATCAGAAGATGCTGGAAGTAGGCATCTAGGCTGAGGCCGGGATTCGCCGCCCCTGCCTGCGCAGGGGACACGGAAACCATGTTACGGACCTGAGTTTCGAATACCCCATGCCCCCTGAGGCCGTGTCCCCTGCGGAGGCAGGGGCGCGGCGGGGCGGGCCTATTTGCACACGTCCGGATTGGCATCGCAGAGCGCCATGACCGAGCTGATCCAGCTCGTGTAGCCCTGCAGGTTTGTGTAGCGGCCATTATAGTCGCCGGCGCAGAACTGGCCGGTCGCGCGGTTCTGTTCGACGACCGACAGCACGCCGACAACGGTCTTTGAGCCATCGGCCTCTGTGACATAGAGCGGGCCGCCGCTGTCGCCGATGCAGGGGCCTGCACCGCCTGCACTGGCGACATTGATCAGCGACGGGCCGTCGGCGGTGATCTTCAGCTGCGTCGACATCAGATTGTTCGACAGGTTGCCGCCATAATGGGTGAGGCCCCAGCCGGCCATATCGGCCATGGGGTAATTGGCGGGCGCCAGGGGCTTCTGCGTGGCGCCGTAACGGGCGACGGGTACGTCCGCGATGGGCGCGACCTGGGCGTCGTCGAGACGGATCAGGGCGAGGTCATTGGCATAGCCATTGGACGTGCCGAGATAGCCGGCATGGCAGACGGCGACGGTGGCGCTGGTCACCTTGGCCAGCGGGCTGCGCAGGTTGGCGGCGTCGCCGATGAGGCGGAGTTCCTGGTATTCGTCGTCAACACAGTGGGCGGCGGTGACGAACCAGTTGGGGGCGATGCGCGTGGCGCTGCAGTGGCCACTGGTGATTGTGCCGTCGGGCTGGGGCGCGCGGGGTTCGAGCTTCACGATGCCGGGGAAGCTGGCGAGGCTGGCGGCGAGGCCGTTGACGGCTTCAGGTGCGGCGAGGCCTTCTGCCTGTTCGGTCGCGCCGGAAACTGCAGCAACCGTTGGGGTTGGCGGGCTGCCCGCCGGGCGGCCGCAGCTGGCGGCATTGAGCGATGCGAGCGTGATTTCGGGCACCTGTACGGCGAGCGCGATGCCGCCCACGGATTCGGGCTGCAGGGCGGCTTCCCCGGGTGTTGCCGGACCGCTTTCGGGGACTTCCGTGTCCGTTCCGGGGCCGTTCGCGGGGACTTCCGGGTCCGTTGTGGTGGCACTCGCAGGCGTTTCGGGCACCACTTCGACGGAACTCGTGACCGTGTCGTCGAAGAGGTCGCTCGGCAGCTGGTCGAGCGTGCCGGACGCGTCGTCAGGCTTCTCGGCGGCCGTCTCGGCCGGATCTCCGGGCAGGCGGATGGCGTCGCAGGCGGCGAGCGCGAACAGGGCGGCTGTGGCCGCGATGAGGGCTGGGTGTTTCATGTCGTCCCCTTTGAAAGCACCGATGACCCTTACTAAAGGGGCCAAGGCGCGGCGGGGTCAACCTGCCTCGTCGTCATAGGCGACCATGCGCAGGGGGCGGGCGCGGCGGCCTTCAAGCTCGGCCCAGCGGACAAGAGCGTCCTCGCGGCCATAGGTGACCCAGAGTTCTTCCGGGTTCACTTCGCGCACGGTGTCAGTCAGTTCGTCCCAGTCGGCATGGTCGGAGATCACCAGTGGCAGCTCGACGCCGCGCTGTTTCGCCCGCTGTTTGATGCTCATCCAGCCGGAGGCAAAGCCGAGGATCGGGTCGGGGAAGCGCTGGGCCCATTTGCCTTCAAAGGCGCCGGGCGGGGCAATGATGATCTTGCCGCGAAAGGCCTCGCGGGCGGCCTTGGACGTGTCGTCGCTGGTGGCGAGGATGAGGGTGCCAAGGTCGATGCCGACGGACTGGTAATGCGCGCAGAGCTTTTCAAGGCTGCCATGGATGAAGATGGGGTCGTCATAGCCCGCAAGGCGCAGGTGGCGGATGACGCGCTGGGCCTTGCCGAGGGAATAGGCACCGATGCAATGGGCGCGTTCGGGAAAGTCGGTCACGCTCTGCAGGAGGCGGTCGATCTCGTGGCCCGTATCGGGGTGGCGGAAGACAGGCAGGGCGAAGGTCGCCTCGGAGATAAAGACATGTGTGTTCTCGACCGGCTCGAACGTCGCGCAGGTCGGGTCGAAGCGGCGCTTGTAGTCGCCGGTGAAGGTCATGCGCAGGCCCTTGTGCTCGACGACGACCTGAGCCGAGCCGAGGATATGGCCGGCGGGCGCGAGCCAGACGGTGACGCCATTGATCTCGACGGTTTCGCCATATTCGAGCGCCTGCGTGGACTTGGCGAAATTGGCGCCATAGCGGCAGGCCATGATGGCGAGCGTGTCCGGATGGGCGAGAACCTTGCCATGGCCGCCGCGCGCATGGTCGGAATGGCCATGGCTGATGACGGCCCGGTCGACCGCGCCGCGCACCGGATCGAGATAGAAATCCCCCGGCGGGCAATAGAGGCCCTTCGGTGTCGGCTGCAGCAGGAGGTCGGGGCGAAGCATGCCCTGAATGTAGGCGATTGCACAAAGCGGGGAAGGGGCTGGCTGCGGCGCCTTCCGCTTTTGGCCCAAGTGGGCTAGGCGACTTAGCCGCATTCCCCGCACCGAGGGCTTCTCCCATGCAAGTCGGCATCGATTTCGGCACGTCCAACACGTCCATCGCCTTTCGCAGCGCGCAAGGCACACAGCTGATCGCGCTGGAGCCGGACGCGACGTCGATTCCGACGGCGGTCTTCTATGGCTCGACGTCCGGCGAATATGCCATCGGCGCGGAGGCCGTGAGTGCCTATGAGTCCGGCGAGGAAGGCCGGCTGATGCGGTCGATCAAGTCGGTGCTCGGCTCGTCGCTGATTGACGAGACGACGGAAGTGGGCCGGCGCCGCCTGCCGTTTCGCGATGTGATCGCGCATTTCCTGACGCGGGTGATTGCCCGGGCCGAGGCGGAGACGGGCGAGCGCGTCGACTCGGTGATCCAGGGGCGGCCGGTCTCGTTCAATGACCGGCACCCTGAACTCGATGCACGCGCGCAGACGATCCTTGAGGCCTGCCTCAATGTGGCGGGCGTGGATCAGGTGGAGTTCCTTGACGAGCCGGTGGCAGCGGCGCGCTCGGTCAGCTTTCAGGCGGGCCGGGAAAAGCTGGTCTTCGTGGTCGATATCGGGGGCGGTACGTCGGACTTTTCGGTCGTGCGGATTTCAGCGGACAATGCGGGCTTTGATGTGCTGGGCAGCGCCGGGCTTTATGTGGGGGGTAATGATTTCGACCACATGCTGAGCTTCCATGACCTGTCGAAACTGTTCGGCCATATGGAGACGCTGTCGCTCAACGGGTTGCCGGTGCCGTCGGCGCCTTATTCGATCCTCTCGGACTGGAAGAGCCTCAACAAGCTCTACACGCGCGATGTGCAGAAGCAGATCACCTGGATGAAGATGAACAGCCCGCAGAGCGAAGGCATTCTCGCCTTCGACTATCTGGTGCGCCACCATGAGGCCCACGCCTATGCCAAGCGTACCGAGCAGATCAAGATCGGCCTCAGCGGCGCCGACCAGCAGGTCTTCGCCTATGACACGCCGGACGCGCACCTCGAAAAGATTGTCACGCGGGCGGCGTTCGAAGGCCTGATTGACGAGGCGATTTCCAAGATGGACGCGGTGGCGGCCGAATGCCTCGCGCGGGCAGGGGCCAAGCCCGAGCAGATCACCGATATCGTCATGGTCGGCGGTTCGACCTTCATTCCACTGGTGCAGGAGCGGCTGGCAGCGCGGTTCGGCAATGCGACCCTGTCAGCGAACGATCGCTTCGGCGCGGTGGCCAAGGGCCTCGCGGTGCATGGCGCGGCGATGGCGAGGGTGTAGGCCCCTGCCTTAGCCCGCAATACTGCCGAGCCATGCGGCGGCGGCCTGCCATGGCGCCGATTGTGACACGGGCACCGAAGTCAGCTGCAGGAGCAGGAGCGCAGCCCCGCCGATCAGGTAGACCTGGTGCGGCCTGCCGCGTGTGCGCCAGTCATAGACCATGGCGACGACCAGCAGCAGGTCACCGATCAGGGAGGGCGGCAGCGCGACGAAGACCGGCGGCACTTCCATATAGGGCAGGGGATCATTGACATGCGCCGCAGCGTCTGACGCCGGGGCGAGGAAGAAGATGAACCAGCGCGCGATGGGCGCGCCCAGCATGCTGATTGTCATCAGCACGATCAGGCGCTTGTGCACCTCCGGCTTGCGCAAGCTTACGATGGCGAGCGTGAATACGGTGGCGATGAACAGCATGCCGCCGACGGAGATCCATTTGAAGGCACGCATGTTGTGGGCGAGGCCTTCGGGCTGGCCGGGAAGGGAGGCCTGCGCGATCTGGATGGCCGAGACGGTGAGTGTCATGAACACCATGGCGGTCACGATGGAGATGCCGAGCATGCCCCAGGTACGGTGGGCCAGTACCTGGCCGCGCGCCACGAGGGAGCTCTGCACGAAGAAATAGATCATCCACGTGTAGAGGATGGCCGCGTGAACGTGAATCAGGGGCGGGCCGAAGAACTTGCCGGTCGCAAGGGGCAGGGCATAGGTCGGTGCAAACCCGAGTACCGCGATGGCAAGGCAAGCGCCCGCCATCCAGACATAGAATTGCGGGCGCGTGGCCGCTTTTGTACTGCCGTTCCAAACCGCTTCGGTCATCGTCGACAAGGTCCATTAGAGCATGCGCCCTATATGCCACTTTTCGATTGACCCCGGAAGCAAATTCGCTGGAGACCGACGCCAGAAAATGCTGAGGCGTTACGAAGGCCTTAACTGCCCCGCCATACTTGCGACATGAAAGGATGTGCATAGAGTTGCGTATCCAACAGGAGAGATTTGCCCATGCGTCCCGCCAGAGCCGTGATCGTGTCCCTTGCTGCCCTTGCAGTATCTGCCCTTCCCGCCCTGACGCAGGAGGGCGGCAATACAGACGAGATGGATGCCGCGCTCGCCGCCGGCTGGAAAGCCAGTTTCACCTGCTCTGACCTGTTCAATGCCGGCCAGTCCATGGCGGAGATCGAGCAGAACGATCTCTCGGGCATCTATCCCGATTACCAGCGCGCCTATGACAAGCTGCCCGGCGCGCAGGTGAACACGCTGCAGAAGACGGTCTCGGTGACTTATTCCGCCAACATGCCGCCGCGCATTGCGGCCTGGCGCCCGGGCTTTGGCTGTACGCAGCTGCCGATCGGGGCCGATGCGGGCCAGATTGCCTTCCTGCCGCATTTCGCCAGCTGGCCCGCTACGCCTGCGGCTGACCGGGGCAGTGCCATCGGCTCGAACGTGAAGATCCAGCTGCGCACCGAAGAGGCCGAACGGCTGGAACTGCCGGTCTCGTCGGCCTTTGACGAGCGCACCTATGGCAATGGCACGCGCACGAGCGCGGTGCTGGTCGTGCGGGACGGTCAGGTCGTGGCCGAGCGCTATGCGCTTGGTGTGGACCATGAGACGCCGCAACGGACCTGGTCTGTCGGCAAGTCCATCGCGGCCACCGTGCTGGGCGCAGCGCGGCGCAACGGCATCATCGATATCGACTACCCGGCCGTGATCGACGCCTGGAACAATGGCGCCGACCCGCGCCGCAACATCACGATCCGCAACCTGATGAACATGGGCAGCGGCCTCGACAGCGGCGAGAGCGGCTCGCGCACCGACCGGATCTATTTCGGCGGCGGGCGTGTGGTGGACCAGGCGGCGACCAAGGTGCTGGAAGCGGCGCCGGGCACGCGGTTCAAATATGCCAATGACGACACGCTGATCGCGATGCGCGCCCTGCGCGAGGCGATGAAGGATGACGATGCCTTCCACCGTTTCCCGTATGAGAAAGTGCTGAACAAGATCGGCGCGGCGCATACGACAATGGAGATCGACTGGAACGGCGATTTCATTGCGTCGAGCCAGGTCTGGTCGACGGCGCGGGATCTGGCCCGTGTCGGCCAGCTCTACCTGCAGGACGGCATGTGGGGCAATGAGCGCCTGCTGCCGGAAGGCTGGGTGAAATTCGTGCGCACGCCGGCCCCGGCCCAGCCTGCGACCGGCCCCGGCTATGGCGCGCAGTTCTGGCTGATGACGGATGCGCCGGGCGTGCCGTCGGACGTGTATTACATGGCCGGCAACCGGGGGCAGTATGTCGTCATCGCGCCGAGCATGAATGCGGTGATCGTGCGGCGCGGCTATGACGCCAATGGCGGGGCCAAGTTTGAGATCAATGACTTCACGCGCGACGTGCTGCTGGCGCTGCAGGCGGCCGACAATGAGCGTGCGGCCCAGCGGTCGCAGGCCGAGATTGAGGCCCAGATGGAGAACATGACGGCGAAGGAGCGCGCGAAATTCCTCGCCGACCAGCAAGCCATGCAGGCCCAGCCGAACTAGGGCCGAAGGGGCCTATTTCGTGCCCATGCTTGATTCGGGCAGGGGCTTGAGATTGCTGATCGTCTGGTGTTCGGCCTCGCTGAACTCCTTCATCATGGCCGAGCCATTGATGGCGACATCGACGCGGGAGATGTGCGTGCGGCCGTCGGGCGCGCGGGCGCAGTCGAAATTCAGCTTGAAGGATTTGATCTTGGCAATGGGCAGGGGGCGGAACGGCTTTTCCGAGACCATCTCGACCGACAGGATGGCGGGATTGTCCTTGGCGACGACGACCTTGCCGGTCAGGTATTTGTAGATGTCGTCGAGATCGTCGGGCTTGGCGCCTTTCTGCGGCTTGAACGTATAGGTCGCGGTCGTGGGCGATTCGGCGACGAGGGCCGCATCGGCGGGGATGTTCTCGCCGAAATGCTGGCACCAGATGTCGCCGTCGGTGTCGGCGTCCATCTGCTTGACCAGTTTGCGGAAATCATCGGTCCAGTCCTTCTGTGGCGGCGTGATGACGTTGAGGCGCTCGCCTTCCGGCTTCGACGGGTCAACGCGGATCATGGCCTCGGTGTCGCTGTTCTGGACCACGACGTCGAACATGTAGAGCGGGCCGTCTGCCGGGGCGGCGAGGGCATCCTCCAGCGGGGTGCCTGCGTGGGCAGAGAGCGGCAGCAGCGCCGCGAGGGCGAGCGGGAGGTAAGCGTGGCGCATGATCTGTCCTTCGGTTCGGCGTGAGGGTGTGTCAGTACAGGCTTCACCTGAACCGGGCCTGAAAATAAAGAGGCAACGGACCCGTCTTGCGTTAGTTTAATCCTGACATGCCCGATAGCGCCGCCCTGACATTCACCCTGCCGGAGCCCTTTGCGGGCTGGTTCGCCGCGCGTGGCTGGCAGGCGCGCGCGCACCAGCTGGCGCTGACCGAGGCGGCGCTGGCGGGCGAGAGCGCGCTGCTGATTGCGCCGACGGGCGGGGGCAAGACGCTGGCAGGGTTCCTCGCGAGTCTGATTGAATTGTCGGACAAGGGGCGGCGATCCAATACCGGCATCCCGGCGCTGCACACGCTCTATATCTCGCCGCTGAAGGCGCTGGCGGTGGATGTGCAGAGGAACCTGATGGCGCCGGTGGGGGACATGGGGCTCGATATCCGTATCGAGACGCGCACGGGCGACACGCCGAGCCATGTGCGCCAGCGGCAGCGGCGCAATCCGCCGGACGTGCTGCTGACGACGCCGGAGCAGCTGGCGCTTTTCATTGCGTCGGACCATGCGAAGGACTTCTTCGCAGACCTGAAATGCGTGATCATTGACGAGGTGCACGCGATGGCCGCGTCGAAGCGGGGGGACTTGCTGTCGCTTGGCCTCGCGACGCTGGCGGAATGGGCGCCGGCCTGCCGGTTCATTGGGCTCTCCGCGACGGTGAAGGAGCCGGAGGAACTGGCGCGGTGGCTGGATGTGAGGGCGGGAGCGGAAGATTCTCCCCCCTGCAAGGGGGGAGTTAGAGGGGGGTCTGTTCCCTCATCTGACAATGACGCGCTGGCGGATGGACCGGGAGCGGACCCCCACCCAGCCTCCCCCTTTCAGGGGGAGGAGCCGACGGCACGTGCGGCAGGTGGTGTGAGCATCATACGGGCGGAGGGCGGGGTTTCAGCTGAGGTCGATATCCTTGTGTCGCGGGAGCGGATTCCGTGGTCGGGGCATTCGGGGCGGTTCGCCGTGCCGGAAGTGTATGAGGCGATCAAGAAGGCGAAGATGGCGCTGGTGTTCGTGAATACGCGCAGCCAGGCCGAGTTCATGTTCCAGGAGCTGTGGCGGGCGAATGAGGACGGGCTGCCGATTGCGCTGCACCATGGCTCTCTGGCGAAGGAACAGCGCGTGCGTGTCGAGGCGGCGATGGCGGCGGGGCAGCTGAAGGCCGTGGTCTGTACCTCGACGCTCGATCTCGGCATCGACTGGGGCGAGGTGGACCTCGTGATCCAGATGGGCGCGCCGAAAGGCGCGGCGCGCCTGATCCAGCGCATCGGCCGCGCGAACCACAGGATGGACGAGGCGAGCCGGGCCGTGCTGGTGCCGACGAACCGGTTCGAGGTGCTGGAATGCCGCGCGGCGGAGGCGGCGGTTGAGGCGGGCGAGATTGACGGTGAGGGATTGCGCCAGGGCTCGCTCGACGTGCTGGCGCAGCATGTGATGGGTCGGGCCTGCGGCGACGGGTTTGACCTTGCGCCGCTGTACGACGAGATCATCCGCGCGGCGCCCTATGCGTGGCTCGACTGGGAGACGTTCGAGCGGATTGTCGATTTCGTGGCGAGCGGCGGCTATGCCCTGAAGACCTATGACCGGTTCCACCGGATCGTGCGGCGGCCGGACGGGCGCTGGGTGGCGCGCACGCGGCAGGACGCGCAGCAGCACCGGATGAATGTCGGCGCGATTGTCGAGGCGGTGCAATTGTCGGTGCGGCTCGCGACCTATGTGGGGAAGGGGCAGGCGGGCGATTCCAAGCGAACCATGCGGGCGGGTCACAAGCTGGGCGAGGTGGAGGAATATTTCATCTCGTCACTGGTGCCGGGCGACACGTTCCTCTTCGGCGGGGAAGTGCTGCGCCTGATCGGCGTCGAGGGACTGGACGCGCTGGTGGTTCGGGCGGTGGGCGAGAAGCCGGCCATACCGAGTTATAATGGCGGGAAATTTCCACTGACCACATTCCTCGCCGAGCGCGTGCGCCAGATGATTCATGATCCGGCGCAATGGGACGCACTGCCAGGGCCCGTGCGCGAATGGTTCGAGGTGCAGGTGCGTCGCTCCAGCATTCCGCCGCCGGATCATTTGCTTGTCGAGACCTTCCCGCGAGGCGAGCGGCATTACATGGTCTGTTATCCGTTCGAGGGGCGCCTCGCGCACCAGACGCTGGGCATGCTGCTGACGCGGCGGCTGGAGCGTATGGGGGCCAAACCGCTGGGCTTCGTGGCGAGCGAATATGCCATGTCGGTCTGGGCGATGGAGGACATGTCAGGGCTCGACATGGGCGACCTGTTCCATCCGGACATGATGGGCGACGATCTTGAGGAATGGCTGGACGAGAGCGCGCTGATGAAGCGGACCTTTGCGCATTGCGCGCAGATCTCCGGCCTGATCGCGCGCAACCTTCCGGGCAAGGAGAAGAATTCGCGGCAGGTGAGCTTTTCGTCGGACCTGATCTATGACGTGCTGCGCAGCCATGAGCCGGACCATATCCTGCTGCAGGCGGCGCGGCAGGACGCGGCGACGGGCCTGCTCGATGTGCGGCGCCTGTCGGACATGCTGGTGCGGATACGCGGCAAGATCGACCACAATGTGCTGGACCATATCA
The DNA here is from genome assembly GCF_000682695.1 of Hyphomonas chukchiensis. Taxonomy (GTDB): domain Bacteria; phylum Pseudomonadota; class Alphaproteobacteria; order Caulobacterales; family Hyphomonadaceae; genus Hyphomonas; species Hyphomonas chukchiensis. Next base: position 182,875 of record NZ_AWFG01000001.1, on the reverse strand, counting down.
GCCCGTTCGCCGTGCCGGTGATGCTGGAGATCGGGCGCGAGCCCGTGTTCGGCGCCTCGGTGCAGGACGCCGTGCTGGGCGAGGCGGAGGCGGATCTGGTGCGGGACGCGATGCGGGATTAGAGGGCGGGCAGGTAAAGGCCCTCACCTCCCACGCCCTTTGGGCGCGGGTCCCTCCTCTCCCGCAAGCGGAAGAGGGGTTTACCGCTCTACACCTCTTAACCCCTCTCCCTTTGGGAGAGGAGGGACCCGCTGCCGGAGGCAGTGGGAGGTGAGGGCTTTAGCCGCTCAAACACGCCATGCACCAGACGCTTCCAGAAGCCGAGGCGGCGCTCGGATACTTCGGCCAGCAGGAAGCAGGCGACCAGCGTGACGGCGGCCATCAGCGCGGCGTGCAGCGGTTTGGCGCTGTCATAGGCGGGCAGGCCGTGCAGGAAGGTCAGGATCGGATAGTGGAAGAGGTAAAGCGAGAAGGTTGCTCCGGCGCACCAGCGGATGGCCGTCTCGGCGCGGGCGCCCAGCCAGTCGGCCTCGCGGGCGAGGCGGTAGACGCCGAGGAAGTGCAGGGCCATCAGGACGGCGATGCCGAAGTTCCAGACGAACTCGTCGGAAAAGCCGAAGAGGGCGTTGGGCGTGATCTGCTCGCCGAGCAGCTTGTAGGTGTACCAGGTCAGGCGCTGGGGCATGTGCAGGGCGAGGGCGAAGGCATAGATGGCCCAGGGCGCGATGGCGAGTAGCCAGCCGGTTGTGCGTGACAGAGAAGCGGCGTGGCCGCGCGCGACCAGCTGTTGCAGGCCGACGCCCAGCAGCCAGCACGGCCCAAGCAGCAGCACGCGGGGGCCGACGACCAGCGCCATCAGCGCGAGGAGCAGGATGCGCGTGCGGCCTTTGCAGAAGACGGCGACACCGAAGCCGGCATAATACCAGGCCTCATAGGCGACCGACCAGAACGGGCCATTCGAGCCGACGCGGGTGTTGTCGGTCCACATCTGCGTCGTGAAGGTGAGGCCCTGAAGGAGCTGGGCGATACGGTCTTCGCCATTGTACCACCAGCCCTGATAGGCGCCGGGAACGGTGAGCGTGCCGAGCGTGTCGAGGGCGAAGGTGAAGATCAGTGCCGGAATGATGACGGAATAGAGCCGGGCGATACGGGCCTCCGCATAGGCGGCCGGGCCGCGATCGCGCGCGAACGTGGTGAAGGCAATGACGAACCCGGAGAGGACGAAGAAGACGACCACGGCGTCGCTGCCGAGGTTGAGCGTGCGGATCCAGGCCATGCTGCCATTGGTGAAGCGGTCATAGCCCATGTGCGAGGCGAACACGACAAGGGCAGCGAGGAAGCGCAGGGCATCGAGATAGATGGAAAAACCGCGGGTCATTCAGCGGCCACCTGCTGGGCGGCGCGCCGGGAACGGAGGGCCTTTGCCGCTTCGGTGAAAGGCACGGCATAGGCGGTGACGAGCGATGTGTACACCTGTGGCTCGGGCACGCCATTGGCATCGGCGACGCCGAACTGAAGCGCCTCGCGGCCCTGCGGAATGTAGAGCGTGCCAAAGGCCCAGTCCCAGATGGCGAAGACGAGGCCATAGTTCTTGTCATGATGGCGCGGGGCCATGGAATGGTGGATCTGGTGCTGCGCGGGGCTGATGAAGATGTGGTCGAGCACGCGTCCGAAATCGAGCCAGATGTGGGAATGGCGCAGGGCCCCGCCCGCAAAGTTGAAGGCGGCGAAGACGACGCTGATGCCGAAGAGGGTGGCCACGTCATACATGCCGAAGAGGCCGTAGATGACGCCGATCACCGGGCCGATGCAGATCGCGCTCATCAGGGCGAGCAGGAGATCGAACAGCGGATGGTTGCGCTTGGCGGTCAGCAGCGTGAGGTGTTCGGCGCTGTGATGCAGCTTGTGGAATGGCCAGAGGACCGGGTTCTCGTGATGCAGGCGGTGGTTCACGTAATAGGCAAAGTCGGCGGCCAAAGCGGCGAGGAAGGCCGCGAGCATGAGCATGGGAAAGGAGAGCGTGCCGTCGGTTGCCTCGCCATGCAGGCCCGTGCCGATCTGGCGGGCGACGAAGGCGACGATCAGGAGCTGCAGCCCGCGCGTGAGCAGGATGCGCAGCGGATCGAACAGGTGATTGGCGAGGAAGACTTTTGCGTCGACGAGGGACGAGCGCGACAGATAGATGTGCGAGGGGACGAGGAAATTGACGAGGCCGGTGAAGCCTTCTTCGCGGATGGCCTTGCGGTTGACGAGCCAGATCAGGCTGCCGATCAGCAGGAAGGCGGCAAGGCCGGTCCAGTGCGTGCGGTCGCCGGTGCCGAAGGGCAGGAGGCCGAACAGCCAGTGTCCCACGCGCTGCGCGATGCCCGGGGCATCACTCAGGGAGACTGCGGATTCGACCATCACCTACGACCTCGGCACGCCATTTTTTGTCTTTTGCCTCAGCCGGTTCTAGGGAAACATGTTTAAAGCCGTGTAAAGACAGGTGATTTTGCGGGGGGCGGAGGCCTTGTGGAACAAGCGTTTGACCCGGTTCGCGATGCGGGCCACTTTCGGGATCATGACTGCTGTTGCTGCGCGCCCCTCGGATACGATGCTGCATCTTGCCGGCGAGCTGCTGTTGCCGCTGCCGGAAGGGGCGCTCTGGTGGGCGGCGGAGCGCGTGCTGGTCGTGTCCGACCTGCACCTTGAGAAGGGCAGTGCCTATGCAGCGCGGGGGCAGATGCTGCCGCCCTATGATACCGGCGCAACGTTGAACCTGGTGGAGCGGCTCTGTGCAGCGCTGCGGCCACGGACCGTGATTTCGCTGGGCGACAGTTTCCATGACCGGGCGGCCGAGCTGCGCCTGCCCGCTCCTTACGCGGCGCGGATACAGGCGCTGACCGGCGCGCATGACTGGGTCTGGGTGGAGGGCAACCATGACCCCGATCCGCCAGCGCACCTTGGCGGGCGCGCGGCGAAAGTGCTGCGCATCGGGTCGCTGGTCTTCCGGCATGAGCCGACGGGCGAGGCGGGCGAGATTGCCGGGCACCTGCATCCGGCGGCGAAGGTGAAGGGGCGCGGACGCATGGTGCGGCGGCGCTGTTTTGCCAGCGACGGGGCGAGGCTGGTGATGCCGGCCATGGGCACGTTCACCGGCGGGCTGAATGTGCTGGACGCGGCTTTCGCGCCGCTCTTCCCGGAAGGCCTGATGGCCTTCGCGCTGGGCGGCGAGCGCGTGTTTGCGGTGTCAGCCAAGAGCCTCGTGCCGGACGTGGCCGCGAGCCGCTGGCGGTTTTGAAACCATGGCGGGCGGGGGCGTTACATCAATTTTGCCACGCTGGACCAAGGATCTCCGGTTCGGCAGGACATTTGTCTTCAACACTTTTTTGTTCGCCTATGTTGCTGTCTACGCTTTGGGTGAAGCGGCAAAGGCCTCTCCGCATGCAGGATCGCTGCGAAATGCTATAGTGGGCCTGACAGTGGTGGGGCTGGCAAGCCTGTCGCTTGTCCTTGTGGGACTGGTGCGGCAGCGACCCCAGCATGTTGTCCGGGGGACGCTGCCCGTCAAAATGTGGGAGCGTTTTTTCGCCTTAGCCATCGATCTTCATGCGATCTTTGTGATCAGTCTGCCCTTGCTGCTCCTGCCGGACCTATTGATCGATTGGGGACAGACTGGCCAGTTCCATTTGGTCCCGTCGCCTGACGCGATCGCGAACCCCTCGCTTTGGCCACCCGCCTTTATGCTTGTTGCCATGTGCCTGTATGTCGTGTTTTTACCCCGATCCGGGCGGTCGACTTTGGGGCAATATGTAATGGGTTACCGTATCGTGCCGCTGGATGATTTCGGCGCGAAGCCGCAATATTTTCACCGCGTCATTTTAGCCTATTTCCTGATGTGCTGCATTTTTGCCTGGGGTTACTTGTTCAGACAAGAAGAGGGCGTCTATTGGTGGGAGCGCAAGACCCATACGATTGCGATGAGAACAACGTACACAGAGGTCTGATCAGCCCTGCGCATTCTTTGCGCGGGAGAGGAGGGCGCCGCAGGGGGCGTCCTGGCCGCTGCCTGTTTCGATGAAGGGGAGGGCGGCGAGCGGGCCGGCGACGTTGGCGAGGACAACCGCGAGGCCAACCTGCAGCACCGCCTTGCCGTTCAGCGGATTGACGCTGGGATTGCGCAGCGTGCCGCCGAGGGAGACATTGCCGACAAGCGTGCCCCATGAGGCATCCTTGGCGTCGGAGCGGATCTTGATGTCGAGCGCTTCGGTCTCGAAATCCACATCGCCTTTCATGACGATGAGGCTGTCTTCCGTATCGAGCACGGCGGGGTTGAGTGTGCCGATGCCCTTGTTGATGTCCATGACGACGGCGAGGCAGCGGGCGGGCGTGAAGACCGGATCGGCCTTGTCTTCAGAGGCAAGGAGGACGAGCGCCTCGCCGATGTCGAGCCCCAGCGCCTCGCTGCCGAGGGCGAGGACCTGCGTATCGGTCGACCAGAGCGACAGGCTGCCATTGGCCCGGCCGAATGCGTCGCGCAGCCGATTGCCGGACATGTCGGCCTTGAACTGGCCGTCGACATTGCCGCGCGCGATCTTGTCGAGCGACAGGCTGGCAAGGGCGACATGGTCGAGCGAGCCGACCACATTGGTCTGGGCGGGCTGCTGCGTGCCGTCGAGTGTGGCATAGGCGGTGATCGTGCCCTCATCGAAGGCGAAGCGGGCGAGCTTGGCCTTCACGACGCGGCCGGTGATGTCGAAGTCGAGTTCGACGCCGGTGAGATCGAGCGTGGAATTGATCACCGTATCGGCGACATAGTGGACCTTGCCGTCAACGGCATCGAGACGGGCAAAGTCGATCTCGATATTGGGAATGAGGCGGTTGCCGCGCTGGTAGGCCTGCTTGGCGCGGCGCTGGGCCTTGCCGACGGTCTCGCCATTGCCGGTGCCGAAGGGCAGGGCGAAGATGACGCCGAGATCGTCGAAGTCGAGCTGGTGGGACTTGATGTCGGCGGTGATATAGGGCGTGTCCTGATCAAGGTCGACGAGGATGGATCCGGCAAGATCACTGTCGCCGACCGTGCCGGCAATGTCGTCGAGGTCATAGGCGCCGGGCTCGATGGAGAGCTGGGCGGTGAGATTGTAGGGCGGCGTATCCGGCGCCGCGAGGCCGACGAGGCGGGCAAGGTCGGCCATGTTGTCGCCCTTGATGCGGACGCGGCCGCCGAGCGTGTCGCTTTTCGAGGCCTTGGCGGTGCCTTCGAAGCGGACTTCGGAATCGGCGCCGGTGGCGTGGAGGGTTACGTTACCGCTTTGCACCGAGCCCTTGGCGGAGACGAGTTTCAGCGTGCGCTCCGGCTTGTCCGCATTGAAGGCGAGGTCGATATTGGCGACGTCGATATGGTCGACCCATTTGCGCACATCGGGCCGGGCCGTGTTGTTCTTGGTGCCTGATCCGGCGAGGTTGATGCGGCCATTGCGGGCGCTGACGTCCGAGAGCCACGGGACACCGGGGAGGAAGCCGAACAGATTGGCGGAGAGGGCGCCGGTTTCGACTTCGGCCAGGCCTGGCACATCGGCACCGGAAACGGCGAGCGTGCCGAGGGCGGGAAAGCGCAGGTGTGCGGAGGCGACTTTGGCGCCGTCCGGCCCCCAGGCATTGAGGGCGCGGTTGACCAGGGGCGTGGCGAAACGCGGCTGCGTCATGGCCAGAAGGAAGGCGAGGACGAGCACGGCGAGCGCGAGCAGCGCGGCGCAGATATAGAATGCGGTCCGCTCAAGCGAACTGAGGCCGGAAAGGGATTTCATTTTCCCCTAACGTGCCGGAACGGCTTTGGTTCATTGCGCATGGCGCAGGCTTGACGATAGGATTATATACCCATTATACAATGCGCAGGACAGAACAGGGCCATTTGCCATGCAGCACCGGGATATCTGGCGGGGAATCGACCAGCTGGCGGCGCATCACGGCCTCTCGGCCTCGGGCCTTGCGAGGCGCGCGGGGCTGGACCCGACAGCGTTCAACCCCTCGAAACGCGAAGGCGCCGATGGCCGCCCGCGCTGGCCCTCCACCGAGAGCCTGGCGCGCGTGCTGGAAGCGGTGGGCAGCGGGTTTGATGACTTTGCCGCCATGGTGGAAGGGCGACGCGGCGGGCTCGCGCCGCTGATCGGCTTTGCGCAGGCGGGGCGGGACGGCTTCTTTGACGATGCGGGTTTCCCGGTCGGCGGCGGCTGGGAAGAGGTGCGGTTTCCGGGGCTTGGCGACGAGGCGGTCTATGCGCTGCAGATCAGCGGGGATTCCATGGAGCCGGCCTATCGCGCAGGCGACCGGATCATCGTTGCGCCGGGCGCCGAGGTGAAGCCGGGTGACCGTGTGGTGGCGAAGACGACCGGCGGCGAAGTGATGGCGAAGGTGCTGGAGCGGCGCAATGCGCGTGTCGTGGACCTCGCCTCTCTGAACCCGGACTATCCGGTGCGCAGCTTCAAGCCGAACGAGATTGCGTGGATCGCGCGGATCCTGTGGGCGAGCCAGTAGGGGCGGATGACCGACGGCGTGGAGGCATTTGAAGAGACGGGACGGTTCTGGGTTCGGGATGCCTTGTCGGAAGCGGAACTTGCACTGCTGGATGAAGCTTGCCGAGTCGAGGCAAGGCCCGGTGTCCGGCTGAAATGGTCTGACGCCCTGCGGGTGGTGCTGGGACCAGACAGTTCGATCGGGCGACTTTGTGAAACCCTGCAGGCGGGCGCAAAGCCGGTACGCCTTGTTGCCTTCGACAAGTCAGCGGACGCGAACTGGGGCGTGCCGTGGCATCAGGACCGGGTCATTGCCGTGCGCGAGCGGCAGGATCTGGAAGGCTATGGCGCGTGGGTAAAAAAGGACGGATTCTGGCATTGCGAGCCGCCGATAAACATCTTGCAGTCGATGTTCTTCGTCCGGGTTCATCTTGATGCGGCAGATAATAGCAATGGCTGCCTTGAGCTTGCGCAGGGGATGCACACGTTGGGGCGCATCGCGTCGGACCGGGCAGGGGAGATCGCGACAAGCGCACCGGTCGAGATGTGCCATGCGCGCAGGGGTGACTTGTTGTTTGTGAAGGCCTTGATGCTACACCGCTCGTCATCATCAACCACTTCAGGCGAGCACCGGCGTGCACTGAGAATCGACTATTCTAGTGAGCAATTGCCTTCGCGGCTGGAATGGGTGAGCCATTGAGGTCAGCCTCCTAAGGAGGATGAGGGGTGGCGTGCGTCGCTGCGGGCGCTTGTGTTTGAGGGTGATCCTGTGACCCCTCACCCCCGGCCCCTCTCCCGAGGGAGAGGGGAGGGTTACCAGTAGGTCTCCATGATCTCTTTTGACCAGCCGGGTTCGCGCAGGGTGCCCCTTGGCTGGAAGCCGGACATGACGGGTTTGATGTCGAGGACCGGCGTGCCGTCGATGGCGTCGAGGCCCTTGAGGTGGAGCACTGTGCCGTCGACGGAGAGGATTTCGCAGATCGTGGCGCCGAGCCGGTTGGGCCGGTTCTTGCCGCGCTGGGCGAAGATGCCGATTTTCGGCCAGTCCGTATTGCCGCGCGGGTGGCGCGCACCGGTGACGATCTTGGCGTCCGGCACCTGGTCGAACAGGAAAATCACTTCGGCATGGGAGAAGGTGTCGAGGCCCATCAGGGCTTCGGCGTCGAAGACCGATGTGTCGAGCTCGATCCGGGCAGGCACGCTGTCCCAGTCATCATCGATCGCTTCGGCGCGGTCGCAGCGGACATGACCGATGGGCCGCAGGATAAAGGGGTCTGACATCACCGGATCTCCTCTGTTGAGACCCTGAATTGCACATTCAGGGGGAAATGGCGATTTCGCACATGCACCACATTCTCTGCTTGCCCTAAAGTCAAACTGGCGCCACAAACCCACCCCATGGATTGGGGCAAGCTCAGATCTTTTCACGCGGCAGCCGAAGCAGGCAGCCTGACATCTGCGGGCGAACGGCTCGGGATATCGCAGTCGGCTGTCTCGCGCCAGATTGCGGCGCTGGAAGAGGCGCTGGGCGTCTCACTGTTCCAGCGGCATGCGCGCGGGCTGGTGATGACGGATTCAGGCCATACGCTCTATCGCTCGACGATGGAGATGGCGGCGGCAGCCACTTCGGCCAATGCCGCGCTGAAGGACCAGCAGGATACGCCGCAGGGCGAGCTGATCGTGTCGGCGCCGGTGGCCTTCGGGTCGACCTGGCTGGTGCCCCGGCTTGGCGGGTTCACGCGCAAGCATCCGGACCTGCATCTCGACCTGCGGCTCGACGATAATGACTATGACCTGCTGAAACTGGAGGCGGAATGCGCCATCCGGCTATGGGCGGCGGACAAGGCGGACCTGATCCAGCGCAAGCTCGGCACGGTGGCGACGAACCTCTATGCCTCGCCGGAATACCTGAAGCAGAACGGCATGCCGCGCACGCCGCAGGACCTCGATAATCACCGCATCATTGCCTATGGCGACGAAAGCTCGCTGCTGAACGTGATGAGCTTTGCCTGCCGGGTGGGCCGTGATGACAGCCCGCCGCGCCCGGCCTCGCTGAAGCTGAACAATGTGTTCGCCATGCTGCGGGCGGTGGATGCCGGGCTCGGGATTGCCGATGTGCCGGACTATATGGCGAGCACAATGCCGCGCCTTATCAAGGTGTTACCTGACCATGTCGGGCCGATTTTCGACCTCTATTTCGTCTATCCGAGCGACCTGCGCCGGTCGAAGCGCGTGGCAGCCTTCCGCGACTTCGTGACGGCGGAGACGGAGGCCTTGCGGCGCCCGTCCATGCATCAAGGCTAGTTTGAACGTTTGATGAATTGCATTTGTGCATGGGTGACCTGCTGTCATGCAGGTTGTGCTGCAGCTGCGAAGCTTTATCTATGGGTCATGCCTTGGGCCCCGGGCATTTCCCAATCTCCTCCGATTGGGCGTTTCCTCCCCCCTTCGGGGCCCAATACTCATCAGCCCGGCGCGTTCATTCGCTGCCGGGCTTTTTTTTATTCCGCGCACGCCAAGGGGCGCCCATCGCGGCGCGGCAGGCTGTCCAAACGGTAAAAATGCATTCGTTTGTTTTCACTCTACCAAAGCGCGAAGAGGGCAAAGGGCGCTGAAGGCCGCTAACCCGGCGGGGCATGCGCCTTGTAATGCGCAGCAGCATTGGTGAATTCGAGGGCGTCGCGCAGGTCTTCCTCGAGCCCGAGACGGGCGAGGCGGGGGACATAGGCGAAATTGAAGGGGACGGGGCGCGGGCTGTCTTTGGCGGCGCGGCGGGCGAGAAAGCGCGCGAGGCGTTTGGCGTGATGGTTCGGGTCGCCAAGGACCAGGGTGAGCGCGATGAGGCGGTCTCTCAGCCGGGCGGCCGTTTGTGGCGTGGCGGGCCTCGCTGGCGGTTTTGGAGGGGCTGGCGGGCCGTCGAGGTAGCGGATGCGGGGGCCGGTGGGTTTGGGACCGCGTGCGGGGGCTTCGGTGAGGCGGAACAGTATTTTCCGACCACGCTGGGGAAGACCGGGGTCCGTTGCGGATGGGAGCGGGACCGGACGGGATGAGGCCCCGGCTTTCGCCGGGGACGCGGGTCCAGGGGCCGTGGATGCGGGCGTGAGGGTGATGGTGGGGGCGAGGAGATAGAGGAGGCGCCTTGCGAGGGCTTCGGCCGGTTTCAGGATGGCGAGGATTTTCGCGGCGACGCCCTTGGGCAGGATGGCATCGGCTACGGGGCCGAGCAGGTCCGCGGCCATGAGCACCACGCGGTCAAGCCGCGCCCAGCCTTCGGGCGCCACGATCTCCATGTCCTGTTCATCGAGCGGAAACATGAGGCAATTGTAGGCATGGTTTTGCGGGGGGCGGATAAGTCGCCGGTTTTCCTACACTTGCCGCGCCACGAAAAAAGGGGCCCCGCACGGGAGCCCCTCTGACGTCAGACGTCCTGAAACCTGCCGGTGCGCCTAGAGATTGGCGCGCAGCATCCAGGCGGTTTTCTCGGAAATGTCGGCGCGGCGGGTCATCAGGTCGACCGTCACGATGTCATTGTTTTCCTCGGCAACCTTGAGGCCGATCTTGGCGGCGCGGCTGATCGCTTCGTGGCCTTTGACCAGGTTCGAGATCATGGCTTCGGCATCCGGCACGCCATTGTCGGGCTTGATCGTGGCCTCTTCCAGCATTTCCGAGGACGAACCGGGGGCGAAGTGGCCAAGGGCGCGGATGCGTTCGGCAATCTCGTCGAGCGCGGTCCAGAGCTCGGTATACTGGGTCATGAACATGGTGTGCAGCGAGTTGAAGCGCGGACCGGTGACATTCCAGTGGTAGCCGTGTGTCTTCACATACAGCGCATAGGTCTCGCCGAGCAGGACCCGGAGCGCCTGCGCGGAAGACTGACGGGCCTTGTCGTTCATTCCGATATCGATGGGCATGGTGTGACTCCTGTATCTATTGAAGATTATACAGATGAGATGGGCATTCGTTACCCACATTACCAATCAATAGCAGCTGGCCGACCTATAGACGCAATCTATTTCAGGGCGGCGCAGAAGCGTTCGATGCGGATGAGGGCTTCGGTCAGGGCTTCGGTCGACGTGGCGTAGGAGACCCGGAAGGCCGGGGACATGCCAAAGGCTGCGCCGAAGACGACAGCGACCTTTTCGGTTTCCAGAAGCTCGGTGGCGAAATCCTCGTCCGTCTCGATGACCTTGCCGGACGGGGCCGTCTTGCCGATGACGCCCGCGCAGGACGGATAGACATAGAAGGCGCCTTCAGGCGTCGGGCAGTGCAGGCCGGCGCATTTGTTGAGGCCCGCAACGACCATGTCGCGGCGTTGCTGATAGACCTTGCGGCGCGGTTCGAGGAAATCCTGCGGGCCGTTGAGGGCTTCGATGGCGGCATACTGGCTGATCGAGGACGGGTTGGACGTGGTCTGGCTGATGACCTTGCCCATGGCCTTGATCAGTTTTTCAGGGCCTGCGGCATAGCCGATGCGCCAGCCGGTCATGGCATAGGCCTTGGAGACGCCGTTCATGGTCAGCGTGCGATCGTAAAGGGTGGGCTCGACCTGGGCGATGGTCCAGTATTCGAAGCCGTCATAGACGAGGTGCTCGTACATGTCGTCGGTGAGGACCCAGACCTGCGGGTGGCGCAGGAGCACGTCGGCGAGGCCGCGCAGCTCGGCCTTGGTATAGGCGGCGCCGGTGGGGTTGGACGGGGAGTTCAGGATGATCCAGCGCGTGCGCGGCGTGATCGCGGCTTCGAGCGCATCCGGCGTCAGCTTGTACTGGGTGTTCGGGCCGCAGGGGGCGATGACGGGCTCGCCGCCGGCCATGAGCACCATTTCGGGATAGGAGACCCAGTAGGGCGCGGGCACGATGACTTCGTCGCCGGGGTTCAGCGTGGCAACGAGGGCGTTGTAGATGACCGGCTTGCCGCCCGGCGCGACATGCACCTGCGAGGGCTTGTAGGTGAGGCCGTTCTCGCGGAGGAACTTGCCGCAGATGGCCTGTTTCAGCTCGGGCAGGCCGTCGGCAGGCGTGTACTTGGTCTTGCCCTCGCGGATCGCCTTGATGGCGGCTTCCTTGATATTGTCCGGCGTGTCGAAATCGGGCTCGCCTGCGCCGAGGCCAATGACGTCATGGCCGGCGCTTTTCAGTTCGGCGGCCTTGGTGGTGACGGCGATCGTGGCGGACGGCTTGACGCGTTCGAGGGCGTCGGCGAGGCGGATGTCAGCGGACATTATATGAGATCCCGAGGTGCGGATTGGAGGCTGGGCGAATGGCCTGTGCCTTAGGACGCATGGGCGATTGCGGCAAGCTTTTCCCGAATCTGCGGCCATGCGGCTGCGGGACGCAGGCCTGTGCCGCAACAGGCTATTCTAAGGCCTGATTATGCCAATTGGCTGAATTTTATCGTATTTCTTTATCGGTTTTTCAACCAAGCCTGCGATGATGCCCAATCAGAATCCGGTGAATTTGCCGGACCGGCAGAGGACTATCGAGACCATGGTCTCATCGAACAATATCATTCCCATCGGCGAGATATGGGACCTGATCGTGCACGAGGCGCGGCACGCAGCGAATGATCTTGGCATCTGGCTGGAGCGTCTGAGCGATACGCAGCGCGTGATCGGCCTCTGCGTGTTCGCGCTGATCCTGCTGATCCTGGCCTTCCGCCCGCAGCAATTGGCCAAGCGCAAGAAAAAGAGGGAGACGAAGCAGGGCAGCGAGTTTTTCTTTGCCCTCGTGATCGTGATGATCTTCGCTTTCGGCATTGGCTGGGGCTTTGATGGCGGCGTGGATTTCGGCCAACTGATCGACAGGCTGTTCTAGGCCTCGCAAGCGGCGCCTGCAGGCGCTATCTAGGGAGCCATGGAATCGCAGGAGAATGACGCAACCACGCTTCGCGGCGTCGACGTCATCAAGGACAATCTGAAACGGCTGCCCGGGAGGCCCGGTGTCTATCGCATGTTCGGCGATGGCGGTGAGGTCCTGTATGTGGGCAAGGCGCGCGACCTGAAGGCGCGCGTGTCGAACTATGCGCGCCTCGGCGGGCATACGCAGCGGATCGCGCGGATGATCCTGCTGACGCGGCGGATGGAATTCGTCGTCACCGAGAGCGAGACCGAGGCGCTGCTGCTGGAAGCGAGCCTGATCAAGAGCCTGAAGCCGCGCTTCAACGTGCTGCTGCGCGACGACAAGTCGTTTCCCTATATCCTGATCCGGCGGAACCATGAGGCGCCGCAGATCAAGAAGTATCGCGGCACCAAGCATAATGAGGGCGACTATTTCGGGCCCTTCGCGAGCGCCGGGGCGGTGATGCAGACGCTGGACACGCTGCAGAAGGCCTTCCTGCTGCGCACCTGCGAGGACAGCGTGTTCAATGCGCGCACGCGGCCCTGCATGCTGCACCAGATCAAGCGCTGTTCGGCGCCCTGCGTGGGGCTGATCTCGAAAGAGGACTATACCGAGCTGGCCGACGAGGCGGCAGACTTCCTGAGGGGGAAGGGGGCCGACCTGCAGAAGCGGCTGGCCGGAGAGATGGACGCGGCCGCCGAGGCGATGGAGTTCGAGACGGCGGCGCGGTTGCGTGACCGCATCCGGGCGCTGGCGCATGTGCGCGCGACGCAGGACGTGAACCCGGACGGGCTGGAAGAGGCCGACATCTTTGCCATCGCGATGGAGGGCGGCGTCTCGTGCGTGCAGGTCTTCTTCATCCGGGCCGGGCAGAACTGGGGCGCGACGGCACACTATCCGCGCCATGATGGCGGCGAGAGCGTGGAGGAAGTGCTGGCCGCCTTCCTGGTGCAATTCTATGACAAGCGCCCGCCGCCGAAGCTGATCCTGGTCAACGAGATGCCGGAACAGGCGAGCCTGATCGGCGAGGCGCTGGAACTGAAGGTCGACCGGAAAATCGAGATCCGCCGGCCGGAGCGCGGTTCGAAGCGGGACCTCGTGGCGCAGGCCGAGCGCAATGCGACGGAGGCGGTGACGCGCAAGCTGGCCGAGACGGCGAGCCAGGCGCGGCTGCTGGACGAGGTGCAGAAACTGTTCGAGCTGCAGACGGTGCCGCAGCGGATCGAGATTTATGACAACTCGCACATCCAGGGCACGAATGCCGTGGGTGGCATGGTTGTGGCCGGGCCGGACGGGTTCATGAAGACCGCCTATCGCAAGTTCAATATCAAGGACACCGAGATCGAGCCGGGCGACGACTATGGCATGATGCGCGAAGTCATGCGGCGGCGCTTTGCGCGCGGCCTGAAGGAGAAGGCGGTGGGCAATGACCGCAACTGGCCGGACCTCGTGCTGATCGATGGCGGGCTGGGGCAGCTGAACGCCGTGCTGGAAGCGCTGGCCGGGCTGGGGCTCGGGCCGGACGACGTGAACCTCGTCTCGATTGCCAAGGGCGTTGACCGCAATGCCGGGCGTGAGCAGTTCTTCCGGCCGGGCCGGGCGCCGTTCAAGCTGCCGGAGACGGCGCCGGTGCTCTATTACCTGCAGCGGCTGCGTGACGAGGCGCACCGCTGGGCGATCGGCGCGCACCGGGCGAAGCGCTCGGCCGATATTGCGCGTTCGCCGCTCGACGAGATCGAGGGGATCGGCCCGGCGCGCAAGAAGGCATTGCTGCAGTATTTCGGCTCGGCGCGCGGCGTGTCACGGGCGAAAGTGGCTGACCTGATGGCGGTCGAGGGCGTCAACGAGGCGCTGGCCGAGCGGATCTACGGACACTTCCACAGCGGCTGAGGCCTAGTTGGTCAGCTGAACTTGCGCGCGGGTTGCAAGCGCTATGACGTAGCTTTCCATCAACAGCACGAGCTCGTCTTCCAGGGCGTCTGACTGGAGACCGAGGCTGGACTCGGCAATCGCCGCGCGCAGCAGGCAGATCACGGCATGTGTGAGGATGAAGGCTGACTCGGGGCGGTTGATAAAGCTCAGTTCGGGGTGCGTCTGCAGGATATCGCTGAACGCCTTGCTATGATTGATGATGGCCCCTTCGCCGTGGACGCGGAACAGGGCGTCGCTGAGCACAATACGGGTTTCGGGCGATCCCTGCACGCCGTGCATCAACGCGCGGACGACCTTGCGGATGCCGTCCGGCTCGGACGTATCCTGCATGATTTCCAGGATGCGCTCGCCGATACCATCCGACTGGCGCTGACCGAGCATCGCCAGTATCGCGTCGCGATCGCTGAAATACTGGTAGAGTGTGCCGATGCTCACACCGGCGCGTTCGGCGATGCCATTTGTTGTCAGATTGGCGAGGCCTTCGGCCTCCAGAATGTGAAATGTCGCTTCGAGTATCGCATTTACAGTTGCCTGCGCCCGCGCTTGTTTTGGATTTCTTCTTTTTTTATCAGTCACTTGGAATCCCCCCTGCGCTTGTGCGTTCCGTTCGCGCTAAGCGAGTAGAAAACATGAGCAATACTCACATATATAGATTATGCTGCCAATAGAGCGGTCAGAAGGGTCGAAACATGTCTGATGTTCAAGCGTCCATCCATACGCGCATCGCCAAGCAGAAGGCCACTTTACCGGCCATGTACGGGGATGTCGATTTCTCGGTCCTGCCCGAGCGCTATACCGAGGACGTTTCGGCAAGCTCGATTGCCTCCTATGCCGACAAGTTCCCCACGCCGCCGGCCGACATGGTGGAGCGCGTGCGCGCCTATACGATGCTGGGCGATGTGACCGCCGATGCCTATGCGGCCCTGATGGGCGAGTATGGCTTCAAGACGCTGGTCGACATGCTGCAGACCGCCTGTGACAAGGGTATCGAAGCCGTGCCGGACGCGCCGGCGGAACTGGTCGCGCTGATCGCCGAGATGGAGACCAAGCCGGACTGGCTGGACATGGATCTGGTGCGCGAGGGCGCGCGGCTGAACCGGCTGCCCATGGCCGTGGCGGCGCCGTGGATGATCCGCGGCTCTTTCCTGGCGACCTTCCTGAACAAGTATACCGCCTTGCCGATGGCGCTGACCGGGACACTGAGCGGCACGACGGCGGCGCGGCGCGTCAACGAGACGGCGACCTTCTTTACCGTGACGACCCTGCCGGGCGCGATGGAGCCGCATGGCGAGGGCTTCAAGGCCGCCGCCATGGTGCGACTGATGCACTCCATGGTGCGGTTCAATGTGCTGCGGCGGGTGAAGGGCTGGGACGTGTCCGTGTACGGTATCCCGATCCCGCAGGTGGACCAGATGCCGGCGGGCCTGATCGACGTCTTCCTGCTGGCCTACCAGATGGTGGCCGAAGGGCGCACGGAATTTACCGCCGAAGAGCGCGCGCGGGTCGAGTTCAGCCGCTATCGCTGTTACCTGCTGGGCCTGCCGGAAGACCTGCTGATGGATACGCCGCAGGGGATCATCGACATCATGAATGCGCGGGGCGGATCGATCCGCGACGGGTTTGACGACGCGACCTGCGGGGCGCTCGTGCGGGCGACGCTGGCGGCCTATATGCCGCCGGACAAATCATTCGGCAGCCGCGTGTTCGACGCCATCGAGAAGCGGTTTTCGCGGATCGTGTTCATCCAGCAATTCCTGGGCGGGGACCGCAAGGCGGCCGCCGACATGGGTGTGCCGGTCAGCAACCTGGACTATGCCGTCGCCGCCGTGATGGGCACCGGGATCGCGCTGAAGATGGCGGCGTACAAGCTGGCGCTGGCGACACCGGGCCTGAAGGGGCTCGCCGACCGGCGCCTGACGGCGAAGATACGCAAATTGCTGGCGCGCTATGGCCATGCCGAGTTCACGACGGATGCGGGGGCCTACCGGCCTGCGGCCCCGGCATCGGCGGCGCACAGTCACTGACAGGGCTTGCCGGACCGCCCCCTTACGGTCCGACAGGCTCTTGCGGGGGGCGGCGGGGCTGGTCTCACTCCCAGTCCCGCTTGCCCGGCGCGGGGGGCAAGCCCCTCCGCTTCCCATTCTCTATCGCTGATATCTGCCGTGTTTGCTGCAGGTCGCGAAATAGTTAGCAAAATCTTTAAATCCCACTGATCCAGTTTCCGGCGCTGCCCGTAAATTATTCTACACGCTATATTTTATGGCGAGGAGAGCGGCCGGGCATTCCGCCCTGCGTCTATGGAACGGGAAACGGGTGATGAAAAAACATAATCTGCTGAAATCAAGCGGCCTACTGACGGCCATGGTATTGGGCGCTTTCCTGGTACCTGCGCTGCCGGCTTTTGCCGATGCGACACCTGACTGTAATGCCAATGCCGGGGAGGCCACCGCGCTGGAGTGCGGCGTGGACGCGGCGGCGACCGGCGTTGACGCGATGGCTGTGGGCACGGATGCCACTGCGACGGGCAATTCGACCACGGCTGTGGGCGGCGAGTCGGTTGCGACAGGACCCGGCGCGACGGCGATCGGCTGGCAGTCCGGCGCCAATGCAGAGCGCGCGCAGGCCTTCGGTCATCTCGCCAAGGCGAACGGCATCCGCTCGCTGGCAGTGGGTGAGGCCGCTGTTGCGAACAGCCTCGAGAGTATCGCGCAAGGCAACCAGGCCTCGGCGACAGGCGTCGACGCCATCGCCATCGGCACGACGACGGTTGCCAACGGCAATTCGACAACGGTTGTCGGCGGTGAAGCCGTGGCAGATGGTGTGGCGGCAACGGCGTTTGGCTGGCAGTCCGGCGCAACGGCAGAGCGCGCCCATGCCTTCGGTCACCTCGCCAAGGCATCGGGCATCCGCTCGCTGGCCGTCGGCGAAGCGGCAACGGCCAATGGCCTCGAGAGCATTGCCCAAGGCAACCAGGCCTCGGCCACGGGCGCTGACGCGATTGCCATCGGTACGACGACGGTTGCCAACGGCAATTCGTCAACCGCTGTCGGTGGTGAAGCCACGGCAAATGGTACGGCGGCCACGGCCTTTGGCTGGCAATCTTCTGCCACGGCTGAGCGCGCGCATGCCTTTGGTCACCTGGCCAGTGCATCTGGTGTGCGCTCGACGGCGATTGGCGAAGCGGCGAATGCGTCTGCTGATTTCGCGACGGCCCTCGGCAACCAGGCAAGCGCCGGATTTGCGAACTCGATGGCGATTGGCAATGGCGCAACGACCACGCGGGCTAACCAGGTCGCGCTGGGCACGGCTGACAATACGTACACACTGGCCGGTGTGAGCTCGGCGGCGAGTACAGCAGCCCAGAGCGGGCAGGTCGGCGTGGTGACGACGGACCAGCACGGCAATCTCGCTGCGGACTATTCTCTTTCATCCGGCCTCAGCGCCAATGCCAACCTGATTGCGCGTAGCCAGGATGATATCCGGGACAACCGGGCGGGCATTGCGGCGGCCTTCGCGCTCGACACGGCCTATGTGCCGGTCGGCAAGAAGTTCGCGATCAATGGCGGCTACGGTTTCTATGACAGCGAGAGCGCGATTGGCGCCTCGGCGGGTTATCGCCTTAATGACGCCTGGCAAATTGATGCTGGCGTTGCCTCGGGCATGAATAATGGCGGCACGGGCGGACGTGTCGGCTTCTCGGCTGCCTGGTAAGGGGATTTTGTGTCCACCTTGCGTTCCCACCAGGCTCCACGCCCTGCCTTCTGGCGGGGCGTGGTCTTGCGGGTCCTGGGCCTGCTGGCTGCGCTGATCCTGACCGCAGGCGCGTCGGTGGCGCGCGCGGAATCCGTGCCCGACGAGACGGGCCTCGCGCGGCTGGTCTGGTCGACCATGGTCACGCTCGACAATGCCAACAGGACAGGCAATTACGACGTGCTGCAGCAGCTCGGCACGCCCCAGTTCCAGAAAGCCAATAGTCCTAAAGCACTGGCGGGTGTGTTTGCACCGCTGCGCAACCGGCGCGTGGATGTCGGCCGGGCGATCCTGATCACACCGACTTATTATCTTGAACCGGCCCTCGATTTCGAGGGTAACCTGCGCCTGAGGGGTGCTTTCGAATACAGGCCGAGCGCGATACGATTTGACCTGCTCTATCGCAATGTGGACGGGGGCTGGCGGATCCACGCGATTTCCGTCGCGGAGATGGATGTGGACGCGCCGCGCTGAGGCTTGCTCCCTGATTCAGCAGGGATTCTTAATAATGGCAGGTATATAGGCATGCGCGAGGGCGTAGCGGCGCTTGTGCACGTGCGCCATTGCAGGTTGCAGCGAATACCGTCACATTACTGTCATGAAATCTACAGAGTTCAGTCTTAAGCGCGAATTGGCCGCCCTGGTGACGGGGGCGTGGCTGCGCCCGCCCGTGGCCCAGCAGGTGGCTGCGCTCTGCTGGCGGCGTGTGGGGGAGGGGCATGAAGTGCTGCTGGTGACGACGCGCGGACGCGGCCAGTGGATGTTGCCCAAGGGTTGGCCGAAAGAGGGCAAGCCTGACGACGAGATGGCGGGGGTCGAAGCCTATGAAGAGGCCGGTGTGCGCGGCGCGCTGGACCCGTCGCCGGTGGGCAGCTTCCATTACGAGAAGCGGATCGGCGCCGGAACCGTGATGGAGTGCGAGGCAACCGTCTATGCGCTGGAAGTGCGCGAACAGGTGGCCAGGTTCCCGGAAGCCGGGCAGCGCGAAGTCGGCTGGTTTTCGCCCGGCGAGGCGGCGGCGAAAGTGGACTGTCCGGAGCTGAGCACGCTGCTGACGCGGTTTGCGCCCTGAGGGCCCCGGCCACAGTCCCAGAAATTCGTCCTGAAATCTGAACGCGAATCCTGTATCCGGCTTGCAAGGCGTGCTACCGCGCGGCCAAGCAAGACGGAAACACAGCCAGCATGCCCCAATCCAGCGGAATGAAGCCGACCCTCGACAAGGACCTTTCAAAGGTCGGACAGATCGAGCAGGCCTCGCATTCGGTCTCACGTTCGCTTTTGATGCCGGGACTGGCGCTCGTCTTCATCGCCGTGTGCGCGCTGGTTGTCAGCACGATTATCCAAGATACGCCCGGCGCCCTGATCATCGTCATTGCGGCCGCAATCGGGGCCTATATGGCGCTGAATATCGGCGCCAATGACGTCGCCAATAATGTCGGCCCGGCTGTGGGGTCGAAAGCGCTGTCAATGATGGGCGCGCTGGCGATTGCGGCGATCTGCGAGAGCGCAGGCGCGCTGATTGCAGGCGGAGATGTCGTCGGCACGGTGTCGAAGGGTATTATCGACCCGGCAGGCCTCGCCGATGCCAATACGTTCATCCTGCTCATGATGTCGGCCCTGATCGCGGCGGCGCTGTGGATCAATATCGCGACCGTGTTCGGCGCGCCGGTATCGACGACGCACTCGATTGTCGGCGGTGTGGCCGGGGCCGGGATCGCGGCGGCAGGCGTTGCGGCTGTCAACTGGCCGACCATGGGGCAGATTGCGGCCAGCTGGGTGATCTCGCCACTGTTGGGCGGCATCATTGCGGCGGGCTTCCTCGCCTTCATCAAGACGGCGATCATCTATCAGGACGACAAGATTGCCGCCGCGCGGCGCTGGGTGCCGCTGCTGGTGGCCGTGATGGCGGGCGCCTTCTCGACCTACCTCGCGACCAAGGGCCTGAAGCACCTGATCGAGATCAACCTGACAACCGCCAGCCTGATTGGTGTGGCCATGACCGTGCTGACCTGGCTGGTCGCCCGGCCGCTGATCAAGCGCCAGTCGGTCGGCATGGAAAACCGCAACAAGTCGCTGCGGGAATTGTTCAAGCTGCCGCTCATCTTCTCGGCGGCGCTGCTCTCCTTCGCGCACGGGGCCAATGACGTGGCCAATGCAATCGGGCCGCTGGCGGCGATCGTGTCGACGGCGCAGTCGGGCGCCGTGGCGGCCAAGGTCGGCATTCCGCTCTGGGTCATGGCCATCGGCGCGCTCGGCATCTCGTTCGGGCTGATCATGTTCGGGCCGAAACTGATCCGCATGGTGGGCGACCAGATTACCAAGCTGAACCCGATGCGGGCCTTCTGTGTGGCCCTGTCGGCGGCGATCACGGTGATCGTGGCCTCGGCGCTCGGTCTGCCGGTCAGCTCGACGCATATCGCCGTGGGGGCGGTCTTCGGCGTCGGTTTCTTCCGCGAATGGTATACGGCCAACTCGAAGCGGCGGCGCGACTATATCGCCCGCAACCCGCGCAACCCGGACCGCGACGAGCCGGCCGGCGGCGACCAGCCGCGCTATCGCCGCCTCGTGCGCCGCCATCATTTCATGACGATCATCGCGGCCTGGGTGATTACCGTTCCGGCGGCTGGCGGCCTGTCGGCGGCGATCTTCCTCGTGTTCGAGCTGCTGGGCTGACGCCTCTTTCTACCGGACGGACCTGACGTTTCCACGCGCTCGCAACCCTCGCGGGACGGGGCGTGATTGTGTCGAAAACAGTTCACACGAGCATTACGCAAGTGTCATGAAGCGCCGTTAACGGATCGCCCCGAGGGTCATTTATCCGAGGGTCAAGTCCATGTCATTCCGTTCCATCATCCTGCTCACTGCGAGCCTTTCCATCCTTGCGGGCCATGTCGCTGCGCAGGAACAACCCGCTGATGACGACCGCGTGCTCGACACTGTTGTCGTGCAGGGCAGCCAGCTGTCACGCCTCAAAGGCATTGCGGAAAAGCGCGATGCGCTGTCGGTCATCGATGCGCTTGGCGTTGATGAGCTGGGCCAGCTGCCGGACAATAATGTCGGCGAAAGCCTCAACCGGATTGCCGGTGTCTCGATGCTGGTGGAGAAGGGCGAGGGACGTTACGTCCAGATCCGCGGCATCAATCCGTCGCTGAACAATGTCACGATCAATGGCGCCAACATGGGCTCGCCGGAGACCGAAGGCGGCGGTCGCAACGCGCCGCTCGACATCATTTCCGGCGGTGTGCTGGGCGCCGTGCAGGTGATCAAGGCGCTGACGCCGGATCTCGACGGGCAGGGCATTGGCGGCACGGTGAACGTCGAGACCAAGTCGCCCTTCGACAAGGACGAGACGCTGTGGGGCTATGCAAATGCCCGCTATGGCTTCGAGGACATCAAGCCGGACGACCGCGCCTATGGCGGCTCCAACCCGTATTCCCTGGATGGCACGATTGCCGGGCAAAATAATGCGGGCACGTTCGGCTGGCTGCTGGCCGGTTCATGGTCTGACCGCGAATATATCGCGCCGGGCTATTATGCCGATGACTGGGCGAGCTATGAGGCCGACCCGGCAACGGGTTCGGTCGGCGGCAATGCGCCGGTCAACGTGAAGAACAATTATTACGTGATCGGGCGTGAACGCCTGAACCTCAGTGGCACGGTGGAATTCCGCCCCACAGACACTTCGAAATATTTCGCCCGCGCCTTCTATGCGACCTGGGACGAATACCAGCACCGCAACCGCTATGAGCAGAATTTCGATACCGATATCGTGTTCGACACGCCGACATCCGGCACGTCCGGCGAGAACCGGATCGCGATGAACATTCGCCTCGAAGAGCCGCACAAGGACATCTTCTCGCTGGCCGCTGGCGGCGAGAATATCGTGAATGCGCTGACATTCAATTACGAGGTCAATCTCAACAAGAACAAGCTGGACGAGCCATACGCCTATTGGGAATGGCGTTCGGGCAAGGATTTCGGGCCCAATCACTGGACGCTTTCGGGCGACGGTGTGGTGACGATCACGCCGGACGCGGGCACGCCTGACCGGCAGGACCCGTCGTTGATCGACTTCCGCCGTGCGCGCTTCCAGACCAGCAAGATGGATGAAGACGGCCTGACGGGTCAGTTCGACGTGCGCTGGGACCGTGACACGGACACGTGGCTCAAGGCCGGCCTCAAGTTCCGCCAGACCGACCGGTCGTGGGACTATGCAACGACCCGCTATGACGGCGGATCGTCCGACCTGAACCTTGGCACGTCGGCGAGCTTCACCAAGGGCGCGTTCACGAACTGCAATGACGTCATGTGCGCCCCGAACCTGTTCATGGACGTGGATGCCATGAACGCCTTCCTCGCCGATCCGGCGAATGCGGACTATTTCGCGCTGAACACGAGCGACACATTCGTCAACAATTATGCCTCCGACTATGACATCACCGAGACCGTGCTGGCCGGATATGTCATGGGTGTGCGCCAGATGGGGCCGGTGCAGGTGATCGGCGGTGTACGCCTTGAGGCGACGGATGTGGATTCGTCCGGCTACCTGCTCGACGGGGAAGAGGTGACGAAAATCTCTGATGGCGGCGACTATCTCACCGTGCTGCCGGACCTGCTGGTCAACTGGGACGTGATGGATTCGCTGAAAGTGCGTGGCTCGATCACGCGGGCGCTTGGGCGGCCGGAATATGATGCGATTGCGCCGCGCTCCTCCTATAGCGAAGAGCTTGGTATTGCGAACCTCTCGATTGGCAATCCCGATCTCGAGGCGCGGGTGTCGTGGAACTATGATGCGTCGGTGGAATGGTATCCGAACGAGCTGACGCTTCTGTCGGCGGCCGTGTTCTACAAGGACATTTCCGACGATCTCGTGGGCCTCTCCGAAAAGTTCACCACGCAGGCCGAGATCGTGGCCGAGCTGGAGCGTCGCGGCCTGACCGGGGCGATTGACCCGACCGAGCTGACGCAGCTCGATACATCAACGACGGTCAATGCCGGGTCGAGCACGCTGAAGGGGCTTGAACTGATCGCGCAGACGCAGTTCGACAATTTCCTGCCTGACTATCTCGCAGGTTTCGGCATGGCGGCCAGCGCGACCTTCCTTGATGGCGAGACCAAGGTGAATGGCGAAACGCTGCCGCTGGTGAACCAGGCCGAGCAGACCTATTCGCTGACGGCCTTCTACCAGAACCATGGAATCGATGCCTCCGTCAGCTATGCCTATAATGGCAGCTTCCTGACGGACGTGGACCTCAACAATAGCGACAATGATCTCGACCAGGGCGAGTTCGGTCGCTGGGATGCGAAAGTGTCCTATGAGCTGCGCGACAACATGAAAGTGTTCATCGAGGGCGTGAACCTCAACAATGAGCCGACCACGGAATTCCAGGGACGCGTCAAGGCGCGCAACACGGAATACGAATATGTCGGCAGCACGGTCTATCTCGGCTTCAGCTACGGCTTCTAGGGCGGGCGTGATTTCCCAATCGGATGCCAGTCCCCTTGCGGGGGCTGGTTATCCTCATTCAAGGGGTTTGACATGAGACATACGTTCCGGGCCGTCGGCCTTTGTGTGGCAGCCGCGTTATCGGTGCCGGCCTGTGTGAGCGGCGAGGTCGCTGCTGCACCGGTGGCCGTGGCGATTGTCGATCTGGACGCCGTGCCGGACTATGTCGCCCCGCCGGTGGCGCAGCTGGAAGCGAAGACAGTGCGCATCTATGACGCGCCGGAGGCTGACCAGGGAGTGGCGGTGGATGAGGACTTCTTCTATGCGCTCGACAATACGGTGATCGGCAAGTACCGGCGCGACACGGGCCAGCTGGTGGCGCGCTTCACGGCGCCGCACAAGGGCCTGATCCGTCACATGAATTCCTGCTATGCGCGGAATGCGAAACTCTGGTGCGCGAACTCGAACTATTCGCTGGTGCCGATGGGCTCATCGATCGAAGTGTTCGATGCGGCGAACATGACGCATGTCGCCACGCATTCGCTCGGCATGATGGATGAAGGTTCGCTGACCTGGTTCGATGATATCGACGGCGGGCGCCTTGCTGCCTTCGCGCATTATTCCGGCAATGGCGGCGTGCCGTTCAAGGACAGCACCTATTCCAGCGTCGTGACCTTCGACAAGGACTGGCGCCGCACCGGTGGCTGGCTGTTCCCGGAGGGCGTGATCAAGCGCATGGCGCCGCACGCGGCGTCCGGCGGGGCCATCGGGCCGGACGACCTGCTCTATGTGCTGGGCCATGACCTGCCGGAAATGTATGTGCTGGCGCGCCCCAGCATGGGGCCGACCATGATCCATGTCGCGACGATCAAGCTGGGCGTTGGCGGGCAGGCCTTTTCCTTCGCGCCCGGCGAGGGACGCACGATATTCGCGATTGACCGGGCCGGCGGCAAGGTGAGCGAGATCGTGCTGCCGGATGTGGCGCTGAAGACGCCCGACGCGCTGCCTTTTCGGCGCTAGGTGACGCGGGCCCATTGCCGGGGCGGCCAAGCGCTGGCAATGCAGTGGCATGGATTTCAAATGGATACCGAATGCCTTGACGATTGCCCGCTGTGCGTTTGCGGGTCTCGTCATATGGGGAATATGGAACGCCGAGCTTTCGGGTGTGGCCGCGGGCGCGGTGACACCGGACATGCCGCCGGAAGACCTGTTGCGGCACACGGTGATGCAGCAGCTCTGGTACCAGTTCGCCCTTCTTGGCTTTCTGTCCGGCGCCCTGACCGACTTCCTTGATGGCTACCTTGCCCGCAAGCTGAAGGCGCAGAGCCGGTTTGGGGTCTGGCTCGACCCGATTGCCGACAAGTTGCTGGTTGGCGCGGCGCTGCTGGGCCTCGCCATGGTGCTGAAGACCTGGCTGATCTACCTGCCGGCGGCGGCGATTATCGGGCGGGACGTGTTCATGACCTGGCTGCGCACAACGCCAGCCGGGAAGGCCGTGGTCGATCCATCCAACCTCGCCAAGTGGAAGACCGGTTTCGAGATGGCGGCCATCATTGGCCTGATGCTGCCGCTGGCCTTTGCGCCGGCTGACATGGCGGCGGATGCGAGCGGGGCAACGCCGCTCGTGTTCGTGATCGGCTCGTACATGCTGGTTGGCCTGCTCTGGGTGGCGGCGGCGCTGTCGCTGATCACGGGCTGGCGTTACATCCGCGCAACGCGGCGCTGAGCCTGCCGGAACGCAAAACGCCGACCTTACATGGACGTAGGCCGGCGTTCTTGTTCGGTGCGGCGCGCCGGCAAGGGGAAGAAACCGGGCCGCGAGGGGTCATGCGCGCGACAGGATGGGGAAGCATCCTGATCACGTTCTAATCCTCGGCGAATTTCCTTAATGCCGCGTTAAGACCCAAGGCAGGAATGAGGCGAAGAATTCGCAACACGGTCTGTATTCCGCCCGTGATCGGCCTCAATCGCAGGCAAATTCTGGACGCATGAAAAAGCGCGTTGCTCCCGAGATCAAATTCCTCGCTTTCATCCTGGCGGCGCTCCTGTTCCTGTGCGTACCGGCCATGCTCGCCTTTGCCGGGGCTTAGGACTTCGGTCCGGCCCAATAGGGGCTGGCCGGTTCATTCCCATAGATCTCAGCGAGGCGTTTAACGGTGCCGGGTGTTGCGTCCTCGGGCGGATCAAGCGGATCGGCCCAGACGGTTTCGGCAATCTCGCCGAACGAAGTGGGAGGCGTTTCCGTCCAGCTGCCATGGCGGACGCGGTAGAGCAGGACATGATCGTTCCTGAAGACGTGGTGATTTGAATAGAAGCCGACCAGCTGCGGGAGGCCGGTCAGTTTGACGCCAGCCTCCTCGACCAGTTCGCGCGACAGGGCCTCGATGGCGGGTTCGCCGCGCTCCACGCCGCCGCCCGGCATGTACCAGCCCTTCACATAGGTGTGGCGCACGAGGAAGACGCGGCCCGCTTCATTCTCGACCGCCGCGCGCACGCCCAGCGTCATCGGGCGGCGCAGGCGCGCATAGGTGTGGAAGAGGCGGGTGCGAAGCGTGGCCAATGCAGGGTCTCCGGGCAGCAATGGGGCACCCTAGCGCTCATCCTGGGCGAAGTCGAAGGATGCGCGCGCGTACCGTGACCCGTCCTTCCGCGTCCCTCACGATGGGCCCTTTTTACGCAAAAGCGGTCCGGGAATGGTCCGATTATCGTGCGAATGAGGCTCGCCAAGGGGGGCAACGCGCTGTAAGGACGGGGCAACTAGTAATAACAGCTGCAAAAAC
Organism: Hyphomonas chukchiensis; assembly: GCF_000682695.1. Taxonomy (GTDB): domain Bacteria; phylum Pseudomonadota; class Alphaproteobacteria; order Caulobacterales; family Hyphomonadaceae; genus Hyphomonas; species Hyphomonas chukchiensis. The sequence goes on along the minus strand of NZ_AWFG01000001.1, from coordinate 156,639 downwards.
AGACAAAAGCGAGACGGTGCAATGATCCATCCCTCACTGATTGCCATCGGCACGATCGTGCTCGTGTTCGGCATCCTGAACCTCATCGAATTCAAGCGTCTCGACTAGGGACGCCCAGGCAGCATGCCGGACCTGACGCTGATTGCCGCCCTTCTGGGGGGGCTCGCCATCATGGCCTTTGCCGGGGATTTCCTGGTCAATGGCGCGGTGGCGGTGGCCCGAAGGTTTGGCGTCTCGCCGCTTATTGCCGGTATTTTCATTGTCGGGTTCGGTACGTCCGCGCCTGAAATGGTCGTGTCGCTCGACGCTGCAATTGGCGGACAGCCCGGGCTGGCGCTGGGCAATATTGTCGGTTCCAACATTGCCAATGTCTGTCTTGTGCTGGGCTTTCCCGCGCTGATCTCGCCATTTCTTGCAGGCGGGAAGGGGGAGGGCCGCGCGCTTGGCGCGATGCTGCTGGCGACCGCGCTGTGGATCGGCCTGACGGCGATCATGCCGCTGACGGCCGGTATCGGCTTCTTCTTCATCCTGATCCTGCTCGGCTATTGCGGCTACACGCTGATTTCTGCGCGCAAGGCCGTGGCGGCCGGGATCGACCCGGGCGTGGCGGTGGAGGATGACCCGCACATGGCCCTGTGGCGGGCGCTGTCCTATATCCCGCTGGGCATTGCCGGACTGATCCTCGGCGCGCAGCTGATCATTGCCGGCGGCGTCGGCATGGCCGAGTTCTACGGCGTCCCGCAGGAATGGATCGGGCTGACGCTGCTGGCGATCGGCACGTCGATGCCGGAGATTGGCGCCAGTGTTGCAGCTGCGCTGCGCAAGCGCGGCGATGTGGCGATCGGCAACATTCTCGGCTCCAACGTGTTCAACATCCTTGGCGCGGGCGGGATCATTTCCTTCTTCGGGCCGATCGATGTCGCACCGACGTTCCGGCAATATGACCATTGGGCCATCGGCCTCGCGGCGGCGATCATCGCGCTGCTGATACTGACCAGGGCAAAGGTCGGCCGGCTGGCCGGGATCCTGCTGCTGCTGATCTATGCGATCTATATTTACGGACTGATCAACGGGTTCAACATTCTTGGCCTGTTCCAGCCGGCAGGCGCATGAGGGCCGGTGCGGCCCTTGTGACAGGCGCGGGGGCGCGGGTTGGCAAGGCCATGGCCGAAGCGCTGGGGCAGGATGGCTGGGCTGTTGCCGTTCACTATCGCTCTTCAAAGGATGGCGCGCGGGAAACGCATGATGCCATCAAGGCGGCTGGCGGACGGGCGACACTGGTACAGGCGGACCTTGCAGACGAAACCCAGGTTGCGGGCCTTGTGGGGCAGGCAGGAGCGGAACTCGGCCAACCGGTGAGCCTGCTGGTTAATTCGGCTTCCGTCTTCACCGATGACAGCGCGGCGAGCCACACGCGGGCCGACTGGGACGCGCACATGGACACGAACCTGCGCGCACCTGTGCATCTGGCGCAGCAGATGGCAGCGGGGCTCGCGCCCGGCGAGAAGGGCCTTGTGGTCAATCTGATCGACCAGCGCGTGTGGAAGCTGACCCCGCAATTCTTCACCTACACACTCTCGAAAGCGGCGCTGTGGCAGGCGACGCAGACCTTGGCGCAGGCGCTCGCGCCGCATGTGCGGGTGAACGGGATCGGTCCCGGCCCGACGCTGAAGAGCGTGCACCAGAGCGAAGCGGAGTTTGAAGCGGAAAAGCAGGCGACGCTGACGCAGGAGGGCTCCAGCCCCGATGAGATCGTTCGGGCGCTGCGCTACCTGATTTCGGCGAGCAGCGTGACCGGCCAGATGATCGCCGCCGATGGCGGCCAGCACCTGATGTGGCAGACGCCCGACACACAAATCTGAGGTAACATGAACTTTTCATCCGATACGTCCGCGCCGGCCCATCCCAATGTCCTGGCGGCGCTTGCCCGCGTGAATACGGGAAATGAGGCCAGCTATGGCGGCGACAGCGTGACGGCCCGGCTGCGCGGGCAGTTGGCCGAGCTGTTCGAGACCGAGGATTTCGATTTCTGGATGACTGCGTCCGGCACCGCTTCCAATGCGCTGGCCCTGTCATGCTTCTGCCCGTCGATTGGCGCCGTGCTCTGCCATGACGCCGCCCATATCGCGATTGATGAGCGTGGCGCACCGGAATTCTTCTCCGGTGGCGGCAAGCTTCAACTGCTGGCCGGGACGGGCGGCAAGATCGGGGCAGATACGCTGGCAGCGGCGTTGGCGCAGATCGATTATGGTTTCGTGCACCAGACGCCGGCGCATGTTCTGTCGCTGACCAACCTGACCGAAAGCGGCACGGCCTATAGTGTTGCGGAGGTGACGGATCTGGCGGCGAAGGCGCATGGCGCGGGCCTGGTGGTGCACCTTGATGGCGCCCGCTTTGGCAATGCGCTGGTGGCGACCGGGGCGAGCCCGGCAGAGATGAGCTGGAAGGCGGGTGTGGACGTTCTGACCTTCGGCCTGACCAAGACGGGCGCGATGGGCTGTGAGATCATCATGCTGTTCGGCAAGGCGCGTGAGAAGTGGGGCGAGCTGAAGGCGCGGGCCAAGCGCTCCGGTCATATGCCGCCGAAGATGCGCTACCTGGCGGCGCAGGCCGAAGCGATGCTGGATGGCGGATTGTGGCTGGATCTCGCAGGACGCGCCAACAAGGCGGCGCTGAAGCTGGCGGCGACGCTGATGGCGCAGCCGGGCGTGCATCTGGTGACCAAACCGGGCGGCAATGAAGTGTTCGCGCGCCTGCCTGAAGGGCTGGCCGAGACGCTGACAGCCGCAGGCGCGAAATTCTATCCCTGGCCAGATGGCAGCCACCGGTTCGTCTGTTCCTGGGCGACCCAGGATGACGAAATCAGCGCGGTTGCCACAGCCATGGGCTGAGCCGTTCAGGCGGAAAGGGCGGTGCCCAGCCATGATTGCAGGAAGCCGATTGTGGCTTCCGCGTCGATCGGGGCCTCGGTATCGCCGCCCAGCAGGCCCTGGTGGATCGACATGATCAGCAAGGGAGACATGATGGCCAGGGCGGCGGCGCGCAGGGCATTCACGCTTTGGGGGGAACCGGGCGAGCCGCGCAACTTGTCCATGATCGAGGTCAGCGCCGGTTCCAGCATGTTCTTGAGATAGGCCTTGCCGGCTTTTTCGTCGGCGATGCCCTCGATCAGGCCGAAAGCGTGGGCGCGGGTGAAGTTTGCGAAGCGCATGCCAGCGTCGGCGACGCGGTAATATTGCTCGACGGCCTCCATCGGGCTTTCTGCCGGAACGGAAATCGTATTCCAGATCGGCGCGCCCCGCTGGCCGATATTTTCGAGGATGGCAACGACGACGCCCGCGCGGTCGTCGAAATAGTGCCGCAGGGTGGGCTCGGATGCTTCGGCGGCAATCGCAAACTGGCGCAAAGATGGACGGCGCAGGTCTGCCTCAAGGGCAAAGTCGGTCAGAGCGTCGACCAGAGCGGCGCGCTTCTCTTTGAAGTCATGGTTCCGTGCACCCACCGGACGCGGCATTAGCATTTCCTCAAAGGCAGAAAGTATACTTCTCGCAACTAAGAAGCATTCGCAGCGCATTCATAATGGATTTCCCAACGGGTGCAACCTACAATATTTGTTGCAGTTTAGCCATTACCCCAGAGGCGTTTCCACCATGATTTTTTGTTGACGGGCTTCTCTACATCCACGCCCCGGATTGCGGCAGCGGAATATCCGCCGTCAGCCATCTTGTCGCGAATGTCATTCACATCCCATCCCGTGAGCTTTGCCAAGGCCACGGCTTCGGCATCCCAGCGTTCTACCAGTGAACTGGCGTATTCACTGGCAGCGCTGCACGATGTGTAGTCACCACGCCAGGGATGGCGCAGGACATAGCGGCCCTGATAGTTCTCCCGGTCGCCTGTAATTTCGAATGTGAGGTCCTCCGGAAAAGTCTTCGCGTCATAGCGAAGATGAAGCCGCGTGACGAAAACATCGACCGGGGAAGGGGCCATTCCGCGGGGCGTGAGGCCCTCAGGTGCGTCATCTAGCCACATCACGCCAAGCTCGCGTAGTTCGGAATTGGCGAGCGGTTCGGCCGCGCACGGATCGCACCATGACATGTCCCAGGCATATTCCATGAAGACGGCCTTGCCATTCTCCTTCTCCACCTGATGGGAGAACATGGCTTTGTAGAAGTCGGCGAATTCGTCCTTCACATAGATTGGCACGTCCATGTCGGACGGAAGTTTCACGGTGCGGTAATTGCTGGTCTCGACGCGGCCCTTGCTGGTGAGGGCGAAGACGAAGAGTTCCTGCTTGCCCTCGGCATTGACCGTGCCGAGGCGGATGGGGAGCATGAAGTCCTCATCCTCATAGGCGACCTGGATGGGCCGCAGCATGGCCGAGCCGTCATGACGTTCGAGACTGACCTTGGCGACGAAGAATTTCATGCCGCGTTTGAGATAGGCGCCGACCGTCTCCTCGGCGCCGTCAGGGATCTTGTAGCCGTTCTGGTTCAGCCATTTGATCAGGCCATCGGATTCCTCGGCCGAGAGAATGAGGATGTCATATTCGCCGACTTCGTATTCCGCCTCGATGGTGACACCGAGGGATTCGGCGTCTTCCATCATCATGTCGGCCTCGGGCGCAGCCATGGCGGCCGTCTCCTGCATTTTCCGGTACTGCATTTGGAGTTCGCAGGGGTTTTCGTCGTAGTATTCGACGAGACGCGGGGCCGTGTAGGCGTCGAGGTGTTCGACGAGGGCCGGATTGGCGACATTGATCTGTTCACGTTCAGGCACCGAGACGACCGGCACGACCATGGCGAATTCCGACACGTCGCCGCGGAAGTCGGACGCCATGGTGATGACGGTGCGGTCGCCGTCACGCGCGAGGACGACCTTGGAGGCATCGTTGAAGAGGTCGGTGTCGGCCTTGGCGACATAGAAGCCGCAAAAGGCGCTGGCGGGCGCGGCAAAGGCGAGGCCGGCTAGCGGCAGCGCGAGGCTGGCAATCAGGTGCTTCAGTTTCATGGTCTTGGTGTCTCCTTTGTCCCCCAAGGACTTATCGTTGCAGGCGTGAAATCGGGTCGGCGCGCGCCGGGCGCTGGCGTGCCATGCGGCCATTCGAACCGGCGGGCGGGCAGGGCGCGGTCGAGCAGGGGCGTCAGCAGGCCGAGCGCGGCGAGCGCCATCAAGGGCGCGCCGCGCTGGTTGGGGCCGATGATGAACCAGGCGGCGAGGCCGGCAACGGCGATGGCGAAGAGCACGCGGCCGGCGCGGCTGTCGGGTGTCGAGCGCGGATCGGTGATCATGAAGAAGGCGAAGATCAGCAGCGAGCCGGAGGAGAGCTGGTGCAGCGGGATGGCCATAGGGTCGCCGAGCCATAGCGCACGGGCGAAGAGGATGGCGGCAAACGTGCCCAGGAAGCCGAGCGCAATATCGAGCCGCTTGGCGCTGGAGAGCGTGAGGGCGGCGAGGGCGAGGGCATAGCCGAGGATGAGCGGCATCTGGCCCCACTGGCCGGGCGACACCCAGGCATCTCGCCCAAGGAGCAGCATCATGGCGACAATGCCGATGCAGCCCGGATTGAACACGTGCTTGCCCTTGATGCGCACAAGGAATTTCAGCGCAATGCCGGTGAAAGCGGCGGCAAACCAGATCCACGGGGCGGCGGCGCGCAGGAGGATCGTGACGCCGAGCGTGGTGATGAGGGCAGATTTGGGTTCGAAGCCGTGGAACAGGGGGCGGCCTGCGCGCAGGTTCAAAACCGCCGTGCCGAGGCCCTGCGCGAGCATGGCGCCGGAGAAGGCAAAGAAGAGGGCGGACGGCTCGGCACCGAAGCTGCTGGTACTGTAGGAAAACAGAAAAAGACCGGCGAGGGCGATGATCTGCCAATGGCGAGGGTCCGCATCTATCGTGCGGAAGAGCGCGAGGGGAAGGCGAGCCGCTGCGTCCATACGACTCACATCATACACCAAATGCGCTCAGATTACGGCGGGTTCATGAAAGCTTCGCGCCGCTTTGGCTCGTAAACTCTGGACCCATGGGCCGGATCACGGCAAGTAAAGGCCGATTGGAGGGGATTCGACCATGAAAACGATTCTTCGGGCGGGCCTGATCGGCGCGCTACTGGCCACATCGACACTCGCTGGCTGTGCGTCCACCTATTATGGCGCGATGGAAAAGATCGGGTACGAGAAGCGTGATCTCCTCGTACAGCGCGTCTCTGATACGGCCCGCAGCCAGGAGGCGGCCAAGACAGAGTTTGCCAATGCGCTGGAAGCGTTCCGCGCGGTGGTCTATGTCGAGCCGGGCGCACTCGAAAGCAGCTATGACAGCCTGTCAAAGTCCTATGACCGGTCGGTCGACAAGGCGGAGAAGGTGCGCTCGCGCATCAAGGACGTGAAATCGGTGGCGCGTGACCTGTTCAAGGAATGGAATGGCGAGCTGACCGAATATTCCGATCCGGGCCTGCGCCAGAAGGCCGCCGAGCAGCTGGCGGAAACCGAAGCGCGTTATGACACGCTGGTGGCGAAGATGGATGCGGCGGCGGCCTCGATGGACCCGGTGCTGGTGATGTTCCACGACCGCGTGCTGTACCTCAAGCACAACCTGAATGCGCGGGCGATTGCCGCGCTGGAGCCGGAGACGGCGGGCTTGCAGTCGAATGTCGAGAGCCTGATCGCGGACATGGAACGCTCCATCGCGGATGCCGACGCATTTATTGCGGAGATGCGCCCCGGCGTGTGAGCTTTGCGGAATGGATATTCGGCCCGGTGACTTCGAGGATGCGCGGGTGCTGGACCTGTTGCGCGTGCAGCTTGCGGGCATGCATGCCAATTCGCCGGCGGGGAATGTATTCGCACTCGACCTGACGGGCCTGAAGGCGCCTGAAATCAGCTTCTACACGGCGTGGGAGGACGAGACGCTGCTCGGCATGGGCGCGCTGAAGGCGCTCGGCGGCGGTGCGGGCGAGATCAAGTCGATGCGGACCTATGAGGCGCACCTGAGGAAGGGCGTCGCGGCGCACCTGCTGGCGCACATTATCGGCGAGGCGAAGAGGAGGGGCTATCATCGCCTCAGCCTCGAGACGGGGAGCGGACCGGCCTTCGGTCCGGCGCTGACGCTCTATCGCCGCAACGGCTTCGTTGAGGGCGGGGCATTTGGGGACTATGAGAAGAGCGACTTCAACCAGTTCTTCCATCTCGACCTTCAGGAGCTCTGATCCATGACACCCACCCGATCCGCCTGCGCCCTCGCCGTGCTGGCAGCTGGATTGACGGCCTGTGTGATTCAGGGACCGGACGCGCTGCAGGGAGCGGAGACGTTTGAAAACTATGCTGTGGGTGACGCGCCCGCCGGGCCGTGGACGGTCGATACGGCCAACGGGGCCGTGGTTGTTGACGACACGCATGCCGTTTCCGGCACAAAGGCCGCCCGGTTCGACATCGCGGGAAAGGGCGGCGCCTTCCTGTCGACCGGCGGGGCGCGGTCCGGGCGGATGCGTGTCTTCCTCGAAGCAGCACCGGAGGGCGATGTGCACTGGACGCTGATCGAGGCGCGCGGTCATCGACCCAGCGACGGGCATATCGCGGAAGTGCGTATAGGCGGCCAGCACCCTGTGGCAGGTGGAAGTCGCCTGATGGCAAATTACGAGACACCGGAATCCTATACCGACACGTCTGCCCCCGGATCGGACTGCTGGCACCATGCGGCCGAGACGGACGTGATGCCGACCGGGCGATGGGTCGAGATTGAGTGGAGCTTTGGGGGGAACGCGGTGGTGGCCATGTCGATTGACGGCAAGCCCGTGCCTGCAATGACGGTGAAGGGGACGGGTCAGGGATGTCTCTACCAGCCGTCGGACTATGCGTGGGAGCTGCCCCAGATCGAGACAATCAATCTCGGCTGGGAGAGTTACCAGACTGACGGACCGCGTCGCCTATGGATCGACGATATCGAACTTTGGAATTAAAGGACCTGTCCATGCCTGAACTCAGAACGTTCTATCCTGAAATCGAGCCCTATGCGTCCGGCCATCTCGATGTCGGGGATGGGCATGTGATCTATTGGGAGCGGTCGGGCACGCACGGCGCAAAGCCTGCCGTGTTCCTGCATGGCGGGCCGGGCGGCGGGTTTTCGGCGAGCCACCGGCGGCTGTTCGATCCGGCGCTTTATGACGTCATGCTGTTTGATCAGCGCGGGTGCGGCAAGTCCACGCCGCACGCCTCGCTGGAGGCGAACACGACGTGGCACCTGGTGGCGGACATTGAGCGCTTGCGCGAGACGATGGACGTGGAGACGTGGCAGGTATTCGGTGGCTCGTGGGGCTCGACGCTGGCGCTGGCCTATGCCGAGACGCACCCTGGGCGCGTGAGCGAGCTGGTGCTGCGCGGCGTCTACCTCCTGACCAAGGCGGAGATGGACTGGTATTACCAGTTCGGCGTGTCGGAGATGTTCCCGGAGAAATGGGAGCGTTTCCTTGCGCCAATCCAGGAGGCCGAGCGCGGCAACATGATGGCCGCCTATCGCAAGCGCCTGACCAGCGATGACAAGGCCGTGCAGATCGAGGCGGCGCTGGCCTGGAGCCAGTGGGAGGGCCAGACGATTACGCTCTTGCCAGAACCCTCGACCAGCGATGTGTTTGGCGAGGACGAGTTTGCGCTCGCCTTCGCGCGGATCGAGAACCATTATTTCACGCATCGCGGATGGTTGGACGAGGGCCAGTTGCTGCGCGATGCCGACAGACTGAAGGATATTCCGGGCACGATCGTGCACGGACGCTATGACATGCCGTGCCCGGCCCGCTATGCGTGGGCACTGCACAAGGCCTGGCCCAAGGCGGATTTCCACCTGATCGAGGGGGCGGGGCATGCGTATTCGGAGCCAGGCATTCTTGACCAGCTGATCCGCGCGACGGACAAATATGCGGGGAAGGCTTAAAAAAAGCGCACCGTGGCGATTGCGCAGGGAGGTATGCCGCCACGGTGCGTCATGCGCTCGGCCTGGGACAAGGCCGCGGGCAAGGGTCGGAGTGATTCAGAAAACCGCGAGGTGCGGTCTGCCTGTTTTCACTGGTTCAAGTCACTATTGATCGTTTTGGAATCTGAATAGATCGGACATTGCGATGCGCGCTATGCAGCATATTTCTTCTAAGGGAGCGGAGCCGTCAGTGTAAAGCAGGTTCCCGACGTAATATCCCTGACCAGTTCGCCATCGATCTGCCGAGTCATCATTTCAATAAGTCTGGTGCCAAAACCGGCATGACCGGCTTCTGTAATCGTCATCCCGACGCCATCATCCTTTACGACAACAATGATGTCATGGCCGTCGCGTTCGAGGGACACGGAAATCGTGCCCAGCCGGTCTGGGGGGAAGGCGTGGCGCAGCGCATTCATGATGATCTCGTTGACGAGCAGCATGAGCGGGCGCGCAAATATAACAGGCAGGGCGGGCAGCGTCTCGCCGAGATCAAGATGTATCTCGGCCTTGCCCTCACACAGGTCCTGCATCGAATGACACATCCTCTCCATGAGGTGGCTGACATCTAGCAGGCTTTCACCACCGCTTCCCTGCAAGGCGTCGTGAACCATGCTGATGGCACTTACCCTTGATGCTGCGCTGATGAGGGCGTCGCGTAATTCGTCGCTTACACTCCGCCTCGCCTCGGCTTTCAGCAGGCTGGATGCAACTTGAAGGCTGTTCTTTATACGGTGATCTGCTTCACGGAGCAGCGCCTCGAGATGGAGGATCTGTTCATGAGATTTTTCCAGCTCCACCCTTAATTGGCTTAATTGGAATAGTTCTAACTTCCCGATGCGTCCCAACCGCGGCGTTTTAGTGCCGATGGCTCCTGCGGAAATGCCTACTTGCGAATTCGCCCATGAAAAGTGCATTGCTATACCTCCCAATTAACTTTTACGCGTGGGGGGGTGGGTAGTCGGTACGGTAGCGGACTCTTGCTGTTCTTAGTTCGTAAGCGCCTTGTTCGGCGGATATGATATGGGCCTCGAAGTCGGCTTGGTCATGTTGTGAAACGATGGGGCCGGACAATATCCTTAGGATGTTCACCGAACAGGCGGCGGTATTCGCCCGATATGGCTTCATAGCATTCACAAGCGGCGTTCTCGAGGCCGACTCGATCGACGATCGTTATCTTGCCGTGCTGATAACGGATGATGCCTGCCCGCTGCAGGGTGGCGGCTGCCACACTCACAGTGGAGCGCCTTACGCCGAGCATGATCGATATCAGGTCCTGCGTCAGGGATAGTTCCGGCGTGCCGCTGCGGTCATGCGCGCTGAGTAGCCAGCGGGCCAGTCGCTGAGAGAGATCATGATGTGCATTGCAGGCGGCGGTCTGGACAACCTGCGCGTGGAACATATGGAGGTATTTGAGCGTCACGGCCCGAAAAATGGGGCAAGACTCCATGAGGCGGAGGTACTTGCTGGTTCGTATCCTCAAGGCTTCGCCGCCTGTCTGGCACATGGTTTCGCAATAGGATGTCTGCGCGCCGAGCAGCACAGTGCCGCCTGCCACGCCTTCGGAGCCGATCAGTCCCACTTCCAGGGGCTGGCCATCAGACAGGACCGCCATGGCGGAAATGAAGCCGCTTTCAACCAGATAGACATGGTCGATCATTTCACCTGAGCGATGAAGTGTCTGGCCAATTTCAAGCGTCGTGCGCTCGACGGCGGCTGATACCATAGCGTGTTCCCCGAGGGGGAGGCTTGCAAGCAGGCGGTTGCCCGGGTGGGCTTCACTATTGAACATTTACGACTCCAGCAGATAGGCGGGAGCGCGAGCATCTCTCAGTCAACTGAACGCCATAAAGGGCAGCCGATGTACCAATAATGCATGAAAAGCTCGCAGGGGGCCAGATGAACTGAGGTTGAGGTGTGATCAATATCTATTTAGGCGAGATAATATATGACCAGACGGCCTGTAAGCCGGGTTCTGTTCCCCGCGCCCTCTCGGGACATCGGTTCGGCAACCATTCCTCTGCGACAGGCCTCACAGCCTGCCTCTCGCGACACACCCGGGGCGCGGGCTGAAGACATCCCATGTGCGCCCCCTACTTGGTCTTGCTCCAGGCGGGGTTTACCTTGCCAGACCTGTTACCAGGTCCGCGGTGGGCTCTTACCCCACCCTTTCACCCTTACCTGCCACCGAAGCGGCAGGCGGTCTGCTCTCTGTGGCACTTTCCCTCGGCTCGCGCCGGGCGGAAGTTATCCGCCGCCTTGTCTCCCTGGAGCCCGGACTTTCCTCCAATGGCAGGTTACCCCACCACCAGCGGCTGCCCGGCCGTCTGGTCATCGGGCGCATATAGCGGGTAATGCGCCGGAGTTCGAGTCCCGCAGGGCGTTCACCCCTGATCAAAGATCAGGGGCTCGGCCTTGGCGCGGATCAGCTCGACCAGGTCTGCATCCATGTATTTATAGTCGTCCGGGATATCGAGGACGTGCACGGGCTTGTAGGCGACTTCCTGCCGGAACTCGGCCCGCAGGCGGGACTTGTGCTTGTCTTCCATGACAAGGATCAGGTCGGCCCACCGGATGTCGGTGACCGAGATTTTCCGGCGGGCATTGCTGGCCGTGCCGGCCGAGCGCGTGGATACGCCGTCGATGCGCGAGAAGACGGCTTCCCCGGTGGGGCTGCGCCACTGGTTGCGGCTGCATACGAACAGCACTTTCACGGGCTCGCTATCGGTCATCAGCTTCTTCCACTCCTTATGCGGCCAGATCTTTCCGAGCTGGCGGGCACGGTGCAGCTTGTTATGGCGTAAATAGACGAGTTTCCAGTTTTTCTCGGCGAATCCGCGATAGGTAGGCTCGACCTTGCGGTCGCCATGTTTGCGGGCAAGCGCGCGCCGCGCCGCCCGTGAGACGGGATGTGACATGTTTCATTCCTCATATTGTCGGGTCAGCAGCCGCGGCAATAGAGGTTGATCGCTATAAAATAGGCGAAATGGGCTTGTTGCTCAAGTCAGGATCAAGCATGGCCTTAAAGGCCGGATCGGTTCACATTGAGCCTGGCACAAAGCCTGATCGAATCCTCCCGGAGGCCGAATGCGCAAGCTGATAGACCGAATGCCCGTGCCCGAGGCCGTGAAGCACTGGCTGCTGATGCCGCTCTGGTGCGCCATCGTGCGCCTGTCCAAGCCCGAAATCCGTATCGTGACCGGCGGGATCAGCTTCTACGCCCTGTTCTCGATCTTCCCGCTTGTCTATCTGACGGTGACCTTGCTGTTCACCCTGCTGCCGGCCGATCTCAGCCGCCAATTGTCGGACACGATTGACCAGGTGCTGGTCTCGGCCGTGGCGCCGCTGTCGAAGGCGGATCTCGACACGATCCGCAGCATGACCGCGCGGACGCTGACCCTGCAGGCCATCGGCGCGATCATTGTCGTGTTCTACACGGCCAGTTCCGGCGCCAAGGCGGCGATCACCGGCATCCGCATGGTGACGGGCAGCGAGCGGGCGACCAAGATCATCCGCTTCCAGGGCGTTTCGATCCTGATGACGGCACTGCTCATCCTGGCCGTCTGGATCCTCGGCGCGCTGCAGCTGATGGCCTCATTCATCACCGAGAATGAGGGCTATATCGCGTTCGACCTGGCGCAGAGCCTGTCGGACATCGCCTCGCGCCTGTGGCTGGGCAAGGGGCTCGCCTGTTTTGCGATCTTCTACATGATCATCGCGCTGTCGCTGCACGGCCGGATCAAGGGCAACCGGGCCAAGGCCGCCGGCGCGGCGGCGGGGTCTCTGGCCTGGCTGGGCGTGACATGGGCGTTCCACATCTACCTTAAATTCTCGGCGCTGGATTCCTTTTACGGGGCGCTGGCCTCTGTGATCCTTGGCTTCATCTGGCTGTCGGTTTCGGTCTCGGCCCTGCTGCTGGGCGCGGCGCTGGCCGTGGAATGGGCGAGCCGTCTGCCGCGCGAAGGCCTGATTGCCGAGGAAGACGAAGCCGGCGCAGACGGCGCGATTACAATCTGATCTCGCAGATCAGGCCGCGCCAGCGATCAGCCCATAGACATTTGCGATACGTTCCAGCGTTTCCGGATCGGCGGCGCCCGTAATCTGGGCGGACACGTAGCGGCGCTGGAAGGCGCTGATCACAAGGCGGGTGGTTTCGTCATAGGTGCCGTTTGCCTCCAGCCCGTAACCGATTGCGTGAAGCATGTTCTGCAGGTCGCTGACCGCCGGGCCGCTGTCGCCCGGCATGAGCGATGACTCGTCGAGACTGAGCGCGGCGGATGATGGCCAGAGGCCGATGCCGTCTGCGGCAAGCCTCGCCCAAGGGAAATGCTCACCGGGATCGGTCTTGCGCGCCGGGGCGATGTCGGAATGGGCGACAACGCGGCTCGCCGGAATGTCGTGGCGCGACAGGATGCCTTTGCAGAGCGCGATCAGGGCATCGACCTGGACATCCGGATAAGGGGCCAGGGTGCCGTCTATCAGGGGCACATCATGGCCGCCATTGACGATCTCGATGCCGACAGAGCGGGAGTTCAGGTCCGTGTCGCCCTGCCAGACGGAGACGCCGGCGTGCCAGGCGCGCTTGTCTTCGGCGACAAGCTGGGTGATGCGGCCATCTTCCCAAACCATGTAATGGGCCGAGACTTCGGCGCTCGGATCACACATGCGTGTGAGGGCCGCCTCGCCACTTTCCATGCCGGTATAGTGCAGGACCAGCATGTCGACCTTGTGCTTGCGGTCGTTGAAATTGGGGCTGGGGACCTGTTCCACCTGCATCAGCTGTCTCCGGGCCCGATCTTCTTGCCGAGCGCGGCCTCGGGCATGCGGCGATTAGGCCGGATGGCGATGACAAAGACGCCGGAGAGGGAAATGGCGGCGCCGAGGACCAGGCGCGCGGTGATCGGCTCGTTGAGCAGCACGATCCCGAAGATGACGCCCCAGATCGGTGTCATCAGTGTCAAAGGCGAGATCATCGAGACGTCATATCTCTTGAGAAGCGTATAGAAGGCGCCGTGGCCAAAGATGGAGACACCGACAATGGCAAAGAGGCTGGCGAGCCAGACGGGCCAGCCGGCGCCGATATAGCTGCCGATCTGGTTCGACTCGAAGAGATAGGAGAAGAGGAAGAGCGGCAGGAAGCTGAAGAGGCCGACCCAGGCCTGCAGCTGGAGGCCGGTGACCGGGGCCATGCGCTTCATCAGGATGCCGCCCACCGAGCCGATGAATGCCGAGGCGACGATATAGAGCAGGCCCACGGAGATGCCGAAACTGCCCGGATCAAAGGCGATCAGCACGACGCCGGCAAAGGCGAGCATGATGCCGAGGCCGCGCCGCCAGCCGATTGTCTCACCGAGAAAGGCCATGGAGAGGAGGGTGGAGATCGGCACGCCGAGCTGGCCTGTCACGGCAGCAGCCGAGGCCTCCGCTGTGGTGAGGCCAATGAACAGGAGTGCAAAGTTGAGCGAGCCGATCATGAGGGCGATCAGAAAAAGGGTTTTCAGGTCTTCCGGTTTCGGCCGCAGGAACGGGATCAGGAAGAGGGCAACGCCTGTGAAGCGCACAGCCGCAAAGAAGAGCGGCGGCACGCCGACATCGGCCACGACCCAGCGGCTGAGCACGATGTTGAGACCCCAAACGAGGCAAACGGCGAAGAGAAGAATGAAATCACGAAAAGCCATTAGGGCCCGATATCAGGCTTTGGGGGCGAAGGGCAGGGCCTTTTGCCCTGCCCGAATGCATATCAGACGCCCAGCCGGTTGACCGGGATTTTCAGGTAGATCTGGCCGTCATCCTCAGCAGGCGGCAGTGCGCCGCCCCGGATATTCACCTGCAGCGAAGGCAGGATGAGGCGCGGGGCGCCAAGTGTCGCGTCGCGGGCCTGACGCATGGCAACGAAGGTGGCTTCGTCCACGCCGTCATGGACGTGCACATTCGCCGCGTGCTGCTCTGCCACTGTGGTTTCCCAGGCTGGCTTGTCGCGGCCCGCTGGCAGGTAGTCGTGCCCGACAAAGACGCGGGTTTCGGGCGGCAAGTCGAGGATGCGGCGGATCGACTGATAGAGCGTTGCCGCGTCGCCGCCGGGGAAATCTGCCCGGGCTGTGCCATAGTCCGGCATGAAAAGCGTGTCGCCAACGAAGGCCGCGTTGTCGATCAGATAGGTAACGCAGGCTGGCGTGTGGCCGGGCGTATGAAGCACGTTCACGTTCAGCTCGCCGAGCGGGAATGTGTCGCCGTCCTTGAAGAGGGCGTCGAAGGCGCCGCCGTTCGGGCAGACATCG
The DNA here is from genome assembly GCF_000682695.1 of Hyphomonas chukchiensis. GTDB lineage: Bacteria > Pseudomonadota > Alphaproteobacteria > Caulobacterales > Hyphomonadaceae > Hyphomonas > Hyphomonas chukchiensis. The sequence continues at coordinate 141,403 of NZ_AWFG01000001.1, read as the reverse complement.
GTTGCATGAAACAGTGCGGAGAAGGCCCGCTGCACTTCGGTGATGCGCGCGCCAATGCCGACCTTGGCGCCTGTCACGTCGCGCACATGGTGGGCAGCTGAGAGGTGGTCGGCATGGGCATGGGTGTCGAGGGCCCAGATGATTTTCAGGCCGCGATCCCTTGCGTCAGCCAGGATGCGATCGACCGAGGCCGTGGAGAGATGCGCGGCATGGGGCTCGTAATCCATGACGGGGTCGATAATGGCGGCCTCCAGTGTTGCCTCATCCCAGGCGAGATAGGTGACGGTGGAGGTGGCGGTGTCGAAATAGGCTTCTGTCTTGAGCATTTTTTGGCTCCTTTCACGAGGGTATATATTAGTTATTGCTAAATTAGCAATAGCTAATATATATGGCCCATGACAATGACTTTCCTCGATCCGGCCCTCTTCAGGGACAAGGCTTCCGAGGCGGCTAGGCTGCTGCGGAGCATGGGTAATGAACACCGTCTGATGATTCTCTGCCGTCTCGGGGCAGGGGAAATGACGGTGAGTGAGTTACAGGGCCATATCGGCCTGTCGCAATCGGCCCTGTCGCAACACCTAGCGGTGCTGCGCGATGAAAATCTCGTGGCGAACCGGCGCGAGGGACAGTCGATCCATTACAGAATTGCCGATCCGGCCGCGATCAAGGTGATCATGACGCTGGCGGCGATCTATTGCCCGGAGATGCTCGATGACCCTGACCGGACTTGACCCCCAAACCGCTGCTGACCGTATCAAAAGCGGTGAGCTGAAACTCGTCGATATACGCGAGGCCGATGAATATGGCCGCGAGCATATTGGCGGGGCCATTTCACTGCCCCTGTCGGGCGTGGATACGGCCGGGCTGACTTTCGCCGGGATCAGCGGCTGGTGCGGCACGGCGCATGTGCTGGCTGTGATGCCGTGGAACCGTAAGGCGGGATCAGTATCATGACCTTCGCCCTCACCCCCGACATCATTATTGCCGCGATCATCAGCGGTGCGATCATCGGCGTGTTCCTCGGCACGTTCGGCGGCGGGGGCTCGGTGCTGGCCGCACCGCTATTGCTCTATGTCGTGGGGGTCAGGGATCCGCATGTGGCCATCGGCACGTCTGCCGCAGCGGTGGCGGCGATTGCGCTGTTCAGCCTGATTGGCCACTGGCGCGGAGGCAATGTGAAATGGCCCTGCGCGATCGTGTTCGCACTGTCGGGCTTTGCCGGATCGATCATCGGTTCCAGTATTGCGAAACAGGTGGACGGAACACAGCTATTGCTGGCCTTCTCGGCGGCGATGGCAGTGATTGCACTGTCCATGTTCCGCAAGCCGGCCTTCGCAGGCAATCCGGATGTGCACCTGACACGGTCCATCATGCTGCGGCTGGCGCCCCTCGGCCTGCTGGTTGGCATGGCGGCCGGTTTCTTCGGGATTGGCGGGGGTTTCCTGATCGTGCCCGGCCTGATGCTGGCAGCAGGGATGACCATGACAAATGCGACAGCTTCCTCGCTCGTCTCCGTTGCCCTTTTCGGGGCGGCAACGTCGGCGAATTATGCCCTGTCCGGCCTCGTTGATGGCCGCCTTGTGTTGCTGTTGCTGCTCGGCGGGGCTGTGGGCGGACTGGTGGGCATCGGGATTTCCCGTCTGCTGAAGTCGCGCGTACGGACGGCCCGGTCGGCCTTTGCGGTCATGATCCTTGTCGTTGCAGCCTATGTTGCGTGGAACGCATGGGGCGCAATGACCGTTTAACCCTGACAAGAACGGCTGCATCGCGTATGCACCGGCTTGCTAAACACGTGCCATGAAGATGATATAGGTGTGGGTTGATGCGGCTGGCTGAGGGATGCAGGCCACGAACCGCAAAGGGAGAAGCTGAATGGGACTGATCTGGTGGATTTTGCCTGCTGTGGCAGGTGTCATTGGCCTGATGCTGCTGTTCGCAGGCTTCGGCAAACTCGCGCAATTGAAGCCCATGGCGGGCGGCGGGCGGCTGTTCTTCGGCGTCGGCTTCCTCGGTATCGCGGGTGTGGTGGCCTTTGCAGGCCTCAACCTGCAGACCTACAAGCGCCTGACCTACGAGCGCGATGTGGCCAATATCAAGTTTGCCGCCGTTCAGGGCGCGCCGGACACGTACAAGGTCGATGTCACTTTTTCCGATGGCCAGAAGCTGCTTGAGGCAACGGGCGCGCAGCCGATCCTGAAGGGCAACCAGTTCGAGATCGGCGCGCAGGTCATCAAGTTCCAGCCTGTGGCGAACATGCTCGGCTATGATTCAATCTACCGCCTTGACTATATCGAAGGACGCGAAGCCAAGCGCTTTTCGTCTGACGCTGTAACGGAGGCGCAGACGAACGGCATCGCCCTGACGCAGAATCCCGGCCTCGACGTGCATGCGCTGGCCGAAAAGGAAGGTCCGCGTTTCGGCATTGATGCGCAATACGGCTCGGCGACCTATCAGCCAATGGGCGACGGGTTCGAATACAATGTGAATATCACGCAGGACGCCCTTGTGGCGCGCCCGACCGAGGCCACCAAGACTCTGATTCAAAAGGGCGCCTATCCGGGCTTCCAGTCGACCGGGGGCAGCGCGCAATGAACCCCTGGGAGCGCTATGTTGTCCCCAACCTGATCGCCTGCGCCTGCGGCACCAAGCCGATCATGAAACAGCGCGAGAAGGTCGTTCCGAAGGCGGAGGGCCGCGTGCTGGAACTCGGCTGCGGGTCGGGCACGAATTTCGCCATGTATGATGCCAGCAAGGTTGAGCATCTCTATGCGCTGGAACCATCGCCCGGCATGCTGGTGAAGGCGCGCCGTGAGGCGGGCGCACTCGGCTTTGGCAACCATATCGAATTCCTGGAGACGGGCGCGGAAGCCATTCCGCTGGAAGATAATTCCGTCGATACGGCTGTCATCACATTCGTTCTTTGCACGATCCCTGACTGGCGCGCTGCACTGGCCGAGACGCGCCGTGTACTGAAGCCCGAGGGACGAATCCTGTTCTCCGAGCATGGCTTGGCGCCGGATGAAAGCGTCGCAAAGTGGCAGCGCCGGATCGAACCTGTCTGGAAGCCCTTGGCAGGTGGATGCCATTTGACGCGCGATGTGGCTGCGCTGTTTACCGAATCCGGTTTCCGGCTGGAGGAGGCAGAAACCATGTACCTGCCATCCACGCCGAAAGTGGCCGGCTTCGTTAGCTGGGGCGCTGCCCGCGCGGCCTGATACACATGCGTATTCCACCCTACCTGCCATATCTTGCAGGGCCGCCGAGTCTCGCGCCCGGCCTTGCCCCCATTGATACCGAACGCTGGCTGGTGCCCGATACCGAGGCGGCTGCCTGGTTGCCGGCCAAGACCGTGCTGATGCGCACGCACCGTGACCTCGTGTTCGCGGATACAGGTATTCCTGCCGTGATTGAGGAACTGGCGGGCGCCGTGCTAGCGGTGACCGGGATGGGCGAGGATATCTGGGAAAGCCCGCTCGAGATGGCAGCGGCGCGGGTTTCGGATGATTTCTGCCTGCTGATGCCCAATGCGGATGGCTTGTGGACCTTGCGCGCCGCGAGCCTCGTTGCGCCGACATTCTGGTCGCTGGCAGACAAGATCGGCGAGCCGCTGACGGGCCTGCACGGGCCGGTGCCGAACGCCAATCCGGGCCTTGTGAACCGCATTGCCCGCATGTTTGACGGCTTGCGACCGGGCCATGTGCTGGAGCGGTTCAACTGGACGGTCCAGGCAGGGTCTTCGCGCTTCACGCCGAGCAGCGAGCCGCTGAAGGCCATGGCCCGCACGGCGCCTGAAGATGCGGCGCTGGAACTGCTGCACCTGCGGGTCGAGCGGCAGACGATTTCCAAACTGCCGGAGACCGGAGCAGTCGTGTTCACCATTCGCGTCTGTATCGACCCGCTGAGCGCTGCCTTGCCGGACGCTGCGCACAGGCAGGCCTTCGAGGCTGCGTGGGATGGCATTGACCCAGCATTGGCTGACTATAAGGGCTGGCCCGATCATGACCGGCTCGTGCGGGCTGCACTGGCGCAGCTTGCCTGACGGCCTCACGGGTGGACGTGAAGGGCAGCGCCGCCTAGATCAGGCGGGCACGGCAATTCCGGAGACAGAGATGAAGTATTGGCTGATGAAGTCCGAACCCGACGCCTGGAGCTGGGAACAGCAGAAGGCCAAAGGCAAGGCGGGCGAGGAATGGTCCGGCATCCGAAACTATACGGCGCGCAATTTCATGCGCGACATGAAGCTGGGTGACCAGGTCTTCTTCTATCATTCCAACAAGGGGCTGGAGGTGGTCGGCATTGCAGAGGTCTGTGCGCTCAGCGCGCCGGACAGCACGACCGATGATGAGCGCTGGGACTGCGTGCATATCCGTGCACTGGCCGACATGCCCAAGCCCGTGACTCTGAAGGATGTGAAAGCGAACCCGAAACTCGAAGAGATGAGCCTCGTGAAATCCTTCCGCCTTTCGGTGCAGCCTGTGCTGGCATCGGAGTGGAAGGAAGTGTGCCGGATGGGCGGGATTGATCCGAAAACGCTGACGCCGGTCTAGGCGCAGGCCAGTTCCATCGCCGTCTCGCAATGGATGCGGGCGCTGTCATAGACGGGGAGGGGACTGTTGGCGGCATTGAGGACAAGGCCGATCTCGGTGCAGCCGAGGATGACGCTGTCCGCGCCGCGCGTGGCCAATGCCCCAACAATCTCGATATAGCGGCGCGTCGTTTCCGGCGTCACGATGCCTTTGACGAGATCGTCGAAGATGATGCGGTGGATGTCGTCACGCTCAGGCGTATCGGGAATCAAGGGCGGCGCGCCGAAAGCCCCGGCGAAATGGTTCGGATAGAAGGGCTCTTCCATTGTGTAGCGCGTGCCGAGCAGGGCGGGGGCGGTGCGGCCGTCGGCGGTGAGGCGGGCGGCCGTCGCGTCCACGATATGCACGAACGGCACTTTGAGAGCTGCCTCCAGCGGCGCAGCAACCTTGTGCATCGTGTTAGTGGCGAGGAGGATGAGGCCTGCGCCCGCCTGTTCGAGGCGCCTGCCGGAAGCGGCGAGTTGGCGGCCTGCTTCGTCCCATTCACCGGCCTGTTGCAGGGCCTGCACCTCGCCGAAGTCGAGCGCATCGATGATAACGCGCGCGCTGGCATTGCCGCCGTAACGGTTGCGGGCAAGCTGGCAGAGGGTTTCGTAATAGATGACCGTCGAGGCTGGCCCCATGCCGCCGATGATGCCGATCGGTTTCATCCGCGATTGCCTTCCTCGAAGCCGGCGAGCGTCCATTCGGCAAACTGGAAGAGATCGCCGCCATTGAACAGGAAGCCTGCCACGCCAGCCGCTTTTGCGGCGTCGATGTCGGTCTGCTTGTCGCCGATCAGGAATGAGGATTCGCGCTTCACGGGAAAGTCCGCCATGGCCTTCAGCAGCATGCCGGGCTTGGGCTTGCGGTCGAAACTGTCGCGCCGGTAGCGCGGGTTTTCGCCTTCGTCATGATAGGGGCAGTAATAGATCCGGTCGATCGCGGCGCCCTGCTCGGCGAGGCGTTCCTGCATCCATTCATGCAGCGTGTGCATGTCATGCTCGGAGTAATAGTCACGGGCGATTCCCGACTGGTTGGTGACGACGAATACGAACCAGCCACGGGCCTTGAAGGCCGCGATTGTCTTGGCCGCGCCTTCAATCCATTCGAAGTCTGCCACCTGGCTGACATAGCCCTTGTCGACGTTGATCACGCCGTCACGGTCGAGGAAGAGGGCAGGACGCTGGGAGGTCATCTTGGCGTTCTTTGCCCGCGCGCAGCCGAACTTGCAACACTTGCCGCTGGGGCGAAACGGCTGGACCTCTCTGCTGAAAAGACGTTGTCTCTATCTAGAGGGGCCGTAAATAGCCTCCAGCAAGACCCATGGGAGGGCAAAACCAATGGAACAATATCTATCGCTTATTCTGAGCGCTGTCGGTGGCGCGGTGCTTGGTCCTATCATTTCAAAGCTGACGGGTGGCAGTAGCGTCGGGGGGATTCTTGGCGGCATCATCGGCGGAATCGCGACGCATTACGGTCTTGATGCAGCGAATGTGCAGTTGCTGGGTGACGCAGCGGCCGGTGCGACCGCGCCGAAGAATATCGTCAACAGCCTGCTGTCAGGCGGGGTGGGTGGCAGTGTGCTTGGCCTGATCGCCGGCATGCTGGTGAAGCGCAGGGCCTAGCGCCCGGGACGCCCTTTCTATTCCGCCGCTGCCGGAATCGCCGAGCGGTTCTCCCGTACGCCGCGCAGGAAGGGCACGATGGCCACGACGGTGAGCACGGCCGCCAGCAGGAATGCCGCGCCGCCGAAATGCACCGGCGCATTCTCGCGTGTGAACCAGTAGAGCGCGCCATTCATGGTCAGCGGCCCGATGATCATGGCGAGCGAGTTCAGGCTGGAACTGGCGCCTTGCAGTTCGCCCTGCGCATTGCGGGGCGTCAGGGTCGACATCAGCGAATTGATGGACGGCCCGGTGACGCCGCCAAGCGCACCGAGGGGGATGATGGCATAGACCATCCAGCCCTGTTCCGCGAAGGCAAAGGCGGTCAGCGAAACAATGCTGGTGCCCATGCCCAGCAGCGCCGTCCGCACGGTGCCGAGCCGTTTCAGGATCATGCCCATGAGGCCGGCCTGCACGACGGCAGCACCAATGCCGACGAGGCCGAGCGAGAAGCCGATCTGCTTCGGGCTCCAGTCATAGCGGATCTCGCCATGCACTGACCAGGTGCCCGGAAACACGGTATGCGCGAGGAAGAAGATGCCGGCGGCCACGAGGAACCAGGCAATATGCGGCAGCTTGGAGAAATGCTTTACGGCCCCGAACGGATTGGCGCGCTTGATGTCGAACGGCCGGCGGTCTTCAGGCGCCAGCGATTCCGGCAGCACGAAGAGGCCGTAGCAGAAATTGACGGCCGCAAGGCCTGCGGCGGCAAAGAAGGGGGCCCGCGGGCTAATTTCGCCGAGGAAGCCACCAATGACCGGGCCGAACACGAAGCCGAAACCGAACGCGGCGCCGATCATGCCGAAGGCCTTGCCGCGATTTGCCGGCTCGGTAACGTCGGCGATATAGGCATTCGCGGTGGAATAGGTGGCGCCGGAAATACCGGACAGGGCGCGACCGATGAAGAGCAGCCAGATCGATCCGGCAATGCCCATGATCAGGAAATCCACGACCAGCGTGCCAATCGACACGAGCAGGACAAGACGCCGGCCGAACCGGTCAGACAGCGCGCCGACGACAGGCCCGAAGATGAAATTCATCAGGGCATAGGTGGCGGCCAGCATACCGAGCCAGAGCGTGGCGTCCTCAGGCGGGACATGCAGCATTTCCTGCACAAGGCTCGGCACAACCGGAATGATCAGGCCGAAGCCCAGCATATCGATTGCGACCGTTACGAGGACGAAGAAAAACGCGTTCTTGCCGTGTTTCCGGGAGGCGGGAGAGTCGGTCATGTTCACGCTTTGGGCGTGAATTCCGCAAAGGTCAATCACTGTGAAAGGGGATGAGGACTTGACCTCGGTGCGCCTTGCGCAGCGCTGGCTTTGCTGTGAGATTCCTCCCATCCGAATCCGGTGAGGCAGGGCCGCGCGCGGGCATAGCCTCTCCTATTTAGCGGTGCGTGACTTTTATGAAACGGACGCGCGCTGAAAATCAGACTAACTGGATGGAAGACCAACGGAGACGCGCCGATGAAGTGGAACGCAACGGCATTCGCCGCCGCCGTCCTTGTCGCCTGCGCGGTCGGGGCGCAGCCGGGGCAGGCGCAAATGTCGCCACCCGTCGTGGACGGCGCCATCGTGCCCGTGATCCCGGATCCGGCGGCGCGCGAGGGGCTGAGCGGGTGCTGCCGGACGCAGTTCAAGGTCGGCCGGTCGGGCAAGATCAGGGATATCTCGGCCGAGTGCACCTCGCCCATTTTCAGAGATGCGGCGGTGGCGGCCATCCGGTCGGCCGGGTACAAGCCTGCGAAAGTGCTGGGGATCGCGGTCACGTCATCGCAGCAGTCGCAGGTCGTTGCATTCGAACAACCCGGGGAGGCAGGCATTTGCCGGGCGGGCGATGAAGCCTGGGAAGAGCTGACTTATCGGAGCGAAGAGGCCTTTCCCTTCCTGTCGGTCAATACGGTGACCATGAAGCCCTATGTGGATACGGCGGCAAAGGGCGTGGGCATCGCGCGTGGCTGGGCCGATTATTACACCGTCCTCGACTTTGCGACGCCCTGCGGACCAAGCCCCGCCTACCAGCCCCCCATGAGCCAGTCAAAGACGATCGATACGATGGGCTGGGATGCCTTGCGGCAGACAGGAGCGGCTTTCGAGAAAGTCTTCGCCTGGATGAATTGCCGGGACGACATGCTGGCGGCCTATGGCGCGCAGGCGGCCGAATGGCACGCCAGATATGATTCCACTGCGCCGGACGAGATGGAGCACTGGGTCGGCGGGGCTATGGACAAGCGGATACGGGCCGAGCGGGGCCGGTATGACTTCGACCGCCAGCTGATGATTGCCTATGGCGGCCAGATCCTGCGCCAGGAGCAGGCGCTGCGCGCGCGCGAGGCTGCCGAACAGGCTGCGAGCGCGGCGGATGACACCGCCGATGCGCCGGCCCCTCCATCGCGCCGGGAAGTGGTGCCGACCTATCGCGCGCCCAACACCTTGCGGCGCGAGTGGACGGCGGCAGACCAGTTCTTCTATGAGCGCGGCCCCGGCCATTATCAGGCCTGTCTCGACAAGGCCGCCACCTATGGCGCGCGTCAGGGTTGTCTCAGCGCATGGTATGGCAGCGAGTAGGCGATGGCAGACAGCATACCCGTTACCCGTATCGAGGTGCCGATGAGCCGGATCAATGCGATCCGGGACGCGGTTTGCGGCGTGACGCATCTGGGCGAGGGGCCGGATGCCTCGCGCCTTGCTGGGGCATCGGACGCACCTGCGCTGCTGGCCTTCCTGTCGGATCCCGCCGTGCACGCGCCAATCTACACGCTGCCCAGGCCGCTGACCGAGGCCAGCGTTGAGGCCTTCATCACGGATCATATTGCCCAGCGGGCTGAAGGCGAGGGCCTGCTCTTCGTGCGCGAGGATGGTGAGGGCGGCATTGTCGGTTACACCGACATCCAGGTCTGGCCGCACTGGGCGGCTGGCGAGCTTGGCGGGGCGCTGCATCCATCGCTTCATAATCAGGGCAGGGGAACGGCGGGCGCCGGCATGAGCTTCAGCTGGATGTTCCGCGCGTTGCACCTTGATCTGATTTGCGAAACCGCGAGCCCGGAGAACGTGCCCACGCATCGGTTGCTCGATGGGCTCGGCTTTGAACGCAAGGGCGAGGTGACGAGTACGCGGACGGATGGCACGACGCGGGCGTCGCTGGTCTGGGAGGTCACGCGTGCCGACTGGTTCGCCCGGCACAAGGACTGAAACCTAGAAGACGCCGTGACGGCCCTTGCCCTTGGTGAAGGCGGTCGCGCCCTGAAGGGTTTCGCCGGATTTCAGCACGCCCAGGCCGCCTTCGACTTCCGCCTTGAGCGCCGTGTCCATGTCGAGGCTCCACTGGCGCATCGCGGAAAGTCGGTCGGCGCGCATACAGGTTTGCGGGAAGGCGGCGATATCATTGGCGAGCTGGATGGCGCGGTCGAGGGCCTGGCCTGCGGCGGCGGCATAGTTTGCAAGGCCGATGGCCATGGCCTCGTCGGGGCCGACTTCGCGACCGGTGAGGATCAGGTCTGTCGCCCGCGAAGCGCCGATCAGACGGGGCAGGCGGACTGTACCGCCATCAATCAAGGGCACGCCGAAGCGGCGGCAGAAGACGCCAAAGCGCGCGGTGTCCGACACCACGCGCAGGTCGCACCAGAGCGCGAGTTCCATGCCCCCCGCCACGGCATAGCCCTCAATGGCAGCAATGACGGGCTTGGAAAGCTCCAGCCGTGTCGGCCCCATCGGGCCCATGTCTCCCTCTGGCCGCACGGGATTGCCTTTGCCAGCGGCAACCGCCTGCAGGTCAGCCCCTGCGCAGAAATTGCCGTCGGCGCCCGTGAGGATTGCGACGGACAGCGCGTCATCAGCGTCGAACGATTTGAATGCATGATACAGCGCTTCGGCCGCCTCCCGGTCCACGGCATTGCGGCGGGCCGGGCGGTTGATGGTGACGATAAAAAGATTGCCCCGCGTTTCAGTGAGGATGCCTGCAGGATGTGTGTTCATCTGGAATCTTTCTTCAAAGCCAGTCGAGGGCGCGTTGGAGATAAGCGCGGCCGCCTGAACGGACCCATTCGCCATGGGCCATGATCACCCGCTCTGGCGATGCGTCCAGAATGCGTGTGCGAGACTTGCGGGCAGTTTTGCGGTTGAACCAGCTCAGCCGCCATTCCAGCGGCGCATAGCCTTTGCCTTCGACAATACCCCAAAGCCGCGCGATCGGGCGTTGCCAGGCTTTCCAGTTTCTCTTCAGGAAGTCCTCGCTGAAGTGCTCAGAAAGGTCGGCCATGATCGCGGTGGCCGATGCCGAGTGTACGAAGACAATCTCGTCGAGCACAGGGGAGCCGCGAAACCAGGCCTGGACAAAGGCACCCTGCCAGTCATCCGGCGCGAGATCTTCCAGTGGCTGCTGGAAGGGCAGGTCGCCGCGCTTGGCGATGGTTGAGGCGGGGCCCCAGAGCTTCGCCTCAGGATACGCCGCATGCCATTCGGTGAGATAAAGGTGATGGATCTTGTTGGGGCTGACAAGATGGCCAACCGGACCCAAGGCGTCTACCGCCTGCTTCAGGTCAACGTCCAGCTTGATTGGCGACCAGACCCAGAGGGTCTTGTCGGGCAGACGCACGATCACGGCGCGGGTCGGGTAGGGAAAACCGTAGAAGTCGACGAGGGGGCCTTCGGCGATCCAGATATCCTCGTCGACCGGCTCCAGACGCATGACCTGCCCTAGCGCCCGAGTTCCTTCATCGCTTCGTCGAGCCCGCTGAGGGTCAGCTCGAACATGCGGTGCTCACCGATCAGCTCCCGGATCAGCTTGATGGAGCCGGTATAGTCCCACGCGCCCTCCTTGACCGGGTTCAGCCAGACCATGTTCGGGAAGCGCTGCACGAAGCGCTGGATCCAGATGCCGCCGGCTTCCTCGTTCCAATGCTCGACCGAGCCACCCGCATAGGTGATCTCGTAGGGGCTCATCGTGGCGTCGCCGACGACGATGACCTTGTAGTCCGACGGGAACTTGTTCAGCACGTCCCAGGTCGGAATGCGGTTGTTCATGCGGCGGCGATTGTCCTTCCACAGGCCTTCGTAGGGGCAGTTGTGGAAGTAATAGTATTCGAGGTTCTTGATCTCCGACTTGGCCGCCGAGAACAGTTCTTCCATGATCCGCACATAGGGGTCCATCGAACCGCCGACATCGAGCAGAAGCAGGACGGAAACCGCATTGCGCTTTTCCGGGCGCATCTCAATGTCGAGATAGCCCTTGCGGGCCGTGTTGCGGATCGTCTGGTCGAGGTCCAGTTCGTCCGGGGCGCCCTTGCGGGCCCATTTGCGCAGGCGTTTCATGGCGACCTTGATGTTACGGGTGCCAAGCTCGACACTGTCGTCGTAATTCTTGAATTCGCGCTTGTCCCACACCTTTACGGCGCGGCGGTGGCGGGATTTCTCCTGCCCGATGCGCACGCCTTCCGGGTTGTAGCCATTGGCGCCGAAGGGCGAGGTGCCGCCCGTGCCGATCCACTTGTTGCCGCCCTCGTGGCGCTTTTTCTGCTCCTCGAGGCGCTTCTGCAGCGTTTCCATCAGCTTTTCGAAGCCGCCCATGGCTTCGATCTCGTCCATTTCTTCCTTCGAGAGGAATTTTTCGGACATCTTGCGGAGCCATTCCTCGGGAATGTCGGTCACATCGACGGCATCGGCCATGCTGTCGAGGCCCTTGAAGACATGGCCGAACACCTTGTCGAACTTGTCGATATTGCGCTCGTCCTTCACCAGGGCAGCGCGGGACAGGTAATAGAAATCCTCGACATTCGAATCGATGACCTGCTTGTCCATGGCTTCCATGAGCATCAGGTATTCCTTCAGCGTCACCGGGACCTTGGCTTCGCGCAATTCATTGAAGAAGTTGAGGAACATATGGGCATCTTTCCTGTCGTCTTGGCGAAAAGATAACCCGCCTTGGGGCCCATGTCCAAGCTGACGCAGCGAAAAGGGCGCCTGCTCATGTCCGGTTCACCCCAAATGGCCTAGAAGACGGCCCATGCTGAGGGCTTTCCTGATCCTGTGTGCCGGTTTTTCGCTGGGCCTTACGGCGCGTGCGGATACGCCCGTCTGCGCCGGGGCGAACGAGCCATCCTGCATGTTCGAGGCGATCTGGGAGGCGGCTGCGCCCCTGCCGGCCGAGAAAAAGGCGCGGATCCAGCCCTTTTTCCTCGAAACCGTCAGGCAAGCGGGTAGTCCCGCCTTGCTGCAGCAATGGCAGGCCCGCCTGGGCGCGTCCGCCATCCATCGCAGCCCGGCGATTGATTATACGGCCGATCAGGCGCGCGCCGTAGTAGCCGAGAGCGGCTGGGAGGGATTTGAGCAGCGCGCCCGGGCCGGGGCCGTGCCATTCAATACGGGGCGCCCGGAAATCATGGCCGCTGGCGTTCGCCTCGCGCCGGATGCCGCCACCAAGCGCCGCCTGACGCAGGCCATGTTTGATCTGGCCCAGACAAAGCATACGCGCGGCGGCATGGGCGATGATTTCGAGAAATACGACTTCGGACATGCGCTGGCGGAGCTATCGATGCAGGCCTGCGACCTGAATGGATTTGACCGGGCCGTGGCGATGACGGCAGCTCCGGACAGTTTGCGCTATGCCCTCTGGCGTACGCGGATCACGGGCCATGCTGGCGCGCTGGCGGCTCGTATAAGGAATGAGGCGTCAGCGGATGATACGCGCCATGTGCGCGGGGCGCTGGAAGGCTACGCGCCCGTGGTCTCATTAGGCTATTGCGCGCGGTAGACTGAACAATTCTGAGACTCATGCGTAGAGCGCGCATGGAACTTACCCCCCTGACCGACCTTCGCGAGTCTCTTGACGGCATGGCGACCGGATTTTTCAAGAGCCTCCCCAACCTCGTGCTCGCTATCGTTGTGCTGGTCGCCATCATGCTGGTGGCGCACATTATACGGGCCATTGTGTCTGCGGCGATGAAGAAGGCAAATGTGCGGGATGCCCTGCGGACACTGGCACAGAACCTGATCGGGATTGCGGCCTGGATTGTCGGCGTAGCGATTGCGCTGACCGTTTTGCTGCCCTCCATCTCGCCGGCTGATATCATTGCCGGACTGGGCCTCACCTCGGTTGCCATCGGTTTTGCCTTCAAGGATGTGTTCGAGAATTTCCTCGCCGGCGTCATCATTCTCAGCCGCGAGAAGATGCGGATCGGCGATATGATCGAATGCGAGGATGTCTATGGCCGGGTCGAGAATATCCTTATCCGTGAGACGCATGTGCGCGAGACGGACGGGGAACTGGTGATCGTGCCCAATTCCTTCCTGTTCAAGAATCCGGTGACCATCGAGACCGATCACGCCCTGAAGCGGCAGGAGCTTGTTGTGGGTGTCGATTATGACACGAACATGCCCGAGGCCCGTGATGCCTTGAAGGGCGCGCTGGAGGCTTGCGAAAGCGTCAGCAGCGAGCGCGACGCGGAGGTGCAGTGCGTGTCGTTTGGCGGCTCCTCCATCGATTTCCGCCTGCTCTGGTGGACGAAGAGCCAACCGGCCGACCAGCGCGGCTCCTATGATGAAGTCGCCTTCGCCGTGAAGCAGGCACTGGACGATGCGGGCATCACCATCCCGTTCCCGCAATCGACCCTGTCATTCCGCCCGGAAGCGATGCCGCTGCGCCTGCAAGATTCCGGCATGTCGGACACAGATTCGCCTGAGTCCGGCGACACGAAGGGCGGCTAACCTAGTGGCCTCACCGGCAAGGCCTTGCGTCGCCATTGAACAAGTCCATAAAGGGCACCGATGACCGAATTCGACAATGACATGGCCGATCCGGACGGCGACCCGCCGGAAGCGATTTGTGGCAGCAAGGAAGTGGGCGCGATTGCGCACCTCTATCGCGCCGAAGTGTACCGCTCCACTGTGTGGCGCCAGCGCCTTGACCAGACGACGAACTGGGCGGTCATCTCGACCGGCATTGGCCTGTCTGTCTCGTTTGCCAGCGCGCAGGCCTCGCCCTTTCCCATCGTTCTGGTTGGCGCGCTCTGCATTGTGTTCCTGACGCTGGAATCGCGGCGCTATCGTTTCTTCTATGTCTGGCGCTTCCGGGCCCGGGTGCTGGAGATCGCCTTCTATGTGCCGATGCTGCGCGGGGAGGGCGCCCGTATCCCGCTCGACCGGGGCACGGCCCTGTCAGACGATTACGAAAAGCCGCAATACCGGATATCGATGATCCGCGCGATTGGCCGTCGCCTGCGCCGCAATTACGGCTGGCTGTTCGCCATTCTCGGCGCGGCCTATTTCGCCAAGATCGCCATCCATCCGACGGATGTGGAGACATGGTCGCAATTCATCCGCCGCGCGCATATCGGGCCCATCCCGGGCCTCGTGGCGATTGCCGGCGGGCTGACTTTCCATGCGATCTGGATCGGCATTGCCGTGAAGACCTGGCTCGACGAGCGCTATGACAAGTCCAAGATGGCCGACTTCCTGAAAAGCCGTCAGGACGTCAATACAAACGCCAACACGCTCGACCGCGAAGAAGCGCATACGAGTATGGATATTCTCGGGCGTTAGGCATTCCTGTGGGGTGCATATGACAAAGAAAAAGGGCGGATCCGATCAGGACCCGCCCTTTTTCTTTTGTGGCCCAATCCGGGCTCAGCCCGCCGGGCCGCGTCGACCGCCACCGGGGCCGTCCTGACGGCGCGAGAGGAAGGCGAGGCGTTCGAAGAGGGCGACGTCCTGCTCGTTCTTCAGCAGCGCACCGTGCAGCGGCGGGGTCAGCTTGTCCGGGTTCTGCTCGCGCAGCGTTTCGAGGTCGACATCCTCGTTCATCAAGAGTTTCAGCCAGTCGAGCAGTTCGCTGGTCGATGGCTTCTTCTTCACGCCCGGCAGTTCGCGCATGGCGTAGAACGTGGTGAGCGCATCGCCGACCAGCTTCTTCTTGATGTCCGGGAAGTGCACGTCGATGATTTCGCGCATCGTTTCTTCGTCGGGGAACTTGATGAAGTGGAAGAAGCAGCGGCGCAGGAAGGCGTCCGGCAGTTCTTTCTCATTGTTCGACGTGATGATCACGATCGGGCGCACTTTCGCCTTCACGACCTCGTTCGTCTCGTAGACGAAGAATTCCATGCGATCGAGTTCCTGCAGAAGGTCGTTCGGGAATTCGATGTCGGCCTTGTCGATCTCGTCGATCAGCAGGACGGGGCGCTTCTTGGACGTGAATGCCTCCCAGAGCTTGCCCTTCTTGATATAGTTCTTGACGTCCTTGGCGCGCTCTTCGCCCATCTGGCCATCGCGCAGGCGCGAAACAGCGTCATATTCGTAGAGGCCCTGGTTGGCCTTTGTGGTCGACTTGATGTGCCATTCGATCAGCTCGCAGCCGAGCGACTTGGCCACTTCAATGGCCAGCACGGTCTTGCCGGTGCCCGGTTCGCCCTTGATCAGAAGCGGCCGCTCCAGCGCAATGGCAGCATTGACGGCCACTTTCAGGTCTTCGGTGGCGACATAGTCCTTGGTGCCTTCAAAACGCATGGGGCTCTATCCTCTTGTAACTCATTGGGCTCACAATAGGCGCCGCGCCGGGCGGAGCAAGCTTTGACGTGGCGGGAAGCCTGACATTCCGTGAAAAAGTGGTAATCCGGCCATTCCCTTGCGGAAACATCTTCGCTGCATGTGGCAGGTGTGGTATAGGAAATATGCCATGCGCGCCGCCGCGGAGCACCAGCTTCAGCTAAGTGTCGCGCCTGTTCATGGTCTGCCATTCCCATGCAGGAAGGGCGTTTCAGGACAGGTGCAGGCCGTATGATCCAAACTGCCCGATGATAACGGGCGCATGGCACTATTATCCCGCTTCCGCGTTCCGGCCCGCAGCGACGTGATTAACGCGTGGCAATCAAGCGTTAACGCCTTTCTGCAAAATTCAAGGAAATCAGGTCGAATCGGATTTCCTTACGATGCCCTTGAAGCTTTCCCTGAAGCCCGGCGAGACGTTCGTCGTCAATGGCGCCGTCGTGCGCAATGGCGACCGTCGCGGCGTGCTGCTGCTGGAAAATCAGGCCCGTGTCCTGCGTGAGAAGGATATTCTTCACCCCGCGCAGGCAACCACGCCTGTGCGCCGCGCCTATTTTGCCGTGATGCAGATGTACCTGCTGGGCGAGGTCGATGGGCCGGCCTATACGCAGGCTGCTGAATCCATTGCCTCCTTGCTGGCCAATGCCGCGCAGGATGAAGACCGGGCCGACGTGCTCGAAATTTCGGCCGATGTGACCGCCGCCGACCTCTACCGGGCCCTCAGCCGCTGCCGCAAACTCATGGCGCGCGAGACGGCAGAGGCCGCCTGATGCCGGACGGTAGCCTCATGACAGCGCGCGCACGCTCCCCAGACGCCCGCCTTGGCCTCGACGAGGCGATTGCGCGCCTGGAAGCCGGGAAGGGCGAAGGCCTTGTTGTCGACCTTGGTGAGGGCCGCACAGCCACCGCCAGCGGGCATCGCGGCGAGGAAGGCCTGCTGCAGCGCCTGCGCGGACACCGCATGATGGTGGCGCTGGCTTCGGGCGCCGCTGATCTCTCCCAGTTTTCGGCCCATTCCGGTGTGCTGAAAGTCGCGCCCCTGGTGCAGGAAATACTCGACGCCGCAGGCCATAGGGATTAGGGGCCTCGCGCATGAGCGCAGAACTGATCTCCCTATTTACCGCCACTTTCGTCACTTTCTTCGTGCTGATCGATGCGCCCGGCGTGGCGCCCGTGTTCGCGACGCTGACGGCGCAGGGCGATGCGGCCTATCGGCGGCGCATGGCGTTCAAGTCGACCTTCGTCGCGTCGATCATCATGTTCCTGTTTGCGTTCGGTGGGGCCTGGCTGCTTGGCGCCATGCACATCTCCATCGACGCGTTCCGGGCGGCCGGGGGCGCGCTCCTCTTCCTGATCGCCCTCGACATGGTGTTCGAAAAGCGCACCGAACGCCGTGAACACCGCGCAGAGGAATTGCTGGAAGGCCACGACGCCAATACGGAACCGGACGATATTTCCGTGTTCCCCATCGGCATCCCGATGATTGCCGGGCCGGGCTCCATCGCGACGGCCATGTTTTACATGTCCCAGGCCACCGTATGGACCGAGAAAGCCGTCGTGCTGTCCGCCATCGGGCTGAACCTGTTGCTGACGCTGGCCATCTTCCTGATTGCCACGCCGCTCGTGCGCCTGATGGGTGCCAGCGTGGCCGGCGCGCTGACGCGTATACTCGGCGTGATCCTGGCGGCGCTTTCGGTGCAGCTGCTGATCGACGGCATCAAGGGCGCCTTCAACCTCGGCTAAGGCCTATTGCGGCGCTTCGAGGCGGGGGCGGCGGCGCAGCAGCGTGCGGCGCAGGGTCGACAGCGTGACCCAGAACATGACCAGCCCGGCAGCCGTAAGTCCCATGAACTGCAGCACCAGCTCGCGTGTCCAGCGCACGCCGGTATCGGCGATGCGCATGGCCGATGGTCCCATCTGCTTGACCAGCGCGACGGACCGGTCCCCGCCGGCTTCGGCAATCAGGCGCACGCGGCGCAGGTCTGCGCTGTCCTTGACCTGCTCGATCAGGGTCACGGCGGCGGCCGGGTCTGTCAGCGTACCGATCCGGTTGATCTGTGCGAGATCGGATTCCAGCCGGGCGAGGCCTTTTGGATTGATCGCCCCGGCATAGGCCTTGCGCACCCGTTCCACGCGCACCTTGGTGGTCGCAAGATCGCCAAAGGCTTCTTCAAGCGCGGGCTTCAGCGCGGAGTCGGGCAGGGCGGCGTCCACGCGTGCCGTAATGTAATCGGTGAATTCCGGTGTCATGCGCCGCGACCGACGGGCGGATTTCAGGATGGACAGCGCGCGGATGTTGGCTTCGGCTGAAGCATCCTGCTCGCTGGATTCGGCAAGGCCGATGCCGGTGATCTTCAGCACCAGTTCGTCCACGCGGTCGCCTTCGAGCCAGCGTTCGGAATGGTTTGCGAGATCGGCATGCGTGCCAAGCATGGCAAAGCGGGCCTCTGCAACGGGTGACGGTTCTTCTTCCGGGGCCACGTCGTCGGCAGGCGCCGGTGCGGGAGCGTCTGCGGGCGTTTCGGCGACGGCATCCTCAGCCGGCACGGTCAGCGTGTTCATGTTGCGGGCCGCACCACTTGCCTCAGCGAAGCGCTGGCTCACTTCGACGGGAAGCTTGCGCAGGGCGACCAGTGCAATGCGTTCGTCTTCCGTACCCGTCACTTCCGCGTCAGCCGCGGCCATCAGTTCCTTGACCTCTTCGCGGCTCAGCATCTGCGGCGCCGTCAGCAGGAAGCCGCGCGCAGCGGTGACATCGCGTGCCGTCAGTTCCCGCGAGACGATATCGTGCCAGAACTTGTATTTGTCGCCCGCATTGCGCGGTGCCATTGCGGCAAAGGATTCGTCCATGTTGTGACGCGTCTGGTCGATGGCCTCAACGGTGGGCGCATCGGAAAAGGTCGCCCCCGAAAAGGCCGCGCCCAGGATCTGGGCGGCGATCACAGGCATGAGGATCAGCAATGAATTGAACATCACAGCCTGCATCCAACCTGAGGAGCGGATCGATCTTTTCCGTCGGCGGGCCATGGGCTTTAACCGTTGCGAAAGCTGCACTTTGGACGAAGGATCATAGAGCGCGGCGTTGGCCTAAAGATCAAGCCTTGGCCTGCAAATTGCACCGGCTTTGGCGCTCCGGAAGACGGTTCTGGCGTTCACAATAACATGAAATATACGCGAAATTGGCGCAATTCCATGAAAAGATTGGGAAAATTAACTCAGCTTTCCCGATTGCGGTGAATCGCTAGCCGCTCTATATCGAGCCAAACCTGAATGAAGGTGTCTGCTATGAGTATTGAACTATCAGACGATTACCGCCCCTCCGATGATGAGGAGTTCATGAACGAGCGTCAGCTGGCTTTCTTCCGCCGGTTGCTCGAGAACTGGAAGGCGGACATTCTCGACGGCGCAAAACAGACCATCCACAACCTGCAGGATGAATCTGGTTCGCTCCCTGACATTGTCGACCGGGCTTCGGCCGAAAGCGACAAGGCCCTGGAGCTGCGTACACGCGACCGTCAGCGCAAGCTGATCTCCAAGATCGACAGCGCCATTCGCCGCATCAATGACGGAACCTACGGGTTTTGCGAAGCGACGGGTGAGCCGATCGGTCTGCGCCGCCTCGAAGCCCGTCCGACCGCCACGCTGAGCCTTGAGGCGCAGGAGCGTCACGAGCGCAAGGAACGGACGCTGCGCGACGACTGATCGCCAAGCGTTCCAGATCACGCCCGGAATAAAGAACGGCGGCCTCCCGGTTTTCGGAAGTGCCGCCGCCTTTTTTAGTCCATCAACCCAACGCCATGGCGAATCTGCGTTTGCCCCGTGCGTTAAGGGGATGATCGCAGCAAGGTCCAAACACAGGGTTACTTGAATGTAACCATCGGCTTAAGGCAAGGTCTGCTTGCTTAACGTGACATCCGATTCGGTTAATGTCAGAGGTGATTCGACTGCGTTCGCTTGTGCGAACAGTCCGTCGCACGGCGAAAGTCCTAACCACCCGTTAACTCTATTTGAGGCAAAGTGTATGTTTAACGGACGGGATAACTGATCGCCCCCATGAGCAGGCCTTTGCCATCCACCGCCGATGACGGATGGGACATGTCTCCAAGGCGTGAAAGCGCCGTCGTGCTCGAAATGCCGACCAGTTTCGAAACATTCGATGCGGTGAAGGAGAAGCCTATCCTGCGCGAAAAGCTCAGCTCCGCCGAGATCGAGGCATTGCTGCGCCCGGACCTGTCGGACATGGCGCCTGAGCCTGCGCCCCCGCCACCTGCCAAAGTGGTTGACCGTGCGATCCCGGACCTCGATACGCCTGCCGCGCTGACCCGGCGTACGGATGTGCCGGAAGATGCCCTGCGCGTTGCGGCCCGCCTCTCGCTCGCCCTGCGCCAGGGCTGCGGCCTGCGCGCGGCAGCCACCGTCAAGGCGGTCTCCGACGGCACGTTCGCATCTGCGCTGACCACAGCCGAGACAGGGCAGGCGATTGCCTGCTTCGCGGCGCCCAATGGCGAGATTGTCGCCATGCTCAGCCTCAGCGCCGAACTGGCGAATGCCCTCATCGAAAGCGCCTGTGGCGGCAAGCCGGGCGCCTTCACGCCGCGCGAGCTGACACCCGTTGACGCTGCCTTGCTCGAAGGCCTCGTGCGTCCTCTCGGCGCTGGCATCTCCTCATCGCTCAGCTTCGCGCGCATCGAAACCGATGCCGAGTTTGCGGTCGCCCTCGCGCGGCCCGGCGCTGTTGATGTCATTGATCTTGATGTCCGTTTCGAACAATCGCGCATGCCGGCTCGCCTGATCCTGGCCAGCGACGACCTGTTCGATACCGTAGCTGCACCCGGGAAGGGACACGGAACGGTCATGGCCGCACCGGTCCATACCCCATCCGCGGCCCCTGTAACCGCCGTGCTTACCGCGCGGATTGCCAGCCTCTCGGTCCCTTTGTCGCGCCTGACAGACCTGAAAGCGGGTTCCACCCTCCTTCTCGGCGTGCCCGCCGACCAGCCGGTCGAGCTGCTGTCAGGCGGACGGAACGGCCCGGTCGCCGCCGAAGCCCAGATCGGACGCAAGGGCGCTCACATGGCCCTGCGGATCACCAAGCGCGGCCCGGCCCTGCGCTAGGCGGGCTTTCTTTTGCGATTGATATGCGCATCGGCGCCGTCACGTGAGGCCTGCTCCGACCCGTCACCCCGCAGCTCGGCTTCCTTCTGGGCCCAGAGGCGCTTCTGGTAATTGGTCGAGATGATGTCGCTGATGACCAGTACGAAGATCACGAGATAGAAGCTGGACTTGCTCATCGCCTCGATGGTGTAGGTGAACAATGTGAGGTGCCCAAGGTGTGCGCCTTCGGTGACGAGCAGCACGCCGACCAGGAAGAGGATAAACAGGCCGAGGACTTCGTACATCCTGTTTTTCTTGAGGAAGTTCGCCACCGGATCGGCCATCACAGCCATTGCAATACCTGATACAATGATCGCAATCACCATGAGCGCCATCTGGTAGTGGATGACGGGATCGCCACTCGCATCCAGCGTCTTGATATTGGCAATCGCCATGGCCGAGAGGATGGAGTCGAAGGAGAAGACGAGATTCATCGCCACGATCTTCGTGATCGCTTGTACGACGGATTTCGGGTGGGCACCCTCTGTATGTTCAATGAATTCAACGGTCAGGAGGTGCGAGATTTCCTTGATGGCCGTGTAGATGATGAAAGCCCCGCCGGCGATCGTCACAAGCGCCTGGAAGGTGAATTCCCCGGTGATGAATTTGGAGAGATGCACGCCAAACAATGGCTCCGCGATGGCATCGAACAGGCCGACAATGATGAACAACAATACGACACGGAACAGGACGGCGAGCCCGATGCCCCAGCGCCGCACCATCGGGGCTTTCTCCTCGCCCACGCGTTTGGACTCAATCGAGATGTAGAGCAGGTTGTCGAAACCCAGAACGGCCTGCAGCAGCAACAGCATCAGCAGCGTGAACAGCCCCGATGTCGAGAATACTTCATTGATGATGTCGCCCAGCATGGCCTCGCCCCTTTTGCTTGTCTCCTGCGTGTATCAGGGGACAGAGCGCATCGGCGCCGGGTGTGTTCCATTCGCAGGGCTCAATCGGGATCCTTCTTAAGGAACTCTGCCTCGATCGCGATACTGACGGTGTCGGTCAGCAGGCCGGCGTATTTCGAGACGCCGAACTGCGTGCGGTCAATATCTGTAGTGGCTGAAAAACCTGCAACCTGCGCACCGCGCAGCGGGTCGAAGGCTGCGCCATTGAACGTGGCCTTCAGGACAATTGGTGCGGTCACGCCATGAAGGGTCAGGTCTCCCGCCACGTCGGCTGTCGTGTCTGAGGTCATGGTGACCGAGGTGGACCGGAACACGGCCTGCGGAAAGCTTGCCGCGTCAAACCAGCCTGGCCCCATCAGCTCGGTTGCGAAGACATCATTGGCGACGTCCAGGGACGTCATGTCGATAACGGCTTCCACCCGCGCGTCCGCTGGATGGGTCGCATCGCCGCTGAGGCTCGCATCGAAGGCCTCGAACCGGCCCGTATAGGTCGAGAAGCCCAGATGGTTGATGTGGAAGACGACAGATGCATGTGCGGTGTCGAGGGCATAGTCACCGGCCTTGACCCGCGTCACATCTGTCGTGACAGCGGGTTTCAGCACGGACGCGCAGGACGCAACCAGCACAAGGCCGAGCGCCGCCAGCGCAGGTTTCCATAGTGGCCCCCGGCCCCTGTCAGCTTGCCTTGGTTTCATCCACCCATGCTCGCACATTCTGTTCAAGGATGGCCAGCGGAACAGCGCCATCCCGCAACACAACATCGTGAAAGTCGCGGATGTCGAACCGGTCGCCAAGTTCGGCTTTTGCCATCTCGCGCATCTCGACGATCTTGAGCATGCCGATCTTGTAGGCTGTGGCCTGTCCCGGCATCACGATATAGCGCTCGATGGCCTTCTTGCAGTCGCCTTCCGGGTTTGGCGTATTGTCCAGCAGGTACTGGATCGCCTGTTCGCGGGTCCAGTGCTTGTCATGGATGCCGGTATCGACCACGAGCCGCGCAGCGCGCCAGATTTCCATCGCGAGGCGACCAAAATCATCATACGGATCAGAGTAGTAGCCCATTTCCTTTGGCAGGAGTTCCGAATAGAGCCCCCAGCCCTCGGTATAGGCCGTATAGCCGCCGAACTTGCGGAAGCTCGGGATGCCTTCCAGTTCCTGCGCCAGCGCGATCTGCATGTGATGGCCCGGAATGCCCTCATGGAAGGCCAGCGCCTGCATCTGGTAAGTCGGCATGTCCTGCATGCGGTAGAGGTTGGCGTAATAGGTGCCGGGGCGGCTGCCATCCGGGGCAGGCCGGGAATAGAAGGCCTTGCCGGCCGACTTTTCGCGGAACGGCTCGACGGCCTTCACAATTAGCTCGGCCTTCGGGAAGGTCTTGAACACCATGGGCAGGTCGCCGCGCATCTGGTCAATCGCGGCCGTCGCCTCGGCGAGGTATTCGGCTTTGCCTTCCGGCGTATTCGGTTTGAAGAATTGCGGGTCGGTCCGCATGAATTCGAAGAATTCCTTCAGCGTTCCGTCGAAGCCGACCTTGACCATGATGCCGCGCATCTCGTCCTGGATGCGGGCAACTTCGGCAAGGCCGAGATTGTGGATCTCGTCTGCGCTCATGTCGGTCGTGGTGATATGCTTGAGGCGCATGGCATAGAAGGCATCGGCGTCGGGGAGTTTCCAGACGCCGTCATCTGTTGTGGCCACTTCAGCTTGTGCCTGCATTTCGACAATCGCGGCCTCATAGGCCGGGCCCACTTTCTCGACGAGAGCGGTCGCTGCATCTGCAAGGAGCGTATCGGCCTCGGCCTGCATGATCGTCGCGTCCTCAACCAGCGCGCTGACCTTGCTGCGGAAATCCTTCATCAGGGGGCTGTCTTCGGTCCCGTCAGCCACATCCGACGTGAAGGGATAGCCGGTGATGATGCTGCGGGAATCGGAGATCACATAGTCGTACACAAAGCGCGGCGGCATCACGCCCTTTGCGGCTGCCTCGCGCGAATTGGCGACATTCTGGCCCAAGTATTCCGGAATGCCATTCAGCCGCGAGACATAGGCCTCGGCATCGGAAAGGCTCGTCACCTTATGCTGGTTCACCAGGAAGGCCGGAATGCCCGATTGCACGCCGTGCATCTGGTTGAAGAGGTATTCATGGTCGCGGAACGGGAACTGGGCCTCGGCATCGGCCAGTTCGTATTCTGCGAGGCGCCAGGAAAGTTTCGCCTGCGGATCAAGTTTGTTGAAGTCAAAGGACTCCTTCATTTCAGCGACTGTGGCCCGTTGCAGCTCAAGATCGCCCAGCGCATGGTCATCACTGGCATCATCCCATTGGCCGTAATCGTCCTTGATGCCCAGATAGGTCTGCGTCATCGGGCTGCGCGCGACCATTTCCTGAAATTTGACTTCAAACCAATCATTTAAGCGCGCGCTCTCGTCGACGGTGACATCGGTTACCGTCAACACCTCCGATTCTTGCGCTGCCGGTGGGGTCGGGCTGGTGCACGCAGCGAGCAGCAAAACAGCTGCGATGGCGGTGGTGGTACGCATCATGTGAAACTCCGGAATCTGATGAGGTTTATGCAATTTCCACAGTGAGTCTTAACGCTTTTTTCGCTTTCGTTAACCTTTGCGGTGTCAAAGTATGTGGACTAAGATTCCGCTTCGGCTGAGTCGGCCCCTCGCCGTGGAATCAGTGTAGAGTGATCCGGTACGCGATTTATGCTGCCGGTGCAGGAGACGTAACACGATGGATTCCCTGGAACTGACGCAGGCGACCAATTCTGGCGATGATGGCGAAACCACCGGCGGCGAAGGTTTCGCTGCGATGGGTGGACGATTCGACATCATGCAGCTCCTGTTCTGGGGCTGCCTGCTGATTTCGATCGCGGCGGCCAGTGTTGCGCTGGCCTGGCCGAAGGCGTCTGGCGCGCCCGGCCCGATCCTGCTGATCTCCATGGCATCCGGCGGCCTGGTTTTCCTTCTGTGGAGCGTGCGTGGGGCAGGGCGTTTCCTCGGCCTCTTCCCCGAGCGCGGATCGGCGGCACGCGCCGTCCAGACCAATATTCCCCGTTTCGGCTGGATCGAGGCCCTCGACGAGTCCGTGCTGATCACAGACCAGGGCGGCGCGCCTGTGGCGGCAAACGAATCCTATACCGAGCTTAGCCAGCTCGCGCTGATGGTCGGCCAGCCTGACGGCGCGGCCGTGACGGTCGATCGCCTGTTCGGCGCCAATCCGGGCCTTGCCGCGCCCGTTTACCGCCTGTCCAAGGCCGCGAAGGCCGGTCAGGCCCGCCGCGAAGTCCTGCCACCGATCACGATTGGCGCAGAGCAGGTGCCCGCCCAGTTCGAGATCGGTGTCTCGCCACTGCCACGCCAGCGCGTTCTCTGGCGTATCCGGCGCATCGCCGGCCAGCAGGAAGCGACCGGCGCCTCGGACCTGAAATCGCTTTACGTCGAAGACGCGCCCATGGGCTTCTTCGCTGCCCGCCCGGATGGCACGATCACCTATGCCAATAGCTGGCTGCGCGAAATGCTCGGCCTGCCGGAATCGGCCAAGAACATCCGCATCGACGACATCATGCGGCCTGAATTCGTGAAAATGCTGGCGCGCGACCGCAAGTCGGGCGCGCCGGGCCGGGCCGATATCCAGCTGCGTGCCCGTGACGGCGTGGAAGTGCCCGTTCAGGCGATCACGACCTGGGCTGGCCGTGGCTCGGAAGCAGCAGGTCGCACGATCATCCTGGCCAACCAGCAGGTGCTGAACGGTCAGGAAGAGCGTCTGAACTTTGCTTCTTCGTCGCGCCCGCCACGTCTTGATGGCGACCCGATGTTCGATGATGCGCCCTTCGGCGCTGTCCGTCTGCAGGGCGACGGCGTGGACGGGGCGATCATCCTCGATGCAAACCGCGCGCTGATGGAAATGACCGGCGGCGAAGCGACGCCCGGTGGCCGCTTCTCGAACCTGTTCGTGGCCGAAGATGGCCAGGAAGCGCTGAATGGCTCGCTGATTGATGCCATCGACAAACCGGTCGGCCTGAAACTGGCCGGTCGTGAACCACGCCACGTCAACGTGTTCGTGACGCTCGACAATAATGGCCGTCCGTCGGTTGCCTATGTCATCGACATTACCGAACAGCGCGAGCTGGAGCTGCGCCTTGCGCACGGCGAAAAGATGCAGGCCATCGGCCAGCTCGCCGGCGGCGTTGCGCACGATTTCAACAATGTGCTGCAGGGCATCATCCTCAACAATGAGGACCTGATGACCAGCCACCCTGTTGGCGATCCCTCGTACAACAACCTCAAATCCATCCACGAATTCTCGATCCGTGCGAAAGACCTTGTCCGCATGCTGCTCGCCTATGCGCGCCAGCAGACGTTCAAGCGCGAGATCTTCAACGTTACGGACTTCCTGTCGGAATTCTCCATCCTGCTGCGCCAGATCCTCGATGAGCGCGTCGAGATCGACGTGAAGCACGGCCGCGATGTGCCGCACATCAAGGCTGACAAGAACCAGCTCGAAACCGCCATCATCAACCTCGCCACCAATGCGCGCGACGCCATGATCAGCCACAATAATGGCGGCAAGCTCACGATCCGCACAGCGCGTGCAACCGGCAAGGACGCGCAGGCCAAGGGCTTTGGCTATGTCGAGGATGGCGATTACATGCTGATCGAGGTCGAGGACACGGGCCACGGCATGCCGCGCGAAGTGATGGACAAGATCTTCCAGCCCTTCTTCACGACGAAGGAGGCCGGCGTAGGTACAGGCCTCGGCCTCGCTACGGTTTACGGCATCATCAAGCAGTCGGGTGGCTATATCTGCCCGCTGTCCACCGTCGGCAAGGGCACGACGTTCCAGATCTACCTGCCGGCCTTGAAGGCCGAAGACATCCCGGCGCCAGTCGAGCTGACCCAGGCCGAGAAGCAGGCCCACCGGCCGGTCGATATTTCCGGTCGCGGCCGCATCCTGCTGATCGAGGACGAGGACGGCGTGCGTGCCATCACGGCCACGCAGCTGCGCAAGCGCGGGTATGAAGTGTCCGAGGCCTGCGACGGCGAAGAGGCCATGGAAGTGCTCGAAGACAATCCGGGCGCCTTCGATCTTGTCATCTCGGACGTTGTCATGCCCGGCATGGACGGCCCGACGCTGATCCGCGAGGCGAAGGAATTGCTGGGCCATGCCCGCGTGATCTTCATCTCCGGCTATGCCGAGCGCGATCTTGCCAAGCAGCTGGACGATGACCGCGCGGTCTCCTTCCTGGCCAAGCCGTTCACGTCCCGCCAGCTGGCCGAGCGCGTGAAAATGGAACTGGGCAATCCAAAAGCCGAAGCGGCGTGACGCTGAGCGCTTCTTTCAGCCTCACATCATCCGTTTTGTCGCCCAGAATTCCTTGAGGACCAAGGCAAAGCTGCCAGGGTGTTCGGCGCAGGCCCAGTGGCCGGCATCAGGCTCCACATGTAGCGGCACTTTCCAGTTCTGGGCAAAACGCTGGGCCACGGACAGATTCACGAACGGGTCGTTCTCGCCCCAGTAGAGCTGGCCCTTGGACGGCAGGTTCGCGAGGTCCTCTTCCCAGTCTCCCGAGAAACGCAGGCCCCTTGCCGATCGATAGAGCTTGAGGATCGACTGGCGCATCGTCCTGTCGACCAGTGGCACCTCATGCGCGGCAATCGCGGCAGGCAGGCCACTCTCGATCAGGGCGGCGGACAGGCGGGCTGAGTCGCGCATGCCGCGCATCACCAACTCACCCAGCAGCGGCGTTGCCCACATGCGGGCCATGCGGTGGCCTGAATACTGGCTATCGATCACGGCATTGGTGACGCACCAGCTTTCCACGAGATCCGGACGCAGGGAACATGCGCGCAGGGTCAGTAGTGCGCCCCAGTCATGGCCCACGATATTCACGGGTTCCCCAACGGCTTCCATTTGGCCGATCAGCCAATCGGCATAGGCTTCCTTGGTGCAATTGAACCCATCGGGCACAGGGCAGCCAAAGCCTGGCAGGGCCGGCGCGATCCATTGGTCAGGCTTGAGGGCGAGCGCCTTGATTAGCGGCTGCCAGAGAAAAGGCGTATCCGGTACGCCATGTACGAACAGGATCATGTGTCTTGCTCCCCCGAGCCCGGTTATCTGGTCCTTTCAGGAGTGAGCCACAAGCAGACGACGCGCGCAAGGATTTCGCGTTCTGGTGGCGTCTGCCGGCGAGAAATGAGGCCTGACAATGCGTATGTGGCGCAAACTAACCGATCTTGTCCCAGCAGGTGCGCCCAAAGCGGTCATAGGCGTCCATTTCTGACACCATCTGGCGGAAGAGGGCAGCGTCGCCAATGTCTTCCGGCAGGAGGGGGTCGAGGTTGATCGTGCGGATGACGGACTGGCCGATCAGCAGCGTTTCGCGGGCGGCGTCGTCGGCAGGCAGTCTGGCGGCTGCCTTGCGGCTCGCCTGCATGGCGGCGATAGCCCCTTCATAGGTCGTTTTCAGGTCGTTGGTGGACCAGAGATCGCGCCAGTCTGCGCTGGCGGGCAGGGCAGTCTCGCAAATCGCGATGAGCAGGGCGTCGTCCTGCAGGCCGATCCGTAAAAGCGCGGCACGCAGATCGCCAAGGGACAGACGCAGATTATCGGGCCGCACCCAGAGGCCGGCCTCGGCCTGCGCGAAGCCGTAGAGGCGCAGGGCGCGCATGCGGGCTCGGAGGTCTTTCCGGTCCGTGCGGCCAAGATGGTTGGTGAGCACGCCGAT
Source organism: Hyphomonas chukchiensis (assembly GCF_000682695.1). Lineage (GTDB taxonomy): Bacteria > Pseudomonadota > Alphaproteobacteria > Caulobacterales > Hyphomonadaceae > Hyphomonas > Hyphomonas chukchiensis. Next base: position 112,842 of record NZ_AWFG01000001.1, on the reverse strand, counting down.
CCAGCCGCCATTCCAGACCCGGGTGCGGGCAGGGGCATTACGCCAGTCGCTGATCTCGGCGGTGAAGGCCGCCGCCTTCGGCCCTGTCGCATAGACACCTCGTTCGACGCTTTCGAGCAGGCCTTCCTTCACAAGCCGGGTCACCGCCATGCGGATCGCGGTCGGTTCCATGCCGAACAGGCCACCCGCGCGGGAAAGATAGGCCAGCGTCTGCGGCCGTCGTCCCGGCACGCTCATCAGCGACAGGACTAGCGTGCGCGCGGAGACGTCTTCGGCTGCGGTGGGTTTAAAACGTAACGGCATTTGACGTATTGTGCATATTTGTGTTACAAAGACAAAAAGATAAAGAAGTCGAAGGGAAGAGACCCAAGCATGACCGAAGCTGTACGCCTGTCAGAGGCCCTCACGAAGGAAGAATTGCGCGACCTGTCAACGCCTTCGGACGTAAAGGCCATCGCCTCGCTCGCGTTCAACTGGGCCCTCATCGTGGCAGCCTTTGCCGTGCCGATCATCTGGACCAATCCGCTGACCATTCTGGCCGCGATCATCTTCCTCGGCGGGCGCCAGCTTGGCCTTGGCATTCTCAACCATGACTGTGCCCACCATGCTTTCGTGCGCAGCAAGAAAGGCAATGATTTCATTGGCCACTGGCTGTGCGGCGCGCCGATGAACATCTCGGTCTATGCCTATCGCACCTATCACCTGAAGCATCACAAATATGCCGGCACCGACCAGGACCCGGACAAGATTTTCGTGAAGAATTATCCGGTGTCGAAAGACAGCCTGAAGCGCAAGCTGATGCGCGATGTGACCGGTCGCACCGGCTTTCGCGATACGATGATGAAGCTCAAGAATTTCAAGCTGAAGAAGCATTACCCTTGGCTGGCCTTCCATATCGGCCTGCTGGCCGTGCTGACGGCTGTCGGCGCACCTTGGGCCTATCTGATGTGGTGGGCGGCAGAGATTTTCGTCTATCCCGTGCTGACCCGCGTGCGCCAGATCGGCGAGCATGGCGTGGCGCTGAACCGTGACAGCCTCGATCCGCGCGACAATACAAGCACGACGCTCGCCTCATGGTGGGAGCGGCTGCTGATCGCGCCGAACCAGGTGAACTATCACCTTGAGCACCATCATTTTGCCGCCGTGCCAGGCTATAATCTGCCACGCCTGCACAAGCTGCTCTCCTCGCGCGGCTATTACCGCGACCATGACTGTATATCGCATGGCTATCTCGACGTACTGCGCCGCGCGGTGCGCCACGATGAGGCCAAAGGTGCTGTCGCGGCCTGACGCCCTGTCCCTTGCGGGCTTGTCGGTCTAGGGTCTTCTGAGAATGCAGGAGACCCCATGATGATTCGCAGACCCACATTCCTCGCGCCCGCCTTGGCCGCGGCCTGCCTGCTTGCCGCCTGCAACAAGGCGCCTGCGCCAGAGCCTTCCGCCACACCAGAGCCCGAGGCCGCCCAACCGATTGAGCCATCGCTGCCCGTGCCCGAACCCACCGAGCGCCCCGATGCGCCCTTTGCCAATTCGCCGGAGGAAAAACTGGGGCAGGGCCGCGAGATTGCCGAGACGGTGTGTGCGACCTGCCATGCCGTTGGCACGGAAGGCGACAGCCCGCATCCCGACGCGATCCCGTTCCGCGACCTGTCGAAACATTATCCGATCGAGGATCTCGCCGAGCCGCTGGCCGAAGGCATCATGGTTGGCCATCCGGACATGCCGATCTTCGAGTTCGAGCCGGAGCATATCGACTCGCTGCTGACCTATATCGAGAGCATCCAGGCGCCGCACGACCTCTAGGCCGGCGGCGCGGCTGCGTCAGGAATAGATGAATTCCGGGGCCTCTAGATCGATCTTCGGGAACTCGTCCTTCTCCGACCAATAATCCTGATTGTGCTGCCATTGGGGCTTCGTGCCGCGTTTCGGCATCAGGTGCATGGAGCGCATCAGATAATTCGGATTGAAATTGCTGGCGTCGATCCAGGGCTTGCGCTCCATGTCTTCATCCTCGGGCGGCAGGGCCACCTCGACCTGGCGGACATGTTTTTCGTCCATATGATTCAGCAACCGGGCAATGAAGTCGCCCATCAGGTCCACGCGCAGGGTCCAGCTGGCGCGGAAATAACCGAACACCCAGGCCATGTTGGGTACACCCGTGAACATCATGCCGCGATAGGTGACCGTGTCAGCAAAATCGACGGGCTTGTTATCCACAGTGAACGGAATGCCCCCGAGGACGGAGAGGTTGAAGCCCGTCGCGGTGATGATGATATCAGCTTCCAGTTCCTCGCCGGATTTCAGCAGGATGCCTTTTTCCGTGAACCGCTCGATATGGTCCGTCACGACGCTTGCCTTGCCGCTGGCAATCCCCTGGAAGAGGTCGCCGTCCGGAACGAAGGCGATGCGCTGCTGCCACGGCCTGTAGGCAGGCGTGAAATGCTTCTCGACGTCAAAGTCGGGCCCGAGGAACTCGCGCACGCCCGCGAGCAGCTCTTCCTTCACGACATCTGATTCTTCGGTTGCGCGGCGCGTAAACTCGTTCTGGTCGAACAGCACCTTGCGGCGCACGATCTCGTGAATCCATGTTTCGTCGATCTGCAGCTTGCGCAGCTCGTCGGCCAGTTCGTTCTCATTGCGACCGGGAATGAAATAGGTCGGGGAGCGCTGCAACAGGGTGACGTGCTTGCAGTCAGCAGCGATGGCAGGAACGACAGTCGCGGCCGTGGCGCCAGAGCCGATAACGATCACCCGCTTGCCTTTATAGTCCAAGTCTTCCGGCCATGTCTGCGGGTGCACGATCTGGCCTTTGAACTCGTCCATGCCCTCCCATTCCGGCGTGAAGCCCTTGGAATGGTCGTAATAGCCCTGGCACATCCACAGGAAGTTGGCCGTGACACGGACGATCTCGCCGGTGTCGGAGCGCCTGGCTTCAACGGTCCATTGCTTGTCCTGCGACGACCAGCTCGCCGACAGGATCTTGTGGCTGTAGCGGATGTGCGGCGTGATATCATTCTCGTCTATGACCTCGCGCATATAGGTCAGGATCTTGTCGGCCGCGGCGATGGGCTGGCCAGTCCACGGCTTGAAGCGATAGCCGAACGTATAAAGGTCACTGTCGGAACGGATGCCCGGATATTTGTGCGTCAGCCATGTGCCGCCAAAGCTTTCCTGCGCTTCGAGAATGACAAAGCTCTTGCCCGGTGTCTGCGTCTTCAGGTGATAGGCCGCGCCGATGCCTGAAATGCCGGCGCCCGCGATCAGCACATCGAAATGCTCGGTGTCTGTGCTGCTTGAGCGGTTTTCGAGTGTCTGTGTGTCTGCCATTGTCTTCGTTTCCGTCCCTGTGGTGCGGTGCCCTGCGCGGGGCCTGCTCTCTTGCCGGCATGGAAGCGCAAACGGGCGCACCTGTACACTCCGGAAAATCCCTTAGGGGCGCAGACGCCGCACTGCCCTTGCGTCAGGGGCCCGTCACAACAGGGCAGGTAAAGGCCGCGTCAGCCTCGCCTGGCCCCGCCATCGCATCCATCAGGGCGATTGTAACGCCATTGGTCCAGCCGAATCCGTCCTGCAAGGCATATTCCCCGCCGCCACCCGGCACGGCGTCCATGACATTGTATTTCTCCAGCAGGCGGCCCGTGCCGTCATAGACGCGCGAGACGGTGGAGACCCAGCGCCGGGCGATGTCGCCTGCCAGCGCCGCGTCGCCATAGCGGCATAGCCCTGTTACTGACACCCATTGCAGCGGCGCCCAGCCATTTGGCGCGTCCCATTGCTGTCCCGTATCGATCGTGGAGGTGACGATGCCGCCCTGCTGCAGGAGGTGCGCACGGGTGGCTGATGCAGCCTCGGCCGCCTTTGTTTCGTCTGCGGCGCCTGTGAAGAGCGGGTAGATCCCGGCGGCTGTGACATGGCCGAGCAGCTTGCCCGTCTTCCAGTCGAGATCGTCATAGAGGCCGCTGTCCGCATTCCAGAGCAAGGCATTGATCGCGGCGCGGCGCTTGTCGGCCTTCGCTGCATAGGTAATGGCGCAGGCCGGATCATCCGCTACGAGGCAGCCAGCAGCGATTGCCTTTTCAAGGCCGTAGAGCAGACTGTTCAGGTCCGGTGGCACCACATCCGTCGTGTGGATGGTCGTCAGGGATTTGCCGTCCACGAACCATCGCGATGAGAAATCCCATCCGCTCTCTGCGGCCGCGCGGATATCGCGATAGACTTGCGACGCCGGATGGCTGCTGCCTGCGGCCACCGCAAGGTCCTCCCCATAGGATTCATCGCGCGGCACGTCGCGCCCGTCATAATAGCGGTTCAGCAGGCTGCCATCAGCCAGCTTCACCACGCGCAGCGACGGTGCGCCCGGCGCGGCGTCTGTCTCGCCCGCCATCCAGAAGTCATGCTCGGCTTTCAGTTCAGGCAGGTATTCCGCCCAGGCCCTGGCCGGATCGTTCGGCGAGAGGAGCGAGACCATGAGATAGAAGAAGGGCGGCTGCGAGCGGCTGAGATAATAGGTGCGGCTGCCATTCGGCACATGGCCATAGGTGCGGATCATGTAGGCGAAATCATCGACCATATGACGGCGCAGCCCCGCCTGATCGGGCCCAAGGCCCAGCATGGTGAAATAGGAATCCCAGTAATAGATCTCGGTGAAGCGTCCACCCGGTACCACGTAAGGCTCCGGCAAGGGCAGGCGCGAGCTGCCCGGCTCGGCCTTTTTCGTCGTGCGCGTCAACAGCGGCCAGAGCGCGGCGATATGGTCGCGCAGGGACAGGCCCTCAGGCGGTGCCACTGTTTCAACTGGCGGGTCGATACGGAAATTGGCATCGAAGAAATTGCGCAGCGCGGTCTCCGACAGCGGCTTCTGCTTGTCATAGTCCGCCACGATATCGGCTGGCGCACGCAGGGGCACGGCATCGGCTAGCGTCTTCGTGTCCGGATGGATGCGGGCCTTGGCCGCATCACTATAGAGATCACCGAACAGGATAGAGGGCGGTGCAGTGTCGGAGGCTGTCTCGGCCGCCTTTTGCGGTGTCACATTGCAGGCAACGCCCAGCAGGGCCAATGCCAACGCGGAGCGTCGTATCCAGTCGTGTCTCATTCCGCGTTAACCCTTTCACTCACAAATTCGTTTGTGCGGCGCAGCAAAGCGTGCCATAGGCTGCCTCAGCAGGGACAGCGCCCCTTAAAGGCGTGCCGCTGCTCTCGCATTGATCGTAAGCCTATCCGGTTTCGCGTCGAGTGCGCAAACGAACCGGGATGCCGATCACCAAAGGCTTCCTTTACAATTAGAGCCATCCGCGCGCCGGGGCATTGTGCCCTGTTTTGTGCGCACGAACATGAAAGAGTCATTTTGACCCAGTTTACCGAACTCGGCCTCGCCGAGCCCGTCCTCAAAGCCATTACAGCTGAGGGCTACACCACGCCGACCCCAATCCAGGCGCAAGCCATTCCCGTTCTGCTCAAGGGCCAGGATGTTGTCGGCATCGCCCAGACCGGCACCGGCAAGACCGCTGCTTTCGTGCTGCCGCTGTTGAGCCTGCTGGCCACCAAGCCATCGCGCCCTGCGCCTCGCACGGCCCGCGTCCTTATCCTCGCGCCAACCCGCGAACTGGCCGCCCAGATTGCCGATAGCGTTCGTGCCTATGGCAGCCACATGCGCCCCAGCGTTGCTGTCGTTGTCGGTGGCGTGAAGCCCGGTGCGCAGATCAAGGCCATGTCGCGCGGCGTCGATTTCCTGATCGCCACACCCGGCCGCCTGCTCGACCATATGGATACCAAAGCCATCAGCCTCGCTGACACGACCGCCGTCGTGCTCGACGAAGCCGACCAGATGATGGATCTCGGCTTCATGCCGGCCATCCGCAAGGTCATGGCTGCCGTGCCAATGAAGCGCCAGACACTGCTCTTCTCGGCCACCATGCCGAAGCCGATCCGCGCGCTTGCTGACGATTTCCTCCGTGACCCGGTCGAAATTGCCGTGACGCCGGAATCGCGCCCTGTCGAGCGCATCGAACAGGCCGTCTACATGATCAAGGGTAATGCAAAGCCCGCTTTCCTGTCGGAGCTGCTCTCGGCTGACGACATGGACCGCGCGATCGTCTTCACCCGCACCAAGCATGGCGCCGACAAGGTGGTGAAACACCTCGCCAATGACGGCCTTTATGCCGAAGCCATTCATGGCAACAAGAGCCAGAACCAGCGCATTCGCGCCCTCGACGCTTTCAAGAGCGGCAAGGCGCCGATCCTGGTCGCAACCGATATCGCCGCACGCGGCATTGATGTCGATGGCGTCAGCCATGTCATCAATTTCGACATGCCGAACATCTCCGAATCCTATGTCCACCGCATCGGCCGTACGGCCCGCGCCGGCAAGACCGGTATCGCCATCTCGCTGGTCGGCAATGATGAACGCGCCTACCTGCGCGATATCGAAAAGCTGACCGGCAAGTCCATTGCGCGCCTTGATCCGCCAGCCGGCACGGCGCTCGACCTGTCGCAGCCGGAAGAAGAAGGCCCGCACAAGCAGCAACGCAATGGCGGACGCAGCCGTCCGGGCGGCGGTGGTGGCGGTCGCGGCCATGCTCGCAGCGGTGGCGGTGGGGGTGGCAAGCCGCGTGCCCACGGACACGGCGGCAAGCCGAACTCCGGCGGCGGCAATGGTGGCCGCAAACAGGGTGGCAAGCCCGGTGGCCAGCGGTCCGGCAATGGCGGCGGCGCCACACCGGCAGCGGCGCGCAGCCGTGGTTCATGGTCGCCCGCGTCCAGCTAGGGAAGGGGCGAGGGGCAGCCGCCCTTTACCCATCGTAAGCCTTGCGACTTGCGCCGTCCTTGTTCAAGGATGGCGCAAAATCGTATTTGGAGGCGACCCATGAAAACCCGTATCACCGAAATGTTCGGCATCGAGCACCCGATCATCCAGGGCGGCATGCACTTTGTCGGCTTTGCCGAAATGGCGGCGGCGGTATCAAACGCTGGCGGTCTCGGCATCATCACGGCGCTCACGCAGCGTACCCCGGCAGATCTTGCCAACGAGATTGCCCGCTGCCGCGACATGACGGACAAGCCAATCGGTGTAAACCTCACCTTCCTGCCGGTCGTCAACGCACCGGACTATCCGGGCTATGTGAAAGCCATCATCGATGGCGGCGTGAAGGCCGTCGAGACCGCCGGGAACAATCCCGTGCAGGTCCTGCCGATCCTCAAGGAACACGGTATCAAGGTCATCCACAAATGTACCGCCGTGCGCCACGCGCTCAAAGCCCAGTCGATCGGTTGTGACGCAGTCAGCGTTGATGGCTTCGAGTGCGGTGGCCACCCGGGCGAAGATGACATCCCGAACATGATCCTTCTGCCACGCGCGGCTGACGAGTTGGATATCCCGTTCGTCGCCTCGGGCGGTCAGGCTGACGGGCGCAGCCTCGTTGCCTCGCTCGCCATGGGCGCCGAAGGCATGAACATGGGCACGCGCTTCATCGCCACCAAGGAAGCCCCCGTGCACCAGAACGTTAAGGACGCCATCGTCGCGGCCAGCGAACTGGACACGCGCCTCGTCATGCGCCCGCTGCGCAATACCGAACGCGTGCTGACCAATGCCGCCGTGGAACGCCTGCTGGTGAAGGAAAAGGAACTCGGCTCGAAGCTCGAGTTCAAGGACATTGCCGAGGAAGTGGCAGGCGTCTATCCGCGCATCATGATGGATGGCGAAATGGACGCCGGCGCATGGAGCTGCGGCATGGTCGCCGGCCTCATCCACGATATCCCGACCTGTAAGGAACTGATCGACCGGATCATGGCCGAGGCCGAAGAGATCATCAACAAGCGCCTCAGCGGCTTCCTCAAGAACTAGTTTTACTGCTGCGCCGCCTCTCCCCGGCGGGGGAGGCGGTCGGCCTACTCGCCGTCCTTGAGCGGTATCCCGTAAAGCTCCAGACGGTGATCGACCAGCTTGTAGCCGAGCTTGCGTGCGATCTCGATCTGCAGGGCTTCAATCTCTTCGGAATGAAATTCCACGACGCCGCCCGTCTTGATGTCGATCAGGTGGTCATGGTGCTCGTCGGGCACTTCCTCGTAGCGGGCGCGCCCGTCGCGGAAATCATGGCGCTCGATGATGCCTGCGTCCTCGAAGAGCTTCACGGTGCGATAGACAGTCGCCAGTGAAATCGAGGAATCCATCGTGTTGGCGCGGCGGTGCAGCTCTTCGGCATCGGGATGGTCATCCGACATCGACAGGATGCGCGCGATAACGCGTCGCGGCTCCGTCATGCGGAGGCCTTTTTCAGCGCAGAGTTTTTCTAGTCTGTCCATTTCACTTATCTGCCCCCAGTGGCGCGGGAAGTCCAGATGGTAGCGCTCATAACGCGAGCGACCGCGACATGAGCACGGCAGCGACCGGAATATCACGTCCGGTCGTGTAATAGCCGGGGCGGCGGCCGTCCTCGCTGAAGCCGAGCCCTTCATAGAGGCTCCGGGCTGGCAGGTTGTCCTCTGCCACGTCCAGCATGATGCGGGAAATGCCGCGCTCGCCCAGCCGCGACATCAGGCTTTTCAGCAAGTGGGCGGCGATCCCCATGCGCTTGAAGTCTGGCGCCGTGGCAATTGTCAGGATGTCAGCTTCGTCCAGGATAGTCTGCACGAGCACAAAGCCGGCAAGCGTGCCAGAGCGTTCTGCGCCAAGTCCCAGCGTTGTGCTCTCCGACAGGAGGTCGCGAAAGGCTGCGGGGCTCCACGGATCGGCAAAGCCGGTCCCGTGCAGCATGGCGACCCGTCCGGCGTCGTCGGGACGGAGCACCACGACGGGCTGGGTCATGACTTTTGTCCCGGCAGGGTCGCGTCCGGCTCGCGGGCATAGACGGGGGCAGGGGGATGGCTGCCAGCGTCAAAGGCGGGCGCCTTCAGCGCGGCGGTAATCGCGGAGGGCCGCATCGGCCGTATGTCGAGGCCGTCTGCCAGCCTGCCAAGCGCCTCGGCGCCATCCATGAAGATCGGCACCAGGAAACCCTCCAGCATGGCCTTCAGCGCATCAAGGCTCACTTCCACGGGCGTCGATATGCCCTCATCGCCCTCAAGGCCCTGCACCCACCATGTCTGGTCCGGTGGGCGTTTCTGTGCCTGCAGCGCGCCGAGCGTGTTGCCTTCCATGCCGGCCGGAATGGCCGCTTCAAGGCTGGTCACGCCAATGCAGGGTGCGCCGGTTACCAGCGCCAGGCCGCGGGCATAGGCGACGCCGATGCGGATGCCTGTGAAGCTGCCCGGACCGGTCACCACGGCGATGCGATCAACGTCCTGCAGCGTCACGCCCGCTTCCGCCAGCAGGCGCTCCACGAAGCCCGGCAGTTGCCTGTCCTGGCCACGCGCCATGTCCTCGCGCGCGTCGGCGAGAATATCACCGTCGCGCACCAGTGCCGCTTCGAGAGCGGCAGAGGCGGTATTGAGAGCGAGAACCAGCATTTTTGTGCGGGATCAGAGAACCCGGCAGGCTTCTTCAAAGTCGAGACGCGGGCTGCGGTCGAACAGCTTGGATTTGTCCCCATGGCCGATATTGCAGATGAAATTGGCGCGCCAATGCTGCATCTCGCCGTCTTGGCTCTCGAAGAATTCCTTGTTGACGCCATCGGCATCAAACCCGGACATCGGGCCGCAATCGAGGCCGAGCGCGCGGGCCGCAATCATCAGATAGGCGCCCTGCAGCGTGCCATTGCGGAAGGCGGTCTCGTCGCGATTGGAATTGAACCAGTCTTTTGCTTCGGGGGCATGCGGGAAGAGTTTCGGAATTTTTTCCTGGAATTTCAGGTCGTAGGCGATGATGCAGACATAGGGCGCGCCCATCGTCTTATCGGTATTGTTGCCGCTCATGTGAGGCTTCAGGCGGGCCTTGGCCTCGTCGCTGGTGATCCAGAGAAAGCGGGCCGGGCAGCAATTCGCGCTGGTCGGGCCCATTTTGGCGAGGTCATAAACGGCACGGACGAGCACTTCGGGCACCGACTTGTCGAGAAAGCCGTTCTGGCTGCGTGCATCGCGGAAGATGACGTCAAGGGCGTGGTCGTTGACCGGGTGAGCCATGGCGAGGTGTCCTTCTATCGTGTTGTAAGTGTCCTAAAGGACGGCTTCGACGGCTGTGACTTCCGGCACATAGGTCTTGAGCATGTTTTCGATGCCCTGCTTCAGCGTCATTGTCGAGGAGGGACACCCGGCACAGGCGCCGCGCATCGACAGGTGCACAATGCCTGTCTCCGGTTCGAAGCGGTGGAAGATAATATCGCCGCCATCCTGGGCAACGGCCGGGCGCACGCGCGTCTCGATCAATTCCTTGATCTCTTCAACGATTTCAGCCGCTTCGCCTTCGTAGACCGTGTCATCACCGGTCTCCCCGCCAGAGGCAATAGCGCCATCCTCGACAACGGGCAGGCCGGCCATGAAATGGTCCATGATCGCGGCCAGCACCATCGGTTTGACGTGTTTCCAGTCGCGATCCGGGTCCTTGTTGATCGACACGAAATCGCTGCCGAGGAACACGCGGTCAACGCCGTCCACCTGGAAGAGGGCGCGCGCGAGCAGGCTCATGCGGGCGCTGCCGATATCAGGGAAGTCGAACGGGCCGAGATCGCCCGCAACGGGCAATCCGGGCAGGAATTTTACGGTATCCGGGTTCGGGGTCGGCTCGGTCTGGATGAACATGGGCTTCAGGCCCCTCTCACATGGCTATCTAAGGGTCCAGATGGCCCGACGATGCTATGTGTTCAAGGGGAAAGCCGCGTTCAGGGGGCCGCAACGCCCAGGCCAGCGTCCAGCGAGGCGACGGATTCGACGTCTTCTGCCGGCAGGGCCTCAACCGCATTAGCCAGTTCCAGTGTGGCAGCCTTGGCTTCGGACAGGTAGAATCCCATGCCGGCCAGGTGATTGGCCATCAGCATGCCGTCGCCGGGCTGGTTGGAAACGATCAGCGGTTTCATGTGCGCTGCGTGGCCCCAGGCCTCCTTGGCCTTCGTCATGGCTGCCTGCACATCGGGCATGCGGCTGAAGCGGGGATCGGCGCGCTCAGAGGCCAGCAGCATTTCGCGGGCGACATGCGCGCGGGCCTTGGCGCCATAGAAGGCAATGATGTCCTGGCGGCTGGCTGGCCATTCGACCGTCTCCGCGTTGATCTGGGCGGAAAGGTCGGCGAGGTCGGTCTCGGCCCAGCCAGCAAAGAGGCGGGATTCGGCCTTGAGCAGCTCCATCCTGTCGGGCTGGGTGGCGAGGCCCCGGGCAGAGCGTGTGTCAAAACGGTTCAGCGCCTCGGCAGCCGACGTCAGGCGGGGGCGCATGTCGTCACCCGGCATGCCGTGCAGCAGGCGGGCCGCAGCGGTGAGATCAGCGTCCGGCTCACCATTGACCGGGCTCATCACGGCCAGCAGCCTTGCATGTTCGGCCAGCGCATCAGCGGTGGCCTTCTGCCAGGCGGGCATCGCGGTGAGCCGGGCCTGCGGGTGCCAGCTGGCGCGGTCGCCGGCCCAGCCGGTGCCTTCCAGTTCGCGGGCAATCTTGTTGATGGCAACGCCGGCTTCCGGCGAGGACCAGGCCTGCGTTGACGAAAGAACCACGTCGCTGTCGTCGATCTTGTGCGACATCACGGTCATGACCGGATAGGCGAGCACGGCGCCAACAACCGTACCGACCTTCAGCATCAGGATGGAGCGGCGCCACCAGCGCTGGAAGAACAACATGATCGGACTGGGTTCGGCATAGTCGAAAGTCACGAGATGGTCGGTACCGATCCGGGTCACGACGGGCCCTTCCTCCTGGTAGGCCGCTGGCAGGCGACTATCAAATGCCATACTCTACATCCAAACGCTGAAACTGTTGCCCCTACGACACTATGCGGGCAATTAAAGCCTATTAACAGTCCCTTAACAGTTAAATCTAGGCAACCCGCAATTTTGATTGCAAGTCAGTTGCCAAAGCCCTTGGTGTGCTTTGGTTTTTTTGCTCAGCGATTGCTCAAAAAAATGGCAGTCAGTCTGCCTGGCCAATGATTTGGGCCGTTGTGACCAGCATTTGTTCTTTGCCCTGACCATTGCTGAAGGTCAGCACCACGTCGGCCGAATCGCCCACGGCGAGACTTTTGTCGAAGCCGAAGAACATGAGGTGGTTGCCGCCGCGCTTCAGCACGAGGGGCTCTTTCTCGGTGACAGGCAGCGATTCCACCTGACGCATCCGCATAACCCCATCCTCCATGGACATGGTATGGATCTCGACACTGTCGGCCGCATCGGTGGTCGCCCCGACCAGCATCTCGTCGGCGCCGCGCACCTTCACCACCATGCCGCCGCTAGCAATACCCTGTCCGCCGGCCGGCATGACGATATAGGCGTCTGACACTTCAAGCGCGCTTTCGCCTTCAGGCACGGGGCTTGAGCAGGCAGCCAGCAGGCCAAAACCAATCAGCGTCGCGGCGAGGGAGAGGCGTTTCATGAGATATCCTTCCGGGGGAATTATTCTGGTTTAACGCTAGGCCTGATGCGACAGTAGGGGAAGGGTGCATGCCGCCGCAGGGAGGCACTAGCCGCGCCAGAAACCGATGATATCCCGCACTTCGTCCATGATCGGCGCAGCAATCGCACGTGCCTTCTCGGCGCCCTTGGCCAGCGCGCGGTCGATGCCCGCCGGATCCGCAAGGATTTCGCGATAGCGCGCGGTGATCGGCGCGAGGTGCGCCACCGTCACATCCGCCAGCGCAGGCTTGAACACGCCAAAGCCTTGTCCGCCGAACTGGCGCAGCACGGCCTCGACGCTCTCGCCCGACAGCGCACTATAGATGCCGACCAGGTTTTCGACTTCCGGCCGCCCCTTCAGGCCCTCGACCTCGCTCGGCATGTCGCCCTCTAGGTCGGTCTTGGCCTTCTTGATCTTCTTGGAGATCTCGTCGGACGTATCGACAAGGTTGATGCGCGACAGGTCCGACGGGTCGGACTTGGACATCTTCTTCGTGCCGTCCTTCAGGCTCATGATCCGCGCACCGGGGCCCTTGATCATGGGCTCGGGAAGGGGGAAGAAGCCCGGCGCGTCATATTCGCGGTTGAACCGGTCGGCGATGTCGCGGCTGAGCTCAAGGTGCTGTTTCTGGTCCTCGCCGACGGGCACATGTGTCGCCTTGTAGGCGAGGATATCGGCGGCCTGCAGCACGGGATAGGTGAACAGGCCTACAGAGGCCCGCTCGGAATCCTTGCCGGCCTTGTCCTTGAACTGCGTCATCCGCTCGACCCAGCCCATGCGGGCGACGCAATTGAACACCCAGGCGAGTTCCGCATGCGCGGGCACAGCCGATTGCGCGAAAATGATCGATTTGTCGGGATCGATACCGCACGCAAGGAAGGCGGCCGCAATCTGGCGCGTCTGGTCCAGCAGCGCCTCGCGGCCCACGGGCAGGGTGATCGCATGCATGTTCACGACCGAAAAGATGCAGTCGTGGCCCGCTTCCTGAAGATCGACGAACTTTTTCAGCGCGCCGAGATAGTTGCCAAGGTGCAGGTTTCCCGTGGGCTGGATGCCGGAGAAAACGCGCTCGGGGCCGGTATAGGCAGGGGTCGTATCAGTCATGGGCAGGGCCAATAGCGCGTTTGATCAACGTCGCATAGTGCGGCGGATGTCGCTGATCCGTACGGCGCCCGTGATCAGGGCCGCCACGGCATAGGTCACGCCGCCTGCCAGCACGATCACACCGGCCGAAAGCGCCTTGCTGCCATAGAGATGCGTCTCCACGCTCGGCAGGATGCGTAGCAGGTAGAGGACGACCGCAGCCATGGCCGCCGTGGCGAGCAGCGCCCTTATCACGCCGGAGGCCAGTTTCGGTCCCGGCCTGTACCAGTCGCGCCGCACCAGCGTCGTCCAGAGGAGGGTGACATTGACCCAAGCAGCCACACTGGTCGCAATCGCGAGGCCGACAAAGCCCTGCATGCCGTTGGCCTTCATCCAGAAGAACAGGCCCGCGCCCAGCACCGTATTGATGAAGACGGAGACGAGTGCATAGCGCATCGGCGTTTTCGTGTCCTCGCGGGCAAAGAAGGCCGGCGCGAGCACCTTGATCAGCACAAAGGCGGGAACGCCCCAGGCGAAATGGAACAGGGCATTGCCTGATTGCAGCGCATCGAACGTGGTAAACTCGCCGCGTGCAAAGAAGGCATCGATCAGGAAGACCGGCGCAATCAGCAGCGAAGCCGCCGCCGGCAGGGTCAGCGCCATGGCAAGCCCGATGCCCTCGTCCATCGTCGCCCGGCTGGAATCATCGTCCAGCGCCCGCGCGGCCCGCGACAGGCGCGGCAGGATCGCGACGCCCACGGCCACGCCGACAAGGCCGAGCGGCAGCTGGTAGAGCCTGTCAGCCGCATAGAGCCAGCTCTTGGCGCCCACTTCGAAACTCGCGAGCGACTGGCTGACAATGATGTTGATCTGCGTGCCGCTGGCCGCAAACGTGCCGGGAAGGGCCAGCATCATCACCTTCTTCACCGCCGGGGTCAGGCGCGGCAGGCCGAGCAGGCTGAGATGCACTTTCTGGCGGCTGACGCCCCACCAAAGGGCACCTGCCTGCAACACGCCTGCGATAAAATACGCAATGGAGGCGGCCTTGGCCGTGGTTACCGGGTCATCGCTGATCAGCGCCGCCGGGATCAGGCAGAGGTTCAATAGGGTCGGCACGCCAGCCGACAGGATGAACCGCTCCGATGAGTTCAGCACACCTGACAAGAGCGCCGCCAGTGCCATGAAGGTCAGGTAGGGCATCGTCACCCGCGTCAGCAGTACGGCCAGATTATAGTGTTCCGGGTCGTCGGCCTGTCCGCCATGGATCAGCAGCAGCACCCAGGGCATGAATATCTGCGCCAGGATGGTGAGGGCCGCCGTCGCCGCAAACAGAACGCGCATCGCCTCCTGCGCCACGGCGCGGGCCGCTTCAGGCCCCTCGGCCTCCAGCGTGCGCGCATAGGTCGGCACGAAAGCGGACGCAAAAGCCCCCTCGGCAAAGATGCGGCGGAACAGGTTCGGGAATTGCTGCGCCGTCGCCCAGGCATCGCCGACAGGCCCGGCGCCGATCGTCGCCACCAGAAGGATATCGCGCACCATGCCCAGCACGCGGCTGGCCAGCGTCAGGGACGATTGCACGAGAGTGTTGCGCGCGACGCTCATGCAATTTCCCTTGGGTGAATTCTCAGAAGCTGTCCACGGCGCGGGAGCGTTTCAGTTTCCGGGCCGGGGTTTGCGGTGCATCCGGTTCTTCGCGCCCCAATACGGCCAAAAGACGTTCCTTGAGTGTATCCTTGCGGGCTTTTGTGCCCATTTTCTGGCCGCGGGCATTCTGCACATAGAAGGCATCGAACACACGCTCGCCATAGGAGCCGACATGCGCCGAGTGGATAGACAGTTTCATGTCGGCCAGCACGTCGGCCACTTCATGCAGCAGGCCCGGCCGGTTGCGCCCGGCAATGTCGATAACCGTATAGTCGGCCGAAAGGTCGTCGCGGATCTGCACCGAAGGCTGCACAAGAAAAGCCGCCTCGCGCCGTCCGGCCCGCGCATTCACTTCGCCCTTGATGGCATTGTCGGCGAGCGCGTCCCGCATGGCTTTTTCCAGCCGTTCCATGCGCGGCGCATCGCCGGCAGCAAAGGCGCCCTTGCTCGCATCCTGCAGCATGAAGATATCGACGATACGGCCCCGGTTGCTGGTGAAAACCTGCGCCGAGACCACGTTGGCGCCGAGCCGCGCGAGCGTTCCGGCGAGGTCTGCGAAGAGGCCCGTCCGGTCAGCGCCGGACACGATCATCGCCACCGCGCCGCCATCGGCGAGATAGCGGTGCGCCACCACTTCCTGTTCGTCATTCAGCACGCGGGCCTGCCAGGCGAGGTCATCGAGATCGAAACCCGTCCAGTAGGCCGTTTCCATTTCCAGCATCAGCGCCGGCACTTTGCCAACCCGGTCGATCAGGGCTTCGCGGCGGCGCTCGGCGCGCGCTTCCAGTTCGGCCAGCACGCCGGCCTCGTCAGTGCGTCCGCCGCGCAGGGCCGCCGCAGTGTTATTGTAAAGGTCGGCCAGCAACTGGCCCTTCCACGCATTCCACACAGCCGGGCCGACGGCCTTGATGTCGGCCACGGTGAGAATGTAGAGCAGGCGCAGCCGCTCCAGCGAGCCGACAAGGTCCGCGAATTTCGCGACCGTGCGCGGATCGGAAATATCGCGTTTCTGGGCCGTTTCGCTCATTTCGAGGTGATGCCCCACCAGCCAGGCCACGAGTTCACTCTCGGCCTCCGGCAGGCCAAGGCGCTGGCACGCGCGCAGCGACGTCTTCATGCCCTCGATCTGCTGGTCGCCCTTGCCCTTGCCGGTGTCGTGCAGCAGCATCGCCATGTAGAGCGCCCGGCGGTTTTCCAGCATCGGGAACAGTTCGCTGACCAGCTTGATCGTCTCGCCGCGCCCATGCTCCATGTCGGAAATGTATTCCACGGCACGGATCGTGTGCTCGTCCACCGTATAGTGATGGTACATGTTGAACTGCGTCTGCGCGACGATGCCGCCAAACTCCGGCATCACGCGGCCCAGCAGGCCGGACTCGTTCATCCAGCGCAGCACCTGTCCAGGGCGGTCGCCGCCCATGATGGATTCCAGCACCAGCCGGCGGGCCTCTGGTGTCTCGCGTACGCTGTCATTCATGGCGCGCAGGTTGCGGGTCAGCGCGGTCAGGGCATCGGGGTGGATGTCCTTGCCCTCGCGCCGGGCAATCGTGAACAGCCTCAGCATGTTTAGCGGATCGGACGCCATCACGTCTTCGTCGACCGTATTGATACGGTTATTGTCGATGATGAAGCCGTTTTCCTTCAGCGCCTGGGGCGCGCGGATCGGCAGGAAACGGCGCAGGCCTTCGGGCTTCTTCTTGTGGTCGGCTTCCAGTTTCGCGGCCAGGATACGCGTCAGGCTGCCGACATCCTTGGCGATCAGGAAATAGCGCTTCATGAAGCGCTCCACGCCCTGCTGCTCGCCCCGGTCGCGGTAGCCCATTCGGGACGCGATCTCCGGCTGCAGGTCAAAGCCGAGCCGTTCTTCCGGACGCCCTGTCACGAAGTGAAGATGGCAGCGCACGGTCCAGAGGAATTTCGCGGCGCGGATGAAGATGGCATATTCGTGCGGCGTGAACGGGCCATTCTGCATCACGTCTTCCAGCGTGCGCCCGCCATACATGTGCTTGGTAATCCAGTAGAGCGTCTGCAGGTCGCGCAGGCCGCCCTTGCCCTCCTTGAGGTTCGGCTCGACCACATAGCGCGCATCGCCATGGCGGGCATGGCGTGCATCGCGCTCGGCCAGCTTGTCGGCAATGAACTGGGCATCCTTGCCCTTCACGGCCTCGCGCTGGAACAGCTCGAACATGTCCGTCGCCAGCGCCTCGTCGCCGCAGATGAAACGCGCGTCCAGCATGGATGTCTTGATCGTCACATCCTCGGCGGCCAGCTTCACGCAGTCCTGCGGCGTGCGGAACGCGTGGCCGACTTTCAGCCCCATGTCCCACATCGCGTAGAGCATGTATTCGATCACGCTCTCGGTATGCGGGCTCACCTTGTAGGCGCGCAGGAACAGGAGGTCCGTGTCGGAAGAGGGCGCCATCACGCCGCGTCCGTATCCGCCGGTCGCCACGACCGCGATACGCTCGGCCTCTGTGGGGTTGCGGGCGCGGATCACATGCGTCGTCGTATAATCATAAAGCGCGCTGATCACTTCATCCTGCACGGCGCAAAGCAGGCGCGCGGTGTCGAGCCCGTCGGCGCCCTGCTGCAGGCGCTCCTGCGCGATCATGCGGCCGCGGAAGAGGGCGGCGTGCAGATGGTCGATCACCACTTTGCGCGCGGCCTGTGCGTCGCCCTGATGGTGCTGGGCGGCGGCTGTCAGCTTCACCCGCAGCGCGCGCCCGTCAATGATGTTGGAGATGCGCCAGCGGCCGGGCCGGCGCAGCGCCGAATTGCGGGTGTCGACAAGGCTTGGGCCGGTGCTTGCAGGGTTCGACGTAACGTTCATGCACTATCCTATAGCAGCTCCGGCGCTGCCGACCATGGCCACATTTCCGGGTTCGGGGGCAGGAGTGACCCCGTCAAAGATGGGTCTAGGCCAAACCGGTTTCAAATATGGTAACTCAGCCGGCCAGCGCCTCAGCCCACAATCACATGCTCGTCGCCGAACCAGAGCGGCGAGTTGGCGAGGTCGATGAATTTCCGTTCGTCTTCCAGCAGTTCGCGCCCGGCGGCCGCTGCGGCCTCGCTCGTATTGGCCGCCATGGCCTCTTCGCTCTCGAACCAGAGCTCGGCCACGCCATCATATTCCGCTGGCGCACCGCGCGAGCCGGCAATGCCTGTGTTCAGCGCCTCATGCCCGGTGTGCAGCTGGACATAGCGCAGCACCCCCAGCGTCTCGGCATGCTTGGCGACAAGCGGCGCATGTTGCTCGCGCCAATAGGTCTGGAACTGCTCGCGGCTGAGGTGCGGCAGGCGGCGAAGGCAGAAGGTCAGCTTGATCATGGAGCAAACCTAGTCGCGGCTTTCAGGCCTGTCGATGCCCGTCGCAGGCGCCTCGCGCACTGACGCCACGGCATCCCGCCTGCGCCTTTGACAAGCACGCCGCTCCACCAGCATAGTTTTTCACGACGCCAAGCAGGGGAGGGCATGACTTATGGCCAAGGCATTGAAACAGCACAAACCGGTCGCCGAGCATTATCTCGAAGGCGCCAAGGGCACCATCGCGCACAAGTTCCCGTTCCCCGCCAGCGCCGTCTGGGCTGCCCTGCTCGATGCCGAGGCCTGGACCGAATGGCTGCCCATCACCAAGGTCACCTGGACCAGCCCCCAGCCCTTCCGGGACGGCACGACCCGCACCGTCGAGATCGGCGACATGGTCATCGAGGAATATTTCTTCCTCTGGGAAGAAGGCCGCCGCATGGCCTTCCGCTTCGACAAGTCGAGCCTGCCCATCTCCGCCGGCATCGAGGACTATGAGATCGTCGACGTGCTCGGCGGCTGCGAACTGCGCTGGACGGGCCGCGTCAGCGCGATCTTCCCGCTCGGCTTTCTTGTCAGCAAACAGCTCGCCGGCGGCATCAGGGCCGGCCTGCCGAAGCTTGAGGCCCTGATCGCCGGCGACAAGGCCCGCTTCGGCCTCTAGCCCCCCGCATCAGCTGACGGTGTCAGGCTCCAGCTTCACCTGAAGGTCGTCATAGGCGCTCGTATCGTCGCCGTCCTTGGCGAGATAGTTCGGCCAGCTGCGCATATAGTCCACGAACTTTGTGCTGAGGCCTTGTGCGTTCAGCCAGGCTTCCGGCACGGGCAAAGGCGGCGACGTATAGGCGACATCCCGGCGCACGCGCTCGGGGAAGTCATGCCGCAGGATCGCCCCGCGCCCGATCACCACGAAATCGCATCCCGCTTCCAGCACGCTGACAGCCGTCTCCGCGTCCATGATCTTGCCCGCCGCGCCAAGGCGGATCCTGCCCCGGTCCAGCGCGGTGAACAGCGACACCAGCGTCTGGCCCGCGAAGGCATCGTCGGCGGGCTCCTTGTTCACGTCCCAGGCCGACAGGTCGAAGAAGTCGATCACCTGCTCGGCAAACACGCGCTTCGTCACGGTCAGCATCTCGCTCAGGTCAAGGCCGAAGCGTTCGGGCGACAGGCGCAGGCCAAGCTGGAAGTCCGGCCCCGTCGCGGCGCGAATGCCATCCACAATCTCGAACAGCAGGCGCGCCCGGTTCTCCAGGCTGCCGCCATAGGCGTCCTCGCGCTTGTTGATCTCCGCCGACAGGAATTGCGCGATGATATAGCCATGCGCGCCATGCACTTCCACGCCGTCAAACCCGGCCTTTTTCGCGCGCACAGCCGCCGCAATGAAATCATCGCGCAGCTGTTCCACTTCCGCCAGCGTCAGGCCGCGCACGCCCTTGTCCGCCTCGTCCGACGGGCCTACCGGCACGCCGACAAGATCGGCCGGCGAACGGTCGCCCGCATGGTGCAGCTGCAGCGACGAGACCGCGCCCTTCGCCTTCAGCCCGGCGGCCAGCCGCGTCAGGCCCGGGATATGCTTGTCGTCAAACGCGCCGATCTGGCCGGGAAAGCCCTGTCCCACGGCCTGCACATGGGCCGCCGCCGTCATGACCAGGCCAAACCCACCTTCGGCCCGCATGGTCAGCCAGTGATATTCCTCGTCCGACAGCGTTCCGTCGGGATGGCTCTGCGTATTGGTCAGCGGCGCCAGCATGAAGCGGTTCTTCCACGCGGGCCCATGGGGAAGGGTCATTGTTTCAAACAGGGGAGCGGTTGTCATCATGGGCCTCGTATGTGGTCAGATCGGTTGCAAACGCCGCACGCTTCAGCGCCGACCCACGCAACATGGGCCCGTCCCCGCCCAAGGCAACATATCGTGTTGGTTTAGCGGCGCTAAACGTTGGATCCGGGGCGGCCTTCTATCGGGCCGCGCTGAGCGACTGGTCGAGCAGGTCGCACCCGTCCTTGGAGCCCATGTCACATGCGCGAACGTAAAGTTCCCGCGCCGCTTCCTTGTCTTCGGCCACCCCAAACATCGCCCAATCATTGAGCGAACCGAGATCGATACAGCTGTTTGCGTTGCCCTTGTCACAGCCTGCCTGGAACAGTTGGGTTGCCCGCGCCGTGTCCTGCGCGCGTTTATCGCCCGTCGCATATTCCCATGCCAGCGTGCGGCAGGCTTCTGCATCGCCAAAATCACAAGTGGTCGTTCCGGTCTCTTCCGGGGCTTTGGCGTTGGTCAGAAGGAGCTTCAGTTCAGCGGCATCCTGACAATTCACAAGTTCCCCGTTCTCACAGAGCCACGCGTACAAGCTCTGCGCCTTCTCCAGGTTTTTCGGTGTCCCGACCCCGTCGCGATGGTCTTCTGCGAGCCATCTGCACATTGTTATGTCGCCCTGGTTGCATCCTGCATTGGCCGCGCGAAAGCTTCGGGCCGGATGTGGGGCGGCGCCTGCGCGTCCGAAGTGATAGGCCAGCTGAAGGCAGGTTTCGGTCGCCCCGGCCCTGCAGAGTGTCTCTGACATCAGCAAGACGCTGTTGGCATCGGCCGGTGTCAGTTTGTCCGTGATCATACCGTTGACCAGCTGGGTGCACGATTGGGCGGAACTCGCCAGACACCCGCGTTCATAGGGCTTTGCTGCTTCAGCCACCCTGTCTTCACCATACACACCTTTCAGCAAGGCTAGCCCCAGGTTTTCACAAGCGTGAATATTATCCACATCGCACGCCTGCTTCAGCTTGGCCTCGGCCTGGTCAGGCAGCACCGCAATAAGGTAGCTGGCGGCATTGGCGCAGCCGCGCGTGCTCATGTCGCGGCAGGATATCTCCGCGTAGGCCAGCGCCTTTTCGACGCTCTTCTCGGTGCCGTGTCCGTTGGCATAAGCTTCTGTCAGCCCGGCGCAGGCCAGTACCACGCCGCCTTCGCAGGCACGCGAATGGTAACCCATCCGCCTCGAAACCGATTGCGGATTGTTCTGTTGTGCGATGACCCAGCCGATGCTCTGGCAGGCTCTCATCTGGTCGCGGTCGCAGGCTGTCTCCAGCATGGCCAGGCCAGCAGACACATCCTGCTCGATGCGCCAGCCATACACTTTTGCGAGGCCAATCACGGTCTGCTCATTTGCCGAACGAATCTTCTTGCCGGTTTCAAGGGCTTCCCGAAAGGCGGGAACATCGTCCACCCGTGAAAGAATGACGGAGTAAGGCTCATCGGCCCAATCTGTCTCCGTCACGTTGGCCGCAAAGTCTCCAGCGCCGCTCTGGGTGCAGGCCGTCAAAATCGAGGCGGCGACAATTGCAGCCAGGAATTGCTTCACAGGAGGGGGAAACGACAGGCTGGTCATGGCATAATCCCTAACAGGGCCGTCCTGGGCGCGGCTGAAGACTCCTCTAAACGCGCGGGATTTAATCTATCTTAAATTGATATTATGAAATCCATCCATTCGATGCTTTCCCGTCGGAAATGCCCCCACTTTTCCCCACCCCCTCCCACTGCGCGTATACTGCGCGCCATGCACCCGGCTCACGCTCATCTTTATGCGCACGTCCATGTCGTCTTCTGCGGACTTATGTAGCAGACGCACCAACTTCACGCCTTCCAAGATTCTGTCAGATGTCGGATTCTGTGTCTATGGAACTGACGCTACAGCCTTCTGGAAAACTTCGCCCCCAGCGCACGCGATCCTACAACGTGACAATCCTGGGGCTTCTCACCAAGCGCATAGAGCTGTTACGCGAGGGCGGACGCTCTGCGGACATAAAGGCGCTGGACCGCACGCTGCGAGTGCTGGGCTATGAGGGCGAGATTGCCTCTATCATGCCCGCTGAGAGCGTCAGGGTGTTTCGCAATGGCGGACTAAGGCGCGCATGTCTGGACGTGCTGGAAGCCGCAGACAGGCCGCTCACGAGTAGGGAGATTGCAGAGCGGGTGTATGTGGGGAGAGACGCGGAGTATGTGGCGCGGGCTACTATGCGGATTAGCAAGTGCTTGAGGGCGGATAGGCGGGAGGGGAATGTCAGCACAGTCAAAATGTGCGGACGGGCGCTAGTTTGGATGGCGGCCTAAGATAGACCAGTGATGATAAGGGTCTTGTAGTTTTCGGGTAATAACGGAGATGCGCTCACCACTTCAATAATCAACGTCTTTAGAGTAGGGCGCAATTCCCCCAGAACGCCATCGACACGCAAGCTTTCCTCGATCGAATAGTCATCGACCTCTAGTGGACCATTGCACTCGATAAAACTGTCATGGTCCAGAAATGGGTGATCGGATTGTGAAATTGGCACCGAACCCGGCCAATGCCCCAAAGAGTTTATTCTGAAGTAAAGACCATTTTGGGGACAAAGACACACATACATCTTATTGCCGGGCGGTCGAATTACGCCATCGTAAACCCAAACAATCTGACCCGCCGCAATCATAGTCGCAGGTTATGCGCCGTCTCTCTAAGATATGCCACTAGCTCTCCCTTATTAGGAGATTCTGGAATCATATCCTCGTATTGCATAATCCCAAGCTCTGCTCGCTGCCAGTCGTCACCGTGTGTAGCTCTTGTGCGCGCATCAAACGACAACGAGCAGGCTAATTGCAGAGCGGATTGTATCTCATCGATGTCGGTCTTAGACAGTGCGCCTAAGTCCGGTGCACACGAATTTGTCTGTGTATCTGCGAGGTGCAGTTTGTAGCCATCGAGCCTCCACGGGAGACTGTCTACTTGAAGCTCTGCTAGCCAATAAGACTCACCCTTCGCCATCTCGTAAATTTCGAGTGGAACCGGGCCAAATCGCATTGCTCTGTATGTTGCGCCGAACACTGGCCGCTTGTGCTTCTCAAGGTGGGACTTGTCTGCAAAGTAGCAGGTCTTCATCATGCCGTGCAGATCAATACCGGGACTCTCGCAAACCATATAATGGATCGCGGCAAGGGCCTTTTCGGCAGCAAACTTGAAACGAATACGTTTTTCCACAGGCTTCAATATATAGATTCTTCGTTAAGAATCAATGGATTAATAATTTCCAGTGATTTCAATGTTCGCCTGTAGCGAACATTCCTACCTTTGCCAATAGCCAGCAAATTGACGGCTAACAGGCGCAGCCATTGCATTTCCAGCCAGACGCATCGTCAGATCGCCATTGCTCTCGCGGCGGTGATCTTCCAGCCAAGCGGCGTGGTTAGCGTACTGGTGAAGGTACTTCGGGCTGACAAAGTGGTGCTGGCCGCGAACCATCCGGCGAAGGCGTGAGAAGAAGCTTTCAGCGCCGTTCGTGTGGGTGCCGTCCAGATTGGAATAGCTTTCCTCGTGATTGATCCGGCCCATCGCGTAACCGCGTGACAGGTGATCCCAGTGCGAGGCTTCGTCTGCGTAGATGATCGAACCAGCGGTTACAGTGCGGGCAACCAGATCAACGCCATCTGCTTCGTTGCGTGTCACGAAGGTGAGCGTGCGGCCTTCACGGGCACGGGCGACGATGACCACGCGGCGGGTTCCGGTCTGGTAGCGCCTGCGGCGACGGTCAACGCGATCCTTGCGGTGGTTGGCGGGGCGGATGTGGCCACCGAAATAAGCGCCATCAATCTCGACTTCGCCAGCAACCTTCTGACCTTCGTATTCGTCCTGCATGGACTCGCGAAGCTTGTGGGCCATGACCCAAGCCGTCTTGTACTGGACGCCAAGCTCCCGGCTCAGCTGGACAGCGGAGCGGCCCTTGGAGCCGTTCACGAACAGACAGACTGCAGCGAGCAGGTCGCAGAACGAAAGTTTGCGGCTGGCGAAGATCGTGCCAGACGTGACAGAGAACTGACGATAGCAGGCCTTGCACTTGAACGTGCGGCGCGTGGTGATCTTGTAGACTTCAAAGCAGCCACAGTCAGGACAAACAGCTTCGCCAGCCGTCTCCGGCCAGCGGAGCGTGCAGAACGTCGCATAGGCTGCATCTTCACCCGCCTTGTAGATCTGGCGAAGCGAGAGGGTGCGCGCTGCTGCTGAGAGGAGGAAGTGCTGTGCCATTTGTCATCGTTTCCAGTGTGTATGTATCGTATATAGTACATACTGGTATCGTAGACAAGGGCAAATGTATCGCTTATAGTGCATTCCTCACTAGGAGAGATACATGGCAGACAGGAACGAATGGGAAGAGAAGGCGGCAAACCTTCTCAAAGCCCAACTCAAGTTGAAGGGAATCACCTATAGTCAGTTAGTCGAGAGGCTGGAGGCCATAGGCGTATGGGAGAAGGAAGCGAACATCAGGAACAAACTGAGCCGAGGAAAGTTCACAGCCGCATTTATGCTGCAATGTTTGGAAGCCGCAAACGTGGATACACTTCGGCTTCAGGGATAACTCTGCTAGTAATAGTCGGCGTATTTATCTGGTACGCGCTATACCAAATGGATAATGCTCAACAGCGCGAGAATGCTGCCCGAAGCAATTCCAGCTACTCCGAATATCAAATGGAATGCCGGACTTTCACGACGCTCGTTGAGCAAGTGGAGTGCCTGCTGGACAAGTCCTCCACCACCTACGATCAAAAGCACACACACCAGGATTTGCGCGCCCAGCAAGATGTTGCGGGCGCTACAATAGTTCTGATGGCTATGGGAGTAGTTGGCTTGCTCGCTAGTATGGTCGGGATCGCTCTGGTCTACGAGAACCTCTTTGAGATGCGGAAGCAATCCGGAATCCAAAGGGCTGTGGGTGAGAACCAAGTCAAGGCTTACGTTTGGGTGTCTTCGGCTGCCTTCATTCTTCCTGATCCCAACGGCACCAAGAAGAGGCTCCTCAATATCCGGGGCCGCTACATCGCTTCCATCCGAATAAAAATCGAGAACAGCGGGGCCACACCAGCCTTGGAGGTGAATCCCACTGCCACTCTGACAATCAAAGCTCATACCGCCAACGCACTTGCCCCATTGCGAACACGCTTCCAATCCGTGCCAACGGGAGAAAAGAAAGTGGATAGTGTTATGCCCGCCACTGGAGAGCCAATGTTTTTGGCTTTTCCCTACGAACGCAAAGACGAAATTCAGACTGCCTTGAGTGAAAGTTGGGCTGAACAGTATGGTGTCGAACGCATGGAGGTCGATGGGAGGGTGACGTACAGGGACGTCTTTGGGCACCTGTACGAAACTGAATTTAGTTTCTACGCGGTCGTGAAGGAATCCGGCAATCTCGAAAGCATGTTTCGGGTGAAAGAAGGAAAGGCCATGTTTCGGAAGATCAAGGACGCCTCCGAATACGACAACGAGAAGACCGGCGCATAGCCCCCTAATCATCCCCGCCCCCTAGGGCAGCGCGGCTGCGGCTCGTTTTTGGTGTGGTTGCTACATAAGTCCGGTCTTCTGGCCATGGCTATGGCTGCAATTGTGGAACCTGAACCGCTGGATGAAGGAGAGCGGGCAGGGCCTGCTGATCTCCGTCGACCGCTGGGGTACTATCTATGTGGACGCCATATCCGACGCGCCGGGGCAGGGGCCGCGCAGCATCAGCGTTCCCGTCTCGCCGCGGCTGGCGGCAGCGCTTTCAACTGAAATTCCAGAAGTTCCGTATCCCCGGCGCATGCTGCGCAGGGATCAGCAAGCGCACCGCGATTGCCCCGCAGCAGGCCCAGGCGCAAGCGCCGGGCTGGGTCGAACACTGCCCATCCCGGACACCTGACCCGCAATCCAACTCCCGAAAACCCGAAACCCACCCCCAAGCGCCCTCACAGGCGCCGCACGTGCAACGTGTCATGTTACGCCGCAGACCCCTGCGAAGGCAGGGGTCCATGGACGGGGGGCTCACTCAGTCGTAATCCACTTTTTCGAGATACAGCCCGTCCGGCGGTGAGACCGGCCCGCAGGCCGTGCGGTCTGCCGCTTCCAGTATCTGCGTCAGCCAGCGCGCATCGCGCTTGCCGCGCCCCACTTCCACCAGCGAGCCGACCATCGAGCGCACCTGCCGGTGCAGGAAGCTCTGCGCCGAGAGCGTACATTCGATCCGGTCGCCATAGCGGGCGACATCAAACTTATCGAGCGTCTTGACCGGGCTGCGCGCCTGGCATTCCACATCGCGGAACGTGGTAAAATCATGCGTGCCGAGCAGCACCTGTGCCGCCTCATGCATCCGCTTGGCATCCAGCTTCGGCGAGATGCGCCACGCCAGCCCGTTCTCAACCGTCAGGTTGGCGCGCCGGTTGATGATGACAAAGCGATAGTGGCGCGCCCTGGCGCTGAACCGCGCGTGGAAATCTTCGTCCACCTTCTCCGCCTTCAGCACGGCAATCGGATGGGGCCGCAAATGCGCGTTCAGCGCGTCGGCCACCTTGCCGGGCCGGTCAATCGCAAAGTCGCAATGCGCCACCTGTCCCATCGCGTGCACGCCGCTGTCCGTGCGCCCTGCGCCATATATCTCCACCGGCCCGCCATCCAGCGCCGCCGCGGCCTCTTCCAGCGCGCCCTGAACCGTCGGCTTTCCGGGCAGCCGCATCCAGCCCTGATAGGGCCCGCCATGATATTCGATGAGAAGCTTGTAACGCGCCATGCTCAACCTGCCTCGAACGCTGCGGGATAGGTCAGCGTGCCCGATGCCGGCGCCGCATCGGTCAGCGCCCGCGTCATGAAGGCCGGCCCGTTCCACGGCGCAGCAAAGTTGCATGCCATCTCGGCGGAAAAGCCGAAGCGCACATAATAGTCCGGGTGCCCCAGCACGAACACGCGCGTCTCGCCCGCGCCTTCCAGCGCCAGCAGCCCGGTGCGCACCAGCCCGCTGCCTACACCCTGCCGCTGCCGCGCGGGCAAAACAGACATCGGCCCAAGCCCCACGGCCAGCGGCACGCCGTCAATCTGAATGCGGAAGAACTGCACGTGCCCCACAATCTGGCTGTCATCATGCGCAATCAGGGACAGCACGCTGTCGCCGTCCCGCTTCAGCCTGCGCACGATCTTGCCCTCGGCCGATTGGCCGAACGCCGCCGTGTTCAGCGCGGCGATCGCGTCAATCTCGTCATCATGGGCCGGGCGGATCCACACGCTCATCAGGTCAGCACCGTGCCGGGCGCAATCGGCGTACCGTTCAGGAACACCTCCGCCGTCATCGGGCCCTTGCCGGGCCGCTGCAGCTGGCTGATGCGCACTGCCCCGCCATCGCCGCACGCCACCAGCAGCCGGTCGTCGAGTACCGTGCCGGGCGCCGCCCCACCCGAGGCGCCCGTTGCTTCGCTCATCAACAGCTTCAGCCGCACGGGCTCTGCCTCGCCCTCCGGCGTCCAGTGACAAATGGCACCGGGGAAGGGGGAGAGGCCGCGTATCTGGCAGTCTACTTCGGCAGCTGGCCGCGACCAGTCGATCGGCTGGTCCGCCGATGTCAGCTTGCTCGCATAGGTGTCGCCGCTCTCCGGTTGCGCTACAGGCTTGAGCGATCCATCCGCCAGCCCGGCCAGCGCGCGCGGCGCCAGCTCGGCGGCCAGTTCCGCCAGCCGGTCGTGCAGCGTCCCCGCCGTCGTCGCCGTTGTGATCGGCGTGCGCGCCGATGCCAGCACGGGGCCAGTGTCCAGCCCGGCATCCATCAGCATCGCATCAATGCCGGTCTCCGTGTCGCCCGCCATGATTGCCCGCTGGATCGGCGCAGCGCCCCGCCAGCGCGGCAGGATCGAGGCATGCATGTTGAGACAGCCAAGGCGCGGCGCATCGAGAATGGCCTGCGGCAGGATCAGCCCATAGGCCACCACCACGGCGGCATCGAGGCCGAGCGCCGCAAACGCCTCCTGCTCCGGCGCCTGTTTCAGGCTCTTCGGCGTGCGTACGTCCAGCCCATGCTCTTCCGCCCAGGCCTGCACCGGCGTCGGCGTCAGCTTCTTGCCCCGGCCCGAGGGGCGCGGCGGCTGGGAATAGACGCACGCGATCTCATGGCCCGCAGCGACCAGCGCGGCGAGCACATCAACGGCAATCTGGGGGCTGCCCATGAAGGCAAGGCGGAGGGGGTTGGTCATGGTGCGGGGGTCTAGCGCGCCCGGCGCAGGCAATAAAGGAAAGATTGGCGCTTGCGGCTCAGGCGGCGTCTTCGCGCAGGCTGCGCAGCTTCGCCTTCTTCACCTTGTCGACGGCCCGCTGGCGCTTCAGGCGCGACAGATAGTCGATGAACAGGGTGCCTTCGAGATGGTCCATCTCGTGCTGGATACAGACCGCATATAGGTCCTCGGCCCATTCCTCGACCGTGTTGCCATCATAATCCATATAGCGGATGCGGCAGCCCTCCGGGCGCTCCACCTGGTCGAAAATGTCCGGCACGGACAGGCAGCCCTCTTCATAGGGCTGGGTCTGCTCGACGGTTTCGAGGATTTCCGGGTTCACGAAATAGCGCGGCTTCGGCTCCTCGTCCTCACGGGCAAGGTCCATGACGATCACGCGCAGCGGCACGCCGATCTGGATCGCGGCCAGGCCAATGCCCGGCGCGTCATACATGGTTTCCAGCATGTCATCCATCAGCGCGCGAATCTCGTCGGTGACGCCGCCTTCAACAGGCTTCGACACCTCCTTGAGGCGCGGGTCGGGTACGGTGAGGATCTCGCGAATGGCCATGACAGTCAGATATGTAGGGTAGGGCGTTTGGTCAACTGGTGCGGTTCATTCCGCCGGAAGGGCCTTTTTCGTCGTGCCGAAGTCCAGCTCGCCAACCGGTTCCGGCGTATTGGCCCGGTTTTCGATCTGTTTCGGCTCGGCCAGCGGCTTGTTCGGCGGAGCGATTTCCATGTCCTCGAACTTGCGCAGCGTGGGTAATACGCGCTTGTCGAACGATCCCATGGCCGAGTTGAAATGGTCGACCGAGCCGTTGAGCGCCTTGCCCAGCTTCTCGATATGGCCAAGCATCACGCCCATCCGGCCATAGAGTTCGGCGCCAAGCTCGGCGGCCGCCATGGCATTCTCGTTCTGGTGATGCTGGCGCCAGAGATGCGCAACTGTCTTGGCCAGCGCGATCAATGTTGTCGGCGTGGTGACAATCACCTGTTTCGACATCGCCCGCTCGATGAGGTCAGGGGCCTCCTGCAGGGCTGCGGCGAAGAAGTTCTCCCCCGGAATGAACATGGCGATATAATCGAACCGGTTGCCGAGGTTTGACTGATAGTCCTTCGAGGCCAGCGTGTTGACGTGCCGCTGAACGCTGGTCGCATGCGCCTTCAGGTGGAGGATCTTCTGCGCCGGGTCTTCGGCTTCCACGGCCGCCATGTAGGAGGCGAGCGAGACCTTGGAATCGATCACGATCTGGCGGTCGCCCGGCAGGCGGATGATCGCGTCCGGCCGCTGGCGGCCTTCCTCGGTTTCGTCATGGACCTGTTCGCTGAAGTCGCAATGGGCCGAGAGTCCGGCCTGCTCCATCACATTGCGCAATGTCATCTCGCCCCAGCGGCCGCCACCTTTCGGGGCGGTCAGCGCATTGACCAGCTTGCCGGTCTCGGCGGTGTTGCGCAGCAGGCTTTCGCCGATGGCTTTGACCTGTTCAGACAGGAGCGACTTGTCCTCGGTGCGCACTTTCTCAAGATCATCGACGCGTTTCTTGAAGGCGTCGAAATTCTCGCCGATGGGCTTCATCAGCTCTTTCAGCTCGCCCTGCGCGCCTTCCCGGTGACGCTTGAATGTCTCGTCGGCGCGCTCAAGGAATGCGGTGTTCGCCCGTTGCAGCACGCCCTGCGCCATCTCGGCAAACTTGCGTTCGTCTTCGGCGCTGCGGGCCCGCGTTTCGGCCAGCGCGATTTCGGCCTGGCGGGCCACTTCCTGCTGCGTGCGCAGCGCCTGTTTCGTTTCGCCCAGCTCGCGCTGCAAAAGGCCTGCCCGTCCAGCCTGCATATAGGCCATGAAGCCCAGCACGATCATGCCGATCAGGAAAACGGCGGCCAGTGCGCCTGTGATCATCAGAGGTGTCATTCAGATATCCTGCCACGATTCTCATGGAACATATCTAGAACGAACGCGGCTGTCACGCCTCATCCGCAACCGGGCGGGTTCAGCCGTTGGTCGATCCGGAGGCGCGGGCATTCAGGCTGTCGATCAGGTCGCCCGTAATCGTGCCGGTCACCGGCAGGCCGTTCGCCGCTTCATAGGCGCGGATCGCCTGCGACGTGGACGCGCCGACCACACCGTCCGGCGTACCAATATTGTAGCCGAGTGAGGACAGCGCCACCTGCACACCCTGAACCTGCAGCGGATTGCCCGTGTTCCAGGGCTGGGCGCCGAAGCGGCCATTGCTGATCGCATTGTCGCGCGAGGCTTCCCATTCCATGGCGCGATTGTGCGCCTGCTCGGCGGCTTCCGGTGAGACGCGGGCCTTCAGCTCGGAGACCTTTGCCGGTGCGCCGGCATCGCCGCTCTTGGCGGCCACTTCGAACCAGAAGAGCGCTTCGGTCAGGTTCGGGCTGATGCCGAGGCCCTGCTCATAGAGAATGCCCAGATTGTACTGGCTGTCGACAATGCCGAACTCGGCGGCCTTGCGGAACCACTCGACGGCGCCGGCATAGCTCTGCGAGCCGCCTTCGCCCTCGGCC
This sequence comes from Hyphomonas chukchiensis, assembly GCF_000682695.1. Taxonomy (GTDB): domain Bacteria; phylum Pseudomonadota; class Alphaproteobacteria; order Caulobacterales; family Hyphomonadaceae; genus Hyphomonas; species Hyphomonas chukchiensis. The sequence continues at coordinate 81,797 of NZ_AWFG01000001.1, read as the reverse complement.
ATGTAGACGGCGAGGTCGTGCATGGCTTTCACATTGCCGCCCTCGGCGGCCTTCTGGGTCCAGTCGCGGGCGAGGAACAGGTCCTTCGGCACGCCCATGCCCTTTTCGTGCAGTTTGGCGAGGCCATACTGGGCAATCGGAAGCCCTTTGGTGGCCGACTTGCGCATCATCGACGCGCCAGCGGCATAGTCGCCAGCGGCAATCCGGTCCTGCGCCAGCTGGTACTGGGCGATATGGTTGCCAGCGGCCGCTGCGCTCTCGACCGAGACGAAAGGCGAAATGGCCGGGAAGCTGGCCGTCGCGGCGATCACCTTGGCGGCGGGCTTGGGTGCAGGAGCAGGGGCAGCCTTGGCCTCGACGGGTGCGCTTGCGGCAGGGGCGAGTTCAGCAGCGGCCTCCTCGGCATCGAACAGGTCAGCATCCGCTGCACCCGCCGGGAGGGGCTCCGGCAGCATCGCATCCTCGGTCGGCGCCTCGGCCAGCGCAGCCGCTTCGCTCGCGGCCTCGACCGCCGAAACAGGCGCTTCCACGATTTCCGGCGCACCCGGATCAACATAGGTGTCGACGGATGCCACCACGGCCGGGGCCGCCTGCTTGCCGCGAATATAAAGATAGCCACCAACGGCGGCGCCCGTGATCACGACAGCCGATGCCGCCGCATAAAGCGGCAGTTTGCTGGCGCTGCCCTGCGTCCGGTAGGCGGGCGTGTCCGTGCTGCGGCGGTCGCGGCGATGGGCTGCGGTTGCCGGATTGCCGGCTGCACTGATCGCGGCGCGCCGGGCGCGGGCGATATAGTCGCTGGTGTCGTCTTCGCGAATGGCGATAGGCGCCAGTTCGTCCGCCAAAGCCTTGTCCTGTTCAGGTTCGGGCAGGGCGGTTGTCATCAGGGCTTCGAGGAAATCGTCGTCTTCGTCATCATCGGTATCGAAGATGTCGGAGGCGCGGGCTTCCGTGTGGCTATCATGCACGCCATCAATACCGTCCAGCTCGGACAGCGGATCGAAATAGGCTTCAGGGCCAATCGCGGCCTTTGACAGGGGCACGTCGTCAACCGGCGGCTCCATGCCGGGCGCGTCCGGCTTGCGGGCGGTTTCCAGCGCGGCATTCCAGCCCTGGATGCCGGCTTCGAAGAACTCGTCGTCATCATCGTCATCGGCATATGTGTCGGTCGGATCGGTGAAGGCGTCCTGCGTGTCCGCTGCCAGCGGATCATCTGCGGCGGCGAAGAAATCCTCGTCGTCTTCATCCTCCGCATCCGGCAGGCCAGGCATGAAGGCCGCCGCCGCCCGGGCTTGCGGTGGTATATGCGCAGCGGCAGGCGGCGCAGCGAAATCAGGGGCATCGGGCAGCGCGTCGGCGCCGCCGGGATCGGCATAGGGCGGCGAGGTGAATTCCTCGAGGCTTTCAAGCCGCGTTGCCAGCGAGGCAATCGCGCGCTGCACAGGCGACAGGGCGGAGGTCGACTGGCTCTGGATCTGTTCGAGCCGGTCGGACACGTTGGAGAGGGCATCCGACAGGCGCGCATCGGTGCGCTTGCGGTTCTCTTCCATATGCGTCGCAATGGCCTTGACCGCGTCGTCCTGGCGTTTCTGCAGGCGCGACGCAACGGTCGCGACCTGTTCGCCGATCTGCTCGATCGCATCGGCGCTCCGGGTTTCGCTTTCGGTCACACGCTGGTCGACGCGCTCTGCCAGCGTGTCGATCCGGGCGCTGACCGTTTCGCCGAGGCGTTCGAACTGGGCCCGCATGGCTTCGGTGGCGGCCGTATCGTCGCGGGCTTCAACTTCGCGGATACGCTCGTCAAAGCTGGACGAGATGCGGTTGACCTGGCTCGACACGGTTTCCATCGCGCGCGTCTGGCGCTCTTCCGTGGCGGCGAGGCGCTTCTGCACATCGGTCAGCTCGGATTTGATCGTGGTTACGGCCGTGCCGTCATAACCCTCGGCGGCACGGGAGATCTCGTCGGCGAGTTCCAGACGGGCCTGGTCGACCGTTTCACGGACCGACTTCGTCAGGTCTTCGAACTTGGCCTCGAATTCGGCGCGCAGGCGGTCAGCCAGTTCGGGGTCGGAAGCCTGGGCGACGGCCTCGATACGGCTGTCGAGGCTTGTGAATGTGGATTCCAGGCTTTTCAGGGCGGCATCGGTGGTCGTTTCGGCCCGGTTGAGCCGGTCCTGGATGCGCAGCAGTGTGCCTTCCATGGATTCCAGCGCGCCGGAGACATCGGCCTCTACGGCTGACAGGCGCTCGGCCACTTCCCTGGCGGCGCCCTTGGACTGCTTCTCGGCGTCCTGAACGGCCTTCTCGACACGGGCCGCCGCTTCGGAGAGGGTCGACTGGACTTTCGTCTCCATACCTTCGACACGGTCGGTCAGCTCGGCGAAGCCGGATTCGACACGGCCCTTGATGGCCTGCGTGTCGTTCTGCGTCATTTCGCTTTCTTCATAGACATGCGTGGCGAGCTTGCCGAGCGCGTCTTCCAGCGATTTCAGGGCGTCGAGATTGTGCTGGGCTGAGTCATCCTCTTCCAGCCGGCGGACCTTGGCCTGCAGCGCTTCATGCGTGCCGCGCAGCTCCTCAATCAGGTTTTCGACATGGCCGACAACTGCGTTGCTGTTGCCTTCGGCCTGTTCCAGCTTGGCGACGAGGCCGAGCACAGTGTGGTCCATTCCCGTAATCGCGAGGGTCGAGCGCGCTTCGGCGGCTTCGATCCGGCGGGTCAGGCGGTCCAGCGTCGACGAGGCGGTCGAAGCCTGCGGCGGGGGCGCCATCTCGGAATGGTTGCGGCTTTGCGGACGATACAGTGACGAGATCTCGTTCGGCAGGGCGTAATCATCGGACATCAGGAGGCGGTTGAGGTATTCACCAAGGGTGAGGCCTTCCGCACTGGCGGCTTCGCGCGCCGCATCGCGCGCGCGCTGGTCAATGCCTTTGACACTCCAGGGGCCTGTCTGGTTCATCCCCGATACTCCCTCAGCCGGCCCGGTTATTAACGTTAAGGGCCGATTCGTTCACACTCGTTTACTGTGATGACAGGCTTGGTCTTAAAGCGAGGTTAAAGGTAAATATTTACGTGCAATTTGGTAACCGATGGCGTTTTCCGTTTACCAAGGGGCAAGTTTCCCCGTACGTTCGCGTAAAGTTGACGTTGACGTTCGCGTAACCCGTGGTCTAAGCTGATCAAATGCATCACAAGACATCACATATTTCCGCCGCCGACAGCCGCACCTTCACGATTTCCGAGCTTGCCCGGGAATATGGTGTGACGCCACGTGCCCTTCGCTTCTATGAAGACAAGGACATGTTGCACCCGGCGCGCGATGGCATGACCCGTGTCTATTCGAACCGGGACCGTGCTCGCCTCACGATTATCGTGCGCCTCAAGCGTCTCGGCCTGCCACTGGCGGATATTCGTGAAATCCTCGATCTTTACGTGCTGGACGACGGCGAACGGGCTCAGAAGTACATGATGCTCGACAAGTTCCGGAAGCAGGTCAAAGAGCTGGAAGTCCAGCGTGAAGACATCGACACGGCGTTGACCGAACTGCGCAAGGGCATCCTCTGGCTTGAGGACCTGATCCAGAAGGTCGGTCCAAACGAAGAAGGCAAGCGTCAGGTCGCGGCCTATGAAGCGGTCGCCCGTCGCCAGCTCGACGAAGTCTGATCCACCTCCTAATCCGAGGTTCTGGCAACTGGAACGACCTTTCTAGACGATTGCTCTAGACTGATCGCCAGTTGCCATTTTTGTTTACAAGGAAGCCTACATGCCCCGTTACGACGCCCCTGTCCGCGACATGCAATTCATTCTTCATGAAGTGCTCCAGCTCCAGAACTATTCCAATCTGCCCGGCTTCGAGGACGCGACACCCGACCTGATCGATGCGATCCTGGAAGAGGGCGGCAAGTTTGCGAAGGAAGTGCTGTTCCCGCTGAACCATGTCGGCGACGTGCAGGGCTGCAAGCGCAATGACGACGCCAGCGTCAAGACGCCGGACGGCTTTCCCGAAGCGTTCAAGATGCTGGTCGAGAATGGCTGGCCGCTGCTGACCAAGGACACCGCCATGGGTGGTCAGGGCCTGCCGCAGGTCGTCGGTCTGGCCTGGGGCGAGATGATTTCCTCGGCCAACATGGCTTTCGGCATGTATCCGGGCCTCACCGGCGGCGCCTATGAGGCGCTGATGGCGGGCGGTTCGGAAGAGCAGAAGCAGAAGTACGGGCCGAAAATGGCCTCTGCCGAATGGGCCGGCACGATGAACCTGACCGAGCCGCAGTGCGGCACAGATCTCGGCCTGATCAAGACAAAGGCCGTGCCGCAGGCCGATGGCAGCTACAAGATTACCGGCCAGAAGATCTGGATTTCCGGCGGCGAGCAGGACCTCACCGAAAACATCATTCACCTTGTGCTTGCCCGGATCGAGGGCGCTCCGGAAGGCATCAAGGGCATCTCGCTCTTCGTGGTGCCCAAATATATCGTCAAGGAAGACGGCTCGCTGGGCGAGCGCAATGCCTGTTCCTGCGGTGGCCTTGAAGAGAAGATGGGCATCCACGGCAACGCGACCTGCGTCATGAACTATGACGGCGCGACCGGCTGGCTCGTCGGCGAGGAACACAAGGGCATGCGCACCATGTTCGTCATGATGAACGAAGCGCGCCTCGGTGTCGGCCTGCAAGGCCTCTCGCAAGCCGAGATTGCCTACCAGAATGCCGTCGATTTCGCGAAGGACCGCGTTCAGGGCCGCTCGCTCAATGGTGCCAAGGCGCCGGAAAAAGTGGCTGACCCGATCATCGTCCACCCCGACGTGCGCCGCATGCTGCTCGACCAGAAAGCCTTTATCGAGGGCGCCCGTGCCTTCGCCTACTGGACTGCTTTCCAGGGCGACCTGCAGCACAAGTCAAATGACGAAAAAGTCCGCGAGAGGGCAGGGGACTATATGGCCCTGCTGACGCCGGTCGTGAAAGCCTACCTGACCCACAAAGGGTTCGAGAGCGCCAATGTCGGCCTGCAGGTGCATGGCGGTTCGGGCTTCACCCGCGAGTGGGGCCTTGAGCAATATGTCCGCGATTGCCGCATTACCATGATCTATGAAGGCACCAACGGCATTCAGGCGCTCGACCTGGTCGGCCGCAAGCTTGCCAGCAATGGCGGTCGGGCCGTGTTCAGCTTCTTTGCCGAGCTTGACGATTTCATCGGCACGGCGGGCGACGATGCCGAACTGAAACCCTTCATCGAGGGCCTCTCCACCGTGCGCGCCCAGCTGCAGGAAGGCACGAACTGGCTGATGCAGAACGGCATGTCGGACTTCAACAATGCCGGCGCGTCCAGCCATGACTATCTGCACCTCTTCGGCCTCACGGCGCTGGCTTACATGTGGGCCCGCATGGCCAAGGTCGCGCTTGAGAAGAAGGCCGAAGGCGATCCGTTCTATGCCGAGAAGCTGATGACGGGCCAATACTTCCTCGACCGCATGCTGCCCGATGCCGCCGCGCATCTCGCCAAGGTCAAGACCGGCGCCAAGTCGATGATGGCCCTGTCGGCCGACCAGTTCTGATTCTGACGGGACGTGCGCAGCAATGTGCACGTCCCTGACGCAGCGTGACCACTGTGCAAGCGGTGGTCTGCTTCTTACATGTTTACGTGAACGTAAGCGGCAACTGCCGCACCAAAATCAAAGGGAAGAATAAGTGATGCGCGAGAGTCCATTGAATGTGCCGAAGTCGAATTGGCGCAATGACGAGGAAATGGACATTTTCTCCGATGCCGTCGCGCAATTCTTCGAAAAGGAATGTGCGCCGCACGTGCCGGCATGGCGCAAGGCCGGTATCGTGCCGCGCGAGATATGGACCAAGGCGGGCGAAATGGGTCTGCTCGGCGCGTCTGTGCCGGAAGAATACGGCGGCGCGGGCGGTGATTTCCGCCACGAGGCCATCATCATTGAACAGCAGCAATGGAAGGGCGTCGACGGCTTCGGCATCACGCTCCACAACGCGATCATCGCGCCTTACATCACCGCCTATGGCACCGAAGACCAGAAGCAGCGCTGGCTGCCGAAAATCTGCACCGGCGAACTCGTCACCGCCATCGCGATGACCGAGCCGGGCGCAGGCTCTGACCTTCAGGGCATGAAGACCACGGCGAAGAAAGACGGCGACAGCTATATCATCAATGGCTCGAAGACCTTCATCTCGAATGGCCAGACGGCCAACCTGATCCTGGTCTGCTGCAAGACCGACCCGACACAGGGCGCCAAGGGCATTTCGATCCTCTGCGTCGAGACCGATGGCCTTGAAGGCTTCGAGCGCGGCCGCAACCTTGAGAAAGTCGGCCAGCATGCAGCTGACACGTCCGAGCTGTTCTTCAATGATGTGCGCGTGCCGGCGTCTGCCCTGCTCAGCGAGGAAGAGGGCAAGGGCTTCATCCAGCTCATGCAGAAACTGCCGCAGGAGCGCCACATCATCGGCCTTCAGGGCATCGGCATGATCGAGCGCGCGATCCACGAGACCGTCGAATATGTCAAAGGGCGCAAGGCGTTCGGCAAGACGATCTTCGATTTCCAGAATACGCAGTTCAAGCTCGCCGAAGCCAAGACCGAAGCGACTGTCGCAAAAGTGTTTGCAGATCATTGTACAGAATTGCTGCTGAAGGGCGAACTTGATGCCGCAACAGCCTCCATGTCGAAATACTGGATCTCCGATCTCCAGTGCAAGATCATCGACGAGTGCCTCCAGCTGCATGGCGGCTTCGGCTATATGGACGAATATCCGATCGCCCAGATGTATGCCGACGCCCGCGTCCAGCGCATCTATGGCGGCGCCAACGAAGTCATGAAAATGCTCATCGCGAGGACGCTCTAGCCACATATGCCCGATAGCAAACGCATCACGGAAGTCTTCCCGCAGCCGAGCCCGTCCTCGACGTCTCTCGGCTTCAAGCTCCTGTCGCTCGACATGAAGAAGTGGGAGACGCGTGTGCGCTTTGAAGGCCGGCAGGAATTCACCAATCCCGCAGGTGTGATCCAGGGCGGGTATCTCGTCGCCATGATGGATGATACGATTGGCATGTTGACCGGCATGAAGGCGGGCAAGCGCGCCCTGCCGTCTACCGTCGATCTCCACACGCATTTCCTGCGACCCGTGCGTGTCGGCGTCATCGAAGTGGTCGCACGCCTGCGCAATATCGGCCGCGCGATGGTTTTCGCCGAGGCCGAACTTTTCGATTCCCGCGGCAAGGAAGCAGCCCGCTGCGCCGCGAGCCTCACGCTTAACCCGGTGAATTCACCGGCCCCATGATCCCACGTTTTACAAGGAGCCTCTCCCATGAATGAAGCCTATGTCTATGACGCCGTCCGCACCCCGCGCGGCAAAGGGAAGTCCTCCGGCTCCCTCCACGAAATCACCGCGCTCAGCCTCGGCACGCAAGTCCTGCAGGCGATCCGTGACCGGAACGAACTCGACACCGCCATGGTCGACGATGTCGTCTTCGGCTGCGTCTCGCCGGTGGGCGAGCAGGGCGGCGACATCGCCCGCATCGCGGTGCTGAACGCCGACTATGCCGACACGACGGCCGGCGTGCAGGTCGACCGCTTCTGTGCTTCCGGCCTTGAAGCCTGCAACATGGCCGCCTCGAAAGTCATGACCGGCGAGGCCGACATGGCCATCGGCGGCGGTGTTGAAAGCATGAGCCGTGTGCCGATGGGCGCTGCTGGCGGTGCCTGGTCGTCCGACCCGCAAATCGCCATCAAGTCCTACTTCTCGCCGCAGGGCGTCGGGGCCGACACGATCGCCACCAAGTGGGGCTTCTCCCGCGATGACGTCGATGCCTTCGCCGTCGAGAGCCAGAAGCGCGCCGCCCGCGCCTGGAAAGAGGGCCGCTTTGCCAAGTCCATCGTTCCCGTGAAGGACCAGATGGGCGGCATTCGCCTCGACCATGACGAGCACATGCGCCCGGAAGCCGACATGCAGTCGCTCGCCGCGCTGCAGCCATCCTTCCTCGGCATGGGCGCCATGGGCTTCGATGAAGTCATCAAGCAGCGCTACCCCGAGCTTGAGAAGATCAACCACGTCCACCACGCCGGCAACTCGTCGGGCATCGTGGATGGCGCCTCGGCCGTCCTGTTCGGCACGAAGGAAATGGGCGAGCGTTTCGGCATGAAGCCGCGCGCCCGCATCCGCGCCATGGCTTCCATCGGTTCCGAGCCCGGCATCATGCTGACCGGCCCGACGGACGTGTCGCTCAAGGCCCTGAAAAAGGCCGGCATGAACCCGGAAGACATTGATCTCTATGAACTGAACGAAGCCTTCGCGTCGGTCGTCCTACTGATGATGCACAACCTCAATATCCCGCACGACAAGATGAACGTGAACGGCGGCGCCATCGCCATGGGCCACCCGCTCGGCGCAACTGGCGGCATGCTGATGGGCACCATGGTCGACGAGCTTGAGCGCAGCGGCAAGGAAACCGCCCTCATCACGCTCTGCGTCGGCGCCGGCATGGGCACCGCTACCATCATCGAGCGCGTTTAATCCTTACCCGAATTACTGGAAGACAGACATGAAACTCGAAACATTCTCATTCGACATCGACGCGGACGGCATTGCCCATGCCGTGTTCGACGTGCCCGGCCGCAGCATGAACACGCTGACCGGCAAGGCCGTTGCCGACATCATCGCCTTCACGCAGGAAGTCGCGACCAATGACGCGATCAAGGGCTTGGTCATTTCCTCGGGCAAGGCCAGCGGCTTCTGTGCCGGGGCCGACCTCGGCGAAATGGGCGACCGCGCCGGCAGCGGCGGATCGTCCGAGCCCAAGAGCGAGGCCGAAACCAAGAAGGCCCAGTTCGATGCGGGCTTCTCGCTGAACAAGACGCTTCGCCAGCTCGAAACCTGCGGCAAGCCTGTCGCGGTTGCGCTCAACGGCCTCGCCCTTGGCGGCGGTCTCGAAGTGGCGCTGGCCGGTCATTACCGCGTTGCGGCCAATGACAATCCGAAGCTGCAGTTCGGCCTGCCGGAAGCCAAGATCGGTCTCCTGCCGGGCGCTGGTGGCACGCAGCGCCTGCCACGCCTCGTTGGTGTGCAGACGGCCCTGCCGCTGATCCTCCAGGGCGAAAGCTTCGATGCCGAGAAGGCGCTCGCCATGGGCGTTGTCAATGAACTCGCGCCATCGTCGGAAACCGTCGCCAAGGCCAAGGCCTGGGTGAAGGCCAATCCGAAAGCGAAAGCCCCTTGGGATGAAAAAGGCTTCAAGGTTCCGGGCGGCGTTCCGCACCGCGCTCCCGGCGCCGGTCAGGTGATGACCATGGCCAACGCTATGCTCCACGCCAAGACCTATGGCAATTATCCGGCCCAGCTCAACATCCTGTCCTGTGTCTATGAAGGCATCATGGTGCCGATCGACGCCGGTCTGCGCATCGAGACGCGCTACTTCATCAACACGCAGCAGCGGCCCGAGGCGAAAGCCATGATTCGCTCGCTCTTCCTGTCGACACAGGCCCTCTCCAAGGGTGGCAACCGCCCGGCGGGCTATCCGAAATACGAGCTCAAGAAGGTCGCCGTCATCGGCGCTGGCCTGATGGGCGCAGGTATTGCCTATGTCCAGGCCAAGGCTGGCATTCCGACTGTGCTGGTCGATGTCTCCATGGAGAATGCCGAGAAGGGCAAGGACTATTCCCGCAAGCTCGTCGAGAAGGATGTCTCGCGCGGCAAGCTCACGCAGGAGAAGGGCGATGCCCTGCTCGCGCTGATCACGCCAACTACGTCCTATGACGATGTGAAAGGCGCTGACCTTGTCGTCGAAGCCGTGTTCGAGAACGAAGAGCTGAAAGCCAAGATCACCAAGATGGCCGAAGAGCAGCTTGGCGAGGAAGCCGTCATGGGCTCCAACACGTCCACGCTGCCGATCACCGGCCTTGCCAAGGCATCCAAGCGTCCTGCCAACTTCATCGGCATCCACTTCTTCTCGCCGGTCGAGCGTATGGGTCTTGTCGAAATCATCTCGGGCAAGGAAACCAGCGAAGCGACGCTCGCCAAGACGATCGATTACGTTCTGGCCATCCGCAAGACGCCAATCGTCGTCAATGACAGCCGCGGTTTCTACACTTCGCGCTGCTTCGGCACATACACGCGCGAAGGCATGGAAATGCTGGCCGAAGGCATCAAGCCTGCGATCATCGAGAATGTCGGCCGTCAGTGCGGCATGCCGATGGGCGCCCTCGAGGTGACCGACTCTGTCGGCATCGACACGGCCCTCAAGGTCACGCGCGCCACGGCGGAAGCCATGGGCGCTGACGTCCAGGGCGACGAGCGCACGCAGTTCCTCGCCTGGCTGGTCGAAGACCAGGGCCGCGTCGGCCGCAAGGCCGGCAAGGGCTTCTACGACTATAACGAGAAGGGCAAGCCGGAACGCCTCTGGCCCGACATCAACAAGATGATCGAGGTCAAGGTGGACGAGTGCCCGCCTGCGCTGAAGAAAGAGCTGACCCATCGCTTCCTCGTGCGTCAGGCCATTGAAGTCGCCCGCTGCTTCGAAGAAGGCGTCATCACCGACGCACGCGATGCCGACATTGGTTCAATCTTGGCCTGGGGCTTTGCGCCGTACACGGGCGGCTGCGCCAGCTACATGGACCTGATCTGGGGCATCAAGCCATTCGTCGAAGAGGCTGACCGCCTTGCCGACAAATATGGCGAACGCTTCCGTCCAAACGACCTCCTGCGCGACATGGCCGCCAAGGGCGAAGGCTTCTACGACCGCTTCCCTCCCGGCGGCGAGAAAGCCAAAGCCGCCGCCTAAGGGCGCCAGCTAAGCACCAAAAGGAAAAGGCCGGAGCAATGATGCTCCGGCCTTTTTGTTTCTGCGCGTTGGTGGGGCCTTATTCGCCGCGGGCGCGGGCCCACCAGCCTTTGCGCTTGGTGCCGGTATCCTTGGCCTCTGCGTTCGCCGGTTCGGGCTTGGGTTCCGGCTTTGGTTCAGGTGCCCGGGCGGCTTCAGCCGCGACGGTTTCCTTCACCGCTTCGGCCACAGGCGCAGGCGTCACGTCCGGTGCAGGCTTGGGTTCCGGCTTTGGCTCGGGCGCAGCCTTGGTCTCGACAGGCGCCGGGGCGGCCTCGGCCGCAAGGGCCTCGGCCTCTGGCTTCGGCTTGGCGCGCGAACGACGGGCGCGCTTCGGCTTCTCGGCCTTCACGTCTTCGTCGGTCTCTGCTTCAGCGGAGTCCTGCTCGGTTTCGGCGGCCTTGGCTGGCTCCGGCTCGCTGGCCTTGGGCGCAGGGGCTTCTTCAGGCTTGGCTTCGCTTGGCGCTTCGGCGTCCAGCATTTCCGGGGCGCTGGCCGAGAGGCCATCGAGATAGGCGCCGCCATCGGTTGGCGCGCCTTCCTGTACGCCCTCGGCACGGTCCTCACCACCCGAACGGCGACGGCGACGTCCACCGCGGCGGCCGCGACGACGGCGCTTGCGGCCGGCTTCTTCGCTATCGTCCGAGCGGGCTTCCGGCGTCGTGCCGGTTTCGCCGTCTTCATCCTCGTCATCGTCGCTGTCTTCATCCGAAGCTGCGGCGGCAGGCGGGGTCTCGCCATCGATCACTTCGAGGCCCGTGTCGCGGCTGTCGCGGTTGCGGCCGCGGCCACCCCGGCGACGGCGACGCTTGCGCGGCTTGCCTTGCGTGTCTTCAGCCTTGTCCTCGGCTTCGTCATCCGTTTCGGCGACGGCCTCGTCATCCTCGTCCTCGATATCCTCGTCATCATCCTCGTCGGAGACGGCGGGCTTGGTGGATTTGGACAGCGAACGCGGCGGCGATTTTTTCTTCGGTTTCGAGTTCGGGTCGCGCTCGGCATCGATCATGAAGTCGCCGGGCAGCAGGTCTTCGGAGGAATGGATCGACACGGCAAAGCCGGCCATCCGCTCGATCTCGATCAGCGCTTCGCGTTTCTGGTTCAGGATGTAGAGCGCAACATCGGTCGGCGCCTTCACCGAAATGCTTTTCAGGCCGCCCGTCGAGGCGCGGGCCTCGATGGCGCGGATCAGCTGCAGGGCTGCCGAAGGGATGGAGCGGCGACGCCCTGTGCCGTTGCACGCTTCACACGGGTCGGATGTCGCCTGCAGCACGCCCTGGCGGCGACGCTGGCGGGAGATTTCCATCAGGCCGAACTGTGAGATGCGGCCATGCTGGACGCGGGCGCGGTCAACCTTGAGGCATTCCTTCAGCTTCTTCTCGACGGCGCGATTGTTCTTGTTCTCGTCCATGTCGATGAAGTCGATCACGACGAGACCGGCCAGGTCGCGCAGGCGCATCTGGCGGCAGGCTTCTTCAGCTGCTTCCAGGTTGGTGCGCACGGCGGTCTGCTCGATATTGCGTTCCTTGGTGGACTTGCCGGAATTGACGTCGATCGCCACCAGCGCCTCGGTCTGGTTGATCACCAGATAGCCACCGGATTTCAGCTGAACGGTCGGCGAATAGATGGAATCCAGCTGGTCTTCGACCGCTTCGGATACGAACAGCGGATCGTCTTCCTTCCACTGCTGAACCTTCTTGGCCTGGCTCGGCATGATCAGCTTGGCGAGATCTTTCGCTTCGCGATAGGCCTCGTCGCCCTGCACCCAGACTTCCTCGATCTCCTTGTCGAACATGTCGCGCATGGCGCGGTGCACAAGGCCGCCTTCGGCATTGATCAGCATCGGCGCTTCGGAGGTCAGCGTCTTCTCGACAATGGTTTCCCAGAGTTTCGAGAGGTATTCATAGTCGCGCTTGATTTCGGCCTTGGTGCGCTTGGCGCCGGCCGTGCGCACGATCAGGCCCATGCCATCGGGCACATCCAGCTCGGCGACGATGGATTTCAGGCGCTTGCGGTCAGCGCCATTGACGATCTTGCGGGAAATGCCGCCGCCGCGTGGCGTGTTGGGCATCAGAACCGAATAGCGGCCTGCCAGCGACAGGAACGTGGTGAGCGCTGCGCCCTTGTTGCCGCGTTCTTCCTTGACGACCTGCACCAGCATCACCTGCCGGCGCCGGATCACTTCCTGGATCTTGTAGCGCTTGGAGATCGACGAGCGCGGCGATTCCTTGCGGGCCGGACGGCGGCCACGGGCGGGCTTGGCCGAAGCCTTGGACTCGCCGTCTTCGCTCTCGTCGTCGCCATCATCCTCGTCATCATCGGAGGAATCATCATCGCCATCGTCGCTGTCATCAGAGTCGGCATGGGCTTCGTCGTCGCCCTCGATATCGTCGTCGTCTTCATCCTCGATCTGGGCAGCGGCCTCTTCGGCGGCTTCCTTGAGGAGGGCTTCACGGTCTTCGGCCGGAAGCTGGTAATAGTCGGGGTGGATCTCGCTGAAGGCGAGGAAACCGTGGCGATTGCCGCCATATTCAACGAAAGCAGCCTGCAGCGATGGCTCTACGCGGGTTACCTTTGCGAGGTAGATATTGCCGCGAAGCTGTTCGTTACCGGTTGTTTCGAAGTCGAAATCATCGACTTGGCCGCCATTGACGATGGCCACACGGGTCTCTTCCGGGTGGGCGGCGTCGATTAGCATGAGTTTGCTCATGGAACATAACCTTATGATCCGGCGACGCCGCCATGGGCGCAAGGCGCCTCGTGCGAGCGGTCAGGCCGGTCTGTGTTTGTTGGGAAAGGGTGCAGCCATGCCTGTCCCATGCACCCAAAGGCGGCATGGTAGAATTGACGATGGCCACGGCACCCGTGCACATATTGCTCTGCTTTCCGGAGCGCGGCGCCCGCTTGCCTTTTCGGTGAAGCGCGATCGCTGACGCGTCATTGGGAAACTTGTTGAATAGCCTGATATGCGGCTACTTTCAGGATACTGCCCAATTTCAGGGGGAATTGAAAGGGCGAATATCCGCCAGCGCCATTAACATGACGCATGTGCAGTCAATGCTGGGTTAATCTTCGGTCTGTTAGGGAGGGTGGAAACCAATCCCCATTCCAAGCGGCTTGTCCGGCCAGACAGACCAAATGACCCTTTTTCGCCCTCTTATCCTGCTATGCACCTGTATTATCTTCGGTTTTTATGCCGGGGCCGATATCCGTGATGTGCGCGTGATTGGCGACGGGGCGCCCACGCGGATTACGGTCTGGAGCGATATTTCCCACGATGCACAGGCTTTTCTGGCCGAATCGGGCGGCGAACGCAGCCTGGTCCTGCCGCTTCAGGGTGAAACGCAGTCGCGCGCCGGCAATGGCATGGGCGGGGTGGCCAGCTGGGCCCTCTCGGGCGGTCGCCTGAGCTTCCTGCTCGACCGTCCGCTGGTTGTTTCCCGGGTCCTGTCCCTGCCGCCGACGGGCAAGGAGACGGCCTGGCGCATCATTATCGACCTTGAAACCGTCTCCCCGGCGCGCTTTGCCAGCATCGCCAAGCGCGACATGCAGCGCCTCGCCCGGGCTGAATCCGATGCCCGCAAGGCCAGTATCACGCTGGCCTCCGCCGAGGTGGCCCCGACAGAGCCGCTGAGCCCGCGCAATCGCAAGGGCCACGGGCAATATGTCATCGTGGTCGATGCCGGCCATGGCGGCAAGGATCCCGGCACCCAGTCGGCCAAGGGCCTGCTCGAGCGCGAGGTGACCCTCAAGGCGGCGCTCTACCTGAAGGAATTGCTGGACAAGGACCCGCGCTACACGGTTCGCCTGACGCGCGACGACGACCGGTTCATCGAACTGGAAGACCGCGTCACGCTTGCCCGCAAATGGGGCGCTGACCTCTTCATCTCGCTGCATGCCGATGCCGCCGGCTCGCCGGACGTCTCCGGTGCCTCGGTTTACACCATCTCGGAGCGCGGCGAGCGCCGCATCGACAAGGAGGCCTCCAAGAATGACTGGAAGATCCCGATCGAGACCAGCGGCTCCAAAGTGGTCGGTAGCATCCTCGAAGACCTCGTGAAGCGCGAGACCAAGAGCCATTCGGCTGCCTTTGCCGAGGATCTGCTGCCCGAACTGAAGGCGGCGGGTCCTGTCCTGCGCAGTACGCATCGCAATGCAGGCTTCTATGTCCTGCTGGCGCCGGATGTGCCGGCGGTCCTGCTCGAGATGGGCTTCCTGACCAATGCGGCGGACGCCAAGCGGCTGCAGTCCTCGTCCGGCCGCGAAAAATCCATGCAGGCGGTCAAACGCGGTATCGACAAGTTCTTCGACAGGCAGGAAGTCCTTGTCGCATCTGACTAAATTGCGGGCTGCCGCGTTGTTCTAACCCCTTGCGGCAGCGCCCGGTTGCTGAGAGATTGTGCATATGAACGTTTTTCGGCCCCTTTCAGCCCTTTCCGCGATCCTGCTGGCCGGGTCGTGCGTCAGCGGGCCGTCCGAGAGCGACTTGCGCAACGCGCTCTTCTCGAATGGCCGTCCGGCCGAGGCGCAGGCCTATGGAGACTTTCTCGTCGCCCGCTTTGCCGCGATGACCAATGATCCCGAAACGGCCGCTGAATATTACGCCGCCGCGATAGATACGGCGCCTGAAAAGTCCGGCATTGCCGAGCGGGCGGTGTTTTCGGCCCTGCTCGCAGGCGATTATGAAACCGCCGTCGGCCTTGCGAGGCGGGCCAGCCAGGTTGGCAGCGAGGCAACGCTTGTGCGTCTTACCCTCGGCGTGGATGCCATGGTGCGCGGCAAGGAAGACGAAGCGACGCCCTATCTCGACGAAACCAAATACGGCCCGTTCAATGAGGTCATCGCGCGCGGCCTGTCGGCCTGGCGAATCGCTGACAGTGATGGCGCCGATGCGGCCGAGGCCTATCTGCGCAGCGGTCTTTCGGGTGATGCGAACCTCGACAGCGCAACGCTCTACATGATGGGCCTCTTGCAGATGGCCGAGAAGGACGATGCCTCCGCGCTCGCCACGTTTGAAACGCTGTGGGAGTCCGGCGCGCGTCTGGCTGTGGGGGTCCATGCCCATGCACAGCTTCTCATGGCCAATGGCCAGCGCGACCGTGCCCTTGAAATCCTTCAGGTCTTTCGCGACGAGATCGGCCAGAATGCCGGCCTTGATGGCTTGTCCGCCGATATAATGGCCGGTCGCAAGATCAAGCCGACGCGCCTGAGCACGCGTGAAGGTGCGGCCCTTGCCGTCTACGTGCCTGCAGCGGCGCTGATGATGCAGACTGATGACGACCTCTCCGGCGTCTATTTCGTGCTCGCCCTCGCGCTCGACCCTAACCTGCAGGTGGCCCGGTCGCTCTGGGGCCAGTCTCTGGACAATGCGGGCCGGCGCGAGGAGGCCGTCGCCGTCCTCTCCCGCATCCCGGACAAATCCGAATTCTACGCCACGGCACGCGGTCAGATGGCCTGGGCCCTGCGCCGGGAAGGGCGCAACCAGGAAGCCATCGCCGTCGCGGGCGAAGCGCTCCAGCATTCCCCCGACCGGGGCCTCAAGATCCAGCTGGCCGATCTCTTCCGCTCGCTCGACCGGGATGACGAAGCTGAACACCTGCTCAGCGAGGTCATCGCCGAAGATGCCGCCGCAGGCCGTCAGGACTGGCGCGTCATCTATGCGCGCGGCACGACGCTGGAACAGACCGATCGCTGGCCGCAGGCGGAATCCGATCTCAAGACCGCGCTTGCCCTGCAGCCCGAGAATGCATCGATCCTGAACTATCTCGGCTATGCCTATATTGATCGGGGCCTCAATTACGATGCCGCGCTGAACATGATCAGCCGCGCCGTCGAGCTTGAGCCACAATCGGGCTATATCGTCGACAGCCTTGGCTGGGCACACTACCGGATGGGCCGCTACGAGCTGGCCACGCGGTTCCTCGAGCGCGCTGTGGAACTGTCGCCCGGCGTCTCGCTGCTCAACGATCATCTCGGCGATGCCTATTGGCAGATGGGCCGCAAGACCGAAGCCCGCTTCCAGTGGCAGCGGGCCCTGAAGCTTGACCCGAGCCCGGAAGACAGGGCGCGGATCGAGGCCAAGATGACGTCGGGCCCGGAAGCTATGCTTCTCAAGAAGGCCGAGTCCGAGACACAGTCTGCACTGCCTGTCGCCCGGCAGAACTGACCCCCGCCGATGCCGACCTCATTCAGCACATATGCGCCGGCCAAGGTGAACCTCTTCCTGCATGTCGGCCCGGTGAAACCCAATGGGCGCCATGAGCTCGACTCTCTCGTCGTCTTCGCCGGGCCGGAAGCCGCCGACCGGCTGACAGTCGAGCCCTCCGACAGTCTGACCCTGTCTGTCACCGGCCCCGGCGCCGATGAAGCTGGCACCGGAGCCGACAATCTCGTCCTCAAGGCGGCCCGTGCGCTGCAGGCCGAAGCCGGCATCAGGCACGGCGCGGCGCTTCATCTCGAAAAGTCGCTGCCGGTCGCAGCCGGCATTGGCGGCGGCTCTGCGGACGCTGCGGCGGCCCTTCGCCTGCTGACCCGCCTCTGGGACATTAACCCTCGCCATGCCCACACCGTCGCGCCGCAGCTCGGCGGTGATGTGCCGGTGGCCCTCCTCGGTCAGCCTGCCTTCATGCGCGGGGAAGGGGAGCGGGTCACGCCAGTGCGCCTGCCTGCACCCATTCCCGCTATTCTTTTCAATCCCGGCATTGCCTGTCCGACCGGACCGGTCTTTGCCGCGTTCGACGCGGCAGGTGGTGGGGCCGATTTTACGGAATGCGGGCCCTTGCCGGACTTTGCCGATCTTGGCGGATTGGTCGGCTGGCTGGCTGGCCAGCGAAACGACCTTGAAGCCCCCGCGCTTGCCCTTCATCCCGCCCTGAA
This sequence comes from Hyphomonas chukchiensis, assembly GCF_000682695.1. GTDB lineage: Bacteria > Pseudomonadota > Alphaproteobacteria > Caulobacterales > Hyphomonadaceae > Hyphomonas > Hyphomonas chukchiensis. The sequence continues at coordinate 64,102 of NZ_AWFG01000001.1, read as the reverse complement.
GTCCCCGGAACGGACCTTGAACGGTCCGAAAAGCCCCCTGATGACCCGCATGAGTGGTTCAGGAGCCACCTTTGTCTGCCTGTACGAGACCCTTGATGCCGCCCGGGAATCTGCCGAATTCCTGAAAGCGCAGCAACCCGAAGCATGGGTGCGCGCAACGCTGCTGGGAGGCGCGATCCTGTGATGACCCTGGTGCTTCTGGGCATGCCGATCATCTCGGTCCTGTTTTGCTGGCTGGTGATCCGGCTCGGCGTAACGGACGCGCCGGACGGCGGACGCAAGACCCAGAAAGCCCCCGTCCCGACCTCCGGCGGCATCGCCATTTTCGCCACGGTCGCCTTTGGCCTTGGCCTGACGGGAGACCTGATCGCCATCTACAGCATAGAGCTGGCGTCGCTCCTGATTTTCATCCTTCTCGCTGTTATCATTGGTGTTTATGACGATATAAAGGGCCTGGAATCGAAGCGTAAGCTCGTGCTGCTGGGGGGGATTTCTCTACTCGCGGCGGCCTTCGGTCCGCGGCTCGGTCACTTCCACATGCCGTTCGGGCCGGGCGCAGGCTATCCGCTGCCGGTCTGGTTTTCGATACTGGGCGTCGGGCTCTGGCTGTTTGTCGTTATGAACGCCACGAACTTCATGGACGGCGCCAATGGCCTCGCCATGGGCAGCGCGGCCATCATGCTCGTCGCCTTCGCCATCCTGCTGAAATTGCTGGATATTACCGACCCCGATACCGCTGACGAAGCCATCATGAGCCATCTGGCGGCCCTCGCCGCTGCCGCGATCCTCGGCTTCCTTGCCTGGAACATGGCCGGCAAGTTGTTTGCCGGCGACACAGGGGCGCTCGGGATGGGGGCCTTGCTGGGCGCGGCTGGCCTCATGGTGGCCTGCCGGATGACCGTGTGGGAGCCTGTGACCCTGATCCTGCCCTTCCTGGTGGACGTGTTCCTGACCCTTATCTGGCGCGCCCGCGCTGGCAAACACCTCTTCGAGGCGCACCGGGATCATGCCTATCAGCTATTGCTGCGGGACGGGTGGCCACACTGGAAGGTCTCGGCCCTGTGGGCGGCGATGAGCTTTGCGTGCGGCGCGGGCCTTCTGGGCCTAGGGCCGATTATCGGCGCGCGCATCATCATCCTGCTCGGGATCGGAGGCATTGGCCTGTGGATCTGGCAGCGGCTGACGCTCGGCCGGAAACTGGCTGAAGAAGGCCGCTAGTAGGCGCGTTCCACGCAGAAATCAGCCAGATCTTCCAGCGCATCGCGGTAGACGCTCTGGGGCAGGCTGCGCAGCGCGCCCTTGGCCAGCGCCGCATAGGCTTCCGCTTCCTGCACCGTTGCCTCAGCCGCGCCCGTTGCGCGGATCAGGTGGACGGCATGGGCGAGATCCTGCTCGGACTGGGTGTCCGGATGCAGCGCGCGTTCCCAGAAGGCGCGGTCTTCATCCGAGCCGCGACGGCGGGCAATGATGACCGGAAGCGTGATCTTGCACTCGCGGAAATCGTCGCCGACCGACTTGCCGATCACCGTTGTTGTGCCGCCATAGTCGAGCACATCATCAATGATCTGGAAGGCGAGCCCCAGATTCTTGCCATAGGTGGCGAGCGCTGCGGCATGTTCAGAGCTGCCTGTCGACATGGCGCCGGTCTCGGCGGCCGCTTCGAACAGGGCGCCGGTCTTGGCTTCGACGATGGCGAGATAGTCTTCGGTCGGCAGGTCGCGCGCCTGCATGGCGGCGAGCTGGCGCACTTCGCCTTCGGCAATCGTGGTTGAGGCGGTGGCGAGCCGGTTCAGGATTTCCAAACTGTTGGTTTCGACCAGAAGATTGAAGGCGCGGGCAAACAGGAAGTCACCCACGAGAATCGAGGCCTTGTTGCCCCAGATCGCCTTGGCGGCGGGCTTGCCGCGCCGCAGATCGCTTTCGTCAACCACATCATCGTGAAGAAGTGTGGCCGTGTGGATAAATTCGACAGCTGCTGCGAGCGCATGGGTGGCACGGCTCGTCTTGCCGACGGCCTGGGCAGAGATCAGCGTGATCATGGGGCGCAGGCGTTTGCCACCGGCCGAGACGATGTAACCGGAAAGATCGGGGATGACGGCAACAGGGCTTGCAGCGCGCTCGGCCAGCAGGACTTCAACCGCAGCGAGGTCGTCTGCAACGAGTTCCTGCATGCGTTCGACGATCGAACCGATAGCCGCCTTGGATCTGGGTCTCGGCGCGAGGGTCAAGAAGTTACTCCTGTTGGGTCAGCCAAAGCTGTTATCTAGACTTAGGCGATGCAAGCGCCAAGGACGACGCGGCACCGGGCCGCAGCTATATGGCGCAGGTTTGCACATGTCGCCATAGGCGCTGTGCGCGTGGGGCTGGAACAGATGCCGGTTCTGCGCTTTATATCTCTCATGAAAACACTCATGGCCGTCTCCGCTCTCGCCCTGCTCGCTGCCTGCACAACGCATACGCCTTACGGACCTGCGCGTTCCGATGGCGCAGCGGGCTATGCATCGCAGAAAATCGAACAGGGGCGCTATCGCGTTTCCTATACCGACAAGGATGCAGCCCGCTCGCATGACATGGCGTTGCTGCGTGCGGCCGAGATCACCCTTCAGGAAGGTGGTGACTGGTTCGAGATCACTGGAGGTTACACCGATCAGGATCCCGGCAGCTCCGGGCCGCGCTCGTCGGTCAGTGTCGGCGGATCGCGGGGATCATATGGCAGCGGTGTTGGCATGGGCGTCGGCATTGGTATCCCGCTTGGATCAAGCGGGGCGGACGTGACCACCGTTATCGACATCGTCACAGGGAAGGGCGAGAAGCCGGACCGGCCATCGGTCTATGATGCGCGGTCGGTCGATATAAATCTCCGGGGCAATGCGCCCTGATGGAGGAAGTCTTCCGCACCAATGATCTGGTGAAACTCTCGTACATTGAGCATTTGCTGCAGGAAGCGGGCATCGAATATTTCGTGGCGGACCAGCACATGTCTGCAATTGAGGGCAATATAGGCGCCTTTCCGCGCCGCGTGATGGTGCGCGAAGGCGTATTGCGGGCGGCAGAGAACGCCCTGTCCGGAGTCGACCGCGGGTGATCGCGACGACGCAGGACACGGTCTACCAGGGCCGCGTAAAACTGGTTCAGCCATTGAAGGGATTCCGGGCCGGCAGCGACTCTCTGCTGCTGGCTGCAGCCTTGCAGGAGCGGCCAGGCAGTGAAGCACTTGAGTTGGGGTGTGGATGCGGTGGCGCTTTGTTGCCAGCCGCTTTCCGGATGCCCGATATGCGCCTGACCGGTGTGGAAATGGTGCCGGCGACAGTGATCTTGGCGCGTCGTGGTGTGACCCTCAACGGCTTTGACGGGCGGGTTGAGGTCGCCGAAGGAGAGGCATCTGCGTGGGTCCGCGATCATGAGAACCGGTTCGACCTTATTTTCGCCAACCCACCCTATTTCGAGCCGGGCCGGATCTCGGCTCCCGGCGAAGGCAAGGCGGAGGCCTATCTCGAATCCCTCGATCTGACCGGTTGGATCAAGGCAATGGTCTTCGCCGCCAAACCGCGGGCGCCGGTCGTCATGATTCACCGCGCTGCTGAGCTGGCCCGCATTCTGAGCGGGTTTGACCGTCAGACAGGCGACATCGCCGTGCTGCCTGTCGCATCCAAGCCGGGCGAGGAGGCACGGCGGGTGCTGGTGCGCGGGCGCAAGGGCCTGAAACGTGGGCCCGTGCGCCTGCTTACGCCGCTGGTGACGCACCTGGAGGATGGCACCGCCAGCCCCGCGCTGGAAGCTATTCGTCGGGGCGAGGCAATCGACTGGTAGGACGCCGCGTAGCCTTCTGCTACACTGATCCGGTTCCATCGACGCGCAAATTGGGAGGCTGCGATGCTTACGGTCCTGTTCTGGCTGATGATCATGATGGGGTGCTGGATCGCCATAATGGGGCATCCGGCCGCCTCAGGGCAGATAATGAAACGCAGGCGGGGCTCTGAGCGGCAGCGCCGTAATCGCGGCCCTTTCTGAGCCTTTTTGGCCCGATTTTTACTTTTGAATCATGTCGCTCTATCCTTCCTGACCCTATGGGATCGAAGAGGACGCACAGATGATGAAGCGGATATTGGTGTCATTCGGCATGATCGCGGCCATGTGCCTGCCGCAGGCGGCGCAGGCCGATAGGTTTCCGGATGGCTATTCGGCTGCCCGAAAGGAGATGAATGCGCTGGGCGACAAGGCGCTTGCCGGTGACGCAGCGGCCCTGAAGGCCCTGCAAGACGCGGCCCGCAATTGCGCGGACACTTATCGCTGCCCGGCCTATTCCGATGTCACCTGGCGCGGCGCCGCAGCGGCCACCAATCTCGGCTGGTTGTACTGGAGCAAGGAAGCCTTTGGTGCGGCCCAGAAAAGGAAGGGCATGGCCTACTTCGCCCAAGCCGCCCTGCTCGGGTCTCCGCAGGGCCTGTACCAGGTGGGCGATTGCATGCGGGACGATTGCCTGCCTGCGAATGTACAGGCGGTGGCGTTCGGCGAAATCTTCAAGGCGGGCAGCTATAAACCCTTCTTCGGCGGCAGGTATGAACACCTGAAGGCGGTATCGGCCGTGTTCGGGCAGGCGGCCGATCGGGGCCTGGTCGCGGCGGCCGTGGAGAAGACGAAAGTGGACAACCAGTTGGTCGGCATGACCCGGAACGTCCTGAGAGATTGGGATAGGGGCACGACGGCGATCTATTCGCATCTCAACGGGATCATCGATGTCAGCCTCGTAGGGCTTGCTGCAGAACCGAGTGCGAAGCAGCGTGATTTTCTGGAAAACGCGCTGGCAAATGCGCGGGCGCAGGTCGGCCAGTTCGACGCGGAGGTCGCTGCGGCGCAATAAACACTAATGCCCTTGGGTGACCCTTCCGAGGCCCGTCGACGGGTCATGGAAGGGTATTCGATCGCCCAGTAGCGGGAATTCCGTGGGTATTCCGAGTCCATTCCCGGACCCATCATCCGAATTCAACTTGGAAACACTTGCCACTTACCCACCTCAGGTAGAGGATGAGGGCAAGGAAAGGCTCGTTGTATCATGTTCGGCGTTCTCCTATTCGGATCTGTCATTTTCGGCTTCGGTATCGCCCTGCTGGGGCATCCGGCGTTTTACCGGGCGCTGACCGGACGCAAGACCGGATCGGCCGATCACTCGGACTCCAAAGGCCTCTGACGCTTGCGCGCCAAGGCGCTGCCTTGTAGGTCCGGGCGATACACAATTTCCGGACATGCCCCATGCCTGCGCCCAAAGCCCAACCGAAACCGAAATCCTTCCAGGACCTGATCCTGACGCTGCAGGCCTATTGGGCCGAGCAGGGCTGCGCGATCCTGCAGCCCTATGATATGGAAGTCGGCGCCGGCACGCTGCACCCGGGCACGGTGCTGCGGGCCCTCGGGCCGAAGAACTGGCGCGCCGCCTATGTGCAGCCGTCGCGGCGACCGAAGGACGGGCGCTACGGCGAAAACCCGAACCGGCTTGGCCATTATTACCAGTTCCAGGTGATCCTGAAGCCGAACCCGGCCAATCTGCAGGACCTTTACCTGACAAGCCTCTACAAGATCGGCATCGATCCGATGGTGCACGATATCCGCTTTGTGGAAGACGATTGGGAGAACCCGACCGTCGGCGCGTGGGGGCTCGGCTGGGAAGTCTGGTGCGACGGGATGGAAGTCAGCCAGTACACCTATTTCCAGCAGGTCGGCGGGCTCGACGTGTTCCCGGTCTCCGGCGAGCTGACCTACGGGCTTGAGCGCCTCGCGATGTATGTGTTCGGTGTCGACAATGTGTACGACCTGCCGTTCAACGATCCGGACAGCGCCGTGCCGCTGACCTATGGCGACGTGTTCCTCGAGAATGAGCGCCAGCAGAGCGCCTTCAATTTCGAACATTCCGATGTCGAGATGCTGAAACGCTGGTTTGCTGATTGCGAGAGCCAGTCGAACGCGCTGCGCGATGCGGGCAAGCCGCTGCCAGCCTATGATTATGCGCTGAAAGCCAGCCACACATTCAACCTGATTGATGCGCGCGGCGCCATCAGCCCGACCGAGCGTCAGGCCTATATTGCCCGCGTGCGCGACCTTGCGCGCGGCGCGGCGGCCCAGTGGGCAGAGCAGGAAGATGCGAGAGGGTAATCAGGCTGAAACGGCACGTTTTGCTCAGATTGGCAAATCCTGAAACTGCTAGTAACGTTACAGGTCTTATCTGCGGAGACCTTTATGAAAATCAGCCTTTTCGTCGCCTCGCTTGGCCTGCTCTCCCTTGGCGGCTGCGAGACCATGTACGAGCCGACTTTGCTCGAGCGCGAGACGCTATACAACGACCAGAACATCTTTATTTACAGCGACTTTGAAGAGAGTTTCGAAGGTGACCGCTACTGGAACTTCTGGGCGCAGAACAACAACACCTATCCGATCTGCCTTGGCCTGACCCTCGCGCCGAATGCCTCGACGAGCGGGCATAGTTTCGAAGGCAAGCACTATATATCGCCCGGACAGACCAAAGGTGTGGGCTATGTCTACGCCCCGGCGCAGTTTGAGATAGAATCGGATGTCTGGAACCCCGACACCATAGGCAATTGCTAGCGAGACGGGATCTGGCCGCGCAGGAAGAGGCCCGCCCTTCCTGATTGAAACGGATTGGGCGTCCAAGCGTAGGTATGGGCAGAGGAGACCTGCCCATGAAATTCACATCTGCCTTATCCGCCCTTGCGCTCGCTGCCGGACTTGCTGCGTGCGGCCCGCAAACAGCTGCGCCTGAGCCCGGCGCCAGCGTGACCGAAACCGAAGCGGCCGAGATGCCGAGTGTGACGCAGGAGCCCGTGCCGATCGAGAAGGCCGACGAGGCCTCTGCCTGGGAGCTTACGGACTTCACGCCTGCCACCAATGAAATCTATTGCAGCTTCCGCGCTGTGAACGCCGACAGCGAACCGGGACCGCTGCTGTTCATGACCGAGATTGCCGGCGTACCGGCGCCCGCCGCCGTGGGCCTTGAGGGCGAACCCGTGGCGCTGAAAGAAGTTTCCAAGACGGACACTGAAGGCACCAGCACATGGCTTTATGCCAATGAGGCGCGAGGCCTGATGGTCCAACTGGAAGTAACGGAGGTCGGCGACGGGTTCGAGTACAAGAGCTATGAAGGCACGATCCAGGTGACCCAGCCGGAAAGCGGGACCGCGGTGCCCTTTACCGGAACGTGCGGCGTTTAGATTGCCACAGGCCATGTGATCTGGCGCGCAAGTCTTGACCCCGGCGCAGGCGCGTCTATGCCGTGCAGTCTCACTTTCCAACGGCTGGACTCCCCATGGCTGACCTTCTGCTCGAGATCTTTTGCGAGGAAATCCCTGCGCGCATGCAGGCCAAGGCCGAGGCTGACCTTGGCAAGGCGCTAGGCGACGCGCTGAAGGCGGCCGGCCTCGGCTTTGACGCGCTGGAGACGGCCAGCGGGCCGCGTCGGCTATCTGTTCATGTGACAGGCCTGCCGGTGAAATCGGCTGATGTGGCCGAAGAGCGTAAAGGTCCGAAGGTCGGCTCACCGGAGCAGGCGATTGCGGGCTTCCTGAAGGGCGCGGGGCTTACCTCGATTGACCAGGCAGAAGTGCGCAGCGACCCCAAGAAGGGCGACTTCTATGTTGCCATGCTGGACAAGCCGGGCCGCCTGACAGCGGACGTTGTGGCCGAGGCTGTGCCGGCGATCATTCGTGGCTTCCATTGGCCGAAGAGCATGCGCTGGGGCACAGGCGAGCTGCGCTGGGTGCGCCCGCTGCAGCGGATTCTCTGCGTTCTGGATGGCGCGATTGTGCCGTTTGACGTCGATGGCCTTGCCAGCGGCAACGAGACCGAGGGCCACCGTGTCCACGGGCGCGGGCCGTTCACCGTGACGGGCTGGGAGGACTATTCAAAACAGCTGGAAGGCGAAGGCCATGTGCGGCTGACGCGCGATGCGCGGCGCGATGTGATCGCCAAGGGCATTACGGACGTGTGCGCCAAGGCGGGGCTGACCTGGGTGGAAGATTCAGGGCTGCTGGAAGAAGTGACGGGGCTCGCCGAATGGCCGGTCGTGGTGCTGGGCGACATGGACCCGGACTTCCTGGACCTGCCGCCGGAAGTCATCACGCTGTCGATGCGCACGCACCAGAAATACTTTGCCGTAAACGATGCCAGGACCGGCAAGCTGGCGCCGCATTTCATTGTCGTCGCCAATATCGACGCGTCTGATGGTGGTAAACAGATCGCGGCGGGCAATGCGCGGGTTCTGTCGGCGCGTCTCTCCGATGCGCGCTTCTTCTGGGAGAAGGACAAGGCGACGCCGCTGGACGAGATGGCGAAGAAGCTGTCGACGATTGCGTTCAAGGAAGAGCTGGGCAGCCTTGGCGACAAGGTGGAGCGCGTGGCGGCTCTGGCGCGGGAACTGGCGCCGGCTGTGGGCGCAGATGCCGATCTGGCCGAGCGCGCGGCGCGGCTGTGCAAGGCCGACCTCGTCTCCGAAATGGTTGGCGAGTTCCCGGAGCTGCAGGGCGTGATGGGGCGCTATTATGCGCTGGAGGCGGGCGAGCCTGCGTCAGTCGCCGATGCGATCCGTGACCATTACAAGCCGCAGGGCCCGTCAGATGCTGTGCCGACCGATCCGGTCAGCATCGCCGTGGCGCTGGCCGACAAGCTGGATACGCTGGTGGGCTTCTGGGCGATTGATGAGAAGCCAACCGGATCGAAAGACCCGTTTGCGCTGCGGCGTGCGGCGCTGGGGGTTGTGCGGATTGTGTTGGAGAATGGCGTTCGTTTGGAGTTGGTCCTAATTATTGGACGACTTCTCCTCCAGCACTTCATCAAGCACCCAATTATTGAAGCACGAAAGCAGCTTGAAGAAATGCTGCGTGCCATAGCACCAGCTGAATCGGAAGTGGCACGTCGTGCGCTACTTCGCTCATTTGAAAATCGATACTCGGAAACGAGTTTGTTCAAGTCTGGGATCAACGCGCAACTGCTACCTACAATCACAATCAGCGGCGACCTTCGCGACTTCTTAGTTACAAGACTCGAAGTATTTTTGCGAGACAACGGGTCTCGGCACGACCTCGTTTCGGCAGCAACGGTTCTCAAGGGACAAGGCATCGATGTCGACGGAGTTCGGGGTGACGAAAAGCTGGATGACCTCGTGCTGATCACGCGGCGGGTTGAGGCTATTGGCGCCTTCCTTGATACGGAGGACGGCGCGACGCTGCTGGCGGGTTACAAGCGGGCGGCCAATATCCTGAAGGCCGAAGAGAAGAAGGGCGCGCTGCCGGAGAACCTTTCCGTCGATGCCGCCCTCATCAAAAAGGGCCCCAAGGAAGAGCAGGCGCTTTATGCGGCGCTGTCCAGTGTCGGCGAGGCGATTGTTGCGCCGCTTGAAGCAGAAGATTTTGCCGGGGCGATGGGCGAACTGGCCAAGCTGCGCGGGCCGGTCGATGCCTTCTTCGAGGGCGTCATGGTGAATGATGATGACCCGGCCGTGCGGGCCAACCGCCTGGCCCTTCTCAGCGATGTTCGCGCTAACCTTCACAAGGTTGCCGATTTTTCGCTGATTGAGGGCTGACTGCCCCAATTCTGAACGATTGCGGATGCAAGGCGTTTACCAATGCGTGGCATATGGGCCACGCATGTTTGACTCCGGGTGGGGTCGTACAGAAAACTAGCGCGATGGGCGATTTCACGCACGTCAGGGTCTGGCAATACCGGTTGCAATGCAGCATAGGAATTGCAGGTTTTGTGGCAGGAATCTGATCCACACGGTCGATAAAAAGGTGAAGTACATGGGTGAACCGGCTTTGAAACACGCAGAACAGACCTGGGTTTACGGGTTCGGCGGCGGGACGGCCGACGGCGATGCGTCGATGAAGAACCTGCTCGGTGGCAAGGGCGCTAACCTTGCTGAAATGGCCAAGCTTGGCCTGCCTGTGCCGCCCGGCTTCACCATCTCGACCGCTGTTTGCACCGCTTATTACGAGTTGGGCCGCGATTATCCTTCCACGCTCGCGCCGCAGGTGGACGCTGCGCTGATCGCGCTGGAGAAGGAATCCGGCAAGGGCTTTGGCGATCCGGAAAACCCGCTGCTCGTTTCCGTGCGCTCGGGCGCGCGCGCCTCGATGCCCGGCATGATGGACACCGTGCTGAACCTTGGCCTCAACGAAGCCTCCGTGAAGGGCCTTGCGACGCTGGCCGGCGACCGGTTTGCCTATGACAGCTATCGCCGCTTCATCCAGATGTATTCCAACGTGGTGCTTGGCCTGCGCCATGACACGTTCGAGCATATCCTCGACGATTATAAAGAGCGCCAGGGCTTTGAACTCGACACCGAGATGCAGGCTGAAGACTGGAAAGCCGTGATCGTTTCCTACAAGGAAGCCGTTGAAAAGGCGCTCGGCAAGCCATTCCCCGATGATCCGAAGGAACAGCTCTGGGGCGCCATCTCGGCCGTGTTCGGCTCGTGGATGAACGACCGCGCGATCACCTATCGCAAGCTGAACGATATTCCCGCCGAATGGGGCACAGCCGTTACCGTGCAGTCCATGGTGTTCGGCAACCTCGGTGAAACGTCGGCTACGGGCGTCGCGTTCACGCGCGACCCGTCAAATGGCGAGCCGATCTTCTATGGCGAATACCTGATCAATGCGCAGGGCGAAGACGTTGTGGCGGGCATCCGCACACCGGCGCCAATCTCGCGCGAACGGGCCGATACGCTCGGTTCGAGCGATGCGCCGCTCGAAGAAGCCATGCCGGAAGTCTATGCCCAGCTGCGCGACGTCGCGAATACGCTGGAGCGCCATTATAAAGACATGCAGGACCTGGAGTTCACGGTCGAGAATGACCGGCTCTACATGCTGCAGACCCGTAACGGGAAACGCACCGCCGCGGCCGCGCTGAAAATCGCAGTCGACATGGCCCGCGAAGGCCTCATCACCGAGAACGAAGCCGTGCTGCGCCTTGAGCCATCACAGCTCGACCAGCTGCTGCACCCGACCATTGCCGACAATGCCAAGCGCGACGTGATCGTGACCGGCCTGCCGGCAAGCCCCGGCGCAGCTGTCGGCAAGGTCGTGTTCGACAGCGAGGAAGCCTTTGCACTGGCCGAGAAGGGCGAGGACGTGATCCTCGTTCGCATCGAGACCAGCCCGGAGGACATCAAGGGCATGCACGCAGCCCGCGCCATCGTGACGGCGCGCGGCGGCATGACCAGCCACGCAGCCGTTGTGGCGCGCGGCATGGGTCGTCCTTGCGTCTGTGGCGCCGGTGGCCTGCAGATCGATACGGCCAAGGGCGTGTTCCGCGTCATGGGCCGTGAAGTGAATAAGGGCGACGTGATCACCGTGGACGGCGCTGCCGGCCAGGTGATGCTGGGCGCTGTCGAGATGATGCAACCTGACCTGTCGGGCGATTTCGGCACGCTGATGGAATGGGCCGACAAGGCCCGCCGCCTGAAAGTGCGCGCGAACGCTGAAACGGCGCTCGATGCCCGCACGGCCGTTGATTTCGGCGCGGAAGGCATTGGCCTTTGCCGCACGGAGCACATGTTCTTCGACGCCGAGCGCATTCCGGAAGTGCGCGCGATGATCCTCTCGAATGACGAGAAGGGCCGCCGCGAGTCGCTTGCGAAGCTCCTGCCGATGCAGCGCAGCGATTTCGAGGAATTGTTCCGTATTCTCGGCGAAATGCCGGTGACGATCCGTCTGCTCGACCCGCCACTGCACGAGTTCCTGCCGCATTCCGATGCCGACATGGACGAAGTGGCGAAAGCCTCCGGTGTGTCGGTCGAAGAGCTGAAGCGCCGCGCCGCTGACCTGCATGAGAGCAATCCCATGCTGGGACACCGCGGTTGCCGCCTCGGCATTACGTATCCAGAAATCTACGAGATGCAGGCGCGGGCGATCTTTGAAGCTGCAGTGAACGTGTCGAAAGAGACGGGCCGCCAGCCCATTCCGGAAGTGATGATCCCGCTTGTGGCTACCCACAAGGAGCTTCAGATCCTGAAGAAGGTGGTCGACGAGGCCGCTCAGGCCGTGTTCGCCGAGACCGGCACGACGCTGGAATACATGGTTGGCACGATGATCGAGCTGCCGCGCGCTGCGCTGCAGGCCGCTGATATTGCCAGTTCGGCCGAGTTCTTCTCGTTCGGCACCAATGACCTGACGCAGACGACGCTGGGCATTTCGCGGGATGATGCTGGCCGGTTCCTCAAGATCTATGAGGACAAGGGCATTTACGAAAAAGACCCCTTCGTGACGCTGGATCAGGTTGGTGTGGGCGAACTGGTGAAAATCGCTGCTGAACGCGGCCGAAAGACCCGTCCGAACATTAAACTTGGGATATGTGGCGAGCATGGTGGTGACCCGGCTTCGGTGGCGTTCTGCCATCGCACCGGCCTCGATTATGTCTCCTGCTCACCCTACCGGGTGCCGATTGCGCGTCTCGCTGCGGCACACGCTGCCCTCAAAGAATCGCTTAAATAGACGGCAAGCCGCTCGTTTCGATGGCAAAACGGTGTTGTAGTTTTGCCACACGTGCTTTGAGTGCCAATGACCTGCCCCACCGGGGCGGGTCATAAATTCTTATGAAATTCAACAGAGTGCGTGGGTGTTTTCGTACATTACGCGAATTTCACCTACACATGCCGGATTCACCTTTCGGAAATGTCACTGACGGAACTGGCTGAGTTCTTGCTAGGAAGGGGGCTGGCCGCCTACTTCCCGCCTAGAAGCGGGGCCGAAACGGTCTCTGAATTTTAGTCAAACCAAATACGCTCGGGTCAAAATGACGAAGTCATATCGTCTGCCGGGGATTGGGGAGCGGTGATGTTGTTAAGGGTTCTTAAACCACGACGGGCGACTCTGACGCCAATGAGTGGGCTCCGAGAGAAGCTCAAGCGTTGGTGGATGACGATGACAGACGACGAACAGCGAGATATTTTTGTCCGCGGCGCTACAATCGCTGTCTGCGCCGTAGCTGCGACCGTCACTTTGCCTATGGTCGGCCAGATTCAGGCCGAAAAGCGGGCGGATGCCGATTTCCGCGAGCAGGCTGTACGCCTTGCCAGCATGGAAGACGGCGGTGTGAGCGTGCGTTCTGCCGCCTATACGCCAGCCCTGCTCGATACGCCGTGGATGCGTACCGTTGAATATACGCTGGAGCGCGACACGGGTTCCTCGATGAGCCGCTTTGCCATGCGCGACCGCGATGGCGCCGCACTGAGCTCGCTGGTCAGCTTCCGCCCCGAACATATCAAGCGCGCCGAGGCGATCAGCGCGGAACAGAAGTGCATGGCGCAGGCCGTGTATTATGAATCGGCGCACGAGCCGATCGATGGCCAGCTGGCCGTTGCCGAAGTCATCGCCAACCGCATGCGCGACCATCGCTATCCTGACACCGCCTGTGGCGTCGTGTTCCAGGGTGCGACCCGCACGACGGGCTGCCAGTTCACGTTCACCTGTGACGGTGCGCTCGACACGCCGCCGATGGGCCGCAACTGGGAACGCGCCAAGACGATCGCGGCGCACGTCATGATGAACCTCAGCGTCGACAATACGGGCGGCGCAACCCACTATCACGCCACCTATGTCGATCCGATCTGGAGTGCAGGCCTCGTGAAGACCGACAAGATCGGAATGCATGTTTTCTATCGCTTCCCGCGCGGTTCCGAATGGGCCAGCGTACGCAAGGGTTATGAAGCCAAGCGGGCGGAAGTGCGTATGGCTTCGCTCAGCGCGGATGAGGTGATCACGCCGGTTGATGGCGCGGCCACATCCTATATCCAGACGGTTGAAGCGCCGACGATTGCGCCGGCGACTGTCACGACCTCCGACCGCACGATCACGAATGGCGCCCCGCGCCTGACCACGATCAAGTCGGTTGACTATGTCGAGCCTGAACTGAACACGCCAAGCAATGCCGACAAGGTTGCCGCCTACATGGCCAAGCAGACCGGCATTACGGTGGCCAGCAATGATGTGAATGGCTCGGCGCTTCAGTAGGCGAGCCTGATGCAGGACAAGATCTTTGAGACCGTCGATGCCTATATCGACGGTCTTTTTGCATCCGAGGATATGATTCTTGAGACTATTCGGGATCGGGCGCGGGACGCAGGCTTGCCCGAGATCGAAGTTTCAGCCGGGCAGGGCAAGTTCCTTTACCTTATGGCCAAGCTGACCGGCGCGACCCGCATGCTGGAGGTCGGCACACTGGGTGGCTACTCGACCGTCTGGATGGCGCGCGCATTGCCGGCTGGCGGCCAGATGACCACGCTCGAACTGGACAGGGCGCATGCCGCATTTGCGCGTGAGACATTCAGGCTGGCCGGTCTGGACGATGTTTGTCGTGTGATCGAGGGGGCGGCACTGGAGAGCCTTCAGGCACTGCAAGGCCCCTTCGACCTCGCATTCCTCGATGCCAACAAGGATCAATATCCCGATTATCTGGAAGAGGCGGCCCGGCTGCTGGCGCCCGGTGGCCTTTTGTTGGCCGATAATGTCATCCGCAAGGGCGCGGTGATCGAGCCGCCAGTGGACGATGTGATGGCGCGGGGAGCAGCTGAGTTCAATCGGCGCCTGTCATCGCATCCGCAATTTGAGTCGATCGTGCTGCAGCAGGTTGGCCGCAAAGGTCATGACGGACTGGCGATTGCCCGCAAGCGCGCCTAGCTGCGCGGTGGAACGCTGGCTCTCACACGCTTGCGGATGGCACCGGGCAGCCAGCGTGTCATGAAGCGGGCGCGTTCGGCGTCCTTGCCGACCATGTAATGCGTTTCCTTGCCATGGGCCGCGTCCCAGGCGCGTTCGGCGGCCATGGAGACCGGATAGACGGTCATGCCGTTCTCACGCAGCTGATCCGACATTTTCACATTGGCGCCCTCACTGGCGCCCATGTCGAGGATGGGCGTGTCGACAAACCAGGGCATCAGGCTGGTCACGCGAATGTCGAGATCGCGGAATTCGGCGTCGAGGGCCTCTGTCAGGCCGCGCACGGCAAACTTGGTGGCCGAATAGACGGCGAGTTGGGGAGAGCCCACGATACCGGCCGTGGAGGCCGTGTTGACGATGCGCGAGGCTGGTGTCGCCTTCAGCAGGGGGAGGCAGGCATGGACACCGTTGATGACGCCCTTGAGGTTCACGTCGATGACGGAGTCATTGTCTTCCGGGGCGACATCCTCGAACCAGCCATGCCGGCCGATGCCCGCATTGTTGAAGAGCACATTCATGGCGCCTTCGGTGGCCTCGCCGAAGCCCTTTACGGCTGCCGTCCAGTCGGGCCGCTTGCGCACGTCCAGCGTGGCGACATGACAGTTCTGGATGCCGATCTCGTCCGCGACCTGGGCAAGGCTGGCGGAGTTCACATCATAGAGGCCGCAATACCAGCCGCGTTTGGAGAAGTAGCGCGCCGTTTCGGCGCCGATGCCGGAGGCTGCGCCGGTGATGAATATACTCTTGCGTCCGCCCGATCGGGTCATGCCCTGTCCTTCATGCGAGAAGTTGTGCCGTCAACTTTGAGTGTCAGACGACATCCAGCCCCACGTCAAGGTTTGGTGCGGAATGGGTGAGCGCGCCGACGGAGATGAAATCAACGCCGGTTTCGGCAATGGCGGCAACGGTGGAGATGTTTACCCCGCCTGAGGCTTCTGCCGTGACGCGGCCGCCGATCATCGCGACGGCCCGGCGCAACATGTCCGTATCCATATTGTCGAGCAACACGGCATGGGGCGTGAACTTCAGCGCTTCTTCCAGCTGGTCGAGCGTATCGACCTCGATCTCGATCATGCGCAGGTGACCGGCATAGGCCTTGGCGCGCGTCATGGCTTCGGCAATCGATCCGCAGGCCGCAATGTGATTATCCTTGATCAGGATGGCGTCATCGAGACCGTAGCGATGGGCCGTTCCGCCGCCGCAGCGCACGGCGCGCTTCTCAAGGGCCCGATGGCCCGGTGTTGTCTTGCGTGTACAGACGATGTGCGCATCGGTGTGCGCGACTGTTTCGACAAATTTGCGTGTCAGCGTGGCGACGCCGGAGAGCCGGCCAATGAAGTTCAGCATCGTGCGTTCGGCCGTCAGGATCGAGCGGGCTGTGCCGTCGAGGCGGCCGATGACGTCGCCGGGCACAATGGCGCTGCCGTCCGGCTTTTCGATCGAGAGCCGCATCGCGGGGTCGATCAGGTGCAGCGCGTAGGCGGCAGCATCAAGGCCGGCGATCACGCCTGGCTGGCGCGCCGCAATGACAACGCTCATTTTTGTTTCAGGCGAGATCGTCCCGTCGGTGGTCAGGTCGCCTGCGCGGCCAAGGTCCTCGGTGAGCGCGAGGCGCACGATGGGATCGAGGATGATGGCGGGCAGGGGCGGGGGCACTGGGCTCATGTATCAGGCAATCTCTTCAGCTGTGTCTTTGAAATCGCGAAGCAGGAACTGGCGTTCAGGCTCGCCGGTGTCCGGGAAGTCACTGCGGTAATGTCCGCCGCGGCTCTCGTGCCGGGAAAGGGCGGCATGGGCCATCAGGCCAGCGGTGATGAGGGGCCGGGCCGTGCCATGCTTGTCGCGAAGCGTGTCGATCGTATCGATAAGGTCCGTCAGGCCTGTCGCGTCACGCACCACGCCGCACTTGGCAGACATTTCGCCACGGAGCGTCTGGAGGGCGTCATGCGGCAAGGAGGCCGGAATAGCGGCCGTCGAGGCGCCGGGCTCATCAAGGTCTGCATTGCGCAGGTGCGCGGCAATGCGATGGGAGAAGACCACGGCTTCCAGAAGGGAATTGGAGGCGAGGCGGTTGGCGCCATGTGCGCCGGTGGAGGTGCATTCACCGCAGACGGATAATCCGTTCAGCGTGGAGCGGCCCCAAAAATCCGCCACGATGCCGCCCATGTGATAGTGCGCGGCAGGCGCAATCGGGATCATGTCGAACCGTGGGTCAATGCCGGCGCTTTTGCACGCGCCAAACACGGTAGGGAAATGTTCCGGGAAATGCGTGCCGACGGCTGTGCGGCAGTCGAGGAAGGCCCCCCGGCCGGCGGCGCGTTCGGAATGGATCGCGCGGGCGACTTCATCGCGCGGGGCGAGCTCTTCCAGCGTGTGATAATTGGCCATGAAGCGCGTGCCGTCGCGGTTGCGCAGCGTGGCGCCTTCGCCGCGCAGGGCTTCAGTGGCGAGTGGCGCGGGATCGCGGCCGATATCGATGGCGGTGGGGTGGAACTGGACGAACTCGACGTCGGCGATGAGTGCGCCTGCCTCATAGGCCATGGCAATGGCGTCGCCGCGTGCTTCGCGCGGATTGGTCGTGACCTGGAAAAGGCCGCCTGTGCCACCTGTGCAGAGCACGGTCTGGCGGGCGGTCTGAGTGGTGAGGTTGCCGGCGGCGTCGCGCAGGACGACGCCGGCGACACGGTTATTGTCGTCCTGCAGCAGACCGACAGCGCGCACGCCTTCGATAACGGTGATGTGGGTTGAGGCTGCCACGGCCGCTACGAGAGCATCCATGATGGCCTTGCCGGCAAGGTCGCCCGCCACACGCGCCACACGCGGGCGGCTGTGGGCGGCTTCGAGCGACAAAGCGAGGGCGCCGTCAGGCGTGCGATCAAACGGGACGCCAAGGGAAATAAGGTCGCGCACACGCGCCGGGCCTTCCTCGGCGATGAGGCGGGCGATGATCGGGTCGACGAGACCTGCCCCGGCATTGATCGTGTCGCGGGCGTGCTGTTCCGGGCTATCCAGCGGATCAAGCGCTGCAGCGAGACCGCCCTGCGCCCAGGCTGACGAAGCGGCCTGGCCTAGCGGTGCAGGCGAGATGACGAGGCAGCGGCGCGGGGCAAGCTCAAGCGCAAGGAAGAGGCCGGCCAGGCCTGCGCCCACGATGAGCACGTCGCTCGCGGCCGCTGCTGGCGCGGTAATGGTTTGTATGTTCCCCCCGGTCACTGGATCAGGATATCCCGTCATTGGCTCGGCGGAATTCGGCCGGCGCCGTGACCGCAGAGACGAGCGCGCCGAACATGCGGTCAGCGGATTCGATTGTCAGCGTGAAATTGTCGGGCATGTAGATCAGGCCTTCGACCTTGGACTCCAGCATTTCCTCGATCTGGGAACGGATGGAGACCTGGTTGCCAAAGCGGCTGGCCTGGCAGGACTGGCGCACGACCGAACGGCCCCAGAAGGTGCACATCTCCACCGCCGTCAGCTCGCACGTATATTTCCCCTCATCCGGATGAGGGGAGAGGTTCATCGTGCCGGTCATGACGCATTCACCATTGCGATAGGGGCGCGTCTGGAAGCTCCAGGTGCCAAGGACGTCCGTCTTGTCAGTGGCCTTGTCGTTACCGGCCGAAGCCGGGAGGCACGCAAGCAGGGATAGCGCAGCTGCCGCCGCGAGACGGAACCTGACCGGAAACATGCGGAACTCCTCTGTGCCTTTGCCAAAACGCCCGTTGCAACCATAATCCCACCCCGCGGCAGCGCACAACTGCGCCGCTGTCTTACATGACCATTTCGACTTCCAGCGGCTTCAGGCCGGTTTCGAAGGCCAGGGGACGTTCCATCTTCGGCAGGGCCATCATGGCATCGAGGGCCTGTTTAGCCCGCACGCGAACGTCCTCGGGAATTTTTACCTCATACTTGCCCGTCACCAGGCAGTCATAGATGTTTTCGAGCGTGATACGCTTCATATGGGGGCAAAGATTGCACGGCCGGATGAAGTTCACGTTCGGGTTCACGGCTGCAACATTGTCGCTCATCGAACATTCCGTCAGCAGCACGACCTTGCTCGGGCTGTTTTCAGACACGTAATTGGCCAGTGCCGACGTGGAGCCGGCGAAATCAGCCGCTTCCAGCACGTCCGGCGGACATTCCGGGTGGGCCAGGATCACGACGCCCGGATGGGCCTCGCGCAGCTGGCTCACATCATCGGCCGAGAAAAGCTCGTGCACTTCGCAGGCGCCGGGCCATGTCAGGATACGGATATCGGTCTGGGCCGCCACGTTCTTGGCCAGATACTGGTCCGGCACCATGATGACCGTGTCGGACTTCCACTCCTTCGCAATCGCTTCGACAACCTGCGCGGCGTTGGAACTGGTGCAGGTAATGTGGCACTCGGCCTTCACTTCGGCGGTGCAGTTCACATAGGTGACGATCGGATAGTCCGGGTATTTCTGCTTGATCAGGCGCACATCGGCGCCCGTGATGGAGGCCGCGAGCGAGCAGCCGGCGCGCAGGTCCGGGATCAGAACAGTCTTGTCCGGTGCGAGGATTTTCGAGGTTTCAGCCATGAAGTGCACGCCGGCCTGGACGATCACGTCGGCGGCGGTTGCGGAAGCTTCGCGGGCGAGCTGGAGGCTGTCACCGCGGAAATCGCCGACAAGGCTGAAAATGTCCGGCGTCATGTAATTGTGCGCCAGGATGACCGCGTTCTTCTGTTTCTTGAGGCGGTTGATGGCCGCCACGAGGGGAGCGACCGCAGGCCATTCCATTGGGGTCACGAAATCGGCGACCAGCGGGTAGAGATGGTCGGTTTCGGCCTTGACGGCGGCGTCATAGGACAGGCCGCGCGCTTCGGCGGCAGAGGCGCCGCGAAGGGGCGTCGGGGTTGGGCATCCGGGAGCTGAATCGATCAGACGGGCCATGGGTTCCTCCTTGCATCGGGCACTTATGCTCGATGTGAGTATAATATGGGCCTGAAAGCTTCCGTTTCAAGGGCATCCTTCAAACGGCCGGGATCAGGGCTCAAGTGCAAAGCTTCTGAGATAGTTATACGCACTATGAGCAAAAGGGTTTCTATAGGCGCGAAGACCGGCTGGCAAGTAGCGGCTAAATTTCGCGCTTGAAGCCTTTTAGTTTATCAAGCACCCGCCTTGCAGCAGCCTGACTCATCTTCCCCGGTGTTGTGAGAACATGTTCGCAAACAGCTTCGACAAAAGCCCGCGTTGTTTTCTTGCTGGTCAACGTGGTTGTGTTCATCAATTCGACGATGTCACCGAGTGAATCTAAAGCTAGCGCGCGCTCGGCATCCTTGGGCTCTGCCTCAAAAGACCAAGCAAGGGCCGATTCCTTTGACATCTGCGGCAATGTTTCGGCCACCTCTGGCGATATGACTCGCGCGGCTAGAGCGCGAACCGCATGAAGCGACGGTGATGTGCTCAAAATGGCGTAAGCGGCTTTTCGGGCTTCGATGAAATCAGGTTTGCCGTGTACATGCTTTAGTAGCGCAGACAGGGATTTTGATCTCGGTTCACGCCAATAGTCGGTCCGCTCAAAACGTGCGTCATTCAAAATGCGTTCGAAATCCATTCTTTGTCGATTTCGCCATTGGGGATTTTCGTCCCACTGCTCTAGGGCCTCAGGAAGCTCCAAAATGTCACTCCAGCGCTGCTCGAGACGCCCCATGCGATCTTCTACTGATCCCACAAGCAGATCATACTTCCACACTACCCAGTTTGCGACTTGGCGCTCGTGCTCCGACTTGCTGGAAATCAGTTCGTTCAATCTTTGCAGACTATAAGGAACTCCCCCGCGAAATTGGGCTATGCTTTTCTCGACGTGAGAGGCGATCAAGTTTGAAAATTTATCGGATACCTTTGCTCGATTTGAATACACTGGATCAGTGCCTCGGTGGGCCTGTCTGAAGAAGTGGCTTTCTAGAAACGGATCGAAAAAGTCGATCTGCCCGGCCTCGAAGAGGCGTTTCTGGGCCTTGTTGCGTTGCATGATGCCGAAGGCCTGCAGCAGGGCGGCGATCAGGACGACGTCCACAAGCAGGCGCGAGATGAACACGATATGGCGGGCGGCGGCGCCTTTCGGAATGAAAGGCTCTTCCTGCGTGACGTCATAGATGTCGACCCAGTCGACAATGGGCACACCCTTGGCGAGCTCTGTGCCGAAGAATTTGAGCCATTCCACGAGGCCCGTAGACTGGGCCGCGCCGGTCAGGATCACGGGATCGACCGGCTCGAACAGGTCGAAATGCATCTGGATCTGGCGCAGGGCCAGCGGCACGAGAACGAAGAGCCACGCATAGCCCATCAGCGCCTCGTCGCGCAGGTCATTGGCGAAGCCGATGCGGAACTGGTCTGACCGTGTGGTCTGGATGCGCAGCGCCTTTTCGCGGTCATCCTCGACCCAGGCCCAGCGGCGACCGAGGCCGAAGATGATAAGGCTGGCAATCGCAATCGGCGCGAGGCCCCAGGGATGGGGCAGGGCATAGCCCATCGCCGAGAGCGGCAGCATGATGAGCAGGAGGATCAGCTGCGGCACCATCAACCCGCCCTGCGTTGCGCCGGATAGAGGGGCGAGCAGACGCACCATCGCCGCGTCGAGACCGCTGACGAGATACCCCGGATGCAGGGCAAAGCCGGCGGGGGCGACCTTGGGCTTCTCCGTATCGTCGCGTTCCCCGATCAGGCTGGAGAGGTGGGGCAGGAAGATGAAGGCGAGAAAGCCCATCACGACCAGCGCCATGATGACGAGGCCGAAATTCTGCTCCATCGAGAAGACCTGTTCGCCGGCCGCCCATGCACCCGTGCCAATGGCGCCGATCAGGGCGACGCCGCCCAGCAGCGTGGCCATGCTGACCGGGCCTTCCGGGTGTTTGAAGTAATTGCGGTGGCCCTTGCCGCCCGCTTCTGTGGCAACGAGGTGGAAGCCATAGAGGAGCGGCAGGAATCCTGCGCCAATGGCGCCGAGATAGATGCTGCGCTGTACGGGGTGCGTCAGGTCAACCGGCCATGGCCACGCGCCGAAGGGCACGTTCGGGCCGAAGGCGATCCAGGCCAGGACCGAGAGAAGCAGAAACAGGAAGACGAAGGCGGCGTGGAACGCGGGCTGTTCTTCGGTGCCGGGTGCGTCGTCCTTGTGGGTGGCCTCCCAGCGCTTGCCGATGACAAACAGACTGAGCGCGACATAGGCGGCCAGCGGCAGCGCGATGATAAGGCTCCAGGCGAGCCAGCCTGAGACGGCCTCGGTATTCTCAAGATCCGTCACGGCGACGGCCAGTGCCCCCAGCGAGGCAATACAAAGGACAAAGACGCCCAACCAGAGGTCTTCCTTGCCCAGTCCGCTCCATCGCGGCCAGCCGGGCCGCCATTCCACGTTCAATACAGCCAGCATTGGCGTCCCCACTCCACACGTGGGGAAACTTAACCATTTGTTAACTTCATTGGGAAGTTGAAAGTTTGGCCTTTGCGGCGAGCCTAGTCCTTGAAGAGCTCAATGGCCGCCGCAGACATGGCCTCCACGCCTGTCGCAATGGTCGGGTCATAGTCAGGGGCGAAGCCCGAGGAGTGGAGCGAGGGCAGGGACGGGCCGCCATTCTTGGAGTCGGCATATTTGGCAGGCTCCACGGCGCCGAGCCAGAAGATCACGCTCGGAATTTTCTCCGCAGTGCGGCCATACTGGCTGAAATCCTCGCCGCCCATGACGGGTTTGACCTCTTTGACGTTTGTTGCGCCGATGGCCTTACCGACGGCTTTCATCGTGCGGGCCGTGGTGTCGGGGTCGTTATAGGTGGCGGGCGTATAGTCGCTCTCGATCGTGACTTCGGGCTCCGGCGCGCCGAAGGCTTCGGCCTCGCCCTTGGCGATGCGCTTGATGCCGTCGAGCAGCATCTGCCGTGTCTTGTCATCATAGGAGCGTACGGTGATCAGCAGCGTGGCTTCATCGGGAATGATGTTGTGCTTGGCGCCGGCCTTGAACGAACCGACCGTGACGACGGCGCTGTCCTGCGGGTCGGTATTGCGGGAGACGAGGCTCTGCAGCGCGACGACGATGTTCGAGGCGACGAGGATCGGGTCTTTGGTCGTGTGCGGGTAGGCGCCATGGCCGCCGACGCCTTTGACGACTACGTCGACGCTGTCGACATTGGCGAGGGCGAAGCCGGTGGAGTATTCGACCGTTCCGGCAGGCGCCCCGGCGGAGACGTGCAGGGCGATATTGTAGTCAGGCTTGGGGAAGCGCGTGAACAGGCCGTCGGCCAGCATCGCTTCAGCGCCAAGGCCGATCTCTTCGGCGGGCTGGGCGATCATGACCAGCGTGCCCTTCCACTTCTTCTTGTTGGCGATCAGGTCGCGCGCGGTGCCGACCCATGTTGTCATGTGCACATCATGGCCGCAGGCGTGCATGACATTGCTTTCCACGCCGGTCCATGTGGTCGCTTCGACCTTGGAAGCAAAGGGAAATCCGGTCTGTTCGGGCACGGGCAGCGCGTCCATGTCGGTGCGGATAAGCACCGTTGGGCCATTGCCATTGCGGAACACGCCGACCACGCCATAGCCACCGACGCCGTCGACGACGCGGCCATTGTCTTTCATGGACTTGTCGACCACCCAGTCCTGGCCAAGACCGGTGGTGACTTCAAAGCCGAGGCCCTGCAGTTCCGTCGCCAGGATGGCGGATGTATTGGCTTCCTCGAAGGAGAGTTCCGGGGCCGCGTGGAGGCGCTTGTAGAGCTCAACAAGGGACGGATCGGCACTTGGAAGGGGCGTTGCCGGGGCGCTTGCGGGGGAAACGGAGTCCGTTCCTTGACCGTTCGGGGTCGTAAGAACGGTCGGTCCCTTGCCGTCGGCTGTCGCTTCGGCGCCCTTGTCCTTGCCGGGGCCTCCGCAGGCAACCAGAACGAGGGCGAGGGCGGTCAAGGCGGCGGGACGGAACATGGCGGGGTACTCCTGAAACGGTTCAGGCGGACCCTAACGGAGTTTGACGCCCTGCCAAGTGGCGGGCGGGTCACAGCGGCCTAGTTCTTGCCGCGTTCGAGGTCTTCCGAAAGCTCGATATCCACAGGCGTTCCGGCGAGGCGCTGGCGATAGACCTGCGTGTTCTCGAGGACGCGCTGGACATAGTTGCGCGTCTCACCGAACGGGATGAACTCCACCCAGTCGATCGGGTCGACCTGGCCGGTGCGCGGATCGCCATAATCCTCGATCCACTGCTTTGGCCGGCTGGGGCCCGCATTATAGGCGGCGGCGGTCATGATGTAGCTGCCTTTGAACTGGGAGAGCAGCGTGTCGAGGTGCTGGCCGCCAAGGGTCATGTTGTAGCCCGGATCGTCTGTCAGCCAGGACGTGCGGAACGGCAGGCCCTGCATGCGCGCTTCGCGCTGGGCGGTGGCGGGCATGAACTGCATCAGGCCGCGGGCGCCGGCATGGCTGACGGCATTCGGGTTCATTTCGCTTTCCTGACGCGAGAGGGCGAGCATCAGCGGACGCTCGACCTGTGGTTCGCGCAGCATCGGATAGTTCACAACAGGATAGGCGGCATCGGTGGCGACAATGCCCTTGGCGAGACCGGCCTTGGCGCCGCGCACGCCGATATCGGGCACATGGTATTGATTGGCGAGCTGCGCGAGCAGGATGAAATCGGCCTCGTTCTCGAGCTGGTCGTCAATATGGTAGGCGAACTCGCGGAACATGCGCTCTTCACCGGCTTCCCCAAGAAGGCGCAGGGCCTTGACCATGGGGCGGGCATTGAAAGCGTCGACCTGTTCCGGCGTCGGTTCGGCGGAGGTGGCAAAGGTCAGCTTCTTCTGGCCGAGCCGCTCGGCGGCAAGCTGTCCATAATAGACAAAATTATACTTGGCTGCGGCGGCATAGGATTCCACGGCTGCATCGGTCTGGCCGAGCGCATCCTCGGCGCGGCCTGCCC
Source organism: Hyphomonas chukchiensis (assembly GCF_000682695.1). Taxonomy (GTDB): domain Bacteria; phylum Pseudomonadota; class Alphaproteobacteria; order Caulobacterales; family Hyphomonadaceae; genus Hyphomonas; species Hyphomonas chukchiensis. The sequence continues at coordinate 39,464 of NZ_AWFG01000001.1, read as the reverse complement.
AGTACTCACCGCGGGCAAGGCTGATCGGCGTGCCGACGCTGGCGGTCATGTCCTGGAAGTGTTTCAGGCTGCGTTCGGGATTGTTGTTGAGGCGCAGCGCGATCCAGCCGGCCGCCCATTCGGCGTCGGCATAGTCGGATCCCTCGGTCATGCCGTGTGGCGCGACGAGCTGGTAGGCGCGTGACCATTTGCGGTTCTTGAGATCGTCGCGCATGGCGACATTGCGCTCGTCCCAGAGCTTGGAACGACCGGCTTCCGGCACGTCATTGGCATTGATGCTGACAAGCAGGGGCGTTGCGCCTTCCTGGTTGCCGCGCGTGCGGCGCCAGCGGGCTCGGTCATAGAGCAGGCCCGGATTGTCCTGAAGAGAGGCTGGCACGGCCTCGACCAGCTTGTCGACATTGCGGCCACGCCCGGCAAGCCCGATGCGCGCATCGACGAGCTTGCGATAGTCGGAACTGACAAGCGGCTTCAGGTTGGAGGCGGCGGTGCGCTGGTTGGTCCAGAGCAGGAATTCGATACGGGCGCGGTGGTCTGCCTCGGTCAGCAGGCCGCCATAGGTGGCCAGGACGATGCGTTCGAGATCGCGGTCCATGGAATTATTGTGCCAGGCATCGCGCACCAGCGCCTCGGCCTTGGCAGGCTGGCCGACGGCCTTGTAGCTGCGGGCGAGGGCGATCTTGCCGGCACCCGTTCGCGGGCCTGATTGCGTGAGCCAGAGAATACGGTCGCCATGGCTGAGCGAAGAGAGGTCGATGATTTCCTCGGCGCGTTTGCGCATGGCGCCGGTCTTCGGCCATGTCGGCAGCGTATCCATGGCATTCTTGACTTCATCGAAGCTCATGCCCGGCACGCCTTCGCTGGCACGCATCCACAGGATCAGGTTGCGCACAGCCGGGTCGCTGGCGCGTGCCTGAAGGTCTGCGACTTCGTTCCAGTCATACCGGCCTGCGGCGTCGAGCGCCTTGTGCAGGATTTCGGCATTTTTCGCGTCCGTCGTCTGCGAGCTATAGACGCGCTGCGGTTTCAGGCTCGGCGCATCGGGCAGGGCCGACGCGGAAGCGCTGAGGGCAGCGAGGCCCAATAAAATCGAAACGGCGAAAGGGCGGTGTAATGGAGCTGTCATGGAGTTTATTTCTACGCCAAAGCATGAGAAGGCATTGTTAAATATTACGCTACAATTCCCACCAACTCCCTAATCGCGGCAACAATACGATGTTTCATGGTTCAATCCCAGCACTGGTCACACCCTTCAGGAACGGGGCCGTCGACCGCAAGGCCTTTGCCGCACTCGTCGAGCGCCAGATCGCCGGCGGGTCCAGTGCACTTGTGCCGGTCGGCACGACCGGTGAAACCTCGACGCTGACGACCGAAGAGCACAAGGATGTCGTGACGCTTTGTGTAGAAGTTGCTGCAGGACGCGTGCCGGTGATTGCGGGGGCAGGCTCGAATGCGACCGACGAGGCGATTGATCTTGTCGAGCATGCCAAGGCGGTTGGCGCGGACGCAGCCCTTGTGGTCTGTCCTTATTACAACAAGCCGAACCAGGACGGGCTTGAGGCCCATTTCAGGGCAATCAATGATGCCGTTGCCCTGCCTGTCTTGCTTTACAATGTGCCAAGCCGGACTGTTGTTGATCTTTTGCCGGAAACCGTGGCGCGCCTTGCCCAGCTGCCGAACATTGTCGGCATCAAGGATGCCTCGGGCGACGTGGCGCGCGTCAGCCAGCACGCGGCGCTGATCGGGTCTGCCCAGTTCGTGCAATTGTCGGGTGAGGATCCAAATGCGCTCGGCTATCTCGCGATGGGCGGCAAGGGCTGCATCTCGGTCACGGCGAATGTGGCGCCGGACATGTGCGCCGCCATGCATGCGGCTTTCCAGGCCGGAGACCTCGCCGGGGCGCAGGCCATCGAGCGCAAACTGATCGCGCTGCACAAGGCGCTGTTCTGTGCGCCGTCGCCGGGACCAGCCAAATATGCCCTGTCGCGTCTTGGCCTGTGCGAGCCGGATGTGCGCCTGCCGATCACGCAGCCGGATGCCGCAGCGCGCGAGACGATTGACGCCGCTATGGCACTCGCGGGCATCCATGCCTAAATAGACGCCATGTCAAAGACACCGCAGACCAAGGGCAGGGGCGATGGCCTCGTTGCAGAGAACCGGCGTTCCCGGCGTGAATACGCTGTGGAAGATACGCTGGAGGCCGGCATCATGCTGGTCGGCTCCGAGGTCAAATCGCTGCGGCAGGGCAAGGCGAACATTGCCGAGAGCTATGCCAGCGTCGAGGATGGCGGGCTTTACCTGATCAATTGCGACATCCCGATCTACAATGCCGCCAACCGTTTCAACCATGAACCGAAGCGCAAGCGGAAGCTGCTGGTCTCCAAGCGGGAGCTGGCGAAGCTGTCTCAGGAAGTGGAGCGGGCGGGGCGCACGATCGTGCCGCTGAAACTCTATTTCAACGACCGGGGCATCGCGAAACTGCTGATCGGCACAGCGACAGGCCGCAAGTCGCATGACAAGCGCGAGGTCGAGGCCAAGCGCGACTGGCAGCGCCAGAAAGCCCGCATCCTGAAGGAGGGGTGAGGGGCTGCGCCCTCAGGGAGCGGCGTTCACCTTGAGCGGCATGTGGCGCATCTGGGACATCAGGTGGTTGCCGATCCAGGGATAATCGTCACCAGCCAGCGTAAGGCGGATATCCTGCGCGCCCAGCTCCTCCAGCAATACGCGGACCAGCATGGTGGCGACCATGCGGCCAACGCAGATATGGGCGCCGCCTCCGAACGTCGTTGCGCCCCGCAGGTCACGGTCGAGCTGGAGCTGTGAGGGTTGGTCGAACACGGCGGGATCCTGATTGCCGGCGGCCCAGAGCATCATGACCGTCGTGCCCTTCAGAATGGTCATTCCGGAATAGGTCATGTCGCGCAGGACGTAGCGTTTGAGCGCAATAACCGGCGGCTCGCAGCGTAGCGCTTCCATGACTGCGGCGCCGACCTTGTCAGGATGAGCGCGCAGCTCCTCCATTGCGCCGGGGTTTTGCAGCAGGGCGAATATGGTGTTCGCTGCGGCGATGGCGGCTGTATGGAAACCGTCGACGAGATTGCCCGCCAGCAGCTTGCCGACATTTTCGGCAACGATGCCAGCTTCGGCAGGGTCATTGGCGAGGTCTATTGCGGCAAGGTCGCCGGCCAGCTCATTGATCATCGGATGGGTTCCGGCGGCCAGGCTGCGAACCGCTGCGGCCTCGACCAGCCGGCCATAGGCGGCGGTGGCTGTGTCGGCCACCTGAAGGTCGTCCATCGTCATCTGGATGTAGAACATTGATGTCATGTCGCGAACGGCGAGGGCCGTTGCGGCGATCTCTTCCCGTGTCATGCCGATCATCTGCCCCCAGAAGCGCGCCGTCATCTGTTCGGCGACATCCTCGATGAAGTCGATCTCGCTGCGGGCGCGGATATCGCGGAGGATGCCCCGCACAACCAGGCGCGCCGTGTCTTCCATTTCGGCAGCCTTTTTCGGGTTGAGCTGGCGCCACAGTGTCATGCGGACCGGGCCGTGGATGGGCGGATTGGCTGTAAAGACCTGGTTCGAGATCACGCCGCCAATACCGCCGCCGGGAGGGACGGGCGCATCGGCGGGGAGGTCATGAAGGCCCGGGAACATGAGGCCGGCTGGCAGCGCCCCGACTTCGGCCATGGCCCCGAAGGCGCGCAGCTCCTCATGCCGGTAGATCACCAGCTCATTTGCCGCGTTACGCAGGAAGCGGGGCGTGTCACCGGCAAAAGCGGTCGCACAGAACGCCTTGAAGCTGTCGCGCCCTCCCGTGAAGCCCAGCGACTCGATGGCGGTTAGCGATTGGATATCCATGGCGACCCCTATAAGATAGTGTAAGCTACCTTATAGGTTGTTGCCTATCGTGCAAGCAGCTGTCGCGCGGGCTCAGCCGATGACGTCACGCGCGGCGGCAAAGACATCTTCGAACATTTCGGCCGTCAGGCGTCCGGTATTCGTGTTGTAGCGGCTGCAATGGTAGCTCGAGAGAAGGGTGAGGGGGCGGCCCTCGAATTCCACCTCATAGCGCGTGTTGTGGCCGAAGGGGTGGGCGGCGAGTTTCAGGCCTAGCGTGCGGACTGTTGAGTCGTGGCTGATCTTGCCGAGGCAGAGCAGGACCTTGAGATGGGGCAGGGCCTTGATACGGGACTGGAGGAAGGGGCGGCAGGCGTTGATTTCGGCGCCGACCGGCTTGTTCTCAGGCGGTACGCAGCGTACCGCATTGGTGATCATGGCCTTTTTCAGCTTGAGCCCATCTTCGGGGTCTGCCGCGTAAGTCCCTGACGAGAAACCGAATTTTTCCAAAGTCGCATAAAGAAGATCGCCCGCCCAGTCGCCGGTGAAGGGGCGGCCTGTGCGGTTGGCGCCCGTCACGCCGGGGGCAAGGCCGACCACGAGGAGACGCGCCGTTTCGTCTCCGAAACTGGGCACGGCGCCGTTGAACCATGTGGGTTCACGCGCGGCGACGGCCTCCCGATAGGTTACCAGACGTGGGCAGATGGGGCAGTTCCGGGGGGCTTCGGGTGGCGGCAGGGCCGTCTTAGTAGCCATCAGCAACGCCGTCCTTGCGCATTTCGGTGGCGGCGATCCAGGCGCCACTGTCGAAGTCACGCATGATGGCCTGGTAGCCGCCGGCATTGGCCGCGCAGCATTTGACGGTCTGGCCTCGGCGTTCGAGTTCGGCGCGGGCGGCGGGCGGGATGCCGCTTTCGAGCTCGACGACGCCCTTGTCGGCTTCGCACGGGTCGCCGCTGAACGCATTGGTCGGTTCACAGCCGCCGACATGTTCCCAGCGGGCCGCGTCGCCGGCTTCCTGCAGGCCCATGTCGAAATCGACCAGGTTGAGGATGATCTGGACGTGACCCTGAGGCTGCATGCCGCCGCCCATCAGGCCGAAGCTGAGCCATGGCTCGAACGGGCAGGCCTGATCGATAGGCAGCGCGCGTGTCTGGCAGGAGGGCTTGTTCTTCTTGAAGGCAAAGGCCGGGATAATCGTGTGGAAGGGGCGCTTGCCGGGCTCGAACACGTTCGGGTGGTTCGGGTCGAGGCTGAAGAGCTGGCCGCGATCCTGGAACATGAAGCCGAGCCCGTCAGCAACGAGGCCCGAGCCCATGCCGCGATAATTGGACTGGATGAGGGAGACCATCATGCCGTCGCTATCTGTGACGGTAAGATAGGTCGTGTCGCCCTGTTTCAGCTTGGCATCGGCTGCTGCGGCCGCTTCCGGCGTGATCGAGGCTTCGACATCGCCGAACGGGAAGTTCGGCACGCGGTCCATCGCCTTGTCGAGCTTGATGGCGGCCGCCTGACGGTCGAGCCGGTTGGCCTTCAGGAAGGCGCCTTCCTGGATGCGGGAGAATTTGGGATCGGCGAAATAATGGGCGCGGTCGGCAAAGGCGATGCGCTTGGCCTCGATCTGCGCCATCAGCGAATCGGCCGAGCCATAGCCCATGGCCTTTAGATCGAACTTCTCGAGCATTTTCAGCATTTGCAGCGCGGTGATGCCCTGCGTGGCTGGTGGCAGTTCGCAGACCTTGTAGTCGGCGCGATAAGTAACGCAGACCGGTTCAACGAATTCGCCCGTGTGCGTGGCGAAGTCTTCATAGCGGAGAGGGCCGCCGATGCGTTTGAAATAGGCATCCATCGTCCGGGCGGTTTCACCCTTGTAGAACTCGTCGCGGCCCTTCTGGCCGATCCGTTCCAGCGTGTCGGCGAGGTCCGGATTGGTGAACAGGCTGCCTTCGCGGGGTTGGGGCGAGAAATAGGTTTTCCTGGCATTGTCATACTCTTCGAGCATGCCGCTTTCATGCGCGGGCTCGAAGCGTTTTGGGCCGAAGCTCCAGTAATAGGAGATGACTTCCGGGATCGGTGCGCCGTCGCGGGCATAGCGGATGGCAGGCTCAAGGTTTGCCAGCATCGGGCGGCTGCCGAATTTTTCGTGCAGGGCATACCAAGCGTCCACCGTGCCGGGCACCGTGACAGGTGCTGTGCCGAAAGGCGGGATTTCCTTGCCGTCCATATACTTGTCGGCCTTGGCCTGCATGTCGGCGAGGGTTGCACCCATGGCCGAGCGGCCGGAGCCGTTATAGCCGTAGAGCTGCTTGGTTTGCGGATCCCAGACGATGGCGAAGAGGTCGCCGCCAATGCCGTTGGCTGTAGGCTCAACGAGGCCAAGCATCGCGTTCGCGGCGATGGCGGCGTCCATGGCATTGCCGCCGGCCTTCATCACATCCAGTGCTGTCTGGGTGGCGAGCGGGTGGGCCGTCGCGGCGGCGGCATGCGGGGCAACCACAGCCGAACGGACGCCCAGCGTGCGCCCGGAAGACATGCGGTCGCCGGGGCCGGGCTTGGCGGCGGCATCGAAGGGGGCCGCATCATCCTCAAGCGGGGCGGGGGTTAGCGCGGTGCATGAACTTGCCAGCAGCGCTGCTGCGCCTGCCATCAGCCATTTCATCATCAGTTCGGTCCTCGCTTGCGGGTGTCCTTGGGAAAATAGTGGGTCGCCATGCGCCCGGAAATGTCCTGGCCATCACGGGCAAAGCGGGCCTCGGCCTCGATCGCGCGGTTGTCGCAGGAGAGATACTGGGCGCTTGTCCGGGTGTAGGCGTTGTTAAAGCCCTGCACGAGGGATGAGCGCAAATTGCCCTTCTCCGGCGCTTCATAGCGCAGCAGGTCCGCCATGTAGCGGCGCCAGTACTGGTCCTCGCGGCCATTGCAGCGCACGCGGATGGCGTGGGCCGAGCCGAGCGTTGCTGCGAGCTCTGATGCATCGCGAAAATAGTCAGGCCCACGCAAGGGAATGCCCGACTGGGCCGAGGCATTGCTTGCGCCCGCTAGCAGGAGCGCGCTAAGCAGGGCGCCATGAAAGACTGTCTTGTTCATGCGAAGACCTTCGCGCGCATCGCTCCAAGGCTCAAGGGCCTTGAAGACAAACTCAATATGATCGTCATGGACGATAATGGTGTCTTCTCCAAGGCATCCACTGGGGAGACGGTGACAGAGCCGAAACCAGAGATTGTCTTTGGCACGGCTGACGCCTTCTGGGGGCCGCATGTGCGCACGTTCATGATGGCTGTCGTGGGCGGCGGGCGCCTCGATTGGTTCCAGTCCGCCGCAGCAGGTATCGAAAATCCGGCACTGGTAATGATCGGCAAGGCAGCCAGCAAATACACGACCAATCACACGCAATCGGAGGCCATGTCTGAATGGGCCCTCTGGCAGGCACTGGATTATTTCCGGCACGGGCCGAAGCACCGGGCGCAACAGGCCGCAGGCGTGTGGGACCGGCTGGATTCGCGCGAAATTCGCGGGTCGAAATGGCTGATTGTAGGCTTTGGTTCGATCGGATCGTCGACCGGGCGGCGCGTGATGGCGCTGGGCGGCCAGGTGACTGGGGTGAAGCGGTCGCAGGGCCTCGTCGAGGGCGCTGACCGGATCGTGCATCCCGACGCGATGATGGACGAACTGCCAAATGCCGATGTCGTGCTCATCTGCGTGCCGCACACGCCGGAAACGGAAGGCATGGCCGATGCGGATTTCTTCGCAGCGATGAAGTCCGATGCGCTATTCATGAACCTCGGGCGCGGGGCTCTGGTGAACGAACCTGATCTGATGGCCGCGCTGGATGCGGGCCAGCCCGGACATGCGGCCCTGGATGTAGCGTCCGAAGAGCCGCTGCCGCAGGACAATCCCCTCTGGACGCATCCCAAAATAACGCTGACGCCGCATGACAGCCCGCAAACACATGGGACGGTCATCGGCGCCGACGATACATTCATTGAAAACCTGCACAGATACTTCAACGGCGAACCGCTGAAGCATCTGATCGACAAGTCTGAATTTGCCTGAGGGCTAGAGGGCGATATCGGCCGTCTTGTCCTTGTAGTCTTTCTTCGGATCGGTGCCGAACAGCATCTTGATGCCGGCAAACACGCTGTTCTCGTTCAGCCAGACATGGGCATGATCAAGGTCTAACCGCATGAGGCGGAGTTTCGGGTCGTCCTTGCCGTCATACCAGGCGGCGATGAAGGGGTTCCAGAGGCGTTCGACGGTGGCGGGATCGTTCTGAATCTGCAGCTGGCCATGGAGCGAGGCAAAGAGGCCGTGGCCCTTTGAGACGAATTGCCCAACGGCCGCCGATGGGCCGACGCCGAGAGCCTGGACGAGATCCACGTCGCTTGAGGAAAAGATCCAGATCGGTCCGCGGTCGTCGTCTTCCAGTACGGCCGTCATGGGCTGGGTGCCGCCGGCGGCGCCGCTTTCAAGACCAAGCATGATGGTGCGGTCTGACTTGAGTTCGGACCAGAGTTTCTTTTCAATTTCTTTTTGGCTGGGCATGGATGTCTCCTGTGATTGGACTATGTCGGAACAACCAGCAGGCGCAGGACTTGTTCCGGCAGGCAGCCCGCTTTCGACGAAGATCATTTAAGCTGCACGCGCAGGACCCCCTCCTGCGAGGCGCCCGGGAAAGAGGCGCATAACCAGGTCAAAAGGAGAAACCATGTCTCATAACTTCACCCGCGCGGTCGGCGCTATCGCCTCCACGCTCGTCCTCTGTCATTGCGCATCAGCGCAAGGGAGCGCCACCAGTGCCCTGACGCAGAATACAGCACCGGAAATCATAACGGGTACGGATGGAATGAAGTTGGCGGCGACACCGCTCGAAACATTCGCCAGCGCGTGGGCGATGACGTTCGTGCCGGATGGCCGCGCTATCGTTACCGAGAAGGTTGGCGACATCTGGTTGCTTTCCCCTCAAGGCAAAAAGCTTGGCAAGGTGTCCAATTCGCCGACTGTCGACGCGCGCGGGCAGGGCGGCATGGGGGATTTCATCCTGCATCCCGATTTCGCAGAAAATGGCACGGTGTTCCTGTCCTATGTCGAACGCGACGCAGGCGATGACAGTCTGAGCGGCGCGGCCGTGGAGCGCGCCACGCTGACGCTGTCGGAGACGGGCGGTGCGCTATCGAACCGCGAAGTGATCTGGCGTCAGGCGCCGAAGGTCGAAGGTAATGGCCATTATGGCCACAGGCTTGCCGTCTCGCCGGACGGACATCTGTTCATCAGCTCCGGCGAGCGCCAGAAATTCAATCCGGCGCAGAACATGGCGATGAATCTCGGCAAGATCATCCGTATCAATCAGGATGGCAGCGTACCGGAGGACAATCCGTTCTATGGCAATGGCGCGGCGGCAGACCAGGTCTGGACGCTTGGCCATCGCAACCCGCTAGGCATTGCATTCGACAGCGATGGGCGCCTCTGGGAACAGGAGATGGGGCCGAAGGGGGGCGACGAGCTGAACTTGATCATCCGCTCAAAGAATTATGGCTATCCGTTCGTCTCCGAGGGTGAGCATTATGACGGCACGAAAATCCCGAGCCATGCAAGCATGCCGATCTTCGAGGCGCCGTCGGTTGCCTGGGTGCCGGCGATCAGCCCTGCGGGCCTGATGTTTTATGATGGTGACACATTCGCCGACTGGAAGGGCGATGCCTTTATCGGTGGCCTCTCGTCCAAGGCGCTGGTGCGCGTTTCCTTTGCGCCTGCTTCAGGCGATGGCGGCGCGGCTCCCGAAGCGTCCGAAGCGGCGCGTTACGAATGGGACAAGCGTATACGCGAGCCTGAGCAGGGGCCAGACGGCGCGATCTACGTGCTGGAAGATGGCGAAGGTGGTCGCCTGTTGAGACTGACGCCCGCGGCTAACTAGAGGTCGAACGACTGGGCGAGGGGATCAATGCCGGAGTCGGCGAGCGTCCTTAGCGCAGCCATGAGTCTGCCGCGCACCTGCTGTTTTACCCTGGTAAAGGCAGTTTGCGCGGCAACCGTGAGCGCCCGTGCCCTCGCCGTTTCGATGAGGGTGGATTGAGGGACGCTTTGGTCGGCGATCCCGCATTCCATCATCGCGTCTGATCCGATCACCTGGCTTGTCAGCGTGAGCCGGCGGAGCAAGCTCGGTTCGATTTCCTCACGAATGATTTCCAGTGGTCCTGCCGGAAAGGGCACACCGGCTTGCGATTCTGTCAGACCGAAGCGGGCTGAAGCCGCGTCTGTTATAAGACGGACATCGGCGCACAGCATCAGGACGAATCCCCCACCCAAGGCGTGGCCATTGACGGCGGCAATTACCGGCGCCGGATGGCAAACCAAGCTTGCTGTCATGCGCGTGATGGCCCTGATCATGCCTGCCTTTTCGGCAGGCGTGTAAGCCGCGAATGCCTTCGTGTCGACGCCCGCACTGAACACGGATCCGCCGCCGGTCACTAGAATAGGGTTTTTCCTGTCAGCGCCTTCAAAGGCAGACGCAAGCCCTTCAATAGTGCCGAAGTCGAGCGCGTTGACCGGCGGGCGGTCGATGATGATCTCCGTGATCCCGCCGGTGTAAGAGCTGCGAACCTGATCAGACATTTGCCTTCACGCGAAGGCCGGACATCCGGTCGATGGCGGCTTCGGCATCGCGCATGATGTCGGCCACGATCGCTGCGACCGGCTTCACTTCGTGCACGCCGCCCGCTGACTGGCCCATCGCGAAACAGGACGTGTCCTGATTGAGTTTTGCTTCGTCGACGATGCCGCCGATGCCGCCAATCACGCCAGTCCGGGTGGAATGGATAGCCTGGTGCGGGAAGGGCTGGATGTCTTCCGGGCGCGATTCCCAGTCATTGATGTACTCGTTGGTGCGGCAGCGCATCGGCTTGCCGGAATAGCAGCGCGTGCGGGTCGTGTCGGTATCGCCGGCGCCGACCACGGCCTGCTTGTACATGTTCGCGGCGTGGGCCTCTTCGGACGCGATGAAGCGCGTGCCCATCCAGACACCGCAGGCACCGAGCGCGAGGGCGGCGGCGAGACCACGGCCGTCATAGATGCCGCCAGCGGCAATAACCGGGATCTTCACGGCTTCTACGGCCTGTGCCACCAGGGGCATCGTGCCGACGAGGCCGGTATGGCCACCGCCTTCGCCGCCCTGCAGGATCACGGCGTCACAGCCGGCCTGCTCGGCCTTGATGGCGTGTTTCACGGCGCCGCCGACAACCATGACCTTCACACCGGCATCCTTCAGACGCTTCATGATCGGCATGGGTACGCCCAGCCCCGCCACGAAGGAATCAGCGCCGCCCTTGATGATGACGTCGACGGATTCCTCAAGGCTTTCCGGGCTGGCGGCCAGGAGGTCGACGCCGAAGGGCTTGTCGGTCAGCTCCCGCACGCGTTTCATCTGTCCGGCGATGAAGTCCGGTCCGGTGCCGGCCATGCCAAGCACGCCATAGCCGCCTGCATTGCACATGGCAGCGCAGACTTCGGCATAGGAGACGCCGCCCATGCCTGCCAGCATGATCGGGTGTTCAACTTTCAGCAGTTCTGTCAGTGCAGTTTTCAGGGCCATCGGGAAGGCGTCCTTTCTGTAATGGATTTTGTATAGCGGACGCTAAATGGCCGCCCCCGCGTCAACGCAAGAGGGGCAAGCCTGCTTCCGCATGGACACAATCGCCTACAGTCTGCCCCATTCCCGCCGCGATCTGCAGTCAAATACCACATCAAGCCGAGGGAATCGTCCACTCGGTGTGAATAAGTCAAATGAGGGGAAGCTCCTATGACGAAACTTTTTGCAAGCGCTGCCGTTGCAGCTCTGTTCGCTGGTGGTGCCTTTGCTATGGGCCCAACAGAAGAAGTTACCGTGACGCCTGACGTTGATGTCACTGTCGTTGAAGACGCTGACACGACTGCAGAAGTTGTGGTTGATGACGACGCGGAAGTGACTGTCGAAGCTCAAGGCGACGCCGAAGGCGAAGTTGTCGTAGAAGACGAAGCTGATGCCGAAGCCGCCGTTGAAGCGGAAGCCGAAGCTGACACTGAAGTGTCCACACCGGATGCCGAATAACGGCCATTCTACCGGAATTCGCCCTCTCCCTGTCGGGAGAGGGCTTTTTCCTTTATAAGGAATCAACAGTCGGAACGACACGGCTGAATGATAAAATGAACTTTTAGTAATGACCGAGAAGTGCTATGGGCCTCCCCGGTCATCTGACCAACAACAGGGGTAACACAATGAAGAACATCATGATCATCGGCGCTGCTGCGCTGGCACTCGCCGCTTGCAGCCCGAAAGAAGAAGCCTCACCTGCCGCTGAAGCCGCTGTCGAATCCGCTTCGGAAGCTGTTGAAGCTGCTGCAGACGCAACAGAATCCGCTGCTGACGCAACGGCCGAAGTCGCTTCCGACTCTCTGGAAGCTGCTGACGAAGCCCTCGACGACGCTGCTGAATCGCTCGACGATGCTGCTGACGACGTTGCTGAAGCTGCTGACGAAGCAACCGAAGAGCCACAAGAATAGGCTCCGGCTCCAGCCGACATGAATAAGGGCCGTTCCGTTTCCGGAGCGGCCCTTTTTTCATGTCCGAATGTTGCCTTGCCTAGAAGACGGAATAGCCGCCATCGATGATCAGCGTGGTGCCGGAATGGTAGGATGATGCATCCGAGGCGAGGTAGACGGCCATGCCGCCGAAATCCTCAGGCTCGCCCCAGCGGCGAATTGGTACGCGCGAGATAACCTTGGTCGTGAACGTGTCATTGTCCTGGGCCGCTTCGGTCATGTCGGTGGCGATCCAGCCCGGCAGAATCGAGTTGCTGCGGATATTGTAGCGGCCGTATTCCACGGCGATGGCTTTCATCATCGAGATCAGGCCGCCCTTGGTCGACGCATAGGCCTGGTTACGGCCAGCGCCTTCGATGCCGGCCAGCGAGGCTGTGCCGACCAGCGAACCGCCCGGATCACCCGCCTTGGCGCGCTTGACCATGGATTTCGCGGCTTCGCGCAGGGTGAAGAAGGCGCCTTCCATGTTGATTCGGTGATTGAAGCGCCAGGTCTCCAGCGTCATTTCCTCGAAACTGCTGGCGCCGCGTCCGACACCGGCATTGGCGATACAGGTGTCGATGCGGCCGAAATGGGCTTCGGTATCGGCCATGGCCTTCACGACTTCGGCCTCTTCGCCGACATCCACTTCCCATGATGCGATACGGCCAGTGCCGAGCTTTTCAAGCTTGGCGACAGCGGCCTTGTTGGCATCGGCCTTGCGGCCCCAGATGGCGACATCGGCGTTCGAGGCGGCGAGCGCTTCGGCCATGCCAAGCCCGATGCCCCGGTTTCCGCCCGTTACAAGGCATGTTTTTCCGGTCAGGTCGAAAGGCGCATAGGTCATTGGTGTCTCCTCAGGGATTGTTTTGGCGACAACACATAGCTGACCCTGCGGAGGGTCAAGCGATAATTGAGCTATTCCCCACGAGCGCCCTTGCAGCTTCGATGATGCGCCTTGTCTCATCCCAGAGGCCAAGCGTTTCCAGCCGGTCCGGCGAGATCCATTCGGCATGGGCAGCATCGTCGCCCGCCAGGGGCTCGCCAGCCTCCCACACGGCGGCATAGTCAAACAGGACATAATGCCGGGCGGTCTCGTCGCTGCGGCGGGACGTGAAAATGGCATCGACGACATCCACCAGGCCGACAATGCGTGCGGTGACGCCCGTTTCCTCCTGCAATTCGCGCAGGGCGCCATCGGCCAGGCTTTCGCCGAACTCCAGCTTTCCGCCGGGAATGGACCAGTCGCCGGCCAGAGGCTTGCTGCCGCGCCTGATCAAAAGCACGTCATCCCCGCGAAAACAGGCTGTTCCCACAGCAGGGACGGGGCGCATGACGGCCTTTGGAGCATCAGAGGTCATTGTTCTTATACCTTTGGTCGGTAGGCCGACCTCATAACAAGGATTCCGATATGGCAAAGCCACCAAAGCGCCGGTCCCTAAGTCTTGCCCTTCAGGGCGGTGGCTCGCACGGGGCCTATACGTGGGGTGTGCTCGACCGGCTGACGGAAGAGCCTGATATCGATCTCGCCGGCATCTCGGCGACATCGGCGGGGGCGGTCAATGCCGTGGCCTGGGCCTCGGGTTTTGCGAAGGACGGGGCGGATGGCGCGAAGGCGAGCCTTGAATCGGTATGGCGCAGCGTGTCGCGCTCCGGGTCCGGCATGGCGCCGTTCGGCACATGGGGCGCGATGGCCTTTGCCTATGCCAGCGCGCTGCAGAGCCTCGCGAGCCCCTATGACCTCAATCCGTTTAACCTGAACCCGTTGCGCCAGATTATCGAGGCCGAGATCGATTTCGAGGCCATCCACGCGTCCGGCATCAAGCTCTTCCTGTCCGCCACCAATGTGGAAAGCGGCCGGGTGAAAGTGTTCGATCGCACGATGATCACTGCCGATACGGTGCTTGCCTCAGCCTGCCTGCCCCAGGTCTTCCAGGCGGTAGAGGTGGACGGAGGCCACTATTGGGATGGTGGCTATATGGGCAATCCCAGCCTTTTCCCGCTGATCTATTCCGGCGCGCCGCGCGATGTCCTGCTCGTCATGCTCAATCCGCTGGCCCGGCCGGGCGTACCCAGGCGGGCAGGGGAGATTTCCGAACGGATCAACGAGATCAGCTTCAATGCCTCTTTGATAGGAGAGCTGCGCGCCATCGCCTTCGTACAGCACCTGATCGACGATGGCATGCTGAAGGAAGCGGTCATCAAGAAATACCGCCGTCTGAACATCCATGCCATTCGCGGTGGCAAGGACCTGCTCGCCTTCGATCTCAGCAGCAAGTATGACACGAGCTGGGATTTCCTGACGAAATTGCGTGATCTCGGCCGCGCGGCCGCTGAGGCGTGGCTCAAAGATGATTCCCATTATGTCGGCACAAAGACGTCGAATATCGACCTCAGGAAAGAGTTCCTGGATATCTAGGCGCGGCGCAGGAAGCTGACCTTGGCAGCGCCATAGGTGCGCGCATCCAGTATCTCCCAGCCATTGAAAGCCAGCATTTCGTCTGCGGCTGTCTCGACAATCGCGATGGCGTCCTCGGTGAGCCAGCCACCCTTGGCGAGTTGTTCCAGCGCCGGTTCGGCGAGGCCCTTGTTATAGGGCGGGTCGAGGAAGGCGATTGTGAAAGGTTCGCCGACGCCTGCCGGGATGGGGCCAAGGTCGGTCGCCGAGCGGCGCTGGATACTGGTCGTGCCGAACAGGCCCAGCGTTTCACAATTGGTGCGAATCGTGCCGCGCGCGCCGGCATCGGTTTCGACGAACACGCAGAAGGCCGCACCGCGTGACATGGCTTCCAGCCCGAGCGCACCAGAGCCTGCAAAGAGGTCGATCACCCGCGCGCCATCAATCGGCGGCGCCCAGGCCGCATGGGCGATGAGATTGAACACGGCTTCGCGCGCCCGGTCGCCCGTAGGACGGGTCGATTGGCCCTTAGGCGCCGCGATGGCGCGGCCTTTATGTTCGCCTGCAATGATCCGCATGGGGGACGCACCTGCTCTTTACTTTCCCGGCGTGTAGGGCGATCCAAGGCGAATGACAATTACCCTATCCCCAATGGCGCGCGCGCTTGAGCTGGCCAAGCTGGCAGCCGAAGCTGGCGAAGTGCCGGTGGGCGCGGTGATTGTGGACCCTGCGACCGGCGAGATTGTCGCCGAGGGCGCCAATGCCCCTATCGCAGGCCATGACCCGACAGCGCATGCGGAAATTGTCGCCCTGCGCGCGGCCGCCGCGAAGCTCGGCAATTACCGCCTGACCGACCTCCACATGTACGTGACGCTCGAACCCTGCGCCATGTGCGCCGGGGCGATCAGCCTTGCCCGCATCGGCAAGCTGGTCTTCGCGGCCTGCGATCCGAAGGGCGGCGCGGTGATCCATGGCGCCCGCTTCTTCGAACAGCCGACCTGCCATTGGCGGCCGGAAGTCGAGCAGGACGAAGCGGCGGGCGAGACGGCGAGCGCATTGCTGAAGGCTTTCTTCCGCGCGCGCCGCGCCTAATGCCCCGATTCTGAAAGGCACCCTTGCGTCAGGCTTGCTTCCCGCAAGGGCAGGGCGGGCCTAAGCTTGTCCAAACTGGGAGACCTTCATGACCGCCACGATCAAAATCGAGAATGACATCGCCATCATCACCATGGATGACGGCAAGGCCAATGCCATCAGCCCGGCCATGCTGGAATCGCTGAACAGCGCGCTCGACCAGGCCGAGAAAGAGGCGAAGGCCGTCGTGATCACAGGGCGTCCGGACAGGTTCTCCGCCGGGTTTGACCTGAAGACCATCATGGGCTCTTCGCCCGAGGAAGTGCGCAGCCTCGTCAATGGCGGCGGCGCGCTGGCCCTGCGCCTGTTTACCCTGCCCATGCCTGTCGTGGCTGCGTGTACCGGCCACGGTATCGCCATGGGCTGCTTCATCCTGCTCGGCTGTGACAAGCGCATCGGTGCAACCGGTCCCTACAAGATCGGCGCCAACGAGACGCAGATCGGCATGGTGCTGCCGGTGTTCGCGCTCGAGCTCTGCAAGGCGCGGCTGAACCCGCTCTACCTCACGGAGTCCGTCATCATGGGCACGCTGTTCACGCCCGAAGAGGCCGTGACTGTCGGCTATCTCGACAAGGCCGTCGCGCCGGATCAGGTGCTGGCTGAAGCCATGGCTGAGGCCGAACGCCTGAAGGCCCTGCCTGCCGCTGCCCTCGCCGGGAACAAGAAGATCCTGCGCAAGCCGTTCGTGGACGTCATCGCACCGACCGTGGCGCGCTAGACGACCCCGGCCGTCTGCGCCAGCAGCCAGAGCCCGATCACGAGGAACAAGAGCGCCGCAATCATGCGCACCACGTTCATCGGCACGCGCTTGATCAGTTCGTGGCCAAAGAACACGGCGGGCACATTGGCGATCATCATGCCGAGCGTCGTGCCCATGGTGACCAGCACGAGGTTTTCGAAACGGGCGCCCAGCGCGATGGTCGCGATCTGGGTCTTGTCGCCCATCTCGACCAGGAAGAAGGCAATCACCGTGGTGATGAAGGCGCCGAAACGGGCCGGCTTGTCATCCAGGTCATCGATCTTGTCCGGGATCAGCGTCCACAGGGCCATGGCAATGAACGAGGCGGCGATCAGGTAGCGGAACCATTGCCCGTCCAGCAGGGCGGCAGCCTGCGAACCGAGTAGCGCGGCGAGGAAGTGGTTGGCAATCGTCGCGACGAAGATGCCGGCCACGATGGACCATGCCGCCTTGAAGCGCGTGGCCAGCAGGATCGCCAGCAGCTGGGTCTTGTCGCCGATCTCGGCCAGCGCGACGACGGCGGTAGAGGTGAACAGGGCTTCCATTGTATTGTCTCCGGGCCGGGCACTTGATGACGCAATGACGCAGCACCCCATGCCCGGCCCGGACAGGAATGCGACGTCATTGGTCTCGCCCGAACGGTGACCCGCTCCCTCCACACCACGGCCTCTCAGCCGAGTATGTTGACATGGAGGCCCGGTGCACGCACCGGCTGGCTACTCCCCAATTGACCACTGCTCCCTAGCGCACGGCGCGGGCGTGTTCAAGCCTGTTCGGCTGTTGCGGCAATGTCCGTCAGCAGGCCCTTCAGCCAGGTCAGCGCGGGGTCTTCGGCATTCTCCCGGCGCCAGTAGAGCACGCTGTCGAGCGGGCGATAGTCGAAGGGCAGGGCAAACACTTTCACGCCCGCATGCTCGACCAGCGGCAGCGGCGCGGTAACGGCGAGATGCGTCTGCCGCACGATCTCGATGGCGGGCATATAATGCGGCAGGCGCAGCACGGGCGTGATCCTGTGTCCTGCGGCCCGCACGATTTCCTCGACATAGGAGCGTCCCTCGCGGCGGCTGGACACCGCGATATGGCGCAGCTCCAGGAAAAGCGCCTGCGTCATGGGCCTATCGGCAAGGGGGTGGTCATTGGCGATGGCGCAGGCATAGGGCGTTGCCAGCAGGGGCTGGCGCTCAAGGTCTGCGCCACGCAGGCCGTCAATCTCGATGGCAAGGTCCAGACGGCCAGAGGCCAGCTCGGTAGAGATGGCCGTCCGGTTCACCTGGCTCCACGAGATGCGCACGCCCGGTGCCTCGGTCTCCATCCGCTTGGCCAGTGCAGGTGCCATCATGAAGGCGCCTGCATCGCGCGCCGAGATATTGAACACGCGGGTCGAATGCGCAGGCTCAAACACCGAGCGGGATTCAAGGCCCGCGCGCAGCCTGTCGAGCGCGTCACGCACGGCCGGCATCAGCGCCTCGGCCATGGCCGTCGGTTTCACGCCGCGCCCTTCGCGCACGAACAGCGGATCTTCGAAATGCACCCGCAGCCGGGCCAGCGCATTGCTGACGGCGGGCTGCGTGATGCGCAGCGTCTCGCTCGCGCGTGTCAGGCTGCGCTCGGTATAGACGGCCTCCAGCACGGGCAGCAGGTTCAGGTCGATGGTGCGCAGGTTCATGGCGGCAGGCCCTAATATCACTATTGGTGATGATTGGGCTTCATAAGATAAAGTTGCCGAATAGTCCACAATGCGGCAGACACATCCTCAGATGAGTGGAGTTTACCCAATGCACGCCGCGATGACGCTGACTGACGCCTCAAGGCGCGCAGCCTCAGAGCCAGCCTGCGGCCTTCATCAGCATCACGGCGCCTATGGCGGTGACGAGATATTTCATGCCCTTCTTGAAGTTCACGTCGGTCATCCGCTCCAGCACCTTGCCGCCCAGCGTCGTGCCCAGCATGGACAGTGGAATGGCCGCAAGGATCAGCCATGCCGGGGGCAGGGCACTTGCGCCTGCCGCCATGATCACCGGGACGCTCCAGAACACGACCTTGACGAAATGCGCCAGAACCTGCGTCACGGCCTTGGTGGCCACGATCTGGTGGCGCGTCATGTCGGTGCGCACGAAGAACAGGTCCAGCAGCGGCCCGGCAACGCCGGCCACGGTATTGAGCGCCTGCACGACAAAGCCAGCGCCTTCAGCCTGGAAACGCTTCTGGATATCGAGATCGACAATGGATTTCGGCAGCCAGACCAGCGTCGTCGTCAGGCCCAGCATCAGATAGACAACCTGATGGCCCGGACGCCAGGACAGCGCGAACAAGAGACCGACGGCGACAAGCGAGCCCAGCGCATAGCGGCCAAAGATGGTCCAGTTGATATGCTTGCGCCACAGGAAGGCGCGATAGCCGTTGGAAAAGATCTGGATCGTGCCATGCACGATCATGGCGGTCGCAACCGGCAACAGCGCCGCCAGCACGCCCATGAAAATGATGCCGCCAGCCATGCCGAAGATGCCCGAGATGAATGTCGTGACCAGCACGGTTACGAGAATGATCAGGGCAGTCATCAGGCTCATGTCCGGCGGCCTATCCCAGTTCTCCGCGCAAGGCCAGAAGCCTGCGCGAATATGAAACCCAGGACATCAAACGCTTATCCGGTCGACGGCAGACGCCCCCGGATGGTAAGACAGATCAAAGACTAGAAAAGAGGAAGAGAGACACATTATGCCAGACACCCAACATACAATGGACGCCAGTGCGGACATGAACGACCTTCGGATGTCCGAAGCGGCGCGTCCGCTTTACGACCACGTCCGCAAGTTCATCAAGGAAACCGTGAACCCGATGAGCGAAGAATTCCATCGCCTCGGCGAGGGCAAGACCGACATCTGGTCTTACGCGCCCGGCCAGCTGGAATGCCTCGAAAAAGCCAAGGACGAAGCCAAGAAGCAGGGCCTCTGGAACTTCTTCCTGCCTGACGCGGAAACCGGCGAAGGCCTGTCGAACCTCGACTATGCCTATATCGCTGCCGAACTCGGCAAGAACCCGATGGCATCAGAATCCATGAACTGCTCGGCGCCAGACACCGGCAACATGGAAGTGCTTGAGCGCGTCGGCACGCCCGCCCAGAAGGAAAAGTGGCTGAAGCCGCTGCTCGAAGGCAAGATCCGCTCCGCCTTCGCCATGACCGAGCCGGGCCTGCCATCGTCCGATGCCAAGAACGTCTCCATGACCGCCGTGCTTGAAGGCGACGAATGGGTCCTCAACGGCGAGAAGTTCTACATCTCCGGTGCCGGCGACCCGCGCTGCAAGATCATGATCACCATGGTCAAGACCAGCCCGAACGCCGAGCCCAACAAGCAGCAGAGCCAGATCCTGGTCCCGCTGCCGCATCCCGGCGTCACGATTGTCGGCCCGATGCACGTCTTCGGTGACCCCGATGCGCCGCACGGCCACATGCACCTGCGCTTCGAGAACGTCCGCGTTCCGAAGGAAAACATGCTGCTCGGTGAAGGTCGCGGTTTCGAGATTTCGCAACTCCGCCTCGGCCCGGGCCGCATCCACCACTGCATGCGCTCCATCGGCCAGGCCGAACGCGCGCTTGACCTGATGTGCGTTCGCGGCATGACCCGCACCGCATTCGGCAAGCCGCTGGTCAAGCTCGGCGGCAACACCGAGATCATTTCGCGTGCCCGTATCGAGATCGAAGCCATGCGCATGATGGTCCTGAAAGCGGCGAAAGCCATGGACGTGCTGGGCAACCGCGAAGCCCGCGTCTGGATTTCCATGGTCAAGGCCATGGTGCCGGAACGCGTCTGCCAGATCATCGACCAGGCCATCCAGATGCACGGCGCCGCTGGCGTCTCGCAATGGACACCGCTCGCCCAGATGTACACGAGCCAGCGCACGCTGCGCCTCGCTGACGGTCCGGACGAAGTGCACCACATGGTCGTCGGCCGCGCCGAACTCGCCAAGTATACCGGCGAGGAAGAAGATCCAGCCCTGGCTGCCGTCTGGCGCAAATAGGTCCTCAGGGATCGCAAAATTGAAGAGGCGCGCGGGGCAACCTGCGCGCCTTTTTTTGCGTCTCAAAACCGGAAAGTATTGCCGAAACGCAGGATCGCGCTTGTCTGCACCGAGCGGAAATTCTCGCGGAAGTCATCGCCCTCGATAATGGCGCCATGTCCGAGGGCCAGGAAGACTTCCGTTTCCGGACGTACTTCCCATTGCAGACGTCCGAAGAAGGACAGGCTGTTGGAGATATTGTCATACTGCGTCTGCGTCGACATGGAGAGCCTGGGCGAGAAATTGAACACCGTATCCATTGATCCGATCTGCACGCTCACCTCACCGGCCGGCACGGAAATGTCCTCACGCGAATAGGAGGCCCGCACGTCCACGCGCGCATTGGGCCGCATGTTCAGCGCCAGCGCATATTTCGTCGATGTGCCGCCATAGAAGTTGCGATGGCGTATCTCGGCCACCGTCCCATAGGGCCGCGCCAGCGAGGACTGCAGCTTTGCCCGCACTCCGTCATTATTGTATTGCCCGACCGGCACGACCAGTCCGCCCGGCAGGTTGAACGGCGCCGTGATCGTCTCCTCATTATTCGTCAGGAAGAACGAGACGTCGTCCGTCCACTTCGTCTGCAGGCCAAGGGCGATCTCGTTGGTCCGCGTCTCCTCATTGCCATCGAGGTCGGTAATGAACTCATGCCGCGTGCCGAACTGCCACCAGCGCATCCAGCCGCCGGACTGGCGCAGCCGCCGGTTCCAGCTGGCCGAATAATCCCGTGTGCCCGGCCGGTTCACGAAACCGAGCGCGGGTGTGAAATCCTGCCCGATCTCGCGTGCCTCGACGACCCAGGAGAAGGCATCATTTGGATAGTCCACCCGCACGCCATAGGAATCATCGTCCTCCACCAGGGATGAGAACGAGCGCTGGTAGAACATGTCCGCCTGCAGCCGCCCGCCACCGAGGAAGGAAGGCGTCTGGTAGAGATAGTCGATTCCCGCGAGCGAATTGTCCGACGCGCCTGTCGGGTCGCCATGGGTGGCGATGACGCCGATGCGGGAGCCGCCGAACACGTCCATCGCCGCGCGCGCCACTGACAGGTTTTGGGAGTCGATGCCCGCTGCCTCGCCTGTCTGCGCTGACAGCATGCCCACCTGCACGCCGCCCACTTCACCGCTCAGCTTGACGCCGCCTTTCACCGTCACGCGCTGCCCGTTGACGATTCCGATCCGGCGGGAAAAGAAGGGCTGCCCGTTCGGCGTGTTGGAATTCGCGGAGATGCTGTTCGACGAGGTGCCGAAGGTCTGCCCGGCAAATTCGAAAAAGGCCGCGTCCTGCAAGAAGAAGTCCCGCGTCTCCGGGAAGAAGAGCGAAAACCGGCTCGTATTGATCTGCCGGTCGTCGAGCGGCGTGTCCGAGAAATCCGTGTTCAGCGTCAACAGGCCCGTCAGCGAAGGCGTGATCTTGTAGGAGATGTTCGCGCTCGGCTCGATCGACAGGTCATCGTCGCGCGGGCGGTCCCAGTCGCGTGAGGCGTTGAGGCTTGCCTGCAGCTGCATTTCCAGTCCGTGGCCCTGGTTGATGTCGTGAATTCCGACAAGTCTGCCTGCCCGGGAAAAGCCGAACTTGTTCACGGACGGGTCGATAGCGGCCCAGCGGATCTCTTCGCTGGCATGCGATCGCTCGCGGGTGATCATCAGGCCCCAGCCGTCGCCACCGGGCTCAAAGCTCAGCGAACGGAAGGGGATGACGAATTCCGCCGTCCAGCCATCATCGGTGATCTCGCCGGCCGCATCCCAGATCGTGTCCCATTCATCAACCGGGCGCCGATTGGCCTGGATCAGGCGTTCGGCCCGCACGCCAAGCGCGTTAACATCGAATCCAAAGCCGCTCAGCCCCGTGTCGAACGGGTCGATATAGAAGCGCACCATGTCATCGCGCCACACATCCCCGTCGCGTTCGAGAATGGTCGCGAAAATCTTCTCCGGTTCATCATCATAGGCGTGAATGGCCACATAGAGCGCGTCCTCGTCATAGGCCATGTAGACACGCGTCTCGACACTGGGCGGGCCCACGGTCGGCTCGACTTCATAGAATTCTGAAATCTCGGCCGCTTTTGACCAGACGGCATCGTCCAGCTTGCCGTCGATCCGTGGCGCCTCGGCCTTGTCGATCCGGGTCGGCTTGACGGTTGGCTTGTAGGTCTGGAAATCGCGGGGGGCCTGTTCATCGGCAAATCCGGCTGCCGCGCCGGACAAGGCCAGTCCGGCCGCAAGGGCTATACGCAACAAAGGTGATCCTCCCCCACTGCCGGATGTTTGTCCGGCGCGTTTTTCTTGGCTGCTTGTCACAGACGTTGCGGCCGGGCGCGAGGCGCGAGAGATCTGGGGGCCTTATAAAGAGTCCCTAGCGCCTTGTTTGAGCGCCGGAGGATTCTGTTGCAAAAATTTTGCGCAAATCGGCGAGTGGAGCCTAGAACGGCACGTTCGGATCGGTCTCGCCTGTGCCGCCGATTTCCAGTCCGGCAAAGTGGAAGACGCGCGGGTCGTGCAGGTGGCTTGGCCGCACGGTGGCGAGGGCATGGGCCATGACCTGCCGCACGCCGGGCTTCTTGCGTTCCCATTCGTCCAGCATCTGTTTCATTGCCACGCGCTGCAGCCCGTCCTGGCTGCCGCACAGGTTGCACGGGATGATCGGGAAATTCATGGCCTCTGCGAATTTCGCAAGGTCGTCCTCGGCCGCCGTGATCAGCGGGCGCAGCACAAAACAGTCGCCTTCGTCGTTCAGCAGTTTCGGCGGCATCGCGGCCATGCGACCGCCATGGATGAAGTTCATCATGAACGTCTCCAGCGCATCGTCGCGGTGATGGCCGAGCACGATGGCCTCACAGCCTTCCTCCCGCGCGATGCGATAGAGAATGCCCCGGCGCAGGCGCGAGCACATGGAACAATAGGTCCGCCCCGCCTCCACCTTCTCGGTCACGATGGAATAG
The DNA here is from genome assembly GCF_000682695.1 of Hyphomonas chukchiensis. Classification (GTDB taxonomy): domain Bacteria; phylum Pseudomonadota; class Alphaproteobacteria; order Caulobacterales; family Hyphomonadaceae; genus Hyphomonas; species Hyphomonas chukchiensis. The sequence continues at coordinate 15,806 of NZ_AWFG01000001.1, read as the reverse complement.
GTGTCCTCGGTCTCGATGCGGTATTTGACGCCCGTCGTGTCCAGCCAGTCCGGCAGCACATGTTTGGGAAAGCCCGGCTGGCCCTGATCCAGGTTGCACGCGATCAGGTCCACGGGTAGCGCGCCCTGCCATTGCAAATCCATCAGTACGGCCAGCAGGCCATAGGAATCCTTGCCGCCCGACAGGCAGACCAGCCATTTCGGGCGCGGCTTCTCGCCCGCGTCCACCGCCCGCCGGTCCACCATCCCGAAATCGTCCACGGCCTTCAGCGCGCCGCGCACCAGCCGCTTGCGCAGCTTCTTGAAGCTCACCGAGCTGGGCGCATCGGCAAACAGGGGCGGGGCAAGGGGAGGGATCGTATCGGCCATGACGGCCAGCTTTGCCACGGGACCGGCCCGGGAATCAATCACGCAGTGCTGCGCCACTTATCCAACCCCAAACCACCCCGGCGTATAATGACGCCGATGCCCGAGTTCAGCCTCTTCCGCCCCATGCAGGGCCTGCCCTGGTACCTCGTACCGATCTGGCCGCTGATATTTCTGCGCATCCAGCGCCTGCGGGCCTGGTTCAAGGCGAATGGCGGCCCCGGCTCGCAGATGCTTTGGGCTGTTACAAACCATGGCCGCGTGGATCTGGTCTATCTCTCTGACGACATGTCCGGGATCCCGAAACATCCATGGAACCCACTACCGCTGTCCCACAGTTTCAGCACTGCTTTGAGTGGAGAACCTCAAACCTCGACACATCCGTGTCCCCGGCGAAAGCCGGGGCCTCTCTCAATTGCTTCCAGCCCACCCGCAAGAGATCCCGGCTTTCGCCGGGAATACGGATATGTTGGACCTGTTCCGGACACCTGACCGCGAATCCCATCCCGAAAACCCAAACCCACCCCCAAGCGCCCTCACAGGCGTCGCAGGCGCATCAGCCGAAAAACGGAATCCGGAACATGCGCTTGAATTTCCACCAGCGCCGCAGCCGTGCATTGTTCGGCCCGTCATTGGCATGGCGCGGAACGAGAATGTCGTTCATGCGCGGCTGGTAGCGCCGGATCAGGTCTTCTTCCACGCGCGCACGGTCAGCGCCCTTCTTGATGACCAGAACATGCCGCTCGGTTGCCCCGCGCTTCCACCAGGCCTCCCACCAGCGCTCATGCCCCATTAGGCGCGAACGGAAGTTGGTTGCCTTGCCGATATAGAGGGGGAACAGGAAGAAGACGAAACGGCGCTGGACGAAAATATAGATGCCGCCGCCTTCGGGCAGGCCTTTGGGGGTCAGCGTAATCTTGAAACGGTACGGACGGCCGGATTCGCCCAGCCATGTGTGCCAGCCAAACAAAAACAGCATGCGATTCGTCTCCGTCCCCAAAGCGGCAGCCTGGGACATCCGTGGTTAATGCTGGATTAACGGTTTGCCGCCCCGCGAAAGGGGCGCAGTGTCATTGGGCCGGAACTCGCGACCGGTCCGGAAGTTCTTACGGCTATGGCTTACAAGAATCCCCTCATGCCCTTTTCGCCGCCGCAACCCGCACGTGATGCGGAGCTGAGTGCAGACCTGGCGGCCTTCATCGAGTCTGACCGCTTCCCCTGTGTCGGGGCCAAAAGTGCGCTCGGGCTGGATCAGGTCAGCAGTGTGGAAGCCGGCGATTTCCTGTCGGATGAAGGTGACCTGCTTATGCATCAGCAGCTCAGCCAGTTCGGCCGAGAGCTTGATCCGCAGGCCATGCCTTTCAAGACATTTGTATGCGGCTTTGATCATGCGCCGGTCATGGACGAGAGCACATTCGAAACCGCGCTCTGGGAGCGCCTTCAGCGCCTTCACGAAATTGACCGACAGCACGGGGTCGAATGGGCCGAGAATGTTTCGCATGATCCGGCCTCCGCAAATTTCGGGCTCAGCCTGAACTGTGTGGCTTATTTCGTGATAGGCTTGCATCCGGGTGCCTCGCGCGCGGCGCGGCGATTCTGCCGACCAGCGCTCGTTTTCAACTCGCATGACCAGTTCGAACAGCTGCGCGCAGACGGGCGCTATCAGGCGCTGCAGAAGGTCATCCGGGAAAAGGAAATTGACGTAAACGGATCAATCAACCCCATGATCGGCACGCATGGGCAAGGCAATCAGGCCGCACAATACAGCGGCCGCCAGGTGGGAGACGACTGGGAATGTCCATTTCAATTCAGGGAACCGAAACAGGCATAGTTCACACGATCGCGCCGCGGACAGGAGTCGCGTTCCGCCTCGCGAAGGGCCAGACGCTGACGGTGATCGATCCCGAAGGCCAGCAGGTATCCGACATGCTGGCCTATAATGCGCGTGACACAAACGAAGTGATCTCGTCCGGCCGGTCGATCGACTATGCCAGCCGCCTGTTCCTGACGACAGGCGACATTCTCTATTCCAATCGCAGCAATCCGATGCTGGTGATTGGCGAGGACCAGGTCGGCCGCCACGATTTCACCCTGACGCCCTGCTCGAAGGATACGTTCCGCATAATCTACGGCGACGAGACTCCCCATCATGGGTGCCAGGGCAATCTGGAAATGGCCCTCGCGCCTTATGGCATCGGGCCGGACCAGATCCCGATTGCCTTCAATGTCTTCATGCATGTCGACACGAATGGTGAGACCGGCGAGATCAGGGTCCTGCCGCCGCTCAGCAAGGCGGGCGACCTGACACGTTTCGAGGCGCAGTTGGACCTGATCATCGCGCTCACCGCCTGTTCGGCAGGCCAGTCCAATAATTTTACTTACAAGCCCATCCAGTACAGGATTGACTGATGCCCCGCCGCAAGCAGTCTGATAGCGAAACGCAGCCCACCATCGCGCGGGCCAACTGGTTTTCCGATCTGCAACTCACGCGGCGCGGCCTTATCGTCAGGAAGACCGGGCGGCGCATCGGCCTCGCTGAAATCACGCCGATGGAATTCATCAAGTTTTGCCTCTATTTCGCGGTCGTGCTGGTGAAGGGGCTTTACGTCCGCATCACCCGCCCCAGTCATCTCGCCGTCTGGTTCGCGCCGGACAGGCCACGTCCCTGGTATATCCTCTGGTCGGCGATGACCCTTTCGGGCGTCCGCTTCGCCCGCACACCGGACAAGGCCGATGTCGCCTTCTATTTCGAGGACACGGTGAAGGGCGATCCGCCGCCTGCCGGCAATCTCGTCCAGCTCAATGCCATGTGCAGCGATATCTCGAAGAGCCGCGTTGCCGATGTGTTTACGGACGTGTCTGGCCATCCGCTAAGGCTGGACCCGCAAGCGCATCAAGGGCAAGCCGTGGAAAAGAGCGAAGCCAACGGCCTGCACGATGGCCGTATTGTCGACTGTCCCATAAGGCCGGCGCCAGGCAAGACCTATCAACGCCTGATCGACTCCTCCGACGGGACCACCGCGTTCGACTATCGCACCACCATTATCGGCCGCGTCCCACGCTTCGTGCTGGTCAAGACCAAGCAGGCCCGCAATCGTTTCTCCATGCATAATGACACGGTCGTCTACCGCGAACTGGCTGAGGTTTTCATGCCCGCCGAGATCGACGTCATCACGCGCTTTGCCGCAGCCATGGCGCTCGATTGGGCTGCGCTCGACGTGCTCCGCGATGCTGTGTCGGGTCAAATCTATGTCGTCGATGTCAACAAGACCGACACCGGCCCGGCGGTCGATCTCTCCTGGCGCGACCGCAGCCGGGTCATGCGCGCCATCTCGCAGCACTTCCTGATGATGATCACTGGCGCCGCGCAGCTGAGCGTGACAGGAACCGCCTCACAGGCTGCGCGTACCGCTCCTGAACCCATCAGGTCAGGATACAAGATTGAAACTCCGCGTCAGGTCTGAACTCGTCTACGCTTTTCCGCAGGATACTCAGGCCATCGTCGCGATCCATGTCGCCCGAACGCCTGATCAGGCCATCCTGTCTGAAAGCCTCGTCATCTCGCCGGACGGTCCCATCCTTCAGGACATGGCCGACCATCACGGCGAGCGCCGTTTCCGCGCGGCTTTTGAAGGCGAAACCAGCATTGTCTACGAAGCCACAATCGACAATGCCAAGCCCCGGCTCCTTTCGCCGAATGCGAGGCTCGAGGCCTGGCTTGAGCTGCCGCCGCCTGTGCTCGAATACCTGCTGCCGAGCCGCTACTGCCCGTCCGACAAGTTCATGTCCTTTGCCCATCGCGAGTTCGGCCATCTCGCCCCCGGCGGCGCGCAGGTCCTCGCCGTGCTCGACTGGATCTACAATCATGTCGACTATGTGCCAGGCTCCAGCCATGGCGGCACCACCGCCGAGAATACCTTTGTTGATCGCGCCGGCATCTGCCGTGACTTCACCCATCTCGGCATCAGCATCTGCCGTGCCCTGAATGTACCGGCCCGCGCCGTCAGCGCCTATGCCTGGCAGCTCGACCCGCCGGACTTCCATGCCGTGTTCGAAGTCTATCTGGACAGTGTCTGGTGGCTCGTCGATGCGACACGGCTCGTGCCGGTCGAGAATCTCGTGCGGGTGGCAACGGGCCGGGATGCCGCCGACATTGCCTTCCTCACCACATCGGGCAGTTGCGACCTTATCAATCAGGCCGTTTCGGTGGAGCTGCTTAACCCGTGACCTGCGCGGCCCGGCTTGCGATCAACTCGCGTATGGGCCGGAAGCTGGTGCGATGATGCGGGCAAGGGCCGAGCCGTTGCAACGCCTCGGCATGGGCCGCCGTGCCATAGCCCTTGTGACGGGCAAAGCCATAGCCCGGATGGGCCCCGTCCATCTCCTTCATCAACGCGTCGCGCTCTGTCTTGGCGAGGATCGAGGCGGCCGAAATCGCCGGTTCGGTGAGATCGCCCTTGATGATTGCGCGCGCCTCGCAGGGCAGGTCCTTCGGCAAGGCGTTGCCATCGATCAGGATCATCTCCAGCCTCAACTGCCGCGTAACGCCCGCAATGGCGCGCGACATGGCCAGGAAGGTCGCCTCGCGGATATTCAGCCGGTCGATCTCTTCAACACTGGCATGCGCCACACAAAAGGCCGCCGCGCGTTCGCGGATCAGCGGCGCCAGCGCGTCGCGCTGCGTTTCCTTCAGCGCCTTTGAATCCGTCAGCCCTTCAATCGGGCGCGCCGGGTCCAGCACCACGGCGCCGGCCGTCACCGGCCCGGCCCAGGGGCCCCGGCCAGCTTCGTCGACTCCGCAGGTCAGAAGGATCATTGTGTGCATCGATAGAGTCCAGCGCGAGTCGGCCTTGCTATAAACCCCACGCTCCTATTCATTGCAGTCTCTCCTGCACCCTCCACGAGGATTCTTCCGCCCATGCCTGAATTCCTGGCCTCTCCCGCCTTCTGGGGCAGTCTTGCCACACTGACCTTCCTGGAGGTCGTGCTCGGCATCGACAACCTGCTGTTTGTCTCCATCGCCACTGGCAAGCTGGAGGGAAAACAGAAGCAACAGGCCACCCGCGTCGGCATCTGGGGCGCCATGTTCCTGCGCATCGCCATGCTGGCGCTCATCTTTGTCATTATCGGGCTCGACAAGAATGCGCTCTTCCAGCTGCCGCACGCCATTGCGGTCATGGTCTCGGGCGGCGACGAGGCGCTGATGCATCATGTCGAGGACGTGACGATAAAGGACCTGATCCTGCTGGCGGGCGGTCTCTTCCTGCTATGGAAGGGCACGCAGGAAATCCACTCGGCCGTCGAGGGCACGGGGCATGAAGAGACAGACGCCAAAAGCGGCTTCACGGCGGTCATCATCCAGCTCTTCGTCATCAACTTCGTCTTCTCGCTCGACAGCGTGATTACCGCCGTCGGCATGACCGACGACCTCATCGTGATGATCAGCGCGGTCGTGCTGTCGACCTTCGTGATGGCCATCGCAGCCGAGCCGCTGGCGAAATTCATTGCCGACCATCCGACGACCAAGATGCTCGCCCTCTCCTTCATTCTTCTGGTCGGCGTCGCCCTTGTGGCTGACGGCCTCGGCTTCCACATACCTCGAGGCTACCTCTATTTCGCGATCGCCTTCTCGCTGGCGGTCGAACTGCTGAATATACAGGTGCGCAAGACCGCACCGGAAAACGGAGATCATTGAATGTCAGAGCCCTATGCCATCCGCATCCATGAAAACGGTGGTCCGGACGTCCTGAAGAAGGAAGCGTTCGAACCGAAGCAGCCCGGCCCCGGTCAGGCGCTGGTAAGGCAGACGGCGGTCGGCCTCAATTTCATCGACACCTATTATCGCACCGGCCTCTATCCCGTGAAGTTTCCCTTCACGCCCGGCAGCGAAGGCGCCGGCGTGGTGGAAGCCGTAGGCGAAGGCGTGACGGATCTGAAACCCGGCGACCGGGTCGGCTATGTCGCGTCCGGCACCTATGCCACGCACCTGACGGCACCAGCGGCCAGCCTTATCAAACTGCCCGACGGCATTGCGGATGAAGACGCCGCCGCCGTCATGCTGAAGGGCCTGACCGCCTGGATGCTGCTGTTCGAAATCCGCCCCGTGAAAGCCGGTGATACGCTGCTTGTCTGGGCGCCCGTTGGGGGCGTCGGCAGCCTGCTCGTGCCATGGGCGGCCAGCCTTGGCGCGCGCGTCATCGCCGTAACCTCATCCGAGAAGAAAGCTGAACTCGCCCGGGCTTCGGGCGCCAGCGATGTCATCATCGGCTATGACAATGTCGCCGAGCAGGTGAAGGCGCTGACCGACGGCAAGGGCGTCGATATGGCGCTCGACAGTGTTGGCAAGGTGAGTTTCGAAGCCTCGCTCAGCAGCCTGAAAAAGCGTGGCTGGATGGTCTCCTACGGCAATGCCTCGGGCATGGCTGATCCCGTGCCGCCGGGACGTCTGGCCCAAGGCGGCTCGCTGATCCTGACGCGGCCGACTTTGTTCAGCTTCATCGACACGCCCGAAGCCCTGGCGCGCGGCGCAAAGCTGCTCTTTGCTGCGCTGCAGGATGGCACCCTCAAGGCCGAGATCGGCCAGCGCTTTGCCCTGTCAGATGTGGGCGATGCCCATCGCGCCCTCGAAAGCGGCAAGACGACCGGCGCAACGATCCTCAATCCCTAGTCGCCCATGGTGCTGAGGATTGCCAACCGGGACGCGCGGCGGCTGTGGCTGGAGGCTCAGGGCCTCTCAGCCGCGCCGACAGGCCCGCTTGATCTTCCCGATATCATCCGTCGCCTCGGTTTCGTTCAGCTCGACACGATCCGCGTTGTTGCCCGCGCGCATGACCATATCCTGTGGAGCCGCAACCAGAACTATCGCGAGCCCATGCTGGAAAAATGCCTCGCCCGCGACCGGCATGTGTTTGAGCATTTCACGCATGATGCCTCGCTGATCCCGATGGATTTCTATCCCATGTGGCGCCGCCAGTTCCGGCGCATGGAAGCGCGTCTCGAGCGCTCCCAGTGGTATCGCAGCATGCCGGACGCGGCCGGCCGCGAAGACATCAAGGCGCGCATCGCGGCCGAGGGCCCGCTCAGCACCAAGGCCTTCGACACGAAGATTGAAGGCCCGCGCGAGATGTGGCACCGGCCGCCCCACAAGCTGGCGCTCGATTACATGTGGTATGTCGGCGATCTGTCCACCTCGCACCGCGAGAACTTCACCAAGCATTACGACCTGACGCACCGCGTGATCCCGCAGCACCTGCGCGATATGGAACATGAAGATGAGGCCCAGCTGGACTGGCTCTGCCGTGCGGCGCTCGCCCGGCTCGCCTTCGGAACAGTGGGAGACATCCAGCGCTTCTGGGCGGCAGCGGACATGGCCGAGGTGAAGGCCTGGACCCTTGCGAATGCCGGACAGCTGGTGCCGGTGGAGGTGGAAGGCGCGGACGGGCAGTGGGCAGCGGCCCTCGCCCCGGCCGACATCGAGGCGCGCCTCAACGCCGCTCCCGCGCCAACCTCGCGCCTGCGCATCCTCAATCCGTTCGACCCCGTCATCCGCGATCGCAACAGGCTGACGCGCCTCTTCGGCTTTGACTATCGGATTGAGATTTTCGTGCCCGCCGAGAAGCGGCAATGGGGCTATTACGTCTATCCATTGCTGGAAAGCGACCGTTTCGTCGGCCGTATCGAAGTGAAGTCAGACCGCGACAAGGGCGAGCTCAGCGTCCACCAGCTGTGGGTGGAGCCGGGTGTGAAATGGACGGATGCGCGGCAGGCGAAGCTGAACGCCGAGCTTGACCGCATGGCCCGCTTCGTCGGTGCGACGGACGTGGTCTGGCTTACGGGTTGAGCGCGGCCGCCATCTCCGCGAGTTTCGCCACCGTGTTCATGTTCCGCCCCGTGCCGGATTTCGCCGACGGGATCTGGAGTTTCGATTGGCCCTGGCCATCCGGATAGAAGACATAGAGTTCCCGCGTGCCGGTTTTCAGGACTTCCGTGGTCTGGTGCTTCAGGCCTGCCAGGGCATCGGCCTTTGGCGCCGCCTCGAGGAAGATCGCAACCACCCGATTACCCGCCTCATCCGGGAAGGGATTATTGTCGCGCACCGCGGCCATTTCCCTGGCGCTGCGCACGAAGACGCCGACCGGCTTGCCGGCATAGGCTTCCAGCCGCGCGTCCAAAGCCGCCCTGACCTTTGCTTCGGGCAGGTCTGACCGGAACACGACATTGCCGCTGGCAATATAGGTTTTGACGTCCGCGAACCCGGCCTCCGTGCACATGGCGGCCAGTTCGGTCATCGCCAGCTTGCCCGTGCCACCGACATTCACGGCCCGCAGGAGCGCCACATAGGCTGTCATTGGGGATTGCTCACCGGCAGCGCCAGCAGCAGCGCCGGGTCGATATAGAAATCGTCTGCGCGCGCCTCGCTCTGGGCGTTGCGCCATTTAACGGCCCAGTGCAAATGCGGCCCGGTCGTGCGGCCAGAATTGCCCGTCTTCGCGATCAGGTCACCGCGCTTGACCACATCGCCCACTTTTACGTCCACTTCCGAGAGGTGCATGAAAACCGATGTCAGCCCATGGCCATGATCGAGAAAGATGGCGCCGCCTTCATAATAGAGGTCCGGATCGGCGAGGATGATGGTTCCGTCGGCGGGCGCGACGACGGGGGTGCCGATAGGCGCCGCCATGTCATAGCCCTGATGAACGGAGGTCGATTCGCACGGCTTGCCGGTGACTTCCGAGACGCCGATATATTTCCGCGTCGGTCCGAAAGGCGACGAGGCCGGTGCGTCGGCCGGTTTGATAAAGCCGTTCAGTGCGCCGGGGCCCGGATTGAACGTCGCGAATGCGTCCTGCTTGATCTGCCACGAGCGGGCGGCATGCGCCTTCTGCTCGGGCGAGCGGGCATCGACCTTGTCGCAGTCAAAGCCCTTGATGGTGCGGAACTCGTCATGGCGCTCGACAATGGCGAGATCGCCATAGGAACCGTCAGATGCCGTCCAGCCGATAACCGCCGGCGCTTTGGAACTGATGCCGAACTGGGCAGAGCCGGCCGCATCGGCCACCTGCTTGACGCCGCCGACCGTGAATGTTTCGCCGGGCGCACCATGGCAGATCACGAGGCCGCCCTGTGTCAGGGCGCCATCGCAGACGGGGGTGATGGCGGGCTGGTATGTGGCAACGGGGGCTTCACCAGGCACCTGCGCGCACGCGCCTGTGCAGATGACAAGGGTGAGCAGGATCTCCCGCAGCATCATCCCTTGGCAGGAATCATGCGCGTGCCAGCGGCCGCAGCGTCCCAATAGGGCTCCTGCCGGTCAACGCTCCAATAGCGCAGCGCCTGCAGCGGAATCTTGCGGCCGGTCACGGCACATACAACAAAATCACCGGGTGCGAGCACCTGGATATCGGCATCGAGATAGCGAAGCCGTGCTTCGCCCGCTTGGCGGTTGGATCGTGTCAGCATTCTGCAACCATGCCTGATCCGGGCGGAAAAGAAAAGGTGCGGAGAACAGAAAGTTTCCGCTTTGTTCCAGAGAACAAATATGGTACATCCAAAACATGGAAGGCAATAGGGGGCCTTGCCAAACTGACCCCCATAGTGGACCTAAGGAGACGACTCATGGCCAAACCAGCGCTACAACTTGTGGACAAGGAATCCGGTGTGGATAAGCAGAAGGCTCTTGAAACGGCTCTAAGCAATATTGAGCGCTCTTTCGGCAAGGGCTCGGTCATGCGACTGGGCGACCGGAAGGTGATGGATATTGAAGCGGTCTCGACCGGTTCGCTGGGACTCGACATTGCGCTCGGCATTGGCGGCATCCCGCGTGGGCGCATCATCGAGGTCTACGGTCCTGAAAGCTCGGGCAAGACGACGCTGGCCCTGCATTGCGTGGCTGAAGCCCAGAAGAATGGCGGTGTCTGTGCCTTTATCGACGCCGAGCATGCGCTGGACCCGGTCTATGCCGGCAAGCTGGGCGTTGATCTCGACGACCTGCTGATCTCGCAGCCGGATACAGGCGAACAGGCGCTGGAAATTGCCGATACGCTGGTCCGCTCGGGCGCCGTGGAACTCCTCGTCATCGACTCTGTGGCTGCCCTGACACCGCGCGCTGAGCTTGAAGGCGAGATGGGTGATTCCCTTCCCGGCCTGCAGGCCCGCCTGATGAGCCAGGCGCTGCGCAAGCTGACCGGCTCGATTTCCAAGTCGAAATGTACCGTCATCTTCATCAACCAGATCCGCATGAAGATCGGGGTCATGTTCGGCAGCCCGGAAACCACATCCGGCGGCAACGCCCTGAAATTCTACGCGTCTGTCCGTCTCGACATCCGTCGCATCGGCCAGATCAAGGAACGGGACGAGGTCATCGGCAACCAGACCCGCGTCAAGGTCGTCAAAAACAAGGTGGCTCCGCCTTTCCGGCAGGTGGAATTCGATATTATCTACGGTGAGGGCATCTCCAAGACGGGCGAGCTGATCGATCTCGGCGTCAAGGCCGAAGTGGTCGAGAAATCCGGGTCCTGGTACTCCTACAAGGGCGAACGGATGGGTCAGGGACGCGAGAAGACACGGACCTTCCTGAAGGAAAACCCGGCCATTGCCGATGAAATCGAGGATTCGATTCGCCGCAATGCGGGCCTTCTCGCCGATGAGCTTCTTACGGCCGGCATGGAAGCCGACAAGGATGACGATATCGAACCGGATGCCGCTGAGGGCTGATATCAGCCTTCGCATTCTTGTCTGAAATGGCTGGAATTCGGCCCTTTCAGCCCCTGTTTGCAGCCAGGTCTTGTACCTGAACTTGTCCCTTTGTGGCGCACCCGGCTTGGCGCGCCGCAAAGGGACCTTTATATCGCCGGTTGGAGCCGGTGTGGGACAACCCTCGCCGCACATGAATATATACGGCTAGGACCCTGCCCATGACTGGCGTGAACGATATCCGAGAATCCTTCCTCTCCTTCTTCGAGAAGCAGGGCCACACACGCCGTGCCTCGGCGCCGCTTGTGCCCCAGAACGACCCGACCCTGCTATTCGTCAATGCCGGCATGGTGCCGTTCAAGAACATTTTCACCGGGGCCGAGACGCCCTTTGCGCCCCGGGCGACGACATCGCAGAAATGCGTCCGGGCCGGTGGCAAGCATAATGACCTCGACAATGTGGGCTATACCGCGCGCCACCACACATTCTTCGAAATGCTCGGCAATTTCTCTTTTGGCGACTATTTCAAGGAACAGGCGATCCAGTATGGCTGGAACCTGGTAACGAAAGAATTCGGCCTTGATCCGAAGCGCCTGCTTGTCACCGTCTATGCCGAGGATGACGAGGCTGCTGCCCTCTGGAAAAAAATTGCCGGTCTGCCCGATGACAGGATCATCCGCATCGCCACGTCCGACAATTTCTGGTCCATGGGCGATACCGGTCCGTGCGGCCCGTGCTCGGAAATCTTCTACGATCACGGCGACAAGATTCCGGGCGGCCCTCCCGGCAGCCCGGACGAGGATGGTGACCGTTTCATCGAGATCTGGAACCTGGTCTTCATGCAGTTTGACCAGTCGGCAGACGGCTCGCGCATCTCGCTGCCAAAACCGTCCATCGATACGGGCATGGGGCTTGAGCGCATCGCGGCTGTCCTGCAGGGCGTCCACAACAATTACGAGATCGACCTCTTCGCCAACCTGATCAAGGCCGAGGAAGACCTCTATGGCGCCAAAGCTGAAGGCGATCATCTCGCCTCGTTCCGCGTCATTGCAGACCATTTGCGCACATCCGCCTTCCTGATCGCTGACGGTGTGCTGCCGTCGAACGAGGGACGCGGCTATGTCCTGCGCCGCATCATGCGCCGCGCCATGCGCCACGGACACCTGCTCGGTGCGCGCGCGCCGATGATGCACCGCCTGACGCCCGCTTTGATCGGCGAGATGGGCAAGGCCTATCCCGAACTCGGGCGCGCCAAGGCTGCGATTGAGTCCGCCCTTGAACAGGAAGAGGGTCGTTTCCAGCGCACGCTGGGCCGCGGCCTCTCGCTGCTTGAAGAGGCCACAACCGGTCTCGGTGCGGGCGACGCGCTTCCCGGCGAAACGGCCTTTCGCCTTTACGACACGTTCGGCTTCCCGCTCGACCTGACGCAGGATATCCTGCGCGCGCGCGGCATGTCGGTTGATACCGATGCGTTCGACGCGGCCATGGATGTTCAGCGCGAGGGCTCGCGCAGCGCGGGCTTCACATCGGGCGATGCGGCGACGGATGACATCTGGTTTGCCGTTCGCGAGAAGTCCGGCGCCACAAAATTCGGTGGCTATGGCGCGACCGAAGGCCAGGGCAAGCTTGTTGCCATCGCGGCCGGTGGCGCGCTAGTCGATACGCTGGAACCCGGCGCTGCCGAGCTCGTGTTCGACGCAACACCTTTCTATGCCGAAAGCGGTGGCCAGGCCGGCGACCATGGCGAGATCGCCTTCGAGGGCGGCGCGCGCTTCATCGTGCGCGACGTGCAGAAGCGTGCCGGCGATGTGCATGTCCACGTCGGCGAACTCGTCAGCGGCTCGGCCAAGCTTGGCGCCGTGGCGAAGCTTCATGTTGACGCCGTGCGACGCAAGGCCGTGATGGCCAATCACTCCGCAACGCACCTGCTGCATGCCGCGCTGCGCAATGTGCTCGGCGAACATGTGACGCAGAAGGGCTCGCTTGTTGAAGCTGATCGCCTGCGGTTCGACTTCTCGCACGGCGCGCCGGTGACGGCGGCGCAGTTGGAAGCCATCGAGGACCAGGTGAATGCCGTAATCCGCCAGAATGCGGCCGCCGAAATCAAGGTCACGACACCGGAGAAGGCGATCGAGGCCGGGGCACTTGCCCTGTTCGGCGAGAAATATGGCGACGAGGTTCGCGTCCTCTCCATGGGCAAGGGCGAGGGCAAGGCCTATTCGGTCGAGCTTTGTGGCGGCATCCATGTCGAGCGCACAGGCGATATCGCCGTGTTCGTGATCACGTCAGAAGGCGGTGTTTCCGCTGGCGTACGCCGCATTGAGGCCGCAACGGGCGCCGAGGCGCTGGCCTATCTGAAGGGCCGCGCGCGCATCGCCGAGGATCTCGCCGAGAGCCTGAAAGTGCCGCTCAAGGATGTGCCGCGTAAGGTCAGCGCGCTGGCCGACGAACGCCGCGCACTGGAGAAGGATCTGGCCGAGGCCAAGCGCAAGCTCGCCATGGGCGGCGGTGGCAGTGCCCCGACCGGACCGGAAGTGGTCAATGGCGTCAACCTTATCGCGCGTGTCGCTGAAGGCGTTGGTGGCAAGGACTTACGTGCGTTGGTCGATGAGGCCAAGGCCAAGATCGGCTCGGGCGTCGTGGCCTTTGTCGGCGTGGCCGATGGAAAGGCCGGCGTCGCGATTGGCGTGACGGCAGATCTGACGTCGAAATTCTCGGCCGTTGATCTGGTGAAGGTCGCCGCGGCTGCCCTCGGTGGTCAGGGCGGCGGTGGCCGACCGGACATGGCGCAGGCCGGCGGGCCGGATGCCAGCAAGGCGGACGAGGCGATCGCCGCCGTCAAGGCGGCGCTGGCGGGCTAGGTATTTCGGCTTGAATGGCCCGGTGCTGACGCTTGGGCATTTCATTGCTATTTTTGATCCACCGGATCAAAAATTCTGGCGGAGCCTGACCGCAATGAAATGGTCGGAGTGAGAGGATTTGAACCTCCGACCCCCGCCTCCCGAAGGCGGTGCTCTACCAGGCTGAGCCACACTCCGAACCGAAGATCGGCGTATTTACGCCCGCCGCAAAAATTTTCAAGGGGGTCAGCTGGCCACTGCGAGCAAGGGTTCTTCAGCGCCCGGTTGCCACTGGGCATGCTTGGTCATGATGGATTTGAAGAGGGGGCTGGCAAGGTGGCCGGCGAGCCACTCCTGCAGTGCAGGCAGCGGTTGGGCGGCGAACCATTCGCGGTCCGTGGCGGCGAACTGGCGCACGAACGGAAAGAGGGCCATGTCGGCGAGGGTGCGCTGCGGGCCAAGGAGCTGACCGCCTGATGCGGCAATGCGTGCGTTCCATTCGGTGAGGATGGCCAAGCCGTCTGCGCGCTGGGCCTCCGGGTTCAAGCCGTCATAGCGGGTGGGATATTTGTAGCGGTCGAGCGCGTGTTTGAAAGGGCCGTCGCTCTGGGTGATGAGGGCTTGGGTTTCGGCGCTGTCGGCGCCTAGCCAGTTTTCGGGGTCGTTCCGGGCGAGCGCCCATTTCATCACATCGAGGCTTTCGTCGATGACGGTACCATCCGGCAGGACGAGGACCGGGACGGTGCCCTTGGGACTGGCGGCGAGCATGGCGGCGGGTTTGTCGCGCAGCACGACTTCGCGGATGCGGATGTCCATGCCGCTGATCGCGAGGGCGAGGCGGGCGCGCATGGCATAGGGGCAGCGGCGGAAGGAATAGAGGACGGGCAGGCTCATGCGTCCTCGCTCCGGCGTGCCTCCGGGCCCATGTGTTTTTCGCCCCGTGCCTTTGCGAGGTCGATCTGCTTCTGGCGCTCGGCAAAGCGGGCGCGCTGGTCGTCGCTCATTTCGCTGATGCAGTGCGGGCAGGAGACCCCGGCTTCAAAGGCAGCATGCTGCTTGTCGGCCTCGGTGATCGGGCGCTTGCAGGCATGGCACATGTCATAGGAGCCGGGCGTGAGATCGTGGCGGACGGAGACGCGCTCGTCGAAGACGAAACATTCGCCCTGCCATTTGCTGTCCTGCTCGGGCACGGTTTCGAGATATTTGAGGATGCCGCCTTCGAGGTGGAAGACATCGTCGATGCCCTCGGCCTTGACGAAGCTGGTGGCCTTTTCGCAGCGGATGCCGCCGGTGCAGAACATGGCGACCCTGGGTTTGCGGCCCTCGGATTCGAGCTTGGCGCGGAATTCGCGGAACCAGTCCGGGAATTCGCGGAAGGTCTTGGTGTTCGGGTCGATGGCACCTTCGAATGTGCCGATGGAAACTTCGTAGTCATTGCGCGTGTCGATGAGGACGGTGTCCGGATCGGAGATCAGCGCGTTCCAGGCCTCGGGCGCGACATAGGTGCCGACGATGGAATTGGGGTCTGTGCCGGGCACGCCCATGGACACGATTTCGCGCTTCAGGCGGACCTTGAGGCGCAGGAAGGGCATCTCGTCGGCCTCGGCAAACTTGGCCTGCAGCGTCTCGCAACCGGGCAAGGCGCGCAGGGCCGCAAGGGCTGTGTCTATGGCTTCCGGCGTGCCGGCGATGGTGCCGTTGACGCCTTCGGTTGCGAGAAGGACCGTGCCTTTGACGCCCGCCATTTCCAGCGTTTCGGCCAGCGGCGCGCGGCGGGACTCGAAGTCCGGCAGCGCGAAGAATTTGTAGAAGGCGGCAACTTTGAAGGTCATGGTTGCCGCTTATGGCAGATCGCGGCGGGAATTTGAATAAGGGGCTGCACGTATGACGCCTGTGAGGGCGCTTGGGG